>CAYGOV010000024.1:0-53903 GCA_964351625.1 uncultured Marinoscillum sp.
CTCGTCTCTCTTGATTTGACAGTCAATCCAATTTTTAACGAATCAGTTTCAATTATAATCTGTGAAGGAGATAACTATGTTTTTGGAACGCAGACTCTTTCTGCTTCTGGGAACTACACTGAAACATTCAAGGCTATAAACACCTGCGATAGTATTGTCTCTCTTGATTTACAAGTAAATCAAGTTTTTGATGAATCCGTTACTGTAGCTATCTGTGAAGGAGATAACTATCTCTTTGGTGGACAGACCCTAACCGAAGCAGGGAATTATAATCAGGTTTTAAATTCCACTTTGGGCTGTGATAGTACTGTCAATCTAACTTTGGATATTACTCAATTCAACTTAGACCTGGAATATAGCAATGGAATTTTCGCAGTTTCTGAATTGGCTGATTCATACCAATGGTATAGTTGCCTAAATGGTAGTAAATCAGCAGTGACTGGGGCCACTACCTCTTCATTTGCCCCGTTAAACAAGGGAAATTATTTGGTAGAAGTAACTTTTGACAATTGTATTTTTCTATCTGAATGCATTACTTATGAACCTGTAGTTTTAGATATAAATGCCCAAATAAATCATGTATTCCCTAACCCAACAAGTGAGCTCCTGAAGATTGAAACTTCTGGCTTTATAGAAGCAACAATTATTGATTACTCCGGTAAGGAATTGATGAGTTCAAAATCTGACGAAATCAATATTAACTCGATATCCTCTGGCAGTTACTTGCTTAAAATAAAGACTACTGAGAAGGAGTTTTTTGAAAGAATAGTAATAATTGATAAATGATATATTCAGTAAATAAAATCAAAATTAACTGGCATATGAGGTAATTAATTTAAGGCTGACAATTAATCACAGATCGCTCAGTTGAAATGTGATATGAGTTTTATTTAAATATGAAAATTCAATATCCAGCACTCATCTTCACTATTTCAGTGATCTTCTTGACGAACCTAAATGCTCAATCATTCTACAATGACATTGGTGTAGATCTATTCATGCTAGCCAAAATTTGCCATCCGATCGCCACTTATACAATTGACTAGCTATTAGCCGTATCTACGGCAAAACTCAGGACAAGATAAGCCAGAGCTTTCCCAATCTTCTACTAATGACGACTTTTGAATTGATGAGAGTATTCTTCGACCTTCAGAAGTAACTCTCGCTTTTCTAATAATTTCTTCGACCATTTTGTTTCCCGTTTAGGCTACAAAATCAGTCCAACTATTAAAGCGGTTAGGAACAAGAATGGATTTATAAATTTCCGTATCTGGTTTATGCCTTGGAGAAAGTAATTTCACTTGGCTCCTTCTGGGACTATACTTCCTGTCCCTACTCACTCCTCAGCGCCTTCACTGGATTGGTTCTAGCGGCTTTCCAAGATTGGAATCCCATGGTGAGCCAAGCGATAAAAGCCGCTGCAAGACCCGAGCCTAAAAAGACCCAAAAGTTGATATCTACTCGATAGACAAAATCCTCTAACCACCTATCCATCCCAAAGTAGGCGATTGGTGAAGCAACCAAAAATGATATTACGACCAACTTGATAAAACTAAACGAAAGCTTATTGACTATATGTCCTACAGATGCTCCAAGCACCTTGCGAATCCCGATCTCTTTGCGCTTTTGCTCTGCGGTAAAGCTGGCTAAGCCAAATAAGCCAAGGCAAGCGATGAAGATCGCTAAGAAGGCAAAAACACCAAATATATTACCTATTTTCTGCTCAGACGCATACATATTATCAAAACGCTCGTCAAGAAAACTATGAGCGAAAGGCTGGCCTGGAGCAAACTCATCCCAAAGCGTGTGAACTCGTGCAATGGTTCCGTTCACATCATCACCGCTGATTTTGAAAGTAACATATCCTGTGTTCTTTCCTATGAAAAAAGCGAGTGGATCAATGTTCGTCTTGAGCGATTTGTAATGAAAATCCTTTAGCACTCCGATGACCTTATAGGCCACTACAATGGTGCTATCCCCTATTTGATCGTATCCTGCCACATAGCTACCTATAGGATTTTCCAGACCCATTTGCTTTACGGCAGATTCATTGAGTACGACATTCATACTATCTGATGGGAAGTCCTTTGAGAAAGCCCTTCCATCTATTATTTCCATCCCGAGGGTGGAGATATAATCGAAATCTACGTAGTGGTTATTGAGAATCACAGATTGTCCAGTAGCATTCTTTCCTGCGAAGTAGATATTGTTATTATTGGTGGTGTTTACTGGCAGAAAACTGGCGATCGTTCCTGCATTGATTTTCGAATCTCGAAGGGCTTCATTCTTAAACGCCTCTACTTTATCCCCCAAAATCCAGGCATCCTCAATCATCAGCAAATGATCCTTTTCAAACCCCAATTTCTTGTTTTGAATGTATGATAATTGGTTAAAAACAACTACCGTCCCAATAATCATTACAATGGAAACCGTAAATTGTAACACCACCAAAATGCTCCTAAGACCTCCACTTTTCGAACCTAGGCTTAGTTTTCCTTTTAAGGTTTCAACTGGTTGAAAGCTGGAAAGATAAAATGCCGGATAACTTCCTGCCAGCAAACCAACCACCAGAATGATCAAACCCATACCTAGCAGCACGTCGACAGATACCAATTCGTTCTCTATAAGCTCCTTACCAGAAAGTATATTGAAATAAGGCAGAAGATAAAACGCTAATCCGTAAGCAATGATGGTACTAATCATTGTGATCAAAATAGCTTCTGCTATAAACTGCCCTACAAGTTGACCTTTGATGGCTCCCATCACCTTTCTGAGACCCACTTCCTTTGCTCGGTTTGCAGAGCGGGCAGTAGCCAAATTCATAAAATTGATACACGCCAAAATCAAAATAAACAACCCAACTGCAGAGAAGATATAGACATATTTGATATCTCCATTTGCCTCAAGGTCACCAAGTTTGTCCGAGTAGAGATGAATATCCTTTAGTGGCATTAAAGACAATCCTGCAGTATTTCCTGCGTTAGAAAAATCCTCCAATGACATGTTCATATACTGCTGAATCTCAGGGCCCAATTTGGTTTGGATAAGTTCAGGAAACTTAGCCTCTAATGCTGCTGCGCTGGCAGAAGGCTCGAGTCTCAAGTACGTGTTGAAATTGAAGCTCATCCACATATTAGCTTCTGCATCTTTCCTGTCCAGCATGGTCAACATGATATTATACTGAAAATGCGCATTTTTAAGAAAATCGGCATAAACTCCTGTTACCTCATAATCAAGCTCATTGTCCAAAACCACCATTTGCCCTATTGGATCTTCATCACCGAAAATCTTGGTGGCAGTTGTTTGGTCCATTACTAGGGTTCTTGGTTTTGACAAGCAAGTGTTCTTATCTCCAAGCAGAAGATCCATTTTCCAAAAAGTGAAAAAATTAGGATCAGCGTTGATGACATTCTCCTCTTTAAAAGAGAGGTCTTTATTCTTTCGTTTGACATACCAATTGCCAGTACCTCTAAACCTAAAAGCATCTACCACTTCTGGATAATCCGCCACCATCGTTTTGGCCCCAGGAGCGCTCATCAAGGCAGTGATGAATTCGCTACCGTTGATGTTTCCACTAAAATCCATTCTATAAATGTTCTCTGCTTCGTAAAAGTCCTTATCATAGCCGAGTTCATCCACCACAAAAATGGCGATGAAAAGAAAGCACGTCAGACCAATAGAAAGACCCAAAATATTAATGGCTGAGTAAAACTTATGTCGGAATAAGTTCCTGAAAGTAATGGTGAGGTAGCTCTTGAGCATAGATTAGTCGCTTTAATTGTTCTTTAAGAACAAAAAATAATGCCAAGGAAAACATGTCCAGCATTAAACTTTTAAAAAGTCCCTAATCACCAGAAATTGAGCGATTCCTTAATATTTATATAATGTCAATACTTATCACGAAATCACACAATTGATCGTGAGCGATCATAGTACGTTCAATTTTGAACGATTCAAAAAGGATAAACATGAGATTGTTCTTGGTTCATTACCCTCTTTGCAATCTAAAAATGAAAAGTCGTTGGCAAACTTCCATGAAGTATGACGATTGTCATTTGATCGTGCCTCTACTTTCCCTAAATTTTGTGCAAATCAAAACCTTAAAACCATGAAATCTTCTTACGAAAAGTCGGTACGAGTCATTCTGGGCTTGTTTCTAATTCTTTATGCGTCAAATCATTTCTTACATATAGTTCCAACTAGCTATGGCAAGATGCCCGAAATCACACGGGACTTTCTTGATTCTATCTTGGTATTTCTACCATTTCTTTATTTTTTCGAAATGATCATTGGTGTTTGCCTTATTTTGAATCAGTGGACAAAACTTATTTTAATCATGCTAATTCCGCTGAGCATTTCATTTCTAATGTTCAATACGCTCAACATGAATGTATCAATGTTTTGGCCCGCACTAATTGTTGCTGGATTAAATATTTGGCTCTTGTGGCTCCATAGAGAGACCTACAAAGTGATGTTGAATTAGGAGTTATGTAGTCTGCGTTTCAGCGAGGGCTTCTTTTCCATCATATAAGGAGATTTGTTTATCAAAAATCTATCACAATTCCCAATGTGGGTAGCACACTGCCTGAGTTATCGGCATCAATAAGCTTCAAGGTACGGGGTTGGATAATATTGCCTTGATCGTCTCTAGTGAGTCCATAAGAGGGGGCACTTGGGGAACTTTGCGCCAAAGCATTCTGAAATTCTAGAAATAAGTCCAGGGTAAAGCCTTTCAAATTCCATTTTTTATCTATTCTGATATCGGTCTGATTGAAAGTGCTCAATCTCATTTCACCTAATCTATCATAGTCGAGCACGATGGTTGGATAATTGTCCAAAGTCGATTGTTGATCTATAGGCGCATATGGCGTACGTCCTACATACCTCATGCGAGCACTGATCTCCCAGTTTTTACCAAACTTATACCCTCCTGTGAAGGTGAGCAGCGTGCCACTGTCCCAAGTTGATGATAGGTAAGTGTCTTGATCAAAACCGGTGTATTCACTGTTAAAAAGGGTATAAGCTAGAATTCCGTAAAAGTTTTTTGTGAACTTCTTCTGAATCAAAAACTCTGCTCCGTATGTCCTACCCAGCCCAACACTACTCACAGGTTCATTGCCTAAGACAGAGAAATCACCACCGAGATTAGCAAGAGACACGCTATCTACTTGGGAAACTGGGTAATCTGCATATCGCTTATAAAATCCCTCTATGGTGATCCTCGTAGTTGGTGTAATTAACCACTCTATCCCAACCACGTAGTGATCACTTTGAATATACTTTACATCCTGATTGATCAGCTCACCAGCATTGTTTTCAAAGCCTAAAATAGTATAAGGCGGAATCTTGTAGTACCGACCAATAGAAGCACTCGCACTCCATTTACCAGCCTTATCTAGCTGATAAGAGAGCGCTCCTCGAGGACTAAACGTGCGATAGATTTGATTACCATTGTTCATGAAAGTATTGCCGTCCAGACGCACACCAAATGAGACATCTAATCGATCATTCAGGTAGCTCCTTGAAGCTTGTCCATGGACACCATATTTCCAAAAATTCAGCCCATTGTCATAGCTAAATCCATTTGCGGCATCAAGGGTCATATTGCTATAATTAGCATTTTGGATCACACCTCCTACCGAGACTGTCCACTGATCCAAAAATCGGGTATAGTTATAGCGCAGCTTCGTCTCTTGCTCTCGCGAATTGTTATCGAAAATCAATCCTGTTTGATTCACATTGTCACTGTATTGTTTGAAATTATTATTGAGCACATTGGTACTCAAAGCAGTAGTCATAAACCCTGGTGTGTTTTTGAATCTTCGCTTCCAGCTGAGACCAGATGAAGTTGTCCATTGCCCAATGATCGGAATTTGATCGAGAATGGCTTGTTGTTCTTCATCGTAATCATCTGGCACATTCACACTGAAATCATCGATCGAGCCCACGCCAGTAAAGGTCAGATCATTGTAATCATCTATTTTATGCGTGATCTTGTATTGGTAATCCCAATAGTCCGGCAGAAAAGGTAAACCAATCGCTTTGAACAAAAGCTGGAGATATGATCTCCTGGCGGAAACAATAAAGGAAGTTTTACTATCCTCCTCACCTCCTTTGAAAAGTGGTCCTTCCAGTGTCAAAGCTGCCTCGCTGCTACTCACACGAATGTTGGATTGAAAGTTTCTATTATTCCCATTTCGCTGGTCAAATTGCAAAACTCCTGAAAGCACATTGTCATATTGAGCCCCGAAAGAGCTAGTGGACAGATTGACACCTTCGAAGAATGACACGTTGAGCAATCCCACTGGCCCGCCAGCACTTCCTTGAGTGGCAAAGTGATTGATATTAGGAATCTCAATTCCATCCAAGTAATAGACATTCTCATTGGGTGCGCCTCCTCGAATGATCACGTCATTTCTAAAACCACCGACCGAACCAGATACACCCGGAAGCGACTGCACGACTTTGGCGATATCATTATTACCACCAGGATAAGTGGCTATTTCTTCTCTACTGAGCCTTTGAATGGAAAGTGGCGTTTCCTCCAGTTTCTCAAATGGGTTAGCCGTTACTACTACACCTTCCAATTCAGTAGTTGATTCTTCTAAACTCACATTGAGATCAGGATTGCCACCAGAGCGAATCACGACATTGTATTTGGTAATTGGCTTATAGCCGACATAGGTAATCTGAACAGAGTAGCTTTTCGGCTCGATATCTTTTATCTGATAAAACCCCTCTAGATCGGTAACAGACCCAAGACTCGTGCCTTCTAAAAGCACGGTCACGCCAATCAAAGGCTCGCCGGTCTTTGAATCGGTGATGGCTCCAGCAAGGGAACCTGTCTTATCTAATTGGGCGAAAATGCTTGTTGAGAATAATATGGAAAGGATAAAAAATGCCTTCTTCATGATTGATCAAATAATGCTTCCAATGCAAAACCAGACTAATTCTACATTGTTTGAAAGTCTTAAAAAAAGTGAAGCCCCGTTGATCCAAACGGGGCCTCTGTGATGGGCCATTAACCAAAAGGTCTAACTATTATCAGTAACCCATCAATTCATTTAAATTCATTAAGTGACCAGTCGTATTCGTAATAGCTCAGTTTCATTTCGCTGCCTATTTTCTGATCGCGGTACTTATTGATAAATGTAGCCGCATCACCAAAATCTTTGGCATACCAGATAAAAAGCTGTGAAAGCTCGGCTTTCTTGATTGAGGAGCGAATAAACCAATCCAGATTCATCACCACTTTGGTTCTAGCTGTTAATTGTGCATCAAGCTGCTCTGGTTGGTAGCTATAACTTGCCAACGGAGGACAACCTTTCGCGGCACACACCAACACAAAATGCAATCGTGGATCTGGAAATCTTTTGTAAAGCAAACCCTTCTCTAGTTCATCTAATGTCATCTCTTTTCCCATGATAGTATGCTTGATCCCGTTAAAAAATCCATCGACTTTCAATGGCCCATAGATTGGTATAAGGCTTACCACTTGCTTAATTACCAAAATATTATAGGCATTGATATAAAATGCCTTTTCAAAATCTGGAGTCACACGTTTATTACTCAAGTCGTAGTTGGCAACTTCCTGTACTAATTCATTGAGAGATCCTGGATCTGCTTTAATTGCTTGATAGTCCACTCTACCGTCTTTGACATAAGTCGAAAAGAAGTCATCGGCTTTATCGAAGATCGACTGACCATTGACGTTCAGAAAAATGGTGGAAAACACTACTAGAAAAAGATATTTCATGGGCTATTATTTTTATCTTGATTACGATGAAGTGTTTTTAATGTTTTCAATTGTCAAATTATAGACAATGGATTCCACTTGTCAATAATGATGCCTCAACATTCATTCATTATTATTTAGATTGATCATTCAATCAACCCAGTATGGAGCATATTGTAATCATTGGAAATGGTGTTGCCGGTATCACGGCAGCTCGGCACATTCGCAAACTAAATGACTGCAAAATCACGGTAATCAGTGGTGAGACAGATCATTTCTTTAGCCGAACCGCGCTCATGTATATCTACATGGGGCATATGCAGTATAATGACACCAAACCTTATGAAGATTGGTTTTGGTTAAAAAACAAAATAAATCTCAAAAAAGCTTGGATCACTTCTTTCGATTTCGATCAAAAGATATTGACTTCTGAAAGTGGCGAAAAGATCACTTATGACAAACTCATCCTAGCCACAGGCAGCCAGTCGAATCAATTTGGATGGCCAGGCCAAGACCTGAAAGGCGTACAAAGCTTATACAGTTATCAAGATCTGGAGCTAATGGAAGAAAACACCAAAAGCGTAAAAAATGCTGTAATAGTTGGTGGAGGATTGATAGGTGTGGAGATGGCGGAGATGTTGCATACCAGAAACATCAAAGTGACTTACCTCATCCGAGAAAAATACTTCTGGGGCAATGTCCTGCCAGAGGAAGAAGGGATATTGATAGGCGCTCACCTTACGGAAAATCACATTGACTTAATGTCTGAAACAGAACTAGATAGCATCATAGATAATGGCAATGGCCGTGTAAAAGCTGTTAAAACGAAATCTGGAGAAATTATTCCTTGCGAATTTGTAGGACTTACAGTCGGTGTGAGTCCAAATGTCAAAGCATTCAAAGAAACTTCATTGGAAATAGATGGAGGGATATTGGTAGATGAAAATCTACAAACAAACATTCCAAATGTCTTTGCCATCGGTGATTGCGCTCAGCTAAGAAAACCACCAGAACATCGAAGAGCCATCGAAGCTGTTTGGTATGTGGGACGCATGATGGGTGAGACAGTTGCCCAAACAGTCATTGGAAAGCCTACTGTCTACAACCCAGGCATCTGGTTTAACTCAGCTAAGTTTTTCGATATAGAATATCAAAACTATGGAATCGTATTGCCAAACTGCCCTGATGATTGCGGCAGTTTTTATTGGCAATGTGATGACAGCAGGAAATGCATCAAAATCATCTACAAAAAAGTAAATATGGTCGTTCAGGGTGTCAATATTTTCGGAATAAGAAATCGTCATGAGATTTGGGACAAATGGCTCAATGAAAAGAAAACATTGAGTGAAGTGATAGCAAAGCTGCCAGAAGCGAATTTCGATCCTGAGTTTTTCACCCATTGGGAAGGTGAGATTCAGGAGAAATACAATGCAGAATTCCCAAATACTCCTGTCAAGATTCGTAAGAAAGGGTTTTTAGAAAAGCTCCTCAACTAAAAAATAAAGACCTCTAAAATGAAAATCATCAGACAACTAGGACTCATCATTTTTCTATTCTCGCTCGGGCTCTTTCTCTCCTTGTTTTTCGCATCGAACTACCAGCTTGATGAAGCCACTTTCACTCAAGTGGTAAAACCAGAGCATCAAGAAACACTGCGCCCGGCTTTCGAGAAAATCCTTGACAAAGAATACAGCCTAAGTATTCCCTTTGTAAATAATGTAAATGAGGCAATAGATGCAGTCAATGCTGAAATGCGCACCCAACAACTTTGGGACAGGGTGATCTATGACAATTACACCTCTTCACTGACGCGTGCGGCTACTCAGGGGACACTTGTCGAGCAGACTGGACTTTATTTTTTCTTGGTTTTCATTCTCGGGTCCATAGGTGCCATGATGTATCTGCTACCACAAGTAAAACTTACTGGCACAGCAGGAATTAAAAACAATGGTATTTTCCACAACGCACTCAACAACAAAGGTTGGCTAGGTATTTTGATAGGCGCACTGCTGGTGTCTTTCTACATCGCCTTATATTTCTTCGACGCTTATATTATGAATTGGATCATTCTCGTTGACCCAGTTCAAAAACTCATTAATCCTGTAGCCACTTCCAGTCAATGGTTTTTGTATGGCTTTCTCTACTGCTTTGCGGTGGTGGTGATGGGCATCCGGATGATCATAAAATACCGCCATAGCAAGTATCAGATCATTCGTACAATCTCTGTGATGTTCTTCCAAGTTGCTTTTGCTTTCCTTATTCCAGAAATATTGGTGCGACTCAATCAGCCTTACTTTGATTTCAAAAACATGTGGCCGCTTGATTATGATTTCTTTGACGCATGGCACATCAATATGTTGACCACTTCGGGAGGACTTGGGATTTTCATGTTTGCTTGGGGTATCACGCTTTTCGTAATTGGCGTACCTGTTTTTGTTTTCTTCTTTGGGAAAAGGTGGTACTGCTCATGGGTCTGCGGCTGTGGTGGATTGGCAGAGACTGCCGGAGACCCCTTTCGCCAACTATCAGACAAGTCGCTCAAGGCTTGGCAAATAGAGCGCTGGCTAATTCATGCTGTGCTCGTATTTGCAATAATCATGACAGGTGCTGTACTCTACAATTTCATAGCTGGGACAAATACTATTTTTGGAATTGACACCTATACTTACCTCAGAAAACCTTATGGCTTTGCCATTGGTTCGATTTTCTCCGGGGTAGTTGGTACAGGTTTTTATCCGGTCATGGGCAATAGGGTTTGGTGTAGATTTGGCTGTCCGCTTGCGGCTTATCTGGGCTTGGTACAGCGTTTCAAGTCAAAATTTAGAATTACCACCAATGGCGGTCAGTGCATCTCATGTGGCAATTGCTCTACCTACTGTGAAATGGGAATAGACGTGCGCGCTTACGCTCAAAAAGGTCAAAATATCATTCGCTCATCCTGTGTCGGATGTGGTGTATGCTCCTCAGTGTGTCCAAGAGGCGTTTTGAATCTTGAAAATCGCGATGAAGATGGTCGATTCAATACCCCGCTACTAATCGGCAATAATAGTATCACTCTAGAAAAGTGATTTCTCCTCCAACGATTTATCCAATTAAAGCGTCTTTGGAGCATGAGAAAATTGAATGTTTTGCTTTTGCTATTTTTTGTAATGGTTGGGCTGATTGCATGTGAGGAAACAAACCCCCAAGCATTTTCTGAAGGCCTGCAAGTTCGCGTGGGTCGCAAATGTGGCTGGTGCTATGGTCAGAAAGAACTGACCATCAGCAGCGCTGTTTCATCGTTCTACTATGACTATGCCTGTAGTGATTCGCTGGATGTTACAGAGCGATTTTTCTCCACACCAACGAAGCAGTGGACAGCTATCAATGCATTTCTAAGTCAAGGTGACTTTCAAAGCCTAGATCTAAATTCATGTGCTGTTTGTGCCGATGGTTGCGACTACTGGATCAAAGTGATCGACGTAGATTATGAACATCAAATCACTTTCGTGAATACAGAAAACATTGAAGATGCTTCAATAAAAGAATTAGCTGATGAACTAATCGAAGCATTGAACGCATTTGAAGAGGCAGATTAGTATAAGGTTTCGATTCATATTTCGTTAGCAGAAGAATCTATAGTTTTGAAGCATGATGAAATCAATCCTTTTCCTTCTAGCCCTCCCTTTTTTGCTACAGCAAAGTCCAGCTGAAAAATACATCGATGCTGGCTATGAAAAATATGATCACGAAGACTATAAAGGGGCAATCCTAGATTTCAACAAGGCAGAATCTTACGATAAGTCCAATCCTGAAATTTTTTATCTCAGAGGAGCTTGCAAATCGCTCTTGGGAGAAAAACGGGAGGCAATGACCGATTTTCAAAAGGCCACGTCACTAAAGCCAGAATATGCAGAAGCTTATTATGAAATGGGTTATATCTATCTGACAGATCAGAACGCAAAAGAGGCCATCAAGGCTTTTGACAATACCATCAAATACATGCCAGACTTTGCTGAAGCCTATGTGAGTCGTGGTACGGCCAAGTGCATGTTGGAAGACAAAGCAGGTGCGAATGCTGATTGGGACAAAGCTAAGGACCTTGGTATAGCCTATAGTGATTACATGGTTTGTGAGTGATTATGTTTTGAGGTGTTCAGGCTAAAAAAGTGTTCAAGTTTTCTTCTCGTCAATTCTTAGCCAAATTTTCCATTCTTCATTTTCAATTTTCAATTGAAGAAATCCTATTCGCAGCAGCCAATAAATTCTTCTCAGCGAATAATGCACCTCCATCATTATGGACATCTACTTGGATGGTTTTCAAACCCATTTTCAGCGCTGGAATAATGTCACGTTTGTTATCTCCTATCATCCAAGAATGATTAATGTCTATGTTGAATTTGGCGACAGCTCGCTCAAACATCAGCGTATTGGGTTTGCGCATAAGGGATTCCGAAAGAGTCTCATGCCCGCCAGCGAAGTAGATATGATCTATCTGATGATCTAGCTCCTGCTGCATGTAATCATGGCATTCATTCATCTGAGCCACGGTATAAACTCCCTTAGCTAGTCCAGATTGATTGGTGACAATCACCAGCAAAAAGCCAGCTTCTTTGAGCAATTTGACAGCTTCTTTTACGCCTTCCAAAATTATAAATCGATCGAGTGAATAGGCATAATCCACAAAATCTTTATTGATAACCCCATCTCTATCTAGAAAAACACATTTGTTCATGAGCGTGCATGTTTCATTCACCTATGTAAAACTATGGCACTAGCCGTGCATAGGTCGTGAATTTTTCGTAAAATAGAGTAATGATAGACTTCCAGAAAAAAAAGCAGCTCAGCATTTTGGTACAAATTGCCAAAGTTGATGAGGATTTTGCCGAAGAAGAGAAATCTGCAATTCGTAAGATTGGTCAACGCTACGGTGCTTCTCCAGCTGAGATGGATGAGCTATTTGAAAATCCAGATATCGCAGAAAGCTTAAATCCAATGAGTGTGATGGATAAAATGGATTTCATGATGGATTGTATTTTAGTCGTGGTGGCAGATGATATGGTGACCAAATCTGAAGAATATTTCGCATATCAAATGGCTAACAAATTAGCCTTTGCACCGGAAGTGGTTCCTTACCTGATAGCTAACAAAGATGTAAGTCGTGAGGAGATGCGTGAACTGATGATGGGTTATTTGACCTGATTCACTTTTCTAAGCCTTTCAATTTAGAAAACAATCTTTCTCTACTTAGAATACTCCTTCTTAATCTCTTCGCCCAGCTGATATACAGCCATAGCATAAAGTGGACTGTGATTGTAGCGGGTGATCACATAGAAGTTTTCAAGACCAAACCAATACTCCAAGTTTTCATTTTCCATAGTCAAAGCAACTACAGAGGCCTTTAAAGAAGGTGAAATATTTCCTGAAGGTGTATAGCCTAAATCATTCCATTGTCCTAAGGTTTTGGATGGCTTCAGTGAACTTGATTCTGGATTTGATGCTGTGACAGAGCTTATTGGTAGGGTGATAATTCCACTGCGCACCCATCTGTGAGCCTTTAGATAATTTGCTACACTTGCTATGGCATCATTCACCTCCATTAAGTTGCGTGACCCATCCAGTTCATAACTTTTGGCATAAGCCAAGTAACTACTCGGCATAAACTGCGCATATCCAATTGCTCCAGCATATGAACCCTTCAAGCTGTAAATATCAAGTTGCTCCTTCTCAGCGAGCTCAAAAAATTTCTCCAATTCTGACGAGAAAAAATTAGACCGCTTTGGATAACCAAAAGCCAAAGTATAGAGTGCATCCAATACACGATAAGTGCCTATCCGCTGCCCAAAAAAAGTTTCTACTCCCAAAATACCTACTATGATTTCAATTGGCACGCCAGTCTCAAAACTCACTTCATTTAGTACTGGCTCATTGTCTTGCCAGAATTGTACGCCTGCTGCAATGCGATCCTCTTTCATGAAAATACGTCTGTAACGCTCCCAAGTCATAGTGCCTTCCGCCGGGCGATCCATCTTATCAATGATCGACTGCTGAAACTTGGCGTTGCTGAGTATGGTAGTAATTTCAGCTTCAGTCATGGCACTTTTAGCTGACACTCGCTTTGTGAACGCAGCTACTAAATCGGGATCAACTTGTGCGTTGGCATATATAAAAGACCCCAAAGCGAGGACAAAAACGAGCAATGGGCGAATGAATATCAAAATGGTCTTATTCATGCTGCGAAGTTCCATGGTTTTGGGACGATATAAAAGAAACAAAACACAAAGAGGCCATTTTCATGCCGTAAATGACCTCTGTAGTTTTATACATAGAATTAATAGATACCTATGAATCCACTCTGTTTTGAACAGAATCAGGAAAATAGCGATTGCTCAGCTCTACCATCTCGTCTCCCTTGACAAACATATCAATCGTGATCTGCTCTGTATGTGATAGTCCACAAGCACCTAGTAGTTCAAGTACGGCATGAATCGTATTGTGATGGAAATTGTAAACACGCTCAGATTTATCAGTAACCACAAGACCTTTTTGCAGCATTTTGTCTTGAGTAGCTACACCCGTCGGGCAGTCATTGCTATTGCAACGAAGCGCCTGGATACAACCCAACGAAAACATGAAAGCTCTTGCTGAATTACATATATCAGCACCAAGCGCGCGCATTCTTAGGATAGAAAAGGCTGTCAACACTTTGCCGCTAGCAATGACTCTGACCTCCTCACGTAAACCGTATTTTTTGAGCGTAGCATCCACGAATATCAAAGCAGGCTCCAATGGAAGACCTACTGAATCCGAAAACTCCAACGGTGCTGCTCCTGTTCCGCCTTCTGCACCATCTACGGTGATGAAATCTGGCCAAGTTTTCATCTCTACCATTTTTTGGACCAGCTCAATAAATTCTTCTGTTCGCCCAATACAAAGCTTGAACCCGACAGGTTTTCCACCTGAAAGCTGACGCAATTTCTCAATGAAATTGATGAGATCTGTTGCATTTTTAACATGACGATGACCGGGAGGTGAAAGCACAGTGGTTCCTGCTTCTATCCCACGTATTGCTGCAATCTCTGAAGTATTCTTCACTCCTGGTAATACCCCGCCATGACCCGGCTTAGCACCTTGTGAGATTTTCAGTTCGATCATTTTCACTTGATCCAATGCGGCTTTTTCCTTGAATTTATCAGGATCAAAATCACCATTCTGTGCCCTGCAACCAAAATATCCTGTGCCAATCTGCCAAACCAAGTCAGCTCCACCTTCGATGTGATAACTGGAAATAGCTCCTTCACCTGTATTGTGGTAAAAGTTTCCTTTTTTCGCGCCGGAACTTAAGGCGTGCACGGCGTTTTTGCTCAAGGCACCAAAGCTCATCGCTGAGATATTGAGAATAGAAGCACTATAACTTTTCCCGCATTTGCTAGACCCAATAGTCACTCGAGGAAATTCGGTAACTGGATCAGTCGGATAGATAGAATGTCGTATGGCTTCATAATCATTGTGCATGATGTCCATCTGAGTCCCAAACGGATGAGTGTCGTTAACATTTTTTGCACGTCGATAGACCAATGCACGATGGTTGCGACTGAATGGTCTGCCATCTGTGCTTCTTTCTATAAAGTACTGTTGAATTTCTGGAGATATAGACTCAAAAAGGTATCTGAAATACCCGAGTAAAGGGAAATTGCGGAGGATCGCGTGGCTCTTTTGAAAGCGGTTGGAAAAGCCAACTAAAATCAACGGTAAAGCAATCACATAAGCCCATAGCCAATCCGGTTGAAAATAGCCAGCTACACCTATGAGTAAAAGAATGATTGGGGCAATTAGATAAAAGGTATGTCGCATATTGATGTGAGGTTAAGTTCACTCAATTTACGAATCTGTTTGGCTAAGTCAATTGATGCGAAACGAAAAATTTATTGGGTCACAGATGCCTGAAAAATTCAAAGAGCAGCTCGGACTGCTTCCACATTTTTCTTGCTATTGCCAATGAAGATTTCACCATCAATCACAAAAACTGGCCTTTTCAAAAAGGTGTATTCTTCAAGAATATATTTTTTGTAATCCCCCTCAGTTAATGTCATATCATTGAGACCCATACTGCGGTACTTCATAGCTACTCTGGAAAAAAGAGCTTCGTATGAACCAGCAAGTGACTTCATTTCATCTATCTGCTCTTCCGTGATGAGCTCTTTTTTAATGTCTTGCAAGACAAACTCATCGCCTATTCCCAATTCTTTGATGATTCGGGTGCAAGTGGAACAAGTGGACAGGTAGTAGACTTTTTTCATTATAAATTATTCAACTTTCAGAAATCAACTTCTCTTTGAAACCTTCCATTATTACTTTCAATTCTCCATTACCAATTTAAGAACCCCTTTCCCTTCTACACCCAAGTAAATAAACCCATCAGGGCCTTGTCTGATAACTCGAACCCTTCCAAGATCTTCAAGGTATTTTTCTTCTTTCACTATTTTTCCATTCTCCACATCACATCTATGCAAGTAGCCAAACTTCAATGACCCGACTAAGAGGTCTCCTTTCAAGTCGCCATACTTGCTTGACGACACGAATTCCATACCACTTGGGGCTATAGAAGGCACCCAATAAATCTCAGGTTGCTCCATTCCTTCCTTTTCAGTAATGTCAGTGAATTTGGTGCCATTATAGTTTATACCATAGCTAATCACCGGCCATCCATAATTTTTCTTTGGTCTAATAATATTGATCTCATCACCGCCTTGAGGCCCATGCTCGTGTTCCCAAATTTCACCAGTAAAGGGATTGCACACCAAACCTTGCGGATTTCTATGTCCATAAGAATAGATGGTCTGCATGGCTATGGGGTTGCCCACAAAAGGGTTGTCTGAAGGGACACTGCCATCATCATTCATCCGATGGATCTTGCCGCAGTGATTGTTGAGTTTTTGAGGATTTTCATCCCGATTGCCTCGATCTCCGACGGAAACATACATTTTTCCCTCTTTATCAAAAACAATCCTAGAACCATAATGATGCTTTGTATCCGAGGCAGGCTCGGCACGAAAGATTTCAGCACCTTCCACAAATTGATTCCCGTTGATTTTGCCTCTAATGACTGCCGTAGTAAACAATTTGTCTACCTCCTTAGAATAAGACAAATAGATGAAGCCATTTTCTGAATATTTAGGATGAACCTTCACATCCAGTAGCCCACCTTGTCCTTTGGCTACTACCTGCGGAGTTCCTTCTATTTTGGTCAATTTCCCATTCCATCTATAGAGAACACCTTCCCTGTCTGTAATCAGCATCTCACCGCTCGTAAGCCAATCTATGCCCCATGGCACTTCTATACCTGTGATTACTGTTTCAGTTTTAAAACTAAATTCATTTTGTGAAAAGCCAAGAAGTGAGCAAATCATCAAAATAAATAGGAAAGTGTGTCGGATTAAAGTCATGGGATTTGATTTCAAATAAAGTTAGGCAATGATAAAAAATAGTAAGTGTTCATACATCATTCGGAACAGGTATAACAAACTACTGACCGAATTGTCTTTATTCGGACAGGCATTGGTTGGTCATTAGCATAAATTTGCCAACTTAAGCACGCAATAATTGAGTACAGATATCAGGGTGATCATACCCGCTTTCAACGAGCAAAATGCAGTGGGTTTGGTGGTAGAGGAGATTCCCAAAGATTGGGTAACTGAAATCATCGTCGTGGACAATGGCTCTCATGACGACACTTTCGAGCAGGCAAAAAGCAAAGGAGCCACAGCACTGAAAGAGTCTAAACGTGGATATGGACAGGCGTGCTTGAAAGGCATGAAGCACATCGCACAATCAAAGAATCTACCAGATATTGTGGTTTTTCTTGATGGTGACCACTCTGATTTCCCTGAGCAATTGCCGGAATTGGTACAACCGATTATCGATAATCAAGCTGACATGGTAATAGGATCACGGGCTTTGGGGCAAAAAGAAAAAGGATCTATGACGCCACAGCAGATTTTTGGAAATTGGCTAGCCACTAATCTTATCAAACGTTTTTATGGTGTGAGCTATACAGACCTTGGCCCATTCCGAGCTATACGCTACAGTAGTTTGATGGCCATTGAAATGAAAGATACTAACTATGGATGGACCGTAGAAATGCAGCTAAAAGCTGCCAAACTGAAACTTAGAGCTATGGAAGTGCCTGTGAATTATCGGCAGAGAATAGGTGTTTCTAAAGTATCTGGTACTGTGAAAGGAACAATCATGGCAGGTTATAAAATCATTCTTACGATCTTCAAATACCTTTGATCAACAAATGGATTGGTTCATTATCATAGCGTATTCCTTTGCCCTTCTGATCATCTGCATTTTCAGTTTTGAACAGCTGCATCTTGCATTTACATATAGGAAGTACAAGGGATCAGATGCCATTACGCCCTTGACCGTTTTCCCGAAAGTCACAGTGCAGCTACCACTCTACAACGAGAAATATGTAATCGAACGGCTAATCGATTCTATCTGCGAGCTTGATTATCCAACAGACAAACTAGAAGTGCAAGTGCTGGATGACTCCTCAGATGAGTCGGTTGTCTTGGTTGCAAAATGTGTGAACAAATGGAAATCACGAGGAATCAACATTCTCCACATTAGACGTCCTGACAGGACAGGCTTCAAAGCTGGCGCTCTTCAATATGGAATGAAAGAAGCTTCTGGCGATTATATTGCCATATTCGACGCTGATTTTTTACCAACTAAAGACTTTCTACTGAAAACTCTTCCAGCTTTCAAAGATGGTATAGGCATGGTGCAGACTAGATGGGGCCATATCAATCAAGATTATAGCATTCTGACGCGTATGCAAGCATTTGGGCTAAATGCCCACTTCACTGTGGAACAGAAGGGAAGAAATGCTTCTGGGAAATTCATGAATTTCAATGGCACAGCTGGTGTTTGGGATAAGCGATGCATTAAAGAATCTGGTGGCTGGCAACATGACACACTTACTGAAGATCTAGATCTTAGTTACAGAGCTCAGCTCAAAGGATGGAAATTTGTCTATATGGAGGATGTGATATCTCCAGCAGAATTACCAGTGATAGTGACTGCCATCAAGTCGCAGCAATACCGATGGAACAAAGGAGCTGCGGAAACAGCACGTAAAAATTTCTGGAGCATCGTCAAGTCAAAACTGTGTCTGAAAGTGAAGATGCATGCGCTTTTGCATCTCTTCAATAGCTCAGTTTTTCTATTCTTAATGGTCGGGTCTATCCTTTCTGTACCGCTTCTCTTTATCAAAGATTCAAGACCAGATTTGTGGTTGGTTTTCGATTGTGCGAGCATTTTCATTTTAGGATTTCTCGCGATGATGATTTTTTATTGGATCGCTTCAAAAGCCTCAAATCCCAATTTCTCACCAAAATATTACATCACTCATTTTCCAGTATTTCTCACCTTTACTATGGGTCTAGCATTGCACAATGCTGTCGCCGTACTGGAAGGTTATATGGGTATCAAATCACCATTTATTCGCACGCCCAAGTTCAATATCCAACACAAAGGCGATATCTGGAGCGGTAATGCCTATCTGAAAAACTCATTCTCATGGGTCACTATCTGTGAAGGGTTGCTCGCCATCTACTTTGTATACGGCATAGTGTCAGGCATAAGGCTTGGCGACTATGGTTTGATTCTTTTCCATTTGATGCTGGCGATTGGTTTTGGAAGTGTTTTTATTATGTCAGTAAAACCAATTCCTTCCAATGTTGCGGCAGGATAAAACGGCCGTATTTTCTGCCTACTTTATGCTCTTGGCAGGTACCAGCGCCATTGGGCTATTAATCCCGAGAGAAAATGGTTGGATGCTTCTTTTCGCATACTTTACAGCATTCTTTGGTTACTATTGGGTTTACAGACAATCACCGAAATTTATCGTACTGATTACAGTCGGAGTACTTTTAAGAGTAGTACTTTTTCTCGATCTCCCACATTTGTCAGATGATCTCTATCGGTTCATTTGGGATGCCAATCTCCTCAACGCGGGTATCAGTCCTTATTCCTTTTTGCCTAGCGCATTGATTTCAGAAAATATCTCCGGAAATGGCCAAGTGCTTTTTGACCAACTAAATTCATCCAACTACTACTCAGTTTACCCGCCTTTCAATCAGCTGCTTTTTTGGATCACAGGAATCAGTGACAATTGGCTGGTGGGCGCAAACTTACTTCGTGGCTTGATGGTCCTAGCGGACATTGGTAGTTTATTTCTCATTCGTTCTTTGACTTCTGATAAAGTAAATTCGAAATCAATTCAGGCTTTATATTTTTTAAACCCACTATTGATTGTAGAAGCCACAGGCAATCTCCATTTCGAAGGGATCGTTGTATTTCTACTGCTACTTGGGCTTTACTTCTGGAATAAAAGTAGCCTTACGCTATCCAGCATGGGTTTTGGATTGGCGATGGCTACCAAACTACTTCCAATAATATTCCTGCCAGCTATACTTTTCAAAGGTTGGCCAAAAAATGGATTGGTCGTATCCATTTTATCATTCTCCATTTTTTGCGTCACTATTTTACCTTTTTTCGCCAGACAACTAGTGACAGGAATGAGCCAAAGCCTTGGTCTCTATTTTCAGAATTTTGAATTTAACGCGAGTGTATATTTTCTCGTGAGAGAAGTCGGCTTCTGGATCAAAGGCTATAATACTATCCAAACAATAGGGCCAATACTGTCCGTAATAAGTTTCATTTCTATCCTTTCGATTGCTTTTTGGGGAGTGAAAAAAAAATGGGCTTTGGAAAAAATCATGCTTTTCTCCCTTTCCATATTTTTACTCTTTGCTACTACAGTTCACCCTTGGTACATTATTCCGCTTCTAGCTTTGGGCTTATTATCTGGCTTTTATTATCCGATTATTTGGTCACTGGCCATCTTTGTTACTTATTTTGGGTATCAAGAACATGGATATGAACTTTCGCCAATATGGTTGGTTGTGGAATACATAGTGGTCGTAACTACTTTTTGGATTGAATACCGTAAAAAAAATAATGAATCGTATCTATAGCATTGTACTCTTGGCTCTTGGCTTTACTTGGTTTCCGGCCTGCGGGCAAAAGACCTTTGATGAAAAAATGCAAAGCCTATATAAAAACACGGTGCCTTTAATTAAGTCAGACGAGCTGAAAAGGTTGAAAGATCAGGAGAGAGTCTATCTTTTGGATACCCGAGCGCCAGAAGAATTTGCCGTAAGTCACCTTCCTGGTGCGGAATTGGTTGATTATGATAATTTCAAAAAAGCGGATGTCCAGAACATCCCAAAAGATGCAAAAGTGGTAGTTTATTGCTCGGTAGGATACCGCAGTGAGCGTATTGGCGAAAAGCTGCAAAAGATGGGCTATTCAAATGTTCAAAATCTCTATGGTGGGATTTTTGACTGGAAAAATCAAGGAAATACAGTCATAAACTCGGAAGATTTACCCACCGATAGTATACACACTTATAATGAAAACTGGTCCCAGTGGCTGTATAAAGGCTTAAAAGTATATGAATAAGACAAGCGACTCCTTACTGATCATTTTTGTAAAGAACCTGATCCCTGGTCATGTGAAAACAAGACTAGCGAATGAAATCGGGATAGACGGAGCACTGGATGTTTACCAATATTTGGTAGAAGCCACCAACGAAATGGCAGAAGATGTCTACACTGATAAAGCGATATTCTACTCTGAATATGTAGAGATAGAAGACATCTGGGATACCGAAACATATATGATGCAGACACAGCGGGGCGATGATCTTGGCGAACGCATGTTAAATGCTTTTGATTGGGGGTTCGGCAAAGGCTATAAGAAAATTGTGCTCATAGGTACGGACTGCTTCGATTTGAAAGTAACACACATTGAGGAAGCTTTTGATGAATTGGATAGAAATGACCTAGTGGTAGGACCTGCAAAGGATGGCGGATACTATCTCATCGGTCTCAAAAAGAAAATGCCAGCCATTTTTCAAAATAAGAAATACAGTCATGACAAAGTGCTAAATGAACTACTAGTAGAGGTGGCTACTGCTGATGCTTCTTTTCATTTGTTAGAACAACTACTGGATATAGATACGCTTCAGGATCTAAAAGACTCAAGTATAGAGTTTGAATTTGTGGATCCGAGCGATGAGTGATATTGATTTTATCAGGATTAAAAATACTGCCCTATCCCAAGTACAAAACCACTCCTATCCAAATCTTGTAAATCCAATCCATAATCTATTCTGAAGATGGCATTGAAAATTTCTTTGTGAATGGCTCGTAAACCCACTCCCGCAAAAGACTGAATATTTTCCACCTCTGCAAAGTCATTTAGTGACCCTCCAGGATTGCGCCAAGTGCCAAGATCAGAAAATGCTACCGCCTGCATGGCTATTTTCTTTCTCTCCAAAAAAGTGTGGCGATATTCCAAATTGAGTACAACCGAGCCTGTACCACGATCTACGCGATTGCCTACCCCACGGATATTGATATAGCTATCCAATACAAAAGGTGCAAAGGGTGATTCTTGATTGGAGGACAACCCAATTCTCAACCTTGAGGCGAAATTTCCTCTTTGTCCAACCCGATCGTAGTATTTCAAATCATTGAATACGATATAGAATGAAGGCTCATCAACCGTGTAAACTGTCTGTGCATGTAGCTGATGCTGCCACCCATCTCCGAAATAATAGAACCAATTGGATCGATCGTGCTCCAGCATGACCTTAACTAACCATTTCCTTTTGAAAGCATACGCCGGAGCATTGGCAACCAACTCACCACTAGCATCATAAGTCTCCGTAAAGTACGACCCTCCAAAAAGCACTTTGTCACGATAGTTGAAATGATAAATGCCATCCAAGCCATAATTATAATTGTCGTAGTTATAGCTGACTTGCCCTGCAGGGAAATACAGCGGCTCCAGAGTGCTCCATTTCACAAAATTGGCATTCATTCCCCAAGGGGAATTGTTCATCCAATCAAAACTGAAATGAGCAGAAATCGAATGACGATCATAGTATTGATAAGCTACATACGCTTTATAACCCCTACCGAAGAGATTCACGTCAGTCGCACCTACTTGCAGCCAAAAGTTTTCTGCGATTCCTCCAAAACCCACAATCGGTAGCAAGGCATAAAGTTCTTCGCATTCAAATGTGATAGTTATGCCATCTGTGAGCGTATCTAACTTTAACTGTACATCTGACAATATCTCAAGGTTAGCCAGTCGCTGCCTATTTGCTTCTAGAACATCAGACGAATAGGTGTATCCCTCTTCAATTTCCAGGAATCCTTCTAAATATTGGATTTTGGTACGCTGGAGTCCTTCAAATGAAATCTCTCGAATGGATAACTGCTGCCCAAAAAGCAGAAAACTAAGGAGTAAGAAAAAGCATGATAGAAACAATCGCACATTCAAAGCTATTGCCTGATGAGCCGTATTCCCAAATTAAAAGTTTGACCAGCTCCTCCTCCAGCACTTCCTGCGATGAAGTTGGTATAGAGCAGTTCCAATTCTAGTCTATTGGGAATAGCCTGATATTTTGCGCCAAACCCCGTTTGTACGAAATAGCTGTAAAATCCTTCTTGACTCTGAACGGCATCATTGAAGTGTGTAGGAAAGTACTCCGCCATGCCATAGAGGGTCCAACGACTTGTTGGAAAATAGCTTGCGAAAACACTTGTCTGCGTCTCGAGGTAATTACTATTTCTAAATGAGTCCCTTACTACTGAATACCAAAATGCTTGTTGAAAAAAGAGCTGTAATTTGTCATTGATCTGGTAATCATAATAAAACTGAGTGAGCCAAATAGATCGGTCATGAGAGAAGAAAAAGAATGGATTCTCGGCTCCAGTATTTCGATTTTCCTGATCCTTGATGGTTGGCATCAAGTAAGAAGATTGTATCGAGAGTCTCTTGATAGACTTGAAAGGGGCAATTTTAATTTTTGGGCCAACCAGCGAGACACCTGTTTGGGACGTACGGCCACCTGCGCCATCTGGCAATGAAGTAGACTTCACCCATACATCCACTCCTATATTTATTTGGTCATTGACGCCATATAGGAATTGATTGATGGAGGTGAAAAAGATCTGAGATTCAGCGGCCGCACCGCCTTTGCCAAAGCCACCGTCCGCATTGAAGGATTTCTTTTGACTATACAAATTCTGGAAGCTTTTGAACTCCCAAGCCCCTTGACTAAAAAGTATTGAAGGCGTATAGGCTTGAAGGTTCTGTGCTTGCGACCAAAATGAACCAAGAAGCGCACAAACAATTAGGATTCTTTTCATGGATTCAATTTTAGTCAATACTGAATCCTTCGCCGGTCAAAGGCACGACAATAGCATCATATTATCAGACCAACTTAGCCATATCACGAATCAAGATCCTTCTTCGATCGAAGTTGATAATGTTTTCCTCACGGAGTTCATTGAGCACGGTAGTCACCGTCTGTCTGGAAGTGCCTGTAAGACTAGCGATATCTTTGTGCGTAAGGTGATTTTTGATCATGGTTTCAAAACCCACTTTCTGGCCTTTCTCCTCCGCCATTTCTTTGAGAAAATCCACAATTCTAGACCTAGCATCCCTGAAAACCAGTGACTCTATCCTTCGCTCCATTTTGCGCAAGCGAAAGCCCATGATTTTGAATATTTTCAAGCTGAGTTGCTGATTTTCATTCATTAAGTTTCTCAATCCATCGATAGTCATGGGACAAACACGGGTATTGTTGTCCATTGCCTGCGCATAGTCAGTTCTCTTGGTTTCTCCAGCTAGAGCCAATTCACCAAATATTTCGCCTTTGCCTAGTATTGCTTTGATGATTTCCTTTCCATCATCCAGATAGCTGCCAATCTTCACACGACCTTCAGCGATCATATAGATGTTCATTGAAGGTTGATCTGGAAAGTAAATGAACTCATCCTTTTTGAACACGTTGGGATTGTGAGCTTCCTCTAAACCCGGGGTTTTGGTAGGGCATAGGATTTCGAACAAATCCACATCTTCGAAATACCACAGTCTGGTTTGGTCACTCATTGTTAAATTTGATGTTTAGGCTCCTCAACAACTCTTTGATAAGTCTAGAGTAGGTTGCACTTTTGTGGCTTTAAGACCACTGTAAGTCTAACTAGTTTTCAATCATTTTGTCAAGCCCATGGACTATTTATATTTAAAAGCTTTACATATCATATTCATAGTGACATGGTTTGCTGGGCTCTTTTATATTGTTCGCCTATTCATCTATCAAACAGAAGCAAACGAAAAGTCTGAACCAGAAAGGTCAATTTTAGGTTCCCAATTGGCACTGATGTCTCGAAGGTTGTGGATGGGCATTACTTGGCCATCGGCAATTATAACATTGATTTTTGGCAGTTTGCTGATTTACCAACAGCCGGGCTGGTTGCAGTTGCCTTTTATGCATCTCAAGTTGGCATTTGTCTTTTTTCTATATGTCTACCACATTTCGTGTCATTGGTTGTTTAAACAATTACAAAAAAGAGAAGTAAGATTTTCTTCAAATCAATTAAGAATTTGGAATGAGGTTGCGACGGTCTTTCTCGTTGCAATCGTATTTTTGATAGTTGTAAAAAATCAACTCAGTTGGGTTTGGGGCACCCTAGGAATATTGATATTCGGCGTGATGCTCATGCTCGCCATCAAACTTTACAAACGAATAAGAGAAAAATGAATAAACTATTAATACTTGCAGCTATAATCTTAACCTGTATGGCTTGTGGGAAAGTCAACTCTACTTATGAACTCCCCATTCTCGGTAGGTCAGAGATCGTGGAAACTGAAACTGAATCAGGGACTACCTACAATACAGTATATCACACTATTGCAGACTTTGCCTTCGTAGATCAGGACAGCAATATGGTGACTAATGAGACTTTTGCTAATCAGGTCTATGTGGCGGATTTCTTTTTTACTTCATGCCCTACTATCTGCCCAGTGATGAAGCAACAAATGTTACGAGTATATGAAGCCTACAAGGACAATCCTAACGTTGGAATTCTATCCCATTCGATTGATCCTGAATACGACACAGTGGCATTACTTCATGAATTTGCAGAGAGACTTGGCGTCAGGTCTGACAAATGGCATTTCGTAACTGGCGAAAAAGAGGACATCTACGAGATAGGCGAGAAAAGCTACATGGTGGTGGCTAATGAAGACGAGTCGGCACCAGGTGGATTTATTCACAGCGGCGCTTTTTTATTGGTTGATCAAAAAAGAAGAATTCGTGGTGTCTATGACGGCACAGTACCCGAGCAAGTCGATATCCTAATCAACGATATTAAAAGACTTACTGGCGCTAAATGATAAAGTCTTACCCTTTATTTTTCGTGGTTTTTATTGGGATGCTCTCATGTGGAGCTCCTAGCAAAGAAGGAAACACAGAAGAACCTCAAGACGAAATGCGTCTGAGACAATACATCGTGCAAGGAAAGCAACTCTATCAGGCCAATTGTATGAATTGTCACCAGGCAGAAGGTCAGGGATTTGCAAAACTCTATCCTCCTCTTGCGAAATCCGACTACCTACTCACCGATCTCTCACGTGCAGCCTGCCTGATAAAAAATGGTCAGAATGGAGCGATAGAGGTAAATGGCGTGCTTTACAACCAAATGATGCCCGGTTTTGAAAACTTAGCACCTATTGAAGTTGCAGAGATCTTGACCTACATTTCAAATGCCTGGGGCAATGAAGCAGGGCTTTCGAATGTTTCGGAGGTCATCAAGTGGCTGGAGAAATGTGAGGAGGAATAACTCCTATTTTAGTGCCTCTTGGCCTTCTGCTAAAGCACCCATCATGTCTGTTTTCACGAGCTCTATGGACTTAAGCTGGTCTTTCAGATATGCATCTACTTCTTCTTCGCTTCCTTCAAACTGAGGATTAAAATTTCTCATCCAAACCATCATCGATTCATTGGCTTCACCAATTTTATCTGCTATCTGAACTAATTCCATTTGAGTAAGACTGTCAAGTCCTTCTTCACCAGCTTTCAACTTCAGTTGTTGCTGTACCGAGCGCAATTCCCCCATTTTGGGCATCACTTCGTCATGAACATTCATGACTTGATCTTTAAGGTTTACTTTTTCTTCTTTGGACTCTTTGGCTGTACCGCAAGCAAAAAATAAAGCGAGGAATAAGATGGATAGGTTTTTCATAAATTAATCGTTGATGGTCATTGTTGATTCTTCGATGATATACATAAGCTGATCTACATCAGTCGAATTGAGTTTTAACTTGCCTCGTACAGTTACTTTCTTTGCAGTGTATTTCACAGATTCTTTCAAATCCACTTCTGCAACAGACTCTGGTCCGGCTCCCCCGCAAAAGAAGCATGAAGCCACGGGCACTGAGGAAATGATTAAATGATTGGGCTCAAACATCCCTTCAAAAGGGATGATATAACCAGAAAGCACAATTTCTTTTCCCTCCAAAGCTTTGATATCCTCTCCAAATTTTGGCACATAGATTTCGCCATATTCATCTGTGGATTTTTCGTACTCTATAGTACCAAGTGCCTTCCAGTTATCCGAAGATGTATTTTGGCTATAGCCAAAATGAGCAAAAAGAATCGTGATAATAAGTATCGTAATACGCATAATTAACCTTTAGCAAGTGTTTCTGAAATATCTGTTCGGTAAGCAACCAATGCTGGAATAATTGAGGAGATCAAACCGATCACTACACATCCAACCAAAACCAACCATTCCTCATTTATAAAATAAAAACTCTCTGGGCTCACGCCTTCCAAGTTTGATGCCAGCAAATAAACCAATCCATGCGCCAGTACCAATCCTGATATCACGCCTACAAAAGTAATGATCATTCCCTCAATGAGAATGTGTGAAAATATCTGTATTGCTGTCGCTCCCATTGATCTCATGATGGCGATATCATACTTTCTATCTTTCAAAGAATTAAGTAAAGAAAGGAAGACGCTCAGTCCTGATATGATAATGATCAATAAACCCAGATAGTTCAAAATCTCTACACCAACTCCTATAATATTGAATAGGCGTGCGGCCTCAAAAGCAGGCGAAGCGGCCTGTAAATTACTCTCTGCATTGATTGCCCTTGGAAGCATCACCGCGCCCATTGGTGATCGGTATTTTACCAAAAGTGAAGTGATATCTTCCTCCTCGTATTGCTCTTTAGTCACGGTCACATTTAGATGTGAAATATTGATTAAAGACTCTTCTACTTCTTCATGCTCATCATGACCGTGTACTGCCCAGATGCTCTCAAGACTCGTAAGAATCAGCTGATCGACTACTGTTCCAGTTCCAGTTAAAACCCCAACCACTTTGAAGGGGTGACCTCCGTGCGCATCTGCATCGTCCGAAAGTCCATGCTGACTTTCGAATGTATCGCCTGTCTGTAGTCCTAATTTCTTGGCTGCTCCAGCGCCAAGTACTACCTCCATGTGATCCTCAAACCAAACTCCTTCTAAAATGCTAGCATTATAAAGTTCAGGGTATTCCTGGGTAGTACCAACGATACGGGCGCCACGGTAACTATCCCCTAAAGAAACAGGAATTGCCCGCTCTATATATCGGCTTCTAGATACAGTCGCTGCTTCCTTTAACGAGATATTTCCTGTCGGAAAATCCACATGAAAGACATTGCATAGAATAATTTGAAGTGGACTTCCTTTTGCCCCGATAACTAGATCGATACCTTGTGCATTTTTACCAATTTCAGTTTTTAAGCCGTTGGCAATCAGTAGAATCAATAGCACGATTAAAACGCCGAAAGTGAGCAATAACCAACTCAGCAGACTACTCAGTGGCTTTGCTATGATACTTCTCCAACTTAGAAAAAATATGCTCATAGCTCCAACTGATTAGAAAATTGATCTTTAACACGTTGATCATGGGTCGCCATAATCAAAGTTGCGTTGCATGCTTTGGCTTGATCTATCAACAAACGTATCACTGCCTCACAGCTAGCATCGTCGAGACTTGCAGTCGGTTCATCACAGAATATTATTGAAGGCTCATTCACTACAGCCCTAGCTATAGCCACGCGTTGTGCTTGGCCTTGACTAATCTGATGTATTTTCTTGGTAGCCAATTCCTCGATAGCCAAAGATTTCAAAACCTCTAAGATTCTATTTTTTTCCAATTTTCGCTTACCGAAAAAAGCAGCCAATGAAATATTTTCTTGAACCGAAAGCGCAGCAATCAAATGCGGTTTTTGAAACACAAACCCCACGTGCTTTCCTCGAAAAGCGTCCAACTCAGATTGACTTAATGAACCAATATCAGTTCCCATCAAGCTCACCATATCTTTTGCGGGCTTCAATACCCCAGAAAGCAAATGAAGCAAAGACGTTTTACCACATCCTGATGGGCCAATGATAAGGGCCTGCTCTCCTTGAGAAACCTCCCAATCTGGATAAGAAAGGGTTTTTCCAGCTTTATAAGTATGAATAAGATTTTTACAAATCAGCATAGGTGGGTAACTAAGAAACGAGTTTCAAAGTTCGGTCAATTTGATAGATATGATGCTTTAAGTGTGCATCAAAAAAACGAATCATTTGAGGAGCTGAAATCAGTCCTGCTAGAGGTTGCCTGTAAACTCCCTTTTTAAGATATTTTTCAGGGAATGAAACCAAGAACTCCTCCAATTCTGAGCGTACTGCCGCATATTCGGATGATGCCTTTTCCAATGATTCCATCCCTTTCGGACTGGCTACAACTGCCGGGGCTTTTATTCTGTAGGGAGTACGTAGAATGGCGTCATACAATGACATTCTCAAAAATGTGATTATGGCAGCATCTTTCAGCTGGTCTCCTGCTTGCATTTTTCGTTTGGTATAAGCAAGTGAAGCTGCTTCTGCATAGATCAAGTGGTCAAGTACCTGCAAGATTGACCATGCATTTTCAGCTGGCTTGGTGGCCAATTGATCATTACTAAAATCAGAAAGCTTGGCAAAAAGCCTGCTCTTTCTATCTTCCAAAATAGAAAACGATTTTTCAAATGCCTTATTCATGTCTCGCAAATTAATGAAAAGGATGTGAATGCTTATAAGTCCTATTTTGCAATCAAAGCGAAAAGAGGGTATCTTCGAAACGACTTTCGTGCAGAACGTCGATATAAACCACCCAAAGAAACTGTTTGCACTAATAACGTAAACAATGCCAACCTCACCAGTTGGTACTATTATTTTAGTTAATTATTGAAATAACTTTGCGGTAGAACGCCTCAAGATTAATCGGCAACAACTATGCACGTTTTAGATATTCTAGCCCTATTTATATTCTTAGCTGGGTTATTCATATTCGTAAACACTTACTACCTAAAACTGCCATCTTCCATCGGCCTAATGATCATGGCGATTGCACTTTCGGTGATTATACTGGTAGTCGGCCAAATCTTCCCGAGTTTAAAAATAGGAGCCGCCGAACTTGAAGAATACGAATATGCTGAGGTACTCTATCAGGTAGTGCTCTCATTTATGCTCTTTGCTGGGGCGTTACAGATCGATTTTAGAAAACTTTCCAAAGAAAGAACACCCGTTTTGGTGCTAGCAACCACGGGAGTTTTCATTTCCACCACAGTCATTGGTACGCTCGTTTATTACATGACTCATCTTTTGGGCCTAGAGCTTCATTATATCTATTGCCTTGTTTTTGGCGCTTTGATCTCTCCTACTGATCCGATAGCTGTAACTAAGACTATCAAGCGATTCAGCCTGGACAAAGGCTTAGAAATAAAAATTCAGGGTGAATCACTCTTCAATGACGGAGTGGCTGTGGTGTTGGCACTCACCTTATTGGATATAGCCCATGCAGGAGAAGACCATGCATTATCAGTATTTGAAACCAGCTACATAATTGGTGCCGATATAGGCGGAGGGATTTTTATTGGCTTGTTCTTAGGATTTATTGGTTTTCAATTGCTGAAATTTGTCGACAATGATGCCGTAGAAGTAGAGATCTTGATCACGCTAGCCATGGTTATGGTTGGCTCATTCTTGGCTGATTTTATCCATGTATCTTCAAAACAAGCTGCAGTTGTAATGGGACTTGTAATTGGTAATGAGGGAAAAGGTGAACATGTGATAAGTGCCGCTGGAGATTATGTTTTTAAGTTTTGGAACCTAATGGAAGAATCGCTTGCCGCTATGCTTTTTGTTCTGATTGGCTTGGAGATGTTAGTGATTCCACGAAGGTTGGATTATTTCTCGGCTGGTTTCTTCGCGGTAAATATTGTCTTGATTGGCAGGTGGCTAAGCGTTTACATCCCAATAAAATTGATGTCAGTCAAGCGGTCCTTCTCTCCACAAACAATACCCGTGCTCACCTGGGGGGCATTGCGAGGTGGGCTGCCAATTGCCCTGTCTCTTTCTCTATCAGAATTTCACGGAAAGGATTTGATTATTACGATGACTTATATCGTGGTAGCTTGTTCTGTGCTTTTCCAAGGTCTCACTGTTCCTTTACTTATGAAGTGGAGTTTTGGTGGTGAACAAAAGAAAACCATCGACTTGCATTAGGACTTGCTATCGCGCATAAGTAGTATCCTAATACTAGAGAAATTGCTAGGTTTGCAACAAACGAAAAATCACTTGAAATCAACTGCGCTTATCCTTCTTTCATTTCTTTTTTTGATAGCATGCAATAGCGAAAAGGAAGTAGGAGATGCTGCCCAAAATTCCCCACGCATCAAAAAGCAAACTAAGCTTGTATCTCCTAAGATCAATGCTGAATATGTGCTAGGTGATGTGGTTGCATTTAAATTAGAATCAGAGACTCCTGTAGATTCAATAGTCCTCGAATATGAAGGCAAAGAATCTGTCTATTTGGATAAAGAATTTAATTGGACTGCTGAGTTAGGTAAAACTGGAGTACAGAAACTAAAAGTGAACGTTTACTGCCAAGGTCTCTCAGAGACACATTACCCGAAAATCATTTTTTTCTCGGATGTTTCGCCTTCAAGAATGGGCTACCAGGTACTTCAAACATTACCTCATGACCCGACTGCTTACACTCAAGGCTTGTTTTTCTTGGAAGACACACTAGTAGAAAGTACTGGGCAAAAAGGTGAAAGTCGATTGAGCAAAATCAACCTTAAAACAGCCCAAGTTTATAGCTCTACTTCATTAGCTAGCCAGTATTTTGGAGAAGGCAGCACCATATGGAAAGATCAGATCTACCAACTCACTTGGACTTCACACACGGGCTTTGTTTATGACCTAAACCTTAAGCAAAAACAAACATTTTCCTATCCTCACGAGGGCTGGGGTATCACAACTTTTGGGGATACCCTGATCGTAAGTGATGGCACAGAGACACTGCACCTAATCGACCCAAGAGATTTTTCTGAGGTTGGTAAATTGGAGGTCTACACAGATGAATCTAAAGTGATGAATCTCAACGAACTGGAAATGATAGATGGGATTTTGTATGCCAATGTATGGCTAGAAGAGGTTATTGTTTCGATTGATCCAAAATCAGGAAAAGTGCTTTCTGTAATTGAAATGAGTGGCCTTGATGATCGGTTTGAATCTGATGACGCTGAAGCCTATAATGGTATCGCTTACCATGCAGGAAGGAAAGAAATCTATGTCACAGGTAAGCTTTGGCCTAACCTCTTCCAAGTAAAATTTATTCCAAAGAATTAATAACCCTACAAAATCATGACCCTTGCAGAAGCCACAGAAAAAGTAAAAAAACTAGCCGCTAATAACGGAGGAAAAGTAAAAGCCAAAATCAATTTTAAATTTGATGAAGGCTATATCCATCTGGATGATACTGTGTCTCCCTCTGTCGTTACTAATGAGGAAACAGAAGCTGCCTGCACAATCAAGCTGAGCATTGACAACTTTGTAAACATGATGCACGGCGACCTAAATCCGATGATGGCATTCATGACAGGTAAAATGAAGATAGAGGGTGATAAAGGAGTAGCAATGAAGCTAGCTTCTCTTTTCTGAGAAGATTATCTAAGGAGATAAATTTTCCCAAAACCATTTTTAAAAGCTTTATCGGCAGTGGTATTCCTATGGTCCATTTCATTACCCATAGACCTGATGAAGACTTTATATAAATAGACACCATTTGCCAATTGGTCGCCATACTCATCACGGCCATCCCATGCGTATTGTGAGATATTGTTTCCAATCTTAAGAGGACCTATTTCATCTTGTGTGATTTCACGAACTATACGTCCAGACACGGTCATGATCTGAATTTTAATTTGATCTGGGATATTGCTCCCTGTAAGTGTAAACACAAATCTGGTGCTGGTCGAAAAAGGATTGGGATAAGGATAAAAATGCGTAATGGTGGATTCATTGATCACCTCAAATGTGATCTCGTAAGGCTCTGTTCCAGATTTATTCCCTGATTCATCCACGCCCTGTACGCGAAGACCATAAACACCGTCTTCCAGTGGGCCAGGTGCATAGCCCAATTCATAATCTTGATTTTCTGCTGCTGGTGTATAAGTGAGCTTTGGGTTGGTAAAATTGACACGCTCGTAGATGCATGTCTCGCAAGGCCCCTTTAATTCTATCGTAATTCCCGATGTGTCTTGCTTAAATAAATAGACATTTTCATCCTTTAGTCTAACTAAGATGTTTGGATTTGGTGAGACGATATCTCCATTCAATATATATCCCCCATCAAAAGTTACATCCAACACAGGATTGGCATTATCTTGAGCTACTGTGAACGCAACAGGATATTTAACAATGTTATTTACTCCGTAAAGTTCTGTTTCTCTGGGCTTCACTGTTATTGAGAGACTATTGTCGCCAATTTTAGCATAAGTGTTAGTGCTCAAAATAATTTTCACACTATCTCCACTAAGTGGCGGCCGAATTACTCGCTGATCTAATGTAACAGAAGCATTTTTCACATTGACATATCTGATAGCGACATCCAACGAATCTGAAAAATCCACTGCACTGAGATTTTGGAATACATAATTTGAAGAAAATTCTGCACCCTCTTGAAGTGCAATAGATGTTACATTTTCCCCTGAAATAATTCCCTCTGGAGGTAAATCATAATCTACACTCCAGCTGCCAAGTTTCGGTGGCGTTTGAAATTGATTGTCCGAAAAATAAAGATTGAAGTATAAATAGGGAAAAGCATTTGCATCAACACCGCTCAGGTCAATACTACCTGTGATCGTATTGACATCCATAATAAACTGCTCTTGACCATTTGCATTCACTGCATTTACTTCCAGATTCCAAAAATCAGAAGCCTCGGCAGCCAAGTTCATTATAAATGAATTCCAATTCTTTGCAGGACCAATTAAAGTGCTTTGTGTATTTCCTTCGGAGAATTTTCCAGTAGCCATCCCCACAAAAGTGATGGCTTGATTTTTTACAGGTATAGCTCCACCATCGTTAATTACTCTTGCCGCTGAACCTATTGGTTGGCCCTTTTTACCAAGCACCACAATAGGCTGACCATTGGTTAAGCCATCAATCAAGCTGTTTTCAACTCCTACAAGATTGAGAGAAGTTTTCAACTGTGCATCCCAATTCGAATACGCCACAGAGTCAAATGAAAACAGTAAGATCATGTCGCCATCTTCCATTCGGTCAATTAATAGATCCAAGTATCGCGATCCTCCCAGTACTTCTGATTCACTAAAGTTGTAAATCATTTGTGGCAGTCTTCCACATACAAGGTCATTGCTTACGTCTGAACCTGAGATCCCAAGTGGTCTAGTCGGCTGTGCTGACTGCCTGTCAAATACTACAGCATTTATCGCATTGAGCTTTTTACAAACCGGATCAGCTGCATTATTGGTTGCCAGCAAGTTGATACCATCCACTATCACTTGATAAGCATCATACCCATTCGGGTGGCCAACTCCGTGCGTATTGACGCTGACGTCTGTTGATGTCTCTTGAAAAGACATTTTCCCAGTAAGAGGACTAAATGAAACACCTGAAAATGAATTCAAATCAAATTGGTGTTCATTCGATTGGAGCCATCCATTACCTGTTGCTAATACTTTTGTAAATGAATGTTGCACCCATGAGGTGTCTTCGTTGGGCTGAGATTGGTCAAATCTTGTACGCCAAAAAACAGTTGTACTGTCTGGCAATGAGGCCAAATCAATTTCATAATTCATGATTAGGCTTCCAGAAATGATTTCCTGTTTATGATAAGGGGAGCTAAAAGAAGTTGTAGTATCAATAGCTAATTGAAAGTTACGCACATCCGAAAGCTGATTCGCTGACTGCCAAACCAAATCGACCCTATCTTGACCTACTTGAGCAAAATCAATAGGGAAAAGAGGTATTGTATTGCCTCGGGGGATAAAGATTTCCAACGTAGCACTATTATTCACTTCATTCAATTCTTCAATTAGATTTTCCGGATCAAGGACTACCGAAAATCTATTTATCCCTTCATTTACTAAAGTTTGGTCATTTTTTACCGACAACAGTAAAGTATCCAACCGCTTTACTGAAGGCCTTTTATACAAACTCGTCAACTGTGTGCCATCTGCCAATGTACGCTCTAACTTAATACCCAATGAGTCCAATATAGTCCTACCAAAATTTTGTATTGGCACTTTTATCAAAAATGAATCTGCACTGGCCAAAACACGATCTGACCCAAATGAAGATGCGATGAGCTCACTACCAGACAATGCAAAATCAGGAGATTGCACACCAAATAATTTGATGGCTGGATCACCTTGAAATAAAGTTTGAAAGATCTGGGATTGACTAAAAATATCAGTGCCATACACTTCGTAATATGCAATAACCAAATTGTGAATAATCTTACCAACTGACAATCCAAATTGATCTTCCTTGGAAAACCCTTCTTTATAAAATAAATCTGACCATCTTCTCAGGCCAGAGGACAAAGCATAGTCAGAGTTAGCAATCACGCCCAAAGCACCAGCATTTGGCGTTTTTATCCAATCTTCACCAAAAGTCAATCCTGTTGCAAAGATTCCTCCTGCATTACAGCCATTCACCAACAATACAGGATACTTACCCTTATTGACATACCCTTCATCTGGATTAGAGGCACGGCCGATCTCTATATCTGTAACTATGCTACTCGAATGTCCAAAAAAAGTAATTAAACTAACACCTTTGTTTACGTCCCCTTTGACATCTATGAGTTCCACAGCGTCAGTAGTAGCCTTGCTCTTACTACTTACTTTTCCACCGAGAAAATCTCCCTCTGCTATCGTCCTAAAAGAATTGATATAACTCTTGAATATCGCCAATTCGGAAGCAGTTTGGCCGCCACTCAAATGAATCAGGTTTTTGCGCCAAAGTGCATCATATGGAGTTTGCTCCATTTCCTTTATTTTATCTAGGTATGTCATTACCTCAGCGCTAGATAATGCATTGAGCCTCCCAACTGCCAAATCCGGAATCAGATCTCCATCGGTTGGATCCACTGCAAAAAGCAAGTCAGAACCTGGGAATCCATAAGTAGGCACATAATTAGTCACAGTGGCAGTGCTTCTAAAAACATTGTAATTGGGAGTATAACCTTTCCCAATTATAAATAGATATTCGGCCGAGCCATTATTTACAGCATAGGTACAAAATCTGCGTAGCGCTACAGGACTCGGATCCCCAAAGCCAAATTGATCATAAATATCAAGTATGCTGGCATTGATCACATTGAATGATCCTCCCTCAGCACTACTTCGATAGGCTACATATTCACTTACTGGATTTATTCCCCCTGTCGTATTATTCATATTGGGGTGCGCTACTATCAGATAATTGGCAGTGGAGAAATTCATCTGTTGAAAATTCACCTTTTGAAGCGATCCAACCGATTTCACAGTTGAGAATACATGAAGTTTTCTTGCTTGTGTGAAATTGGCAACAACAAGATCAAGTCTATCTGCATACAGAGAAGGTGATAGTGATATAGGATTAGTAGCATCTGTAATGTCTAACGCACGAAATGTAGCAGGTGCAGTGGCTGTTACTTTCATATATCCTCTAGAATTAGCTGAGGCAACAGTATTAAAGGTTTTGGATGTCCCTGTGATCGAAAAACCTTGGGCATAGTCCACTTTGACAGAGGAAACAGAAAGTACGTCTGTTTGTCCGGTCACTCCAATGACAGTGATTTTTACTACTAGATTCCCATTAGCTGCTACATCTGACCAAGCGGCATTCGCGCTAAATCTCTGACTATTTCTCTGCTGAAAAGTTACCGTCCCAATTTTTCTCACAGATGCTTCACTCGGCCCGACACTGACATCTGCCACGTGATCGAAACTACTAATTCCAGCAAGTACTACTTCTACAATCGGTGGATTGCCACTCGAAATGGGATTTGTGAGAAGAAAGGAAAATGACTTTGATTGATTTTTTGAGATGTTACTTCCTGTCCATCCTTCGCCATATTCATAGGCAGGATTTTGAATATCACCTCCACTTCCATACCTAAAGCCTGGATTGTAGGCATTAGTCTGAAGTTGTAAAGAAGACGCCAAGTGAAATGGCTGAGCTGTTAGCCCTGTAGAATCTCTCAAGTTTGAAAAGGCGATTCTCTTGCCCAGCGAAGGCGATGAACTGGCATGCCAAGTGAGGAAATAGGCAGCACTATCCGTAAACAAGCTGTAATAGTCATGTGGTTGTGCATCAGGACTCACATACAGTTCTTTGTCTGCAGCTCCATCATTTCGCTGACCATAAAACTCTAAATAATCCAATCGACCATCATTGTTATCATCGCGTACACTGATTGCGACCTCTAGACCTCTGCGGAAAAGCTGGTATTTATTAACTGCTATGTTATTGACAGGAACACCTGCTGTTGCAAGCTCGGACGCATCTAGGCGATAGATTCCATCATCGATCACACGGATACGATAGTAGGATTTGTTATAATCAATCCATTCATTGCCCACTACCTGAGCTCGAATTGTGAAAGTGCAGCTAATCAGCACAACACTTACAAATGTTCTAATCTTCCACATCGAAATTTACTTTTACAGAAAAAACATGTGAATAAAGTCCTGCTGCCTGATCGCCAATATCCGTAAAGGCATAGTCTATCGCAATGCCTTGTACACTAAAGCCTAAACCAATATTTGGCTGGAAAGACCAAGTCAACGAACTGTCAAAATCTTTAATCTGCTGAAACTGTCGCACTCCTGCTCGTACAAAAACCAGTTTATCAAAACCGAACTCTAGTCCAAATGCAGGATCTACAGAAAAGGCATCTGTCTTTATCAAAGTATTTCTTCGACCATCAGTAGTACCGATCATATCCAATGAGGTTAAAAGCGATATCTTTTTACTTAGGTCTAAAGTCCTAGACACTCCAAGCACCAAAGTTGGCAAAGTGATCTCTAGAGATCCTGTTGATAGTGCGTTGTTTGTTTGTGCGAATACTGCGGCTAGCTCTTCATCTGCAATTGACCAACTATTAAAAGTGCCAAATATATCTTTTGCCATAAGGCCAGTATTCCACTTCCCAAATTGCTTTTGGATGCCGGCATCTAATCCGAATCCCCAGGATTTAGCAAAAGGCCCCACCACTCTTCTGATGATTTTCACATTTGCTCCAAAGTCAAGCCCATCCAAAAATGGAAGCTGACGAGCATATGAAAGCAATACTGCATAATCTGCTGCTGAGAAAAAGCGAATATTGTCATAGTTGATAGCTCCTGAAGGGTCTATAAGTAATCGAGTATCTGCTATATCATCTACTGCAAAACGAATCACGGAGAGACTAAGAACCGAATTATCTTCCAAACGACCTGCAATGGCTCCAAAGTCGTAATTAGCAATCCCAGCAAAATAGGCGGAGTGCATCATCTCTAATTGGTAATCTGCTGGCAGATGAACCAACCCTGCAGGATTCCAATAACTAGCGGAGACATCTGACGTGTGCGAGACCATACTCATACCCATACCAAATGCACGAGCATCTACCCCAATATTGAGAAATTCATTGCTGTATTTGGGTGTATTGTCTTGCGCCAGTAAAGGCGAAAAGTAGATCCAAAAACTAAAAACTAAAACAAGCCTGTACATCCAAGTGATTTGAATTGGCAATTTAGATGAAGCAGTCTCAATGCGAAAATGTTAACCATCAATAGATAGTGAAATTAACGTCAATTCTCGGTGTTTATTGAACTTTTTCAATTTACCATATGACTATATAAAGTATTTTTCATGCTGAGGTAATATTTTTCATATAGTACTCGGCTATACATAGTACCTTTCCGTATAGAGTAATGAAGCTGCAAGCAAGTGGCTGATTAAACGCATGGAAAATGAATATTGAAAACACACAGGTGCAAATGCGGAAAGGGATTCTGGAGTTTTGCATTCTCCATATCATAGCAAGAGGAGAAGTGTATGCTTCGGATATGCTCGAGGAGCTGACTTCCGCAAGAATTATGGTAGTAGAAGGGACGCTCTACCCACTACTTACAAGGCTCCGAAAGGCTGGCTTAGTGGACTACAAATGGGTAGAATCCAACTCTGGGCCACCCAGAAAATACTACACTCTCACCACAGAAGGCACTGACTTCCTCAATGGATTGGGACAGACTTGGGATGAACTAGTTTCCTCCACCAAAAAAATCATTTCCGTGAAGCACACAACTCAACAATCATGAAAAAGACTATAAGCATCAACATTGGAAGTATCATCTTTCATATAGAAGAGGATGGTTACGAAAAGCTAAAAAACTACCTTGATTCTGTCACCGCCTATTTTTCATCGTTTGAGGACAGTGGTGAGATCATTTCAGATATCGAAAGCCGTGTTGCGGAGATTTTTTTGACAAAGCTTGCCGATGGCCGTCAGACTGTGAATATTGAAGACGTGGATGAACTCATTGCTACTATGGGAACTACCACAGATTTCGAAGCTAGCATTGAGCCAGAGGACGAACCTAAAAAACAAACTAAAGAGGAATCTAAAAGTACAGAAGCACCCGCATGGGAAGGTTTCACGCAAACCAGCAAGCGGCTGTATAGAGACATTCGTAGAAAAATGCTCGGAGGTGTGGCTTCTGGAATTGCACATTATTTTAGTGTCGATCCACTATGGATCAGATTGCTATTCCTAGCGCTTCTTTTCAATTTCTTTGTGGCGCCACTTAGTGGAGCAGCATTGTTAGGATACATTATCATGTGGATTGTAGTCCCTGGAAATGCCTTTCTTGAAGAAGATCAGCATGTAAAAAAACTATTTAGAGATACTGAAAGAAGGGTAATTGGTGGTGTTGCCAGTGGAATAGCGGCCTATTTTGGTACAGATACTACGGTTATTAGATTGCTATTTGTGCTTTCTATTTTCTTAGGAGGTGCTGGGTTTATCGCTTATATCATCCTTTGGATTATCTCACCAGAAGCTAGAAGCATCACTGAAAAAATGCAGATGATGGGGGAGCCAGTAACCCTCTCCAATATTGAGCAAAATGTGAAAAAAGGGCTCAAAGTGGAAGAGGGTGAGGAAACTGCGTTTGTTAAAATATTGCTTTTCCCTTTTAGATTAATAGCAATTATCATTAATGGGTTGGGCAAAATCTTAGGCCCAGCTTTCAAACTTATTGGTGAAATCTTAAGAATCGGATTTGGTGCATTCCTTTCCCTCCTAGGATTTGTACTGATGGTTGCCTTAACTATTGCCCTATTTGGTGCGCTTGGCATTGGAGACTGGGAAGCTTATGTGCATTTGGGTGATATTCCGCTTGCATTGATTCAGCGTTCGCTTGACACTTGGACCATCAGCTCCGCTTATATCGTTTTGGCTATTCCAGCTTTGGCTTTAAGCCTACTAGGGTTGGTAATAATCCTTAAACGCCGAGTTGCGAATTCCTATGTGGGTTGGTCAATGTTTTCCCTTTGGGTCTTGGCAGTCATATTCGCAACATTCTCTATTCCAAGATTTGCGAAGGAATTTGCTGTAGAGGATGACATCCGTGTGGAAAAAATCTTCCCTGTTACTGAAAGTATCCCAACGCTCAAGTTGAATGACTTGATGATTGATAATTTCAGTGCTGTTGACCTTATGCTCCGTGGGCATAGCGACAGCACTTATCAGCTCATGCTAAACATTGAAAGCCGAGGTGAAAACAGACAATCAGCTCAGGAAAACGCCAAGCAGGTAGTATATGAGGTGACCCAAAAAGGTGACGAATTTTATTTCGATTCGAATATTACATTTCCTGAAGAAGTACCTTATCGTTTCCAGCAAGTAAAAGCGTACTTCTACATTCCTTTCGGAAAAACCTTCCGCATGGATGAAGATCTTGAAGAAATACTCATCAATACGCTTCACCTCAATGGCTACAAAGCTTATCAAATGCAGGGCAACGATTGGGCGTTTGACCGATCTGGCATCAAATGCCTGACATGTGCAGACAGGTCTTCAAGCATGGACATGGGAAACACAGATGAAGATGTCAACTCCGATTATGATCAATTGGATCGTATTGATTATCCTTTTGAAGATTTCGATGAAGTGGAAGTGGCGGCATACTTCGACTTTGACATAAGAAAAGGTGATAAATGGCAGGTTCTCCTTCGTGGCGATGGTGATGATTTGGACGAAGTATATGTCAATCAGGTTGGTGACAAGCTTCAAGTAAAATTCAAAGAGGATAACTGGGAATGGTGGAGTGATAAGAAAAAGGAGAAAATTGGTCTCTTCATCATCATGCCTGAGCTTAATTATCTAGAGCTCCTAGGTGAAAGTGATGGAAAAATCCGTGGCTTTGAAGGAAACAATATGACGATTAAGGCTGTGGGCGCATGCGACATAAATGCCGATCTAAGAGTCAATAACATAGAAGTAAGTCTTACTGGAGCTTCCTCTTTGAAAATTACTGGTTCGGCTGATGATTTCTATGCTGAAGTTATCGGAGCATCAAGATTAGAAGCATTTGATTTGAATGCAGATCGTGTAGTACTTGAGGTACTAGGAGCATCTAACGCGGAAGTCTATGCCCGTGATGAACTAGAAATAGAAGCCGCAGGGGTGAGTAAAGTTCGATATCGAGGCACAGAAAATGTCAACATAGATGAAGCTGGCATCAGCTCAATCAAGAGAGACTAGTCATTAATTTTTTCGGTCGGTTTGAGCCCTGTAAATGTCTAGTCACAGGGCTCTTTTTTTGCCTTTTTCGGGAAATCAATCCCCCAACCAGCTTTTGAAATCAGAGGCCTTTTCTGCTGAGACGATGATCTCCTCTGGGGCACTTATCGCTAATTCCACCAGTAACTTACCTTTATGATACTTGTGTACCATCTTGATCGAATCAAAGGAAATCACAAACTGCCTGTTGGCTCTATACCACTTGATCGGGTCTAGTTGATTATGAATTTCTTCGAGGGTTTGATCTAGTAGATAAGTCTTATTAAGTGTGGTAGTCATATGCACCACACCATTCCTTGTTTGGAAATAAGCAACATTACTCGTCTCAACAGAGATCATCTTATCGCCTTGCTTTACCAAAAATCGAGGCTTAAAAGTCTTCTCATTCAAGCTGATATGCTTGACAATCTCAGCGATATCTACCCCTCCTCCAGAAAACTGCGCTTTCATTTCCTGAAACTTCTCCAAACTCTTCTTCAGATCTTCGGTTTTGATGGGCTTAAGGAGATAATCAATACTATTAACCCGAAAAGCTTTAAGCATATACTCATCAAAAGCAGTCGTGAAAATTACGGGCGTGCTCAGCTTTACTTGATCGAAGATCTCGAAACTTATACCATCGCTGAGCTGAATGTCCATGAAGATCAAATCTGGTGAGCGGTGATTGCGAAACCACTTCACAGCATCTTCCACACCATCAATCACCTCCACGATCTCAACAGTAGGTACCACTTCTTCCAGTACTTTTTGCAAACGTCTAAATGCTGGAGCCTCGTCCTCTATTATCAATACCCTCATGCGACTGACTGAATTGGTGATTTGAAGTTCTCCTTTTGCACTTCTATTAGCGGCACAGCCACCATGAAGTTTTCATGAGTTTGGATCACATCTATTTCCCTATTGCCTAGGTATTCATATCGCTTTTGAATATTGGCCAAACCAGTTTTGGTAGACTTCTCTAGCGTGTTTTTTATAAGAATTTTGTTTTTCACCACTACTGCTTCGCCATTCTCAACATAAATTTCCACTTTAAGCGGATGCGATTTCGAAATCACATTGTGTTTGATCACATTCTCGATAAGCATTTGCAAAGTCAGCGGCGCTATTTGCTTCTGAAGATAGGATTTGTCAATCTTGATGTCTGCTGATAAATTGTCAGGATAGCGCATTTTCAATAGGAAAAGATAGTCTTTGGCAAACTCCAATTCTTCACTTAAAGGAACAAGCTCCTTGTCTTTAGTTTGAAGGATATAGCGGTATACATCCGAAAGTTTCTGAGTGAAATCTATGGCAACTTGCTGATTTTCCGCAATGAGCGTTGTGAGCGTATTGAGACTATTGAATAGAAAATGAGGACTCATTTGATTTTGCAAAACCTCAAATTGAGTCCGGATTTGCTGATTCTTGAGTAACTCATTTTGCCGAATGGCATCCTTCCATTTTTCAAAGAAGAAAACCGTCTCATATATAGTCCCCACAATCAAAGCAATGATGAGATTCATCACCATGTACTCCGAGTAAGTCTTCCAGCTGTGCAGATTACTTATATCGATAAAATTGAAAAGTAATTTTACAGGAACGCCACCAACAGACATCCAAATAAAAAGTACGATATAAGTAATTACTAGCCTTTGAACGGTATGATCTATCTCCGGAAAAACCTTTCGAAAGATCATGAAAACGGCATAAGCCCCATTCCAGTAGATGGCAGTAAACACGAGCGATACGAAATAGTGATACCAATACGGCTCACCCTTCATATGATTATCTGGATCTATAGCCGTAATAAGAAAGGCAAGCAAAAAAATGCCTACCCAACGCACATAAAGTTCTTTAAGAAATCGCATTTCGATTGATATAAAAGATAAAGTTAGCCAAAAGCTACGCCTACACTAAAGCTCAACTAATGCGAAACCGCATTTTTCAGCTTTCAAACCAGAATTTATGCAGTTCAAATTATCAAAGCATATAAATGGATAGCAGCGACAGTTTGAAAAGGCGATTCCCCTATTTCAATGCGCTTCTTCCCGCCTTCACAATGTTTCCAATAGCCACACCCCTAGACAGAACGTAATTTCGATCAGAATCAAATCAAACCAAAGGCATGAAAAAACATTACATGAACAATCACACAATTAAAATAATAGCAGGAATTCTGCTGGCCATTGTATCATTGGCTGCATTTGGGCAGAGTCAGATAGTAAAGGGCGAAATATTGGATGCTCAATCGAAATCACCGCTAATCGGAGCTACCATCCTATTACTAGATGTAGAACCAATAGTCGGTAACGTTACTGACTTAGACGGTAAGTTTAAGCTTGAAGATGTTCCCGTTGGTCGACAAAGCTTTGCCGTTCAATATATAGGTTATAAAAGCATGACTATTCCAAATGTGCTGGTCACTTCAGGCAAAGAAGTAGTCTTAAATATCAGTCTAGAGGAATCAGTAGAAAGTCTGAGTGCAGTAGTGATCACAGCAAATGCAAATAAAGATATGCCGATAAATGAACTGGCAAAAGTGAGTGCGCGAACATTCAATCTTGAAGAAACTACTCGCTTCTCTGGCGGGCGAAATGATGTAGCCAGGTTAGCAACATCTTTTGCAGGTGTGAGTGCTCCAAATGATTCACGTAATGATATCGTGGTAAGAGGCAACTCACCCACTGGTCTTCTTTGGAGAATAGAGGGCATTCCTATGGCTACCACCAATCACTTCGCTTCGCTCGGTGTAACTGGCGGACCTGTAAACGCACTCAATACCAACCTGCTCCGCACATCAGATTTCCTAACTGGAGCCTTCCCAGCGGAATATGGAAATGCAAACGCCGCAGTTTTTGATATCAACTTTAGAAATGGCAATTCAGACAAATTCGAATTCACCGGACAGATGAGTGCATATTCTGGGTTAGAGTTTATGATGGAGGGTCCATTAACGAAAAATGAAGGTTCCTCGTTTGTGGCTTCATATAGATATGGTATTGCAAGTCTTGCTGCTACGGGCACAAGTGCGATACCTTACTATCAAGATTTATCATTCAAGGCGAATTTTGGTAAAACTAAACTCGGCAACTTTGAACTCTTCGGGCTAGGTGGACTCAGTAGCATTGACTTTAAAGGAGAGGAAACCGAAGAAGATGACCTCTTCGCAAATCCAGCACAAGATGCTTATATCGATTATCGACTTGGTCTGATTGGTCTCAGTAATACTATTAGGATCAATAATCAAACTTTCCTGAAAACCACCTTAGCAGCTTCGACCAACCAAAACGACTATGATCAGGACAATCTAATACGCGACACTAATGGCGATGTTGTTTCCAAGTTCAGAGCTACTGAGGTGTCAAATAAAGAATATCGATACAGTTTTTCCACCGCCTTGACCAAAAAATTCAATGCTCGATGGAATATGAAAGTCGGCTATCTAGCTGAACTCTATGATGCAGGGTTCAATACGCAAGATAGAGACAACCGTGGCGACATACCCGATGAAAACAACGATGGTATTCCAGACTATTTCATTACTGTCTCAGATATGAATGACCAATATTTCTTGCACCAACTATATGGACAGGCGTCATATAATGCGTCAGACCGATTGAATCTTACGGCAGGTGTACATAGCCAATACCTTGACCTTAATGACAGGCATGCAGTAGAGCCAAGGTTGGGTATGAGCTATCAAATCACGCCTGTGCAGCGGGTAAGTCTCGCGTATGGATTGCATGCGCAAATGGTGCCAACACCGATTTTATTTTTGGAAACACAGCAGCCTGATGATACTTACAAGCGCACTAATGTAAATCTGAAATTTATGAAAGCACATCATTTTGTAGCTGCCTATGATCGCAATTTGACGACAGATTGGCGATTAAAAACTGAAGTCTATTTCCAGTATCTCTATGATATCCCTGTGGAAAGTACGCCTAGTAGCTACGCATCCACCAATGAAGGAGCAGATTTCACTTTCAATGAACGACCAAATCTTGTGAATGAAGGCACTGGAACAAACTATGGGCTGGAATTGACCTTGGAGAAATTTTTCAATAAAGGATACTACCTCCTCTACACCGCTTCCATATACAATTCTCAATATGAGGGAAGTGATGGGGTGAGAAGAAGTACGGCTTTTAACAATAACTATGTGAGTAATTTCCTTTTTGGGAAAGAGTGGAAATTTGGGAAGCGCAATAAAAATGTTTGGACATTCGATACCAAACTCACCACTAGCGGTGGCAATCCTTACACACCTGTTGATTTGGATGCCACTAGAGCGAATGCTGGAAGAGAAATCCGTATGGAAAATGTGGCTTATGGCGAACGATATGAAAACTACTTTAGATGGGACGTAAAGCTGGGAGTTAGACTAAATAGTAGCAAACGCAGTATTTCACATCAATTTTTTGTAGACCTTCAGAATGTTACCAATAGACAAAATGAATTTGTAAAGCGATACAATGAAGTAACCGATGAAGTCAATTCCGTAAAACAAATAGGATTTTTTCCCGACGTGATGTATCGTATCCAGTTTTAAACGCCTGATAACTCAAGATTCCAAAGGGTTGCCTCTTCGATTAGAGACAACCCTTTTTTTCACTTCTATAATATCCCCATTCCACGGCGATATCTCTAGTTGACTTCATTTTATGGCTCTGCAGTGAGCAAATATGGCTTTATTTACGGTCACCTTAATTCGAGTTCCTTTTGCGAATAATCATTTTCTTCATTTTGATAGCTTTCAGTTTGCAGGCGTTTGCCAGCGATCCCGAGTCGATCACTGCGAAGGTGCGTGTTTATAAGAATGACCTTGATAAGATTTACACTGTATTCTTTGCAGATACCAGCGCACATAGAGTCAATATTAAACTCCGTGATGACAAAGGAAAAGTGTTGCTTTCTGAAGATTTCAATGCCAAAGGCTTTTCCAAAAGATTTGGCCTCTCAGATCTTCAAAATGGTGAATATGAGTTTATTATATCCTTTGATGGGATCGTAAAAAAAGAAGCTATCTCGCTTCGCAGTGAGAAAGATATTATTGCGGCAAGCATTCAACTTGAGCAAGTTTACCCCAATCTGCGTATTACAACTTCCAAAGATCACCTCGCTCCAATCAACATCTATGTTTATAATATGATGGACAAGCTCCAGAAGACTTTTTACTGGGAACCACATTTAGATTTACTCACAAAGGAGATTGATATTGCGCAATTCGAAGGGTATGAAATTAGGGTGCAAGTCGTACAAGAAGAAATAGAAAAAGTGGACGAATTGGTCCTCCTCTATTAATTTTTCTAATTAGATTCTTCTCTAAGCCGTAGCGTAGTTTGACCAATTAAAAGACGAATAAGTGACTTCAAATAAGGTTTTTCCCCTACCCAATGCTATGTTTTGACAAACCGAGGACCGAAAGCCGAATAACTAATTCGCTTTTTTTCAATATTTCTTTTCCTCGCCTTGTAACTTTCAATAGGGTCTAGCGTCTCCCTTTTGAAATGTCACCAAACACGATCTTCGAAACTCAAATAATGCCTACCACTGATAAGATGTATCGCTATGCGTATTCCATCTTAAAGGAGTCAACATTGGCGCAAGATGTGGTTCAAGATTGTTTGGTGAAGATCTGGTCTAAGCGACATAAGCTGGTGGAAATCCAGAGTCCTGAGGCCTGGGCGATGCGCATCACCCGAAACCAGTGTTATGACTGGGTGAAAACGAACCGATTTACGGTTTTATCAGATCAGGATATCGATAGACCAAGCAGCGAGCACACGGACTTCAATATGATGATGGCCGAGCAAGCGAACTGGCTAGCCTTGATAATGGAAAGACTCCCTGAGAAGCAGCAGGAAATATATCACTTGCGTGAAATCGAGGAGCTTACCTATCAAGACATTGCCGAAATCCTATCTATCAGTTTGAGTGAGGTGAAAGTCTATTTGCACCGTGCTCGAACTACTATTAAGACTTCATTAGCTAAAATTGACGCATATGGAATCGCGAATTAAAAATCTTCTCGAAAAATATTGGAATGGCGAAAGCAGCCTATCCGAGGAGCAGGAACTAAAAAATTATTTTGCTGAAAATCCATCGCTGACTACTGAGGGTAAATACTTCAGATCACTGAAACAGGCACAGACGCCCAAGAAAGTGACCTTTGTCCATCCCAAAAAGAAGCATTCAAAAATGCGCTGGTCCATGGCTGCCGTAATTACTGCAGGGTTATTGACCGCTGTGGTAGTGCTACAGGATGCTCGTCAGCAACGCCAATTTGTAGTGGAAGACCCAAAAGAGGCTTACGAAATCACAAGAAAAGCGCTGCTAATGGTTTCGTCAGGTCTGAACGAAGGAAAAAATTATTCAAAAGAAATCTCAAACATTAATAGAGCCGAGGAAATCATTATTGAAAATTAATCGGCCAAAACGAAAGCATTAAAAACACAAAATCATGAAAAAAACAATCATAATAATTCTAGCAATATTCAGCTCAAGTATGCTGATGGCACAAGGCACAGTAATGGATAAGTACTTCACTCAATTTGCCGATAATGATCAATTCACGAAAGTCTCCGTGAGCAGCAAAATGTTTTCTCTCTTCACAGAACTAGAAACAGGAAGTGATGCGGAGGAAGAATTTCTTAAAGCAGTCAGCAAACTGAAAGGGTTGAAAGTGATCGTAGCAGATAGTATAAGTAACTCTGCCACACTGTACAAGCAAGCAAGTGCAGACATTACCAAAGCTGGCTATGACGAGCTGATGTCAGTAAAAGATGCGATGGAAAACATGAAATTTTCCATAAAGGAAAAAGGTGGAGTTATCGAGGAGCTGATTATGGTAGTCGGTGGCAAACAAAAATTTGTTTTGCTAAGCCTTTACGGTGAAATAGACTTGAAAAATATTTCAAAAATAGCCAAAGCAATGCGAGTAGATGGTTTGGAGCAATTACAGAAACTTGATGACTAATCGTATTCGAAACTTTTTCTTAATCCTCTTTACCCTGGGGCTGAGTATTCAGCCCCTTTTGGCGCAGGAGCAGATCATAAAAGACATAGTTGTGAACAATGTGAAATATAAATTCGCATTTTATGCTAGCACTCTGCGTATGATCAATCTTACGGAAAACAAGGAGTACAGCGAGATGGTGAGCGGAATAGACAAGCTGCTCGTTTATGCACTAGATAGTACGGGTCGTGTCGAAAAAACCTATTTGCAAATTGATAAATCTTATCGTGAAAGTGGTTTTGATGAGTATATGATGTCGAGTGGCAGCTTACTGAACATGGCCATCTTGGGAAATCCAAAGAACAATGAGGAGTTTGTAGGTTACATTTCACAGGAGGAATCCTGTTTTGCATTTTATCTGCGTGGAGAGATTGCTTGGGAAAAAATCCCAAAGCTGATCAATTCAATGCGAGATCTTGATTTGCTTAATATTATGGAGACGAAAAATGAAAAGAAGAAACCTTGAGAACAGTACTGAACATAAGCGGACTGACTAAAGCCTTCGGTAAAATAAAGGCGGTAACGGATCTCAACTTGAGTATCCATGAGGGCATGGTTTACGGAATACTCGGACCAAATGGAAGTGGTAAAACCACCACTCTCGGGATGATCTTAGATGTAGTAGCTCCTACCAGTGGGAGTTACAGTTGGTTTGAGAATGATGATCCTGTAGCTGCTCGGAAGAAGATAGGTGCCATTTTGGAAACTCCGTGCTTCTATCCTTACCTCACTGCTGTACAAAATCTCAGAATCACAGCACACATCAAAGAATGCTCTGAGTTGAGAATAGATGACGTATTGAAAAGAGTAGGTCTTTACGAAAGACGCAACGATTCCTTTAAGGGCTATAGTCTTGGTATGAAACAGCGCCTTTCTATAGGTGCCGCACTTCTCGCCGATCCACCAATTCTTATCTTGGATGAACCCACCAATGGACTTGATCCACAAGGTATTGCCGAGATCAGGACATTGATCAAGGAAATAGCAGCTCAAGGCAAAACCATCATCATGGCAAGTCACCTTCTTGATGAAGTTCAGAAAGTTTGTACTGACTTTTGCATACTCAGAAATGGGGTCAAATTGCATGAAGGCACGGTGGCAGAGATACTAGGTGACACCAATGAATTGGAACTAGCAGCAGCAAATATGGCCCGATTAGGAAAACTCCTTTCTGAAATACCAGCAATAGAATCATATACGATTGAAGGTGAAATCTACAAAGCCATTCTCAAACCAAATCACACTTCAGAAGAGATCAATAAACTCTGCTTCGAAAAAGGCATCACACTTAAAAGATTGGTCACTAAGCGTAAATCACTGGAGCAGGAGTTCCTTAAAATATTGAAAGAGAAATGATAAAGGCGATCAAACTAGAATGGCTCAAAATCAGGAATTACAAGACATTCTGGGTACTATTGGGCATGTACTTCTTGGCACTTACCATCATCTGCTTTGGCGGGATGTTTTTTTTGGAATACTTAAAATCTGAGGGTGCAGAGTTTGAGGGAATCGACCCTACAATGCTCCCCATCTATGATTTCCCAGACATCTGGCAAAACATGACCTATTTGGGGTCTTTCCTCAGGATTCTATTAGCGTTCATAGTGATTATCACAGTGAACAATGATCAGATATACAACACTCTCCGCCAAAATATCATTGACGGAGTGAGCAAAGGAGAGTATCTAACAAGTAAGCTGCTGTTTGTAGTCATTTTGGCTATGATTAGCACATTATTCGTTTTCCTAGCCGGTCTTATCAATGGGGCGTTTTACTCACATGTTTGGGGAATAGAATTTCTCTTTGATGGGACGATATTCTTATTCGCTTACTTCTATGATATTGTCATCTTCTGCTCGCTCGCTTTCTTGCTATCATTACTGATAAAGAAATCTGGTTTTGTGATCGTTTTGCTTTTCTTGTATTCAATGATGTTTGAGCCAATCTTGGCAGTCATATTAGAAAACGCACCTTACTTCCGTGATACTTTTGTGCAGTCTTTGATCCAGTTTTTACCTGTAAAATCACTTAACAACTTAATCACGGTACCCTTTCCGAGATACATTTTCAGAGAAATTACTGATTATTTGCCATTTGGCAGTTTTGCAATAGCCACAGCATGGTTATCATTCTACCTCAGCTCAATACTTTTGATTTTGAAGAAACGAGATTTGAAATAGCGAAAGTTAGATCGTAGATCAATTGGGTTTATAGACACTCAACACATGGGCAGTAAAGCTGTCCACTAATTGCTTTGCTTCTCCTCTATTTGTAGTGCTAATTTTAGAAAGCTGAAGCGCCATTGCTTCCTCTTCAGAGGCACCGAGCAAACCAAAAGTCCGGTGAATATGATGTGCAATAAATCCGACTTCTGTGAAATCTCCGTTTTCAGCTGCAAAGGTTAGCAGCCGCAGTTTTTCGGGTAACTCCTGTTTAAAGGAGACCGCCAGTTTATCCTCATAGTTGGCAAAATTGCCAACTGAGAGGGCATTCGTTTCTAATCTTGACATAGCTAATTGGTTGAATTAAATCTACATCAAATAAGATTTAATCAAGAAATTATTAGACCAATATGGTAAAATGAGTGATGAACGAGAATTATAAATGATTCATTTTCAAAACACGTGTTCCATACCAGCTATAAAACTCCCCGTTTACCATTTGGATACTTGCATGCGGACAGAGCTCTTTTAGTTCTTGGATATGTTTTTGGCGAAAAGGATAAGGCTCAGAACTGAGCATGATTACATCCACATTGCTATTTGAGATATCTAAATCTTCCAATATTGGATAGCGCTCCAGCTCGCAGGCATTGGTATACCCAATATGATTCAGCATACTATCAATATAAGTTCGCTTGCCTGCCACCATCCAAGGGTCACGCCAGATCAGGTAAAGCACCCGCTTTGAAGTCTGACTTGCATATATAGATTGCCATCTATTTTCTACAGAGTGAATAATCGATTTTGCGTTTGCTTCTTTGTCCACAACCAATGCCAACTCCTTCATCATGACCAAAGCATCGTGAATGGAATATATATCGCTCATCCAAACAGGATATTTATTTTTCAAAGCTTGAATACCTTCTTGATAATTCTCCTCTTTGTTCCCAATGATTAGGTCAGGTTCCAAGAGATCTATTGCGTCTAGTCGGAAATTCTTTGTCCCTCCTATCACCTGAATTTCCTTTACTCTTTCCGTAGGATGAACACAAAACTTAGTGCGCCCTATTACGGGCGCACCAATATCTATCAAGTATTCTGAAATGGACGGCACTAAACTAATGATCCGTTTGGGCGGAAAGTTTAGCACTACATCATCTCCTAATTGGTCCTGAAAGGAGCGACGCATTTTTATTTATTTGATGTATCGAAAGTCCTGACCATCAGTTACCTGAATGACCGTTTCCATTATCAATTTTATTGTTTCTTCCAGATCAGAAAAAGCACAAGTCTCTACCGTAGTGTGCATGTATTTCAAAGGAATCGAGATCAAAGCAGAGGCCACGCCTTCATTGCTGTATGCAAAGGCATCTGTATCTGTCCCCGTAGAACGTGAAGAAGCTCTTCTTTGGAAAGGAATATTAGCTTTCTCTGCTACATCAATAATCATGTCCAAGACATTGTTTTGCACAGCTGGTCCGTAGCAAATAGCTGGTCCCAATCCGCATTTGATATCTCCACTAGTAATCTTGTCATACATTGGAGAATAGGTGTCATGGGTGACATCAGTGATTATCGCCAAGTTTGGCTTGATACGATGCGCAATCATTTCAGCACCACGCAATCCAATTTCTTCTTGTACCGCATTCACGATATAGAGACCAAATGGCAATTTGATATTGTTCTCTTTGATCCTCCTGGCTACTTCGGCAATCATGAATCCACCTATCCGATTGTCTAATGCACGGCCCACTAGGTATTTGTCATTGAGCTCCATCAATTCATCATCGAAGGTGATCACACAGCCTACATGGATGCCCATGGCTTCCACTTCTTCTTTAGACTCGGCACCTACTTCGATAAATATGTTTTTAAGCGTCGGAGCATCTTCTTTTTCTTTTCTCACATGAATAGCTGGCCAGCCAAACACACCTTTCACAACGCCTTTCTTGGTATGAATATTTACCCGCATGGAAGGAGCTATCTGATGATCTGAACCACCATTTCTCACCACATAGATATAGCCTTGATCTGTGATGTAATTCACAAACCAGCTGATCTCATCGGCATGTGCCTCAATGACAACTTTATAAGCTGCCTCAGGGTTGATAATGGCTGCTACTGAGCCATAAGTGTCAGTAAAATAGTCATCCACATATGGTCGAATATAGTCAAGCCAGATCTGCTGACCACTTGACTCAAACCCTGTTGGAGATGCGTTATTCAAATATTTGTAGAGAAAATCTCTGCTCTTGTTATCCATTATTACTATTAATTAAATCTTTATTTCGTCCCTATTACAAAGGAATATTCCCGTGCTTTCTACGTGGCATATTGTCCACTTTGTTTTCTAACATATCAAATGCCCTGATAAGTTTCGCTCGCGTATTGTGCGGAAGAATCACCTCATCAATAAAGCCATACTCTGCAGCTTTATACGGATTTGCAAACTTCTCAGTATATTCATTGATCTTTTCCTGAAGCTTTGCATTTGGATCTTTAGCTTTTGAAATTTCATTTTTGAAAATAATCTCGGCTGCTCCTTGAGCTCCCATTACAGCTATTTCGGCTGTAGGCCATGCATAATTCATATCTGAACCAATATGCTTTGAATTCATCACATCATAAGCACCACCATACGCTTTTCGCGTAATGACTGATATCCTTGGTACCGTCGCTTCGCTAAAAGCGTAAAGCAATTTTGCACCATTTGAAATAATGCCGTGCCATTCCTGATCCGTTCCTGGCAAGAAACCAGGCACATCAACTAGTACCAAAAGTGGGATATTGAAAGCATCACAGAATCTCACAAATCGAGCAGCTTTTCTACTACAGTCATTGTCCAAAACTCCCGCTAGTGACATTGGTTGATTGGCGACTATACCAATACTCCTCCCTGCCAAATGCGCAAATCCAACAACTATATTATC
>CAYGOV010000025.1:0-53901 GCA_964351625.1 uncultured Marinoscillum sp.
GTGATTTGCTCAGCAATGGTAGCTGTAACCGCTGGGATCTACCTAATTGAGTTTGAAAATACTATGGGGAATCCTCTCCCTGTCGTCAATCTGCTACTTGCTGGGTATTTGGGGGTACCGATGTTTCTAGCTGCACGGATATTTATAGATTCCCGAAGCGGAAATGAAAAGCTTCTGTGGGGGCTTAGGTTTCTTGTTGCTTTGCTATTAGTTGCGATCAATTTTTATCTGCCCGGTGACAAGGAAAGTCTTAATCCACAGATATCTTATATCAGGTATACCATTTTTGCTATTGCGGCGCACCTCCTTGTTTCGTTTTGTGGCTATCTCTCATCCAAAAACCTCAACGGGTTTTGGAATTTCAACAAGTCCCTTTTTCTGCGGTTTCTACTTTCCGTACTTTACGCTGGAGTTCTCTATCTAGGAATCATTTTCGCGCTTTGGGCATTTACTACCTTGTTCAAAATAGATGTACACGAGGAATTGTATGTTGAGATATGGATAGTGATCACAGGTATTTTTAATACCTGGTTTTTCGTGGCTAGTATTCCAAAGGACTTTCAAGCGTTAGATTTAGAAAATGATTATCCCAATGGATTAAAGACTTTTATTCTCTATGTCTTGATTCCATTGATGAGTCTGTACTTCATCATTTTATATAGCTATTCCATCAAAGTAGTATTTCTGTGGGACTGGCCAGAGGGCATCATGACCTATATGATTATCGCAGTGGCAGTGGTTGGCATTTTGAGCATGCTGCTGGCTTATCCGTATGCCCCTAGTTCTGGGCAAGGCCCTCTCAATTTTTTACAAAAGGGTTATTATATCCTCCTCGTTCCTTTATTGGTCATGCTATTTTTGGCGATCGGCATTCGGATCAGTGATTATGGTATTACCATCAATAGATACATCACGGTCCTTTTGGGTGTATGGTTCACTTTTATCTCTTTGTACTTAATCTTCATTGGGCGCAATATTCGGATCATCCCGATTTCACTTTTTATACTGATCCTGCTCACTTCTTTTGGTAGCTGGGGCATTTTTAGAGTGAGCGAAAGAAGTCAGGTAAGACGTCTACAGGTGATACTAGAGTCCAAGGAAATTTTAGTTGGCAAAATCCAAAATGAGCCTACTTGGGTTGCTTCCGATACAGCTCGACTGAAATTTGAAAATGAACTTAAAAATGAAGGTGTCTTAAGCGATAGCCTACACAACGAGGTTTATTCAATACTGAACTACTTGGAAGACTATCACGGTTTTGCCGAGATAGATTCTTGGTTTACCCAAAATCCAAGACAAATCGCAAAGGCGCACGATATGGGCGAAGCATGGGTTTATATGAAAATGATGGGTTTAAATCCAATCTTTAAGAGTGAATATGAGAAGGGAGAGAGTAATTTCTACACTGCTGAAAACCAAGGAAAACTGAGAGTTATTGGTGGTTATGAATACATGATGGAAATCGCTTTTAATAATTTTGATGACCAGAGAGTTTATGAGTTAGATGAAGGTATTGCAGGCTTGAAAATTACCTGCGACAATACAAAAATCACCTTTTCTAAAAAGGGTCATGACGATTTGATTCTTTTGATTTCTGATTTCTTTGATTCGCTTGCACTAGCGTATGAGAATAAATATAATCGATTGCTACCTCAAGAGCAATTGCAGCTATATTTTGAGTCTTCATGGATTGAAGGGAAGTGCTCTTTTCAAAACTTAAATGGTGACGAAAAACTGAGCAATTATCAAGGCATTATTTTTTTCAAACTTTCTGAAAAACCCTAAACTAGGCGGCATTCAACTAATCATATATGTGGCTATTGCTTGCTATTGGATCCGCTTTCTTTCTAGGCTTCTATGATATCTTTAAAAAGATATCGCTGAAAGAGAATGCAGTCATCCCAACATTATTCTTCTCCACAGTAGCTGCCTCCGTCGTTATGCTTGGCTTTACTTTGGCCTCCTCTTTTGGGCTAATCCCCGCTGAACATCTGGCATTCGTGCCCTCTATGACATTTGATGAGCACGTCAAAATCATCATTAAAACTGTAATTGTTCTCAGTAGCTGGATATGTACCTACTTTGCCTTGAAGAATCTACCTCTTACGCTTTTCGCACCTATTCGCTCTACTGGTCCACTTTGGACAATATTGGGTGCCTATTTTATCTTTTCAGAAAAACTCACTCCTCTTCAAGTTGCAGGAGCTGCACTTATTTTGATCTTTTTCTTTCTGTTTTCTAGTGTGGGAAGGAGGGAAGGTTTCTCCTTTAAAAACAATGGCTACATCTGGCTAATGGTGCTAGGAACGGTGCTTGGTTCGGTGAGTGCACTGTATGATCGTTTTCTCTTGCGCGAAGTAGCGGTAATGTCTGTTCAGGCTTATTTTACTTTCTATCAGACATTGCTACTTATCCCCGTTCTGCTAATGATTTGGTACCCGCAGCGTGATCGCTCAACAGGTTTTCATTGGCATTGGGCAATTCCACTTATTGGTATTTCTTTGCTCATTGGGGACTATCTCTACTTCTACAGCATTTCACTTCCTGAGTCGCTTATCTCCATTATTAGCCTTATAAGACGGGGAAATGTCATCATTGTATTTGCCTTTGGAGCACTTTTTTTCCAAGAAAAAAACATCTTAAGGAAGTCTATCTACCTCGGCGGTATCATCATTGGACTTTTGATGCTCGTATTGGGGAGGTGATCATTCAGGGTAAGACTGAAATGGTTTTCTGATCCGCTTTTGATCTAATCTCTGCTTTGATACTTTTAGAAACTTCTGCCTCCGTGTGATAGGCCATAGTTTTGGTCGTGCCATCATTCAAGAAAAATACTACTTTGTACTCTTCAAAGGTGATAGTCTTCACCTTGTTCCAGTTTAGCGATTTAACTGAGCTGAGAATTGCGGTTTTCCAAGCGATAGACTGGTCGCTGATGATCACTTTAGGTGAAAGTCTAGACTTTTCTGAAAAGCCAGTTGTAGCCATGAAAAGCGCAAACAGGCCCGTGAGGATCATCAAGATAGCCCAAAAATCAAATGAACTTTCTCTAAATGTAGCTAAGAGTCCTGCCCCTAACTGTACCGTACCAATCACATAATAAGCGACTTTACTGATACGCTGGCTAATATCTAATCCTCCACCTACTCCGAGTAAAAACTTCTTTTCCATGGGATGAAGATAATAAATGAAGGTGTTAAACAAAAAAACCCCAGACACGGCGGTCTGGGGCAAACTGTACACCTTTCACTTGACCATGAAAAGTGCAGGGCTGGTGAACATTAATATTTCTTAAAGTAATTTCTCTCGCCTAGTATGATATAAGAAGAGCAGGTTACTTGATTGCTTTGTCTTCGGATAAATTTCCAACTTAATCCATCATGTTTCTATCCTATCCTAATGGTATTCTTACATACCATGAACTACTGATTTAGATTTTGATGTCTCCTTTTACCCTTGAAATGAGGTAACTATTTTACCGCTTATTCATGAATGCAAAGCCCCACGAAAGATTGAATAAAAAGCCACTTAGAGGTCTTTTGCCAATCTCAGCAGTGAAAACTGAGTTTGATAAAAATCGGTATTCACCGTCATGAGGGCTCACATACCACTGAAAACCAACCCTCCAACCAAAAGTGCCATCAGGTTTAACATCCTCATTAGCCCTTGGATCAGAAAGATTAGAAACCGGTAAAACTAAAATGTCACCATAGACGCGAGTAAAGCCTGCTCCAATACGCTCTACGTCGTTATTGATTTTGGCTTTGACATATGCCTGACTAGTCCATTGACCTCCGAGATAAACCCCTGTGAGATTTATTGCGCCGTTTATTGCGCCAAACAAATCAGAAGTACCCATACGCCTTTGATATAGCCCTGCGCGAACCCCCATTTCATTTTTATACTGACCACTCGGAATAGTTATTGATTTAGTCTCTTCTATATTGTATTGAACCCCATTCTCATATTTAGTACCAGCGTAAGGATTATAACTGAGAATAATTGGCACCACCTTGTTCTTGATATTGGAAGTGAGCGGTAAATAACCCCCCGCTTCTAAATGAAAACCAGGGCCTTTCCCATTGAGTTGATAAACATCTAAGTGTGCAAGTCCTTCTAGAGTGATTAGATCCGTAAGACCATAACGAGCATTTGCACCCATAAAAACGGATAAGTTGGCGGCATTGTATTCTGTACCAAACTCAGGCGCAACGAACTTGGTATAAGCTTTTCCCGGATTGTCTTCAAGTATTTGATAAGTAACTTGCTGGGCAAATGTGAAAAAAGCGCAACCGACTAAAGCTAATGTGAATATTATTCTCATTTTTAATTTACTTGATGTCTTTGACTGAAATTGATGAGGTGCGAAAGATTCTAGAAACCTTCTGTTTTATTTAAGTACTGCAGAAAACTGACCATTAGTGCCAGCGAGGGTCACGGAAGTGTTTTGTAAGTCTTTCGCTTGAAACGCGAACGTTCCCTTTATTGACTTTTGATCATATGCCGAAATGGTCAATGTGCCGCTTTCCGCACTGAAGTTATTAGAGCCATCTGCATAGTTGATATTGATTTGAGCTGGCGCATCAAACCTAGCTATCTGATGAGTCCCCACAATCTCTGAAGCAATGGAGGTATCTAAAAATACCCAAATCACATTTTCGGAAGCATCGTACGCTTTCACGATGATCAAGCCTGAGTGTAGATAGGCTACTAGTGAATCCTGAGTATATGTTTCATTTTTGTCTCCAGATAAATCGACACTGAATGATCCCTGTGTATCTACGACTGTGACATCATTTGGGTCCTCATTACAAGAAAGGAGGATAAGACTAAACAAACTAAGTAAAATAAAGGCATTTTTCATGTTTCGATTTTTCTCCAAAATTCTCTTCAATCGAGGATTAAAATACTCCGTGTAACACGTGATTTGATATACCCTGAGGAGGGTATATTTTTCAAAAAATCATAACCAGTGCCGCGAGTGCCGTGGTGGCAATAATGAACCAACGATAATAAAGTTCTGGGATTTTTTTTACGATAGTAATCCCCAAAAAAGCACCAATACCTACCAGTGGAATGGTAGTCAAATCTAGTAAAAATGAATCTAGTGTGATGGTCTTCCAAACAAAGACATGAAATGGGATTTTGAACCAATTTAAGATCATGAAGAACCATGCTGTGGTGCCGATGTATTGGTTTTTGGGAAACCGCATAGACAATAAATAAAGTGCCATGACTGAACCTGCCAAGTTGCCCACCATGGAAGTGAAACCTCCCAGGATCCCAAGAATGATAGCAAACCAAATACTATGTGGAATATCTTCTGATGACTTCTTCTCCTGCCAAACCATCACACCCAAGCTGACAAAGATGACCACAGCCATGATCATTCTAAACTTTTCATCATTAATAACATCTCCTATCAATGTTCCTGCAATCACGCCAAGTGCCGCCCATGGGAATAGCTTCATCAAATGAGACCAGTTGGCATGGCGGTGGTAGTATATCACAGCAAACACATCAGCGATACAAAGTATTGGAAGCATGATTCCGCTAGAAAGCCTTCCTCCGAAAAGTACCGCTAGCAAAGGGACAGCAGCCATTCCTACACCATGGATCCCTGTTTTGGCCATGCCTACCAAAATAGGAATGAGTGCTAGGAGTGCCAGCTCTACATAAGTAAACTCAAAAGATAGAAACTGGATCAAATCAAATTATTCGCATAAGCGAACTTGATAAGCCCGACAAGATTATTAGTGCCTGTCTTGCGAAAGATATTTTTGCGATGGGTTTCCACGGTCCTTTCAGAAATGAAAAGCTCCTCTGCAATATCTCTATTGGTAAACTCCTTGGAGATTAATTTTAGAATTTCACGCTCACGATCTGTGAGAAGCCTTTGTTCTTCATTGCCATTGAGTCCTTTGATGAGCATCTTGCTTACATCTGAACTTAGATAAGTTTTGCCAGATTGAATAGTATATATGGCATCAATTAGTTCTTTGTGAGAGTCTTTCTTGATGAGGTAACCTTGTATCCCTTCCTTCAGGATTTCCTTAACTAAATGCGCCTCATCGTGCATGCTTAGCACAAGAATCTTGATATTTGGATATTTGCGATTGACTTTACGTACCAGTGACAACCCATCTTCATCAGGTAGATTATAGTCGGTGATGAGTAAGTCAACATGGACCTGACTCAGTTTATCCATAGTTTCAGCTACAGTACCCGCACTTCCTACTATTTCAAGGTCATTTTCAGACTCAATAATTTTTACCAATCCACCTACGAGAATGGCATGATCATCCGTTAAAAAAATCTTCATGGTCAAGGATGCAGTTTTTTTCCTGAGGAAAGATAGCAAATTCATAAAATAGACCGTGGTTGGAAGGGGTGACTCGTAGATTTATTTTCTCAAATGTAAATCAGCCAATCCATCAATTATATACCGTCAAGTTGGTATTTGTATCTTCTCCTCAATGTGCGACAACACCACGGGAGCATTCAAAATCAAGGTAGAGCCCAGTGCGCCAGGCATAGTATCAAGCTCAAGCTCGCCTTTGATCAGGTTGGATCTTGAATTCATATTTTTCCAACCATTGCCGGAACCAGAAATAAGCAATTCAGGGTCAAAACCTTGGCCATTGTCTTCTACCATCAGTGTAAGGCCTTCTTCATCACGAATTAATTGAATAGTGATTTTATCTGCATCAGAGTACTTTAGGATATTGTTGACCCATTCTTGGCTAATGCGGTAAAGTGAGATCTCTTGAAGGTCTGACAGACGCTCGTCCATTCCAAAAAATGAAGTTTCAATGTATACCTTTTTGGAAATATTGATCCTTGCGGCAAATTCCCGTATCGCAGATTTCACACCATGTTTGATAAGGGTCTGTGGCATTAGATTAAAACAAATCCCTTTCAATTCCTGATACATATCCTCAAGTACAGCCGTCGATTTGTCAAATACTTCCTGCCGGTCAGCAGTATCATTTTGAAGAGATTTCAAATTGAGATTGAGGATGGATATCATCTGACCAAACCCATCATGTAAGTCCCTCGCAAAACGAGATCGCTCACTTTCTTGGGATGATATTGCTGCTTTTATTTGCGCTTCTTTTGTTTTTGATTTCTCCTCTTCAAGAAGTTTTGCGCGTTTGAGTAGCATGCGATTGTATTGCAAATATCCAATGATGATCATGGAGATAATCACTATAAATAAACCGCCATTGAATAGTCTATTCACAAGCAAAGCAGCATTCTGACTTGCTAGCTGTGCCTGCTGCAGTTCTATCTGCTGCTCTTTTTTCGCTGTTTGATATTTAGCGTCCATCTCTGCAAGCGTTTTGGTTTTTTCTATATTGAAAAGACTATCATTTAGCGCTTGAGCACTGACCAAATTTTGATATGCTGCTTCAAAGTTTTTCAGCTCTATCTGAGATTTTTGGAGCATATCGTAGGCAAATCGTGCCAAATCCGTAAATCCAATTGGTTTGGCAAGTTCTATCGTCCGTTGGAAGTAGGTCGCTGCTCTTTCATAGTCTTCAAAAGTAAAATAAGTTTCCCCTGTGATTACAGTATTTACGGCTATGCCACTATTGTCTCCAAGTGATTTTCTTATCGCTGTAGATTTTTCGATATACTCTAAAGCGGCTTCCAAATGACCTTTCTCCGCCTTGCAAGCTGCAAAATCTAAATAAATATAGCCAAGCCCTACACTGTCTTGAAGTTGAATCCGAATGTCCAAAACTTTCTGGAAATAGGGCAAAGCTGCATCAAAATTGCCTTTTTGGGAAAACGACTCACCGCGATGGTGATAATTGGTGCTCAGCGTACTAAGGTCATTGGCACGCAGAGCTGCTGTCTCCCCTTTGTCAAGACAAGCTATGACCATTTTATAATCTTTCTGTTTTCTATAATAAACAGCAAATTCGTTGTTTATTCGTCCTATTCCTTGATCGTTTTCCAAGGAGTCAAATAGGTCTGAGCTTCTCTGGAAGGCTGGAAGGGTTTTTTCATAATTTCCTTTTAAATAGTTCGATACTCCCAAAAACATCAATGAAAAAGCCTCTTTCTCTTTCCATTTATTTGCTCTAGAAGTACTCACAGCCCATTCTGTTAACGCTATGGATTGATCCAAATTTTGAGTGTACAATTCATGAAAATTATCGATTATGTGCTGGATACTATCAGCATCTGACCTTCCTTGACTAATGACTTGGGGTTCTTGAGCTCCAAAAAAGCTAAATACACTAAATGCGAGTATTGAACAGAGATAATTCATAATTCAAGTTTAAGAGGAAAGAATTGTTGTTAAAATACCCTCAAGCGGGTATATCGTAGATTTTTTCTTGTCTAATATTTGCAACTGGAGCATTCACAATCAACGTACTGCCTTTCATACCTACTTGTGTATCAAGCTCGAGCTCGCCCTCAATCAGATTTGCCCTAGAATTCATGTTCGTCCATCCGTTTCCCTTGCCAGATTGAAGCAAATCAATCTCAAAACCCATCCCATTGTCCTCCACCATCAAGGTCAATTCTTCTGAGTCTTTGGTGATCTGTATATTGATACGGTCCGCATCCGAATATTTCAGCACATTATTCACCCATTCCTGCGTGATTCGGTAAAGAGAAATTTCCTGCAAATCCGTTAATCGATCTTCTAGACCAAAAAAATCTGTCTCCACGACCACTTTTCCAGATACGTTGATTCTGAATGCAAATTCTCTAAGTGCGGGAGCTATTCCGCTAGTAATTAAAGTTTGAGGCATCAGGTTGAAACAAATTCCTTTTAGTTCACGATACATCTCCTCCAGAACCTTAGAAGATTCTTCAAAAACAGTGTGCCTAGACTCTGGATTCTGCTCAAGTGATTGGAGGTTCAAATTCAATATGGAAATCATCTGACCAAAGCCATCATGCAAATCTTTGGCAAATCGAGTGCGCTCTTTCTCTTGTGAAGAGATTCCTGCTTCTATCTGAGCATCTTTGGCTTTGATTTGCTCTTCAGAAAGTTGTTTTTGATAGCGCCCATTTTGTCTTTGATATAACAATCCCCCAAGACCAAGAATAAATAAAAAACCACTACTCAGTCCAGCTAAAGCAAAATTTCTCTGTTGTATCTCCAGTTCCTTTTCTGCCAGTCGTTTCTCTTTTTGAGCCGTATCAAATTTGACTTGCAGCTTACTCATCGATTCGGCACGTGACCTATTGAATAAGCTGTCTTCAAGGATTTCTGCCTTCTCCTTTACCAAATAAGCTTCTTGAAAATTCCCCATGGTTTTGAAAATACTTGCTAAAGAATCATATGACTTCCGTGCCAAATCTGGATAGCCCAAAGCTTCGCTTTCGGTAGCAGCCAAGTCATAATAATTCATTGCTTTCGCACCTAGTTTTTCATTCCAATAGAGATCTCCCATCATCTTGTAATTATCGACCACACCTTGTCTATCGCCGATTTGAGACCTGATTTCATTGGATTGTTCGAAGTAGCTGAGCGCGCCAGCAAGATTCCCTTTGCGCTGTTCGATATCTGCCAAGTCTATCAGTACGTACGCAAGACCAACACTATCCCGCTGCTGCACACGGATTTCATAGCATTTTGCATAGTAGGTATCCGATGTTTCAAAGTCCTCATTGATCCAATAAAAAGTGCCAAGCATCCCATAGCTAGTGCCAAGCGCTTCAAAATCATTTGACGACATAGAAAGTTCCACCGCCTCGTTCCAAAAAGCCAATGCACGCTCTTCCTGACCTTGCTTGCGGTAATAGTTACCAAGCTCATTTGCCGCTCGGGCCATACCACTTTCGTTCTTTAGTGAATCATAGATTTGATAGGAACTATGTGCAAATCGCAAGGATTCTTCATATGCTCCTTTCATATACAGCACTATGGATAAGTGCAGTGAAGACTTTGCGCTTCTTGCTGGCCAAGAGTTTTGATTAGCAAATTCCAAAGCAGCGCGCATCTGTTCTTCTGCAAGTTCGAAATCAGCACTATAAGTTTTGTAAAAATTGGTGTTGAGTGAATCAACAAAGTGAGCTTGATCACCAGTATTCTGTTCAGGAGAAGGTTGCCAGTCGGTTTCTTCACAGGCAAATAGAAGAAACGGAATCAAAAGGAAGAGGAAATTTTTCATGGAGATAAACCAATGTTTCCTCTAATTTATGGCTTATCCTGTCAAGAATAAACTTCTGATTCTAGGTGTTGCTTGATCAAAGAAGCATTTACAATCAGTGTGTTGCCTTTAATGCCCTCTTGTGTATCTAGCTCGAGCTCACCTTTGATGAGGTTAGCTCGAGAGTTCATATTTCGCCAGCCATTTCCTTTACCCGATTTGAGCAATTCAAGATCAAAGCCCATCCCATTGTCCTCAACCATCAAAGTCATTTCCTCCTCATCTTTGGTGATTTGGATATTGATTCTATCTGCATCAGAATATTTTAAGACATTATTAACCCATTCCTGAGTGATCCGATAAAGGGAAATCTCCTGAACTTCAGTGAGCCGTGCATCCAGCCCAAAGAAATCTGTTTCTACAGTGACTTTACCTGTGATATTGATCCGAGCTGCAAATTCTTGAATCGCGGGAGCAAGACCATTATTTATCAGGGTCTGTGGCATCAGGTTGAAGCAGATTCCTTTCAACTCTTGATACATTTCCTCCAGTACTTTAGAAGACTCCTCAAAGACCGCATGCCTCGATTCCGGATTTCGTTCGAGAGATTGGAGATTTAAATTCAAAATAGAAATCATTTGGCCAAACCCATCATGAAGGTCTTTGGCAAAACGGGTACGCTCCTTTTCTTGAGAGGATATCCCAGCTTCTATCTGTGCCTCTCGTAGCTGTATCTCCATTTCCTGTTTAGCAATGGCCTGATTCTTACGAGCACGACTTCTTATGAGTATAACTAAAGCTCCCAATAGCAATAATGACAGGATTAAACCTATAATAATGGCTAGACTTAATTGATTTTGAGCCTTTTGCTCTGCTATTTGTGCAGATTGCAGTGCTATTTGCTGTTCTTTTTTTTCTGTATCAAAAGCTATTTGAAGCTCAGAGATACTTTGGTCACTTGCAATATTGAAAATAGAATCGCTTACCGCCTTGTAGGACTTATAAGCAAGTAATGCTTTTACGAGAGACCCTTGTTTTTCATAAAGCTCGCTTAGGAAAAGTGTGGTGTTTTGCAGCGCGTCCTTGTAGTTGAGTTTTCTTGCCAATGAGTCTGCGTAAATCAGTAATTCTTCCGCTACCTTATAATTGTCGGCATCCATATAAATCCGCGAAAGATTGATCTTAGCTGAGACAATTCCCGTTTGGTCATTTAGCTGCTCTCTTATATCCAGAGATCTTCGATAATAATAAATAGCACTGTCGAGCAGTCCACTTTCATAGAAATCATTCCCAATGTTGTTATAGGAGTTGCCAATGCCTCTTTGGTCTTGAAATTTGATTTTAATAGCCAATGAAGCTTTGTTGTAAAAAATGGCAGAATCATATCGATCTTGCTCATTGTATATGATGGCAAGATTTCCAAAAATATAGGCCTTATTGAGATCATTTCCGTCTTTGTCCGCATAAACCAGAGCTTCTTTATAAGTTGAAATTGCAGCGCTATAATCAGCTTTAGCATGCTGATAGATTATCCCAATCCAAATCAAGGCGGAAGAAATTCCTTTGTTATTATTTATGGAAGTAGCCGTTTTGAGACTTTCGAAGTAGTTGACCAATGCCTCATCATAGTTGGTTTGATCGTACTGAATATTGCCAAGTGCCATTTGACAATGTCCAGCATTTACCAAATCTCCAACCTCAAAGGATTTTTGCTTCGCTAGCTCTACAATCAAAATTGCAGAGTCATACTTGCCTAGAAGATTTAGCGCTACCCCGAAATTTTTACCTGTCAAGGCTATGCCTTTAGGCCAATTTATCTTAGTCGCTAGCTCAAAGCTTTTTCTGGCTATCGAAGCTGACTGGTTAAAATCGGAAAATCTAATCTCATCATGGAGCTGGAGATAAAGGTTGATTTTGGATGTGTCCGAAACAGCTGAAGCAATGGATTGCTTCAAGCTATCAACTCGGGAGCTTTGTGCCAAAAGAACATTGCTTGCGCCAAAAAGCAATAGGATTATATAAAATCTCATTAGACTGAATATTAGTTTCAGCCACAAGTTCTTAAAACTTCACTCAATCAAAGAAATACGCTCTCAAAAATCGAGAATAGTCTTCTCAATTATATCACAACATTCATGCAACTGCTCTTCTGTCATTACCAATGGGGGTGCAAAGCGTATGATATTTCCATGCGTTGGCTTGGCCAAAAGACCATTATCCTTCATGGCAACACAGATATCCCAAGCGGTAGTGCTGTTTGGGTCATCATTGATGATGATGGCATTTAACAGACCCTTGCCTCTAACCAATGCCACTTTATCTGATTTTTCAACAAGAGCCTGCATTCGCTTGCGAAATACTTCGCCGAGTTTGCGAGCATTTTGAGTAAGCCTTTCGTCACGAATCACCTCTAGCGCCGCGATAGCCACTTTAGCACCAAGTGGGTTTCCACCAAAAGTGGAACCATGTGTGCCTGGGGTAATTACTTCCATAATATGATTGTCAGCCAAGACTGCAGATACGGGATATACACCCCCCGATATTGCCTTACCCAATATGAGTAAATCAGGTTTGTTATAAGTTTTTTGCTTTTCGCAATGGCCCTGACAGGTACAGTCACCACAGACTGCTAGTAAACCACCTGTTCTTCCAATGCCTGTCTGTATTTCATCTGCCATGAAAAGTGCATTGTACGTTTTGCACAACTTGGCCACTTCTTTGATAAAGTTTGAACTTGGCACATTTACACCAGCTTCTCCTTGGATCGGCTCTATTAGAACACCTACTATATTTGGATTATTTTCAAATGCCTTTTTCAATACAGCTATATTATCATAACTCACCTTGATAAAGCCATTCGTATATGGACCAAAGTTTTTCTTAGCCCCTTGATCAGAGGAAAAGGAAATGATGGTTGTAGTTCTGCCATGGAAGTTCTGGTCAAAAACAATGATTTGAGCTTCATTTTGTGCAATCCCCTTTTTCTCATAACCCCATTTTCTAGCTATTTTGATAGCAGTTTCCACAGCTTCAGCACCGGTATTCATCGGCAGCACCTTATCAAACCCGAAATATTCGGTGATATACTTTTCATAAACACCCAATACATCATTGTAAAATGCCCTTGAGGTAAGCGTCAAAGTTTCTGCTTGTTCTTTTAGTGCTCCCACAATCCTTGGATGACAATGTCCTTGATTGACTGCCGAATAGGATGATAAGAAATCATAGTATCGCTTACCTTCCGTATCCCATACAAATACACCATCACCTTTAGAAAGGACTACTGGAAGCGGATGATAATTATGAGCACCGTGCTCATTCTCTAATTCAATAAGGTCTTGGCTTGTCATTTTTGAAGTATTCATTGGGAATTCGGGGTTAATTAAAAACCGCTAAAACAATGCGATCTTGTTTCGGTTTTCAAAAGTAATGGTAAGATGGCAGATGGAACAAGGTAACAAAAAGAAAGAATCAACAACAGGCGATTATTACTTGACAAAAGAAGGATTTAGGGTCTTCACAGAAAGCTATCACCTCAAAAGAGGGTACTGCTGTAAGTCTAGATGTAGACATTGTCCATATGAATTTAAAAGAAATTGAGCAGGCATTTGCTTATTTGATCATTATGGCGATATTTGCACTCCGTTTTTAAAAGCCGGTGAATTATGTCAAAAGTTTGCGAAATATCAGGAAAGAGACCAAGAGTAGGAAACAATGTTTCTCACGCTAATAACAGAACCAAAAGAAGATTTAATCCGAATCTTCAAACTAAGAGGTTTTATATCCCTGAAGAAGATAAGTGGATCACTCTTACAGTAGCTACTTCTATGTTGAGAACTATCAACAAGAATGGTATACTTGCTGAGATCAAAAAAGCGAGAGTAAAAGGAACTACTTCCTTATAATATAGCCTCCACTCATGTAAAATATTTGAAGCCCTGCCTTTTGGTTGGGCTTTCTTTATTTATTCGCATTACAAATCTATCAAATCTTGTAATTATGAATAAAAGATCATTCCATCCTCTGCTGGTCCTTGTCTTGGTGCTAGCAACATACCAGTCAAAAGCACAAGAATTTACTCGTCAGGACACACTGCGAGGAAGTATCGGAGAAGCAAGGGCTTGGTGGGATCTACAGCATTACGATCTGACTATAGCGCTAGACACAGTCACCAGATCAATCTCAGGAAGCAATAGGATTACTTATTTGGTCAAAACTCCTTTTGATCTTATGCAGATCGATTTGCAAACACCTATGCAAATCACCAAAGTAGTCCAGGGTGAAAAGGAATTGGAGGTAGTTCACGAAGGCAATGCACACTTTGTAAAACTGAAAGCAGATCAGCCAGAAGGCTCAACACAGAAATTGACTGTTTTTTATGAAGGAATTCCTACCGTCGCTGCAAGAGCACCTTGGGATGGTGGATTTACTTGGTCATATGATGAAAACGGCAATCCTTTCATAGCTACCTCTAATCAAGGAATTGGCGCAAGCCTGTGGTGGCCATGTAAAGACCATCCAGCTGACGAAGCTGACCAAGGAATGATCATGAGCTTCACCGTACCCTCCAATCTGATGGCCGTAGGAAATGGCCGATTGTCAAAGGTAAAAAAAGGAAAGGGCGTAAAAACTTTTACTTGGGAGGTAAAAAATCCAATCAACGACTATGGCGTCAATCTGAATGTAGGAGACTATGTGATGTTCTCCGAAAAATATCCGGGCGAAAAAGGACAGCTAGACATGACATATTATGTGCTCTCTTACAATCTTGAAAAGGCAAAAGTACACTTCAAAGATGCGCGTAGAACCATCGAGGCGTTTGAGCATTGGTTTGGTCCTTACCCGTTTTACGAGGATAGTTACAAACTTGTTGAGGCACCTTATCTAGGTATGGAGCACCAAAGCTCTGTGACTTATGGCAATGGTTTCGAAATGGGCTATCGCGGGAGGGACTTGAGTATGACTGGCTGGGGCCTAAAGTGGGACTACATCATTATTCATGAAAGCGGACATGAGTGGTTTGCTAATAATATTACCTATCAGGACGTAGCAGATATGTGGGTACATGAAAGTTTTACGTGCTACTCAGAAGCCCTTTTTGTAGAATACCACTATGGGAAAGAAGCAGGGGCTGAATATGTTCGAGGCATGCGTTATGGTATCAGGAATAATAGTCCAATGATTGGAACCTATGGTGTCAATCAAGAAGGCGCTGATTTGTACAACAAAGGGTCAAACGTACTGCACACGCTGAGACAATGGATCGGTAATGATGAAAAATGGAGAGGAATTCTCAGAGGCTTGAATGAAGAATTCTACCACCAAACGGTCACTAGTGCTCAAGTAGAAGCTTACATCGCTGAAAAAAGTGGGCTGAGCTTAAATATGTTTTTTGATCAATACCTGAGAGATGTACGAGTGCCGGTACTGGAGTATTTCGTAAGAAATAACAAGCTACTTTATAAATGGACAAACTGTATAGATGGCTTTGATATGAAAGTACGCGTTAAAATAGGAGAAGAAGAGGTAGAAATAGCACCAACCACAAGTTGGAATATGCGAACAGCGGAAACCGGAGTGCCAGAAGGTGCTAAGATCGTAATAGATGAAAACTATTACATCTACTCATCACTTATCACAGGAAAATAATCAAGGACTAACTCCGCAGTTTTAAATTATCCTAATTATCAAAAACCATACACATGCATAGAGGACTATTCATTCTTACGTTCTGCCTTGTTAGTCTATTTACCCTTGGGCAAACACCGACAGATTTTCTCACTTCAGACTTTCACAAAGAACGCAGAGCACTTTTGAGACAAAAAATGCCCGCAAACTCTGTTGCTGTGTTTTTCGCCAACCCCGTTCGCAATCGAGCAAACGATGTGGAATTCATGTACCACCAAGATCCTAATTTTTACTATTTGACAGGACATAAGGAGCCTCATGCTGTTTTATTAGTTTTTAAAGAAGCTCAGCAGGTTGATAATTATTCCTTTGACGAAGTGGTTTTCGTACGTGCCCACAATGCTCTTAAAGAGCTATATGAAGGGGGCCGTTTGGGAAAAGAGGGGGCTATCACCAAGCTTGATTTTAATCTAGCATTTGAAGGTCCCGATTTCCCTGGCTTCAATATCGATTTTTCAAAGTTTGATAAGGTGCTATTTTATGATTTTAAAAACGATGTAAGAGATACCAAAGAAGAAGGAGACCTGTTTGACCTAATCACGTCTTTCAAACAAAAAATCAATTATGGTCAAGATGCTTTGTCGCTTTCATCTGAGACACCTTCTAGCAATCTTGACACAAAGATGCTTGACGAATTTATGAGTGAATTACGCGGTGTGAAAACTGCAGAAGAAATTGACCTAGTCAAAAAAGCAGTCGATATTTCTACTTTGGCGCAAGCCGAAGTAATGCGAGCGATGGAACCCGGCATGTCCGAAATGGAAATACAAGGGCTTCATGAATTCATTTTCAAAAAATACCAAGCCGAATATGAGGGCTACCCAAGCATAGTAGGCGCTGGCAATAATGGCTGTGTACTCCACTATATAGACAACTACAAACCCGAAATCGAAGATGGTGAGTTGATACTGATGGATTTGGGAGCAGAATATCATGGGTATACCGCAGACGTCACCCGCACAATACCTGTCAATGGCAATTTTACCGAAGAACAGAAATTGATCTACGATTTGGTATATGAAGCTCAGGAAGCTGGTATGAAAGTTTGCAAAGCAGGCGCAAGTAAGGATCTGATAAATACCGCGACTGTGAAGGCGATTAATGAAGGACTCGTAAAACTTGGCTTATACAAAAGCACAAAAGACGAAGATGTGATCAATCCGCTCACTGGCCGCAATCGCTATTATCCTCATGGTTGCTGCCACCACATCGGCCTAGACGTGCATGACAAAGGTGCCAACGATGCTTATGAAACCAACATGATTATCACGATTGAGCCTGGAATCTATATCCCTGAGGGTAGTCCATGTGATGAGAAGTGGTGGGGAATTCCAGTAAGAATTGAAGATGACTATTTGATCACAGAGGAAGGTTGTGAGTTGTTGTCTGATCTTGCTCCTAGACGAAGTGATGAAATAGAGGCATTAATGAAGGAAAAGAGTCTTTTCAATCAATTCAAGTTGCCTGCTTTGGGAGAGTAAATTTTCTGAAAAGAAATAGGGGGAAAAGCGGCTTAGGATTTCACCCTAAGCCGCTTATTTTTATTTTGTGAAGGTTACAAAATGATTGTTGGCCGCTTCAGTTAGCTTCTTCATAGCTTCAGCAACCCCCTTTTTATATTTTTCAACATCGCCAGTTGCGACTTGTATTTTGGAGGTATTTACATCTGTGGAGTACACCCGTGTGACGTGTCCAAGGTTGTAAGATGTATTGGTCTGTGCAGCTGAAGACGCTTTGAATTTTTCATCTTTAAATACCCCACTGATTGTCACTGGGTCGGTCATTGCTGCATTCACGACCGCTAGGACTGCAGGATCTACAAACATGATCTTACTTTGGTCAGAAACTTGAAGATTCGGACTTGCCACTACTTTCGAAACTCCCCCAACGGCTTTGGTTGCTAGCTTGCTTGCACCAGATTCACTATCCTCCATGAAAGGCACATCCAGACTGACGTCAACTGTGACAGCATCAATTCCTCCAAGTCTTGCTCCATACTGGCCTTTACTTTTATCATCCAAATAAAACTTAGCATCTGAAGGAGTGGTAGTGATATAGCCGTCTTTGGCGCTATAACTAGCCGTGCCTCCTTTGTGCAAACTGTACTTTTTCAATGCTTTATGACCTGAAATGCCCTCAGGAGAAATTACATCATAGCCCAGCGACTTAACATGGCTTAGGTAGTTAGCGTAAAGATCATCTGTGAGTTTTTGAAAATCTGCTTCTTCCATCCCCTCAAAAGCTACGGAAAGCTCTGCGGATGTCTTGCCAGTGTATACACCTGCTCTGGTACCTTCCCAGTCCGTGTAGAGTATTTGATAATTGACGGTGAAAGAATTGATAAAAATCTTCTTCGGAGATTTTTTCAACTTTTTTTCGAGTGCGTTCCCAGCAGATCGGCCAGATTTAAATTCACTGATCGGTCCTACTTCCTGCGCCTCGGCATTGAAAGCCCCTAAGCACAACGTGAATAAGAGTAGTTTAAAAAATTTCATTGCTTTTAAGATTTGTTTATTCAAAGAACCTTAAAATATCAATGCTATGTGATCCGTGAATGATGGTATTTAAGTGGTGGAAATCTGGTAATTTTTTGCTAATCAGTAAGTTGAGGAGCACAGTTGTACCAACTGAATGAGAAAATTACGAATTAAAACTTTAATAAGGTTGAAAATTAACACTAGGGTTAATCTTCGCTTTCATAATCATCATCCGCTTCATCTTCAAGCAACTCTTCCTCCACTGGCTTCTGAGATTGGTCATACAGTTTCGCCTTGTAATGGATTACTTCTTCTTCTGCTTTTTTCAGTTTGTTTCGGAGCTCCATTAATTGAAAATTTTCTACAACCCACTCAATCGTCATCAGTGTTCCCAAAAACAGGAAAATACCCATCAAATAGTACGGGATATACTTGAGACTCCATAGGTTAGACCCTGATTGCGAGAAGAGATTTGAATAAAATTTCTCCTTGTAAGATTCCATATTAGCGAGTATTTCCAATCCAAAGATCAAGATCAACAATGTCGCGACGATATAGATCGGGTAAAAAATAAGCTTGAATTTTTTCATGTGCTATGGCATTAACGAGCGAAAAGTTAGTTAAATAATGTAACGAGAAATACCAGAGTGTGGTCAACGGGTTAAAAAGATTGTAATTCGGTAAGTTGTTGATATGGAACGGAATTAAGAATCAAATCTTCATGTCTTCCACGGTCAATTATAATGCCTCTATCTATGAGAATGATCTCATCTGCCAGCTTGGCAATAGATAATTTATGAGCAATAATAATGCATGTTCTTCCATTCATTACTTGCCGCAAAGATTCCTGCAGCTCCTGCTCAGACTGACCATCCAATGAGGATGTTGGCTCATCTAATATTAGAACAGCTGGATTCTTCAATATAGCTCTCGCTATTGTAATTCTCTGACGTTCTCCTCCAGATAATTTGTTACCCATGTCTCCAATCACAGTTTGATAGCCATTCGGCAAATCCATGATAAAATCGTGTGCCATAGCCTGCTTAGCAGACTCTTCTATTGCTTGTTTATTTGCCTCCTCAGACCCAAAGGCAATATTGTTCGCTATGGAATCATGGAAGAGGACTGGCTGTTGAGAAACGACAGCCAATTGATTTCTCCAGTCTTTTACAGCGATAGTCTTTAAGTCCTTACCATCAACTATCACATATCCATCTGTTGGATCATGGAATCTACAAACCAAATCTGCAATGGTCGACTTTCCGCTACCAGACCGACCCACTAGCGCGATCGATTTCCCTTTTATTATCTCAAGGTCTACATGATGGAGCACTGTGTCGCGATCGTATTTGAATGACACTTTTTCAAAGACAATATTCTTTTCGAGCCCTTTAAAAACTTCAGGACACTCTGGGTCTTGAATTTTCCTTGGCGTATCCATGATTTCAAAAACTCGCTCCCCAGCAGCTAAGCCTCTATTAATCTGACTAACCGCTACCGAAATTGATTTTGCAGGCACCAATGTTTGAGAGAAGATGATCAAAAAACCAATGAATTGAGAAGCAGATAAGGTTGCATTATCGCCCAAAACCATATTTCCGCCCAGTATTAAAAGAAAACAAAGCACTCCTGTACCTATCACTTCCGAAATAGGAGAAGCCAAATTGGATTTTCTGGCAATCTCAAAGCTTTGCTGGGCATAGCCTGTGACTTCTTTTCTAAACCTATTCCGCACAAATGCCTCCGCACCAAATCCCTTGATTGTTCGCAGCCCACTTATCGACTCATCCATCACATGTCCCATCCTACCCACAGTCTCTTGTGATTTCAACGCCCACTTTCTTATCCTTCGAGCCACCAAAGAGACAATAAAACCTGTAATGGGTACGAGTAAAAGTGCATACATCGTGAGCTCGGGCGAAATCATTAGCAGTGCAACCAAATACCCTAAGATCAAAACTGGTTCGCGAATGATCATTTTGAGCGAAGCGACTACAGATTGTTCTACTTCCTGCATGTCAGTGGTAAAACGAGAGATTAAATCGCCCTTTCGTTGATCTGTGAAATAACTCATATCCAAATCAATCATCGCGTCAAAGGATGCCTCTCTCAGCCGCTTAATAATTCTGATCCGCACTTTGGCGAGGATAATCTGAGAAGCATATCTGAAAATATTAGCAAGAAAAACTGCTACAAATATGAAAGTGCAGATGAAAAGCACAGCCTTTGTCTTGCCTTTCAAGACTATCAAGTCATTTATTTGACTGTTGAACAACCAGACTAAGTAGTTCAAGTTCCAAGCAGAAATAGGTGCTTCTTGAATGAGAGTTGTCGATTCACTCTCGAAAAGTACTTGTAGCAATGGTATGAGTGCCGTGAGATTTATCACCCCAAACACCGTAGCACCAAATACCAGAAACAAATAGAGAACTCCACGTGAGCCTAATGGTCTGGCGTAGTTAAGTATTCTGAGATACAAAAGCATTTAAAAAAGATAGCTTCTATGTGGGAAGTTCCATCTGTATGTAAATCCAGTAACGGTAGTATTCGATGATGTGGATTCACTCTCAGTAGTGCGATAGATGTGATAGAGTTCCAAGTGCATATTATGGTAGAGCTCATAAACCAATCGTGATTGAACATTATTTACTTTCGTTTCATTGCCTTGCAATAGATCATTGCCATAATCCCCCGGTCTTGAGGCTGGCTTATAAGATTTTAAGATGTCCCTTCCGTAATTAATTGCTCCTTCATCGTCACCATAGCTGGCATTCATGTAGTCCAAGAAAAATGTCAGTCTCGGAATCACTTTATAATTCACAGAAAAAAGTACCTCGCTGAAATTGGCACCAAGAGGATGTGCCAATGGCTGGTGGTAGTGGCTATAAGAAGTGTAATTATTCTCATGGCCATATACATATGGACGCACTTGATTCCATTCAGCCTGTAAATTGAAATTGGAGATTCCAAAAGCATCGAAGTATTTCGCCCCGAGTTGAAATCCTTGCTTGTTTCCCCACCATCCGCTATTGCTAAAAGCCTCTTTTACGACCAATTCATCTATGACCAGCTGTCCATACCAAGTGGTGGTGTTAAAAAGATTCCATTTGAAATCTAAACCTAAAAGTACATTGTCAGAGCTTCCGTCTTGCTGCTCCAGAGATCTATAAAACATCAGAGGGTTGAAATATGAAGCCTTCGCTCCTTGTGTAGAGTCACCATAAATCACAGATTCAAATAACCCTATTGTGAGTTTTGGGTGCACCTGAATACTTAGATGATGAAAAGCAAGATGTTTCTTGGTGAATGCGCCCGTACCTAACAGACCAAAAGTTCCACCTTGTATATCGCCTATGAGTTGCGCAAATATATTGGTGTATTGAACCTTCCAAATCTGTGTGTTTAACTTAAGATATGGGTAGTTATTGCCAAAATCTGATAGGATCAGCGAGCGCTTCCCGTCCCCAACAAAATGTTTCCCATATCCGAATTGAGAGGTTATGTGCTTTGTAAGGTTGATTCCTACATATGCCTGAGCTCGCAGAAAATCCACCCCTGTATCATTAAATTCCTTCCAGAATCCTTCATATGGTACTGCCAAAGTGGAATCAGTAACTCCCTGAACATAGGAAGGAAACCTTGCTTGATTTTCAGTCAGAAGTGTATAAAAACCCACTTTTCCATCTATTTCTCCTCGGATCTCCAAACCACGATAGTTTTCGAAAAGTATCTCTTGATTCTTTTCTGATCCAGCACCAAGTACCACAATGGGATTCACATGAAGTGAAAAGTCGGGACTATTGACTTGAAAGACATCTGAAGGATATTCGAAAAATCTTCTAAAAATCGGTTTTGCTCTTCTGAGTGTACTATCATTCTTATCACGCAGCTCAAGATTTAAATAATTGATGTCATATTTATCCAGAAGCGATGAGTCAAAGCCAGAAGTTTGCATTTTGTCCTTCAAATAACTTCGCGAAATAGGCTTTACGGTAGTAAAGGAATTGATGCCAGATTTGGCATCCAGCCTTTCCGTGAGTCTATAGACAGATGAGTTTAAAGGAATATCTGTATGCTGCGCTGCTAACACGCTGACAACCAACAAAAGAAAGAAACTAGTTAATAACTTCACCGTGTAAAAATATTAAAAAAGGTGCTTTTGATAATCGTGGAATTTACTCTATCTTTGCAATCCTTTTTAAGAAAAGCATCAAAGAAATTATGAAAAAGGACCTACATCCTCAATACAAAGAAGTAGTCTTTCTAGACACTACAAGTGAATTCAAATTCCTCACTAAATCTACAATGACTAGTGACGAAACTATACAGTGGGAAGATGGAAACGAATACCCTGTCATCAAGATAGAGGTTAGTTCTGCTTCACATCCTTTTTACACTGGCAAGAAAATCTTCCTCGATACTGCTGGTAGAGTGGAAAAATTCAACAAAAAATACAGCAAGAGCAAATAATCGCTACTGCTTTACAACTAATTGAAAGTCTTCGGGTATTCCCTGAAGACTTTTTTATTTTTGTTGAATGACAATACTTTTTGCAGAGCTTCACCAAGCACATCAGCAACTACTACCTCTTACCTATACTAGGCCAATAGCTGATTTACGGGTTGGCATTTTGACTATTGTAGAAAAGTGGTCGGCCCATCTGCAGATAAAATCTAAGGGTTTTGTCACGGAGACGTATCTTCAATCGAAATATCCTTCTCAAGCTTCAAGCGCTGATACGATTTGGATTTGCAACGGCATATTGCCAAATGGAGTTCTACTCAGTGCTGTGAAGAAACTCAATAGTGGTGAAGCACTTGTCCTAGAAGATAAGGTTTTAGTAGCCTGTGGATCAAGCAATCCACTAACTAACCCCTCCAATTATAAAAAAATTGATTTTACAGAAGCAATTGACGAAGTGGTCTACTCTTGGGACATCTTCCGCCTGAATGGTCAAGAAATCCGGAAAGACTATCAATTATTAACAATAGGCCGCAAGAGCCAACCCATCGTTGACCCTCATACTAAAACTTATGGAAGTGATATTTTCCTTGAAAAAGGCGCACAAGTAAAAGCTGCAATCCTCAATGCAGAAGAGGGACCTATATATTTAGCCGCTCATAGTAAGGTAGAAGAAGGTGCAATTATCCGTGGGCCATTTGGCCTGGGAGAACACAGTGTAGTAAATATGGGAGCCAAAATAAGAGGCGATAGTTCTACTGGCCCATATTGTAAACTAGGTGGTGAGGTTTCCAATTGCGTCTTTTGGGGCTACAGCAACAAAGGTCATGATGGTTTCCTTGGGAATGCTGTGATTGGGGAATGGTGCAACATAGGCGCAGACACCAATAATTCCAATCTCAAAAACAATTATGATCCTGTTCGGATGTGGGATTATGCCACTGAGAAATTCATTCATACTGGATTACAGTTTTGCGGTTTGATCATGGCTGATCACAGTAAGACAGGCATTAATACTATGTTCAATACAGGAACCACTATCGGCGTAGCAGCCAACATTTACGGTGAAGGCTTCCCACGAAATATTATTCCATCTTTCTCTTGGGGTGGAGCCAGTGGTTTTGTTACACATCAGCCACGAAAAGCCTTTATTACGGCTGACATAGTGATGAAAAGGCGAAAATTAAATCTCACCCAAACAGATAAAGAAATCTTGAACCATATCTTTGAGGTCTCTTCCCGATACAGGGTTTGGGAAAACGCTTAATCTATCTATGCTATTTGCTGATATTCCTGGTTTAGATGATTTAAAAGGCTCTTTGATAGCATCCTATCAAAACAATCACATCGCGCATGCTCAGCTTTTCAATGGTCCAGTTGGTGGGGCTGGTCTTGCTATGGCCATGGCGTTTACGACTTATCTACTTTGTGAAGACAAGCAAGCCAATGATGCCTGTGGCAACTGTGCAAACTGCCAAAAAACCAATAAGCTCATCCACCCAGATGTGCATTTCATCATACCCAAACCTTCTGTTAAGCCTGCTGATTATGACAAAGCTTTTGCAGAAACACTAAAGAAATGGCGTTCCTTCGCAGCTGAGCAGCCTTATTCGGACCTTGATGACTGGGTCAATTTCAATGGTTTTGAAAATAAAAACGTGCTGATCTCTAAAGAAGATAGTCGTGCGATGATCAAAACTGTGAGCATGAAATCATTTGAAGGTGATTTCAAAATTTTGATCATTTGGTGTCCTGAGACCATGCATCCTTCAGCTGCAAATGGAATATTGAAGATATTGGAAGAGCCACCATCTCAAACCATATATCTACTAGTGAGCTATGCCTATGACAATTTGCTCACAACTATTAAATCCCGAACTCAAATTTTCAACATAGCGCCATTCAAAGAAGAGCAGATAGAAAGCCACCTGATGGCGCACCGGCAAATCTCTGCTGACTCAGCAAAGAAAATTGCAAGACTAGCTGCTGGGAGTTTGGGGAAAGCACTTTTCGAATCAGAGCATGTGGATAGCTTAGCATATGAGTCTTTTCAAAGTTGGATGCAGTTTTGCCTTAAAGGCAACTATAGCGAACTGGTAAAATCCACGGAGGAGTTTGCTGGGTCCAGCAAATCACAGCAACGAAACCAACTAGATTTTGCTATCACATTAATTCGAGATACTATCTTGTCCAAAGCAGATCATGATGCTTTAATACAAAGAGAAGGTGCAGAAGGAGAGTTTATCAAAAAATTCGGGAATTTTTCGAGCCTCGAAACATTAGAGGGTATTTACCTCCTACTAAGTGATGGACTATCTCAACTTCAAAGGAATGCGAGCTCCAAAATCACTTTTATGGCCATTTCACTTCAGTGCAGCAAACTGCTGAGGTCACAATGAAGAATAAAATTACCATAGGCAGGTTAGACAAAATCGATCTTCCAGAGTTTGGTATTGAAAATGCGAATGCCAAAATCGATACAGGGGCTTTTACCTCTGCGGTAAATTGTAAGAAAATCACACTCAAAGACGATACTTTGAGCTTCCTAATAAGTCTGGAGGTGGATGGGAAATTGATTCGTCAAACCTTCCAAACAAAACAATTCAAACAGAAGCTTATCAAAAGCTCCAATGGAATCAACGAACTTCGTTACGTCATCAAGACCAAAGTGAAACTCTTTGGGCGCGTATTTCCAGCAGAGTTCTCACTCTCTGATAGGAGCAAAATGAAAAACCCAATATTAATAGGACGAAAGCTGCTTACCAAAAGGTTTATAGTAGACGTCTCTAAAAAAAATCTTTCTTTCGATCAAAAAACAACCCTAAAATGAAACTAGCAATCCTGTCTAGAAAATCTGATTTATACTCTACAAGAAGGCTAGTAGAAGCTGCAAAAGAGAGAGGACATGAGGTAAAAGTCATAGACCACCTTCAATGCGACATCCTAATAGAGCAAAACGCCTTGACGATGTATTACCATGGCGAAAAACTGGAAGGGTTCGATGCTGTCATCCCACGAATAGGAGCTTCGGTGACTTTCTATGGAACTGCGGTGTTGCGTCAGTTTGAAATGATGGATGTCTTTAGTGCAAACAGATCCATCGCCATTACTCGCTCGAGAGACAAACTGCGGAGCATGCAGATGCTCGCAGCAGCGGGACTTGGGTTGCCGAAAACTGCTTTCACCAATTATTCCAAAGAAGAAAAACAAATCATCCAAAATCTGGGGGGTGCACCTTTGATAATAAAATTACTAGAAGGCACCCAAGGTTTAGGAGTTGTACTTGCTGAGACCATAAAAGCTGCTCAGTCCGTGATAGAGGCATTTCACGGTTTAAAAGCAAGGATCATAGTTCAAGAGTTTATCAAAGAAGCAAAAGCATCTGACATCAGAGCTTTCGTAGTGAATGGTGAGGTAATAGGGGCGATGAAGCGAACCGGTCGAGAGGGAGAGTTTCGGTCCAATCTCCATAGAGGTGGTTCTGCACAACTCATTAAATTGAAAAGAGCTGAGAAAGCTGCAGCAGTCAAAGCTGCAGATGCCATGGGCTTGAGCATAGCTGGCGTAGACATGTTGCAGTCGGATCGTGGACCGCTTATCTTAGAAGTAAATAGCTCCCCTGGATTGGAAGGAATAGAAGCAGCCACAGGCATTGATATCGCTACCAAGATTGTAACTTATGTGGAAGACAACTATATGAATAAAAGGGGCGGAAAGAAAAACGCGTAGTGGAAACAATAAGAATCGGCAGTAGGAAAAGTAAACTAGCCCTTTGGCAGGCAGAATATGTCGCTCAGAAACTTCAAGACTCTGGCTACCTGACAGAATTGGTACTACAAGAAACGAAGGGTGACAAAATCCTAGATGTCTCTATTGCAAAAATTGGAAGTAAAGGCGTCTTTACTGAAGAGCTGGAAGATCATTTGGCTTCAGGTCACATTGATATAGCGGTACACAGCGCGAAGGATATGCAATCCCAATTGCCAAAGGGATTTGAAATCATTGCTTTCGGTGAAAGGGAACAAGCCCATGATGTGATCGTAAGCGATAAACCCGTAGACTTAAATGATCCCTCTCTTGTTCTAGGCACCTCAAGCACTCGAAGAGTTGCTTTATTCAAGCATTTTTATCCGCATCTGAAAACTGTAGATATCCGTGGCAACTTACAAACTAGAATTGAGCGCATGCGCTCAGGAACATGCCATGCAATTGTGCTTGCCTTTGCTGGGGTCCACCGAATGGGCTACCATGATATGATCAGAGCAAATCTGGATTTAGAACAATTTATCCCTGCTGTAGGTCAGGGAAGTATTGCGATTGAAATACATTCATCGCTTCCATCGGATAAAAGAGAAGCAGTTCGTCACTGCATCAATGATGAAAAGAGTGAAAAATGTCTTCTTGCTGAGCGTGCATTTTTGGCCAAACTAGAAGGGGGATGTAGTATTCCGGTATTTGGCCTTGCTACTTTGGAAGGTACAGACGTTAGCCTCACCGCTGGCATCATTAGCCTTGACGGCTCTGAGCGTATCATACGAAAAGCTATTGGCCAAGATCCTTTAGTCCTTGGTCAATCTCTTGCAAGCGAGATACTCAATGCTGGCGGAGACAAAATTTTGATGGAAATCAAAAATCAACTTTAACAGAATTAGTTTAAACTAGGTATGCAATGCATTCGTCTGCCTTTTGGGCAAATTATGCATTCTGTATAATTTGGGCTTAATTTTAAACCCTTCAAATAAAATATTGAATATGAATCGAATTCTTGCACTTACGGTCTTATTCGTGGTTTTGGTTTCTTGCGAAAAAAACAAAGATTACCTCATCACCATACACACAGAATACGGTGACATGAAAGCCATTCTTTACGAGGAAACTCCATTACATAAGAAAAACTTTATTGAATTAGTGAAAGCAGGTAGATATGATAGTACCATCTGGCACAGAATAATAAAAGATTTTATGATTCAGGGTGGAGATATTCAGACGAAGGAAGGTATTCGCGAAACGGAAGATGACCGCATACCAGCAGAGATTGTTAAAGGATTCTACCACACAAAAGGTGCAATAGCCGCTGCAAGACAAGGCGACAATGTAAATCCAGATAAAATGTCATCTAGTTCACAGTTTTACATCGTGGATGGTAAGGCTTATACAGAGGCAGAATTAACGACAGATCAAATGAAGCTTAATCAATCTATCAGCACGATGCTTCAAGATGATAAATACGACAGCCTTAGAGGGTTGTTTGCTGAGCTTCAAGCTAAACGTGATTTTGATGGGATGAATAAGCTTGCGTTAGATTGTAGAGAATATGTCGAAAATGAATTAAGCCTAGATCTCAGCAAAAAAGCAGACCCTAATATGGTAGCAACCTATTCAAACGCCGAAGGTGCGCCTCATTTAGATCAAGAATATACCGTCTTTGGGCGTGTGGTGGAAGGCCTAGATGTTATTGATAAAATTGCCGCTGTGAAAACTGCACGAGGGGATAAGCCTGTGAAATCTACTTACATGACGATTGAGCTTGAGTTGGTGAACAAAAAAGAAATCACCAAAAAGTACGGTTATCAGTACCCCACAGCCAAAAAAATCGACAATTATTTCAAAAAAACCAATGAACTAAATAATTCCCATAATACATCTATAAACGGCACTTATTCATACCAGGATAGTCAGTTATATTGTGAAATTACCGTAAGGCAAGATCAGTGGACTGGAAAATGGATGATAATTTCTGGAGTTGGAACAGCATACGATAAGCAAAACATGAAATATGAATCTGGTATTGTAAAAGGAACTGATTTATATGAAAATTCGGGATATGTTAAGATTGGTTATATCCTTAACGGAAAGTTGATTACATCCGCGTTTGGCTCACAAGTAACACTGACAAAAAATTATTAAACATGAGAGTGCTGATCACGGGGGGCAACGGCCTTTTAGGGCAAAAACTTGTTGCATATTTGGCTCCAGACAAGTCTGTGGAAGTAATAGCTACAGGACGAGGAGCGAATAGAATAACTCCCGGCGATTACCAATATATCAGCGCAGATCTCACTAATCCAACAGAAGTCAAATCTCTAATCTCAGCGTCAAAGCCAGATAATATCTTTCATTGCGCTGCAATGACACAAGTAGACGAGTGCGAATCTGAAAAGGAGGCTTGTTGGGCTGCAAACGTTACTGCTACAGAATTACTCCTGAAAGAAGCCAAGGTTTCTAATTGTCACTTTCTATATCTCTCTACTGATTTTGTGTTTGATGGAGAGGAAGGTCCTTACGAGGAAAGTGATCAACCAAATCCTATCAGCTATTATGGCCAGAGTAAATGGGAAGCGGAAAAACTTGTTCAGTCGAGTGGTTTGTCCTGGGCTATTGTACGAACTGTGCTTGTTTACGGGATTACGCCCAACATGAGCAGGTCTAACATTGTGCTTTGGGTTAAGAAAAACCTTGAGGAGAAGAAGCTTATCAAAGTAGTAACCGATCAAATAAGAACACCCACACTCGTTGAAGATTTGGCATTTGGCTGTGCAGAAGTTAGTCAAAGGAGACTTTTAGGTATTTTTCATTTATCAGGGCCAGATGCACTCAGTCCATATCAAATGGCAGTAGAAGTGGCTAATTTTTACAGTTTAGATAAATCTCTCATCTCTCCTGTTGACGCCTCTACATTTACACAGTTAGGCAAAAGACCACCTCGAACTGGCTTTGTGATTGAGAAGGCTAAAAAAGCCTTTAATTTTCAGCCAAAATCATTCTCAGAAGGAATTCGGGTGATCAAGGATCAACTAAGCAACTTAAAATCTGATTAATGAAAATCAAGCTTCACTTACTCTTCATCATATCAATATTGGTTGGTTGCAAAGAAGATGATCTCAAGCTGTATTGCCAAGAGGGTGAAATCTGCGAAACAGCAGTTTTCCCCAACCCGACCGATTCTATTGCTAACATATCCTTTTCTAGCAATATGGTAGACTCTTCAAGTTTATCTGTCTTTAACCTTAATGGACAAGCTTTATTAGAAAAGAGGATAAAAATTTCAAATGGGTTCAACAAGCAAACATTGAATCTTGAAGGTTTGGAGTCTGGTATTCATATAATTGCAATAAAGCTTGATCATCACGAAGATCTTGTGTTTATAAAGATAATTAAACAGTAATCCGTCTATTTGGTAGGTGTTTTGTTGTTCTCAATTTAGCCATATTCAATAGTCTTGACACTTAAAAAACGCTTATGAAGTATCTCTTTAAACCCGCACTATTGATAGGCATTGCAAGTTTCCTTTTGAGCTGTACATCAAAAAATGATGAACAAACAAACAAAATCCATTCTCTTGAAACAGATCCATCCGATGTAAGTTTTTCATGGCTGACAGGTACTTGGAAAGGCGAGGGTTTCGGTGGAATCCTTGAAGAAGTCTGGTCAAGTCCAGATAAGAATGGTACCATCATGGGAATGTTTAGACATATTGGGGATTCTTCAAGTGTGAGCTTTTATGAGTTTTGGGTGCTAGATAGTTTAGGTATGAAACTCAAGCACTTCAGTCCTGAGCTTATCGGATGGGAAGAAAAAGAGGATTACGTAACTTTTGAAAAAGTCTCGTTTGAAAAAGGTAAAGTCATCCTGAAAGGGCTGACCTATGAACAGCGATCTGATAACGAAATGGTCATTACATTGAAGATGAAAAACGGAGAAAAGTTGAACACCGAAGTGTTCCAGATGAAACGGGTTAAATAATTGCCATAGTATTGTTACATTTATCAAGTAACCAACCATATTCATTAATTGAAATTTTTAAAATATAGCAACGGTGACGAGATGCCAATGATTGGATTTGGCACGTATGGCCTCTCTTCGGACGATGCCTATGATGTCATCCGTAAAGCTATTGGAGTCGGTTACAGACATTTTGATTGTGCCCCCATTTTTGATAATCAAGAAGCCATAGGCAAAGCAATAAAAGACGCCATCAAAGCTGGTGAGGTCACAAGAAAAGACCTTTGGATTACCTCCAAACTTTGGAATGATCGCCATAGGTACAACGATGTAGAGCCTGCCTGTGAGAAGATTTTAGATAAAATGGGACTAGATTATTTAGATCTGTTTTTAATTAACTGGCCAGTTTCACATGAAAGAAAAGTGAAATTTCCAGAGAGCGCAGAAGACTATCTGGAAGAAATGGATGCTCCTGTAGAGGACACCTGGACAGGAATGGAGGATTGTCTGGATGCAAAACTTGCTAAACATATAGGACTGAGTAATTTCAACATTGAAAGGATTAAACAGGTGTTAGATGATTGTATGATGAAACCTGAAATCAACCAATGTGAGTGGCATCCGTATCTCCCACAGCAGACTCTTTATGACTACTGTAGATCAAACAAGATCTTGATGACAGCCTTTGCACCTCTAGGTTCTCCTGGCAGAGAAGCAAAGTATACTCAAGCCAATGAACCCTTCTTACTGACTGAGCCAGCGATCACCGATATTGCTAAAAAGCATGGATGTACGGAAGCACAAGCACTGATTGCTTTTGCGCTTAAGCGTAAAACGGCAGCAATTGTGAAAGCCTCGAATGAAGATCACATGAAAGAAAATCTTGGTGCGGAAGAAGTAAATATTGACCGTGAGGACCTTCGTTCGCTTATCGTACTTTCAAAATACCGATACTTCAAAGGAGACGAGTTTACCACGAATGGTTCTCCCTATAAACTCACTGATATCTGGGAATATTGACACCCTCGTGGGGGTAATTGGCTAGTTAGGTTTCTTGATTCTGAAACTTTACTAAAGCCAGATGAATATCAAATCCTATTTCTTTCTATCTACAATTTTTCTATTTTGTCTTCCTTCTTGGGCTCAATCAACCCAAACACTAAGAGGAACCATTCTAGACGTTGATTCCAAAAGCCCAATAATCGGTGCAACAGTCCAAATTATAGACTCAAATCAAATAATTGGTGCGGTCACTGACCTCAATGGTGACTTTAAAATTCCCAATGTGAGTCTTGGACGGTGCAATATCCTTGTTCGGTCTACTGGATATGAAGAACAAGTCATCCCAAATATCCTCCTCACTGCAGCCAAAGAAGTAATTCTAAATATATCAATGGTAGAATCTATTGAAAATCTAGAAGCGGTTGTAGTCACGGCTACAAATAAACGAGGTGAAGTACTCAATGAAATGGCACTGATAAGTGCGCGTTCCTTTTCAGTAGAGGAGACTTTGCGTTATGCTGGCTCATTCAATGATCCTGCTAGGATGGTTTCCGCATTTGCTGGAGTTTCTGCAAATGCAGAAGGAAATAATGATATAGTGGTAAGAGGAAATTCTCCCAAAGGAATACTCTGGCGACTTGAAGGAATCGAAATCCCCAACCCAAATCACTTTTCTGATGAGGGATCTACCGGTGGACCAGTAAATGCACTCAATAGCAACATGCTTGACAATTCGGATTTTTATACTGGAGCCTTTGCTCCCGAATTTGGTAATGCACTATCAGGTGTCTTTGACATCAAGTTTAAAAAAGGCAATAATGAAACCAGAGAATATACTGCAAGTGCCGGAGTACTGGGACTTGACTTTACAGCAGAAGGTCCTTTCAAAGAAGGCTATAGAGGATCATATATCGCCAATTATAGGTATAGTTCTCTTCAGTTACTTGACGAATTGGGAATTGTAGATTTTGGTGGGGTTCCAAAGTATCAAGATGTATCCTTCAATGTGAATCTACCCATAAAGGATAATCAACAAATCTCGATATTTGGGCTTGGGGGTATTTCTAGCATAATTGGCGAGCAAGCTTTTGAAAGTGGAGAACCAGCATATCGAGGCATATTTGATAGTGACTTGGGTGTATTGGGCATCTCGCATCTCTACTTTTTTGGAGAAAGAGCATCCATCAAAAACACCATTTCACTTTCCGGAACAAGACTAAGAGCACGGGATGAATTCACAGATGACCAAGGGGAATTTTATGAAACCTTCGGATCACAAATCGACAAATCAACTATTCGCACCTTGTCATCAATCAACTACAAATGGAATAGCAAAAACAAAGCTGAGGGGGGGCTAATTCTTTCCTTTTACGGATATAACCTAAATGCAGAAGAGTATTCCGTTGAAGCAAAAGCACTTCAATCTGTACTTTCGGATAAAGGTTCGGCAACAGGCATACAGGGTTTTGTGAGTTGGAAACATCGGTTCAATGAGCAGATTACAATGACCTCAGGTCTACATTCCACATACTTTGATTTCAATCAATCCTATACAATAGAACCTAGATTAGGCATAAAATGGGATTTATCAAAAAAGCACAGTCTAAATGCGGGTTTTGGGATTCATAGCAAACTGGGAAGTATCTCCACATATCTTGCTAAAGTGCCTAGCGAAAACTCCTTTACACAACCCAATCTCACCCTTTCCCTGCCCAAGGCTGCACATTATGTGGTTGGTTATGATTATCAGATTAATGCGAATACACATTTCAAGTCCGAGCTCTACTATCAGCAACTTTATGATATCCCTATAGAAGATTCAAAGACAAGCTCATATTCACTGATAAACGATATTGACACTTATGCAAATACAGCATTGGTCAACCAAGGAACAGGCCGCAATTACGGATTAGAGTTTACGCTAGAGCGCTTCTTCAATCGTGGTTTTTATTATATGAGTACCCTTTCCATTTATAACTCACTTTATACTGCAGGTGATGGTGTTGAGCGATCGACGGCATACAATGGCAATTACATTTTCAATATGATTGGAGGAAAAGAATTTGCCTATGGAAAATCTGGAAAGGACAAAGTCTTCTTTGTTAATACAAAAATTAGCCTTTTAGGAGGGACGCCATATACACCAATCGATCTAGCGGCTTCTCAAAACATGGAAACTACTGTTTTTGAAAATAGACCCTATTCATTACGTGGAGATGATGTTTTCTTTGCGAACCTTTCTTTAGGAACCAGAAAGAACAAAAGAAATACCACGCGAGAATTCAAAATCGACTTTAACAATGTCACGAACAATAGTGCGGTGATTCGTACCTATTACAATCAGGCAACTGAAGAAATAGAAAAAAGCACTCAGCTACCAATGATCCCGAATATCGTTTACACAATTAAATTCTAGAAAGTATTGGAGGAGGTTTTTAACCTCCTCCTGTTTTTTTCTTAAGCAGACCTTTCACCGCATCTTTTGCCTTGTCAGTTGTTTCTTCTTTTGCTTTATCCACTTCTTCCTTAATCTCTTCTTTTACTTCCTCTTTCTTCTCATTGATTACAGCATTAGCTGAATCCTTGGCAGCTTCTACTTTCGCAGTGACAGCCTCCTTTTGCTCATTCAGCTTTTCTGCAGCTTGTTGTTTCAAAGCTTCTTTGACTCCACTTCCAGAAACACCCGTAGGATTGGCACTTAGCAATTTCACTTTTGGCTCATCATAGGTTCCAGATATACCAAGATTCATGGTAATATCCTTTCCAATAGCATTGCTCATGCCAGGAACAGATGCTAGTGCGCTATTAATTGCATCTCCTACTTGTCCCGAAGGAACATTCATAGCCATGGCATAGTCCAAACTACCATCTACACCGGTACTGCCACCGATAGTTGCTTTTCTCCCTCCAATAGTCATATCAAATGGCTCTACATAAAGTCGACCCTCCTTGATCTCAGCAGATAGTAGCAAATCCTTTAGGCTAACCTCACCATCCGAATTGCTGAGATTCGTCACATTGGAAACTGCCGAAAGAAGTTTCACATTACTCACTGCAGCCTGTGCTATTTTTATCAACCCTGCACCTTGCATGTCTTCATAGATTGGCATCATATCCTCACCTAGAGTTCCACCGACCTTGAAGTCTGTGGAGAATTTACCAGTCATTTTTTCTGCAACAGGCACAAGTTTCTGTACTGTCACGAATGATTGAAATGCAGCGACTATTGGTAATTCTTTAATAGCAAAATCAAAATCATAAAGTGGCTGTGGAAGGCTCAACGCTGATTGATAAGATCCGTTCATAACGAAACCACCACCAAGCATATTGAAACCTACTTTGTCCATATATACTGCCCCTTCCTTAACGATTAATTTTCCATTGAAATCACTCATGACTAAGTCATCATAGAGTATTTTATCAATAGAAGAAACCAATATAAAATCGATGTTTTCAGGAATGCGCACGATCTCTAGTGCAGCAGTATCCTCTTGAATCACCACAGTATCTTCAGCTACCATCCACTCATTAGCATCCACCAAGGACGATGAAAAATTAAACTTGCCAAGAAGCACTGCTGAATCTGACAAAGCATACTGCAAGTAGTTTGTGATCTTTCCATCCATATTGAGATCAGTCTTGCCGGCATTTCCTTTGAAATTAGCCAAAGTAATCGCTTCCGGGTCTATGGTCATATTGGACTCAGCAATACCAAAACCTTGTGGCAAATCGCTGCTTTCATAATAAAGATCCTTTATTGCCATACTGCCAGATGTTGGCAGCTTCTCGTAGCGCTCAGCATCGAGATCCGACATGCGACCAGTTGTATTGATTTTCGCGTTGATTTTACCGCGAAGGGTCATATCATCAAGCTTTACTATTTTGGTGATTTTCTCTAAATCCATGTTACCATCCACACGGAAGTCCCAGTAATAATCTTCCAAATCCTTGAAAAGCAAATAAGCTGAAAGCTCCTCACCGTCAAGCATCATGTGAAATTTGTCTATTACAAAACTGGTCTCTCTCAGATCGGCAGAAGGATAATCGAACTTCGCGCTGACTTGGATATCATTCATAGGTATTGGATAATCTGCATATTTGATTGACCCGTCAGCAATACTGAATGTAGATGCTACTTGAGGCATGCTTGTATCATTGTATGTGCCTTTCACATAGCCTTCAAATGCTACAAGACCATTTGCTGTAACACCTGTTAGGTATTCTTCATAATCCCCAGGCACAAGAGAAAGTATACTTGCTAGACTTATATCTTTCCCTCCATAATTGATTTCCATATCTATATCATCTGATGGCATAGACACAAACCCATCGAATGAAAAGCCAAAATCATTCATGGCTACTTTGTTTTCTTTGAAAGTGAACTTCATGTTACTCAGATCCATCTCCATGATGATATCTGCGTTCAATTTTTTATTAGAGATATATTCTACGCCATCATAAGACAGATCAAACTCACTGATTGTTGTTTGAGTGATCATATCAAATATATCTAAAGCAAAGTCTCCTGAGCCCGAATGATTGATTCCACTGATCCCCACTCGCATAGGAAATGTCTGGTCATCGTATATCAAAGTCCCATCGGTGATTTGCCAACCTTGTATCTGGATAGTCAAAGGCGCTGAGGACTCTTCTGTTTCTTCCTCTACTTCCTTACTTGGTTTGGCTATATCATAATTTGCCGAGCCGTTTGCCAGTACAAGGACCTTGATATCGGGATTGGACAAATCCACATTCACTATTTTGATCTGATCTCCATTGATCACCGACATTATATCTATCGTGATATTAAATTCCTTCACGGAAAAAAGCGTGTCACTCGCAAACTGATCGATACCTACAATACCAAAATCTGACATAGAAAGTGAAAGATTTGGAAAGCTCCTAATAAGTGACAAACTAAGTCCATCAACATCGTAATACACCTCGGCATTAAGTGCGTTATCCATTTCCTTATCAATGGCCGCCTGAATATCATCTTTGAAAATAATAGGAATGAGTATCAGTGCAAGAAAAATGATACCGAGAAGCGATGCGAGTACGATGAATACTTTTTTCATTGTTGAGGAATTTGGATATGAACTAGTAAATTAGTCAGGAATGGACGATATGCCACATTTTAGGGCTTAAGTTTCGTTGAAGAATCCACTAATTGACATTTGAAAAATCGGGTTTTCAAGACGCGAGAGTGCCTTTTTTTATTGATCGAAAAGCACAGTTCTTCTGACCTGTATTTAATGCGAACTAGCAAGGAGAGAACTTACTTAGATCAAGCTAGGGACTTATATGATTAAAAAAGAGCCGAAACCTTTATAGCTATTTGCTAAGCGTAAGAAAGATATCCTCCATCAACTGGAGCTTAATTTTGCTTTCTCCCTTTTCTACAATTTGATAGACCATACCTGGAGTAGATTCATCATTGATCAAAATCAAGGAATCATTGCTTACTTTCCACATCAGAGAGTGGTCCAAAGTGTCCTTACTAAAAACGCAGCCTTCAAAGCCAAAAGCTTTAATCGTCACAGAATCATAGAAAAATGTGATTTTACCTGGCATGGTGAAATCCGTTATCCCGTCTATCCCTTCAAAAGAAGCTGGATCTGTTTCCCATTGGGCTGTCCATTCACCCTCCCATTCAGAAGGTTTTTCAGATACACCAGTACATGCGTACATCAATGCGAGAAGAAGAATGAGAATGAGGTTTTTCATAAGACGCTAAAATAATACTAAAATAGCTTAAGCATCCATTTGATTATGGTCTTTTTGAATCCGGTGTATGGAGGATAAACAAAACTTAGGATAGTCAATCCATGCTTTTGCTTCATTACACTTTTTGCATGACTAAAAGCAAGGAATCCCGCATGTCCATGTGCTTTCCCAATTCCGCTATTATTGACGCCCCCCATTGGCAAATGTGGATGACCAAACTGCAAAACATTGTCATTAAATACCAAAGCTCCAGAACTGGTTTGTTGTTTTATTAGATTCCTGTCTTTTATATTTCTCCCATAGTAATAGAGCGCAAGTGGCTTAGGTCTGGCATTGATATATGATATTACCTCGTCAATATTTTCATAGATAAGTATCGGTAATAATGGTCCAAAAATTTCTTGATTCATAATCTCCATCTTTTGAGAAACATTATCCAAAACTGTTGGGCCAATGGACATTCGATCTTTATCAAAATCACCTCCAAAAACCAAGTTAGCTCCTTGCTCTAAGGCATTGTCATAAAGGCTTGTTACACGATCGAAATGTCTTTCATTAATTATACAGGTATAAGATTTTCTGTTTTCATATTGCTTTTTTGCTTCCTCCTCAAGTGTCTTTTTGAATGCCGCGGCTTTGCTTGTATGAACAAAAACATAGTCAGGAGCTACACAAGTCTGGCCAGCATTGACCCACTTGCCCCAAGCAATGCGACGAGCAGCTTCCTTTATATCTACCTTTCCGTCTACTATAGTTGGTGATTTACCTCCTAACTCTAGTGTAACCGACGTTAAATGCTTGGCCGCAGCTGTCATTACTATTTTACCTACTTCAGGACTGCCAGTGAAAAAGATATGATCGAAAGATTTGGTTAATAGCTCTTGTGCAACATCACTTGCTCCTTCCACAATGCACACTTCGTCTTCTTTGAATAGCTCTTCAATCATTTTTCGAATGATCTTATTGGTTGCAGGAGTGAATTCAGAGGGTTTCAAAATGACAGTATTGCCAGCAGCAATTGCTGATATCAATGGGCCAAGGCTCAATAATATGGGATAATTCCATGGCGAAATGATAAGTGTAGTTCCCAATGGCTCATATTGGACATAAGATCGAGTCCCAAGAAAAACTAGTCCTCCATGCACTCTTTTGGGCGCAGCCCAACTTGGCAATCGGCTTATCGCGTGCTTTGCCTCGGTGATCACAGGATAAATCTCAGTGAGATCTACTTCCTCAGGGGATTTGCCTAAATCCGCAGCAATACCTTCATGAAAATCTAATCTTTGATCAATCACCCATTTTCTCAAATTTCTGAGTTTCCCTTGGCGATCAGATAGTTTTCGAATCCTCAGTTGCCTAGAGGAGTCTTTTTGCTTTAGGAATAGGTGGTCTAACTCTGAATCTGTCATTGTTTGCTTAACAATTAGGTAACATTGAAACTATTTATTAACTTTATCGTAACATTAAGATAATATATGAATTCTTAGTTCTTGCATCTATGTATCGCGCGCTATTTACTTTTTGTATCATCAATCTCTTTTGCATACATGCGGCATGCACGCAAGATTTTACTTTTCATTCTGATTTTGAATCTTACGCTTTATCCTCAAACGACCCTCTTAAAATCCTCTTAGCCACAGATCCGTCCGTCGATTTTAATAAATATACGGTTTATGAAGGGAAGATCGACCAAACTGTGGAGCGGATAAAGTCTAAAAGTAGTGGCAGAACAACTGCCCGGTTGCTAGAGAAAGCGTTCTATCTCTCCCATAAAAAGAAGCTGAAATGGTATACTAACTATGTGACCCTAGCTGATCTCTTGGAAAATGGGGCTTATGACTGCCTTACCGGCACGGCGTTTTTTGCCGTAATTCTTGAGCGGTTAGATGTCCCATATCAAATTTATGAATATGACTACCATGTGCTAATTGTGGCCACATTAGATAACAAAAGGTATCTTTTCGAATCTACCGATCCTTTTTTTGGTTTTGAAAATGACCAACAGACGATAGATGGAATGCTCGAGGATTACTCTCTATCTAAAGGCAAAATATCCAATGATCGAGTAAATGTTGTTAATCCTTCACAATACAGCATTACACATGAAAATAAGATTTCCTTACTTCAGCTCGCAGGTTTACAGTATTTCAACCTAGCAATTGATGCTTACAATAATGGGAGATTTACAGAAGCGAGTAAAATGTTAGCCAAAGCGGATTATCTCTATCCTAGCAGTAGAAATTATGAAATCCGTCTAGAGTTTAAGCAACATCTAGCCACCAATTAAAGTCTTTTATTCAAAGATTTTAAACTCTACCCTACGGTTCTTGCTACGTCCTTCCGGGGTATTGTTGCTGGCAATTGGCTTGGTTTCTCCATAGCCTACTGCAATTACCCGATCATCTGATACCCCACTTGATTTAATATAGTTCACTACAGCTTGTGCTCTTCTCTCCGAAAGGTTTTGATTGTAATCAGCTTCTCCCACAGAATCCGTATGACCAGAAACTTCTACTTTACGCACCTCTCCATTCTTCATTAATTCTACCAATCTCTTCAATTCAGAATAAGAAGAGGTTGTCAAAAGTGTTTTATTAGTTTCAAAGAAAATATTGTTGAGCACAATAGAGGCACCAGCTTTTATTTCTGATAGGTGCAGGTTCACATTAAGGGTATCATTTGAGTTTAGTTTATTAAGGTCAAAATTTGCGTCTGTCGACAAATATCCTTTCCGCTGTGCATTCAAACCGTATTTAGCACCGCCTCGCACGCTCATTCTATATTCTCCTTTAGCATTGGTTTTAGCCTTACCCATATCTACACCATCAGGAAGTCTTTCAAGGATTATATCCACTTCCGCAACAGCTAATGAGGTACCATCATCGATAACTTTACCGTACACATATCTAAAGAATTCATCAGCTCTACTCGCAGTAAGATGAGATACAGAAGCCATAAGTGGGCTATTTGGATCTATAAAAATATCGTCCGCCTTAAAGCGAAAAATATCTGTGTCACTGTCTGTATCACCTCTTGAAAAGTAGATGTGTTGACCTGTCTCTGGAATGCTGAAGTATTGATCATCTCCAGCTGAGTTGACACTGGAACCAAGATTTTCAGGAACCGACCAGTTCTCCCAAGTATCATCCAATCTTATGGATACATAAATATCAGAACCTCCATAGCCACGGTACCCAGAAGATGAGAAGTATAAAATTTTTCCATCTGAAGAGAGGAAAGGAGAAAAATCATCAGAAGCCGTATTAATGTCTTTTCCAAGGTTCTTAGGCTCTTTCCATCCTAAGGCATCCTTAAATGTGACGTATAAATCACGTCCCCCATACGAGTCATCTCTCTCGGCAGAGATAATCATGGCTTCACCCGAAAAAGTCAGAAAGTAATCCACCTTCGGCGCATAATTGTAATCATTCAAAATCTCAACAGGCTCAGGTTTATCAAATTTATCGCCGACGCGCTTGGCCATAGAAACACCCGAATACATACGACCTTTCTTACCGTATCTATTACCCAACACCAATGTCTCCTGACCATTTACCAATGTGATAGAAGTAATAAAATTTGGGCCTTCAGTATTGAGAGGCGGACCAACGTTTTTTGCTGGTAACCAATCACCTGTCTTTGGGTCCTTTTCCGAAACCCATATATCCTCTACGTCATCTATGCCACCTACATTATCAGGATGGTATCTTCTACTAAAATAAAGTCGATTTCCATCTGGTGATATGATTGGACTATGTTCTATATAAGTACTATTTACATCACTCGAAAGCTTATCGGCTTCTTTTCCTTGTGCGATACCTCCTGCCAAATTAATAAGGACGGAAATAGGCAGGTTAGATGCAGATATTCCAATGGCATCTATAGCATTATAACCCGGTACAGCTTCCCCATCTATGAAAACTTTTACGGCATAGATTTCATATGGGGTATCTTCAAAGAATAGATTTAATAATCTACTCTCTAAAGGAATTGGCCTTGGTGTCAAATCAAACAATGTATACTCATTGTATTCGCCATCATAGGCGTATACTTTGGTAACAGCTCCAGGATTTTCCGATTCGGAAATAGCCACCTGCTTTGCTTTAATTGGTTTATCAAAAGACACCATAATAAACTCTTCCCGATTATCATTCTTCGCCCTCCATGCATTCGGATTATCTCCACCTCCCGGATAAACATTTGGTTTATGCAAAGCCTGTATCGCTGAATACTCAAGAGGAGAATACTCACTGGAAACATCGATAACTTGAGTGCCCCAAACCACTGTTTCCTGACCTAATGTCACAGAAGAATATAGCAAGGCGCCAAGCGTGTAAAGTAAAAATTTCTTCATCTTAAGTTTATATTATCTACTAAGTATGCGAACCTCAACCCTTCGATTCTTTGCTTTGGCGTCTGCAGTACGCTCCGTGAAAAGAGGCTGAGTACCTCCAAATGCTTTAGTCAAAACTCGACCTTTTTTTACTCCTTGATCAGTTAAATAAGCCTTTACAGATTCCACTCGCGCTTCTGACAACTTAAAATTTGCATCGGCATTCCCATCAAAATCTGTATGTCCTTCAAGTTGAATAGTCATGCTAGGGTTTCGCTCTAAGTAGTCGACCAAATCATTAAGCTCAGAAAACGAGGATTCCGAAATCTTATCGCTCCCCCTTGCGAAAATCAAATTTTTCAAAGAAATAACTTCTGGCACTTCCTCAGCAGGAACAGCTTCGAGAAAAAGTTTAACATTCATACTTCCATCCCCTTCAGTATCTTCCACAAGCACTTGCTGCTCAGTTTTTACAAAACCACTTTGAGTAAGCGTGAAAATATAATTGGTGCCTTTCACTAAATGGAACTCGAATCCACCATCCGTTCCCGACCTAGCAGTACCCATGTCATCATAATAGGGCATTTTTTCATAAAGAATATTTGCAGAAGTTGCTGTGGAGTCAGCAGAGCTAAGAACAGTTCCTGTAACTCGAACATATTCTTCTGTCTCTTGCGCATGACTAAAAAATACGATCAATGCTAAAGCAGCACTAAAACTAACTTTGTGTAAGTACCTGATTTTCATTACCAACTAAATTAAAGTAATTATCACCAATAATTAAAATCTAGGTGATTTTAGGTGATGAAATTACCAACTTAGTTCACAGCAATAGGTGTTTCTAGCTGCTTTTCAAGTTCGGATTTAACCCTAATATTCTTCAATTGATATAGGGTAGCATTTTTTAAATGTAAAAATCCTTCTAGTTTTCTTGGGTCGATTGGTTCAGAAGGAGGGAGATCTACCTTGAGTGCATCCACTTGAACGCCATTTTTCCAAAACCTGAAGCAAAGATGCGGACCATTAGCCAATCCTGTACTTCCTACATAACCAATCGTCTGACCTTGCCTTACCGAAACACCAGGCTTCATTCCCCTAGCAATTTTAGACATATGAAGATACTGAGTCGTATAATTACTGTTATGTCTGATTTTGACATAGTTGCCGTTATTGCCATTGTACTTCGCTTCTAATACTACTCCATCTCCAACACTTCTAATTTCAGTGCCTGTGGGAGCGGCATAGTCCGTGCCCAGGTGTGCCTTGTATCTTTTCTGAACGGGGTGAAATCTCTTTAAACTATACCTAGAGCTAATGCGCGAATAATTAAGTGGGGCTCTCAAAAAGGTTTTTCTTAAGCTGTTGCCATCTTCATCAAAATAGTCCTCTTGACCTCCTTGGTCATAATTTACCGCATAATATTCGTTTCCAAAATGTTTGAAATATGCACCCTTGATTTTTGTGATATCCACAACCTTATCGTCTACTGAAGTTTGCTCATATATCACTCGGAATTCATCCCCCTTCTGAATGCGGAAGAAGTCAACCTGCCAAGCAAAAATGTCCACTAACATATTGACTAACAAAGGCGAGGCTCCTTGATCAACTACGGCTTCATAGACGCTTGACTCAACAGTGGCAATCATTGTAACCTCCTCAGTAAACTTCGGGCGAGAAATTGCTTCAACATATACCGAGTCTGCTAGATTAAAAATGACATATTGAGTAGCGTCTGGTTCAAATATTAACTGTCTTGCGGTTCTGTTCTCATCCCTTTCGTAAATTACCGTATAAGGGTAGCCTGCCTTAAGCATTCTTACATCAAAGACTCCCTTGGACGCATTGGCTAGTTGATAAACCTGTTCACGGGTGATGTTATAGTTGTCTAATATTCCAGATAGATTTTGTGTCCACTTTACCCTGCCTTGATATACATCGAATGAATCGATAGCTATCCCATATAGAAGCTGGGGTTCTGCGATGATAGTCTGTACACTATCTACAAGTACTTCTTGGTGAACTACCTTCTTGGAAGTCCTAATCTCTTTTGCAAACCACAACAGCACAACCCCTAAAAGGACGATTAGGCCTAGCGCAATTTTCTTTAACATTTCAAAAATTATTTGGAAGATTTCTCGATAAATGCTCTTTTCCCATTCTCCAGGAATTCAACAAAATTATCAACGTTCAAATCATAAGCCTTTGGCTTTAGGAGTACTTCCCCTTCTGAGTCGAGCAAAACGTAAAATGGCTGAGCATTGTTTCCAAATTTCGTAATCTGAAAATCAGCATTTTGTTTGCCTATTGTTTTCTTTAGCTTTTGATCATATTCCGAGGTGTACCAGTCCTTCTGCGGAAGCTCCGTTTTGTCATCTACATAAAGCGCGAGGAGTACATAATCTTTACTGAGTCTATCCAAGACTGGCTGCTCAGACCACACACGAGCTTCCATCTCTCTGCAATTCACACACCCATGACCTGTGAAGTCCACGAAAACTGGCTTATTAAGACTTTTAGCGCAAGCTAGGGCCTGATCATAATCGAAGTAGCCATTAAGCTCATGTGGCCAATGAAGAATGTCGCTGTAAAGAGGCGTTTCGCAGCCTTCATTTAAAGAAACCAACGAAGTGTTATTAGGTGTCTGTTTTCCCAACACAAAATCATGCGTATGCATTGGTGGTAAATAACCAGCTAAAGCTTTCAGTGGTGCTCCGAACAATCCTGGGATTAAATAAACCACGAAAGTGAAAGTACATATAGATAGAATCAATCTCGCTACGCTTATATGTTCTTGATTGCTATCACTTTTCAATTTGATCTTACCCAAAAGGTACAAGCCAAGCATACTAAATATCACGATCCAAATAGCGAGATAAATATCTCGATCTAATATACCCCAGTGATAGGCCTGATCTGCGATACTCAAGAATTTGAAAGCCAAGGCCAATTCCAAAAATCCTAAAACGACCTTAACTACGTTGAGCCATCCTCCAGACTTAGGTAGAGAATTGAGCCAGTTAGGGAAAAAAGCGAAAAGCGCAAAAGGGATGGCAAAAGCTGCTGAGAAAGCAAACATCCCCAAAACAGGTTTTAAAGAAAGGCCACCGGCAGACTCTACTAAGATACTGCCCACTATTGGGCCAGTACAAGAAAAGGACACCAAGACGAGCGTGAGTGCCATGAAAAATATGCCCAACAATCCACCTCTATCTCCGAGCTTGTCTGCTTTATTGACCCATTTGTGAGGCAGGGTAATCTCAAACAAACCAAAAAATGAAAGTGCAAATACTATGAATACAATAAAGAAAATGGTATTTGGAAGCCACCCCGTAGCTAGGTCATTGGCTGTCTCCGGTCCCATGAATGGTGTAAGGACAGCACCTATTAGAGAGTAGATCAGGATAATGCAAAAGCCATAAAACAAACTGTTGAAAAATCTCCCGCGCTTGTTATGATCACGTCCCGTGAAATAAGTAACTGTCATGGGGATCATCGGGAAAACACACGGGGTAAGCAAGGCGGCCAGACCAGCCAGAAAAGCTACAAGCATAAATGACCACAATGAATAGGGATCATTATTGCCTCGTGATTGCAAAAGGCTGGAATCGTCACTTTTTGCATTGGCCTTTTTCACTTTATTGACCAACTCAAAATCTGTCTCAAAAGGAATACAAAGCCCACTCACATCCGAACAAACCTGATAACCATAGTAACCAGAGATCTTATAATCGTCCGATAGGATATTGATTTTTTGAATGAACTGTGCCTTCTTTTTAAAGTAGGTGTATTCACCCTCCCAAAGAGAATCATACTTTTTGGACGGATTCACCGGAATCAACTCACCCACAAGCTCGAAAGTCGCACTACTATCGAAATACATTGTAGTAACCATTGGACCTAAATCTGGATCAAAATCCGACGAATAGAGATACCAGTCGGCATCTATGGTTACATTAAAAACCACCTCAACTTCCTCTCCCTTTTGAGGCGAGCTATTGCTCAGACTTACCTTCCATTTGGCTGGTTCTTGGATCTGACTTGAAGCTACTAAGCTCCAAAAAACGAAAAGGAGGAGTAGGGGTTTTCTTAATTGCATTTTGTAGAACTAGACGTGCGATTCCGAGAAGAACCGATAGAAATGAGAAATCGTTTCTATTCCTTTATAAAAGTTGAAAAGGCCATAACTCTCATTTGGAGAATGGATAGCATCAGCATCCAAACCAAATCCCATCAAGATAGGATCAAGCTTAAGTTCCTTTTGGAATAACGCCACAATTGGGATGCTTCCGCCTTCTCTAGTCGGAATTGGCGTTTTTCCCCAAGCTTCTTCAAATGCCTTACTTGCCGCACGATAAGCTGGCGAGTCTGTAGAAATAACAGCAGCTTCACCTCCGTGATGTGGTGTGACTTTTACTTTCACTGAAGCTGGTGCTATGGCATTGAAATGCTCGGTAAATAGCTCTGTAATCTCATGGCTCACCTGATGAGGCACTAATCTCATTGATATTTTAGCATACGCTTTAGAAGGCAAGACCGTTTTTGCTCCTTCACCTATATATCCTCCCCAAATGCCGTTGACATCTAGTGTAGGTCTAATTCCTCGTCTCTCAATGGTAGAAAAACCTGCTTCTCCTTTTACTTCGGCTATGCCAAGATCTCTTTGGTATTCCGCTAAATCAAATGGTGCACGTGCCATATCCGAACGCTCATCCTTCGATAGTTCTTCTACCTTGTCGTAAAATCCAGGTATCACTATGCGACCTTCATCATCATGCATGCTGGCGACCATATCACAAAGAATATTGATAGGATTCGCAACAGCTCCACCATAAACTCCCGAGTGCAAATCGCGGTTCGGGCCGGTGACTTCCACTTCCAAGTAACTTAATCCTCGAAGGCCAACAGTTATAGATGGGTGCTCATTGCTCAGGATACTGGTATCTGAGATCAAGATGACATCAGCTTTGAGTTTTTCTCTGTTTTGCTTTACGAAAGTCTCAAGATGAGAAGAACCAACTTCTTCCTCTCCCTCTATCATGAATTTGGCATTGCATGGAAGAGTTGCAGACTTTACCAAAGATTCAAAGGCCTTGATGTGCATGTACATTTGACCTTTGTCATCACATGCTCCCCGTGCATAGATTCTTTCATTTTTTATTACTGGCTCAAAGGGTGGAGAGTCCCAAAGCTCGTATGGATCTGCTGGCTGCACATCGTAATGTCCATAAACCAACACTGTGGGTAGTTTTGGATCGATGATCTTTTCAGCATAAACAATTGGGTGTCCGGCTGTCTCTACAAGTTCCACCTTGTCTGCTCCAGCCTCCTCAAAACGCGCCATGATAAACTCAGCAGCTTTGCGAACATCTCCCTTAAATTTAGAGTCTGCACTTACTGATGGGATTCTCAGTAAATCAAGAAGTTCCTCTAGGTATCGTTCTTTATTGGATTCGAAATGTTGGATTGCGTCCATTGTGATTTGATGTTTATTTTAATAAGATGGCAAATATAAGGGTTGTGTTAGAAGCCGAACCCATCGTCCACAGTCTCTTCTTCTATAGTTTCAAAAGTCTCGTCATCCACACTGATCTCATCAGGGCTTACCAGGTCGTAAGGTTCTGAAATACCGAAATATGTCTCGCGAAACTCGTTGATAAAAGTGAGGGTTTCGGTCTCATCCCCTAGTGCCAAGACCATCTCACCAGGTTTGGCGTTACCAAAATTGGAATTAGCTGCTACCTCATCATTGAACTTGCTATTAGAAGAATACATGAAAAGCTGATTGCCAGCAAAGCTTATGTAATACCATGTGCCAGGAGCTGCCTGTATAAATAAATTGATGACATCATTGTTGGAATCGTCCTTTTTGATTTCTATAAAGCCATCGAGTTTGGCATTGATATCATTGTCATTAATATTAGAAATGGCAAGTTTAGTTGTATTATAAAAAGACCTATTAGATTGAGACCACTTCATTTTTACTCCTGAAATCAGTAAAGATTTCTCCAATTCCTCTGAAATTGAATAAAGAGGTTTGTAATCTTTCAAACTCGCCTTTTCATATGCTCTTGCTGAAGTCTCATTGGTATAGTTTGCAAGTTTATATAGCAATTCCAATGATATATCATTGGCCAGTGGGGGGCCTAGTCGTTCTATAATATCCTGCAGATCATTGGACATAAGTTCCATGAATGAAGTTGTATTAGAGAAATTGATACCTAGCATTGCATTGATATCATATTCATTTGATTGCCTATTCCCCGTGCCAAGAACTGCGGCTTTGATGGTCACTTGTTGGCTGTAGGGATTAAAAAAATTGACTGGCCCTTCGAAAATGATATTTTTTGTGCTGTCATTATATATATAGGTATGACCTTGATAGCTTTCACCAAATGATTTGGCTGGATTCTCTATCTTAAAACTCATTGTGGCGGTATCATATAATAGTTCTCCCTTCGCCATAAAGAAATCTTCATCTGAATCAAGTTTCCGAGTTTCAACGAATGTGGCATATAGACTTCCTCTCAAATCGTAGTGTAATCCAGCAACTGGTTGAGTTTCATCATCGAACATTGCCGTTTCGAAATCCAAAGTCACTTCTGGCTTGCCATCTGTACGGTTATAAAGTAGCCAATGATCATAGCTCTTATCTCTCAAAATAAGTTTGGCGGAACCTTTCAAATCCAGGGCTTTTTTATTGGCGTACATTTTGGTCTCACCTTTGTAATAAAATCCTGGGGCTATTATCAATTGGTCCTTTGCTAAAACCTCGCCACCTGAAACTGTCATTTTCACGGGTTTTCCATTATCGTAAATCTCACTTGTAATAAAACTATCAAACTTGATTGCAAATGTGTCCGCACCCGAGATCAGTCTATAAATTGCTGATCCTACAAATTCGTTTCTTGAGTTAATCTTTATCTCACCATTGTAGAGATAATGGTAACCATTGTCTATATCAATAATGAGTTCAGCATGGTTGAAAGACTGCAATTCAAAATTTTCGAGAATGGTCATTTCGTTATTCTCTGGTATAATCTTGGCGTCAGCCACGATAATATATGGGATTCCTTTTACGTAAAGTTCTTTTGAGTTAAAATCATAGGTAGCTTCTTCAGCATTAAACGCTAGCGAATCCAGCTCCTTACGAGTAGTATAGAAATATGAGCTTTCTATGGGTACATTGGCGGGCTTGGTCATCGTTACAGTAGAGTCTTCTAGATCCCAAACCGCATTGGTAATAGAGGTCCTCATTTGTGCATATGGGAAGATTAAGGAAGCAACTCCTTCTTTCTCTGGCTGAATTAGTGCGGTGGCGTTCACAAGATCGAAGTTGAGGTGAATATCATCTCCAGCCATCGCAGGTTTTTCAGGGTTATCTGTTAGCACTTCAAATTTCGCATGGCGTGCGCCATAACTCTTCTCTTTGAATTCTAAATAATTAGAAACGGCCTTTGACCCTCGTGTGAGCATGACGCCATTGCCATATACACCTCTCGAAGTAATGTTCACCCCGCCATTTAGCTCTGCTGTGGCATTGTAAAATTTAAATGGGGCACGGATATTTTGCAGGTTCATACTATCTATTCTTGGTTCCCAATGCACGCGGTATGGACCAAGTACTGCTTCTGGATAACTGGCACCATTTGCAGTTCCAGCACCTATCGTTCCTCCCATACCATATGCAGCAACAGAATCTGGGTAATAGACAAAGTCTTTGGAGTAGATGGTGGAAGTGATAAAATCAATCTTTCCTCCTCCACGGATACCCTGATTACTCAAGTGTATTTGTTCATAGGTTCTTGCATCTGTGCCATACAGATGATATCCCTCTGCTGGTATTTGATGGGTAAACCCTAGTGATTTGTCTGCCTGCAACTTAAGCGTCTCCTGAAAGTCTGGGAAGATACCTCCAGAATTAAATTTTCCTTCAAACGAGATAGCCGCCTCGCTAGTCAAGCTATCAGCGTCAAACGGAGGAATAATAAACTTTACTGAACGATCATAGGCCCCATTTAGCACTTCTCTCCCATCAAAGTAGACAATAGCATCAGAGTTTGACACAAAATCTGGATACGCCCCTGGTTTCACACCCGACTTATCTCTTGGATCATCGAGATAAAGCACGCCGGAAGTTTCATTTAGGTGATTGCTTAGGGCAGATTTATTGCCATTCTCATCCTTTAAGGAATCCGGCAAGGTGATCTGTATTTCTACCGAATCCACCTGATTGAGACTGATCAAAAACTCATCATAATCGAACTGAAAATCTTTGCCTTTGTACTCAAATTCACCAGCATGCACCATGCCATCCATTGAGATGTTTCTACCACGTAGTAGACGAATTTGCTGATCTTTTGGCTCAGCATATACTTGAAAATCTGATGTGTAATACATTCGATACACCCCATTGACTTTCATATCTCCAGAATCCAACCTCCAAGTGACATTCGGGAGTTTTGGAGACACTGAAGGGATCATAATATTGTCATAATCCACCGTTTTTCCGGAAGCATTGTAAAAATGAAAAGCTTTGTCATTGAGTCTTACCAGACCAGTCTCTTCATTATAGGTTGCAAATCCATATTTTTTCAAAACACGCATCCCAATTCTAATCTGATTAAGATTAGTCTTGAAATGGGTGGCAAGTTCTTGATCAGAAAATTCTCTAGTATTAAAAAGATTGCAATAAAAGACTGCAGTAGAAACAGGATGAAAAGCCATTCCCGAATTCAACCTGCTGAAACGCTCCATACTGAAGTAATCCTTAGATTCTATGGTTGCGGGCAATAGGTCTTTACCATTTTGAATATCAAAGGTGATCGAGTCTGTTGCCAAATCCCATTTGATCATATCAGCATTTAAGTTTATCTCAAAATAGCTACTAGAAAAAGGTGTAACCTCAGCGCCTTTACTTCGAATTAATACTAGTTTTTCCTTTCGAGCGTCAAAATATACTGACACAGCTGGATGAACGAGTGAGTCAGAACCATGGATAATAGAAAGTTTTGCGTTGGTAGAAGTGAATATACTGTCTGGCCTAAACTCAAACCTATTTGCAGTCAAAACCGCCTTTCTTCCTTTGCTATCCTTGATGGTAAGCATGCCAGGTTTACGAGAAACTGATGTGCCTGCAAATCTGTTTCCGCTGATCTCGATACCTCCTCTATATGTAACACTTCTCCCAGGAAGAATCAAGTCAACATCTGATTGGTTGGATCTGAAAATTGGGTAATTGCTCAGTTGTCTTGGTCTACGTGTTTCGCTTTTAAACTCAAAAGAGCCTTTTATGCTTCCTACAAAAAGCTTTGGAAATGTAAGAGTCGCATCGGGTGACCAAAAGTCAGATCGATCCGCTCTGATATAGAATTGACCAAGATTTACCACTGCTCCGCTTGCATTTTTGTTTGCTGCTGGCCAATTGAGCACCGCGGATTCTCCAGCATAGGTTCTGCTGTTTAGTAGAAATTTGCCTGTAGTCTCCTTGATTATCATGGAATCATGTGGCGTGATGATCACCATGCTGTTGTTTACCAGATTGATGACGGGCCCACCAATTTCTGGATGTCGATATTTTGCTTTAAGCCCTGCTACATAATCCTGCTCTATAGTTTCAAAAAACTGCCTTGGTCCCTTTTCTTCATATATCTGCCCCGCCGCATCATATCCCCAAGCATTCTCTCCAGCATCTATCCAGTTTTTATCATAATCTGTAGAGGCATTGTCACCCCAAGGATCATCATTAGCTTTGTCGCCCCAGGGGTCATCGTTAGCATTATCTCCCCAAGGATCGTCATTGGTTGCCCAGGGATCGGTTGTATCATTTGCGCTATCGTCACCCCACGGATCATCGTTTGTTGTTTCCTCTACTACCGGCTCTTCATAAGCTGGCTCCTCCACATATACAGGCTCTTGATCATAAACGGGAGCTACGTATGCATCTAAAAGCTCAAAACTGAAAGAACCACCATCGGTATATGAAAGTAAGTTTCTCGATTGGCCAATAATCCTGCGCGCCATGAACTTGTGCAAGCCCAACAAAAACTGTCGGTATTGAGCCATATCCATCGTCTGAAGCACCTGCTCGTTGATATCGAGGACTTTCGTGACTTGATCGGAGGATAGCTTGGCTTGCGTGTCCGCAAAAGCGAGATAACTGAAGTAATACCAAAAGTCAGGATTGAAGGTATAGCCCTTCTTCTGCATTGAAAGAGCTATTTTGTGGATCTTGTCTTGCTGAGCAGCGGTGAAGGCACCACTCCAAGAGTTTTGAAAATCGAAAGCAACTTTACGTGCAGGCTCAGTATCTAAGCCGTTGAGTTTACTGATGACTTGCGTAAAGAAGGTGGTCTTTTCATCCGAAAAAGAGCGCTGTGCATGAACGCTTGTCATCGCAAATACTGCTAGGAAAACTAATAGGCACAGGCGCTTCATATCGATAAATTTAGGCAAATGCCTAGAGAATCATTGTTTTTTCAAAGCCAACATCGCCCATCTATTTCGGTCAGTCAGAGCTATCTGTTGGAGAGCATTTGGATTGGCCTCAGCCAGCAAATCATCTACATCTTCAATATAAAAGCCACTTAGCACCAAAGTGCCTCCTTGCTTTAGTCGTTTGCTGTAGTCCTTGATTTGATCCAAAAGTACGTTTTTGTTGATGTTGGCAAGGATAATGTCGAAGTTGCTGTCTTCCGCAACTACCTCAATACCTCCAAGCTTCACTTCTATTTGCTCACACGTATTTAACGAAAAATTCTCTGTACTATTTTCAACACACCAATCATCTATATCTACAGCCATGATATCTGTTGCTCCTCTTTTGTGGGCCATGATCGCCAAAGCACCAGTTCCGCATCCACAGTCGAGGACTTTTTTGACCTGATGGTCTAGCGTCAGCTGGTATTTCAATACCTGATAGGTAGTTGCGTGATGACCTGTACCAAAAGACATTTTAGGCGTAATCACAATTTCGTAAGGAAAATCAGGCCTTGGCTCGTGAAAAGTGGCTCTCAATATACATTGGTCATCAACATAGACCGGATCGTAGTTCTTTTCCCACTCCTCGTTCCAGTTGACTTTGGCTACTTCTGCTACTTCATAAGTCACTCCATATCTCTCAAGAATTGGCTTAACCTCTGCTTCGTCCCATTCTGTTATTTCGCAGGAAGCCAAAATGCCTTCCTCGGTTTCTTCGAATGCATCAAACGGAAAAAGAGAGAGTTCTGCAATCAGAAGCTCTCTCTTTTCTTCGCTACACGTGATAGTCAGTGTAAGGAAACTCATTAAAATGACTTGATTATATCTGCAAAGTCTCTGCTCTTCATACTTGCACCACCCACTAGACCACCGTCCACATCAGGCTGCGCAAATATTTCTTTTGCATTGTCTGGCTTCACGCTTCCTCCATAAAGGATAGAAATGCTATCGGCCGTAGCTTGGTCATATTTCTCTGCAATCACATTTCTGATAAAAGCATGCATTTCTTGTGCCTGATCTGAAGACGCAGTAACTCCTGTTCCTATCGCCCAAACTGGCTCATACGCTATCACAACTTTAGCTAGTTCTTCTTTAGAAAGGTGAAAAAGGCCTTCTGAAACTTGAGTTTTATTTAGGTTGAAATGCTCATTGGCTTCTCTAGTCTCAAGCTTCTCTCCACAACAGTAAATAGGCAAGAGGCCTTGCGCCAAAACTGCATTTACCTTTTCCGCAAGGAGTGCATTGCCCTCACCAAAAAATTCTCTTCGCTCGCTGTGTCCGATCACCACATACTTCACGCCTACAGACTGAAGCATCTCAGTAGAGATCTCTCCAGTATAAGCTCCGCTTTTTGCCTGATGGCAATTCTGTGCGCCCAAGCTGATATTGCTTGCAGATCCTATAAGGTTCTTCACCGTGGTAAGGTGTGTGAATGGAGGAATAAGGATTACCTCCGCATCATTGTTCACCTCGTCTATGGTGATATTTACTATTTCAGAAGCTAGCTTTTGTCCTTGAGCTATGTCTAGGTTCATTTTCCAGTTTCCTGCTGCAATTTTCTTTCTCATTTTTATTGGTTTTTTATTCTTGTAATCGCTTTATCATCCTTGGGTAGGCGCAATTTACGATTATCCTATTTCAGGAAGGTGTTTAGGGAAGGGATTTTAGTTTACTATAAACCTGACAGGTCTTAAAGACCTGTCAGGTTTGAGTTACCTTTTGGAAAATTTGAACCTTTCCAAAAGGTTTAATTAAGCCGACCTGTCTGGTCGATTAGCGAAATAATTTATTTGTATGAAGAACCCACCCCTAACCCCTCCAAGGAGGGGATTTTCCTGAAAGCCATGTATCGTCCTAAAATAAGTTGACAGGTTAAACATATACTACTTAGATAGAT
>CAYGOV010000026.1:0-50155 GCA_964351625.1 uncultured Marinoscillum sp.
GCTCAAAAATCAATAATTATCAATGAATACGACAATGCAGTAAACGTCAGTTTGGATGATAAGATTATCCTATACGATTTAATTAACCCTGGAGAAGAATTTGAAAATTTAGCAGTTTTAGGTGAGCCACTGCGTAAACACACGACGATTGAATTTATTGCTGCTACATATGTTTTCGAATATGATGGCCTCACTTTAACTTTTGTAAATCACAATGGTGAAATTGAGCTTTATACTATTTCAATACAATCAAATCATTCCTTGACTTTGATAGATCAAACGATGAAAATTGGGGATAGCGCAATGCCACTTATTGAGCAGGCAAATAATAATAGCGCAAGAAAGGACATGAATCTTCGGTTAATACAGAATGAAGTGATAGACAAGTTTGGGAAAGGCTTTGGCTATTTTGAGTTTGTTATAAATGAAGAAGACAATAGTATAAAATCGATAATATATCAAAGGAAAACTATTTGAAGAAAGTTGCTGAATGATACTAAAATTGAGATTGGTTCTTTTTCGATTTTGTTTCTATCTAGACTCAGTTAAAAGGCCAATTCCCTAAAGGTATCTGTAAAAGACCTCCAAAAAACAAAATCCCCGACGGGAACCGTCGGGGATTTTGCACTATAAGAGAATCGATCTCTAATTATTTCCCTGCTTCGTAAAGCTTGCTTACAGCATCCCAGTTGATTACAGAGAAGATGGACTCTGAGCAATAGATTCATTATTTTCTTTTTTGTAAATACATGAACCATTATTTGTATTTAACCACCCCCCCCCCCATTGTATGTTAGTATTCTAATTATTACTCACAATTAAGAACCTAACATGAAACAATTACTCAGATTACGAAACGGATGGGCTATATGCCTGCTCCTGACGCTGGTCTCCTGTATGCAAGAGACGGAATTGGTAGCACCATCAAATGAACTCTCAGTTGAGGTAAGTAAGATCAAGGATTATTTTGAAGAGAATGTATACGAGTCTCTAAAATCGAATAGCTCAGCAAGAGAAACTAGTATAATTTGGGATACTGAAAAGGACCTTCAGTGGTATGAGGCCTACTTTAGCAATACCAATGATGGTAAGGCACTTTATATCCCAGTGAAGTATGAGCAAGAGTTGAGGGTACCTAAAGGCAATAAATCAATTTCCTTTGACAATTTGACTTATGTACTAATCAAACCCGGAGAAGAAGGCTTATCCATCGAACTTGTAACTACATATCCAGACTTTAACTATATGGCAAGCAGCAATAAGGAAATGCCATTTTCAGGAATAGTAGAAGTGACGGATTGGGCTGGAAATATTAAAAGGCAATTTTTACATCGTAATGATTCTGTATTTGAAGTGGCAAGACCAGATGACAATGCCGGATGGACTGAGAATTGTGTGCAGGTGCCTATATATGGATGGATTACTACAAGTTATGTAGGTGGGCCAGGAAACATGTATCCATCGAGTCAGAGATGGGGGATACTGGATTATCAATCAGTATGTTCTTTCACGCAGATTATTACGGAATTGGGCTGTTACTCTTGTGAAACCTACTCACCAGGAGGTGGCGGGTCGGGTATAGGTAATGATCGTCAACCCACTATTGACATTGATGATGAAGACGTATTCCCGTGTGAAGAAGGTTTCATATTAGTCGATAATGAATGTCTAAAGGTTAATATAAGTTTAGACCTCAATGAAGATTCTAACATTTGTGAAAAATTAATGGTTGTTCAATTTCCACTGGCTGTTCCTTCGTTGATGGAAAACAGGGATTTTGCAGTGGAAAAAACACGTATTTATTTTAGTGGGAGTTTGCATAACACCTGTGCAGATGCATTTCGACACGCTTTATTTAACGCGCTCAATACACAGTCGCTAGGCGCAGATGTCACACGCTTGTTTGGAGATGCACATGAGTGTTTAGTGCCTGAGGATAAATATTTAGAAAAAGAGATGGATCTTTTCAACAATGCCATTGGCAGGCAAATAGGAAGCTCCAACCCAGATGCCAACCTTGAACAGTTGATTATCCTTATAATTAATGCGATGAGTAATGGAGAATTGAGATACATTAGTAATCTTGATATTAGAAGTCAGATAACACCAAATTCCACATTAATCAGTACTTCAGATTGTTTTTAGCCATGCGTAAATCCGATTATTTAATATTTACCTGCCTATTTAGTTTATCTGCTTGCTTTGGATCGCATCATAAACAACAAGTAATAATTGATGATGTTTCCAAGCCGATTAAAAAAGATATAAGGATTATAACTGAACCAGATGAACATGTCGATAAATTAACAGTGAGTATCACTGGAAATATCAATGATACGGTTGTTATTGATGGGATTGTAATTCCCCCAGGTTTAATAAATTTCATTGATAAAGGAGATTATTATGACGAGGAGCGCGAATTTAGTTACGACCCCAAAAATGCAACTGAAGGTTATATAGTTGTTGAATATGATTTTTTTGCCTTTTGAATTATTTCCAAGATGAGAAGGTTTCATTGATAGATTGGAATTCAAATCGCATTCACAAACAAAAAGCCCCGACGCGAACCGTCGGGGCTTTTGCACTTTAATAGAATCAATCTCTAATTACTTTCCAGCTTCGTAAAGCTTGCTTACTGCATCCCAGTTGATTACAGAGAAGAATGCTTCTATGTAGTCAGGACGTTTGTTTTGGTATTTTAGGTAGTAAGCGTGTTCCCACACATCCAGACCCAAAATAGGTGTTCCAGCACAGCCAGCTTCTGGCATTAGAGGATTGTCTTGGTTCGGTGTAGAGCATACTTCTACTTTACCTCCAGCATGTACACAAAGCCAAGCCCAACCAGAACCAAATCTTGTTGCGCCCGCATTGCTAAATGCTGTCTTAAACTCATCAAATGATCCAAAAGCAGCATCAATAGCTGAAGCCAAAGCGCCCGTAGGCTTGCCACCACCATTTGGACTCATGATCGTCCAGAATAGAGAGTGGTTCCAGTGTCCACCACCATTGTTTCTTACAGCTGCATTGCCTGAGTGACTTTTCATCAACTCATCCAATGACTTGCCAGCCATATCTGTACCTTCTACCGCACCATTTAGTTTTGCTACATAAGCAGCGTGGTGCTTTCCATGATGGATTTCCATCGTTTGTTTATCGATATGCGGCTCAAGTGCATCATGAGCATATGGTAGGTTTGGTAATTCAAAAGCCATGTTATTTCTGTTTTAGTTAAAAAATCGTATTAAACTCAAATATAAAACATCAGCGGCTAGGATTTGTTCCCTCGAATCTGCTTAAAAAAGGAAGTAACCAATAAAGAAGCTTTATCTGCCAATAGCCCTGTTATTAGTTCTGTGGTTGGGTGAATAATATTTGGATTTACGATCTGATAGCCTCTTTTTTCATCTTTTGCCCCAAAACATACCTTGGCAAGCCGTGCCCAGTAGAGTGCACCTGCACACATGGTGCATGGTTCTAGGGTGACATACAAAGTACATTGATCCAGATATTTTGATCCCAGATGGTTTTGTGCGGCAGTGATGGCCATCATCTCTGCATGGGCTGTCACGTCATTGAGTCGTTGTACTTGGTTGTGCGCCCGAGCGATAATTCTGTTTTGGCAAGTAATGACTGCACCAACAGGTATCTCCTTTTCCTCAAAAGCGAGTTCTGCTTCTTTGAGCGCCTGACGCATAAAATGCTCGTCGCTATGTACACTTAGCGTCATGATTTGATTTGGATACTCCCCATTATTTCTTTGGCCGTAGCCTCCCATTCCGCTCGCATGCGCGAAGGACAACTGAAGTTGAAAAGGAGCACGTGGTTGTTGTATATAGTGTACTGAATGTAGCTGTATTTAGAAATACTGGCATTGCCACCGAATGTGCTTTCTTCATCTGTGATTTTTGAAACAAACTCTAAGATGATAAAATCACGCCCATTGATCTCTTTGATTTCTTCTTGGATGAATTTTACCTCCGTGAAAAGATTAGAAATATTGGCCTTGTAGAATGATTGAAGTATTTCCAAATCTCCATCTGGCCATGTAGTGCTGTTTTGATTAATACCTAGATCTACCAATCTGTCCTGACTCGTAAACATTGCGATTGGGGCTCTTGCTGACACAAATTTGCTCACGCGCTCACCTGTCGTCATATCCACGAAGGTTTCTGGTACGCCTATTGAAATCTCTTTTGTGATTTTGGTTTTACTCAGCTTGGTCTGTGCTGTCGCAAATTGAATACTGAATAATAGAGACAGAACTACCATTGCTAGCTGGTTTAGATGCTTCATTTGTAGTTGGGATTTATTTATTTCAAAGCTAAAACTATTGTTAAATTTGCCGCTGTTTTAATAGCACAGCGCATAAATAAAAAAATTAATGTTAAGAACGCACACTTGTGGGGAGTTGAGGAGTGAACACATCGGGCAAGAAGTGACTTTGGCCGGTTGGGTTCAAAAAGTAAGGGACAAAGGCGGTATGATCTGGATAGATCTACGTGACAAGTTTGGTATTACGCAGCTAATATTGGAGGAAGGAGTGACGTCTGAGTCTATTCTGAGTACTGCTCGAACTATCGGTCGTGAGTTTGTGCTTTCTGCAACTGGAAAAGTGGTGGAGCGTGAAGCAAAGAACAGCAAAATCCCAACTGGAGATATTGAAATTACCATTACTGGACTGAGCATATTGAATGCTTCTAAAACGCCCCCTTTCATCATAGAAGATGAGACAGATGGTGGTGAAGACCTAAGAGCTAAATATCGCTACCTAGACCTAAGAAGGGGAGTGGTAAGGAAAAATCTAGAAATGCGTCATCGCTTATTGCAAAGCACAAGGGCGTATTTATCAGATCATCTTTTCACGGAAGTGGAGACACCAGTCTTGATCAAAAGTACACCAGAAGGTGCACGAGATTTCGTGGTTCCATCACGGATGAATCCGAACCAGTTCTACGCTTTGCCACAGTCTCCTCAGACGTTTAAGCAGCTGCTGATGGTTTCAGGTTTTGATCGTTATTTCCAGATCGTGAAGTGCTTCAGAGATGAAGACTTGCGAGCAGATCGTCAGCCAGAATTCACGCAGATTGACTGTGAGATGTCGTTCGTGACACGTGAAGATATCATAGAAACTTTCGAAGGCTTGATCAAATACCTCTTCAAGCAAGTAAAGAATGTCGATTTAGGAGAAATTCCGTTGATGTCATTCGCTGATGCAATGACCAAATACGGTTCTGATAAGCCAGATCTAAGATTTGGAATGGAATTCTGTGAGATTACAGAATTGACTCAGGGCAAAGGCTTCCCAGTTTTTGATGATGCAGAATTGGTAGTAGGAATAGCCGCAACAGGCTGTGCTGGATATACCCGTAAAGAAGTAGATGCGCTGACTGACTTTGTTCGCCGACCACAAATTGGTGCAAAAGGCCTGGTCTACGTACGTTGCAATGAAGACGGAACTTTCAAGAGTTCTGTTGATAAATTTTATGATGAGGCAACGCTTCAATCTTGGGCACAAAAAATGGATGCAAAGCCAGGAGATCTATTGTTGATCTTGGCTGGTGATGCGGATAAGACCAGAAAGGCTTTGAACGAGCTTCGATTGGAGATGGGCACAAGACTGGGTCTTCGCGATCGAAGCAACTATGTCGCACTTTGGGTAGTGGATTTTCCATTACTAGAGTGGGATGAAGAATCACAAAGATTCCATGCGATGCATCATCCTTTTACTTCGCCAAATCCGGAGGACTTAGGTAAACTAGGATCTGATCCTGGAAGCGTTCGTGCGAATGCCTATGATCTTGTGGTCAATGGTGTAGAGCTTGGTGGAGGATCTATCAGGATTCATGATCGCACGCTTCAGTCTCAAATGTTTGATGCACTAGGCTTCACCAAAGAAGAGGCTCTTGACCAGTTTGGTTTCTTGATGAGCGCTTTTGAGTATGGAGCACCACCGCATGGAGGGATTGCTTTTGGTTTTGATCGTTTGTGTGCATTGTTTGGAGGACAAGATAGTATCAAGGATTTCATTGCCTTCCCGAAAAACACTTCTGGTCGCGATGTAATGATAGATACCCCGTCAATGATCAGTGATGCGCAGCTTAATGAACTATATCTTGGGCTTACACCACCGACAAAAAAGGATTAAATTGAAGAAAATGTTTTGAGCATTTCTTAAATTATTGGAACTATTAGTAAATCAAGATGACTAAAAAATTCTTACTCTATTCATCGCCTATCATGCTCATGTTTTTGGCAATAGCCTTGTTTGAGCCATGGATTTACCTTCATGTGCTTACAAGTTCGGAGATTGATGAGTCATTAAAAAAGGAACATTTTGACATCATTGCTCATAAAGGGGCCTCCGGATCTGCTCCTGAAAATACGATGGCAGCTTTCCAAATGGCTTTGGACTTAGGTGTAGATATGATCGAATTGGATGTGCGAAACACGCATGATGAGGAGATTGTAGTATTTCATGATGAGACGTTAGACAGGACCACCAATGGCGCGGGCCCTGTACATGATTACACCTTGGCAGAATTAAAGAAATTGGATGCTGGTTCTTGGTTTGACCCGAAGTTTAGTGATGAAAGGATACCTACACTTAAAGAAGTGCTCGATTTAGTAAGTAGTGCAAAGGGAAAGTGTAAAGTATTGATAGAGATCAAGCACATGGACCATCCACATTATCATGACTTTGCCGAGAAGTTGATTGATGTGATTCGTGAGGAAGAGAATGGCTATGATTGGATCATATTACAATCTATGGAGACGGATTATATAGATGCAGCGCATGATTATGACGAGCATGTGCAGACTAAAAAGTTAATGATCGGCGAGGATTCAGCTCCTTTGATTGCCTTTTATATAGAGACTAAGATGCATTTGGGTCATGCCAAAGAAAATGATAGAATGAAAGCCCTCAATCCTGAATATCATACATTATCTACTCGCCGTGTCTTCCGAATGCATGCAAGAGGTTTTGAAGTTTATACCTATTCACCGAATAATAGAGAGGACATGGTGAAAATGCTCCACATGGGAGTAGACGGGATTATCACAGATTTTCCAGAGATATTGGTTCAAATCAGAAAAGAAATCGAGGAGCTTTAAAGATTAGATAAGGCTACTTTGTCTGCCTCAGCAGCTATATAGCCAAAAGCATCCCAAGCGTAATGCCTTAGTATTTTATCTATTACCAATTCCGCTTCCGCTACCTGACCATTGTAGAGATACCAATTGGCCACACCATATGCGAGAGTTGGCTCTAGACTCCCATCTGGACCTTTGGCTTGATCTAATAAATCTTCCGCATCAACCTTCCCAGCGTAAAGCCTTAATCGATCCCGATAACCGAAATTTTCTATTATTCGAGTTCTATCTGGGATTAAAGTCAGAAGTTCTTCAGCTGCGGAAATGTTGCCAATCTTTCGATAGGTCATATAAAACCAATCTACATTTGCTACCAACAGGTCATCATTGTCCGCAAATTCGAGACAATGTTTGAAAGATGAAATGGCTTTGTCGTAGTTGCCTTTTAGATAGTAGGCAATTCCCAAATGATACCAAATATTGAATTTATCATTGGTTAGAGGTTGGTTGATTCTATTAGGAAGACCATCTGGCTCGATGTTATTTTCTGGAATTCGAGCATAGAAAGCTGCTTGTTGTAAATCCACAATTGCCTCATCAAATTTTCGGGTAGTAATGTATCTATGACCCCTATGTCTGAATACTCGATATGCTTCAGCGTCTAAATCGATTCCAATGGAAAAAATTCTAATGGCTTCTTGATATCTACCCAGATATGCAAGTCTCCTACCAAACCAAATAATATTTTCAATGTCCACCGGATTGGACTCATAGTTTTTACGAGCTTCCTCAAGTTGATTTTGTCTTTGCTTTCTCGTCTGAGCCGTAAGTTGCTTTACAGGCAACAAAGAACCTTGCAATGAAATGACTTGATTGGACTTATTCGCTTTGGGAGCAGCCTCTACCGTGTTGATCACTTCACCACTGCTTTTGCTAGATTCGGTTTGGATACAGCTGTAGCAAATTGGGATTAAAAGAAGGAGAAAATTAAGTTTGAACATGGCGAATCAGGGTGAATTTGAAAATAGTTAAAAATGGAATCAATCCCAATTGGGATACCCGGGGGATTGTATTTCTCCAGATTCTTCTTTGGCTTTTTTTACCATTTCTCTCACTTCTTTAAGCAGAGCTCTGGAGTCATACACAATCCCATCTTTTATGGTATACTTAATTCCTTTAGTACGAATTATTTCATTTTCTTCTGTAAGGCGAATTGCGCCAGTTCCGTAGAGGACTTTCAAATCTGCCAAAGGGTTTTCTTCTACCAAGATCATATCCGCAAGCTTTCCTACTTCTATGGTTCCAATGGATTTCTCCATGCCCAAGGCTTCTGCGCCCATTAAAGTAGCGGAACGAATCACTTCCATAGGATGGAAACCTGCCTCTTGTAGAAGCTCTAACTCTCTGATATAAGCAAATCCATAGAGTTGATAAATGTAGCCACTGTCAGATCCAGTGGTGACCCGACCGCCGCGATTTTTATATTCATTTACAAACTGCATCCAAAGCTGGTAATTGATTTTCCAAGAGACTTCCTGTGTAGTACCCCAAGCATGCCAGTATGATCCATGAGAAACTTTACTTGGAGAGTAGAAATCCCATTGAACTGGGAGTGTATAGTCTTTGTGCCAGTCAGCATTCATCGCGCGCATTAGGTCTCTGTTGGCTTCATAGATGTTGAAAGTCGGGTCTAAAGTAAAGTCTCTTGCTAGGAGCGTATTCATTACTTCATTCCATTTCTCCGAATTTGGTTCGGCAGCCTGCTGCCAAAGTTTTCCTGCTTCTTCGAAGCGCTGTTGCTCGTTTTGGTAGTTGTAGTCAACTGGATAATTCTGAACTATTTTGTCATGAAACATAGCTTCAGGTAGTCCATACCAATGCTCCATGGTTGTAAGCCCCCAGCTTGACGAGTTTAGCACATTCACCCAAGCCACATTAGTTTGAGCATGATGGCAAGCAGATCCCAGTCCTAATCTTTTATTTTCTTCAAGCGCAGCTTTCATAATATCAGGCCTAGCTCCGAAAAACTTGATGCCATCCGAACCTGCCGCAGCATTTTCTTTTACCCATCTAACTGCATCGGCAGGAGTATCTATTCCATCCGAACCCATTCCGAATCCTGTATAGGCCACTATTCTTGGCGCAGTGATTTCATTTGCCGCACTTTTCTTTTTGAGGTCAAGTGTCCATTCTCTTCCTCTAAAACTGCCCGGTTCACGCACAGTAGTGACACCATGACCCATCCAGAGTTTGAATACATAATCTTCGGGAATAGCCTCTATAGAACCAATATGTCCATGCATGTCTATAAATCCGGGGAGTAAATACATGCCATTTGCGTCAATCTCCTTCGCTCCAGGCTTGGCTTTAGGTCTCTTGGATTCATCGATAGCCACGCCGGGAAATCCTACCACCGAAATTTTCACAATCTTATTTTTTTCAATTACTACATCCACAGGCCCTTGGGACGGTGCACCATTGCCATTCACAAGAGTGGCACCTCTTATTATTAACTGGTTATATGGCCCCTGACTTATTTCTTGAGCAAAGGAAACAGTGAAGTCGAGGAGTAAAAGAGCGAGTAGAAAAAGAGTTTTATTAAGCTGCTTCATGCAAATTCATGATAATTTTGAAGTTTCAACCCGAATTAGTCATTATCCAATGAATAATTGACGAAAAACACTGTTAGCAGTGTTTTTGTCAGGGTTAACCCAGACATTTGAAAATCAACAAATACGTTTAGACTTAAAACTCCTAATATCTGATTTTCAAATCGTCTGATTAAGCAATAGGATTCTATTGCTTAATTATGGTTCAAGATAATCCAATTTTCAGCTTAAAGCATAGTAAAAATGTCTCTTACAGCTTCTAGTATGATGCCACTCGGCACTAAAGCTCCAAATTTCAATTTGACAGATGTCCGTACAAGCAAGCAAATAAAACTCTCAGGAGCACTAGGAGCGAAGGGAACAGTCATCATGTTTATTTGTGTGCATTGCCCCTATGTAATTCACGTGCAAGATGAGATTGCGGATATTGCCGATCACTATGAGGATTTAGGAATTTCTTTTATTGCCATTTCATCCAATGATATAGTGAACTACCCACAGGATGCTCCTGTCTTTATGAAAACTCAAGCCGAGGAGGTCGGATTTAACTTCCCTTATTTATTTGATCAAGATCAGTCTGTTGCAAAGGCATATGGAGCGGAATGCACACCAGATTTTTTCGTCTTTGATGAGAATGATTCTTGCGTGTATCGGGGAAGGATGGATGCCAGCACACCGGGCAATGAAATGCCAAATGATGGTGCCGACTTACGAGGTGCTCTTGAAGATCTTGTAGAAGGCATACCCCTTTCTGAAAATCAAAACCCAAGTATGGGCTGTAATATTAAGTGGAAGTGAGTGCTGTATTTTCAGTAAGACTGATGTTTTGACTAATTTGCGTCTCCCCGTTAAATAACCTCAGAAAAACGACAAACTCACCTGCATATGAGCACGGCCAAAGGACAATTTGATAAGATTACCACTCATCGCCTTCAGGAGATGAAAGCTAGTGGCGAAAAGATTGCGATGCTCACAGCATATGATTACTCAATGGCCCGTATTCTGGATGCTTCTGGTATAGATGTGATACTTGTAGGGGACTCAGCATCTAATGTGATGGCAGGGAATGAAACAACATTGCCAATTACGCTAGATCATATGATCTGGCATGCTACTTCAGTGGTAAAAGCTGTCAAAAGAGCATTTGTAGTGGTGGATGTGCCATTTGGTAGCTACCAAGGTAACTCTTCAGAAGCGCTCAGATCGAGCATTAGGATCATGAAAGAATCTGGCGCACACGCTGTGAAGATGGAAGGTGGTCTAGAGATTAAGGAAAGTGTGGTAAGAGTGCTTTCTGCAGGTATCCCGGTGATGGGGCATTTGGGCTTGACACCACAATCCATTTATAAATTTGGCACCTATTCGGTCAGAGCCAAAGAGACTGAAGAAGCAGCTAAGCTAAAAGCTGACGCAAAACTTCTAGAAGAAGTTGGATGCTTCGGGATAGTTGTGGAAAAAATTCCCGCTTCTTTAGCTGCTGAGGTAGCAAAATCGGTTCAAATTCCAGTGATTGGAATTGGTGCTGGCGCTGAAGTAGACGGACAAGTATTGGTGGTAAATGACATGCTTGGAATTACGCAAGATTTCAAACCTCGATTTCTTCGTCAATATGCTGATTTGAATAAAATTATCGGTGAAGCAACAACCAATTATATAAAAGACATTAGATCAAGTGACTTTCCGAATGAAAAGGAGAGTTATTAATTCTTGTTGATCAATTTAAAAACTAGAAACATAATCATACATGGCAACTAAAGGCACTATTCTTTACACGATCACGGACGAGGCTCCAGCACTAGCTACCTATTCATTACTCCCGATTGTTCAAGCGTTTTCTGCGCAGGCAGGCATAGAAGTGGAAACAAGAGATATCTCGCTTGCTGCAAGAATCATTTCTGTCTTTCCTGAATATTTGACGGATGATCAGAAAGTGAGTGATGACTTGGCAGAGTTGGGCAAGCTGGCGACTACACCAGAAGCCAATATCATCAAGTTGCCAAACATCAGTGCTTCTGTACCTCAGCTTAATGAGGCGATCAAAGAATTGCAAAGCAAAGGGTATAAGCTTCCTGACTATCCAACTTCGCCAAAAAATGAGGAGGAGAAAAACGTACAAGCCAAGTATGATAAAATAAAAGGGAGTGCTGTAAACCCAGTTTTACGTGAAGGTAACTCTGACAGACGTGCACCTAAAGCGGTGAAAGAATACGCAAGAGCAAATCCACATAGTATGGGCGCTTGGAGCAAAGATTCAAAATCACATGTGGCATCTATGGGTTCAGGAGATTTTTACGGAAGTGAAAAATCTGTGACTTTGACAGGAGCTGATAGCATAAGAATAGAGCATGTGGCGAAGGATGGAAGTATTACAGTCTTAAAAGAAAAGCTTAATCTTCTAGATAAAGAGATCATAGATGCAGCTGTTTTAAGTGCAGGCGAATTGAGATCGTTTTTAGCCAAAGAAGTGGCTGCTGCTAGAGAGGAGGATGTCCTTTTCTCAGTGCATTTGAAAGCCACTATGATGAAGATCTCTGATCCAATCATATTTGGTCATGCCGTGTCTGTATTCTTTGACAGTCTTTTTGAAAAATATTCAGCTCAGTTTAAATCCATTGGAGTGAATCCAAATAATGGTTTTGCGGACTTACTGAGTAAGATTGAGAGCTTAGATTCAGATACTCAGAAAAGTATTCACGCGGATATCTTGGCTTGCTATGCAAGTAGCCCAGAACTTGCCATGGTTAATTCTGACAAAGGAATTACCAACTTATATGTGCCGAGTGATGTCATCATAGATGCTTCTATGCCGGCAGCTATTCGTACTTCAGGGAAAATGTGGGGACCGGATGGAAAAGCTAAGGACACAAAATTTGTAATTCCAGATAGATCCTACGCTGGTGTATATGCAGCGATCATAGATGACTGTAAAACACATGGCGCATTTGACCCAACTACAATGGGCAGTGTGCCGAATGTTGGTCTTATGGCGCAGAAGGCAGAGGAGTATGGATCGCATGACAAAACGTTTGAAATAGCTTCAGCGGGTAAAGTTCAAGTTGTAAATGGAGCGGGTGAGATAGTGTTATCCCATGACGTAGCTGCAGGGGATATCTGGAGAATGTGTCAGGTGAAAGATGCCCCAATTCAGGATTGGGTAAAGCTTGCAGTGAATCGCGCTAGACTATCCAAAACACCAGCGATTTTCTGGTTGGATGATGCGCGTGCTCATGATAGAGAATTGATCAAGAAAGTAAATGCCTATTTGAAAGACCATGATACTACAGGCCTAGAGCTACATATCATGGCACCTATAGAAGCAACGAACTTTACAGCTGAGCGATTGAGAAGAGGCTTGGATACCATCTCTGTTACTGGAAACGTGCTTCGAGATTATTTAACTGATTTATTCCCGATTTTGGAAGTAGGAACTAGTGCGAAAATGCTATCGATAGTGCCTTTGATGAATGGAGGAGGACTTTTCGAGACTGGAGCTGGTGGTTCCGCACCCAAGCACGTAGAGCAGTTTGCAGAAGAGAATCACTTGCGTTGGGATTCTTTGGGAGAGTTTTTGGCTTTGGCTGCTTCTTTGGAGCACTTCAGTCAAGTGAATAGCAATCCTCGAGCTCAAGTTTTGGCTGATACATTGGACGCTGCGAATAGCACATTCCTTTTGGAAAATAAATCGCCATCACGTAAGGTCAAGGAAATAGACAACAGAGGCAGTCACTTCTATTTGGCAATGTATTGGGCAGACGAATTAGCTGCACAGGATAAGGACGCAGCATTGAAAGCCACTTTCACAGAAGTTGCGAAAGCCCTGAAAGAAAAAGAAGCCGTAATCAATCAAGAGCTCATAGATGCTCAAGGAAGCCCAGTAGATATGGGAGGATATTACAAGCCAAACGATAAACTCACTGGCCAGGCAATGCGTCCGAGTGCTACATTCAATGCGATCTTGGAAAGCCTAAAAGCATAAGTGGACCTAAGAAAATTCGAAGGACTAGTAACTACTGAGTGGCTCCATGAGCACCTCGGTAGTTCTGATCTTATTGTTTTGGATGCTAGCATAGCAGCCGTAGGTAAAAAGGCAGATCCAACTCAAGATAGATTTCAAATAGCTGGGTCACGTTTTTTTGACCTAGATGGGGACTTTTCTTTACCTGATTCCAATCTCCCGCACATGATGCCAACTGAGGCACATTTCAATGCTGCTGCTCAGAAACTTGGGATTAATCAAGATTCTGCGATAGTCGTCTATGACAACTTAGGTATTTACTCAAGTCCTAGAATCTGGTGGATGTTTCGTGCGATGGGTCATGAAAATATTGCGGTTTTGGATGGAGGACTGCCAGCTTGGCAAAACAAATATCCAGTCGAGCCACAAAAAGTAAATAGGGATTACCCTCTTGGTAATTTTATTGGAAAGCTGAATTCAAGTTTTTTCCATTCTGCGAATGAAGTCTTGTCTAGCATTGAAAATCCAAAATCTCTAGTCATAGATGCGCGCTCTTCTGGACGTTTTTATGCAAAGGAGCCAGAGCCAAGAGCGGGCTTGCGCGGCGGCCATATTCTAAAATCAAAAAATCTACCTTTTCCAAGCATCTTAGCTGATGGACATCTTTTGCCAATAGAAGCACTTCAAGACAAATTTGATGAAATCACTCATAATGCCGAGGAGTTAATCTTTTCTTGCGGGTCTGGATTGACAGCTTGCATTTTGGCACTTGGTGCACATAGGGTAGGTTATAACCGACTCTCAGTTTATGATGGCTCTTGGGCTGAGTGGGGAATGCCGGGAGACTTTCCGGTCGTTACTTCAGACTGATCGTTGCTCTCATTCCAACTCGTAGTTGTTAATTACTTCGCAGTTGAGTTTTTTGCGAATCGGGGCTAGTTTATTTGACATTGATTCTAGATCTGTAGCACTTAGTAGAAAGAACTTTTCACCGGATGTGGTCTTCAAAAAGGCCTTATACTGCTTTAGTTTTCTTGTATGCACTCGGTTGCTAAGGCTAGCCATTCTTTGCTCATATGCAACTGCATTTACAAAAATGTGTGAAATTTCACCGAGTGGTTTAGTCGATCTCTTTTGGAAACCTGCAACTAGGATGATTTCAGAAATTTCCATTTGCTTCGGATCAATTACCAAGATGTAATAGTTTGACCACAAGACAGGCACTAGCATAGACAAGCCAATACAACAAACGATGGCTGTCATCTCGCCGAAATTTGTCAATGCGAAAAACATGAAACTTAAGATAACGACTGAGCCAAGAAATCTGAACTGCCAAGGCAACACACGTCCCTGATTTATTTTTACTTTGTTGGTTTTAACTTTTGTGCGCATTCAAACTTTATATCATCTAGGAAGTTAAACATTTCTAGCAGCACAATCCGCCATTATTCTATGCTAAAAGAGCTTCCTCTTTTTCCTCTAAACTTAGTTGCATTCCCTGGAGAATCGCTCAACCTGCACATATTCGAACCTCGATATAGGCAGTTGATCAATGACTGTTTGCAAATGAAAACCAATTTCGGGATCCCTACTCATGTGCATGGAAAGCTGGAATATGGTACAGAAGTGGCCATAGATGAGGTGTCTCAGATTTATGATGATGGCCGTATGGATATCAAGACCAAAGGCATAAAATCTTTTGTGCTTGTTGATTTTGAGAACCCTTGGAATGGTCGTCTTTATGCAGGTGGTAAAGTTTCCATGATTGATCATATCGATGATCAAGATCCAGATTTGGCCACAGAGGTACTAGATAATTGCTTTGCGCTTTTTGATTGGCTGCAGATGGGAGATGAAGTCGCGCATATTAAAAATCCGGGTATTTATGATTTGATTCATAAGATCGGTTTGAAGCTGGAAGAGGAGTATGAATTAATAAAGATGAATTCAGAGCACGCTCGCCAATTATTTATCTTAAAACATCTGGAAAACTTGATACCAGCTTTGGAAAGGGCCGAGAAAGCCAAAGAAAAAATCATTCTCAACGGACACTTCAAACACTTTGACCCCCTAAAATTCTAATCATTGTGTAATTTTCCACTATGATTGAAATCTCCGGATTTGGTATAGCGTTGCTTTTCATTGTTGGTGGTTTAGCTTTTGTGTTAATCACCCTTTTTACAGGAAAGCTACTCCGCCCAAATCGTCCAAATACTGAAAAACTTACGACCTACGAATCTGGGGAAGATCCGACTGGCTCAGCTTGGGGTGTATTCAATATTCGGTTTTATGTTATTGCTTTAATTTTCCTTCTGTTCGAAACGGAAATGGTCTTTCTATTTCCTTGGGCCACAGTATTTGCAGATGAGCAAATGAATGCACAGACTGATGGTCTTTGGGGTGTTTTTTCTTTGGTGGAAACTTTCATCTTTATTGGGATTTTACTCTTGGGGTTGATTTATGTTTGGGCCAACGGCATGCTGGACTGGGCCAAGCCTACACCAAAAGCATCAGATTACATTTCGAAAATACCAGCTTCGGCCTATACACATCTTCAGGGCGGAACTAACGATAAATCTAGCAATGGGACTTCTTGATCAGAAATTTGGTCATGGTGGCATCATTGTCACCAAGGCAGATGACCTGCTAAACTGGGCCAGACTTAGCAGTCTTTGGCCAATGGGTTTTGGACTTGCTTGCTGCGCTATAGAAATGATGGGTGCCTATACTTCTGGGTATGATATGGACAGATTTGGCGTATTGCCGCGTGCTTCACCTCGACAGTCTGATGTGATGATTGTCGCAGGGACAGTTACTTTCAAAATGGCAGACCGTGTAAGAAGGCTTTATGAGCAAATGGCAGAGCCACGCTATGTCATCTCCATGGGTAGCTGTGCCAATTGTGGTGGGCCTTATTGGGAGCATGGCTATCATGTGGTGAAAGGTGTTGATAAAATCATACCTGTAGATGTATATGTGCCCGGTTGTCCACCACGTCCTGAGGCATTGATCGGGGGTTTCATGAAGCTGCAGGAAAAAATCAGAGGAGAGTCTTTGATGGAGCCTGAGGCGTTGAAAAAGTATTTGAGTAATAAAAAGGCAGAGATTGTCTGATGGAAATAGCAGAAATAACTTCTTTGATCAATTCTAAATTCTCAAAAGCGATTTTAGGTGAAGACTTTGTATCTACACCCAAAGCTTTAATTATCGATCTGGCTAATGTGCATGAAGTTTTGGCTTTTTTGCATGCTAATGAGCAGACCTATTTTGATTCGCTTTCTTGCCTTACAGCAATTGATAATGGCGCGGAAGATGGCACAATGGAAGTCGTCTATAACCTTTACAGTATTCCGAAGAATTTTGCTTTAATGGTCAAAGTGACTTTGCCACGAGAGAATCCGACGATAGACTCTGTTTCAGATATCTGGCGTACAGCAAATTGGCATGAGCGCGAGGTGTTTGATTTGTTCGGCATTCAATTCAATAATCACCCTGATTTGCGTCGAATTCTTTTGCCAAATGACTGGGTAGGTCATCCGCTGCAAAAGGACTATGTGGAACAAGACAAGTACCATGGGATGACTGTGGTTTATGACCGAGATGATAATGAAAAATTGAAAATTGAGAATGGAAAATAGAAAGAATCCGCTTCTCGAGAAATCATATTTGTTTTCATTGAAGATTGTGGAGTTGTGCTTCCAAATGCAGGATGAGTATAAGGAGTATATACTTACAAAGCAGTTAATACGGAGTGGCACTGCAATAGGGGCACTTGCTGAAGAAGCACAGCAAGCGGAATCCAAACCTGATTTTATCCATAAATTGTCCATCGCAAATAAGGAAGCACACGAAACTCATTATTGGTTACGCTTGATTAGAGATTCCAAAAGGTTTGAAATTGACGTAAGTTATCTTTTAGAGCAATCCGAAGAACTTAAAAAACTTTTAGTCTCCATAATTAAAACCTCCAGAATGAATAAATAATTTTCAACTCTCAATTATCCATTTTCAATTAAGAAGTGTCAATACAATACACATATCACCCTGATCATCTCAGCAATTCAGAACCTACTTTTTATACCAAAGAAGGTCTGAAAAAAGAGGAAATGTTGATCAATCTTGGTCCGCAGCATCCATCTACGCATGGAGTTTTGAGGTTGGAAGTGATCAGCGATGGAGAAATTGTGAAAGATGTCGTGCCGCATTTGGGCTATTTGCATCGCTGTTTTGAGAAGCACGCGCAATCTGTCCCCTTCAATCAAGTAATACCTTATGTGGATAGATTGGATTACGTAGCGGCGATGAACTCAGAACATGCCTATGCGATGGGTGTTGAGAAAATGTTGGGTATTACAGAGCAGATTCCTAAACGAGTTGAGTATATACGTGTTTTGGTAGCTGAGCTTAACCGAATAGCCTCACATTTTGTGGCGATTGGTACGTATGCCATGGACATTGGCGCAGTGACGCCTTTCTTGTGGATGATGCGTGATCGGGAGCATATTCAGCGCCTACTAGAGTGGCTTTCTGGAGCAAGAATGCTCTACAACTATATTTGGATTGGTGGCTTATTTTATGATTTGCCGGTAGGATTTGAAGAACGTTGTGCCTCATTTGTTAATTACCTCAAGCCAAAGCTTATTGATCTTGAAAATCTTCTTATAAACAATAAAATATATGTTGACCGCACGGCAAAAGTGGGGGTACTCCCTATGGATCTTGCGATAAATTATGGCGTTACAGGGCCTATGCTTCGCGCATCGGGACTAAACTATGATTTGCGAAAAGTAGATGGCTATAGCGTATATCCTGAGTTGGATTTTGATGTGCCTGTGGGCAAAGGAGAAGTTGGAGAATTAGGGGACTGCTGGGACAGAACATGGGTGCGTTACAGAGAATGTCATGAATCTGTAGGTATCATCGAACAATGCTTGCAAAGGCTAACTGGTGAACACAAACGAACTCAGTCCTTTGACCCAAGAGAGTTGGTGCCTAAGAAAATCAGACCCAAAGCCCAAGATTTGTATGTACGTGCTGAAAATCCTAAAGGAGAACTAGGTTTCTTTTTCCGAACGGATGGCAGAAATGATACAGCGCTTCGCTGCAAAGCCCGGTCATGTTGTTTTTCAAACCTATCAGTACTTCCAGAAATCAGTCGTGGATATATGCTTGCTGACCTCATAGCAATTGTAGGATCTATTGATTTTGTAATGGGGGAAGTGGATCGCTGAACAGGAGTTACGACTGTTTTCCCTTACCTTGGAGTTAGATGATACCATTTCTCAATTCTGACCAAATAAAAAAAGCTGATGCACATACCATAGCCACTGAGCCTGTGGCTTCTATTGATTTGATGGAAAGGGCATCTCAAGCTTTTTCCAAACAATTCGCCAAGCTTTATCCAAATTCAACATTAATTTATGTGGTTTGTGGTACTGGTAACAATGGTGGTGACGGATTGGCTATCGCAAGGATTTTAGCTGAGCAGGACTATCAAATCAAGTTGTTTTTTATTGGAGATTTAGAGCGGGCCAGTGAAGACTTTCAGGTCAATTATTCACGGTTAGTTCAAAAGTTAGAAATCAATCATATTAAGGAGGCCAATTCGATTCCAGATTTTTCTTTTGATGCCGTGATAATTGATGCGTTTTTTGGATCAGGTCTGAATCGAAAAATCACAGGTATCGCAGCTGTTGTCGTTCAAAAAATAAACACTAGCGGGAGCCAAGTTTGTTCAGTTGATATGCCCTCTGGATTAATGATGGATCAGCCAATGGATTCCGAAATAATCGTTAGAGCGAATCACACTATTTCATTCCAATTTCCAAAATTGGCTCTTATGCAGCCATCACTTCACCAATATGTTGGCGAATGGCATTTGGTAGATATTGGATTAAATATTGATTGTTTTGATAGTCAGGATTTCCAAAAGTTCTTGACCGAAGAACGGGATATTGTAATTCCTAAAAGAGGTCGTTTTGATCACAAGGGAAAGGCAGGGCATCTACTTTTAATGGCTGGGAGCAAAGGAAAAATGGGGGCTGCGCTACTTGCAGCACGTGCCGCGAATTGGGCTGGTTGTGGCTTATTGACAGTGCATGGACCAGGCTGTGGCTTGAATATTCTTCAGGTTGGATTGCCAGAAGCAATGTATAATCCAGATCCTTCAGGTGATCTTATATCAAGACTCCCTAATATTGAATCCTATAAGGCAATAGCTATTGGTCCTGGTATTGGAACTTCTAAGGAGGCAGTTCAATTGTTGCGGCAGCTACTTAGTGAAGCAAAATGTCCGCTTGTGCTGGATGCTGATGCGATTAATATCATTTCTGAAAATCGAGAATTGATTGATTTACTACCATTCGAAAGTATACTAACGCCACACCCAGGTGAATTTCGTAGGTTAGTTGGAGATTGGAAAAACGATTTTGAAAAGCTTGTGTTGCTTCGAGATTTTTGCATCAAGCAAAAGGTTAATTTAGTATTGAAGGGAGCGTTTTCTGCAGTTTGTGATTCACATGGCAACATCTATTTCAATCCTACAGGAAATCCAGGTATGGCTACTGGAGGCAGTGGGGATGTTCTCACAGGAATTATAGGGTCTCTACTTTCTCAAGGACTAAGTCCATTTGAAGCTTTGAGGACCGGAGTATATATTCACGGTAGCGCAGGGGATTTTGCTGCCCAGCATAAAGGCCACATTTCGATGATAGCAAGTGACCTTGTTTTTTATTTATCAAGTGCTTTTCTTGATATGAGTAATGTGAAAGGAGGTTAAAAAAGGTACAATCACAGAGTTAATCTTCAAATAATCTCTAGAAGCGCAAAACTTTGGTATTTTTTTTGCGTACTTTGTATGATATCATGTACAATAAACTCATCATAGTATCGTTCCTCGCTCTTCTCTCATTTGGGAGTATGGCTCAGACGAAGGCACAAAGCACTTTGTCTGCGGAAAATAACTTCTATGATCAGCACTTGAATTCTACTAATAAGATTGAGATCTACCCAAACCCAGCGGTGGAATACCTTATTGTTGAGATTGATAACTCTACACTTAGCAATGCCAAGTTTGAAATGCACAGTATCATTGGTACTGAGATAGCTATCAAACCAGAAGATATGGGCAATGGCAAATACAGAGTTCAAGTAAAAGATTTCGCTACTGGTTATTACTTCTTAGTAGTGAAAGATGAAGTCACCCGCTTCAAAAAGGCTTACAGATTCCTTAAAAAATAAATTTCCCTTTCTTTCTTCAATTTCTAGGGTTCAATATTGATACTTATTTTATGCCTTTGCGTTTTTCAATATCACAACATTAATTATCAATGCATTTCGCAATAGCAGATTAGGGGCTCAGTATTTCAAATCCATATAACAGCCTTACGATTAGAAGCGATTTCCGCTAACTCAAAACAAAAAATAAGCCCAGCCATCGTAAGATGGCTGGGCTTATTTGATTAACGCTCGTCTATATTATTGATTCTGAAACGATCTGTAATAGCGATTGAACATTTCCTCGTACTTCGTTGCTTGTTCGTTGAGGCGATTTGCTCTGTAAGCTCGGGTGATGGCGTTCAATGAAAGCAATTTTTGCTGGATTTCGTTACGACTATATATTCCACGCTCGATGTAGTAATCAAGCATTTCTACAGCATCCTTCGACGCAGTTTCGGCTACATAGTCTGCCAAGTCATTTTCTCCGACTTCTAAAAGCAATCCTACTTGCTGTACGCTGAAGTAATCGAACGGAATTGATTCATTTGGCATAACTTCAAGGCAACGCACTAGAACTTCACGGGCTTTTTCGTACTCATCTACTTCCATCAGTGCCAATGCTAGAATATTAAATGCAGAGCGATGGTTCAGACAAAAGTTCCTATAGTCCTCAGAATAATAGACATCAGCATTATCTAACTCTCTCCAATGATATTTCTCCATTAGGTTGTCATACATCACATCATGATTGACTTGAAAGTCCTGAGCATTTGGATTTTTCACTGGCAAAAGACGATAAGCGATTCCCTCTTGAACCACATAAGGTTTTAAGTCTATGTTCAATGAATTCATCGAAGTGGTGTTGAAGTAAATCGGGCGTTCCCAATTTGCATTTGTAACTAGGTCAATTACTGCTAAATCATTTTTCTGCAGTCCTCTACCTTTAACTGACCAAGAGACTTTATCTGTGATACGCCCTTTTAAATGATCAGGCACAACATCCATTTTTATGATTTGATCTCGATCAACATTCACAAACATATCCCTAGCCGGGATTGAGTTGTAATAGGAGCCAGTACTCAAAGGGACCTGTATTGCCTTATTTTCTTTCTTAACTAAATCCAAGAAACGTGCAGCGTTGATAGCTCCTTTTACACTTGGATTTTCATATACAGGCAAGTAGTCGTTCAAACCACCTTGCTTGTAATTGTCAAGCGTGAGGCTAAAAGGAAGTGGTTCCGACTCATATGCATCTCGCATCATTTGCGCGATGTACCAGTCCGTATTGAAGTAGCTCAATACGACTACACGAACATCTGTACGATAGCCTTCCACTTCCTGAACATACCACAGAGGGAAAGTGTCATTATCACCGCCTGTGAAGAGGATGGCATTCGGAGCACAAGAATCAAGGTAGTTTTTAGCGGCATCTACCGAGAAATATCTATCAGATCTGTCGTGATCATCCCAGTTTTCTTTTGCCATTACAGCTGGAATTGTAAGTGCTAAGATTATAGAAGCAACAGCAAGTACTTTAGCATTCTTGATGATTGCGCCAAGCAAATCATAAATAGCCAGCACACCGAACCCTATCCAAATGGCAAATACGTAATAAGATCCCGAGTAGATATAATCTCGCTCACGAGGCTCAATAGGAGGTGAATTGAGGTAAAGTACCAAGGCAACCCCAGTAAGAATGAACAATAGGAGCGTGACTGAAAAGTACTTTTTATCCTTTTTGTATTGAATGAAAACACCTAACAGGCCAAGCAGGAGAGGTAGAGCATAGTAGATGTTTCTTCCCTTGTTGTTAGCCAAAGCTTCTGGAAGGTCATTGTCAAAAGCACCATTGAGTCCCACCCAAGAGGCATCTTGAATATCAGAAGCCCTACCTGCGAAATTCCAAAGGAAGTAGCGCATGTACATGGTTCCTATCTGATGGGTCACCATAAAATAGATGTTGTCTGAGAAACTCGGTTTTTCGCCAGGTTGAAGACCTGTGATTTCCTGATATCTAGTTACATGCTGAGGAGCATTGCTATACATCCTAGGCAAAATGGTACTATGCTTTGGATCGTAGACTTGCTCCAAGCTATAGTCTTTGATCTCATATTTTTCTTTGCCTTTAACGTAAGTAGGGCTCCCCTGTACTTGATCTATAAGTTCGGCAGTGTAATACTGCCCTTTAAATAATGGTCTGCTTCCGTATTGCTCACGCTTCAAATAACTCACAAAAGAAAGTACATCCTCAGGATTGTTTTCATCTATTGGTGGATTGTAAGTACTGCGAATCAAAACGATCGTGTAAGACGAGTAACCGATCAAAATGAAAGTAAAGCACAGAAGCACCGTATTGAGGGTGAGTTTTTGCTTTTGGATGGAGTAGTAAATACCATAAACCAAGGCTCCAAGAAACGCCACACTAAAGAAGATAACACCTGATCCAAATGGCAAACCAAGGCCATTCACAAAGAAGATCTCTAAGCTACCAGCCACTGATGGAAGTCCTGGTATCACGCCGAGCATAACGATAAGTATGGCAGCACCAGCTGCAGCTAGGGTCAGGAAGATTCCTTTTTTGGTAATGGTCTCATATTTCTTAAAGTAGATGATCAAGCCCATCGCAGGTATGGTTACCAAGTTGAGTAAGTGAACACCTATGGAAAGTCCCATCGTATAGGCAATTAAAATCAACCATTTATTACCATCCGAATCATCTTCGATGTTTTCCCATTTGAGGATCGCCCAAAAAACAAACGCAGTGAAAAACGCTGACATTCCATAGACTTCTGCCTCAACCGCGCTGAACCAAAATGAATCAGAAAAAGTACATGATAATGCACCTACCAAACCAGCCCCCATGATGAGAATGGTCTGCTCCATGGTTTCTTCGCCTTTTTTGATTTTCAACACACGCTTCACTAAATGCGTGATCGACCAAAATAAGAATAGGATAGAAAATGCACTACTCAATACGCTGAGCATATTGATCCAATAGGCCACTTGAGTAACATCTCCTAGCGCGAGCATAGAGAAAAGTCGTCCAACCAATAAGAAGAAAGGTGCCCCCGGAGGATGTGGTACTTCTAACTTATATGAGCAGGCGATAAATTCACCACAATCCCAAAAACTTGCGGTAGGCTCAATAGTCATTGTGTAAACGACCATTGATATTATGAATGTAGCCCAACCGGCTATTACGTTAATCTTTTGATATCCCATTGTGGTTCTTTAATGTCAACGTGGCGAAATTAGCAATAATGAGGAATATAGCGAGGAGTGAATCGCGACTATGAACCGATCCCTTCTTTTTTTAACATTAATTAATCTACGAGTGCTGAATATCAAGCTTTTACAACATCCTTTAACTACGTTTGAAATAAGATTAGGGTACTTCAAAAAGCAATATCCTAAATGCCTCATGGACTAATTATCTAAACTAAAATCGTTGGGATTGTATAACAAAGTCATACCATGACGGTTTTTTGAAGCAATGAAGGGAGACCCGATAAGCATTGTTTGGTTCAAAAGAAATTTACGTACTCAAGACCATGAACCACTTTATCGTGCTCTCCAATCTGGAAATAGGGTTTTACTACTTTTTATTTTCGAGCCATCCTTGATGAGTGCACCTGACTCTAGTGACCGTCATTGGAGATTTGTTTGGCAATCGCTTTTGGATATGGATGAACGGTTCCAAGGCCAACTTAATGTTCTTGTGGGTGAGGCGATAGATATCTTTTCGGAGATTTTATTAGATGGACAGAATATTTCCAATGTCTTTTCATATCAAGAAACTGGCACTGCATTGACCTATGCTCGTGACAAAGAGCTCGCAAAACTCTTTAAGAAAGAAAATATCAAGTGGAGAGAATACCAAAATAATGGAGTTCAGCGTACCATTCGGAATAGAAAAACTTGGCTGAAGTCTTGGTATGAAACTATGACTCAGCCCATATTCGAATGCACTTGGCGGTCTGATATTTTTTTAAAACTTGAAGAAAGGCTCAATAGTGAATTTCAAACTTCCAAGCTTTCTGAGAGTATCCTAAATTCAGATCACATTTTCCAGCCAGGTGGCGAGCGTTTTGCCCAGCGATATCTCGAAGGGTTTCTTGATAAGCGCTCATCCAATTACAATGCACATATTTCCCGACCCTATGAGAGCCGCAAGAGTTGTAGCCGTCTTAGTCCCTATTTGGCATGGGGCAATCTCAGTATTCGACAGGTTTATCAGGCGACTATATCTGCCAGAGCACATGGGAATAAGCGAAATTTATCTGCTTTTGCATCTAGGCTGAGGTGGCATTGTCATTTCATTCAGAAGTTTGAAACGGAAGAGGGTTATGAATTCCAAAACTTAAACCCAGGATATGATGATATAAGAAAAGAAACTGATCAAGCACTTTTAGAGGCATGGAAAACAGGCCAAACCGGGTATCCATTGGTGGATGCCTGTATGCGATGCGTGACTGCCACAGGTTATCTGAATTTTCGAATGAGGGCAATGCTCGTCTCTTTTTTGACCCATCACCTTTGGCAACCATGGCAGGCAGGCGCTCATCATCTGGCACAGCAGTTTTTAGATTATGAGCCGGGCATACATTATCCCCAATTTCAGATGCAAGCTGGCGTCACTGGGATCAATACGATCAGGATCTATAACCCTGTGAAGCAATCGGTTGAAAAAGATCCAGAGGGAGTTTTTGTCAAAAAATGGGTTCCTGAGCTCGCTAGCTTGCCAGTGGGGTTGATCCATGAACCTTGGAAGATGACAGAAATGGATCAGGTTTTTAATAACGTAAGACTTGGGAAGGATTATCCCTGGCCAATTGTAGATTTAAAGCAATCAACTAAACGGGCCAGCGATATACTTTATAAAGTCAAAAAGTCAAAAGAGGTCAAGAAATACAAAACCGCCATACTGGCCAAACATACTGTGACTGATCGCAAGATTTAATGATTCTTTTCGGTCTATTTATAAACTATAGTGTAATAGACCAACCAAAGAAGGTAAACGCCTACATAAGATATGAGGATGATTCGTAGAGCATAGTTGGATTTCTTGCCGCTCAATGAGAAAATGCCCAATGTCAGCATTAGTGCATAGAGCACTTCAAAGAGATTAAGGCTTTTCAATGGATATATAAAGGCAGGATTTACATTGGTGTAGTCCACGAAATTGATAAGGCTTAAAGGGTAAAAAGCCACATAATCATGATAGGTAGGGTCTGTTTCCCAAAACATGAAATAGAATATTTTAAAAAGCTCCGGGAGGATGAAAACCAGCTCCATGATCATGACCATCTTCCATAGATCTCTAAAGTAAATTCGATAGCCGAATAAAAAACAACCCACCCAAAGCATGAAAGCGGTTAAGGTGAATTTCCAAGCTAAAAAAAGCGGTATACTAAAATTCTGTAGCGCGAAGAACAGATTCATTACCCACATTTCACCTCTGTCTTGCAGTACTTCAAAGGCAGCAATGTTCTCAAGAATGAACATTTTTTTCAAAATAAACATTGCTAAGTATAGCAGACAAATCACCGCAAAAAACGCGAAGGAATTGAGGCTGAACCAATCTTGCAGAAAACGCTCTTTAAACTTATATAACCAATTCATTGATGCTAATTTCGCAGTAATATTCAAATTACTGATTGGGTTTGGAACAATACTTGCCTAACTGGCAAAGAACCAATCGATACCATGAAAAAATACCTAGGGTTATTCGTTCTCATTTTTGCATTGCAGCCTGCTTGGACACAGGGATATAAGGAAGTACCTAAGGATACTACTTATTCACTGCTTGCTGACCCTTTCATACAAATGGAGTCTACGCAAGCGATCAATGACATGTACAACTTTAAATTTGAGCGGTCCATGTCTCATTTTAACTATCTCAAAAGAACCCATGGTTGGCATCCACTTCCTTATTTTTTGATGGGTCTGAATTATTGGTGGAGGATTCTTCCCAATTTTAATAATGAACAATACGACGCTACCTTTTATGCCTATATGGACACCTCAAGGTATCTGGCGGAGCGCTTATATAAGGAGTACGATAAAGTAGAGGGTGCCTTTATGCTTGCTGCTACTTATGCGTTCGTGGGGCGCTTGCATTCTGAAAGGCATGACTGGACTAAAGCAGCGAGAGCAGGGAAAAATGCACTGAACTATCTGGAAGAATGCAAGGGTTTTGGTAGCCTAAGTCCTGAGTTGCTTTTTGGAGATGCTTTGTTCAATTACTATGCAGAATGGGTACCTGAGAATTACCCATTTTTGAAACCTATCATGGCCATTTTCCCAGATGGAGATAAGGAGCTTGGTATTCAGCAACTAAAAGAAGTAGCACGTAATGCTTTCTACACTCGAACAGAAGCGCAATATTATTTGATGCGCATCTCTTATTACGAGGAAAATGATATTGAGGGATCCCTACAGTTGAGTGGATATCTACACAAGACTTTTCCTGATAACGCCTATTTTCATCGGTTCTACACGAGGCTACTTTATCAGTCCGGGGATTATGACCGTGCCTTTAAGGAATCAAAATCAATCCTTAACAGAATCGATAGTGCTTTTGTGGGGTATGAATACAATTCGGGACGCTATGCTTCCTTTTTTATGGGTCATATAAGCGAGATCAAGCGCGACTATCCTGTAGCTAAAAAATATTTTGAATTGGCAATGGAGTATGGGGAAGCTGCAGAGGCTACAGATATGGGATACTATGTCTATGCAGTGCTCCATTTGGGTAGGATTGCCGAAAATGAAGAGGACAAAAAGGCGGCTATCGCCTACTACAAAAAAGTAAAGGATGTAGCTGATCGAAAACACCCTGCTTATAAAGAGGCCAAGCTTCGACTCAAAGAGCTTTAGCGGGGAGTTGTATTTGGAAAAAGGATTAATATTTCAGGGAATGAAAAAAACCATCTTAATCACTGGAGGAGCAGGTTACTTGGGTAGCTCGTTGGTGAAGAATCTAGCATCTGCAGGGAATCATGTCATTGTCTATTCCCGTGATGAGCTTAAGCATTTCAACCTCAAACTTGAGCTAAGTAATGAACTATTGGGCCATGTTTCTTTCGTCATTGGTGATGTGCGAGACAGGGAACGATTGTCGGGTGCAATGACTGGCGTAGAAGCAGTGATTCATGCTGCTGCCATGAAACAAGTAGGTGTCTGCGAAGAGAATCCTGGCGAATGTTTCAAGACGAATATCAATGGAGCCGAGCACGTTATAGCAGCATGTCAAGCTAATAATGTTAAGAAACTGATTTTTGTATCTACAGATAAGGCCGTTGATCCAATCTCTGTATATGGCAACTCCAAGCAAGCAGGAGAGCGATTGGTACTTAAGGCCAATTCAGAAAAGCTACAAGCTAGTGTTGTGAGGTTTGGAAATTTGATTGGTTCACCAGGCTCTATTTTGGATAAGCTCAAAAAGCAAGAAAGGGGTAGGAGTATCACCCTCTACAATGACCAACTCACCCGGTTCGTAGATACGATTGAGCAGACAAATGAGTTGATATTTAGGCAGCTGTCTGAAGATTTTGGTGGTACGATTATGCTGCCTAAGTTGAAAGCAGTGAGCGTGCAGGCATTGGTGGCTCACTATTTCCCTGAAGTGTTAATCACCTTTGGTGAGGAAAAATCTTTTGAGAAGACCCATGAAAAATTAGCTTCAGCAAGTGAACTAACCCGAATGATTGACTGTGAAGGTTATTATTTAATTACTCAAACGAGCTTAGATCAAAATCAAGCGTTGGATCAGTTTGGAGGGCTCCCATTAAATCTTGAAAGCTACTGCTCACAAGATTTGCTTGTAGAAGCGGATAAAGTTCTTTTTTAGGCTTTATTAATAAAGCAGCGAATGTCAACGACTCTTGATATTGGAAGGGTCTCTGTTCGTATGATAAACATCAACTATTTAAATACTTTCCGATGTAATCTCATAGATGATTTTATAACAATAGATCACTTTATAGCGAAAGTTGCTAGGTTCATCACGCAATACAGGTTCTTTTTCAAACTTTTCGGGGAAATCATTTAGCAATTTGGAACTGTATACAATTTCGTCTCTTACTTTCTTGGCACGTTCAATTGATTCGCGCTTTTTAATGTAGTTGTAAATATTACGTAAGGCGTTTTTTGCTTCATCGTCCAATAAGATCCTCAACTTCTTCTTTACCATTCTTTAATCTCACTCTCAAGATCTTCCTGACTGATAAACTGTCCTGATTCAATTCTCTCTCTTGCCGCTCGAACTCTAAGTTTTAGGGTGTCCTCACTCATTGGCTCCCCCGATAAAGTATAATCTTCAATATCAGTTTGAAACAATTCTTTAACTATTCGCAAAATTCGTTCATCTGCCTTATCAATGTATTTATGCAATTCTTCCCTTAATTGTGATTGTTCCATAATTTGTTTCTTTAATACAAAGTAACAATTAATAACTGTTTTCAAGCTAATCAAAAGAGAGTTCACTCTGAATGCTTTTCCTATGCTTTAGGTGCGAATTTTAATGACAAGCAGTCATTGTGAGCGATAAATTTCGATTGTTCAATTGCTTAAAAATTGCCTAAAATCATGTGCTGTAATCCTCAGATGGCTACAAAGTTCTATACCACGACATGCTCAACATGATTTAGAAACAGTTTATATTTTCAAATTTAGATTGAGAAGTCCTCATTTAGTCTTTGAGCAACGAGAAGAATTTTTCCTCTAGTGAGGTCTTAGAATAGGCATCAACAACCAATTTTCTTCCGTTCCTTCCAAATTCTTCTCTGAGTATAGGATCGTTGATAAGTTTGAGAATTGTAGATTTCCACTCTTCTGGTGTGGTAGCAAAAAAACCATTGACTCCTTCATCGATAATCTGCCTATTGACACCAACAGGAGAAGCAATTGCTGGAATGCCCAATGATAGATATTGGATCAGCTTAAATCCACATTTCCCCTGAGCCCATTCATCATCTTGTAAAGGCATCAAACCAATGTCGATGGTCGCCAAATCACTGGCTTCAGTTTCTTTCTGCCAATTGACAAAACGATAATTTTTCAATGGCAATTCTGGGTCTTTATTGGCTATGACTACAAATTCAAAATCAACTTCTTGCTCCAATTCTTCAAGTATTGGAATTAAAGGATTGAGATAAAAAAGTGTGGAATGAGAGCCGGTCCAGCCGATTGCAGGTTGGGAAGGTGTTAATGTGTTAATGTGTTCGTGTTGAGAAGGTGTTAGGGTTTGAAGGTGTTTAAGTTTGCTGGATTGGGTGTCATGCTGAGCTTGTTGAAGCTTAGACACTTCCCGAATATGTACAGATGTATCCACCACAGTGGGCATGATGAAAGCAGAACCGCAGAATTGCGCTGCATAATCCCTCAAATATTCGTTACCTGCTGAGACTTTGCAGCTCCATTTACAAATAGAGCTTACCTTTTTTCTCCACTTCAGAATTTTCCAAATGACAGTTTCTTGGCCTTGATCTGCTAGCCAGATGGCATCATCAAAGTCATATATGATTTTTTTCCGGAGCACTTTAGCGACGACCCACTCAAAGACAGGAGGACCGAAAGGTGACAATTCACGATGAATAAAGACTTTGTTATATTTTCCTAGACGGAAAAGCCTGATCAATCTTTTCAAATACCCCATCAAGACATAACCTGCTTTCTGGGCCGAATCCCCCTTTTTGTAGAGGGCATGCCAGGCCTTTTCGTCGAGAAAAGATTCGAATTCCCACTCGATACCCTTTTCTTCGATAGATTTGAGGAACAGCTCAAATCGGAAGCGCTGCGATGGAGCAGCATCCAAAGGATAGGGAGCAAGAAACATCACTTTCATCCGCCAAAGTTAAGCATCTGTGACCTTACAGGATTTATTAGTTACACCTATCTATTTGCTGATACTTACCATGATTGCATTGGGGGTTCGTGGATATTTCACGAACACTCGAACACAGCAATACTTTATGCCAGCCTTGTTTTTAAAATTTTTTGGGGCAATCTCAGTTGGCTTGATTTATCAATTCTATTACGAAGGAGGAGATACATTTACTTATTTCCATTTGGGGAGTAATTACATCTATCAGGCTTTTCTACAAGACCCTTTGGTGGCATTGTCAATGATCTTTGGTCCTATGGAGTTTACGCCAGATAATTTTCAGTTCGCTTCACGTATTTATACTTTTGGAGATAGTGCCTCTTATTCGGTAGTTCGACTCGCTGGATTTTTAGATATTTTCACCTTTCATACCTATTTAGGTACTGCTTTGCTTTTTGCTGCTATAAGCTTCTCAGGGGTGTGGATGGTATTTGTGGTGTTTGTAGATCATTACCCTAAATACACCCGACAGTTGGCCTATGGGATCTTATTTTTTCCGTCCTTATTTTTCTGGGGTTCAGGGTTGTTGAAAGACACCATCACTTTGGCAGCCGTGGGATGGTTATTTTACGCGGTTTTCAATTTTAGTAAAGGCGGCGCAAAATTGCTGCCGAGTGTTTTACTGGGGTTGTTTGCGGCATATGTGCTATTTGTGATTAAGATTTACATACTCATCTGTTTGGTTCCTGCTTTAGGATTTTGGTTTTTCATTCGCTATCAAGAGAAGATTAAAAGTACAGTATTGAAAATCTTGATAGTGCCGTTTCTGATTGCTTTGGGAATAGGTTCTGCACTAGCCATGGTTTCTTATCTGGGGCAATTTGAAGGGAGGTATTCTATCGACAATGTGCTTTATACCGCAGAGCAGACTGCCAAGTGGAATTATCACGTCAGCAATAGAGATGGAGGTTCTGGCTATTCACTAGGGGACTATGATTTTTCTTCCGCAGGATTGGCGAGGAAGTTTTTACCTGCAGTCGGCACCACGATGTTCAGGCCATTTATATGGGAAGTACGAAACCCAGTCATGCTACTGGCAGCACTAGAGAATACTGTGATTTTGGCTTTGTTTATTACCTTTTTGATTCGTTATCGCAATTGGCGCTATTTACTTTCTCAGCCATTATTTACCTTTTGTCTGGTATTTGCGATCCTCTTTTCCTTTGCCGTGGGCGTTACTACCTATAACTTTGGCTCACTGGTCAGGTATAAAATACCAATGCTTGTGTTTTTGGTGCCGACCATCTTTCTCTTAAGTAGAAGGAGACTTAATTTATGAAGACAATCATAACCCCGGAATCCTCGCGAAAACTCAATCTTAAAGAGCTCTTCCATTATAAAGACCTGTTCTTCATACTGGCTTACCGAGACCTTAGAGTTCGCTATGCCCAAACTGTTTTAGGTTTGGCTTGGGCCATAGTACAGCCCGTGGCTACCCTTTTGATTTTCACGCTCATCTTTGGTAGGGCCATCAAAGTAGACACTGGGAGCATTCCTTATCCAGTATTCGCCTTGGCTGGCATGAGTGCTTGGACCTATTTTTCTTTTGTCATGGGGCAAAGTGGTTCTTCTATTATCGTCGCAGGAGACATGATTAAGAAGATTTATTTTCCAAGGCTGATCATACCGCTGAGCACCTCGATTGTAGCGCTAGTTGATTTTGGTATTGCGCTGGTTATGTTGCTAGGATTGATGATCTATTATCAAATTGCTTTTAGTGCAACAATTATCTTTTTACCGCTCTTTTTCTTGCTTAATGTCATGGCCGCTCTGGGTACAGGGATCTGGCTCAGCGCCTTGACCATACGGTACCGTGATTTCAAACATGTAGTGCCTTTTCTGATTCAGTTTGGTCTCTACGCTACACCCATTGCCTATCCAGTAAGCATGGTGCCAGAGCAATATCAAATGCTTTATCACTTAAATCCCATGGCAGCCATAACAGAGGGCTATCGATATGCCTTTTTTGGTTTGGAGCCTCTTCACCCTATGGCTTATATTTCTATCGCGGTGATAGTCGTGATATTTGTTTCAGGTATTTGGTACTTTAAGCGCATGGAGCGAACCATGGCAGACCTAGTATGAGTGAGATAGCAATTCAAGTAGAGGATCTTTGGAAGCAATATAGGATTGGGCATAAGAAATCCACAAGTTTTCGTGAGTCAGTAGGACATTGGTTTTCAAAAAGTGAAGAAGATTATTTCTGGGCACTCAAAGAGCTAAACTTTGAGGTCAAGCGTGGTGAAGCGATTGGAATCATAGGTAAAAATGGCGCTGGTAAAAGTACGCTGCTCAAAGTATTAAGTAAGATTACTTATCCTACGAAAGGAAAAGTCACCATTAATGGCCGTGTATCCTCTCTATTGGAAGTAGGGACGGGCTTTCACCCAGAGCTTACAGGAAGGCAAAACGTCTTTTTGAATGGGACGATCCTAGGTATGACAAGGAAGGAAATCAATGCAAAGTTTGATGAGATTGTCGCTTTCAGTGGTGTGGAAAAATTTATTGACACACCTGTAAAGCACTATAGTAGTGGCATGAAAGTAAGATTGGCTTTTTCGGTAGCTGCGCATCTTGAACCTGAGATTTTGATCATCGATGAAGTATTGGCTGTAGGCGATGCAGAATTTCAGAAGAAGTGTTTGGGCAAGATGGAAGATGTAGCTGGTGAAGGACGGACCGTGCTTTTTGTTAGTCATAATATGGGTGCGGTGGAGTCGTTGTGTCGGACAGGCTTGGTCCTCCAAGAGGGCAATGCCTCATTTTTGGGAACTCAGGAAGCGGCGATAACCCATTATTTATCCGCTAGTCATTCTCAAAGTGGGCTTTCAAAAAGGAAAGATAGAAAGGGGACTGGGTCATTAGTGATTAATGATATAAGCCTTAAAGATTCTGAACGCAACCTTATTGAACAGGCAGCAACGGGTCAATCTATTCGATTAGACTTTAAGTTTGCTAGCTATTTAAAGCAGAGAAATCCAATTATTTCTCTACACATTCTCAACAGTCAAGATGAGTGTCTCATGATGCTTCATAGCAGAATGTCAGGAGCACACTTTAAGGATATTGAAGGGGATGGAATTTTTAGCTGTGAAATAAAAAAACTGCAACTTCCTGCTGGCGATTATTATGTCTCTTATACTGTTTTAGAAAACGGAATTTATCTTGATAGTTTGGATCATGCATTTCATTTGGACATAGTTTCGGGAGATTATTATGGCACGGGAGAAATCCCAACTGCAGCACAGGGGAAGGTACTATTAGATGCAACTTGGACTTTAAATTAATTGGATGTTATTAGATCTGTCAACGCTAATAAGTGACTTTGAACTTCAAATTGAAGGCATATTACACATTGGTGCGCATCATGCGGAAGAACTTGATCTTTATGAGAGTCTAGGAGTACGAAAGGTAATTTGGCTGGAAGGTAATCCGTCAACATATGAGCAATTAGCAATTAGGATTAAGGGAAAGGAGGGCCATAATGCCTTCAATCTTTTAGTAAGTGATAAGGAAGGCGAAGAAGTAGCATTTAATATTGCCTCATTTTCTCAATCATCCTCAATCCTTGAGTTTGGTAATCATAAAAGGAGCTATCCTGACATTACTACTACTGAGCATGTAATGTTGAAAACTGTTCGTTTAGATAAATTTTTTCCAAAGGGCCTTAAGGGCATCAATTTCGTGAATCTTGATATACAAGGAGCTGAGTTGATGGCTTTGATAGGGATGGGCCATCTCCTAACATCAATAGACTATGTCTATTTAGAAGTAAATCTCATCCATGTTTATAAAGGATGCGCACGTTTGCATCAAATCGATCAATATTTAGGCCTTAATGGATTTGTAAGAGTAAAACATAAGATTACAAAGGCACAATGGGGGGATGCCTTTTATATCCGATCAACAAAAAATAGCAGGTCAGTCGCTTTTAATTATGTACAAGCTTTATGGCTTGAAGCGAAAGCTGAAATTAAACTTCTTAGAGATCGATTTTATAAATTCAGAAAAGGATTATTATGATCGGAGTTTTGGCGATTGGGAGATTAGGTAATCAACTTTTTCAATACATGTTTGCATTGGAGTTGTCAAATAGGCTGCAAACTAATTTCTACATTAAAGATGAAAACCATCTTCACGTATTTTATGCAGATAAATACTTCAAACTAAAAGGATTTAATAGGTTTAAAAATCACCTTAGAGAGTTTAGGAATCAAAAGCCTCCTTTAATCAAAATTGGTTCCGATGAGGATGTGGAAACATATTTTCAAAAATCTTTCGACTCTCACCTTTATCATGGCTTCTATCAATCAGTAGAATATGCACCAAGATTCTACCCTGACGTCCATTCCATCATACAGCCGAAGAAGTGGATATTAAAAAGGTTCAAAAAGAAGTATCAAGGATTTCTTAACAACAGAACAATTGTTATTCATGTCCGAGGGACAGATTATAAAGCAATTGAAAATTACCAACTAGACAAAGAGTACTATACAAAAGCTTTGAATTGTACTTCTTCACTTTCAGATTACGAAGTTTATTTAGTGACAGACGACTTTGGGCATGCCAAAAATCTACTTCCGGAAGGACTTGATTATGAATATGATAGGGGAACAGAAATAGACGATTTCCTGAAGATTATGCATGCGAATGTTGCGATCATTGCCAATAGTTCCTTCTCTTGGTGGGCAGCTTATTTAAACAGGGAACAGGATAAAAAAATAATTGCCCCAAAAAGGTGGCTTGGCACATATGATGACCCGTTTCCAAATGGTATATTAGATAAAACTCATTTCACATTAATTTAATCTTTGCAGTGTTGAAAAAATTTATTGACATCTTTCTCAGTATTTATTTGTGGCCATTGCGCGTCAATAAGCGACTTTATTTCTATGTGCTTGATATTTTCTTTTCCCCTTCGAGCCTTCATATAAATAGAGCCGCCAATTATATCAACGCAAGAAAAAAAACGGGATTCAATCTGATCTTAGATGTGGGATGCCATCAGGAAGGATTTATTTCTGATTTTTTAGTAAAGTTTCCAACTGAGAAAATAATTGGATTTGAGCCAAATATCATAAAATATGAGAGTGCGAGAAATAAATTTATTCATAACAATCGAGTGGAAATAATAAATCTAGCCCTAGGTAAGGAAGCAGGAAAGGCCACTTTAAACATTACCAATCATGATTATTCAAGTTCATTGATGAATATTGAAATTCAATCAAGTGAGAATTCCGCTACTTTCCAGATTGTTAATAAGCAGGAATGTTCTGTTATGCCTCTTGACAGTGAAATACCTGAGAATGAGTCTGTTTTATTTATGAAAATAGACACACAAGGTTACGAGCTTGAAGTGCTTAAGGGTGCTAGTTCTGTTCTTCGAAGAACACAATTTGTGCTGCTTGAGTTAGCCAATCATTCAATCTATTTAGATGCTCCTAAATATCATGAAATTGATGAATATTTAAGGCAACAAAATTTTCGGTTGGTTCAGATTTATTCTCCTTTGAGCGATGCTACTGAATATGATGCACTTTATGAAAACTCAATTTGAAGACAGAAAAACGGACTCTTTATTCGGAGCATTTAGTAACTCGAAAATTACCAATAAATTATATTGAGTCTCATGAAGTATTTTTTGAGAAGGAGTTTGAACGAAGGATACCTCAATCTCTTCTCGTTAAGTTGAATTGTGTTAAAGTGACAAAAGAAGGAGTAATATTCAAGAATTTTCAACTTGTTAGGAATTCCTTAACGTCTGAGCGAATAGCTATTGAATTTGGCCCGAAATATCGGTTTCGGAACTTACTCAGAAGCTCTTCTGAACATTATGAGAAGCATGCCTTATTGTCATTTGATAGCTGGTATTACGGTTATTTTCATTGGATGACAGAGTGCTTGCCAAGATTTTATGTTGGCTTACTCTCAACGAAAGATGCCAATTTCTTTGTTCCCGAAATACGTGAACACTATCACTATGAGAGTTTGGAAGCTATCGGCATTCAAGTGGATAGGCAGATAGTTCTTGATCAAACCTTTAAATTGGAAAGGCTCAACTTGATTGAAAGACTTGCGCCAAGTGGGAATTACAACAATCAATTGATGCGTGACTTATCGGCTAGGATAATTTCTAATTTGCAGATTAACCAAGTAGAACCGTATAGAAAAATATATATCAGTCGTGCTAAAGCTAAGGCTCGGAAAGTGATAAATGAAACCGAACTCTCCCCCTTTCTTAATGCTAAGGGGATAGAAATTGTAAACCTTGAGGACTATTCATTTTATGATCAGGTTAAGTTGATGTCAGAAACGTGCATATTGATCTCTATCCATGGGGCGGGACTTACGAATATGATGTTCATGCAATCAAATATGAAAGTATTGGAAATTCGAAAGGAAGGGGATAAATCCAACCTGTGTTATTTTTCATTTGCAAATACTTACCAACTTGACTACTATTATTTATTTGGAGTTCCAATTGATCCTACCCATAGTGTCCAAAAAGCGGATTTGAATGTGCCTCTAAGCTTGTTTGAGGAAGTCGTTGAGCAAATGTTCTAGTTATGGTTAGAATAATTCTTTTCAGAAAACACGGACAGCTTGCTAACCGATTGTTTGCCTTTGCACCTTTCATTGCCTTTGCGAATCATTTTCCAGTCAAAATCTGGTATCCTGCATTAGAAGAATATGCTTTTCATTTTGAGCAATTTCACAAATCTTTAATTCCAATTTACCCTTCTTATTCTTCAACTTTTCTTATTGACCAGATTGCCAAAAAACTAAGGTTCTTTCTCTATGAACTGATCTATTCTGCGCATAGAATATTAAAAAAAATGGGTTTGGAAAATTTTGGTTTTATAATGACCATTTCAAGGGCAGATTCAATGAACAGAATTCTACTTGATGAGAACTTCTACAATAACATTGCGAATAGGAAATTCGTTTTTATTGAAGATTGGGGCTTTAAAGTGACTGAAATTAACTTCAATAACCACTTAAGTATAATCCAAAACACACGTTTTCTGGATGGCTATTATAAAAATGTGGAACAATTTAAAAGCACTATTTGCAAGTCAAAAAAACCACTCATTGGTGTGCATGCGAGGCTGGGTGACTATAAGAACTTTGAGGGTGGTAAATTTTATTATGCAATATCAGAGTATATCGGTTGGATGCATCAATTACAAAGAATGTTTCAAACCAATGTAGCTTTTGTGATATGTTCTAACGAACGAAGGGATTCTGAGTGGAGTACAAAAGGGGTTGGTTTAGATATTCATTTTGCACTTGATCATTTGATCAAAGACTTAATCACACTTTCTAAATGTGATTACATCATTGGCCCACCCAGTACTTATTCTATGTGGGCATCGATGATAGGTGGTACCCCACTCCAAATGATTCGCTCAAAGGACCATGATTTGAAAATAGAGAAATTTAAAATCTATAGGATTAATGAGGTTCAGCCTTAATTATACTTTGCCTTCTAAAACTATTATTTCCGGTCTGTTGTATGAGCAGATTCATGAGATAAAGCGTAAAAAATTATTAGATGCTTCTATCGATACTAGTTATATTCATCATGTATTTCCACATTATTAGTGGACAGGGATTAAAATTTCTAATTCTGTGGAAAGTTAAAAAAGTAGATGCTTCACTCTTTTTGATACCTGATTAATATGATGAGTGGAATATTATTTCATATCTGAGAGCTTTTATTTTTAATAGTCGCATGAGATCATTGAAAAGCTGTCCGAAGAAAGGATAGGTTACACCATCATTAGATGGATAGAGGGATTACTTGCTTAAAACTCTGTACTCTTTTTGAATAAGGTACAACCATATGTACGTTTAGATGAGCTTTTACCAAAAAATCTCGAGGACCATATAAATTGGGTGATTCTCACTTATGAGGATGTATTTAACCCATTAGATACTCTTTTACTATCTCATCCGAAGTTTTCTTTGGATCAATATGCTAACATTGTCATTCGTAGTTCCATCAGATATGAGAAGATTAGTTAAGCAAATAAGGGATAGGATTTTAAATATCCCAACAGAAAGAGATATTGATCTAATAGTAAAGAGGTTTATCGAAAATAACGAGAAGTCGACCTTCGCAGTTATTGGTGCCAATGATGCAAAGGATAATGATATAATAAAATTCGTCATTGACACAAGTTTGGGCAGAGGTTGTCTAGTAGAACCACAACCTTCAGTTTTCTCAAGATTAAAAAAAGCTTATTCGGATCAAACAAACCTTGTATTAGTCAATGCAGCGATCGACAGAGCGACTGGTCAAAAATCGTTTTATTCTTTGAATTTTTCTGAAAGTAGATGGGCTACAGGATTAGCCTCATTTAATAAAAAAGTGATTATCAAACACTTTGAAAATGGATATATTCAAAAATGTGCCAAAAAGGAGGAAATTATTATGACGTCTAATTTTGACTCTTATATTAAAACAGATTTAGTTCAAACTGTTTCAGTTCAGGATTTAGCTAGAGATAATGATTTTTCTTTGTTCAATGTTCTTTTTATCGATACAGAAGGAAATGATGCCAACATAATCCGATCTATAGATTTAAGTCTCTTTTCTCCAAATCTTATCTATTTCGAACATATTCACTTAGTGATTAAAGACTATTTAATCTGTTGTAATCTATTAAGACGCAATGGGTACATTTTGTTCAAATATGGAAGAGATACATTGGCTATTCAAAAAACAGTATGGGAGAGTTTGGAGTCTTAACTATCGCCACTGGTTCAAAACGTTTTGTCAAAATGGCTGTGTTTTTAGCCATTTCAATAAGACGAACCAACCCTAATTGGCCAATTGCGTTGCTCACCGATTCAAAAGATGAATACTTAAATGAGTTCTTTGACCATATAATCCCTTTTAGCGAGGATATGCCTGCGGGATTCACTCATAAGCTATTCATGTACGATTATAGTCCATTTGAGGAAACACTTTTTATAGATTCGGATTCTTTAGTAATTAACGATCTTACTCCCTTTTTTGCTATGATGAAAGTCTCCGATGTTAGTGCACAAGGCTTCAAATTTACCGATCGCGAATGGGCTGGGGTGCATGCCAAAGATATAATTGATAAGACTGGTACTAAATATCTTTTGATGCACAATGGAGGCGTTTATTATTTTAAAAAATCTAAAAAGGCTTATGAAGTATTTCGAAAAGCCAAGAATCTGCTAAATGAGTATGAGCATCTGGGGTTTTATAAGTTGAGGGGTAAAACTGCCCATGAACCTTTGATGTCAACTGCCATGAGTTTAAATGACATGAACGCTTTTGATGATCAATGTAGAGGAATGAGGACATTTGTAGATATTTCAAGTTCTTTGGAAATCAATGTCTTAAAAGGAAAATGTGAATTCTATGAGTTCATCGGTACAAATAGAAGAAAAGTGAATCCAATAATTATCCATTTTTCTGGCGCACATGCGGATTGGTTTCATTACAAGAGGGAGACAGCTAAACTTGCGATTTCAGAAAAGTTCAAATGGATGCCAGATGGATTCATATCCACAGTAGTCAATGCACTCTATAACCCACCCTATATACTCTTTATATTTTGCTACCGAATGATGAAATTTCTCTTGCGTAGGGAAAAATTTAAAATTTTCCCATTAACGCCAACATTGAGGTATAAATGAGGCAGCCCAAAATCTCCATCATTACCCCTTCCTATAATCAAGGTCAATTCATCGAACAGACCATTGAATCGGTACTTTCTCAGAATTATAAAAACCTCGATTACGTCATCATCGATGGTGGCAGTACAGATAATTCTCTTGAGATCATTAAGAAATATGAAAAGCATCTAAGTTATTGGGTGAGTGAGCCAGACAGGGGGCAAAGTCATGCAATTAATAAGGGCTTAAAGGTCGTAACTGGAGAAGTCGTTAACTGGCTTAATAGCGATGATTTTTTGGAGCCAGTTGCCTTAGCCGTGGTGGCTGAAGCTTTTGCCAATCCCGCTACTCAAGTGCTTTGTGCAAGGAGCAGAAAATTTAATAAGGACGGCTATTTTCTATCGAGGGGTACGGAAGTTTATTTGGGCAATTTAGAAAAGACCATTGGCTGGGCGAGAATCGACCAACCAGAAACATGGTTTCGAAAGTCTGCATATGATGCCTTAGGTGGCGTCAATGAACAGATGCATTATTTGATGGACAGGGAATGGTGGATTAGGTACCTCTTTGCTTTCGGTATTGAAGGAATCGTACAAACCGAGCGTATTATTGTCAATTTTCGGCTCCATGAAGATTCTAAAACAGTGAGCCAAAGTCCTGCTTTCCAGATTGACCATGACACTTTTTTTGTAGAACTGGCAAAGAGGTATGGCCGTATGGAGATAGTAGATTTTTTACAGGCAAATTTCAAGACTAGGAGTAACTATACACTGCCAGATGTGGAAACGTCGAAAAGCGCTCCTTCTTTTATCGATTACTATCTTGTAAGGAAAGCAGATGAGGCATATTTTGCTGGAAATGTGGATTTAGCAAGGCGAATCTTAACTTTGATCAATACGACCACATTGGATCATGAGGCAAAGAAACTTAACAAAAGGTTAGCTTTGCGAAGCAATCCACTGATTTACCCAATCATCTCTTGGACAAAAAGGAATCGACTTTTCTAAGTATCATCATCCCGACCAAAGATCGAGAAGAGATTTTATCAGAAACCTTAACTCAGCTTTATAAAGCTTTCGAAGAATTATACTTTGAGGTAATAGTCGTAAACGATTCAAAATCTGACTTAAGCCTGACCTCTCCTACGACAAAGGTCACTCGAAACCCTGGGCAGGGAGTTGCAGCTGCAAGGAACCATGGAGCGTCAATAGCATCGGGCGACTATTTTATCTTCCTAGATGATGATATGTTAGTTAACCCAAATATTCCCAAAGCAATTTCAAATTGGTTTATCATGCATCCTGACTCATGTGTTAATGCCAATTGGGTATATCCAGAAGAGTTGCAAAAGACCATCGCTACAGAAAAATTTGGCAGGTTTCTCAATCGCTATGGTTTTACCTCCTTGAAAGGGTGGAATAGGGGACATTTTTGGGATGATTCTGCCACTTTTCAAACAATATCAGTTACGAGCCAGTTTCTTTGGATCAGTAGGGACAATTTTCAAAAGATAGGAGGTTATAATGACCAATTTCCATTTGCTGGTTTCGAGGATTACGATTTGACTATGCGACTAAATAATCATGGAGTCAACATATTAATCGATCCCTTGGCAGTCATTCATCACAATGAACGAGATAGAGCAACTAATATGGAGGCATGGATGGCGCGGCGACAGAGAGGAGGTAAAACGAGACGAGTAGCTGTTGATCTTGGATACCAAGAGTTGACTTTAAATTACCCCTGGTTAAAGTCAACTGTCTACAAATTGGTGAATAGGCATAATTCGATGATCTATGGTTTGATAGGACTCATACCAAATCGAAGACTATTTGACAACATCAGTTTTTTCATGTTTAATATGCTCTATGGTGCAGCGGTTTATCAAGGATATTTTGGAGATAAATGATAGTATCAAAGGACATAGTTATTTTACATCTCATTGATTCGTTAGGCATAGGTGGGGCGGAAAAGCTTTTGGTTACGGCCAATGTGACGCTATCTGGCTATAGGCACATAGTTGTTCATCTCAATCCTACTAATGCTTTTGTAGAAGAGCTTTCTCAATTGAAGGTTATTTGTCTCAACTACTCTGGCTGGAGATCTATTCCAAGATGTGTGAATGAACTAAGGAAAATCATAAAAGACTATAAGGTCCAAATCGTCCACTCGCATTTGTTCTACGCCATGATTATCGCTAGGCTGGCATATAGGCGTCCAGTCAACTTGATTTCTTCCTATCACAGTTTACTCTATGATCAGCAAAATCTTGCTCAGTACAGCTCCAAATTACTTTTGCTGGATAAACTCACGTACCGGGAAAGGTATCATCTGGTTTACGTTTCTGAAACTGTCAAAGACATGGTATCTACAAAGCTTGGAGTGACCAAAAATCAACCTGTCATTCATAATTTCGTTGATACGAGATTTTTCACCACTAGTAGTCGTAAAGAAATAATCCATAACCAGAAGTTTCGAATAGTTATGGTAGGAAACCTTCGACTGGAAAAGAATCATGCGATCATGATTGAAGCTTTGCATAAGCTAGCTGATCCTAATATCGAACTACACATCTATGGAGAAGGTAGCCAGCGCAAGTTCTTGGAAAATCAAATTGAAGCCAAGGCTTTGGAAAATCAAATCAAGCTTAAGGGAGCAGTGGCCGATACTTCTGAGATCTTAACTCAGTATGATCTATTTGTGGCGCCATCAAGGTTTGAAGGCTTTGGTATCGCCCTAGTGGAAGCCATGGCGGTAGGCGTTCCTTGCTTGGTTTCGGACATCCCAGCTCACCGCGAAGTAGCTGAAGGTGCCGCAGCTTTTTTCAAGTCTGATGATCCTACTGATTTAGCCAATAAGATCTCTGACCTCATGAACTCACCCAAAGAGCGGGCAGAATTGATAAGTATGGGCAAAGCAAAGGCACAGAAATTTTCAAAGGAGAAATATATCCAAAAGCTGGATAAGCTCTACCAAGAAGTATTCTTGAGAGTTGATTGAATTGCTCATTTTAACCTTGTCCTAATGACCTTATGATAGGGGTTTCTTGATAGTTTTATGAGTCGTTGCATTTTGACCACTCGTAACAGTTTATAAGTTTATTTTTCAGTATCCAGACGACATATCCTTTACATACTGTTCCATCACTTCATACATACGTATGCGCGGCTTCCTACATACGTATGTGTAGGGGGTAAACATACGGTTGCCCGGGCTCGCGCATACGGTTGTTCAAGGTAGAACATACTGTTGCATATTCATGGCTCTAGTTCTTCGCGTGGATACCTGCGGTTGTCTGTGTCCTTGCCTGCGGTTGTTCGGGTTCGTGCCTGCGGTTGTATGGGGTACTTACCTGCGGTTGTTTGAGGTTGTCCCTGCGGTTGTTCGAGGGGCTGCCTGCGGTCGTTCCGACGCGTTGCTGATTTTGAGGTTTTATCAAACTAAAATGCTGCGAACTAAATCTACATAGGCGGTAAAATTCAGGGTTTGTTTCACTTAATAATGTTGCAGAACGTTCTTTATCAGTAATACTTATCTATGTTTACAGCATTCAGAAATTGTATAAATACACTACTTAAAGCTCAAGTCTGGGTCTGAAGTAATGACGAATAAAAAACCAATTCTCTACCTCTCCTATGATGGGTTGACTGATCCATTAGGTCAATCCCAGATCTTGCCTTATCTCAAGGGGATCTGTGAAGCTGGCTATCACTTTCATGTGATTAGTTTTGAAAAAGCTCATAACTATTCCAGCGGTGAAGCGATCATCCGAAAAGAGATGGAATCGATTGATATTAGTTGGTACCCACAGCAATACCACAAGAGACCGCCTATCTTTTCTACTTTCTTTGATCTAAAAAGGATGTACCGGATAGCAAAGGAGATAGTTGAGAAACATCATATAGAAATGGTGCATTGCCGAAGTTATCCTCCAGGACTGATAGGGCTAAAATTAAAGCAAAAACTAGGAATCAAATTTTTGTTTGATATTCGAGGATTCTGGGCCAATGAGCGCGTAGATGGTGGGATCTGGAACTTGAGTAACCCTGTATATCGAACGATCTACAAATACTTCAAGCGAAAGGAAATTGAGATGATGGTAGCTGCTGATCATATCATCAGTCTGACACATGCAGGTAAAGAGGAAATCGTCTCAGGGAGATTGTTTGAAGGGAAAAGTGCTGGCATAGGTGCAGATAAGATTTCCGTGATTCCTTGTGCGGTGGATATGGCGCTTTTTGATCCATTGAAAATTATGGAGGAAGATAAGGTCGCGTTGGAAAGCAGGCTTGTCTTAGCATCCACTAAGGAGATATTCATCTATCTAGGTAGTTTGGGTACTTGGTATTTATTGGATGAGATGCTCTTGTATTTCAAGGAATCACTCAAAGAAGAGCCTAATGCTAAGTTTTTATTTGTTACCAAGGATGATCCTGAGTTGATCTATTTCGCTTGTGACCGTTTGGGAGTTGCCAGAGATCTAGTTGTCCTGACATCCGCCAATAGAGTAGAAGTTCCGCTTTACCTTTCTATTGCCACCAAAGGGATTTTTTTCATCAAGCCCGCCTATTCCAAGAAGGCTTCCTCTGCTGTGAAGATGGGTGAGATGCTAGCCATGGGTTTGGATATTGTGACTAACAAAGGAGTAGGTGATGCGGATTATTTGCCTCATATATTAAAGGATACTCATCACCATTCAACACTTGATATTATTAACATTGAAGCATCTGGTGCCAAGAAGTTCATGCTTGAATATGAACTAAATAATGCCTTAGCAGATTATCTTGATTGTTACAATGTGCTTTTTGTCGATTAAATCATTAAGAAGCGAATAGGCTATTACCTTTGCAACTTTTATATGGAAGAGCAATTCGATACCCCTATTCTTTATTTGATTTTTAATCGCCCTGAATTAGTCAAACAAACTTTTCCTCAGATCAAGGCTCAAAGGCCAAAGCAACTTTTTATAGGAGCTGATGGACCAAGGGAAGGCAATGAAAATGATTTGGTTAAATGCACAGAGTGTAGGAATTGGGTGCTTGCACAAATTGATTGGGACTGTGAGGTTATGACCCTTTTCCGGGAGGAAAACCTTGGTTGCGGTCTTGCTGTAAGTGGTGCTATCACCTGGTTTTTTGAGCATGTAGAAATGGGTATCATTTTGGAGGATGATATTTATGCGGAAGAGTCATTTTTTATTTTCTGTCAAGAAATGTTAACTCGATATAAAAGTCATAACCAAGTGATGCATGTTACTGGCTTGAATTGGATACATGATAAAGTTCGCATTGACAAATACTCCTATCATTTTTCTGCTTATCCAGGAATTTGGGGTTGGGCTACATGGGCTGATCGTTGGAAGAAATTTGATCATACATTAGGCCAACTTGATAGGTATATTGATTCGGAGCGAATCAAGGAAATCACAGGGAATAAATTAGAGAGGAAATACCATTTGGAAACGTTTAAAGGGGCAAAAAATGGGGAAAGTCATATTTGGGATTATCACTGGAAATTTTGTGTTTTTAATCATTCAGGTCTATGTATATGGCCGGCCGTCAATCTTACTTCTAATATTGGATTTGGGGATAATGCTACCCACACTTATGATAAGAATAGTTGGCGATCAAACAGACGAATTTATGATCTAAAGTGGCCTTTAATTTACCCAAATCGTATCCAGCGAAACATAAGATTCGATAAAAAGACTGCTGATTTAATTTTTATAGTGAAAAATGAAAACATCTCCATTAAAATCGCCAGATTAATGAGATTGATTTGGTTTTCTATTTGGCCGAATAAGAACCAACTCACAAGTATCTCAAGACTGCTTGAAGTTACAAAATTTCGTTTTTCAAAACGTGGAAATCATGTTTTCATTGCGTGTTTTCCAAAAAGTGGGTCTACTTTTTTGGCCAATTCTATTAAGGAAATAACGGGATTTGATTTTGTTGTTTTTGTTTCTAGCTATGAACAAAATGAGCATGATATTTATGAACCCGCACTAATTCAAAGATATTCATGTAATACTGTTACTCATCAACACACAAGAGCCACAGATCCGAACATAAGAATATTAAGAAAACACAAAATCAAACCAACTATTCTTGTTAGAAACATATTTGATACAATAGTATCAATGAGAGACCATATTATGATTGAGACTCATAAATGGCCAATGGCGTATATAACTCCGACATTATTTCAAGATTTCACAAAACGGGAACAATATGATTTCATAATTGATATGATTATACCATGGTATTTCAATTTTTATACTTCTTGGATAACTAATATGGCGAAAATTGATTGTTTGGTTATTAAGCATGAGGATATGATAGCAGATCCGCAAAAGACAATAAGAAACGTATTAGAGTTCAATGATATTACTGTTAAAATGGATGATAGTAATATATCTCGAGTAATAAAGGGAGTTATTGGTTCAGGGAAGGATAAGTCACGGTTAAATAAGGGTATTGCTGGTAGAGGAGAAACAGAATTGTCAATTGATCAAAAAAATAGGGTTCGTTCCTTAACTCATTATTATAAAAATATAGATTTTGGTCTAATTGGCCTTTAAGATATGCAATCATTACTAAGCGCGGATTACCCAGCTAGACTTGTGGCTACTTATGACTCAAATCAGATTATCAAAGGGTATATGAACAACTTTGGCATTGATGTCAAATCTTTTTTTAAAGAAAACGAGATAAGTCTTTATGAATGTGAAAAAAGTGGTTTTCGTTTTTTTCAGCCCAATGACATTGCAGGGGATTCTTCATTTTATGAGGCCCTACAAATTTTTCCCTGGTATTATAACTCTTGGAAATGGGAACATGAAATTTCGTTAGACTATATTAAAAAATCAGCCGTTCTATTAGAAATTGGATCAGGGACTGGTGGGTTTTTGTATAATTTGAGAACTGTAAGGCCTGATGTTATGGGTTATGGTTTAGAATTAAATAATCAAGCCGTTTCAGAGTGCATAAACTTATCACTTAATGTGAGTGCTGAGGATCTAAAGACTCATAAGAAAAAGTTCAGTTCACATTATGATGTAATTTGTTCATATCAAGTACTTGAGCATATTTCTGAACCCATACCTTTTTTTAAAGATCAAATTGATTGTTTGAAAATAGGAGGGAGATTAATTATTGGAGTCCCAAATAATGACTCATTCATTGCTTTAGCCAAATCTGATCTGTTAAACATGCCCCCTCATCATATTGGTCTATGGACAGAGAAATCATTAAAAAGTTTGTGTCATTTATTGCCTATCGAGTTGGTGGATATAAAGTTCGAACCTTTACAATCATATCATGTGAAATGGTATTGGAATATTCAAAAGCAACGGACTTCATGGTTGATACAAACCACGTTAACGGTATTAAGACTTGATGTTCTCGCTGTTGCTGTTATTAGAAAATTTTCAAGATTTATTATTGGGCATACCGTATTTGTAGTATTTGAAAAAGTCAATGAATGAAAGTACTTCACGTCTGCACGAATGACCGTGGGGGCGCTGCGCATGCGGCGCTAAGGATTCACGATTTTATTAAGGGGAGCGGTTTTTCTAGCCGGTTCATGGTACGCAAAAAGGGAGAGGGATTTAATAATGATGTAGTAGAATTCAACAAGAAAAACAGGAGTTATACTTTTTTAAATAAGATTCTTTGGAAATTGGGAATACCTCAAACGGAAGAACAACAATGGATTAAAGTAGTAAAGAATTATAAAAATCAATTTGAGTTTTTGAGTAGTCCTTTGACAGACTATGACATTATGCAAAGTGAGCACTATCAATGGGCGGATATCATTCATTTCCATTGGGTGGCTAATTTTGTAGATTATCCAAGCTTCTTTCGAAACAATCAAAAACCATTGGTTTGGACATTGCATGATATGAACCCTATCATGGGTATCACTCACTATAGAGAAGACGCTATGAATAGCAATCTAACACTCAGAAAACTTGATAAGGACTACCAGGAGGTTAAAAGATCCTGCTATTCAATAGCCAATTTTCCTATTCATATCGTGTCTCCTTCTAAATGGCTGCAAGGGGAAACAAAGGAAAGTAATATGTTCACCAATATAGCGATTGATCAAATTGAATATGGAATGGCCAATCGTTTCCGATACATAGACAAACAAATTGCTCGAGGAGAATTGGGCTTAGATCCTGATAAATTCTACACTCTTTTTATTGCGGATTTTGTCGATAATAGAAGGAAGGGGTTCGATTTAGTAGAACCAATATTGACTGATCACGACTTAGGAAATGTAAACTGGCTCATCGCCGGAAATTTTGAAGCAGTTGAAGAGTACTCTAATGTTCAATTTTTAGGATTTTTGAACAGCTATGAAACATTGAATCTGCATTACAGTGCTGCAGATGTATTCGTTATTTCTTCTAAACAAGATAATTTCCCCAACACTATCATTGAAAGTTTAATTTCTGGGTGTCCAGTATTGGGGTTTAAGGTTGGGGGAATTAGTGAGATGATTAAAGATGGGGTTAATGGTACATTGATTACTGACATTTCTACCATTGGATTAAAGTCAGGAATTAAAAATTTCCAAGAAAAAGTTGAACTTTACAACAGAAGAACTATATCTGAAGAAGCGATCGTTCATTATTCTGATGAAAAAACAACCTCAAAGTATATTGAATTATACAAGTCATTATCGAACTAGACTTTGTGTATTGCTTGGGGTATTGACAAGTTTCCCTGCGCTATCCCAAACATCGATTTTCACGTTAAACTCGAATGAGTTTTGCTTAGATCAAGAAGTGGGTTTGACTAACTCATCGATCGACGCTTCAAGTTATCAATGGGATTTTTGTTTTGCGGAGTTTGACACGTTAGGAGTATTGACTGGTACAAGCTCAACTGTAGGCGCATTATCTAATCCTGAGGGGATTGAGATGTTTTATGAAGCGGGCAACTGGCATGGCTTTATAGGAGACCGCTCGACTGGTGCGTTATATCAGCTAACTTATAATGATTTGAACACTGCGCCATCAGTTACTCAGGTAAGTGTTAGTGGGGATATTTGGAGTGCCTATAAGGATATCCGATTGATTAAAGAGGGAGATAGCCTTTATGGTTTTGTTACGACGTACTCACAATCCACCTTATACAGGTTGAATTTTGGCAAGGAGTTTAATGGTACAGCGAAGAGTACTTTGTTGGGCAATCTGAATGGCTGGAATACCATTCGAGGAATGGATTTGGTAAAGGATGGTGAAGATGTTGTTTTGGTGATAAGCAGTTCAAATACCAACAAGGTAAGTTTAGTTCGTTTTGTAGGAAGTGTGAAGAACAGTCCTGAAGTGTTTGATATATCAGATCCTGATGGATTGATATCGAGTCCACGTGGAGTATCTGTCTTGAAATCAGAGGGGAATTGGTATGGGGTCTTAACCAATTTCAGTAACGGTAAGATTTTGTTGATGGATTTCGGCAATGGAGCATTTTACCATGATCCGATCCTAAGCGAAGTGGGTGTTTTAAGTAATCCAACAGGCTCTAGGTTACTCCGCAATGGAGGCAAGTATTATGGATTGGTATTGACTAGGAGCACAGGCTTGGCAGTATATGATTTTGGATCAGACATAGGAGGCGGAGTACAAGATTTTACGCAGTTAGGGACATTCAATGGGACCTTAAGTAATGGATTTGCATTATCACTATCTCGCGAGTCGCCGACTTGGAATGTTAAGGTGATTAACTC
>CAYGOV010000027.1:0-49357 GCA_964351625.1 uncultured Marinoscillum sp.
TGATTTCATCCATTTTGGTAAATGGCTTTTTCATTACCATTTTTTCTGTGATGTTTTTGAAAATGCCCTTTTTTCAGGAACTCTTTTCAAGAGGTGGAGCCGACGATTATGCGGTTTTCCTTACAGCATTCTTCAATATTTTCATCTTTCAGGTATTGTTCAATATGCTAAATGTGCGGTCTACCGGGCTCAATTTTCTTGAGCATATCGGTGAAAACCGCAGGTTCTTACAGATCATCGTGCTGATCGTTGTACTACAGGTAGGATTCACCTACGTAGGTGGCGAAGTACTACGGACAGTTCCACTCAATTTGAATGAATGGGGATGGGTAATGGTGTTTTCAGTATTGATTATTCCGGTTGATATGACTAGAAAGATCTTCGTATCTGGAAAGGAGATATACCGCGATACTGTTAAGATCATTTTTGGATATCGTTAATGCGGTGCAGAATTGTCTTATGCTTAGAGTCCCCAATCGCCTAGGTTCGAGTCCTTTCGTACTTTTTCAGGTTGTATCTTGAGGACACGATCTAAGGCTAAGGTTGTATCGTGAGGACACGATCCAAGGCTAAGGGATATGTACTAGAATTGCCTTATGCTTCGATCCTAGCCGGCCGCAGGCTCAGTATGACAATTCATGATAGTTTCGTTGCGCTCGCACTGAGGGTGGCAATTCAATGCAACATGAGCATTAAATTTAGTGTCATCCTGAGGCGGCTGATAAGCCGGGACTCGAAGGGTAGACACAGTGCAGAATTGCCTTATGCTTAAAGTCCCCAATCGCCTAGGTTCGAGTCCTCTCGAACTTTTTCAAGTTGTATCGTGAGGACACGATCTAAGGCTAGGGTTGTATCGTGAGGACACGATCTAAGGCTAAGGTTGAATCGTGAGGACACGATCCAAGGCTAAGGAATTGCCTTATACTTCGATCCTAGCCGGCCGCAGGCTCAGTATGACAATTCAAATCAGCATAACAATCAACTTTTTTTATTGGGTTGATTCGTGGGAAAACGGACTAAAGCTAGGGAGTAGCGTTCAGCAAGGATATTTTCCTCGATATTGGTCCCAAAATCCTAAAACTTCCCTATTTTCCTATTTTACGGCTTTCAAAAACCCTCTATACGGCTCAGAAACAACGATTTTTTCACTCTCTCAAAACATGGCTATGTTTTATCAATTTCATAGCCATGTTTTCTTCATTTCATGGCTATGGTTTTGTGATTTCATAGCCATGTTTTTTGCGTTTCATAGCCATGTTTTTTTGAAGGGGTAATTGTGGGCTATTTGTAGGGTCAAATAGGGACGTGAAAGAGGTTGAAAAGTGAACCAACATCTGGTGCTATAATTAGTTTTAGTGTTAGCCTGAAGTCCTGAAGTCCTGAGCTTGTCGAAGGACGATGGGTAGACACATTGCAGAATTGTCTTATACTTCGATCCTAGCCAGCCGCAGGCTCAGTATGACAATTCAAATCAGCATGACAATTAAAATTAGTGTCATCCTGAGGTGGCCGACATACTGAGCCTGTCGAAGTGCGGGACTCGAAGGGTCGACACGTTGTAGCATTGTCTTTACTTTCAGAAATTCCAGCCCCTCTCCCATGCCTTTTGACGACCCAAAATGGGAAGTATTTTGACCGAAAATATCAGATTTCAAAAAACGCCCTCCAGAGCTAGGAAAAGCACTTTTTTGAGGCCATTTAAAATGTAGTTACGTTTTACTCAAAATGTAACTAGGTTTTGCTCAAAACCTAACTACGTTTTACTCCAAATGAAGCTACGTTTGAATGGGTGAACGGTATGGTTTAGATTTGATGGCTATGCTTTACTCATTTTACATCGCCTAGGTTCGAGTCCTCTCGAATGGGTTTGGGTTGTATTGGGAGGATAGGAAATGAGGCTAAGAAGATATGGTTACATTTCAGGACTCTATTGAGTACTGGTATTAGCAAGACGCTTGGACTAGTGGAGTTTAACTAGTTCAACCGCTTGGTCGAATGTCAGAGCTTGAGATTTCTTCGAATAATACTTCTGTTCAAGGTTTTGGATTTGATAGTGAAGGAATTTTAAATCTTCATACTTTTCAAGCCATTGGCTCAATTGATCACGGACTCTGTTATAACTGGCTTCACCCTCGCTACCCTTGTCTATCAACGCAATAACATAATCATTTCGATTAGACCAAGGGCTATTCCCATAGTCATTGGTCAATGCATCTTCGAAGATTTCAATCAAATCGTCAATAGAACCAGCATTTACAAGATTGCAACGTGTTAAATGTTCTGGAAGCCTTTTATTCTTTAGAATCCAATTCTTAAGAAATGCGAATCCGAGCCCCTCATTTATAGTTCCTAATATCTGGATATACCTGAGTATGATTTCTTCATCCTCTTCATCAACGACTAGTTCTTCAATCTTCTTTATCACAGGCTTATACTGAGCTTCAGCAAGCTTGTTTACCGCATGAAGCTTAGACTCTTGACCAAGTCGATCAAACGCTTGCATTAGTTCTGTCAGGTCCCCACTTAATTCTGTGTAATGAGTGATAAAGTTTCGCTGGTCATAGTCATCCCATTCATTGCTCAAAATTTCAGCTAAAATGTGTGATGATGCCTCGGTTACTTTATGGTCTGCACAAAACTGAAAGTGACTTTTCTTAACGGCTGGTACTAAGTTATTTTTTCGGAGGTTATCAAGAAGCCTGTAAACTACTTTATCATGCCCAAGTTTCTCAGATACAAAATCAAAAGTATTTGGTTTCCTTTCTTGATCATTTGCATCATCTTTCTTTCGTTTGGAAGGAAGAAGGTAACATTGAACGGTAAGAAGATCTAAATATACTTCCTCAGGAACTTTAATATCTAACCTCTGAATGAAGAATGAGATGTACAACTCAGCATACCGGTAATGATAACGATTTTCTTTCCTGTACTCAATAGCGGTGCTAAAATTGGCTGACTTTAATTCACTTTGCACCCATGATTCGACAAACTTGTGTGCCTCTTTAGAATATTCAAAATCTTCCTCATTTTGATCATATTGGACAATTTTGTGCAACTGAAACCATAGCCAACGTTTGTCATCAGCAACAAATTCTTCAATTACTATTAGATCAACAAACTTCTTATCACGGGCATGGTCTCTTAGTTTTTCAACTACAATGTTGTTTGTCATTTCATCATCATTGAAGTTCTTCTTCCTCCAATTGAATAACTCATCCCAGGTTAACCTTCCCTTGGTTCCAGTTTCCTCATTGAAAAGCTTTTTTGTTTCCGTAAGAAAGTCTTGTTTTGAAAATAATAGTTCTAGGTCTTTTTTACGTCTAGCTTTCCTTAATGCTTCGTGATTTACAATTTTAAATGAGTACTTTTTATGATTAATCTTTAACAGTTCTTCGTGATATAAGTCATGCATTTCACGTCTCCCATCCATTCCCAATACGTTCCTAAATTGCCATGTTCTCGGTTCAACAAACCGTCCTTCATTAATTTCATTCACGAGAAATTTTAGACAATCTTCATTACAAACTGTAGCCATTCCATAAGTAAGCTCAAACCCACTGTCATTATCCTTTTGCCAACCACTGTATAAAATTTCAAACGCCTTTAGTTGAGTACTAGTCTTATTGAAAAAATTGAGAAAGTCTTTGCTAAGTTCCCTGTGATATCTTCTGGAAAATGATGTCAGCAAGTTTAACGCACCGTCAAACAACTCCTGATAATCACTAAATATTCCAATAGCTTTTTCAAGCATTTTGCCAACTTGCTCAAAGAAAATACCTTCAAATCTTGAGGGATCTTCGCAACCAGCTGCCCAATCAAAAAATGCATTTATATTTCCTGGAGTATTTATTTTATTCAGGACTGCCTCAAGAGCATATTTTTCATCGGAAAGGTGTGGTCTTTCATTCTTTGGTTCACCATTAACCGTAACACCAATTCCTTCAATCAGCTCAATTCCTCTTAGAAGTAGTGGGAATTGTTCTTCATAATGATTTGAGGACTCTAAATAACGGTAAAGACCAGCTCGTAAATACTGACTTGAGTCAAAGTCGTTGGAATTAAGGATTTTTGATGTGAGTTCTTTATTGCTTATTTCGAGTTTAGCGAGAGCATTAAAACATGAGTATTTAATTTCATCAGATAATTCACTACTGACCAACTTAGCCTCCAGGATTTCCGAAACTTCAACTGAATAAGTTGAAATATTTTCGAAGTAATGCAGAATACGTAGTGCTTCTGTGATTACGAGCTGATCATTCGTAAGCTTGACCTTTTTAAGTAAGTATTTTATTATTACTGTACTATCAGAGACGAATATTGCCAAGTCCTCTGTTTCAAACTTCTCATTTCGAATGATAATATGCTTAGACTCATAATCGTCATAAATCTCCTTAAATAGTCTTTCTCTGGTCGTTAATTCAAGCTTGTCCTTTTCGAACCTTACGAGTACATCAGGCTCGATATCCATTATCCAACTTGTCAGCTTTTCGTATTTTTCCTGACCTGGCTCTAACAGACTAAAAAGGAAAGAAATTGTATTTAACCACGAAGGCTTGACTTTCTTAAAGTCTGGACTGAATGAAACAAATTGTTGAATCTTTTCAAAGGATAAATCGCTTAAGAATCTTGCAGCTAAAAACTCTTGAAAATTATTATGCTCAAATTCCCACCTATCCTCTTCTGTCGACTTATTAAAAAGAAAAGTACGCTTAATTATTTCAAGTAATTTCTGATCAGGAACTAAAGGCAGCACCTCCTTTTGCTCATCCAAATAATTACGCCCAAGACTCTCAGCAATGGCCGCCAATTCGCGAATGCTTCGTTGGACTTTGTGGGAATGGTCCTGTATGTTGATGCCTGAATTAGTGAACTTTTCAAAATCATCTTCTATACGCTGATTTATTAAGTGCTCAAATACCGTCTTTTTGGAGGTTGGGATTTCATTTTTAGTTTCATAGAACTCAACAAGATTTATCAAATAGAAAGGAGAATAGAGTAAATCATAAAACTTCTTTTTCCTTAGATCTTCAATGAAATCTTCCGGTCGGACGCTAATTCTGTTTTCTAAATAGCTATATATTGAGGCATATTGTAATGGCCGGATGAGATAAGAATTAAATCCTTCAAGTTTTGCACTTCTTTTGTCAGTTTCAGTGATATAGAAGTTGTTTCTGCATGTAACTACAATTTTAGCTTTTGAATACTTTTTGCTAAGTATCTCAATTTTACTGGAAACAATATCAATAAAGTCCGCATGAACCTCATCCAGAGCATCCAAAAGGATTAGAAGATTTTCTTCTGGTACTTTATCAAATTCAGAGAACTCAATCCTCAATAAATCCTCAATTTCTTGTGTGGTAAGGACATTCAATCTAATCTTAACTGGAATTAGAACACTTTCAGCTTGGGCGTGTAAATAAGCCAAATGGGCAAGTTCAACACTTTTCCCTGAGCCAGCTACACCTAATATAGTCAAGCGGTCTTCCTTGTCAAGTGTTTCGGCAAGAGTGTTCAATTGGTAGACAAACTCATCCGTATCACCTCTTGCTGGAGAGATATATCGTGTTATATAATTTTCAGTAGTAGGATAAAGTTTTTTCTCTGGTAGGATTTTTTCTATTGGCTCCTCTTTAATGGTTTCATCAAGAGCCTCTAACTCCTTTAGATTATCTGCGCCAATTTCACCTTCAAGTTTTTCGACAGTTTTGTCAAATAGCTCAGCATTGCTGTAGAATCTATTCTCATGATCGGATTTTATTTTTAGTAGTAACTCGACCGTATATTTCTCTTCATTGTTATCAATCGTCGTATGATGGGTTGGACACATTACCAGAAGGTTATCGAAAGAGTTGACCTCTTCTTCAGAAAATTCAGAATCAAAACGCGCTCCAGAGGGATTCACAGCTCGAATATGACATATCTCTCCAAGAAGAACTTCGTCCTCAAGTTTGTATACTCTTTCTGTGCAACTAGGAAAGCAACATTGATTGCCTGAAAGGACAAACAATTTTTTCTTGATCGTTTCCGAGATTTGCTTTCGTCCCATAAAGAAAAGTGCTATCGGGTGGCTTCTCCTAACAGCATTAGAGCATTTGGTTATGTTTTAGTTAAAAATAGAGCATATATACTTCAAATGAATTAAATATACTTTCTTGAACCAATAGTTTACTCTAATTCATTCCTGCTTTTAGTAACACAAGATTGGAATTTTAGAACTACTCATCTAGCTTTAAATAGCATTTCACCTCCTTAGCCACTTGAGGTGACAAGTGCCCCAACCCTTTACAAATCAAGTAAACCACCCGAAAACCATTCATAAGGTTACTCCAAGTAACCTCGTGAATCTGGTGAGGTAACCTAGGCTAGTAACTAGCAGGTAAGATCATCTATTGGTTGTTCTGCAAAAACAAGCTCCATCATTCTATTATCTTGCGAAAGTTTTCAAAACAAGATCATTATTATGAGGCGAAAAATTCCAGAATCAACGCTACCAAAACTCAATCGCTCGCAAATGATTACTCCCGAAGGCTTACAAAAATTAAGGGAAGAACATGATCACTTATGGCGAGTTGAACGTCGAGACGTTACTGCTAAGGTTACATGGGCCGCAAGTTTGGGAGATCGTTCAGAAAATGCCGATTACCATTACAACAAAAAACGTCTTCGAGAAATTGATAATCGTATTCGTTATTTGAGTAAGTGCATTGATGACTTTAAAGTGATTGACTACCACCCCAACCAAGAAGGAAAAGTGAGTTTTGGTGCTTGGGTAGAAATTAAAAACGAAGCGAAAGGCCTTCAAAACCGTTTTCGTATTGTTGGTTACGAAGAGTTAATAGGCAACAAAGATTATATCTCTATGGACTCCCCAATGGCTAAAGCGCTTCTGGATAAAACTGTTGGAGATGAAGTGATTGTGAAAACCAAAATGGGTGATTTTGTATGGAAAATTCTTAACATAGCGTATCAGAAGTAGTATCACCAAAATAGATCTTTGGCTATCTAATATCCTCTTATTTTTTGGTTTACATCACCATGGCTTGGCCGCCGCTCATTCAGATTTGCAACCTGAATGTAAAGGGCCGGTATTGAAATCTTGGCACTATGGCTTCTGGATTGCAATTCCAGAAGAGCTTGTGGCTGGGTTCAGGTTTACGCCAGATACCGGTATTCCTACGCTACGCTACAGAAACCGGCATGACGTAGAGAATAACGCTCATGGCGCGGAAGTTACTTCCGTGACTATATACCTAAATCAACATTGGAAGACCCTTTTCTATCTTTATTAAATGAGCGAAAAGTATAAGATTAGAGATATCACAAGCATTCTTTAAAAACGTGGAAGTAACTTCCACGCTAGAGGTGCTAGTCTAGTATTCCTCAGTATCATATACCTTAAAAGGCCTCTCCTATAAAGAAATAGTAACCTGGGCCATCTTCTGAGAAAGCTACATCCAAGCGCGTGAAAATATCTTTGTTGGGAAAAAGTAAGAAGCGCACACCTGCTCCACCAGTTGCTTTCAAATAGCTAAAATCAAGTTTAGCAACCCCATCGCTTACCGTACCAATACCGACAAAGGCTGCTCCTCCCCAGCGTTTGCTAAAAGAGAAAGGAAGAAATCGATATTCTGTCTGTGCGGCCAGCAGCGTTTTGTCGCGGTAGCGTCCGGTATAGTAGCCACGCATTAGACTTTCACCACCCATTAGCGACAATTGATTGAAGGGAGCATTGCCGACTACATTGGAGAAAAACACCTGAGAAGCCAGTACCTGATTGCTAGCCGTTGGGATGTAATAGCGTGCATCTAAAAAGTAAGAGGTAAACTCATAGCTACTACCGTATGCATCATCGTATCGAAGAAAGCCCGTTTCGCCAAAAAAGCCTTTGCGCACGTTCAGCACATTGTGTCGGTTGTCATAAACCACTCCTAGTCCAAAGCCAATATTGGTAAAAGGATTGGTGCCTGTAGGCGGTACGTAATTGGCATCATATGGTGAGAATTCCACATTTCTCAGCTGTTGAAAGTCCATTTCGAGACCGAGGTAAAAGCTTCCCTTCACTTTGCGAAGGATGCGCTCCCGAATAGCCATGCTCCCTGCATCTATTTGAGCCAGCTCCTCCCCGCTCACATCTGTACCTATGCCGTAATACAACAATGGAAACTGCTGCCAACGGATCTTGCCCAGGAAGAACCATGTACTCTGATCGCCGTAGAGCGCATGATCTAGCCATAAACCAAACTGCTGTTCTAATGTGAAGAAAGTGAATAGGCTTATTTCACTCAAGCGGTTGCTCAGGTCCCGATTAACGTTGTAGACATATAAACCACTCAACCCAAACTCCCATTTGGTTTCTGGCGAATAGGCAATCGTTGGGTAAGCCATAAACATGGGCTTTTCCGTATGGGTGGTATCATTGAAGGTGGAGTTCCAAACCTTTTGCACTAAGCCCGTACGCTGGGCATGTCCTGAAAAAGCAACTACGCCCATCAAGGCCAGTCCAATTATTACGCTATTTAGTCTCAAACTGATAATATCTTTTAAAATTCTTGGATTACTGCGGGTAGTGTTCCTTTTTATTCGCCAAGAGGTTTTCCATAATTAGCGTTAAACTAAAATTTGAGTTGAAGGTTTTAGCCTGAATTAACGAGGTTACTTAGAATAACATCGTTAATCTGATGAAGGAAGCTTTTTAATCAAGTCTCGATATGGGTGGTTTGGCTACCCAACTAGGTGTAGATTGTCGCTAGACCTTCTTATCACTAGATGTCTCAATTGCCTCCCACCTTACAGATCGAGATCGAGTAAACCACACGTAAAACCATTAACGAGGTTACCTCGCAGAACCATTAGCGAGATTACTTGAAGTAATCTCGTTAATCAATCCTTCATTGAGAGAAGCTTCTCTACCTGCGAGTTGATTGTTGCTAGACCTACTTATTATTTGGTAGCACATGTAATCCAAAAGCCCACAATGTTCTATGTAGGATGGTAAGTCTAGTGCTGGGTTTATAACTATTGCTTGGTAGCAATCAATGTGTAGCTAACATTATTATCTTGATCAAATTCATTATTGACATAGTCCGTTTGATAGCTCATGAATATTTGCTTACTGCCGCTATCATATCTTCCATGTCTTGAAGATCCGTCAATAGTAGATCCATTAACACCCTTTAATTCAAAAGCTTCACTTTGAGCATTCACATAATTCTTAGTGCTTACATTAAAGCCATATCCATTTGCAGCATCTATTAATGAACTGGTTGTATATGTTTCTTCACGTGGCGTGTTACGATCAGAGACTATAGTAATAACTCCTGAACTATTGGATATTTCCATGGTGCCAGTTACAAATCCCAAATCTTCTCCTCCGTATTGCTTTTCAGCTTTTGAACTGTAAGTATAAATACCCACGCTCTCCGCGCGGAAATCTGGAGCCTTCTCTTCATCTTCAGTACATGAGAGAGCGAAAAAGGCCAAAAAGGCCACAGGAAGCAATAAATTTTTCATAGATAAAGGAGTCTTTTGAACTCCTAATCTATGATCATATGACTTATTTACAAATACCTAGTTGTGGGTATTTTATAATTAACGTTTAATTGATTTACATTAGGGACTTTCTCGAAAGCTAGTATCCTAGGTTGTATTGTATTCGCATGTTAGATCGCCATTTCATTCATCGCGCCGAAGATTATGTCTAATTTTAGGGTTCACAAAAAATGAATTATGAAATTCAATCTGTTTACTAGTTATTTCCTATTGTTCTTATTGGTATTTGCATCTGCCTGTGGCGGTGGCAATGATGAAGAAGATGAAGAAATTGAAATAGAACCGACACCAGAAGGTATTTTCATCAACGAAATATCGGCATCTGGTGATGATTGGATTGAGTTATACAGTAGTTTATCAAGTAGCAGTGATCTTAATGGTTTCGCGATCTCAGATAGTGGAAATGAATATGTGCTCCCATCAGGAACGACCATACCTGCTGGTGGCTATCTGGTGCTTCTTTGCAACGATTTGGGCACCGGCCTTAATACCAACTTTAAGCTTTCAGCAGGAGGAGAATTGGTTTCGTTGAAGAATGCTTCAGGTGTTTTGATAGATGCGGTAGAATACCCTAGCCTTGACAATGGACAATCTTATGCGAGGTTTCCTGATGGTACTGATACTTGGAAAGTTACCGGGTCTACCACAAAGGGTGTCTCCAATGGTGGAGAAAATACACCTGCGATCAACAAGATATTTCACCTTCCTCTTGTTCCTTCTCTCAACGATAATGTGGTGGTGACAGCTGAATTGATTTCAATAGACGATGTAGCTGATGTTAAACTTTATTACAGATTCAATGGTAGTGCTTTTACGGAAGTAGCTATGTCACTTGCAAGTGAGACGTCCTATGTTGGGACCATTCCAGCAATGGGCAGTGTAGGTACCGTGGAGTATTATGTGGAAGTTTTAGGAACCAATGGCGAGTCGAGTTTCAAACCCGCTTCCGCTCCTGAAAACACGGAAGACTACTTACTCAATACGGATGTCTTGCCGCAATTGGTCATCAATGAGTTTATGGCTGTTAACAAGAGTTGTTGTGTAGATACAGATGGTGAGGAAGCATCTTACGACGATTGGATAGAAATTTACAACATGGGCGCCACCTCAGTGAATATAGCAGGGATGTATCTCTCTGATAATCTCGGGGACCCTTTTGGAGATAAGATATCTAAGGATGATGCCAGTCTTACTACCATTCCAGCAGGAGGATTTTTACTCCTTTGGGCAGATGGTTCTCCTGGGCAAGGAGCTAATCACCTCAACTTTAACTTAAGTGCTGATGGTGAGGAAATTGGCTTGTTTTATAAAGATGGTCGCACGATCGACAGCTATACATTTGGAGCTCAAAGTGAGGATGTTTCAGAAGGACGCGCAACCAATGGCGGAGATACTTGGAGATCCTTTGCCACCCCTACACCTGGGGCGTCTAATGATTAATAATCTCTACAAATAGCTACACCTATTTGTACTTATACCAGTTGTCCTTTGGGGGATTTTGCTATTGCATATAAAATTGGGGCTTTTGATCTTATAGGGATACTGCTATTTTGATTTGTTTAATTCTTCAAGAAGTTCTGTTGGATCTTGCCGGTTATCCCAAAAAGCGGTAATTATTATTTCTTTAGAGTTGAATTGATAAAAAATGCTGTAGTGTCCCATAGAAGCGACGCGGGTTTGTGGAAAATCAGCTTCTCGAAACAGCTTTGGGGTTTTGGCGATCAATTCGGTTTTTGAATTAATGGCCTTTAGGAGTTTTAATGAATAGAAATTTGAATTGTTACGGTCGACCCAATATTTCAAAATATCTCTTCTCTGCTTTGCAGCAGTTTGTGTCCAAATTATTTCTCTTTTAGCCATTGAAGCTCTTGCTCATTGAGTATGCTTTGTTCAATCATTCTTCCATTTTTGATATCATCATCACTCATGGTCAACATGATTTTTTGCTCTTCGGTCAAAGGAATTTTGGCATGCTCTACATTAGATGATTTAATCATTTTTTCAAGAGCCTGAAGGTATTGTGAATTGTCAATTGACATTAAACTATCAATCAACCTGTTTCGTATTTCACTCAATGTAGCCATACGTAAAGATATTTAATTCCTTCGATTTAGGGTCGCATACCTTTTATCGTTTCTAAGTGTACCTTGTATCTACACCCACTTATTTGTTGAAATGTCAAGTGCCGTTTCACTCTCGATAATTAACGAGGATACTTTGCCGAACCATTAAGGAGATCATCCAAGACTCGAAGGGTAGACAAGATACAGAATTGTCTTATGCTTCGAGTCCCCTCGTACCTCGGCCTAGGCATGACAATTCATGAATGTTTGCTGCGCTCATACTATGGGTAACAATTAAATATAACCCAGCATGACAATTAATGATTATTCACTGCGCTCGTATTACGAGGTTACTTTGAGTAACCTCGTTAATGAGAAGAGTAACCTCGTTAAACCAATTCCTTGCAGCGCTTTTCTTGAAGCAGCGCAGGTACATTGCCCAAGTAGAATCTGAATAGTCTTTTCACAGTCTTGAGCGGCTGACATGGATAATAGTCAAAGAGTCCATCCGGCAAAGGTTTGATCAAAGCTTTGGCTTCTTCAGGACTTCCTATTAAGAAGGAAACTTTTGCCAACGAGTTTATTCGTATACTTATCTGTTGTTTGGTTTCTTGAGTTCCAGAGCAGAAAGCCATTGCTATATATTATTAGATTTCTTATTTTGATGCTTATTCACGCTTATGACCAACTTAAGAATCCTCCTTTTTCTGTGGCTCTTGATTTTCATTTCATCGACTTATGCTCAAATATCTTTCCCTGAAAGATCAAATTCAAGAGATGAAAATGGTCTGAAAACAGGCGCATGGCTTTTATTCTTTGACGAGGATTTTGAACCTACCGATAAGGAAATGGCATCCTTTTATCGCCTGATCAATTACGAAGCAGACCAATCTGTAGGCATAGTAGAAGACTACTATATCAGTGGACAGCCACAATCATCATTCACCTTTCTCTCTGAGGAAGAAACAACTTTTGATCAATTAATGACCCATTATGACGAAAATGGGAACTTTCACTATTTGCTTTGGTATGACTCTGGACAAATAAACTATGACAAATCAATCACGCTTTTCCATCAAAAATTAGATCAATTCGAAGATGAACGCCATCCATTGCTTGATGCTGCTTCGATGGACATACTTGCTAGCCTCTATCGCGAAAATGGACAGATGGCAGAATCGCTATCCTTGGTGCGTAAAATGAAGCAGTTGAGATTACAAGAGTTGGATGAATTTCATCCATTGGTGATTCAGTCTTATTATGCCCTTGGCAACCTTATGATGATGGATGAGATGTCAGACAGTGCCTTGGTTAATTTTGACTATATCATTAAGGCATCTGAAAATGGTCAAGAAGTAGATCCTGCCTATTATGGCGCTGCTCTTACATTATCAGCTCGTTTATTTAGGGACTTGGGTCAACACGAAAAAGCCATAGCGTATTTTGATAAAAACGTACAGTTTGCTAAGCGCAATGAAGGTAAGATGAGTAATTCATACGTCATTGCAGAGTTCAACTTGGGATTGTATTTTGAGGATCTAGGCAAATTCGATGAGGCACTGAAGCGATTGAATGAAGTTCTGAAAGTTGAAGAAAAGTTATCCGGCGCTCAATCCAGCGACTACCTCTATACCTTCCACGAAATAGCTCGGATAACGAAAGAAAGTGGGGACGTTCACCAATCGTTAGTATTGTTCAAGGAGGAATTAACCATACGAAAAGAGCTGGGGGATACATTGAGTAAAAATTATGCCCAAAACATCCATGAGATCGCTTTACTATTGACAGAGGATTTTGACCAGTGTAAAGAAGCCATACCTCTTTATAAGGAAGCGCTTGAAATCTTTGGACAGCTTGAAGATGCCGACAATTACTATAACACGAATCACTCGCTAGCTGTGGCGTATGATGAATGCGAAGATTTCACTTCGGCACTTTCCTTGATGAAATCCAATACGTCATTTTATGGCAAGTACATTGATGATTATCCTAACAATTACATATCCTCTCATTACTATTTAGCAGGTTTGTACAGGTCTATAGAGCAGTACACATTGGCCGATTCGATTTATCAACTGGTCATCCCCTTTGCAGAAACATATTATGGAATTTCTAATCCAATTTATGCGAGTATATTAAACGCCTACGGGTTGTTGCATTATTATGTGGGTAATTACGAAGTGGCTGAAAAGTACTTCCTAAAAGCGCTAGGAATTACAGAACCTGTGAAAGTTGAATATCCAATTCGATACGCGGCAATTGCTAATAGCATGGGTATGATACTGGAGATTCAATTGAAATACGAAGCGGCTGAAAAATACTACCAAGAAGCAATAAAGATACGAAAGTCGGAATTCGGGGAAATCAGCACCATGCATGCTAGTGCTTTGAATAATTTGGCTGGGATATATGATTCGATGTTAGAATACGAAAAGGCCCTTAAATTATACTTTGAATCCATTGCTATCTATGAAGAGCTAAATATCCTAAGTCAGGAATATGCTCAAACTATGATCAACATTGGAGCTGTCTACTATGACATGACAGAATACGCAAATGCTGAAGGTTGGTATAGAAAAGCCGAGGAACATTTATCCATAAACAAGGATAATTTGTTCTATTCGAATGCAATTTTGGGTCTGGGCAATGTTTATTCTCAAATTGGACAATCAGAAAGAGCAGAGCCACTTTTGTTGGAGGCTTTGAAGATCCGAGAAAATAAATTGGGAATAGAAAGCGAAGAATACGGAGACGCAGCAAATAATCTCGGGTTCGTGTATGATCACTTAGATCAACCAAACAAATCAATTGAAATGTTTGAAAAGGGTTTGAAGGCCCGAATAGCCGCCTTTGGTGAAGATCATCCCGATGTGGCTGCATCCTACAACAATCTGTCTGCCGTTTACCAATATCAAAACCTAGACACGGCCATCGTTTTGATTAAAAAAGCCATAGAGATTATTGGGTTGAACGAGCAATTTAATTTGGACAGTTATGCGCTTTACAAGAACAACCTTGGGTCGATGTATAAGGATTTGGGAGAATTTAACCTTGCAGAAAAGTTGTATTTGGAGGCGCTTCATGGATTCAAAGAGGTATACAGTGAGACTCACCGTTGGTATTCTTCTCCCCTATTAAATCTTGCCATTTTAAAGATAAATCAAGGTGATCTAAAGAATGCAGGAAAGTATATTATCGAATCAGAAGTGAATTTACTACGAATCATTCAGGATCAATTTCCTTCTATGAATGAAGAAGAAAAGAAGATTTTCTGGAATTCCATGAAATACCATTTTGAGTTACTACATCCGATTATCATAGAACAAGGCATCTCAGAAACGGCGATTTGTGGAACGGCTTACGATAACATTTTAGCCACTAAAGGACTATTGTTGGAGGCATCATCGAAAATGCGAAAATCCATTCTTCAAAGTGGGGATTCCAGTTTAATCAAAACTTTCAATCAATGGCTGGGATTGAGGCAGGATTTAGCCAATGCGATATCAATGAAGCAAATGCAACGAATCAGTGAAGGAATTGATCTCAATGACCTAAGGTCACAGATCAATGAGTACGAAAAGAGCTTAACCAACAGATCAAAAGCATTTGCAATTTCATTGCAGCAAAATCCTCCCACTTGGAAGGATGTCCAAGAGGTTTTGAATCAAGATGAAGCTGCCATCGAACTGGTCCGATTTACTGGAATTGATACGACTGGCTGGAGCGGCGCAAATCATTATGCGGCTTATGTAATCAAGAAAAAGTCTAAATATCCTGAGATTGTATATCTCGGAAAAGCTGAGGATTTGGAACAAAGATATTTGAAGCGCTACCGTAACAACATCAAGTTCAAATTGGTCGACAACCACTCATATGTCGACTATTGGAAACCTTTGGAAGACGTACTGGCAAATGTGCACAAAGTATATATTTCTGCAGAAGGGGTTTACAATCAAATCAACTTAAATACGCTCCAAAATCCTGAGACTAACAAGTATTTGCTTGATGAGCTAGATATCCAGATGGTTACTTCCACGAGAGAATTGAACAAAAGTAAATTGGTTCCCATTAAGGAGAAGCCCCACGCGGTATTAATAGGCCGTCCTTCTTATAAAAGCGATCAGTCGACTCAACCTATTGATATCGAAAATCAGCGTGCATTGGATTTTGAAAGAGACCTTGGGCGAATGTTTGGCAGCCATACGATTCCAGACCTCCCTGGTACAGAGGTAGAGATCAGGTCCATAGAGGATCAATTGACCGAAAAAGGATGGAAAGCTGAAAGTTATTTTTTTAGTAACGCTACAGAGGATGTAATCAAATCCATGAGTAGTCCCTATTTGGTCCACATTGCTACACATGGCTTTTTTCTAAGTCAAGAAGGCGATGATAAAAAAGACCCAACGGATATTTCTAAGAAAAATCAAATTTCAGACCCTATGCTACGCTCTGGTATTTTACTTGCAGGAGTTTCAGACTATTATATCAATGATGATCGGATGGGAATGAATGATGGGGTATTGACTGCCTACGAAGCAACGGGATTGAATCTTGACGACACGGAACTGGTGGTGCTATCAGCTTGTGAAACAGGATTGGGAGATATTTCATACGGAGAAGGCGTATATGGTCTGCAGAGAGGGCTTGAAGTTGCAGGTGCCAAAAGTATTCTCATGAGTTTATGGAAAGTAGATGATAATGCCACACAAGAACTAATGACTAATTTCTATGGTGAGTGGATCGCAACTAATAATAAAAGAGAGGCCTTTCGTAGGGCTCAAGCCACACTTAGAGAAAAATATCCTAATCCCTATTATTGGGGTGCTTTTACGCTAATAGGAGAATAAGCACGTCAAACCTTTTGTAATCCGTGCATCTCGCAAGCAAGTATAGTAAAAGTGTGCACCAAGAGATGAAATGACTGCATTTAAGGACGTAAAGGCAAATTTCTGCGCTACTTGGACAAGTCGTCTGACTCTATTCTGCCTCGGCCCAAAACTAGTAATACCAAGACAATTAGACCACCTCTGTCTCCAAAGCTGCGTGTCAAAGCTAAATTAGCGAGCAACCCAACTTGCCTTAGCGTCTCGCTGACATTAGCGTAGCGAGACCATCGGACTTAGACTCACACCAGTTCCTTGTATCGCTTTTCGGTAAGCAAAGCAGGGACATTGCCCAAGTATAGACGGTGCAGTCTTTTTACAGTCTTGAGTGGCTGACATGGATAATAGTCTAACATTCCATCTGGCAAAGGTTTAATCAAAGCTTTGGCTTCTTCGGGAGTACCGTGCAGCCAAGTTTCATCATCCTTTTTGTCTACGATAAACATCATCCTAGACTCTGGTGTATAAGGTTTTTCGCCATGAAGCCAAGCTACTTCCTTGTTAGCTGGTCCTGTGACGAGCGTGATCGTTTCCGTTTGTACTTCCGCTTTTGGGTCTGTGAAATTTTGCCATAAACCTCCCACCATGAAAGGTTCTTTGGTTTTCAGTTGGACATAAAAGGGGAAAGTATCACCATCTTTTTCGTAGTGCTCAAAAAAACCATCCAACATCACCAGGCATCTTGTGGATTCTGCTGCTTTCTTGTAAACACTATTGTCAGTAAAAATCCTATTATCTCTTGCATAGAGCGTATTCATCGGCTTGCCGTTGATCTGTGGGGCATGCTTGAAAGGCATAAAAGCCCAATGCAGGAAATTGACATTTTCTGGATCCTTGTTCAGTATCACTGGAAGATGTGGTTCTGTCATTCCGGAAACATGATAGACAGGAGTACCGTCTTGTATCGCGTTTTTCCACATTTCTACGTTTCCATAGCGTTCAGCATATTGTTTTGGATTTTTGGTAGCGTATGAAATGTCGAAGCTCATGGTATAAAAAATAATATTGAATAAATAAGAAATAGGTCTAGACTGTTCATGAAAAGCCATGGACAGGTTGCTAGATACGAACTTAGTCAAAGTTCAGATAACAGCGTATAATCGATATAGTTCACTTTTGCATCATATAAGGTGTAGATTGTATTTAGATCTACTTGATCTACCGTGTCATCCTGAGGTCATTAAAGGATCGAAGTAAAGACTTGGTGCAAAATTGTCTTATGTTTCGATCCTATCCAGTCGCAGGCTTGACATGACAGTTCCACAAATACTGATTTCTTTGATCCTCACCAACTAAAGTATTAGGAACTAAATACGCTTAATTGCTTCTAACAAATCATGATTTTCTCCTTGTTTCTTTACGATGAGTATAGGAATCAGATCATTTCCTTTCAAGAGCTTCAATGTATGGCTTCCTAGCAAAGCTACGGACATTGGGGTTTGTCCTTTGGAACCTATGACGATCATATCTATTTCATGATCATTGACTATGGCCATTGTTTGATTTAACAATGGCTCATCATCACGTAAGGTCAATAATACTTCGGCCTTAATAGATTCTAGCCATTGAGATGCTTCCTTCTCAGCATTTGATTTCATTATTTCAGCAAATTCATCAAAGGTTTTCCCTGATTTTGAATAACCCATTGGAACCTTATAGCCGTGATGAATTAACAATTCGATTTCGGATTTTGATTCCTTTATCTCAATTGCCCTTTGTAGGGCTAAAGAGGAATGCTCGGAAAAATCGGTTGTTACCAGAATCCTTTTCAACTTTGGCTTAAAGTCCTCTGGTACTATTAAGAAATTGCAGGTAAGTATTCCGGCCAATCGATCTGATACAATTCCCGCACCACCCGAATTCTTTTTCCTGCCTGCTATCACCACTCCGATGGATTTATTTCTCACAAAATCGAGTAATTCGTCCATAGGACTTCCGTGAAACGTATGACATTCAAAATCAACCTCTGAATCCCCAAAGAATTGGTTCACTCGATAGTCGTGTTGGAGGTGCTTCTCTTCCGTAAGCTGGTTTTGAAACACCTCAGTGTACTCACTTGGTATAGATGATGAACTTTTAATTTTCTTTACGACATGTACAAAATGAATTTTCTTAGGCCGCAATATTGAATGTAGGTACATCGTGTACTCGAAAATTTTCAAATCTACTTTAGACAAGTCCACGGCAACTGTCCATATTTCTTCAGTATTTTTCATGTTTATTTTTTTAATTTCATTAAGTAATAGATGTGTTTGACTTTAAGCACTCTCTCTTTTCTTATCATTGATAAAGAAGCGGGTCACTTTGTATTCGTACTTTGTGGCTTTTCGTGCATTCAGCTTGATCATCGTGAAGTCATACAGAATGATTAAGGCCAATACCCCACATACTACATAGAGCACATGTGTCTCTACCTTGAGGAAGGCATATCCAGCACATATTCCTCCTGTCATGTAAGATAGCATTATCGCCATCAGCAAATAGGCTTTGTCTCTGAGTGATTTATTGGCCCTATTTTCACGCTTGGTAAACAAGGAGAAAAGAATACCTAAATCTGTGGTGAGCCCTGTGAGGTGTGTGGTTTTTACGCTAGAGTTGGAAATACTGGCTGTCAAACCATTTTGCAAACCCATGGCTAAAAGCATGGTTCCTACAAGTAGCTCTGTTTCTTTGAGGGTTTCGGCATAGTAGAGCTCCAAATAAAGACCTGTACCAAAGAGGCATATAATCTCAAGCGCCATGGGCAATGCGTGCCCTAGATATTTGCGCGTTCCTTCAAAAGTGATCACCAGCAGATTAGAGATGAAATTGCCAATAAAGAATAGAAAAATCCAGAGGAATACGATGGCTGCTTGGTACCAATTGCCTTGAGAGATCTCTTGAGCTAGAATGGCGTAATGGCCTGTAACATTGGACGTAAAGGAAAAGAAGATCACCACGGAGGTGACATTCACCATGCCAGCGGAGAATGCGGTAAGTCCACCCAGCTTGATGTTTTCTGAAAGGGATCTGTGATGGTCTTTATTTTTGAGCATATGCCGAACTCTGTCTTCTAAAAATCATCTTGACTATACCTCTAGTCTGCAATTCAGTATTGAAATGGAGCGTCATTTGATCATCGGTGATTTCCTGAATGACATATTGCTCTACTGTGCCCTGGTGGTGTCTCAGTTCCAAAATATTACCACGGCCTTTTAGTTTCCATGTCAGATTGCGGACGCCAAGTGGTTTGCTCATCAGTGCCAACTGATGATCGGGCTGGAAATACCATTCTTCTGCTTGATGAATGATCAATGGTTTTGATATTTCGGCCTTCACATGGTCATCTAACTCTTCCAGCCAAGTGTGAGCGGTTTCGTCAGTATGATCCATTTTCTCATATGCCCAAGAAACCTCCGTCCAGTGTCCTAAGACGTTCTCCTCCGGATTGCGCCCCAGCGATTGAATCAGCCATATAAGCGAAAAGCAAAGGAAGATCCCTCCTATTACGACGAGGTTGGTTTTCATGCTTTGGGATTTAATCCGGGAATTCTAGAGAAGAATAAGTCTGCAAAAGACTCTTGACTTTTAGCGCTAGCGTTATTCCCTTCAAAGGCAATTTGATGAACGATGCCCCATTTTGACATCATTGGGCTAATGTCAAAGCTGTTTTGGTGCCTATTTTTAGGAGTGTAATTGGTATATACATATCCCTCTTCAATCTTATTTCCCAGTATATATTGATCAAATGCTGATTGGTTGAATCCAATAAAAGGTTCTATTCTCATGCCATTAATCTGAGATTCATATTTACTTTTGATCACCTGAAGTGCTTCTTCAAAGTCTTTAGTAATGAGTGATTGAATCAACCGACTCTTGGAGTATAAGAGCAAATCGGCAATAGAAGTCGATAATCTCGCTCCGTGACCCAGAATGATATTCACCTCTTGATCCTCGTGTTCATCTAATGCTGTTTTCAGCAAACCGAGTGAGCGAATGGTAAAATCTGTGGGGATTAGTATGGTTTTGCACATTGATCTATCGTTTTGATTAGTAGACCAAAGTTGTGAGCAGCGCCATTATAGGAGCATTAAAGACATATTAAGATCCTATTAGACAGATTAGAATCGGATTAAATTTGGTCGTAGGGGTTTATGGCAATGGGTAAATCTATCCGCACGATGGTGCCATTGTCCTTGATGGATTGCACGTCAAGTTTGCCATTGTGGATCTTGATGATGTTTCTGGTCAGCGGCAATCCGATCCCATATCCTTCAAACCGCTGAGCATTAGATGCTCTGAAGTAGGGATCGTAGATGTATTGCAGTTCATCAGCTGGGATGCCTATGCCGGTATCTTTCACCACGATAATGATGCTTTTATCATGAGCACCTAACGCAATATTGACAGGTTGATTATTGGAATATTTGCAGGCATTCATCAGTACGTTGCACAATGCTAACTGCAGCAGCTGTGCGTTTCCACGCGTTTTAAGTTTCTCCGGTGCTTCAGGCAAAAGACTGAAGTCCAAGTTAATGATAGCCTTATTGTTAATGCTCTCAATGGTTTCCTTGGCATCCAGTACCATTTGGTCAGTCCTGACTATCTCTTTTATGTACTTTTTGCCATCGTACCCAGTACTGGCCAATAGCAAGAGGGCTTTGGTCTTCTGCTCTAGCTTCTCTGCTTCACCTAGAATGATGCTGATCGTTTCCACGTACTCTTCACTCCTACGCTCCTTGGTGAGTGCCAAATCTGCTTCTCCGATGATCGTAGTAAGTGGTGTATTGAGTTCATGAGAGGCATTACTGATGAAATTCTTTTGAGTCTCAAAAGAGGTCTCAAGACGATCTAGCATGTCATTGAAGGTAGACATGAGTTTACTCAAAGAGTCGTTTTGCCCAGAAACCTTAAGTCTCAAATGCAGGTTTTCCGAACCTATCTTTTTTACTTCTTTGATGATGTTATTGATAGGTTGGATCAGTGTGCGGGAGAATGCAAAAGAGATTAATACAACTAGAATCAGCATATAGGCCAGTGATGAGAAGAGTAGGTTTTTCAAGTAGGCTATGTGGTGCGTGCTGAAATAATTCTCTGCAGACATAATCACCACATACTCTTCGCCGCTGGTGGACTTATAGAGGATTCCAGAAAAAAAGATGTTTTGTGCCTTGTCACTGGCTGCATCGTTCTCTATCACACTCATCACCAGCTCCCTACTAATTTCAGGCGGGATAGAATCCCAGATCACAGGTAGGCCGTTCTCTGTTTTGATGAAATACTCCTTTTGTTGCGGAAGCTTTTCGAGATACTCTTGGCGGAGTTCACGAATGGTGTTGACATCTTGAGGTTGCTCTAAGGTGATTTTGGCAGTGGTGATGGCTCTTATCTCAAGTCTTTTGTAAAAATCAGTGTAGGAATAATTGGAAATAGAGTAATAAATAAAGCCACTAAACAGTAACGTGTAAAGTAGAAAAATGCTGATCAGCGCGTATATAATTTTGTTATGAATTTTCATCAAACCTCAGTACATATCCCATTCCGATGACGGTGTGAATGAGTCTCGCAGGATTTTTTCCTTCTAGTTTTTTTCGCAAGTAATTGACATATACATCTACCACATTGGTGCCTAAGTTAAAGGTGATTCCCCATACTTGATCCAGTATGGCGGTTCTGGACAGTACCTTATTCGGGTTTGTTAAAAACATCAATAAAAGTCTATACTCAGTGGAAGTCAATGAAACAGTAACTCCTGAGCGTTCCACTTTCTTAGTGTGATCATTGAGTATCAAGTCGTCAAAAACATATTGGTGCGAAGTAGATGCAGGTAGTTCGTGGCTTTCTGTCCTTCTCAAAAGTGAGCGAATCCTAGCTAGCAATTCGATAAACTTAAAAGGCTTAGAAAGGTAATCATCCGCTCCTGTTTCCAATCCTAGCACAACATTCTCTGCACTTCCGAGTGCGGTGAGGAATAATATCGGGATCCTTTCGTAGGTCTTGCGGATCTCTTTACATACTTCCAGTCCATTGATGTCTGGCAACATGATATCCAGAATGATCATATCAAACTCTGCTTGCTTATTCATGTCAATGCCCTGCTGACCATTCATGGCCACCGTCACTTCAAAGCCATTTTCTATTAGTCCTTTATTAACAAGTGCGCAAACGCTTGGATCATCTTCGATCAGCAATATTTTCATCTTCTGTTATTTCAAGCAGTGAAGTAAAATAACTCCAAATATCCTCAAAGGTTAATCTTGAATATTAGAATGACATTAGAATTACTAACGGGGCTACCAAGAGTGCTTTCACTGGCTTTATCTTACAGACATACACCAAATACACAATGACTATCCTACTTATCTAGCTGGTCATGCATAAAGTGCTCAATATGTCCATTCAAAACTTGAATTATTCACTAAATGCTATTTTCATTGGAGAAAGATTGAGAGTAGTTTTTCTAACCATTTCATTTACATAAATGATCAGTTGGGCATCAACATATTTCACAAAGCACCTAAGTATTCTGATGAGTATTTACATGATCAATCTATCAATAGATGCATCGGATGTAGAAGGACGTACTTTCGACCCCAATGTAAATGAGATCGAATCCATCGTAGAACTTGTGCTGGAGGTGATTATGGACAAAAGCGATGCTTTACCAGAACATGATGAACCCGATCCTGAGGCGGAAACTTGTCTAGTATTACTAGATCACATTATCCCTTCTTCTGTTCTATTTGATATGGAAAACAAGTTCTATCAAATAGTTGGTAAGCCGGGTGCATCAAACGAGGTGAATTACAAAAATCCGGTGTTATCTTATCCTCTCCCGCCACCTCGGGCAATTTCCTAAGCATTACCTATAGACGTGATTAAGGCTTGATAGAGCTTCTCAGAAGAAGACTCTGCAATATGCTATTTCATTATGCTCACGTCAAATCAATAAAGTATTGTTTAATCGTAATAGTGTGCCAGGAGTTTTGGTAGACTATCCAATTATATGAAACACATGATTACTTTGGTATTATACTCAACACTATTAATCTTATCGGGGATTATTCTGGGGCTAACAAATGAACGTCAAGATTGAAATATCCTTTTGACCTCTTCAAGGTGTAGATTGTATCTACACCTTATTAAAGCTTGAAGTCTCTAGTGCCTTTCCACTTTACAGATAGCGTACTTTCAAATATTAAATCCCCGACAATACTGTCGGGGATTTAAAATTCGTCCTTTAGAGAATTTGATTATTTACAATACTACTGGTCTGATTCCGGACTAGTAATCACATCAAACTCTGCATAGCCAGTGTTATCACTTCCCACAGTATTGCTCAAAGCCACAAACTTGACAAAGCGAGCCGCTACAGGGTCGAATTGCTTGGTTTGCCATAACGGATTGTTTTTGATATTGGAGAATTCTCCTTCTTCGATCAGATTCCACGTCTTACCATTCTTAGAGCCATAAAACTGATAATCAACAATAATCCCTGGTCCCCAGAGCTGTTGATCCGGAAAGTATTTGAAACCAGAGATCGTCAACAGACTTCCTAAATCAATTACGAGCTCATTGGGCATCTTCTTCCCCTCGGGTTGATGCCATATGGTTGTTTGGTCTCCATCTATGACAGCATATACCTTTTCATCTTCGATCCCGACGATCTTCCAATTGGTTCGGGGTAGATCAAATACCTCGCGACTTTCGGGGCTGCTCTTGTCTTGAGCAGGATCATAAGCCATCGCACGAACTTCTAGCTTTCCACTGGTCTGTACAGCACTGGTGTACTTATTGGATTCCAGTGTTGGTACTGAGCCATCTAACGTGTAATAAACTTCCGACTCGGCATCTATCGGGATGATCACTATTTCGCCAAGTTGATTTCTGACAATCGTCGGTGGATCAAGTAGTTGTGGTGCATTGAATACACCAATATTTGAAATGACCGGACAAGCTTTGCTGTCCGTGATATTGAATCGAAGTTGGGTCGCTGTGACTGAAGGAAAACGTAAGATTCTTTTATACCCGATAGTGGTCGCATTGGCCAATTCCTTCCAATTCCCGTCTACCATACCTTCTATGGTGAAGTTCTTTACGCGTTGACCCAGACGGATATATTCCTGTGCAAGGAAACGATTGAAGGTAGTAGGCTCACCAAAATCAATAATCAATGAAGCTTGTGTTACTGAATCGTTAGTTGTCCAATAGGTTTCCTGATCCGCATCAATCGCTTGATCTCCACTGAAGCGTTTAGCGTTTCCACGAATGCTCGTTGCTTCCACAGAAGCTTTTTCTACAAGGTTTACTGCGAAGGCTTCTTTCACGGCTTTTGCCAAACCAAGGGCTGCCTTTTCATCATTTTCATGAATCAGGCCATTTGGCATGATGGGAAAGTTGAGTAACAAGGTTCCGTTTCTACCAATGGAATTGTAGTAGATATCCATCAATTCGGGTACGGTTTTCACCTTTTTATCTTCTCCCGGATGGTAAAACCATTCTGGTCGGATGGAGGTATTGACTTCTGCCGGCACCCAGGCATTTCCGTCTTCCTTGCCGAAATGCAACATGCCCCACTCTACTTCTCCGATACTGTCCAGCAGACTCCAGTTGGTCTCACCAACGAATCCAGCTTCTGTCCCTATCCAGCGCAAATCGGCCCGGTCTCCCCCGTCGTTCCAGATGACGATATTGGGTTGTAGTTCGCGCGCCAGCTTGTAGGTATTCTTCCAGTCATAGTAGGTGGTCCTGTCAATCTTTCGGTTTTCATTAGCTCCTCCATAGTAGCCTGTGCCGCCATTGGCACCATCGTACCACACTTCAAATACATCGCCGTAGTTGGTCAGCAACTCCGTCAACTGATTTCGGAAATAGGTGATGTATTCTGGTTTGCCATAGCCCGCATAGTTGCGATCCCATGGAGACAGGTAGATCCCCAATTTCAAACCATATTCTTTGCAAGCGTCTGCCATTTCCTGCACCAAATCGCCTTTGCCGTCTTTCCACGGGGCGTTTTTTACTGAGTAGTCGGTATGGGCTGTAGGCCAAAGGCAAAAGCCACTGTGATGCTTTGCAGTGATGATAATACCCTTCATACCAGCCTCTTTGCAAATTCTTGCCCATTGACGGCAGTCCAGATCCCTAGGGTCAAAAAGATTGATGTCTTCATTACCATAACCCCAAGACTGGTCGGTATAGGTGTTCAATGAAAAGTGAACGAATGCATAATATTCCATCTCCTGCCAGCGCAATTGATTTTCAGTAGGCACTGGTCCATAAGCCTCAGGTCGCTTGACCTCTCCACAGCTGAAAGTGAGTGCAGTGATCAGGATAAAAGGCAGTCTCGTCGAAGTTTTCATATTCCTAGCTTTTACTTGATTTCAATAAACTCAGGCTCAAAGGGAGCAAGTAGAATGTTCCCATTAAATTCTTTATCGAAAAGCAAACTCTTGGATTTCCCTTTAATGGGAATCTCTTTAGGTTCACCGCTTACATTCAAATAGAGAAAATGATTTTCATCGATCTGACGAGCCATTACACCACTGGGAACTGCAGGACCTTTCTTTATGCCAAGCTCCTTGATCAGGTCGTCTAATAAACCATCTAGCACCTCACCTTTCGCCGGAAGGCCCACATAGATGGCCGTTCCCTTCCCAAATTTGTTGGAGGTAATAATGGGGTAATCCTTGTCCATACTCGTAACGTTTCCCAATACTGTAGCTCCTTTCAAATCAATCAAATCGAAACGGGCGGCTTCTGCTTGACTCGTTTTGCCCTTATAGGTCAATTCGATATTTTTCCCTTTGTAGCCCTTTCGGGAAATCTCATTGAGCACTTCCGTTTCTTCATAGCTACCTAGTCGGATACCAAAGACATCACTTAACATGCCCGGTCTGGTGGTTTTAAAGATCTGTCCTGTAGCATCCACAAATGCGGAATTGCTAGTCATCACTACCGTGCCTCCTTCGGAGACAAAATCCCTGATTTTCTGAGCACTGGTTGCATCCATCACTGCAACACCCGGTACGAAAAGCAGTTTATAAGGCAGCTTACTCTTGCTGATCTCTACTACACGAGCATCCATATTTCGCCAATAAAAGAGGTCCCAACATGCTTGTAGTTGGCTATCATGCCTTTCAGGAAACGCAGCGCTAGCTATCTGGCTAGGAAAAGAAAAAGCAAGCCCTACCTCAGCCTTGAGTTGGTAAGGGAAGTATGGCGCAATCTTGCTGAACTCTGAAGCGATCTGTTGGTATTCATGATATTGTCGATTGGGGATACCATCCCAGTCGACCATTCCTTCGAGGTATTGCTCCTCACCTGCCCACATGCTCTGCCACGTCCAACCACAAACCATTTGGTTGCCGTACATCAATGTGGCATAGGCTGATTTTCTTATCGAATTAGGCACAGCCGTCATCGTAGTAAATTCATTGGCCCAAAAAGGTGTTTCACTTTCATATTGGATCCGGGAGATACCAAAGGCAGAATTCATTACTCCATAGTTGGTGGTGAGAGAAGGACCCGGATAGAAGCCACAACCTTGTCGCGTCATCTTGCCAGAGTAAGCAATTTCTGAATAATCAAAATACTTCAAATGGCTGTAGAACCATGCATTGGTATTGGTAAGCGCATTGGGAGCGTTTGTTTCTACTACTTCCAGAACTTTGAATAAAATCTGATTGACTTCATCAGAAATAAAGCGTCGAAAATCCAAGATTCTTTCTGGTGCGCCGGTGATTGATCCGGACATTGGCAATCCTACCTCCTCCCATTCATTGATTTTTCGAGACCATCGCTGACCTGCCCAAGCTTGATCCAGTTTTTCGGTGGTTTTGTATTTGGCTTTAAGCCAAGTGATGAACCGCAAGCGCACCGACTCTGAATAAGAGATGGGACCATCACCTGACTCATTGTCGATACCAAAGGCCAGCAATGCCGGATGATTAGCGTAATGTTTCGTCAGCTCATCGGTGTACCGAATCGCATATTTCTGATAATTAGGGTCACCTACGTCCTCCATGTATCGATGATTGGGATACAAGGCAGCTCCACTAGCATCAGTAATGTTGATTGACGGAAATTTGTGATGCAGCCAAAGCGGAGCGGGTCTTATGGCAATGTCTAGAATCACTTGTATGCCAGCTTCTCCCAAAAGATCCATTACCTCGTCAAACCAAGCAAATTCAAATTGGCCTTCTTGAGGCTCGTAACTATCCCAAGCCAGATGGCCCAATCGCACCAGAGTGAAGCCCGCCTCCTTCATGAGTGCTATGTCTTTCTTGATCTTTTCCACATTCCTATCATCATGCGGGTGGTAGTTAGCTCCGACGTATAAGTTCTGAGATAATGCACTGAAAGCGCATGAAAGCACTAAAACACAGATAATGAAGAATCGATTTATTTGTGATTTCATGGGTTCTATAGCTGAGGGGTGTAAAAGTCTATTCCAGAATAATCTTGTTTGTAAATACTTCGGAACCACATTTAGTCTTTAAGAAATAGACTCCAGGTTGCAATGAAGATATATCGATATATCCCTTGTCGGTGATGAAGTCCTTTTTTTGTAGGATTGATTTTCCTGCAATAGAAAGAAGTTCTATATCCATCGCGCCGGTATATCCTGCTAATTGGATATTGAGCTGTCCATTTGATGGATTAGGAAAGACAGTGATATCATTGTCAGAAAGCTGTTTAGATGCTAGCGGCTCAAACTTCAACCAATTGAAATACAGATAATTGAGATTGGTTCCATCTGTTTTGAAGATTACTTTAAGACTGTGCTGCCCTTCAGGTAAGATCATTTCAGTCTTGGTACTCTGCCATGTTTGCCAATCTGCGGTAGCTGGCAAATTGACTTGCTGCAATAGCTCATCATTGAGCATAAGATCCATGATACTCTCCCATCCAGCATGCCTGAATGTCACCTCATATATCCCTTCAACTGAGATATCCAGATTATAAATGAGGTAATCACCAGCATCTACATAACCTATATTTTCGCCACCTCCTACATCACTGGATGATTCTACTTGGATGCCAGACATTTCGATGTAGTCCTCTGCCTCCAATCGAAAGCTCTTTCTCAATCCATTTTGTGTAACAGCAATTGTATAGTCTACTTTATCCTTTGATTTGACTTGTATTTCAGCTTTTCGCTCGCTTTCAGTAGGGTTATCACCTTTTGCATTGATTTGAACAATGGTCGTTCCGCTTCCTGATGATTGTGAGATGGATATCCAGTCTGCAGTGGTCGTCAATTCCCAATCAATATTACTTTCTATGACTACATTCACTGCATCACCTATCTTATATGATAGTGCAATCTGTTCAGTAGAAATTGACAAATATTCAGGTATGGTATTTAGGAAGTTTGCCAAGTATTCGCTTTGTACTGCTCCTGCCAAAAATAGTAAAGGAGCATTGATGCCAATCGCAATTTCGTTGGTAGAATAGCTACAGGTGTTGTCCAAATACGCTTTTGCTGGTAACAATGATGGATAGCTAGATGCTCCACAATCGTCGTTTACATTTCCTGGATTAGCACCACCTGCCAACCATCCTGGAATAGGATCTACAATACCGTCAGCACTGGAAATTCGATGATGAATATTCATCGGTGGTTTGTAACCAAAACCAGTAACGAACGAATAGGTCGTTGCATTCTTACCCAATAGGTAATCCAAAGTAGCCACTCCTGCATTGAAATATCCAGCATCACCAGTGAGTCTAAAAGCCTGCATAAACAGCATGCCCCAATTGGCAAATGCATTATTACCTGCCCAGTAGTAGAAGTCTCCTGGGATTCGATATGGTGAGATGCTGATGTTGTTTTTTGCTCCTGAGATTGTATTGATGAAAGTGGTTTTAATAGACTCAACATCAGCGGAAGCTGTCAATGACTCCCGATGAACTACTAATGATTGCAAACCAAGAGAACTCACCACTGGCCAACCAGGAAGCCCAAATGCCTGATTAAAGTCCATTTCACCGTAATAGGAATCATCTTTGGTAGTGATGTAAAGTTCGGCAGCAGCCCAAAAGAATTCATCTTCAAAGTCTGCATCTCCATATCCGCCAGTGTTTACACCTGGATAGCCGTCTTGTGCCCCCGGATTATTGAATGCCACATTAGGATTAAGCTTGGCCCAATCCCAAGCTTTGATCGCCATTGCTAATGCCCTATCAGCCAAATCAGCGTCATAAACGCGGTAGATTCGAGAAGTCATAGCCATGATGGCAGCTAAGTTTAAGCTGGCAGCAGTCCCTTTAGCCGTCACATATCGTGTGCCGCCTGCAACATTGGGCATTACGAATCCTACGAAGTTGGCAGTCGTAGTTTTGTTATAAACCCCTCCATCTTCATCCTGCATAGTCATCATCCATTGGATGTTGTAAAGAGCTTCATCTAGTATATCGGGAATGTTATTAGCGCTTTCTGGAATGTTGGTGTTCAGTGTGTCATAATACGCAGGGTAAGTTTCATATGCCGACAAAAGTGTGTACACAGAGATACCTGAACTGACAATGTATTTATTGTAATCACCTGCATCATACCAACCTCCCGGCGTGGAGATTACCGTTCCTGCGGGACGATTGCTGGAAGCTGCGGAAGGCAATACAACCACTTCGGTATCTGGATGTCCGGCTGCCCGTGCATATTGTCCACCATATTCACTGAGTATGGGAATTGATGCACGATTAAAGTAATATGCCTTGAGCATCCCTTTCGTCAAATCCGCAAAGACATTCTCATTCACAGAAAATGGAATCGATTTCCCCAAATCGTCGACAACTAAAACATATTCACCTGGCTCATTTAACAAACTAAAATCTGCTAAAATCACCTCCTCTTCGGACGAGTTATAATAGGCCGATGGAAGGAACTGCCCTTCTAAAACCACAGTTTGCATGTCACTGGTTCTTACTTCAAAATTTTCAGCAGAAGTGTTTATTACAGCCGCATATTTGACTGAATTAGGCAAGAAGCCAAGTTGGTTTAACCGAATATCTTCACTTAAAGATTGTCCAAACAAATTAAAAACTGAGAGGCTGGAACAGAAGAAAAAAAGAATTATTAATTGTCTCAAAATAATAGGGTTTTTAAAATGAATTTCAAATTTTATTGAGCTTAAATAGAAAAACATCATTTTCGCGCAAGTCGAATTCTCTGGAAACCATGCCCTCTTTGACTTCTATTAAAGTCGTCTCAAGGGGACTGCCATTGTTTACTTTTTTTATAAAATCAACCTGGCCTCTGGAAAGCTGATTAGGTCGTCCAAGATCAAAGTATGACGTATATGCATCATTGCTTCTATAGCCGATTTTATAAACTTCAAGAGCATAAAAGCCCGGTGCTACCCCAGAAATGTCAATTTTGAGCTTTCCCTTTGGAAGTGATGGTAAATCCTTAATGTAATATTGCTGATTGTTAATCGAATCTTCAGGTAACGTATGGGTGAAGTCCCAAGCAAGAATTTGAACATTGCCATCCGAATCTTTTGTGGCCCAGGAAGTATCGTCATTATTGGTGAGTTCCTCATTTCCCAGTTTATTCAAAAACTGATAAGTATAGTATGCAGGTTTTTTGATTCCCTGATAATTCAGCATCCCAAATCCCCCATGGAAAGGCGTGAATCTTGGCCCAGGCTCTTCAAATATGTCCGTGAAAACCCAATAGGACATGGAGTTTACTGCGTCACCTGATTGCTTTAGCTTTTGGAGAATATAAGCTGCCGAGTGGTAGCTGTCGTGTATTGGGTCTGCTGGAGTATACGAAGAACTCCATTCTGTATAGTGTAGCTCAAGATTGGGTATTTTGGATTCGGATATTTCTTTCCTAGAAGCCAATACATCACTACTGACACTCCATGGGTCTGGATTGAGCACAGTGCCTGTTTCACCATATTCATCAAGGTATCCCTGATTTACACCATAAGAGTGCGTACTAATGAAATCGATAGGCACCTTGTTTTTAACACAATAAGCAATCATTTCAGGTTCCCATGCTGCCCCAGCTGTAGCAGGACCACCAATACGATAATTTGTATTGACGCTCTTCACAGCTAAAGCTGCATGTTTGTAGAGTGCGAAATACTCCTTTTGGGTGCCAGTCCAGAACCATGGTATTAGATTAGGTTCATTCCACACCTCAAAATACCATTGCTTAACTTCCTCAGCACCATACCTTTCGGTGACATGGACGACCAGATCTCGAATCAATTCTTGCCACAATTCATAGTCCTTTGGCGGAGTGACATTGCCCTTCCACCAAAAAATAGTTTGTTCTCCGCTGGCCAACACATTGGGCATGAAACCTAGTTCTACAAAAGGTCTCATGTCGATGCTTAAAAGAAAGTCGAAAAGAACATCTATGTACTGATAGCTGAATATGAGCTTTCCATCTTTTCCCATGGAGCATACTCCCATGTCATCCGACAATAGGCCGTGCATCCGTATATATTCAAAACCACACTCCTGCTTGGTCAACCTCAATTGCTCTTGCCAATCTGCTCTGAGACCTTCATTGGCCCTACCTGCCCCAACGCACTCTTTGTACATGGTATTCATTGATCCTTTTACATCCTTGTAGTCTACAGAAATTGTTCTGATTTGGCCAAAGGCAATCAGTGTCAAGCAGATGCAGCTTATTGCTAAAAGAATACGCTTCATGATAGTTGGATTAATTATTCAATATTATTGGCCTCCACTCAACAAGGCATCTAATACGCCCCGGTCTTTCACACCGCCATTGCTACGATTAATCATTCCACCTGTATCCCAATAGTATGGAATCAGACCGTTCTTCAATGCCGTTTTCACCACGTAATGATTGAAATACTCAACTGAACTATTGTGCAGCGCCTGATCTGGGATATTTGATCGCTTATATGCTCCAAATTCACCTAATATCACTGGAATCCCTTTATTGACAAATTGAGATTTGGTAAGTGCAAAAAACCTTTCCATATCGGCTTCTTCTCCCCAAGTAGCGTTGCGGCTTGGGTCGGTAGTAGAATGGTAATCAGCACCCCAATAATAGAACATATTGCCCCAGCTTGCATCTTCATTCATCAGGGTAAACTGATAAGGCGTGTAATAATGAACTTCAGCCATAAGCTTATTAGACAGTTTATCCTTAGGCAGGGTATTCATAAGGTCATAGGTTTTTTCAATATCAGTAGAGGGCCCCTGAACTACCAAAACCCTATAACTATTCCTGCCGCCAGTGGATCGGACGGCATCAATAAAAGTCTGGTGATAAGACAGTAAAATGTTCATCTGTGATGGGTTTTCCACCGGTGGTTCGTTAGAACCCGCAAACATCAAACGCTCATCAAAGTCACGCAATTTGGTAGCTATCTGCTCCCAAAAGGCTTTTTGTTTAGCAATGGTTTCTTCCTGATTGGTTGCATTGATGTTTGCATCGAGCCATCCTCCATCCCAGTGGATGTTTAACACCACATACAGATCAGCATTGATGCAATACTGAACCACTTCTTTCACTCGATTGAGCCAATCCGCACTTATTTCCCCTGTTACCTGATTAGCATATTGGTCATAGGAGCATGGAAGCCTTACGGTATTGAAGCCATAATTTTTGAGTGCGTTCACGAAGGTTTGAGAGATATTGGGATTGCCCCAAGCATTTTCACCACCTATAGCTTCTAGTGTGTTGCCTATATTGATCCCCATCGTCATATTCTTGGCCAATTCGGTTGCCGTACGAGTCATTCCAGTTTCATTTGGAGGTTGAGGAGACACGTTGAAGCTGGCATAATACTTACCTATCTGAATTGCTTGAATTGCTTTTGTAGGCGTATATTCAGCGGCAAACGAAACACTTACTGCCCTTTCTTCTCCAGTAGTGTTACCATCTGCTGATATTGAGACCTCTGTTTCGCCAGACGTTCCTGATGCTGGTGAAAAATGTAACCAGTCAGCCTCAGCGTTTATAGTCCATTCTGGTGCGTCTGTAGTTACGTTTATCTTGAAGGTGTTACCACCTTTTTTGAAATTCAACTTAGTATAATTCAAACTCAAACCATAGAGGAACTCCGAAGACTTTTGTGAAACCGTGATTTCTATTGGGTCAGCAGTTCCTGCAATGACTTTTAAAACTCCATTGCGTTCCTCGGGGGTTTTCGAACTGACTGTTATGGTGATGGGTCCCGAATCGCCAGCGCCGTTTGTTTCAGAAAGTATAACCCAATCCATTGGATTTTGAATGCGCCATTCCTCTGCTCCTGTTTGGATAAAGAAAGATATTTCTCCACCTTCACTTTCGAAAATCATTTCAGTCCGACTAACTACTAAGCTATCTTTTTCTGGTTCCTCTTCGCAGGATATGCAAATAGGAAGTATCGTCACTAATAATACTGAAAACCAGATAATGGAACTGTATTTACGAATTTTTGTACTCATCAAATTATCTCTCATTTGTTATGATTATCTCTTTATAATATTCTCTACTAACTATTTATTGAGCTCCCTCAAAAAGTGCGTCTAAAACGCCCTGATCTTTCACCGCTCCATTGCTCCGATTGATAATACCTCCTGTATCCCAGTAAAATGGAATCATTCCCTTGCTCAAGGCGGTCTTCACTACATGTTTATTGAAATACTCTACTGAGGCATCATGTAGTGCCTGCTCTGCCATGTTATTTCGTTTGTACGCCCCAAACTCACCCAATATGATCGGATAGCCTTTGAATAGAAATTGCGAACGAGCTACTTCAAAATTACTGACCATATAGGCTTCTTCTCCCCAAGTTGAATTGCGTGTCGGATCAATGACGGAATGGTAACCCTCACCCCAGAAATAGAACATTTTACCCCAATCGGCATCTTCAGACATCAGACAGAATTGATATGGTGAATAATAATGCACCTCAATCATCAAACGTTTTTCCACTTCATCCTGAGGGAATGCAGCTAAGAACAAATTGTTGATATCCTCATCTGTAGTTGCTCCTTGAAGCACAAGCGTTCGATAACTATTCTTACCCCCTGTAGACCTAACTGCATCAATAAAGGTTTGATTATAGGTTTTCAACACGTTCATTTGGGGAGCATTGTCTACGATAGGTTCATTGGCACTGGCAAACATTAAGTGTTCATCAAAGCCACGCATATGCGTAGCGATTTGCTCCCAAAAGGCTTTTTGTTTGGCGTTGACTTCTTCTTGTTTGTCAGGAGTAATATTGTGTTCCAACCAACCCTGATCCCAGTGGATATTGAGCAATACATATAGATCATTGTCTACACAGTATTGGATGACCTCCTTTACCCTGTCTAGCCATGCAGTTTGGATTTCTGCCGTAGCAGCATCGGCGTATTGACTATAAGAACAAGGAAGCCTTATGGCAGTGAAACCATATCCTTTCAGTGCATCGATTAATGTTTTATTGATTTTGGGGTTGCCCCAGGCAGTCTCTCCTCCTATTGCCTCAAGTGTATTTCCAATGTTGATACCCAAGGTCATTTTACTGGCAAGTTGAATGGCAGTGCTACTCATTCCAGTAATATCTGGAGGCAATGGTGATATATTATAGTTAGGATAGTATTCGCTAATTTGGAAAGCATTGATTTCTTTGGTCGAGGTATAAATTGCTGTCAGCTTAATTAAAGTCTCACGATCTTCGCTGGCGACATTTTCCTTGGCCGTAATTTTCACTAAACTGGTACCTGCACTTCCTTCAGTAGGTTCAAATTGCAGCCAATCTACCTCGGAACCAATCTGCCATTCTGGTGCATCTGTACTTACCTCAATTTCATAATTATTACCACCCTTCTTGAAGCGCAGTTCATCATAATTACTACTTATAGTATAAAGGAATTCGGAAGCGTTCTGGCTCACTGTGATTTCTACACGATTAGCTGTTCCGGCTATGACCGTCAAAATACCTATCCGTTCTTCGGGAGTCTTTGAATTCACTGTTAGAACTATAGATATCTCTGTTTCAGTTCCATTGGGTTGTGACAAAGTGATCCAATCTGTAGGGTTTTGGATGCGCCAATCTTCAGCATTAGTTTGAAGTATTACAGTTGCCGACCCGCCTTCTTTCTGAATTTCTATGTCAGTTCTGCTGATGACTAAATTGTCTTTTGGGATTTCCTCTTGGCAAGACATAAGCGTTAAAAAAGTACCAAAACACAATATTAAACCCAAACCTAAAGGGAATTTCCACATCTTATTTTTAGAAGATAATTTGCTTATGCTAGACTTGGAAACCTTGGTCACAGCAATCCAAAGGCGCCTGAATGGGGTTTCGTGTTTTATAAATTGGGTCATTTGATTTGGGGTAGCACCTATAGTTTAATGTGATCTAAAGTTTACTTGAAAGCAGATTTCCAAATTTAGAACTTGATCAAATGGACCAGGGGCATGAAATGTCACGAATAGCGAGTAAAAATGATGGTTATCTAACCAAAATTCACTTTTGTTTAAGGATTATGCCATTTAACTCATAAATCCTGTGCCCTAAACTCTATCTTATTTCAACTTGAGAAAGAAAGGAGGTAATAGTTTTTATTTGATGTTAGTAGGGATTTTTAGAGGTGAGACAGTGTGCAGGTAGCGTAAAACTTTTTTGACGTATCCAATCAATTAAAAGAATAGATATTGAAATGAAATTGTATGTTACAATACATCACCTCACAGTTACATGAATGCATTTGGTTTGACTTTCAAGGAGCACATAGCACTTGCCTTCATTTTGCATTTCAATCAATTCACGAAGTAGCAAATTTCTAAGACGGTAGGAATAGACCGGTTTACTATTCCCTCTCTCAAAAAAACGTGTCTGTGCAATATCAAAAGTGCGACCGTAATAATGTGATGAATTATTTGCCGTAGCATTAACATTGTTCCTGCGTAATGATTTCTGATCTTCGACGGTCCTGAGAATGGAAGTAACTGAATATCGATAGTCAGTCATACCAAGCTCTCCAAGACGGTCACAAAATCGCTCACCAAGGACATCTAAGAACTCCTTTGCTGGTGGCTGTAGGTATGGTAATGAATTTGACAAGTGAGGTATTTCATAGTATTTATTGTCTACTATTTCATGGAGTTTGTAACGACTGCCAAACGCTCGAGCATCTGCTTTATGCTCATCTTTTGATTTTACAGGTGTTGGTAGTCCTTTTGATTTGGCAACCTCTAGATGGTTGTCATTTATATATCGCCGCAGCGCCCTACTCTCCTCTTTTGAGAGTACCGGAACGGATACCATGTCTTCCGTTTTCCCTTTTGGCTTTGGATTAGAGCCATTAAATAAGACCAATATTGGAGCAGCCAATATTGTAATTGCTATTAGAATTTTAAGAATACTATACTTTTTAGGCTTCCCCCCTTTTTTAGCCTTCACACTTCTACTTTGACTTCTTCGTTCCAATTAGCTTTTTGAATAAGGAGATGATCAATAAAACAAAGAATCCTAGCACTAAACCAATCAAAATTTCACGAACAATTGCCGGAAGTACAGGGAAAAGATGGTGGAAGAAATCGATGTTATGAACGAAAATGCCTCCTGAGACGGTGATCAGCGCAACCGTACCAATAATACCCAAACTCTTGACCACTTTAGGCAGCGCAGACACAAGCACTCTCCCTACTTTATCTGAGAGACTGTTGTCCTCTTCGTTGTAGTTGATCAATCTAAGACCCAAGTCGTCCATGCGTACAATGAGTGCCACTATGCCATATACACCTACAGTTGCCAAGAGTGCTATCAATGACACCACTGCAATTTGGATCATAATTGGGCTTTCCGCGACAGTGCCTAATGCGATGATGACAATCTCAACAGACAAGATAAAGTCCGTCACGATAGCAGCTTTGACCTTTTCCTTTTCCAACTTTAGGATTTCCTCTTTCGTCAGATTTGTGGCCAGTTCAACTTTCTTTGCATGATGATGAGGTACAATATATTCATAGATCTTTTCAGCTCCTTCATAGGCGAGATAGAGTCCTCCCAAAACGAGAATCACGGTAACAGCTGCCGGAAAAAAAGCACTCAACAAAAACGCAAATGGAAGGATAATGACCTTGTTGAGTAATGAACCTTTGGTAATCGCCCACAATACTGGAATCTCTCTTTGAGCTACAAATCCAGAGGCTTTTTCCGCATTGACAGCTAGGTCATCGCCAAGTATACCAGCTGTTTTCTTGGCAGCCACTTTGCTCATCAGTGCCATGTCATCCATGAGCACCGCTATATCATCAAGTAATGCGAAAAATCCTGAAGCCATTGGTTTGGGTTATTAAGTTGTTGGGTGTTTGGTATAGGTTTTTGTTTTCGGAAATTATAATATGTCTTGCATGATTCAAAATTCCCATTAGGACATCTTTACCAATTCCTTATGCATCTTCTCTAAGGTAATGAGGGCGTCTTTGGTGTATCCTGTATGAACAGGTGAGCCCTGTATTATGGTGCTTCGTGTAGCTGTGAGCCAACGAAAGCGCTCAGGCAGAGCAAACTCGGCAATGCTCCCACCAGCTTTGGAGCCTTCACAGATCAACTGAATAGAATGCGCATAGTCTTTAATGAGCGCTATATCTACGTCTGGAAACAAAGCTAAGATTCGCTCTTCATCCCAATGAAAAAGACACTTCAAGAAGCGCTCACCAGAACAATAAAGGATAGAGCCAATATTCACAAACTCGCCACGCTCCACTTTGGGTATGAGCCGGATGGTCGCATACTCAAATAAGTGATATCCTTGCATCGTCTGCTTCTTTTACAAATAATTGGGATTGTAACACACGCGTTTCTAGAAACTGTTGGTACACTTTACGCTGGTCTTCTGGGTCTTCGAACGATCGATCATCTAGCCAATCAATTGGGATTGCTGAGACAATCTTAGTGATAACTTCTGGTGTGATCAACTTTCGGTAAACCGTATCTACCTCATATAGCTCAGCAGCCTTGCTTATGAGAACATGATTTTTGATCAAAGGAAAAGCTTGTGTGCCTTCTGTATTGTTCCAACTGTGCTGCCAATATAGCGCTGCGCCGTGATCGATGAGCCATAACTCATGGTTCCACCAGAGTAAATTGGTATTGCGCACCGTGCGGTCCATATTCATGAGCAGCGCATCGAGCCAGACGATTTGCGAAGCAAGCAAGGGATCGACATCTGTGGCAACAGGGTCAAACGTGATGGAGCCAGACAGATAATGCAGTCCCAGATTCAATCCGACACTTCCTTTCAGTAAATCTTGAATTTCTTCGTCACCTTCCATCCTACCCAATCCTTCGGCTAGCTCTACGAAAACCAACTCAGGAACTTTGAACCCCAACACTCGAGCAATCTCCCCTCCGATCAACTCTGCGATCAAGGCTTTGGTGCCTTGTCCTGCACTCCGAAACTTAAGAACATACAAGAAACCATCATCTGTCTCCACTATGGCAGGCATGGAACCTCCCTCACGAAGAGGTGTGACATAGCGTGTTGTATTCACATGTCTCAAGCCCATGGGGTTGTTTTCTAGTTGCATCTCTTTGGTATCTGAGGGTAAAGATAGTAATTGGGTGGTTAGGTGTTAGGCTGTTGGTAATTAGGTAATTGGTCAAGGGTATTTAGTAGTTGGTATTTGGTAGTTGGTAGTTGGTATTTGGTATTGGGTATTTGGTAGATAGTATTTAGTACAGGGTATTTGGTACTGGGTACTGAGTATTTGGTAGTTGGTACAGAGTAGTTAGTACTGGGTACTGAGTATTGGTTTAGGTCATGGACAGTTCCACCACAAAGCCCTCATTGCCGCGGACATTGAAGACCGTATCGTTTTCAAATAGTAGGTACTGTCCTTTGATGCCTACTAAGCGTTCTTGAAATATGGGGGTTTTGGTGAGGTTGAGGCTTTTGATTTTATCGGGGTATTGGCGAACAGGGAAATCTAAATTCCATTGCTCTGTGCTGGTAGTTAAGAAATATGGTTTCACTTCTTCTGGGATATATTGTGAGAGCTTATCGCGAAATTCAAACAGGTCTGTTTGCTCCACTTCGTTTTTAAGCATTTTTCTCCAATTGGTCTTATCCGCAACGAACTCCTTCAACGCCACTTCAGCGATACCTGCCAAATAGCGATTGGGTGCTTCAATGATCTCCAGTGCAGCAGTCGCTCCCTGATCGATCCAGCGTGTGGGGACCTGACTCTTTCTGGTCACTCCTACCTTGATATTACTTGATAAAGCCAAGTAGACAATATGCGGAGTGAGTTGCACCTTTTCTTCGTAGGCTAAGTCACGGTCTTCTTCACCCAGATGTGCTTTAGATAATTCAGGCCTGATGATCCAATCTGCTGTTTGTGGGATTTTATAGAAGCAATCATAGCAATGCCCCATCCTGTAGATCGTTCGACCACTTCCACAATTCAGACATTGATAGCCAGTAAATGCGAGCTTCACTTGCTCTCCTATTAACTCATTCATGTGAATCTGATCTTCACCCAAATGAAGAAAGTACTGAATGGGTGAACCAAACTCGGTTCGCATTTTTGTCAAGACTCCTGTAAACATGCCCAAAGAGAAGTATTTTTCTTAAGAGGAGAAACGGATGGGCTCTTAATCTTAGACTTGGATATAGCCTGATTAAATTCTAAGTTCTACGTGTACAAGAAGATCAGTCATCCATAATCATAGTAAAGTTTAGCCTCCCTCACTTAAACTTTCTTAAACTCGGCTGATACATAATATTCTGGCTACCCTTTTTACGATAACAACTGGGTTTTAAGCAGCGACTTCCTTTTGTTTTCGTTCACCACTTTTTTTCGAAAAGATCACATCCATTAATTCTTTTTTAGAGTGTCTTCCTTTCATCATTTTGAGAATTTGAATGGTACCATTCTTCTTAGGATGCTTTAATATATCCAAAAGCATACAAGTAGTTATCGGGACGGAGTTCGGAGTTGAAGACCAATACCTTGTCGCACAACCAACATTATAATCTGACAGATTTCTCACTGTATGCCACCAGAATGGCGGGTTGAATAATAAGTCTCCTTCTTCCAAGACAGTCTTGTAGAAAGGTACATGGCGCATGTGAGGATAACCTGCGATCAATTCCGCATGCCCATCAGTACCTATTTCCTCCATCATTTCAGAGATCGCATATACACCGTACTTGCTCACACTTGCTTGCAGCACAGCGGTGTATGATGGATCAATAAAATGCCATTCCTTTTGACCGACTATATTGAGAAACATGTTTTCCCCACCAGCACAGTGGAGCGAAGATCCTAATTTGCTGGACCGAGAAATGAACCATTGGGCTATGATATTGCGCTGGCCTTGGATTTGATCCAACTCCAATCCATTGCACTTAGTATCAAAGTCTTCATCTTCTAGAATCCCATAGAAATTGTTAATGTAATGGTTCTGAAAGTCAGGACTGGTTAAGAAGTTTTCTAAGGTGGTGATGTCTGGCTCAAGGTTTTGACCGAGTCGATTATCGTCTTTGTTATCCTTACTCATGCACTTTACCTCTGTATCTCCTCTGTGCTTGATCAAAAACTCTTTCTTGGCATATTCCATGATTTCAGTACCTTTCAAAAAGCCCTTCACGACTATCGGCATATTGATATCCTTCCTCCAATAATCAAAAAACTCTTTATCGAAATCTGTAGCTTCGATACTTGGTATGACGAAAGGTTTGTCAAACGTATTAGGATTTTCTTGTTTTAACCTAGACACTGCACGATCGTGTAATGCTCTAAACCTTGACCCAACGAGCGTTGGATTCTTCAATTTCTTAATGATTTTTCCATTCGCATCCTTGCGCTGAGACAATTCTAAAAAAAAATCTGCTACAAACAGAGACGCCCATCTCAGTCCGGCTACACCAAACTTTCCCATTGGCACTTCGCTGTTGTAATTTTTAACTTTGTCCATCATAATTTTGAAAGGAAATTTGGTTGAAGACCCTTATGCTTTTAAGCGGACGAAGTTAGAAAATATTTCTAGGCCTTATTAATCTCGAAATGAAAAAAGGTTGAAGAACTCTCCACCGGTTTATTTGCCCAAGGGGACTGTATTGGCGTGCAATAAATGAAATTAGACTCGCTATCTATCCTAGCACTAATACCTAACTCAACTGTATGATTTGCCTGTATCTACAATTGGGTATTATCAAAGATTAGAATAAATAGACAGAGTGTGATTTCAAACAAAGCTCAGATCCGGAAGTGAAATAAGGTAACCTAATTTCGTATCCTCGATAAATAGCGCTCTAGTTCATCTACCTCATTATCGGTAAGCTGCTCAACAATTACCTTCGCAATATTTTCGCGTTTTTCAATATAATTTGCACTTTGATTTTTCCGAAGCTCCAGAAACTCTGCAAGGTTTTTGCCAATAAGATCCATTGCAGACAATTCCTGTATACTTACCTCAATTCCCAACCTTTTAGCCGTAATCAAAGCTTTGGAGAGTTCAATTACATTACCTCCTGCCAAGGCATGTGTTTCCAGTTCTACTCTTGTAATCTCAACTCCTGACTTGGTGCACGTAATTAGACTATTAACAATCTCATTGACTGGTGACTTACGTATTTTCATGAAGATCAGCTCCGTCAAGTCTAAATGCACCCCCGAAAATTGCGCAGTGAGCCATAAGTCTAGGCGAACGTAATAAAGGAAAACGATAAGAAAGATTATGCCAAATGAAATTAAAATCATCAGTGGAGTACTAAATGGTTGATTAAAATTAGTTTGTTACTTCTTAAGTTGAGCAAGCTCATTATCAGGAACTTGAATCAGTAAAGGATCTGCATCTGGATCTATCCATTGAAGTAAGATTTGCAGATTTTCTTCGCTCATTGCAGTACAACCTGCTGTGGGAGAATCTTCTTTGCGCCAAATATGCAGGAAAATAGCACTGCCTTGACCCTTCAGCACTGGATCCATGTTATGGTTGACTACCATGCCCAATTTATATAAGTGATCGTTCCGCTTCATTCTTTCAAAGGATTTCCATTTATCAGTCGGTCGATTGGAACCTGGAGAAAGACTCATCCATTGATTGTAATCCGATGATTGCACATCATCAACAAAATAGTCACAATCGGTGGCCTGCTTGTATTCTGATTTCATCCCATTTGGGGCAGTGGGAGCATATCCAAATGCGCTTCCTAATTGAAAAATACCAGCAGGCGCTTTTCCATCACCCTCCTTTTTTTTAAGACCAACTAAAGTGTCTGGATGAAGTCCACGCCCCCATCCAAGACCATTTCTTCCAACCACTACCTTTACAGGGTCACCTACTGCAGACCATCCATATTCTGTTTTTTCATATCGCATCAACTGCCCCGATGGGCTGGACCAAGTTGGCGTGGTGACGAGGATTATCTGATTGCATGTTTCTGGCACTTTGAATTCATCACAAAGATGTTGCGCCGGGGCTGTGTTGAAATATAAGAAAAAGGAAAAGAGGATAATAGTTTGTCTCATATTTAAATATTCATTCTGCTATTTGAACAAGTTATCGACCATAACTATCATAGTATTCCTCATAATAATCTTCATAGTTATACAGCATATCTATGTTTACAGCTTCCAATTCTGAAAGTTGGTCTCTGATATCAACGGACATTGGTATATACCAGTCTTTGGCATCAAAAATCCTACGAATCTTTAGGTTTTGAAAGCTATAACCGTGTCTTGCATAGATTTCGTTACGAATCATCTCTATCTCCTCTGGAAGGAGATTGGCTACTTCATCCACTTCAAGATAACGAATAGAAGCATCTGAATCTCCATTTCGAGGATCGTATACATAATTTCTCTTTTTAAGTTCATAAGTTTTAGCCGCAACCGTCTTTTTATAGGGTTTCCAACTTCCTGATAATTGACGTTTATTCAGATTGATCACAAAATCAAATTCCCCATCGTATTTATCATCACCTGGCTCGCACATTTTCACATGATATATACCAGGAGAGGTCTCTTTATATACACCTCGAATAGGTCTAAAATTTCCAGCGCACACACTATGACCGTATATCGAATCTTTGTCAGCATATGCCAAAGCGATGTTGATTTTGTTCTTTCCGAAATCACCTACCCAATAACCATAGAGTGGGTCCTTGGAGGAATTAATCTTATAGATATCTTCTTCAATCTGATATTGAGATTTTGATTTCTCTGGTCCAATTGTTCGAGGATCACGTGATAGTACCACTGGGACAGCTGATGCCTCGTTTGTCTGACCTTTTTCGGTTTCCTGTGATTTACCTTTTTGATTGTTACTTGAACCACAAGAAAAGAAAACAATTCCGATGGCAATCCAGAATAGATTGGTTGGTTTCATTTGATTTTGTTTCTATTTAGTTGTCTGGAAAATAGATAAATTCCGACATTAATTTAAACTCGTGAAGGAATTAATCAAAATATTTGGACTCTTGGCTTTGTTGTTTTTTACCGGTCTTATGGTAAATATCACACTACCCTACTTGTCTTTCGATGATCATACGGCATTTTTGAGGATTAAACAATGGATCATCCACAACCAAGTCTGGAAGACAGCATTCTTTGTTCACGTGTTTACCAGCTGCATTTGCCTTCTTGCTGGGTTTACCCAGTTTTCTAAAAGACTTCTTCGAGCAACACCCAAGACACACAGGTATATGGGATGGTGCTATGTAATTGTTATTCTTGGTTTATCAGGACCCTCAGGGCTGATCATGGGTATTTATGCCAATGGAGGACTGATTTCACAAATTGCATTCATAACGCTAAGCTTACTTTGGATGTTTTTCACCTTCATGGCCTTTCGAGCTGCATTACGTGGCGAATTTGATATGCATCAGAAGTTTATGATCAGAAGCTTTGCCCTTACTCTCTCAGCTCTTACACTTAGAGCCTGGAAGTGGGTCATTGTACTCGCCTTTCGTCCTCAACCTATGGATGCATATATGCTAGTGGCATGGCTTGGATGGATTCCTAACCTACTGATTGCAGAATGGTATATTAGTAGAAAATGGAGGCTTGCACTTTCCCCAAAAATCGTCAAGTCTGTTTTTCCTATTTTGATATCAAGCCTTTTGTTGGCGATAGGTTGCAATTCAAAACCTTCGAATCAGACTTTAGATGAAGAGTTAGTGTCAGATAGCAGTTTAGTGAAACATGTCGAGGCTAGCCCAAGTGACACTAGCTTTGTTTCATTAATGAGGTTTTCTGAGGGATTTATGTTTGATTTGAAATATGCTTCTCCTAATAATTTTCTTAAGGAAACAGTTTATCCATGTGCTGATTGTTTGATTCGAAAAGAAGTTGCTGACAGTCTGATCAAAGCCAATAGCTTATTTATAGAGAGAGGGTTTCGCATAAAGTTTTTTGATTGCTACCGACCATTGTCTGTGCAAAAACAGATGTGGTCTATTTTTCCAAACAGTACTTATGTTGCCAATCCGGCAACCGGCTCCATTCACAACCGGGGCGGAGCAGTCGATATTACGCTAACAAACCTCGAAGGACTGGAGCTAGATATGGGGACATCCTTTGATCATTTCGGGAAAGAGGCTCACCATGACTACATCCAGCTCAGTGATACGATCCTTGCCAATAGGCTTTTACTTAAAAGCATCATGGAATCATCCGGCTTCAGCGCCATCTCCTCTGAGTGGTGGCACTACAACTACCATAAGTCCAAGGAATATCCAATTTCCGATTTTAGCTTTGATTGCGAATGATTCATCTAAGCTATCACCTCTAGTCCTTTTCTAAAAACCAAGCCTTCTATTAAGCCACAAATAAACGTCCTCATCAAGATGAGACCGCTCAAATCAAGTACACATTCTGTACATACTTTGGTGTTGATATGTATCCAAACCAGACTGTTTGCAAAAAACGTCGATACATTTAAGGGTATAATATCCTAGAGAAATGATAAAAAAACTGTTCTATTCCATTGCCATCTTACTTTCTTTGAAAGCAGCAACACAAGAAAACATCCGATTAAATCAACTAGGATTTTTTCCAAATGCGCAGAAAATTGCCGCAGTGATAGATACCGATGTTTCCACGTTCCAAATTGTACGTGGAACGAGTGTCGTATTCGAAGGTGATTTATCTAAAGAAAATTATTGGTCACAATCCAAAGAAGATGTAAAGTTGGCGGACTTCTCCGCATTGGATATCCGTGGTACCTACCAACTCAAACTACCGAATGGTGAATTATCCCATTCATTTCATATATCTGATGAAGCAATCAAACCTGTGAGTGTTGGTGCTATTAAAGCTTATTATTTCAACAGAGCATCTACTGCACTCGAAGAAGCTTATGCAGGCGAGTTTAGTCGGGCGATGGGTCATGCAGATGAGACCGTCATCGTATTGCCATCGGCAGCCACGGATAGCCGACCCGCAGGTACCATCATCGCCACTCCTAAAGGCTGGTATGATGCCGGAGACTATAACAAGTACATTGTCAATTCAGGAATCAGTGTGTTCACATTGCTAGCCGCTTATGAAAACTATCCAGCATACTACGATGAGTTGAACTTAAATATCCCAGAAAGTAACAACACCCTGCCTGACATATTGGACGAAACCTTATGGAACATTGAGTGGATGGCTACCATGCAAGACGAAGATGGTGGTGTCTATAACAAAACCACACATGCCAACTTCCAAGGAGCTGTAATGCCCGAGCGTGCTACTGCTGCGCGCTATGTGGTAGCCAAAGGAACAGCGGCTACTTTAGATTTTGCAGCAGTAATGGCCATGGCCTCTCGGGTATATGCTGAATACCTTCCGGAGGAGTCAGCCAAATGGCTGCACCAAGCAAAGGAAGCATGGGCCTGGGCGAAAAGTAATCCCAATGTGGCTTATACCAACCCTCCTGCTCAGAATGGATATCCAGGTGTGAATACAGGTGGATATGGCGATAGCGACTTTTCAGATGAGTTCTTTTGGGCGGCAAGCGAATTGGCGATTACCACAGGTGAATCCTCCTACTTCGGCGAGTTGAATTTGTCCAGAAACTTTGGGTGGCCTGGATGGCCTAATGTGGAAACGTTGGGAATTCTCTCATTGATCAAGCATCGCAAATCTGTTGCTGATCAAGTGGATACTACACTGATCAAAAACAAGTTGTTCGGAATTACCAATGCACTAGTCACCCAAAGGAACAGTTCTCCCTATTCAATACCGAACAATAGCTTCTATTGGGGTAGTAATTCTGCACCGGGCAATCAGGGAATCATGCTCATGCAAGCTTTTAACCTTACGGGTAATATTGCATACTTCAATGCCGCTTTAAGTGCCTTAGATTACTTGCTTGGACGAAATGCCACGGGTTATAGCTACGTCACAGGTTTTGGAGATAAAACACCACTCAATATTCATCATCGCCAATCAAAAGCAGACAATATAGTAGCACCAGTCCCAGGCTTTTTGGCAGGTGGGCCAAATCCACACAACACCGATGATTGTGGCAATTCGGTTTATCCCACCAGCAATCCGGCACAGTGCTATGTAGACAATTGGTGCAGCTACTCAACCAATGAAATTACTATTAATTGGAATGCGCCTTTGGTCTACCTCTCAGGAGCACTTGATTTCGTTTACAATGATCAGTTTTGGACAGAGGGTGAGGAAGAAGTACTTAAATCTGTGGTCAGTTCACCTATTCGGATTTATCCAAATCCAGCAAAAGACCGACTGGAAATTCTGACATCAGCGTCCTCATCAGTTAAGGGGATCATTTATAGCCTGACCGGTCAATCACTCCTGATATTTAATGAGTCAACCGTAGATGTGAGCTCACTCAGCTCGGGCACTTATATTTTGAAAGTCCAGCAAAACCAAACCACTTACATAGAAAAGCTTATTATTCGGTAGGCTACCTAGGAGCTGTTGCAGTTACTTCTCACAACCCACAAAAAAAACGGCCTCATCCAGATGAGACCGCTTCAATTCAAATAGTGAATCATACTGCTTCATTTTAGTTAAACATATACCCTAAGCCGAATCTACGCTTCACCTATTGGCGCTGTAGTTACCGGAGTTGGGTTTACCCGCTCATACTTCAGGTTGCCGGCTAGCCTCTTCAGTCTTGGACCTGGACGAAATCGTATGTTCGCTTTGTCAATGTTAGCAGACTGAAACGTGTCGATACTAGGCCATATGAGATGAAAGTGACTAGACTACTGAGCCTCACCTGTGTGAATATTTCCAGCTTAACACTACTTTTAAGAACCCCCAAAACAGGTCAGAAACAACGATTTTGATGTGTCTCAAAAATCATGGCTATGGTTTGTCAATTTCATAGCCATGGTTTGTTCATTTCATGGCTATGGTTTTCTCATTTCATAGCCATGGTTTTGTTGATTCATAGCCATGTTTTTTTTGAAGTGGTACTAGTGAATCTTTGGGTTTTAGGGGATTGGACTGTTGGATTTGGGAGTGCTTGAACTTCTCATTGCTGTGTCTCATGATTGTATCTAGAATTCGATGTGCCAGCTTTATTGGGGAGATAAGAACGTGTAGTTACGAACTACACGTAGAGCAGCGCTCTGTGAGATACTTAAAACTAGGCAAGTACTATGCCAAAACCAGTGTGTAACAGGAGAAAATTCTAAAATAATTTCATCCATCCAAAAGAAGTACTAAAGTGCCGCTAAAGCACCAAATCTCAGCTTACCATAAGTACTAACAAAAGCTAAATTAATCAGATTAGAAAACAAACGGTTCCTCCGGTCGGAACAACAAGTACCTCCGGTCCGAGGAACAAGTACCTTCGGCAAAAGGAACAAGTACCTCCGAGCAAAGCAACAAGTACCTATTAGCGGAACGACAAGTTGTTTGGGGAGTTGGGTGATTAGGTCTTTGGGTTGTTGGGTTTTGGGACTTCTCCTACTTCTAATTTCTGTGTCTGATTGTAGATTTTAGATGCAAGTCAATATGCTGAGTTGGTTTTGAACTACACTTAGTGTGGAGCTCATTGCAATTCGTGATAAGAAGTATTACTTTGTCGTATGAAACCGAAAGTCCCGATTCTTTTGTAACCGCTTACTTCACTATAAAGACGGAAAAGTCTAAAATATGAATAGACAAAACAGAAATAAACACCATTGTCTTTACTGAATTGTTAGCAATAATACTTTCTAGATGAGATTAAACTTTCCTTTGATCATTTTAACCTTAATTGTTGGTTCTTGCGAGAACACCGACAATAAGAACCTTGAGTCTCAAATAGCCATAACTGACACCATTTTCCACAGCAACTTAAGAGATCATTCTTCATATAAGCCCAAGATAGTTGCAGTAACCGATCCAACCGAATCCTTTAACCCAGAGTTTATTGTAGGTGATACAACTTATTTTAAAGCAAATTTTAAGGGATTCGAACAATACCCAAGCTTTATTACGGGAGACTCAACAGTGCTAATTATTAGCATAGATTCAGTTAATGCCATTTTCGGAATTATCCCTAACCAATGCAATTTTGAAATTGAACTCTGGAAAGACTTTGGATATGGGAAAGTAATTTTTGCTCAACGAACTGACTCATTAGTCCTTACTGAACCGAGAAATGGGCGTCATTTTATCGCGGGGATCAAGAAATGTGCAAAAAAGTCTGAAGCGGAGATGTAAATATTGCTAACAGGCGCTGATCGGTTATATGCCAAAGTGCTTTCTAGCTGGTTTCAGTGCGACCATCACCGTGAATCCGCCGCTGAGGAAATAAGGTGCTTTCTACCGAGTGCCTCTCGCAGGAGTTTTATCTTTTGGGACGCAGTGCCCCTTTGAACCGTTGTGAGCTTCGGCAGATTTCACTAGATTGTGCTCTTTACAAGCTGTGGGCATACACCCGCTAGCTTATCGTTAGGGCGCATACCGCTATGAAATATCTGATCCTTTTACTCCTACCTTTTTCA
>CAYGOV010000028.1:0-48456 GCA_964351625.1 uncultured Marinoscillum sp.
AAAAAAAGCCCTCTGAACTTAATCAAAGGGCTCTGTAGTGACCTCCTCAGGATTCAAACCTGAAACCTCCTGAGCCGTAATCAGGTGCTCTATTCAGTTGAGCTAGGAAGCCATATTCTTCAAATTTAACTTAAGCCATTCACGTCCTGAACCACTTTTTAAATATTTTTCTCTTTTTCTTGCCTCTTTTCGAGTATCAAATTTTTCAGAGTAAACAATTTTCCAAGGCTTAAATGCTTTGGTAGACTTATTCTTTCCAGAATTATGCTCTGAAAGTCTCTGATTTAAGTCAGCCGTAATACCAGTATAAAAGTGTGTACTGATCTCACTTTTAAGTATATACACGAAAAACATGACCTTAAAATTTGTCTATTCATCTGGTGCTCCCTGCCTGCCGGCAAGGCAAGTATTCAGTTGAGCTAGGAAGCCATTGTTGAATAGACGGCAAAGTTAATAATTTGTCCTTTAAATCTGCGTTAAAGACTTACGTTTTAAAATAGATTCTATCTTTGCGCCAAAATTGTATCAAATGAAAAGTATTCTCGGAGCATTTCTACTTCTTATTTTAGTCTTTGCCGCATTTGGTCAGGACAACCCCAAACCGAAACAACCAGATCTTCCAGGAGAATTATCCATTGATTTTGGTTTTAATTTTTGGGATAAAAAGCCGGATTTGCTACCGACCCGTATGTGGAGTTCTAATTCTTTTGGTATCTACTATGCTCAAAGAGTCCGTTTCAATGATTATTTTTCTTTCGTACCTGCTGTTGGATTTACTTTTGAGAAATATGGTTTCGATAACAACTTCTCGTGGATGAATAATAGCAATGGTGTCCCTACTCTAGATACCCTAACAGGAAATATTCCACTTACAAAAAATAAACTTGTTGTCAACTACTTTGACATACCATTGGAGTTTAGAATACATCCATTTGGGACCGTAGCGGGGGAAGGATTTTTTATTGGACTGGGTGGAGTTGTAGGAATGCGTATCGGCGCTCACACTAAAATAAAATATGATTTGAATGATAACAGTGTGAAGGAAAAGCTCCACGATGATTTTGGAATCAACAAATTCAGATATGGACTTCAAGCCAGATTAGGAGCAAAGTCCTTCCATATTTTTTATAAAATGTATCTCAATGAAGTATTCAAGAGTGCACCAGAAGCCAGCGGTAAAAATCCAACACCCTTTACTATTGGTCTGAACTTCAGCGGATTTTAAATAAAAAACAAAAATAAGGTAAGGCAGAAAGTATAGCCTAAAATTGCTCCAACCCAACTTTCATTTGTTGTATGCCTATTAAGGTAAAGTCTGGACGTGGTGGTGAGACCTGCTGCAAGAAGGATAAAAATCAAAGGGATTAGCATCCCAGATCCCGTATATCTTATCCCAATTCCTGTGAAATAACCTGCCATTCCCCAAATGGCTGCTGAATGCACGCTGATTTTGAATCGAAAGCTTGTCAGTAAAATAATAAAGATCAGCGCAGTGACACCTATCATCATGATCAGCAAAGGTGGAGGCAACATCATCTTCGTATAGAACAGGTAGGTAGAGGCAGCATAGAACAATGCGATGGAAAAGAATGGAGTGATTCGTTCCTCTATGCGTGTGATTTCTAGGTTAGAGATTTTACTTGTTGCCATCAGAAATAGAACGCTTAGTGCTGGTACTACAGCCGTAGTTACGAAAATAGCACCAATAAAGTATGGTATATAGTCTAGAGGTATAGGGCTGAAAATTTCTGGAAAAGTGAAATAAAGCAAGATGCCACAGTATGTAGACATCAATAGCGGATGGAATACCGCCGAAATCACTTGCATCAGTCCTCTAGTCACTTAGAGTTCTTTTCTTAAACGAGCAACTGGAATATTGAGCATCTCACGATATTTTGCCACGGTACGTCGAGCAATATTGTATCCTTCGCCTCGAAGCATTTTTTCCAGTTTATCATCAGATAAAGGCTTTGCCTTATCTTCCGCTTCAATGAATGCTTTCAATTTGTGCTTTACTTCACGGCTGCTCACATCTTCCCCAGAATCCGTAGCTATACCTTCAGAGAAAAAATATTTTAGTGGGAAAACCCCAAATTCCGTTTGTATTGCTTTGCTATTGGCTACACGAGAAACGGTTGAGATGTCCATGTTGATTCGCTCGGCAATGTCTTTCAATATCATAGGACGAAGCTTGCTTTCATCACCTTCCTGAAAGTACTCATACTGAAAGTCAATAATTGACTGCATCGTATTCAGAAGCGTATTTTGACGCTGCTTGATAGCATCTATGAACCATTTAGCAGAGTCTAATTTTTGTTTGATAAAAGTGACCGTCTCCTTGAGCTTCTTATCCTTTTTGTCACTCTTGTCATAAGCATGAAGCATGTCCGAGTAGGACCTACTCACATTCAGCATTGGGGCATTTCGGGAGTTTAGCGTCAGCTCCAGCTTGCCATTGTTATTGGCTAGCATAAAGTCGGGGATGAGGTATTGGGTTTTCATCAAATCCGCTCCACTTCCCCCTGGTTTGGGATTGAGTTTAGTGATAAGGGTGATGGCGTCTTTCAGCAAATCCTCATCTTCTATTCCCAAACGCTTCGAAATCTTGTCGTAATGTTTTTTTGAAAATTCGTTGAAGCAGCGATCTATGATTTGTTTAGCAATAGCTACTTGCTCCGTCTCTTCATCTTTTCTTTCCAACTGGAGCAGTAAACATTCCTGAAGGTTGCGGGCCCCAATTCCTGCCGGATCAAAGTTTTGGATTTTGTAAAGGATGCTTTCAAGCTCCTCTAGGTCAGTTTCTATATTTTGGGCGAAAGCCAAGTCATTCACGATAGCTTCAAGTTCCCTGCGGATGTAACCATCTGCATCTATGCTCCCAATCAACTGCTTGCCGATGGTGCGCTCACGATCATCTAGTTTTTGATAACCAAGCTGAGTGAGTAATTGCTCATGCAGGGTAGCCCCAAACGTGATAGGAATATCTCGATCTTCTTCATCAGGGCTTCTGCCATCGCCTTGCATCTTGTAACCAGCATAGTCATCCTGCAAATAATCTTCGATGTTCGGACTATCATCTTTCTCCTCAAAATCGTCAGGAGCTTCATAGTCATCCTCTTTTTCCTTTTCCTCAGGACCTTCCTCTAGTGCTGGATTGATCTCCAACTCTTCTTCGATCCTTGCGTCAAGCTCTGCAGTGGGCACTTGCAAGAGTTTGATAAATTGGATTTGCTGTGGGGACAGCTTTTGAGATAACGATTGTGTGAGATTGAGTTTCTGCATTACTTCTTTTGGCTCCAAATCAAAAATATCATAATTATAGGATTCTTTGATTAAAACCTTAAAATATCGTTTTTTTGCGCTGTTTTACAGAGACTTAAGAAAAAGAGATTGTGAGAGAAAAACGAACGAAAATAGCACAGGTACTAGTGGCTGAACCAAAGGATCAGCAGCTAACCGTGATGGGATGGGTAAGGACTAAGCGAGCAAGTAAAAACGTGGCTTTCGTAGCGCTCAATGATGGTTCTACTATCAGCAATCTTCAAATAGTAGTGGATGCGGAGAAGTTTGGAGAGGAGATTCTTAAGAAAATCACCACTGGAGCGAGCATCTCAGCAACTGGTACTTTAGTAGCATCTCAGGGTTCTGGGCAAGCAGTTGAACTTATCGCTGAGGAGGTAAAAGTCTTCGGAGAGGCCGATCCTGAGAAGTATCCATTGCAACCAAAAAAACATAGTCTCGAATTTCTTCGGGAGATCGCGCACTTGCGTCCGCGTACCAATACCTTCAGTGCGATAATGCGCATTCGTCATGCAATGGCTTTTGCGGTGCATCAGTTCTTCAATGACAAAGGATTTTTCTACATCAATACACCAATCATTACTTCTTCGGATGCCGAAGGGGCAGGTGAAGCTTTCAAAGTGACAAACTTTGATTTGGATGCAATCCCAAAAACACCAGAAGGTGAGATAGATTTCAAAAAAGACTTTTTCGAAAAGGAAGCCAATCTTACAGTGAGCGGACAGCTAGAAGGTGAGCTGGCGGCCATGGCACTTTCAGAGATTTATACTTTCGGGCCTACTTTCCGCGCGGAAAACTCTAACACGACCAGACACCTTGCGGAATTTTGGATGATTGAGCCGGAAATGGCTTTCTACGACCTTCCGGACAACATGGACCTTGCTGAGGAAATGTTGAAATACTTGGTGAAATATGCTTTGGATCATTGTACAGAAGACTTGCAATTTCTAGAGAATCGTGCAATCGAAGAAGATAAGAATAAGCCACAAACAGAGCGAGCAGAGATGACGCTGACGGAACGTTTGAGATTTGTCCTTGACAATAAATTTGAGCGTGTGAGCTATACAGAAGCCATTGAGATTTTGAAAAGATCAAAACCAAATCAGAAGAAAAAATTCCAGTATTTGATAGAAGAGTGGGGTGCTGATCTCCAGTCAGAGCATGAGCGTTTCTTGGTAGAAAAGCATTTCAATAAACCTGTTATTCTATATAACTACCCTAAAGCAATCAAAGCTTTCTATATGAAGCAAAATGATGATGGGAAGACAGTTGGTGCAATGGATATACTATTTCCGGGGATAGGTGAGATTATTGGTGGTTCGCAGCGTGAGGAAAACTATGACAAACTCAAAACCCGAATGACTGAAATGGGCATTCCAACTGAGGAGATGAGCTGGTACCTAGATACACGCAGATTTGGTGCGGTACCTCACAGTGGCTTTGGATTGGGCTTTGAGCGAATGATTCTTTTTGTGACAGGAATGGGCAATATCCGTGACGTTATTCCATTCCCGCGTACTCCAGGCAACTGTGAATTTTAAGGAAGTTCGTCTAGTTCTTGTTCGTAGACTTTGTTAGACTGAGGAATGCCTACGGTGTTTTTATCTAGTTGGTAAACTGCCTTGATGGCATCTTGACCAGAGAATCTCATCACAAAGATTTCTAAGTGAAGATGTGGACCACTTGCCCAGCCGGTGGCGCCACTCTTGGCAATCACTTGTCCAGCTTTTATTTTTTGCCCAAGATTTACGAGAGAGCCTTTTTTCATAATGTGGGAGTAGTCCCCAATAGAGCCGTCATCATGGAGGACTTGAACGAAATTGTTGTACTCAGAACAAGATTCATCAGGACAGCCTTTATCAAATTTATCTACGATTTGTAAGACTACTCCATCACGAACCGCGCATACATCGTTGCCTTCATCCATATTGAAGTCTACAGCATTTTTATTCATATGAGTGGGGGATTCATTGTAAGTCTGGCCTACTAGATGTTTTTCACCTTTTTTATATGGGAGTCGATATACAAAATCGTCATTATGCGTGGCGCTGACGTCTCCCATGATGTAAGTAAACTTGTAATTATAGGAGTAGGATTTGCCTTCTTCGGGAGTCAATATGGTGATTTTCTTGGTCTGCTTTGGTTGCAGCAATGTGAGTACCGGCATAGGCTCAGAAGATGTCATTCCTTTGATTTTACCCTCCACATTGACGCTTTGGGGAAGTGGGGTGTTGTTTCTGGCTAGGATTTGGATTGATTGATCATTCAATACTTCATGAAAAACTTCCACATCCTTGTCTTGGCTGAATGCGCCAAAGGAGGCTAGTAAAAGTATGGGGACAAGCCGTGATATGGACCTCATAGTTTGTTTTTTCGTCTGGAAATTGCCTTAGCAAATTAAACTAACGAAGACATTCGTGAAAAAGTGAAGGAAGGATCTCAAAAATTGCATTTTGCTTTAATTAGCGCTCCCAAATCATTCATTCTTAGCAAACTTTCCGCTAGGTGTTCTGTATTTCTGAAAAGGAATTTTTAGCAGGCTGCCTAAGGCATCATTCTCCTGTGGGAGCATATGTGTATCAATGCCATATTTCAATTCCTGAGTATTTTCCACACTAGCAAACGTTCCAAATATTCGATCCCAAATAGAGAAGATGTTTCCATAATTGGTGTCCGTAAGTGGCTGGGTAAAGTGATGATGCACTTTGTGCATATTCGGAGTGACGAGGATGTACGACAATGCCTTGTCAAAGCCTTTTGGCATATTGATATTGGCATGAGTGATATGTGCAAAAAGCACTGATAAAGATTGGTAGAGCATGATTATTCCAATAGGCGCCCCAACAATAATTACAGCAAGAATGGTAAAGCCAATCCTAAAAATAGTCTCACCAGGGTGATGCCTCAGTCCTGTGGTTACATCTACAGTTGTGTCGCTGTGGTGAACAAGGTGAAATTTCCACATCCATTTCACTTTATGCTCTGTCCAGTGAATAAAGTATGCGCCAATCAAGTCAAGCAAGAGAATCCCGACAATTACCTGAAGCCAAAGTGGCATTTCGATAATATATAAAAGACCGAATTCGTTTCTAGCAACAAAATCTGATGCTAGAAGAAGCACTCCTGCTAAGCCAAAACCAATAATAGCAGTGGTCAGTGTGAAGAAGAGATTCAGACCAGCATGCTTTACTTTTTTATATTGAAATCTAAATAGAGGCAATAAACCTTCAAAAATCCAAAAAAGCACAATACCTCCTATAAGTATCAAGGCTCTAAACCATGTAGGGACTTGCTCAAAAAAACCAATAAGATCTTCCATATTTTGGGGTGTTGGCATACGTTCTTAAGTCTAATTTAAACGAAAATGTTTGATCAAACCTTAGAGGAGTGAGGAAGTAAAGTGGTCCCGCAGGGAGTTTATAGAATATATTCAGATACTAAGCTTTAAATCCTATCATAAACAGTGTAAAACGCACCATGCTAGTTTGATTTTTATACTAATATTGAAATTAAATTCAAGTTAAAAGTAATCCTATCCTCTCACTCTCCAAATCCAAACACTCTTGAAAGTATCGGGAATAGATCGAAGATTTTCTAGAGTACTGCACTATTGGCAGCAGACATTTTGAACTCGTCACCTTCTTCATCTTTCCAACTTACAAGCACTCGGAGTTTGTTGATTTCTATAGGCTTTGCAATGCGCTTGACGAGCTGGTAATGATGAACCATATCTACTTCACAGCGCTCTGCCGCTTCGGCATTGCTGTGATCAATTTGGATATATTTCTTCCTGTCTTTGACTAAGACTCTCATGTAGTGAAAGGATAAATTCAAAAATAGCAGGAAGTCCCACTTTTAATTCATTATAAAAATCATAATTTTAACAGCAAAGGTTTGCAATAGAAAAGATTAAATAAATCATGACCATTTTTTGACGATTAAATACCAATGAATTTCGATTCATTGGTATTTACCTGTGTTCAGCAAGTTAAATTCTCGATCATCAAAAACATTTTTTCATTCATGAGAATTCTTGTGAAGTTTACCCTTACCCATTTTTAATACTGCCCAATAGATGAAGAAGATAATAAATTCAAGATGGTTAATGTTGTTGGCCATTTTGGTTCCGTTACTTTCCCTAAATGCTCAGTCTAACGATTATAAATTTTCGCATTTAGGCACGAACGAAGGATTGTCTACTGGAACGGTCAATTGTGTGCTTAAAGATAGTCGTGGATATATTTGGATAGGTACTATTGATGGACTCAATCGCTATGATGGATATCAGATTAAGATTTACAAGTCCGATAAAGATGACCCCACAAGTATTGTCGACAATATTATTACAAGTATAGCAGAAGACCAAAATGGTAAGCTTTGGGTGGGGACTCGTGGTAATGGCATTAGTATTTTTAATCCTGAGACAGAAGAATTCTCTATTCCTGACCCGACTACTTCCGTACTAAGCTCTGTTTATGTTCGGGATATTGATATCGACGAAAAGAATAATGTGTTGGTAGCCACATCAGGGAATGGTTTGTTTTTATTTAACTGGACTAATCTTGCTTTTCAGCAATATAAGGCTTCAAGTTCCGCTGATGACGGCTTGAGCAGTAATTTCATCTATTCTATACTTCGTGCAGCTCCTGGTAAGTATTGGTTGGGAACCCGTTCTGATGGCGTAGATTATTTTGACTTAAATGACCACAGTTTTAAGCATTTGAGTCTGGAGAAAAATCAAAAGACAGGAACTGCCAATCGAAAACCAATATTTATTGACCACAATAATGTGTTATGGGTAGGAACTGATGGTGAAGGTTTGTACAGTTACAATCTTCAGTCACTGGAAATCCATCATTATGAAGAATCAGACATTGATGGCTTGCAATCTGGAATAATTACAGCTTTTTTCGAAGATGATCGTGGGAGACTACACATTGGTACAGACGGAAAGGGCATTCATATACTTAGTGAGGATCGGAAATCATTCAATTATTTGCAGAGTAGTTTGATTGATGATACTGACTTGAGTAGCGATGCTATTTATGAAATCTATGAGGATAATTCAGGAGTTTTATGGGTGAGTACATTTAGAGGCGGTGTGAATATCTACAGCCCTGCTAAATCCAAGTTTAGACTTTTAGAGCAGCTTCCATACGAGGATAATAGTTTAAGTTTTAATTCTGTCATTGGATTGACAGAAAGTGAAGATGGTTCCATTTGGATAGGAACAGACGGGGGAGGGTTGGATCAATTTAATCCTAAAACAGGATCATTGAGGCATTTCAGACATGATCCTAACAACAAAAACTCATTAAGCGGAAATGTGATTAAGGGTCTTTTTCATGACAGTAATCATAACATTTGGGCAGGAACCTATGCTGCTGGGCTCAACAGATTGAATCTGAAAACAGGTAAGACAACAAGATACTTGCCGGATCCAGACGATCCTGAGAGTATTGGCAGTCGCAATGTTTGGGCTATTTTGGAAGATAATTCCGGTACTATTTGGGTTGGTTTATTAGGGGGAGGTTTGGCTAAGTATCATCCTGAAAATGAAGGTTTTTCTAGTTATCAAACAAGCGAGAGTCCTTCAAGCTTAAGCAGCAACCTGGTAGTGGTCTTGTTTGAAGATTCTAAGCAACAGTTTTGGGTAGGTACCGAAGATAATGGATTGAATCTCTTTGATCGGGACAATGAAACCTTTGAGCGTTTTTTACCTGGTGGTGAAAATTCCATACTGGACAAAAGCATTCGCGCGATTATGGAAGACCGCTCAGGAATGCTGTGGATTGGAACCGCTAATGGTGTTAATCTAATGGATCCAGAAACGCATGAGGTTGCTGAGGCCAAAGTCAATGAATTATTGCCAAGTAAAGTAGTAAATGGGATTTTAGAGGATGAAAAAGGTTTTATCTGGATTAGTTCCAATAAAGGGATTTCTAAATATGATCCTGTAAAGCATGAGATTCGGAATTTTTCACAATCTGATGGTCTTCAAGGCAATGAGTTCAATTATACGGCCTCACTAAAATCCAAAGACGGAATGATCTATTTCGGCGGCTTGAATGGGCTTAATTACTTTGATCCGCAAGAGATTCAACTCAGCGAATTTAATCCGCCTTTGGTAATCACGGACCTCAAAATATTTGATCAATCCATTACAAGCGCTAATCGGGTGAATGGTAGGCAAATCTTGACTAGTTCGCTGGATGATGTTGAGTCTATTACTCTGACACACAAAGAGAATGTATACACTATTGAGTTTGCATCCCTGGATTATGCGGCTCCTGCTGAAAATCAATATCAGTACATGCTGGAAGGGTTTGATGAATCCTGGGTGAATACAAATGCTGCTAAACGATCAGCGACGTATACAAACCTGGATGCACGAACTTATATTTTCAGAGTAAAAGGGACAAATAGTGATGGCATATGGTCTTCACAAGAACGTGTCCTAGAGATAGAAGTATTACCGCCATGGTGGGCTACTTTATGGTTTAGAGGGTTGATGGCACTGGTCATTGTTATAAGTGGAATTTGGGTATACAGATGGCGAATTGCTCAGATAAAGGAGCAGCAGAGGCGACTGGAAGATCAGGTTAAGAATGCCACAGAAAAAGTAAAGGCACAGAATGAGACCTTGAAGGATGAACAGGAAAGTCTTCAAAAAGCAATTGAGGAAACCAATTTTGTGGTTGGTCAGGCTGTGGACTCTGGTAATTTCAAAGCCAGAATCGAATTGGATAATAAAACCGGTGAATGGAAGGCGCTGGGAGCGTCAGTGAATCAATTGTTTGAATCAATTTTGCTTCCATTTGAGCATATGAATACCATTGTAAATGCGCTGGCCAATAGTGACTTGAGTTTGCGTTATGAGGATGATGCAAAAGGCGATGTGTTGCGGCTTAAAGAAAATCTGAATAACGCCTTGGAGAATTTATCTGTACTCCTTTCGGATATCATTAAGCAAGTAGAGGTTATTGGCAGCTCTACCCATGAAATGGCATTGACTAGTGAGGAGATGAATGTGAGCACCGGGGAGATTGCTTCATCCATTGGTGAAATGAGCAAAGGAGCTCATGATCAGGTGACACGGATAGATGAGTCCTCTCAGTTGATTGAAGGAATTCTGCAGTTTAGTGGAAATGTAAGCTCACAAGCAAAAGGAATAAACGAAGCTGCGGAAAGAGGTGTTGATAAAAGTGATGAAGGAAAAGCTTTGATAGAAACACTTGATGATCGCATGAAAAATATCATTAAGTTTTCGGCAGAGACTAATGAGTCCATGAAATTACTCACGAACCGATCTTTGGAAATTTCCAGAGTGCTGAACATTATTAAGGAAGTGGCGAAGGAGACCAATTTATTGGCGCTCAATGCGGCCATCGAAGCAGCAAAGGCTGGTGATGCAGGAAAAGGTTTTGCAGTAGTAGCTGAGCAAATAAGGCTGTTGGCTGAGAATTCAGGTAGTTCTGTCAAGAATACTCAATCCATGATTGATGAAATTCAACATGCAATCAAAAATACTGCTAGCCTTGTAGCTGAAATGGAGACGCTGGTAAAAGGAGGGGAAGAAGCGTCAAGGAATGCGTCTGCTTCTTTTGAGAGTTTAGCGACTTCCTATGCACAGACACTCACCATGTCAGAAGAGATTGTGAAAGCGACAGGTCAGCAAACAACAGACCTGAGCAGGGTAGTGGGAATTATGGAAAGTGTAGTAGTCATTGCTGAGCAAACTGCTTCAGGTACAGAGGAGATAGCGAGCTCATCCTCAGAGTTGTCTGCGGGTATGTCTGCATTCAACAATCGCACAAAAATAGTTATGGAAATAGTGGAAGGTTTGAAAATGCAGGTAGCAGCATTCAGGCTAAAGGAACGTAGTATTAATGATCAATAGCCGTTGCTTTGAGCCAACCAACACTCCAGCAAGCTTGGAAGTTAAACCCTCTTGTAAGTGCATCAATGTCCAGAACCTCTAAAATCAGGAAGTTGAGATACCTAGACCTCTATATGCCCCCAGAATAAGCCTATCTATCTGCTACTGTGTAATTGTGAAGCATATTGAACAAAGCATAACATCTTTTAATATTTAGGATGTTTCAATTTGTTCAATATGCTTGTTGGCCTCTATTTATCAAATCGTACCCTAGTCTAAATCCTTACACGAATTCAAACGACTGTAAGGCATAAAAAAACGAGTGTTATTTTATGCCTTCTTAATACCATTATCTGTATTTTTAAAAATATTCTTTATGGATAATTGCTTGAAGAAGGTAGCGTTAAGAACTTAAAAAGATACGAGAGGAATGTTTGAACAGACTTTTAAAAATATAGATGATATACTACATAAAGATGCAGGGTGCGGAAGTGAGCTGGACTATGTAGAGCAAACGTCTTGGGTGCTGTTCCTAAAATATTTGGATGACTTGGAGCGTGATCGTGCGACTTCTGCAGAACTCACAGGAAAAACTTACACGCCTATCATTGACCAAGAATACCAATGGAGCGTTTGGGCTGCACCAAATCTTGCAGATGGTAAATTGGATCACAATGCTTTAACAGGCGATGACCTGTTGGATTTGGTAAATGAAAAACTCTTTCCCTATCTAAAGAAATTCAAACTGTCTGCTGAGAATGCAGACACTATTGAATACAAGATTGGGGAGATATTCAGCGAACTAAAAAACCGAATACAAAGCGGTTACAATTTGCGAGAAGTGATAAACCGCATTGATGAACTACGATTCCGCACTCATGCAGAGAAGCATGAAATGAGTCACCTGTATGAAGACAAGATTAAAAACATGGGCAATGCAGGGCGAAATGGGGGAGAATACTACACGCCACGTCCGCTCATTACGACCATTGTAAAAGTGGTTAACCCAACAATAGGAGATAAAATCTATGATGGTGCGGTGGGATCTGCAGGCTTTCTTTGTGAGGCTTTCAGTTACCTTAATACAAAAGAACTATCTACTAAAGATTGGGAAACGCTGCAAAAGCGAACTTTCTATGGCAAGGAGAAAAAGTCATTAGCGTATATCATTGGCATCATGAATATGATCCTGCATGGTGTGGAAGCGCCCAACATCATACACACCAACACACTTGCTGAAAACTTGGCCGACATACAGGAAAAAGACCGCTACACTGTGGTGCTTGCCAATCCGCCTTTTGGTGGAAAGGAACGTGCCGAAGTGCAGCAAAATTTCCCGATTAAAACAGGTGAAACTGCTTCCCTCTTTTTGCAGCACTTCATCAAAATTTTGAAAGCAGGTGGTAAAGCAGGTGTAGTCATTAAAAATACCTTTTTGAGCAATACCGATAATGCAAGTATTGCTTTGCGGAAAGAACTATTGCAGAACTGTAACCTGCACACCGTTTTGGATTTACCAGGCGGTACTTTTACCGGAGCAGGCGTAAAAACCGTGGTGCTGTTTTTTGAAAAAGGCAAAGCCACACAAAAGGTTTGGTTTTATTCGCTGAACCTTGACCGCAATTTGGGCAAGACCAACCCACTCAATGAAAAGGATTTGGAAGAGTTTATTGAACTGCAGAAAACATTTGCCGATAGCGAAAACTCTTGGACAGTAAATGTAGCAGCCATTGACCAAAGCACTTTTGATTTAAGCGTAAAAAACCCGAACAAAAAAGAAGAAGTTGCCCTACGCCCACCACAAGCCATTTTGCAAGAAATAAAAGCCTTGGATGATGAAAGTGCGAAAATCCTTAACTCAATTTCGGAATTGATATGAGTAATTGGGTAGAATGCAATTTGGAAGATTATATCAAATTAATCGATTATCGTGGTAGAACTCCTGTGAAAACAGAAAATGGGGTAAGGCTTATTACCGCAAAAAATGTGAAACTAGGCTATTTGCAATTAGAGCCGCAGGAATTTATCGCTGAAGATAGTTTTGAAAGATGGATGACAAGGGGAATCCCGAATTTTGGCGATGTAATATTTACAACTGAAGCTCCTTTAGCTAATGTTGCGCAAATCGATAGTCACGACAAATTGGCATTTGCTCAACGGATAATAGTGATGCAGCCAAATCCGAATAAAATTGAGCAGTCATTCTTAAAATATATGCTCTTATCTCCAGATGTAAGACGGAAAATTTTAGCGAAAGGTACAGGAGCTACAGTGACAGGAATTAAATCCAGCTTGCTTAAAAAAATTCGAATTGCATTCCCGCCCCTCCCCGAACAGCAACGCATTGTTTCCATATTAGATAAAGCCTTTGCCGCCATAGACAAGGCGAAAGCCAATGCCGAACAAAACCTCCATAACGCCAAAGAGCTTTTTGAAAGTATTTCACTTCAAAAATTCACAGACGGAATAAATATTAAAAAATGGGAATTAGAAAAAATAGAGAAATACAGTCAAGTTGTTGTTGGTTATGTTGGGCCTATCAGCAAAGAATACACAAATAACGAAAATGATATTTTACTTTTAAGTACTAAAAACATAAGTGATGAGGGAATTAGTCTTAAAAAGTTGACCAGAATTAATCACACATTTCATAATAAACAGAAAAAATCTCAATTGTTTCCTGGTGACATTTTAGTAGCAAGGCATGGGCAAAGTGGGCAAGCAGCGGTAATTCCTGATAGTATCAAATCTGCTCACGCATTGAACGTAATCATAATTAAGAAAAGTGAAACAATTTTATCAGAATATATAACCTTTCTCCTCAATTCAGGCGTCTTGTCTAAAATACAGGAATCTAAAGGTGGTTCGGTTCAAGAAATAATTAATACAAGTGTTATAAAAAATTTAATTATCCCTGTACCCGATTTGCAACATCAAGGAAAAATTATTGAGGAATTAAATAATGTTTCAAAAAAAGCTAAAAAACTAGAAGCTAATTATAGTCAAAAACTAGATGATTTAGAACAACTAAAAAAATCCATTTTGCAAAAGGCTTTTGCGGGAGAGTTAGAAACTGAAAAAGCGGTTGCGGTATGACTTGGGAAGAGGCTGAGTTAAATCTTAGAGAGAATGTGTTATTGAACACTCATTTGGATAAAAGGTGCAGTTATAAAGTTGTTGTTTCCGTACCTCCGAGTTTCTGTAATAGAATGAAACAGGAGGGGTTCAGAATCCAAGTTGGTGAAAAGAGTATTATCGATGTACCATTTAATATGCTTAAAACACTCTTTGACGCTTCTGTATCAAATAATCGTATTTACAATAATTCAACCTTCCTTACTTTGTTTGCTCGTAAATTGATAAATAAACCCTGCTATGTTCATTCGGTTGGTAAACTCTTGGAATACGCAGGAGTAGCAATTCAAATTAATAAAAGGGAATATAGAATATTGTGAAATGAACGAAGCAGAAACAAGAGCGGAACTAATTGACCTAGAGCAAAATGCTTGTGCTTGGGTACGGACTCTTGGGAGAAACCTGACCACATGAAAGAAGAACAACTCAAGGAGCTAGTGAATGATTTGGTAAAACAGCCAAATGAAAGTGAGTGGGTAGAATTCAAGCTCAATTTTCATTCACCTGAAGAAATTGGGGAGCGTATTTCTGCTTTGTCAAACGGTGCTGCAATACACAATCAAGATTTTGGATATTTAGTCTATGGCGTTGAAGATAAAACGCACATTATCAAGGGAACCACATTTAAGCCCAAAACACATAAAAAGGGAAATGAAGATTTAGAGCATTGGTTGGCACAACGCCTTGACCCAAGAATAGATTTTCGCATTTATGAGTTCGCTTATGAAAGTGATCGGCGGATAGCTGTTTTTGTAATTCCTGCTGCTCAAAATCGACCTGTAGATTTTTTTCATAACGCCTACATAAGGGTTGGTAGTATTACCCGTAAACTTTCCGAATTCCCAGAAAAGGAAGCTAAAATTTGGCGCAAAAAAGTAAAGCCTTACGAACAAGAGATAGCCAGAGATAATCTCAATGCAAGTGATGTAATCAGGTTGCTCAGTACCGAAACATATTTTGATTTAATGAATTTGCCATATCCTTCTAATCAAGAGGGGGTTATTCAGAAGTTCATTGACGAAAATTTGATTATTAAATCTCAAGGCTATGCAGTCACCAATCTTGGAGCCATACTTTTTGCTAAAAACTTACCTGAATTTGAATCTGTAGAACGTAAATCGGTTCGTGTAATAGTTTACAAGGGTAACAACAAAGTAGAAACAGTTCGTGAGCAAATTGGTGTAAAAGGCTATGCGTTAGGCTTTCTCGGTTTGGTAGATTGGGTGAATAGTCAACTACCTGCTAATGAAGAAATAGGAAAAGCACTTAGAAAAGAGTCCCGAATGTATCCTGAAATAGCTATCAGAGAGTTGGTGGCTAATGCGTTAATTCACCAAGACTTGGCGGTGAAGGGGTTTCCAATGATTGAAATTTTTTCGGATAGAATAGAAATTTCCAACCCTGGAAATCCCTTGATCACACCAGAGCGGTTTATCGATTCATACATATCAAGAAACGAAAAATTGGCTGATTTAATGAGGAGAATGGGTTTTTGTGAAGAAAAGGGAAGTGGACTCGATAAAGTAATTTTTTACAATGAGTTATACCAACTGCCGCCTATTAATGTAATCACCGATGAAAACAGGACACGGGTAACTATCTTTAGTTATAAAAAACTTAACGATTTAGATAAAAGAGAAAAAATACGAGCCTGTTACCAGCACTCGTGTTTGAAATTAGTGTCAAATGAAAAAATGACCAATCAAAGTTTAAGAGAACGTTTTTCTATTGATGATAAAAATGCGGCAATTGCTTCACGTATTATCAAAGACACCTTTGAAGCAGGTATGATTAAAGAAGATGACCCTGAAAATAAATCACGTAAACACAGAAGTTATGTGCCGTTTTGGGCTTGAATTCTTATTTGATGGTCATTTGATAGACCTAGTCAATAAATATGTTATATCACTGAATACCAATGGGTTATTATTTGATGGTCATTTGATAAAACACTAAGTATGAACGAAGCAGAAACAAGAGCAGAACTTATTGACCCGAAGCTAAAAGCTTGCGGTTGGGGCGTTGTAGAAGGCTCTAAGGTTCTGAGGGAATACCATATTACAGATGGTAAAATTCAATCGGGTGGCGGTCGAGGGAAAAAGATAATTGCAGATTATATTTTGGTTCACAAAGGCATCAAGCTTGCCGTAGTGGAAGCCAAAAGTGATGAATTGGAAGTTGGAGAAGGTGTAATGCAAGCCAAGCAATACGCTGAAAAACTACAATTAGAAACGACTTACAGCTCTAACGGAAAAGCCATTTACCAAATCTGTATGAAGACAGGTGAAGAGGGTTTGGTTACAGACTTTTTAAGCCCAGAAGAACTTTGGAACAAGACCTTCCCTTCGACAGGCTCAGGACAAGATGCTACAATGGAGTGGCGAGAAAATTTTGCTAATGTTCCATTTGAAGATAAAAGTGGTACTTGGCAATTGCGTTACTACCAGGAAATAGCCGTAAAAAATACTTTAGAAGCATTGGCAAGCGGAAGTGAACGCATTTTGCTGACACTTGCCACAGGCACGGGAAAAACGGCCATTGCTTTTCAAATCGCTTGGAAGCTTTTTCAAACCCGTTGGAATCTTCAACGAGACGGCAGCCGTAGACCAAGAATTTTGTTTTTAGCCGATAGAAACATCTTAGCCAATCAAGCATTCAACTCTTTCACAGCATTTCCCGAAGATGCTTTGGTACGGATAAAACCGAACGAGATCAGAAGAACAGGTAGAGTGCCTACGAATGGCAGTATCTTTTTCACCATTTTCCAAACCTTTATGAGCGGGGGTTCGACAAGCTCACCCACCGCTCCCGATGACGAAGAAATAGATCTTCCTGAATTATCGACTGCTGAGCTAGTCGAAGCATACGGGTATATGTATATTCTTCAATGTGCTGATGGGAGTTTTTACACAGGAAGCACGAAGGAATTAGTTTTAAGAATTGATCAACATAAAAACGGGGAAGGGGCAAATTTTACAGCAAAGAATTTACCTGTTAAGTTGGTTTACTATGAAAAATTTGACAGAATAGATGAAGCTTTTAAAAGAGAAAAGCAAATTCAAGGTTGGAGCAGAGCAAAGAAAATTGCACTGATTCAAGGAGATATTGAAAAGTTAAAACAACTTTCCAAAAATAAATCGGAGCAATCGGTGACTGAGCCTGTCGAAGGCACTCCCTATTTTGGAGAATACCCGAAAGACTATTTTGATTTCATTATCATTGACGAGTGCCACCGTGGCGGAGCAAATGACGAAGGTAATTGGCGAGGTATTTTAGAGTATTTCAGTCCAGCAGTGCAGTTGGGTTTAACCGCTACACCAAAAAGGAATGATAACGTAGACACCTACAAATACTTTGGTGATCCTGTTTATATCTATTCACTCAAGGAAGGAATCAATGACGGTTTCTTAACACCTTTTAAAGTGAAGCGCATTAAAACTACGTTGGACGATTATCGCTACACTTCGGATGATACCATAGTAGAAGGTGAAATAGTAGAAGGTAAACTCTATGAAGAGAAAGACTTCAACCGAAGCATTGAAATATTAGAGCGTGAAGCCAAACGTGTAAGCATCTTTTTAGAAGAAGCCAATCAAAACGAAAAGGCAATTATTTTCTGTGCCAATCAGGCACATGCAGCATTGATAAGAGATGTGGTCAACCAAGACTCCAAAAGTAAAGACCCTTTTTATTGTGTTCGTGTTACTGCCAATGATGGAGAAGAAGGGGAAAGACTGTTGCGAGAGTTTCAGGATAACGAAAAAACACTCCCCACCATTTTGACTACTTCACAAAAGCTTTCAACGGGAGTGGATGCTAGGAATATTAGGAATATCGTTTTGCTTCGTCCTGTAAACTCAATGATTGAGTTTAAACAAATCGTTGGTCGAGGAACACGTTTATTTGACGGTAAAGAGTTTTTCACCATTTACGACTTTGTGGATGCCTACAAACATTTCTCTGATCCTGAGTGGGATGGTGAACCTTTGGTAGAAGATCCTTGCAAGGTATGTGGACAAAATCCCTGTATCTGTAAAAAACAACCACCAGAACCTTGTTCGGTTTGTGGTCAAAGACCATGTGTTTGTGTAACCGAGCCACCACCACCTTGTTACAAATGTGGACAAAGGCCATGCGTTTGTAAGAAGAAAGTAAAAATCAAACTGCGAAACGGAAAAGAAAGAACCATTCAACATACGGTTCAAACCTCTTTTTGGAGTGCTGATGGTAAACCCATTTCAGCAGAAGAATTTTTAAATAATTTATTCGGTGAACTACCTAAACTTTTCTCGGATGAAGAAGAGTTGCGGAAGCTTTGGAGTAATCCACTAACAAGAAGAACATTATTAGAAAAGCTGGATGCAGCGGGATTCCCAAAAGACGATTTACTGACTTTGCAAAAGTTGGTAGATATGGAGAACAGTGATTTGTATGATGTTCTAGAATATGTTTTCAATGGAGACTATATCGCAATCACTAGAGAAGCACGAGCCAAGGCAGCAGAAGCAACAATATTTGCGTTACTCAATGACAAGCAGCAAGAATTTTTACAATTCGTTCTAAGCAAATACATTGAGACAGGGGTTGATGAGCTTGACCAAGAAAAACTCCCAATCTTACTTACAAATAAGTATCAGTCATTAGAAGATGCTAAGGAGATTCTAGGAGACGTTGCAAACATTAGCAGACTGTTTATAGACTTTCAACAGCATCTTTACAATCAAAAGGTCGCTTGATGGAACAGGAGTTATTTAGTGATCTAGGGTAGCGGGTCATTCATACACTTTGCCAAGTCGCTCAAATGCCAACCGCACGAACCCAAACTTGTCAAAGCGTATACTTCCCAATAGGTGTAAGCACATTTGAAATTTTGCCTTTACGCACAAGCCCAAGAAAAATTTCAAAAGAGCTTAGAGATATATTAGACTTTTACCTTCCCCTATACCTTCCCCCTATAACGAAAAAAGCCCTTTAAATGCAATTAAAGAGCTTTTAAGTGGTCCCGCCGGGAATCGAACCTGGATCTAAAGTTTAGGAAACTTCTATTCTATCCGTTGAACTACGGGACCATTTTTAGAAGGTGCAATATTAATAAAATCTTCAACTAGTCGCCAAGGTAATTGTAGTAGGGTGTCAATGGTTGGCGGGCTATCACATCAGGAATCGAATCGCAGCAGCGCACCGTCGTAACGACGATCAGGCTGGGTATAAAGTTCAGGAAACTTTGGGAGCGCCTAGATTGGGGCGTAGCCTATTCTATCCGTTGAACTACGGGATCAAAAATCAAGATGGCAAAACTGGTAAAATCTGTAGCTAGTCACCAAGATAATTCTGAGTGCAAACTGTATGTACGATCACAGGTGATAAAAGCAATCTATAAATCTTTGTGAAACAACTTTATTCTTAGGTTGACGACTATCTTTTTAAAAGCAACTTATCTGATTAGATTTATTACCAAAACAACTTCACTTTCATTTTGATCCGATCATTTTTTAGAGGACTTTTTTGGTTTGTTGTTCTGGTACTGATTATCAATCGATTGATGAGCTCACTAGGGCAGGAGAGCAAGTCGACGTATTGTCCAGATGATTTCAAAATCATTAATAAAGACGGTGATAGAGAGCATCAGAGAGGTTGGCAAAACGCAGGAGCTTCTCGATCCTTTTGTCGGGAATATTCCACTCAAGAACAAGTCAGCGCTAGTGCAAGGCTAGATAGACAAACCACTTTTAATCGCGTAACAGGGAATGAAAACTTCTGGGGACAAGTCTATGCAGACCTTGCCAATAGAAATAGTCCTTCACTTCAGTTTTTAGTGGATACTTTAAGTGCGTTATCCTCATCGTTACAGTTTGGCCCAATGGAGACTGCTAATATGTTAGTCAGTTTTGTACAGGACATACCTTATAGCTATGTGCTCAATAAACCGTGCGCAGAGGCTGAAAATAAGTCTTTGCCATGTATTGAGAATGAGACTTTGGGGATCTTATCCCCATATGAGTTTATTCATACCCTGCGCGGAGACTGTGATACGCGGGCAGTACTGCTCTATGCTCTGATGCGTGAGATGGGGATGGATCCAATGATAGTTACAAGTGATGAATATGCACACGCAATGTTGGCCCTGAATATTCCCGCATATGGGGATTATTTGGAGCACAGAGGAAAGAAATATTACTTTTGGGAAACCACTGCCCAAGGATGGGCGATAGGTATGCTTCCACCATCTACTGGCAATATTAATTATTGGAAAATCGCTTTGGTCAATGAATTATAACATCGCAATTCTCGGACTTGTTGAGATCATTTCGGCTGTCTCTATGGGTATTTTTATCCTCGCGCTTACTTATAAGATCGTAGCCTTTGTAGGCAAAAAATACTATGGGATTCTGGAGTTCAACGTGGCCTATAGCATCTTCATGGCGAGTATCATACTCTCTGTCGGGATCATGCTGAATGGTGTCATCCAACCATTGATGTCATCTTTTAGGTTACTGATAGGGAGTGAGTCAAACACTTTTGGGCTGACGCTGAAATACTTTTTGACAGGTGGATTATATATCTCAATTGCTTACAGTTTTGCAATTCTCATTGGGCTGATAAGTACCTATTTGTATAGTAAAATCACACCGATTGATGAGTTCGCAGAGATTCGAAATAACAACATAGGCGTAGCGCTTGTGATCGGCAGTATACTTATAACGCTGACCCTCATGGCTAAATCCGGAGTTGTTCTTTTGATTGAAGCTTTGGTGCCTTATCCGCAGATGCCACCCCGTTGATATTAAGAGGTGTAAGTCTCTGGTGCGAGGTAGTTTGGATAGATTTTCATGTGCTCCTTAGTTACCTCTCGTACGATTAATTCCTTCAACTCATCAAAATTGTATTTGGTAGCAGCAGAGACAAAAATGGAAGTGCCTGTGGTTATTCTTTTTTGTTCTAAAAACTGTTCGAGATCTTCTAGCTTATCTACTTTGTTATAAATGTTGATTGTTGGAATGTCTGCCGCACCTATTTCTTCAAGTGTTGATTCCACGACTTTTACATGATCTTCATGTGCAAGGTTTGACGCATCAATCACATGCAATAGTAAGTCAGCTTCTTTTACTTCCATCAAGGTCGATTTGAAAGATTCTATCAGATTATGAGGAAGTTTTCTAATAAACCCAACAGTATCAGACAAGAGGAAAGGCAATTGATTAAGCACAACTTTTCGCACTGTTGAGTCTACGGTAGCAAAAAGTTCATCTTGCGTATAGACTTTTTCCTTGCTGATCAGATTCATAAGGGTGGATTTTCCAGCATTGGTATATCCCACAAATGCAACTCGTACTATCCCCACTCTAGATTTTCGCCTAGTTGTAGCTTGGACTTCAATCTTATCCAGCCTATCCCGGAGGACATTGATCATGTTTCGAACGTTCCTTCTATCTGTTTCAATCTCTTTTTCACCCGCTCCACCACGTGTGGCAGTCCCTCCACGTTGGCGCTCAAGGTGAGTCCACATTTTTGTAAGTCGCGGAAGAATATATTGATAGCGTGCAAGTTCTACTTGCGTTTTGGCTTGTACCGTTTTGGCTCTTTTTAAGAAAATATCGAGAATTAATAAACTGCGATCATAGATTTTCACTTTCAGTTCTTGTTCAAGATTTCGAAGCTGAGAGGGCGAGAGATCATCATCAAATATGACGTTTCCTATATTTTTGGCTCGGACGAATTCTGTTATTTCTGCCAGCTTACCTTTTCCGACAAATGTTTTCGTATCAGGATGCTCTAGTTTTTGAGTATACGTTTTCTCCACCTTGATCCCCAAGGTTTTCACCAAAAACTCTAGTTCATCAAGGTATTCGACTGTCTTATCATCAGATTGACTTTTTGGAACAACTGATACCAGTACACTGAACTCCTGCTCTTTTCTCGTTTCTACCATAATTCGCACAATTGATCTGTTCAAAATACAAGATCAGTTGCAAAATTAGTCAAAATCAACGGAGGCTGTTTAGTTTAGCCATGAATGAAAATCGCAATTCTAATCAACACCAGTTGGAACATTTATAACTTCAGAAAAGGGTTGATCGTGAGCTTTTTGAAGCAGGGCTATCAGGTACTGGCTATTGCTCCAAAGGATGATTACTCCGATAGATTAGTGGAACTGGGGTGTCAATATCGCGATATTCAAATTGCTTCTCAGGGCATGAATCCGTTAAAGGATTTGAGTTTTTTAAGGCAGATTAAAAAGCTTTTACGTGAAGAGCGACCAGATATTTTACTTACCTACACAATCAAGCCAAACATTTATGGCGCAATAGCTTGCGTGAACTTGGGTATTCCTGTGATTGCTAATGTGAGTGGTCTGGGAACAGCTTTTTATGAAAATGGCCCATTAAAAAAAGTGGCATCACGGCTTTATCAATTTGCCTTCCGAAAAATTGGGGCAGTTTTTTTCCAAAATGAAGAGGATAAGAAAGCCTTTTCTGAGGCTGTGAGCTTTGACCAATCCAAAGCTCTTTTATTGCCCGGCTCAGGAGTGGATTTGAATTATTTCCAAGCCAAGCCATTAGCAGAAGGTTCGAAAGTGACATTTGTGATGGTGGCAAGATTACTTATTGACAAAGGGGTACGTGAATATGTGGAAGCGGCACAATTGGTACGGATAAATGGCAAGGATGTGGAGTTTGTTTTAGTTGGTGGTTATGATCCCGATCATCCAAGATCTATTACTTTAGAAGAGTTTCATGACATACAATTAAATGAAGATGTACGCTATTATATGCAGCAAGAGGATATTAGGTCAATTTTGGCAAAAGCTACAGCAGTGGTGCTGCCATCTTATAGAGAAGGAACCCCCAAAACGTTACTGGAGGGTGCGGCAATGGGTAAGCCTTTGATTGCGACCGACGTTCCGGGCTGCAGAAATGTTGTTGTGCATGGAAGCAATGGGTTTCTTTGTCGAGAGAAGAGTTCCGAAGAACTAGCGAAATGTCTAACCAAATTTATGGACCTTAGTCATGACGAAAGAACCAAAATGGGATTGAACTCAAGATCCATAATGGAGGAGCGATATAATGAACAGTTCGTCATTAGCAGTTATCAAGAACAAATAGACCTCCTAATAGGTAGCATCTAATTGATTCCATCAAAGAATATCTTTATCATTTGACTTATCTTCGCCATCAAGATACGATTACCCGTATGGTTTTGAAATACCTCCATAAGCTTACATTTTTACTTCTAATTCTTGGCTTGGTGTCTTCTTGTAAGGTCTACAAGCAAGATATTCTATTCAATCTCAATGAGGATTTTTCAGAAAGCGATCTTAGTTCACCTGTTAGAACTGCAGAGGAGAATTATGTGATTTCAGCTAGTGACCTCATTCAAGTAAATGTTTTTTCTAATAAAGGAGAGCGCCTGGTGGATCCATTACAGCAGGGCCAACAGGGTCAACAAGGTCAACAGGGAGGTCAAAATCAGAGCCAACTTTCTAATTATTTAGTTCAGGCAGACGGCATGGTGAAGTTGCCATTGATTGGGCTAGTAAAACTAGATGGGCTCACAATCAATGAAGCTGAGTCTGTTTTACAGCAAGGATTTGATGATTTTTTCAAAGAGACATTTGTGAGAATTCGACTTTCAAATCGAAGAGTCACTGTACTTGGCGTGAATGGTGGGCAAGTAATTCCACTTCCCTATGAAAACATGACATTGGCGGAAGTGCTCGCACTATATGGTGGGCTTAATCTTGGAGCAAAGGCTGGAAATATTAAAGTAATAAGGGGCGATTTGTCAGATCCTGAAGTCTTCCAAATTGATATGACTACTGTTGCAGGCATGAAGTCAACTATTACGCCTGTACTTCCCGGTGACGTAATTTATATTGAACCTTGGAGACGTCCTTGGATGCAGGGTTTGCGTGATATTTCACCAGTATTGTCAATTACCTCTAGTGTCATAGCGTTTGTTCTAGTAATTCAGAATTTGGCTAAATAATGGATAACGAGAGCAATATAAATCAGCCCAATGATGTAGAAATATTCAACTCTTTCGATCCGGAGAAGTTTATTTTCATTCTGAGAAGAAGCTTAATCTGGATGATCCTTTTTATAGCTGTATGTGGAGCTACAGCTTACCTCTATATAAGATATACCAAGCCTGTTTATGAGTCAACCTCCATTCTCAAACTTGATTTCGAGAGTGAGGCGACCACTCTAGGACTCACTAAGGGTGTCGGGGCTAGTGCTGTTATTGGAAAGGAATTAAGCGGTGAGATTGAATTGCTTCGTTCGCGTCTATTCTATTCGCAAGTAATAGATGTGGTAGGCTTGGATGTGTCATACCATTATTATGGCCGATATCTAACAGATGAGCGTTACAAGAACAATCCTTTTGTGGTTTCTCACAAAATAAAGAATTCGAACTTTTATGATAGACCCATCGATTTACGAATTATTGATGATCAGACTTTTGAATTAGACTATGGTGCTGGCGAAGAGACTTATCATTTTGGACAAGTTATCTCCAATGATAATTTCAATTTACTGATTGAAAAGACGCGAAATTTTGTCCTTCCCGACGTGGCAGGCAGATACTACTTCACGGTAAATAGTGATGACGCACTCCTGAAATACCTTCAGCGGAATGTTCAGGTAAGACCAGAAAATTTTAGTGCGCGAACCATACGCATCTCATTGGCAGATTATAATGTTAATAAAGCACGTGATCTGATTACGGCTATTGACACATTGTATTTAGAATATACTAAGCATGCAAAGAATATTGCATTAGAGCAGAAAATCGTCTTCTTAAATTCGCAGATCATAGAGACAGAAACCAAGCTAGAATCATTTGAAACCTATTTTGAGGATTTTATCATTGAAAACAGAACAGTCAATCTGGATAATGACCTTGCAGCAACGATCAATTATCTTAAGCAGTTGGATTCCACCAAATTAAAGATGAAAATGCATCTGATCAGCTTGGAGAAAATTGAATATCAACTCCTTGAGAATGATTCCATTTTGATTTATCCAATGTCTACCAACCTTCCTGCTGAATTTTACAAATTGGCATCCGAATTAAGAGATTTGGTAGATGAGCGCGATGAAAAGCTTTATTCCTACAATGAAAATACCCACACTATACGTCAATTGAATGGCCGTATTAATGAGCTGAGAAATTCCCTAAAAACCTATATTCCTGAACAAAAACGTCAGCTAAAAGCAGGAATGGAAGATCTAAACAAAAGAGCTGATCAATTGGAGCGAAGTTTTGCAAAGCTTCCCGCGATGAGTACTTCATTCGAGAAAAATCGAAGATTTTATCAAATGCAGGAAGGTTATCTCATGTCTCTCTGGAGATCAAAGATGGATTTGGAAATAACCAGAGCAGGTACTGTGACTAATTATGTCATTTTAGAACCGGCATCACTTCCAAATACGGCCATCAGACCCAAGCCAACACTGATTTATGCAGCGGCATTTTCAATAGGTCTATTGTTGTCAATCATCTTCGTACTTGTTCGCTACCTTATCCACAATAAGATTTCCACCATAAGGGAACTAGAGCGGCTAACCACTACCCCTATACTAGGAGCAGTACCAGAATATACTTCACACAAACTCCCTCAAACAAGACTTGTCATTAAACCAAGCTCAAAGTCTGCAATTAGTGAATCTTTGCGCACAATACGAACAAATATGGAGTTCCTTAATGGATCAAAGGAGACCAAAATGGTATCGATTACTTCTACTATTTCTGGAGAAGGAAAGACTTTTATAGCTGTGAATCTAGGCGCTATCATAGCATTTTCTGCACAGAAGGTATGTGTGGTTGACTTGGACATGAGAAAACCTAAAGTTCACTTGGCCTTTGGCGATGAAGCTTCTGGTAAGGGCATGAGCACCTTGCTAATCAAGAAAAACACACTTGACGAATGTATTGTTAGAACCTCAGTAGAGCATCTCGATTACATTCCTGCAGGTCCCAATCCTCCCAATCCTTCAGAGCTAATAATTGGGGAACAATTTGATGAGGTTTTGGAACAACTCAAGGCCAAATACGATCTTATAATCCTTGATACTCCACCAGTTGGCTTGGTTACAGATGGTGTAATGATTATGAAGAAAGCAGATCTCCAACTTTATGTCGTTCGCTGTGATTATTCTAAGCGCTCATTCGTCAAATCCATAGAGAATCTCCGACGTATGAATCGATTTACAGGATTAACTATGATTTTCAATTCTGTGAAGTCTGCAGGTAAAGGTTATGGCCATGGCCATGGATATGGTTATGGATACGGTTATGGATACTACGACGATTCCAAAGAATAAACCTACCTTTGCCTTCAACTCGGAGGTCAATGATTGGGTGGTTTTCTAGAAAGAAGCAGGTAGACATCAAGGTAGATATTCATAGCCATCTTTTACCGGGTATAGATGATGGAGTTAAGTCTTTTGAAGAGGCTTTGCAAATCATCGAGCATCTAAAAAAGCTGGGCTATCAAAAGCTGATCACTACTCCACACATTTACCAAGATTATTATCCAAATACTCCTGTTATTATTCGTGAAAAGCTTGATACGCTCAAACTGGAATTGGCAAAAGCTGAGATAGACATGGAAGTAGAAGCGGCTGCTGAATACTATGTGGATGGGGCCTTCATAGATTTGCTAAAGAATGGGGATGAAATATTGTGTTTTGGAAGAAACAATTACGTATTGATCGAAACAAGTTTTCAAAACAAACCAATCATTTTGGATGAAGCCGTATTTGAGCTAAAAGCGAGAAATTTCACACCAATACTGGCCCACCCAGAACGTTACGAATACATTGATAATAAATTGACATTGCTTCAAGATCTCCACGAAAAAGGCGTGAAGCTCCAAGTCTCTTTGCCTTCATTGAAAGGCTACTATGGACCTGAACCTAAGAGAATTGCAACTAACTTGCTAAAAAAGCAAATGGTAGATTTTTTGGGTTCTGATTTACACCGAAAAGGTCAGTTGGAAGGTCTGGGAGATGCATTGAAAACAAAGATTCTAGACAACCCAATTTTGAATAATGAGTTAATCGATTATAATTAATGTGGATAACTTTTTGGGTACTAAAATACACCCGAATTTATTTTCAATTATATTGTTATAACCAGATTAAGCACATCTAACGTTTACGATATGCAAGAAGAATATAAGCGTAAGGAAGAGAGGGAGTTGGTAAAGAAATTTGAAGCTTTCCTTAAGAACCCGGGGGCTTTCTATTTTGATGAGGATAGTTTTTTGGAGGTTATTTCTTACTATCAAAATCACGAAAAGTTTGGCAAAGGATTAAAAGCTTGTGAAGTTGCTTTGGAGCAATTTCCATTTTCTCTCGACATTATTATGGAGCAGGCTGACCTCTTTGTAAAGTTGGATAGGCAAGAAGATGCTATTGAGGCCTTGGAAAGTGCTTTGAACTATCATCCCAACGATCCAGAGATTCTTCTTCAGAAAGGCACTATTCATTCTATAATGGGAGCGTTTCAAGAAGCTATCGATTGCTTTGAAAGGACTGTAGAGTTTACAGAGGATAAGGATGAAGTATATTATAGTATAGGCATGGCTTATCAAGGTCTTGGTGACTTTAAGAGTGCTGCAGCTAGTTATAAGAATGCAATAGAGTTCAATATGCTCAATGAAAACGCTCTTTATGAACTTGCTTATTGCCTAGATGTCTCCGGAGAACTTGAAAGTAGTCTTGATTATTACCATAAATTCATAGATCAGGACCCTTATTCTGAATACGCTTGGTACAATCTAGGGATCGTATATAATAAACTTGACCATTTTGATAAGGCAGTAGATGCCTATGAATATGCTATCGCTATTGATGAGGACTTTAGTAGTGCTTATTTCAATATGGGAAATGCCTACATGAACTTGGAGCGTTTTGACAAAGCGCTTAATGCTTATGTCAAAACCATGGATCTAGAAGGTCCTACAGCAGAAACGTATTGCCATATAGGAGCGGCGTATGAAAAGATGGAGCAGTATGAATTAGGCATAAAAAACTACCAAAAGGCTGCCAAGCTTGATCAGCTATATCATGAAGCATGGTATGGAATGGGCGTATGTTTGATGATTCAAGAAAAATGGCAAGAGGCCATCCACTTTTTCAGCAAAGCAGTGAAAATTGATCTTGAAAGTGGTCTATATTGGAAGGGATTGGCGGATGCTGAAGCAAAAATGGGAAATTACATAGCTGCTCATGAGGCTTATGCGGAGGCTAGCGAAATGGATGAGGAGAATCCTGAAGTGTGGCTCGACTGGTCGTTATTATACTATGAACAAGGCGATTTTGAAGCGGCACAGGAGACAGTAGAAAATGGACTTTCGGAGATACCAGACAGTGCTGATCTTTTTTACAGAAGTGTCGTCTACTTAATAGAAGCTGGAAAATATCAAATGGCTGTGAATCAACTGGAAACAGCGTTAATTTTAGATTTTGAAGGTCATACCCAGTTATACGATTTTCTACCCAATTTGCAAACGCAAAAGGGGTTGTTTAAAATCATAGATCAATACAGAAAAAACAACTAACCCAAAACGAGCATTGTCGCTAGAATTTAAGACTTTTGTGGCTCGAATTTAAAATCGTTGAAATATTTGCAATGAATTATCACTTAGACCAAATTCCTGAAAGGACAAACAAGCCAAGAAATACCGGATTCACAATGGTAATGGACAAGGGCAGCAGCCTGAGAGAGGTAGAAGACTTGATTGAGTCTTCTGGCGATTTTATTGACATTGTGAAATTGGGATGGGCTACTTCCTACGTTACTAAAAATCTCAAGCAAAAGCTGGCGATATACAAAGATGCAGGGATACCAGTTTATCTAGGCGGCACCTTGTTTGAGGCTTTTATTATCCGTGGGCAATTTGATGCATACCGAAAGGTGCTTGATGAATTTGGTCTAGAGCACGCGGAAGTCTCTGATGGTTCTATAGAGATGAAGCACGACGAAAAGTGTGAATATATCGCGACCCTTGCAAAGCAAGTCACTGTATTGAGTGAAGTTGGGTCTAAAGATGCTGCTAAAATCATACCTCCATACAAGTGGATAGAGCAAATGAGAACTGAGCTTGAAGCTGGTGCATGGAAAGTGATCGGTGAGGCAAGAGAGAGTGGAAATGTAGGATTATTCAGAGATTCTGGAGAAGTAAGACAAGGTCTGGTCGAAGAGATTCTCACACAGATCCCTGAAGACAAAATTCTTTGGGAAGCACCTCAGAAAGCCCAGCAAGTTTGGTTTATCAAGCTAATTGGTGCGAATGTAAACCTTGGTAATATTGCCCCGAATGATGTCATTCCTTTGGAGACTATTCGTCTTGGATTGCGCGGTGATACTTTCGATCATTTCTTGACTAAGTAAGATGAATCAATATCTTGGCTTTGTGCTGAAAGGCCTTGCCATGGGTGCTGCCAATGTTATCCCTGGGGTATCTGGGGGAACTATAGCATTTGTAACTGGTATCTATCAGCGATTGATCGACGGACTTAAATCATTTGATTTGGGTGCTTTAAAGCTTCTTTTAACAGGTGATTTTAAGCTTTTTGTTCTTAAGACTGACCTTTATTTTTTGCTTTCTATTTTCCTAGGAGTAGGTGTGAGTATTCTCAGCTTAGCCAAGGTGGTGGAGTTGGCATTCCTTAATTACGAAACTTATACTTTGGCTTTCTTCTTTGGACTCATTATCGCATCCATTTTGGGAGTAGGCCGTCAAATAAGTGTTTTTTCGGGCTCTAACATTTTCGCAATTTTGCTTGGAACCATGATCGCCGCTGGTATCGCGTTTTTACCACCTGCTGAGCCAAATAGTTCTATGCTTTATCTTATACTTTGTGGGGCTGTGGCTATTTGTAGTATGATTTTGCCTGGGCTTTCAGGCTCATATATTTTGCTACTAATGGGTAATTATATCTTGGTGATGAAAGGAGTGAGCAGTCTCGATTTTGGGATCTTGATGCCAATCGCCATAGGCTGTATTGCAGGACTAGTGCTTTTTTCCAGATTGCTTTCCTACTTATTTAAAAATTTCGCTGATTTCACCATCAGTATTCTTACTGGTTTTGTCGCGGGATCATTGGCTATCATTTGGCCATGGAAGGTTACAAATTTTGTAATATTAGAAAGTGGCAAGCAAAAGGCAATAGGTTATTCTTGGCATTTGCCTGAATTGGACGGAGCATTGGCGATCTCACTGGGGCTAATGCTTTTTGGTTTCTTGCTGGTCTGGTTTATGGAACGAATGGCTAGCAACAAACCATCATAGCTTTGGGGCGTGAGCCTTTCAAAGAGCTAATCCCACATATCTACTATATTTAACCTTTGGTTTTATAGTGACTTTAACTGCACGCATCTATGAAGCGATTTGGATTGGTTGGATATCCGCTGGGGCATTCTTTTTCACGAGGGTATTTTGAAGAGAAGTTTGACAAGCTTGGACTCTCGGAGACTCATAAGTACGATCTTTTTCCTATTGAATATCTCAAAGATTTCCCATCCTTATGGGAACGCTATCCTGACTTGATAGGAGTAAACATCACTGTACCTCATAAAGAAAATGTGCGACGTTTTTTGGATAGACTCGATGCTAGTGCTCGTAAAGTGGAGGCAGTAAATGTTGTCAAAAAAGAAGGGAATCAGTTGGTTGGCTTTAATTCGGATTATTTGGGATTCAAACAGTCGATGATCAATTACTTTCAAGGAAATATCACATGTAAACAAGCCTTAATCTTAGGAGGGGGAGGAGCTTCTAAGGCAGTGGAAGCTACTTTTCTAGATTTAGGCATCAAATACATGGTGGTTTCTCGCAAGCGCGACAAAGGTGACCTCACTTATCAAGATCTGCATCAAAAGCCATCTTATGTAGCAGATGCCGAGATGATTGTAAATACTACGCCATTGGGAATGCATCCTGAAATAGAAGCATTGCCAGATATACCGTATGAAGCCATCCATGCACATCAATATATTTATGACTTGGTCTATAATCCAGAAGAAACTGCTTTCATGAAAGAAGGACGTAAAAGAGGTGCACGTACGAAAAATGGATTAGAAATGCTTTACCTGCAAGCCGATCGGTCGTGGGAAATATGGAACTCGTAATCAATGGATTTCAAATTAAGTTCAGAATATACCCCAACAGGTGATCAACCTGGCGCCATTGCTAAGTTAACCGAAGGCATACTTGATGGTGAAGCTGCCCAAACGCTACTCGGAGTGACAGGGTCAGGTAAGACCTTTACCATGGCAAATGTGATAGAGAAAGTTCAGCGACCTACGCTTGTACTTTGCCATAACAAGACACTTGCTGCTCAGCTTTACGGGGAATTTAAAAGCTTCTTTCCTGACAATGCTGTTGAGTACTTCATCTCATACTATGATTATTACCAACCTGAAGCATTCCTCCCAACTACCAATATTTACATAGAGAAGGATCTCTCTATTAATGAAGAAATTGAAAAATTGCGTCTAAGCGCAACATCTGCGCTGCTCACAGGAAGAAGAGATGTAATAGTGGTAGCATCGGTTTCCTGCATCTATGGTATTGGTAATCCTGAAGAGTTTGGAAAAAACATAATCAAGGTGCAACAAGGGGATGTAATTCCAAGGAATCAGTTTCTTTTCAAACTGGTGGATATTCTCTATAGTCGTACGGAGGTGGAGTTCAAACGAGGCACTTTCAGGGTAAAAGGCGATACGGTTGACTTGTTCGTTGCTTATGCGGATTTTGCCTATCGTTTTATATTCTGGGGCGATGAGATTGAGACCATCCAACAGATAGACCCTGTAACGGGTGAGAAATTATCGGAAGAACGCATCGTTAGTATTTTCCCAGCCAATCTATTTGTCACGGGTAAAGACGTATTGAATATCGCCATTCGAGAAATTCAAGACGATATGGTGGCTCAAGTCAATTTCTTCGAGCAAGAGAGACGATTCATGGAAGCCAAGCGCTTACGCGAAAGGACCGAGTTTGACATTGAAATGATTCGCGAGATTGGCTACTGTTCAGGCGTGGAGAATTATTCGAGATATTTTGATAGAAGAGATCCAGGCTCAAGACCTTTCTGCTTATTAGATTATTTCCCTGATGACTATCTCATGATCATTGACGAAAGTCACGTGACTGTACCACAAGTGCGAGGCATGTGGGGAGGTGATCGTGCAAGGAAAGTGAACCTTGTAGATTATGGCTTCCGATTGCCTTCCGCAATGGATAATCGTCCGCTTACCTACAACGAATTTGAGGAAATGCTCAATCAAGTAGTCTTTGTAAGTGCTACACCGGCGGAGTACGAACTGAGAAAATCAGAAGGAATTATTGTTGAGCAGTTGATTAGGCCGACTGGTCTCCTTGATCCTATCATAGAGGTGCGGCCAAGTGTCAATCAAATAGATGATCTGATGGAGGAGATTCAGCTGCGTGTAGAGAGAAAAGAGCGAGTACTTATTACGACATTGACCAAACGTATGGCTGAGGAGCTCACGAAATACCTGACCAATGCTGGTGTAAAAACCAGGTACATTCACTCGGAAGTAGACACACTTGATCGTGTGGAAATACTTCGCGAATTGCGCCTTGGGGTATTTGATGTGTTGGTTGGAGTGAATTTGCTCCGTGAAGGCCTTGACTTGCCAGAGGTTTCACTTGTCACTATTATCGATGCTGACAAAGAAGGTTTCTTACGAAATGAGCGATCTCTCGTACAAACTATAGGTAGAGCAGCTAGAAATGAAAACGGAATGGTGATCATGTATGCTGATAAGATTACGGACAGTATGCAGCGAGCCATAGATGAGACCAATAGGAGAAGAGCAATCCAAGAAGCGTACAATACTAAACACGGCATCACTCCAACTACAATTATTAAAAATCGTGAGGCAATACTTGGCCAGACTTCTGCGGCTGATAACAAGCGTAACCCAAAGAAATATTATACTGGAGATGATGTGGAATTGACAGTAGCTGCAGATCCAGTAGTGGCATATATGAATGTTGAGCAGCTATCCAAATTGGTAAAAGATACACGTAAGAAAATGGAAAAGGCAGCAAAAGATCTCGATTTTATGGAAGCTGCGAGGTTACGAGATGAGATGCTTCAGCTTGAAAAGATGCTCAAAGACAAAGAATAGTCTACCCCTTTACGATTAATTTAGTGACAAAAATAAACACAACAAAATGTACAAGCGAATCAATGGAATCCAACACATAGGAGTAGGCGTATCGGACTCAGAGGTGTCACAGAAGTGGTACCGAAAGTTTATCGGTATGGACATTCCTATTTTCAACGGTATAGCTCCTGCTCCATTGATGGACGTTTATACGCACAACAAAACCATCACAAAGAGAGCAACCATGATTCTCAATCTCCAGGGTGGTTGTGCCATGGAAGTTGTTTGTCCTACTTCTTTTACCCCGCGCAAGCCTGATTTTGAAACTCAGCTAGGAGACATTGGAATCTATATCAATCAAGTGAAAACACGTGATGTAGAATCCACCTACAACTTTTTTAAGGCGAATGATGCCAAGCTTCTTTCAGATCTCGTAATCATGCCGGATGGTGGGCAGACTTTTTATGCTGAAGACCCAAATGGACTTATTTTTCAACTGCTACCGGGAAAGAGCTTTTACACGAACTTAGATCGTCTTACAGGTGGACCAAATGGTTGCGTCATTGGTGTGTCTGATATAGACAAATCGCTCAAGCTCTATGCGGACATTTTGGGATATGACAAAGTTGTCTATGATCAAACAAGCACCTTTGATGACTTCAAGTCCCTGCCTGGAGGTGAAAAAACGTTTAGAAGAATTCGCATAACTCAGAGCAATCCTCCCGGCGGAGGTTTTGCGAAAGTATCCGCTGATACTTACATAGAGTTGGTGCAGGCGATGGATTACAGTCCTAAAAAAATCTACAAAGGTCGTATTTGGGGTGATGTAGGTTTTGTTCACGTAGGATTGGATGTACGTGGTATGAAGGCCTTAGGTGAAGAACTAGCTGAAAAGGGCTTTGGATTCACTTGTGATACTCAAGACACGCTCGACATGGGAGGTACTACACGTGTGCATTGTACCTATATCGATGATCCAGATGGTATCCTTATAGAGATGATCGAGGTTTATAAAATTCCAATCATAGAGAAACTCGGCATCTTTCTAAATGTGGAGAAAAGAGATCCATTGAAGCCGCTTCCAGATTTCATGCTGAAAGCTCTGAGATTTAGTCGCATTAAGGATTGATCGAGTAGACGAATACCTACTTTGAATATTTCTCTCTAATGATCTCTGCTACGGGCTTATTTTCAATTTTGCTCTCAAGCCATGAGATAATATCGAAATAAACGAATGCACGCTTATCATATTCGCTCTCAGATAGCTTTAGTAAGTCTTCCCTCAATTGCTTAAAGGCGATCAGTAATTGCCTCTGTGTAGTTTCTCTGGTAAGCCCTTTTAGGAATGCTAGGATATATTGTTGAAAGGCATGTAAATCATGTTTCTTCAAAAGAAAACGATAAGTTGATCGGATATAATACTCGATTACATCACGATTACCCAACTCATAATGCGTGATCAAATTTACTATTCGAGCAAACGAGTGCACATCTTCTCGAATGTCTTCATCTTCAGAATTGATGATTCGGTTGAGCCATTTTAGAGCTTGGCGATAGTTGGCATTGCCAAAATAGAGGCAGGCGATTTTGTAGAATAGGATAAGTTCAGAGTGCTTATCGAGCATTCCTATATATCCTTCCAGACGTGTTTCGATACGCGAAAGCAGCTTTACACCGCGATCAAAATCACCGATCATAAAGTAGCCATTAAACTGATGGGCATAGCTGTACTTAAACAATCTAATCTGCAAGTTATCATTGAGCTTCACCAATCTGTGGTCCGCTAGGTTTCGCAGTTTTCGATGTGTCTGCTGAAATTCCTCATGCTTGAGAAGTCTCGACTGGGCATTGAGTAGGTGATTGAGTCCTTTGAGATACATTTCAAAGTAATAGGTAGAGTTTGGCACTTGATCAAATAGCCCAACCCACTTCGAAGCGAAAGCATACACCTCATCAAAATTCTGAATGAAACTATTGTAACTGAGTTGGATCTCATACCAAAGCAGTTTTTCCCTCGAGGAAAACTCTGCTTCATTCCACTCTGGAAGCTGTGCGAAAAAAAGCTTCTGAATTGTCAAATGATCTTCCTTGTCTCTTATAAATCCGGTCTTCATATAGATCGCATTCAGCTCTGCAGATAGGTTTGTCAGAAGATTGACGCGTGTAAGTTTCTCGTTTATTGCATTGGCTTCTCCTACGACCTGACTTACTCGGCGCTGATTGTCTCTTCCTAGAGAATGTGGAAGTAATGTTTTTTCCCACTTTAGCACTTCCAACTGTAGCTCTAGATTGTCACTTTTGCGCATGGCCTTTTTTACCTTTTGGAGGAGTATCATGCTTTGCTGGTAAAGGCTGCGATCATACAAAATCTGGATATAATCGATCTGCTCTCTAATGCTGATATCCTCATTGGAGGAGGCAGTATATTCCTTTAGACTTTGGAGGATCTTTTTATAAAGATGTGCCTTTAGATTGCTATATTGATTGGGGTTGATCCAGGCATTTTGTGAGATGATTTTTTCCTCATTAAAGACCTCCATTTGATCTAATACATCAAACAACAAAAGGTACTTGGCGTCCTCCGCATTGAGTCCTTTATTTCGGACTTTGAAGTACCGCTTCTCATTTTTCCTCAATGATTTGATAAGGGTGTACAAATGATCAGATCGCTCTTTAGGCATAGTAGAAAATATCTATTAATACATGCTAAATAAACGTTTTTAAACCAAAGTGTGGTACTAGCCATCGTAATTAAAATTTAAATAGATTTTTGACTTCAGCTGCTCTCTTCTACTTTCGATCCTGAAAACCCCTCGTTAATCCAAAGAACCTAAGCTGCTATGTCGAATAGTAGTGGTTTAAAAAATATAAAGCCAATATGAGCGATAAAGTCTACGTCTTTGATACTACACTTAGGGATGGCGAACAAGTCCCTGGATGCCAGCTTTCTACCACCGAGAAAATCGAAGTAGCAAAAGAGCTGGAAATACTCGGTGTAGACATCATTGAAGCTGGATTTCCGATATCCAGCCCTATGGATTTCAACTCTGTCATAGAGATTTCAAAGGCAGTTTCTGAGCCGATCATCTGTGCATTGACCAGAGCTGTTGAGAAGGACATTGACTTTGCGGCTGATGCATTGAAATATGCAAAACGCAAGCGAATCCACACAGGAATAGGGTCATCAGATTCTCATATCAAATACAAATTCAAAAGCGACCGAGAGAAAATCTTGGAGCGTGCAATTGCTGCTACCAAATATGCCAAGCGATACGTAGAAGACGTGGAGTTTTACTGTGAAGATGCTGGCCGTACGGAAAATGAATTCCTCGCGCGCATGGTGGAGGCAGTGATCAAAGCTGGTGCTACGGTTGTGAACATTCCGGATACTACTGGCTATTGCTTACCAGAAGAGTATGGAGCTAAAATAAAATACTTGAAGAATAATGTGGTAGGCATTGAGAATGCAATTATCTCTTGCCACTGCCACAATGATCTAGGTTTGGCTACAGCCAACACCATAGCTGGCGTAAGCAACGGAGCGCGTCAAGTGGAGGTGACTATCAATGGGATAGGTGAGCGGGCAGGCAATACTTCTTTGGAAGAGGTTGCAATGATCCTCAAAACGCACAAAAGCCTAGATGTCCATACCAATATCCAAAGCAAACACATCTACGCACTGAGCTTGCTTGTGAGTAAGATGATGCGCATGCCTGTACAGCCAAATAAGGCGATCGTAGGTAGAAATGCTTTTGCACATTCTTCTGGGATTCATCAAGACGGTGTGATCAAGCACAGAGAGAGTTATGAAATCCTCGATCCTGAGGATGTAGGTATCCCTCAGTCTTCTATCATATTGACAGCTCGAAGTGGCAAGGCCGCCTTGAAATATCATCTTGACCGTTTGGGATATACCCTTGAGGAGTCACGCATAGAGGAGGTCTATGAGGCATTTTTGAAAATGGCTGATGCCAAAAAGGATGTCACTGATGACGATCTAATCATTTTGATAGATGGTGAATTGCCACAAGGAGGTATCAAATTGAAAAATATTCAGATCATCTGCGGAGAATCTGTGTTCCCTTCTGCTACAGTGGAGCTAGAAGTGAACAATGAGCTAGTTCGTGCGTCAGCTACTGGTACAGGATCAATCGACGCTGCTTTCAGAGCAGTTGATGATATTCTTGGTGAAGTTTTCGATATGGACGAATTCTTAGTGCAGTCTATGGGAGATAGAAATGACGATGGTAAAGTGCATTTAAGAGTGAAGCATCAAGATCAGCATTATATGGGTTTTGGAGTTCATCAGGATATAGTCATCGCTTCTGTGAAAGCTTATGTAGATGCGATCAATAAGATTGCTTCTGTGAAAGCTAAGACAATGAGAGCGATCGCCTAAAGGGTATTTCTCAAATAATAGTTAATTTAAATAGGTGGTCTCAAAAGACTAATTGATCAGTAAAAGATCCTGAAATAAATTCAGGATGACCGGTCGGTAACGCTTTTGATATAGCCTTTTTTTGTTTCGCCCTTTATCAATAGTCTCGCTTATTCAAATCTGACCTTATGCAATTATCTAAATCAAATCTTGCCTTCTTATCTGCCCTTCAAAAGAACAACAACCGTGAGTGGTTTGAATTGAATAAACCGGAGTTTAGTAAAGCCCAAGATGAGTTCAAGTCGTTTCACAAGGCATTGGAGACAATGATGAGTGAACATGACCAAATAGGAAAGAGCAAGATATTTCGTATTTATCGTGACGTAAGATTTTCTAAGGATAAAACTCCTTATAAGAGCTATTGGTCAGCGAGCTTTCAGCGAGATACCCATTATCTGCGTGGCGGATATTACTATATGATTACTCCTGGTGGAAGCATGGCTGCTGGTGGATTTTTCAATCCTGAACCACAAGATCTACTTCATATTAGGAAACAACTAAGTCAAGATCCAGAGACTTTGAGAAATATACTAGCGGACTCAAGTTTTATATCCATATTCGAAGGCCTTCAAGGCGAGCAGGTGAAAACTGCACCAAAAGGATTTGACAAAGAAGATCCAGCGATTGATTTGATCAAGTATAAGAACTTCTATGTGGAGCATTCTTATACGGATGAGGAGGTGCTTTCCAAAGACTTCATCGTCAAGCTCAATGATACTTTCAAGGCTTTGCGTCCTTATTTTGATTTTATGAGTGAAATCCTCACGACTGACCTGAATGGCGAGGCTATCCAACCAACTTAAGCAGCTGAATAAACTGATTTATGAGACAACTTATGATCATCCTAATATTGATTTTGACTTCAATCACTTCATTTTCTCAAACCACAGAACTTCCATTTAGGCAAATCCCTGAATACCCCGAGATTTATACTGCTGAAACTGTGGTGGCGAGAATGGTGGAGGGACTTGGATTCAGATACTACTGGGCTACTGATGGTTTGAGACCTGAAGACCTAAGCTATCAGCCAAGCGAAGGTGCGAGAACTTCTCACGAGACATTGGAGCATATTCATGGCTTGACCCAAGTGGTTTTTAATTGTGTGAGTGGTAAAGCCCATGCAGCCGTTGAGGTTTCCGATTGGGACTTTGAAAAGTTACGCGCTGAGACGCTCAATAATCTACTAGAAGCCTCACAAGCATTGCGCTCAGGCAATCTGAAACTAGAAGATTTACCAATAAGATTTGAAGGTAGAGATTCTGAATATCCTTTTTGGAATCAAATTAATGGCCCAATAGAAGATGCAGTGTGGCATGTGGGACAGGTTGTTTCTTTTCGTAGGGCTTCCGGAAATCCATTCAACTCGAAGGTGAGTGTGTTTAGTGGAGAGGTGAGGGATTGAGGTTTTAGATTAGCTACATGAAAATGAAGAATCCTATCCTCTCTCCCAATAAAAACGTTGACTAGACTAGTGCACCAAACGATTACCTTTATCTTGATTATGGCTTCATTAGTCTGACAACCACTACTTAAATTATAGAAGTATTTGATATCCGCTTTTTTTCTTTTCATGTCTATTGAACTAGGAAAAGTGCTACTTGGTCTAATAATTATTTTACTGAAACGAGCAGAATTCTATCTTTAAGCGCAAGAGCTCACAGATATGCGCATTACAAGATCATGAGATTAAATAAGAATATTGGATTGAGATATTTTACCTTACTATTGTCAATTTTGGCATTTTCGAGCCAAAACTTATTTGCACAATGTCAATATCTAAAAAGTCGCACAATTACCATAGATGATAATCAGGTTTCAGGTGCAATCGACTTTGTAGACTTTCCTGTTTTTTTATCCCTTACCAACAGCAACTTCAAAACCACCGCAAATGGAGGATTGATTCAAAATGCAAATGGATATGATGTCAAACTGATGCTTAAGGACTGCAGCTGTTGGCTTGATTTCATTATTCACTCCTATGATGGGAATACCGGCACATTTGAGATTTATGTGAATGTCCCCAACTTAAAGGCATCCGAACCAACCATCTTAGAATTTTTTTATGGAAATGCGTCAGTCTCAGTAGACCCTTCATCAGATACAACCTACAGCAGTGCTAGAACTGCCGATTGGATAGCTACTCAAAATGCAAATAGAAACAGTCCTTCTACGTTTTATGCTGTTGGTTCCCAAAAGGAAGCAGACTGTGCAGGGCCTGGTGGCATAGATACCATGGATGGAACCTCCAATTTGGTATTGTGGCTCAAGGCAGATTGTGGTGTGGAAAATTCTAGTAATCAGTCTGTTTTAGATGGAGGAGCTGTCGCCATCTGGCGTGATCAAAGCGGCTATGGAATTGATGCTACAGAGGCTACAAATCAACCAGACTATCAGTTAAATCAAGTGCAAGGCAATGCAGCACTCAATTTCACTGCGGCCAATGGGGATAGAATATTGTCAGCGGGAGTATCAGATGCAAATGAATATATGATATTTATTGTCGCGGAGCCCACATCATTTAGTAGCAACAACATTGGATTGGTACACGCTGCTCCTAGTGGAAATGGATTTAGCACAAACACTAACACTAAATCTATCGGGATGTGGGTTTCCAACGCTGGAGTGTTTTGGGGAAGGCTGATTCAAGCCAATGGAACTTTTGTCAATTACAATCAGACCAGTACTGTGGATGCCGGGGTTTATTTTATTTTAACCAATTATGCTGATGGCAATACAACAACAGGTCAATATTTGCGTGGGGTAGATGCAAGCGTCACCTCTACATACAATGGCACTGTGCAAGAGTGGGTAGACTTTGGTATAGGCAGGCAAGGAAATGAATCATGGAATGGACACATTGCAGAAGTAATTGTGTACAATCGAAACTTAGGTGTGAGTGAGCGAGGGTTGGTTGAGAATTATCTTGCGGCAAAATATGGAGCCGAGATTCCACGCTTGACTGGTACTACAGGTCCTGCAGGTATTGGTGAAAAGGATGGTAGTTCTAGATTGGAGGTGTGGTTTGCTGCTAATGATCTTGATGGGGATGGAATAACCGAAGGCACGAGTGAAAGTGGTCAGTCAAGCGGGGTTATCAGCTCTTGGTCAGATAAAAGCGGCCATGGACATGACCTTGCCACAGGTACTGCAACTTTCGCCACTAGTACGACTGGCTTGAATGATCAACCGTCTGTCGGTTTTAATGGAATCAACGAGTATCTCCAAACAGCTAATGTTGATCTTGCCAGTGCCAATGCACTCGAATATTTTGTTGTTTTTGATGATGCTGCCGTAGATGCTGCAAATAATGCAGCTTTGATTAACTGGCAAACTGTAGCACCCCTTGGAGGCTTCAGTTTTGAATCAAGAACTTTCGTTGGTAGAATGAGAAATCAATATTATCAAGGAGGTGGGGCAACCAACTTGAATACGAACGGATTTACAACGACTGATCCGTATATTTATAATACGACCTATGGGCCAAGTGGGCTTTCTCATATCAGGAATGGCACTACACTCTCTTCTAGTGGCACAGCCATTAGTTTAGATAATCCCGCATCCGCACCATTCGCTATTGGTAGGAACATATCATCTGGAGCAGACTACTTTGCCGCAGATGTAGCCGAGTTTATATCATTTAGTGTAGAGCTCAATGCTGCCGAAAAGGAAATTTTAACGCAATATCTCTCAGCGAAATATGGAATCCCTCTGTCTGGTGCAGATTACTATGCCGGGCATGCAGCAGGGTATGTACAAAGCGTACAAGGTATTGGTACAAGTGATGGCACATTGGTAGAGGGGCATGTTGAGAGTAATGCGTCTGACGGGTTGGTCATCTCTATGGCTAATAGTTCCTTTGATGTTGCAAATGAATATGTATTTGCAGGTAATGATGGTAGAGCGGGGGGTACTACCACTGACGACCTTTCTTCGCTACCCGCAGTGGTAAGAAGGATCAATAAGGTCTGGTATTTAGACAAAACTGGGGCAGTAGATATTAAACTTACTTTCAACCTCCAAGAAAGTGTCGGAACGAATATTTTTCCTGAAGGGAATGGGTATGTACTCTTATATAGCTCGGTAGAAAGTCCATTTTCTTTTGAAGATTACACTGCTACCTATGGGCTAAGTCCTGTTGTGAGTAATGAGGATATATCTTTTGTCATACCGGATGCTCAACTCCTCAATGGATACTACACCTTAGCCACTACGGATGATGTCAACAATCCCTTGCCAATAGAATTATTGAGCTTTGGAGCCATTCCTTGCGAGTTGCACGTTTGCGTTGAGTGGGTCACCGTTTCGGAGACAGACAATGACTATTTTGAAGTAGAAAGATCGGCTGATGCCAAAAAGTGGACAAGTGTTGGCAATCTTAATGGTGCAGGTAATAGCACTGATTTAAAATACTATAACCTGATAGACAAGCAGCCAATAAAGGGAGCATCCTATTATAGGTTGAAGCAGGTTGATTATGATGGAGCATTTAGCTATTCTGAAATAAAGCGAGTGATGTTTACGATTGGTTCAGATCTTGAGATCTATCCCAATCCAGCCTCAGACTACTTTGTCATCATAGGAGAAAATCTTTCATTTTACGAAATATCACTTTATCAACTCGATGGAAAGAGAATAACCCTAAAGACGAAGGAAAACAGTCAAAATCAAGTGACAGTGGATACGAGTAATCTTCCTGCAGGTATTTATACTGTCTATCTGAGGAGCCAAACCTTCTCGATCTCAAAAAGACTGGTCATAACTAAGTGAACTCATTAAACGATTACAGCGTCACTTCATTAGCTTGAGACTGTTTCTGTTATTAATATATTTCTCGAAACTGGAAAAGTTCATACGTTACTCGATCAAATAAGGAATCCACTTATACATGACCCTATACGATCAGGGACTAGAAGCGAGTAACCCCTAGCGGAAGGATTGAGTATGTTTACTTCGCCCTTAAAATTTTAGAAGTTTTGCAGAATGATGAACGGTTAAGATGTCAATTCGTTCCTCTGTAACAATGAGATAGATGATTCTGTAGTTTCCCATAATGAGCTCACTTATACGAGGGTTTTCAAGCTCTGGAACAACTCGGCCGGCATTTGGATATTGGCATAATTGCCTTGAGTGATCACGAATCTTTTTGATTTGCAGCTTGGCATACTTTCGTGAGTCTTGGGCAATATATTCAGCTTTTGAAATTAAGTCATTCTTCGATTGTGATGTCCAATTTATCTTAACCATTCTGGTAGTTGAGCGTCAAGTTCTTGATCTGGAATCACTTCGTTTGATGCGGACTGTTTCAATCCTTTAGCTATTTTCTCCAAAAGAATAAGTTCATCTATTGCTTGATCAATTGAGAATTCTCCCGGCAGTTTATTGATGGCGTTAATAACATCTTCTCTTATAAGCATAGTCAAAGATAATAAAGTGTTGATTTACTTCACTAGACGCAAAAGTGCTGAAACGGTGATTTATTCCCCAGCTTTCAATAAGCCTCATTGTAATAATCTAGCGCTCTGCCAACATCCAGTGGATTCTCCAGATCCAAGGACTGATTTTTGATGTACTGGTTCATCCATTTGGAGTCATTGTCAAATACCGCCAGAAGGTCCCTTTTAGAGTCGAGCGGAACGAGTTCTTTTTTGCTGTTTAGTTGGAAGAAGGGTGGATAGTAGGTGTTTTCATACTGATCTTTCACAATGCCCACTTTATATAGGATAGTGACTTTCCCGTCAGAAAGCACTTCAAACAGGTAGTGATCCCCGTTTAGCTCATGCCCAACAAAAGTTTGGCTGGTGCCTTCACCAAGGTCAATTACCACTTTTTTAATCTGTCGTGCTCCGAAGATGCGTGTTTTATTACCCTCATGCCACATCACTTGATCAAGTTCAATATTGATGTCAATCGTGCCGCTGAAACTACCTTCGGTAGTTTTTATTTCCCCTGAAGTTCTTGCATTGGTATTGAAGGTTTGTCCGGCTAGATGCAGGCATTGCAGTCCTAAGATCAGACCAATAAGAAATTTCATTTTGCGCTGGTTTGGAGGCCAAATCAAGCGCTTATTAGACTTACGTCAAATGACTCGGAGCGATGTTCACTGAATCATAAAGCCAGCTTAACCTCCGAGGCGTGTTGTTAAGTCTTTGTTGTTTTTGGAGGAGGGAATAAGGTGGTGAAGTTTCTCTCGTTGGAAAAGAAGATGACACAACGATTGATTGAACGGGAAGGTATAGAAAGAATGACTTTATGTCATGAACAAAATCAATTTAAACTTAACCAAAAATGATAAAGTTTGATTGACTCTTTAGAGACCCTTTCATGAATGGAGCTAAAATCAGATAATTGACCATCTCTAATCAACTTGTCTTTTGCACCCCATACTATATCTGTTTCTTTTTGAATTAAATCATCAATCCAGGAATTGATTTTATTCTCCCAAAACAGCTCGTCCTCATTTTGGATATAACCAATCATGGCAGCATAATTCAGATGGTCTCCAAATTCATCTTGCTCTCTTTTGAACCTTTCAATACCACCTGTTCTTCCTGACACATAATCATAATGAGATTTAGACAGTCTTTTTGCCTCTATCATAAATATGGATGACGCACCCATACTAAAAGGATGAACGAAAATCTTGAAGTCAACACCTTTTTTCTCATTAAACTGGAAGCATAAATTTTCAGATCGAGCTTGATCATTAAAGAATCGGAACAATTCTTTTGAGATATCATCTTCTAAAGGAATTTCCATATTTGACTCTTTATATATGGTTTCAAATTCTGGTAGGGTATCTCTAATGAAAATTAGAATACGATTTGCAGTCTGGCTAGCATCAAGAGAAAAATCCTGGACTCGTACTGAATGATTATGAGATTGATTACCTATCATTAGTAACCACTGTTAACAAAGTCAGTCATTATATCACTGGCGTCTCTTAGCGCAATTGATTTCAACCAATACCTTAGGGTGTTTGGTTTAACAAGAAAAAAAACATCTTTTTGATATAACCTCAGCACTCTTCTATAGTGAACGGATTCTTGTTGATTTTCCATCAACTCAGACAAATCACCATCCTTTATTTTTGCTGATATTTCAGGCTCAAATTCATCATTCCCATAAGCAAAAGGAATGCAGGTATATGACAATGTCTTAATAGGAGTTAGTGCCCTAAATTTCTTGTCATTTTTCTCATATATTGGGTTTAAGCTATTACATAAGACAATTCCAAATTCTTTTAAATCAGGCACTGTTGCTTGCTGTGTATTTATATTTGCTTTCTCCCCTTTGGTCAGTTCTTCTAGTTTGAAATTGAGAACGTCTTCTTTTATAATTTCCTCGCTATATGATAGTTCTAGGTTCTTTTCATTTTCTGGATATGGAAGATTCATGAAATCTTTTTTTAGAACCACATAACCTCCAGATCTATTTATTCCTGCTTCTGCACTTGAAGCAAGCATGAGTAGTTTAAAAGTCCTATAATTTTCCTGAAGTATTTTTTCAATGCGTTTTAACTCAAAAGCTTTTTCACGAGAAGAATGTATTCCAATTATTCTATGTTTAAAAACCACATCATCATCAAGGTATTTTGCAACAAATCTATTTTTACCTAATACCTCTTTTATTAGGAGATGAGGAGCTAAAAAAATCTCCTTGTTTTTTTCACTTGTCCTATAGAATAATTCTTCTTCTTCAATTGAATACTTAAGAATACCATCTTCTTTGAAGTTGCTAGCTTCAACTAACTTTTTACCAGTTAGATGAGGAGCTTTTTTGATCTTTCGACTTTCTATGTACCCCTCCCCGTATACCATGCCTCCATTCCTTTTCCCATCTTTAAGAAACAAACCAAGACTTCTCAATTTCTTAAGCCTACTAACCAAATAATACAATTGATTTCCTCCCATTAGATTGGCTTTCCAAACCGCAAGATCATTTTCGGCCACTTCTTGGGAGATAGGATTAATATCGTAATGATCAATTTCAAAGAACAGTCTTTCTTTTGTCGCTTTGGTTCTTTTCACTGCTATATGGAAGAGAGTATGATCTTTCTCTGGCAAGGTATTACTCGCAAATACCACAGCTGTTGCAATTGTTTTCTCAAACAGATCACCGGCATTACGCAACTCTGACAAATCTATAATTTGAGGCACCTTATATCGGCAGAAGAATGCCTTTCTGTATTCTAAAGTATTATTATAAAGTAAAGGACCAGAAGGCATGACAAAAGAAAGCAGCCCATTTGGCTTTAGTAGTTGCATGGCTTGCTGAAGGAAAAGCATTGCAATTTGATTTCTTGGTATTGCCCATTCACATTGAATATCAAATTCTTCAATAAGCTCCTTAAAATCCTTCTTTTTATCTTCAAATGGCGGATTCCCAATAACTAAATCAAATTGACCTTTTTCTGTTTCTCTGAGGTATTTAAGGAAATTTCCGTAATAAATATTCTTCTCTCTCAAGTCATCAAAACGTAAATTCGTCCAAATCTCAGTAGGCTTAAGCATATCGCACAATGCAATACTTAAACTAAAAACTGAAAGGCGAACGGATGCTTCCTCAATATCAACTCCATAGATGGAATTTTTCAAGATAACTTTTAAGTCTTCTACAGTCGGAGATATAAGCTTATTGGTTTTGTCAAACTGTTCTTTTTGCCACCACTCTACCAAACGTTTAAACACAGCTACGAGAAAAACGCCAGAGCCACAACTGACATCAATTACCTTATAATTTGACTTTGGGTTTGCTATGGGCATACATTCATCCACCATCAAGCGAGCTAAATGTATGGGGGTATACACTGCATCTTTTCGCTGATCAACAAATTCTTCGTATATCCTACTAATCAATTCAACAGGCAAATATTCGAATGAATAGAGTGGCCAGAGGACTAATTGATTATTGTCTGATTTGGCATCAAGATACTCTGCGAGTGTGTTTAAATCTGTCTTTGATAAAATTTGACTATCCTGATCTTTTAACTCAAATACTTTCCCATTGAAATGGGCGCTTAAATCATTAAACAAATCGACAACTTTCCCAGCTCGTAAAACATCACAAAAGGAAGATGCATTGTTATACTTATTAAAGAAGTCACTAGGAAAAACATGGTTTCCATGCTCATCTTTCCTCTCTTCTAGGTATTTAACCAAAATCGATAGGACAAGTAATTGCTGAGCTAATTTGTTGTCCAATCCACTATCACTTATGAAATGAGTTCTAACTCTTTTCAGTCCTTCTATGAGTTTATTCTCTGAGCTATTTTTACTTAAGAAGTGTCCCTCTGTAGCTTTCTGTTCCCAAAAAATACCGTTTGCAAAAAGCTTAGCAGAGTATTTTTGATATTGTTCTAATGACTTACTAACTATTGGAAGACAATCAAAAGGAGATATACTTATTGTCTTAGAATGCTCATCATAATCTACATGCTTTCGAGCATCGAAAATATTGATATTCGTATTATCAAATACGTAGTACAAAGGAACAATGCCACTACTCCAAATTTTTCTATGAAGCTCAGCAAGATTTCCCTCCGAAAAAACATTTTGTGTATTATCAAATAAAAAGAGCTGAGGTTTTGATGATTGATTTTCTGCAAACCGTCTAAAGAAAACGGCAGAGGCTTTGAGTTTTTCGGCAGTATCAAGAATTAATCGTTCTTCGAACAGTAGCTCGTCATAAGCATAATCTTTGGCTGTGAAAAATAGTGTAGTGGGGCTATTCTTTTGATCAAGATCTAATCTTTCTATAACACTATTTATTGTAGAATTACCCATCAATACAAAAATACTCTTATTCCCTTGTTTAGAATTGTTTTTACCCGAGTCTTATTTCACGTTTTGATAGAGTTGTTGAATGAGGTATTACTTTAGTAAACACTACCCGACCAATCTGAAATGGGATTAGAATGTAAAAGAGAATAAAATAGTCATATAAAGTTGAATGTTGTTTGAAAGGGCATTCACTATACGTTTCGTGTTATGCCCCGTTTAAAAATAGGTCATACTACCCTTAAATGCAAAGAGGTCTACTATGCACTAGCTAAGGCAGTTGACCTCCCAAGAGTTCTATTGAGAACATAACCCACCTTCAAAAAAGAAGCACAGCACAAGCAGCTTCCTTTATGCTGTGTTTCTGCTCTCCTTATAGTGTAGTTTAGCTCTCATCATGCTGTAGACAGAGTAAAAAGATAGCTATCTAATTGTATTAAGATATACAACTTAAATATTTAAGATATAGATCTCTATTAAAAGAGATGTATATCTTTTTAGAAGCAAATAAGCGGGTTGAAGGTTGTTTATAAGGTGATTGGAGCGATTTTGTGGTGCTGCGAGGAGGAAGGACAGGTGATATGCTAAATGTAAGATCCCCAAGACCCACACTTTTGGGGCATAGTCTCAAGATTTTTCATTCTTAGCAAAATTTCTTTCTACAGCTTGTTTGGGATCGTGAATGATGCTGAAAAGCCGAGTGAACTTGCAGAAAAATTATCGGCAAATTCATCCTTGTAGGAAATGGATGTGTAAGTCAATGCTGCCCATTTATAACC
>CAYGOV010000029.1:0-39731 GCA_964351625.1 uncultured Marinoscillum sp.
ACAACTTTGGTAACACCTCCTCTAATCTCTCTCTTTGAGTAAGAATAACGGCTACCTTCTCATTCTTTGTTTGCTCATTATTAAGCGCCTCTAGTGCAAGCACTTGATTGGCTTGGCTGATATTATAAGGCGGCTTGATCTTCTCAAGCATCCCAATGATATATGGATCACCCATGGCTACCCCTACCCTGATGCCAGCCATACCCCAAGCTTTACTTAAAGTTTGAAGCACAACAAGTTTAGGGTAATTCGCTAACTCGCTTACCCAACTATCATCAGTTGAAAAATCAATATAAGCCTCATCAACAACCACAATGCCGGGGAATTTTTCAAGAACTTCAAGAATACTCTCTTTGCTCAGGCCATATCCAGTTGGGTTATTGGGTGAACATAGAAAAAGCAACTTAGAACTTCCATTCCAAGCTTCCTTGAGGGAAGCAAAATCGATCTTGAAGTCTGGTGTAAGTGGCACCATGACATTCTCTACCGCATTGACTTGAGCACTTACTTTGTACATGCCATAAGTTGGTGGCATGGTGATGATGTGGTCTTTGTGCGGTTCACAGAAGATCCTAATCAGCAAATCGATAGGCTCATCACTGCCATTGCCAAAGAAGATGCGATTCTGATCAATCCCCTTGATCTCAGACCAGCGCTGCTTCAAAGCCTTGTGATGTGGGTCTGGATAGCGGTGGTAAGCTGAAGCTGTCGCCGAACCTAATGAGTTTTCATTGGCGTCCAGATACACATCAGCCTCACCTTCAAATTCATCCCTTGCTGAAGAGTATGCTGTCACCTCCTTCAGGTGTACTCTTATCAGATTTTCCAGTAATGCCATCTTCTCTTAATTTTTTCAGTCTAATCGTCACGGCGTTTTTGTGACCATCTAGCAATTCGGCTTCAGCCATCAACTCAATAGTAGGCCCAAGCAAAAGCAAGCCCTCATCGGTGATGCGCTGATAAGTAATGTTCTTCACAAAACTATCCAAAGACACCCCGCTAAAGGAGCGCGCCCATCCATTGGTTGGTAACGTGTGGTTCGTGCCTGAAGCATAATCACCTGCAGACTCAGGTGTGTATTCACCGACAAAAACAGATCCCGCATTGATGACTTTCTCTGCCAACTTCTCCGCCTTTGAAGTACTGATAATCAAATGCTCTGGTCCGTATTCATTAATGATTTCAAGCGCCTCCTTTTTGTCCTCCACCACTATTATGCTGCTTTGGCTTAGTGCCACTTCAGCGATCTTTCTTCTCGGTAATTTGATTATCTGAGCTTTTAGAGCCTCGTTGATCTCGTGAGCCTTGCTCTTGCTTGTGGATATTAAAATCACTTGACTATCAGGCCCATGCTCTGCTTGGGCGAGGAGGTCAGAAGCGGCATATCCCGCGTCAGAATGTTTGTCCACGATCACCATTACCTCAGACGGACCAGCAGGCATATCTATAGCCACATCTTGCTTAGCCAACATTTGCTTGGCTACAGTCACGTATTGATTACCTGGCCCAAATATCTTATCTACTCTTGGAACAGTCTCTGTACCGTAAGCCATAGCGGCAATGGCCTGCGCTCCTCCGAGCTTTAGTACACGCTTTACGCCTACAAGCTTAGCAGTATACAAAACCACAGGATTTATAGTGCCCAATCTATTGGTAGGAGATGAAATAATAATCTCCTGACAACCAGCAATCTTAGCCGGTGTGGCTAGCATCAAAACAGTAGAAAAAAGGGGTGCAGACCCACCTGGTACATACAATCCAACTTTTCGAATAGGTACCGATCTGCGACTGCAAACTACTCCAGGCATCACTTCCATCACGAGCATTGACTGCCGCTGTGCAGAGTGAAATTTCTTTACATTTTCATACGCAATGGCAATGGCTTCTTTCAAAGTAGCGGGCACTGATTCATCCGCGGTGGCAAATTCTGCTTCAGTGACCCAAAGGTCTTCCAACTCTACATGATCATATTCTAAAGCTAACTTTCGTAAAGCCTTGTCTCCACCGCGTTTTACTTTGTCAAGTATCGGAGCAACTACCTTTTCTATTTTAGAAAAATCAAAACTAGGACGCTGAAGGATTGCTTTCAGCTCTTCTCCTGTTGGGTTTTCGGTGATGGTAATCATTTGATCATTTTTTCAATTGGCACTACCAGAATTCCTTCTGCTCCCGCGCCACGAAGCTTTTCAATATTGTCCCAAAACGCATCTTCATTAATCACAGAGTGAATGCTACTCCAACCTTCCTGTGCCAACGGCAAAACAGTAGGACTTCTCATTCCTGGCAAAAGGTTGATGATTTTGTCAAGGTTTTTATTTGGTGCATTGAGCAAAACGTATTTGCTGTTTTTACCCTCGAGCACAGAATTGATTCTAAAGATCAAGCGTTCCAAAATCTTCCTCTGCTCGGCATCCAGATTTTTATTGGCAACCATCACAGCCTCAGACTTCATCACAGTCTCTACTTCCTTTAGTCCATTGCTGAGGAGTGTGCTACCAGAGCTCACGATATCACAAATGCCTTCTGCTAGTCCAATCCCCGGTGCTATCTCTACAGAACCACTGATCACATGTATTTCTGCATTCACCCCTTGAGTATCAAGATAGTTTTTCAAGATGTTTGGATACGAAGTAGCGATGCTTTTGCCCTCAAAGAATGAAATACCCTCATATTCCACTTCTCTAGGTACAGCGAGGCACAATCTACATTTCGAGAAGCCTAAGAACTTCACTACGTCTGTATCCTTCAAATATTCTTCGTGCACATTCTGACCCACAATGCCAATATCTGCGATTCCATCCTCTACATAACCAGGGATATCGTCATCTCTGAGGAAGAGAAATTCTATTGGGAAATTGTGTGATTGTGCTTTGAGCTTCTTTACACCATTGTTGAATTTGATGCCACACTCTTGAAAGAGGTGCAGCGAATCTTCACTTAATCTTCCAGACTTCTGGATGGCTACTTTGAGATTTGACATGAGTCGATTTTGGAATAAATAGAGTTAGAATAGTGAGAAATGCGCAGAATTATCTTCGGTGCTCAGAAAGAGCATCTTAGATACAATGATGGGGTAGATGTAGCGCAGTATTCATGTGGCAAATGTAAAACTCAAAGATTAAAATCAAACTAAAGCGCAACAAAAAACCCCGATCTCTCGGGGTTTGAAATTATGCATTGTCTAAACCAAATGTCCAGACGGGTACCTGTGAGTGATTGACCACATCTTCAGCTATACTGCCAGACAAGAAATGACCCACTCCTTTTTTCTGTCTTGTACCTATTGCGATCATACCAGCCTCAACGTCTTCAGCGAAAGCTACGATACCATCTTCCTCATTTGAATAATTATAAATGTGGATATCAGCGTCTTTGATCATATGATCAGCAATGAACTCTTTCAAGACTTTGGTGTCATGACGAGTGGTTTTGAACCCAGAAGGCGTATTCACAATCAACAAATGAATTTTGGCACCAAAAGTTGCTTGAAGTCTCTTTATATGATTTACAAAATCTTGTGTCAAGTCTTGGAAATTGGAAGCAAATGCGATGGTTTTGATTTTAGAAACATTTGCTGCCTCACTCAATGTGATTACTGGACATTTCGAGAATCTTACCATTCTTTCCGCATTGGAGCCTACAAGTAATTCCTCCGCTCCTGAAGAACCTGAAGTGCCCATTACAACTAGCTCAATACCTGCAGTTTTAATTTCCTCCGTTATTTCATTGAAAGGCTGTCCTAGAACGATTTTGTAGTTCAACTTAATATCGTTGAACTTACTATCCCCCATGATATCTTTCATTTTCGCTTCTACAGTCTCAATCAGCCTTTTAATATAAAGACTCTCCATTGGGTCGCTGCCCACAATTCCCATTGTTTTAAAGGTACTTGGGGTGGGAGTTTCTATCACATTTATAAGTGTGACAGCACAGCCTTTTGAAATTCGAGCCATATCTGCCGCAAAATTCAATGCATGGGTGGCTACATCAGAAAAATCATAAGGAACTAGAATCTTATTCATACCGGAAAAATTTGAGTTGTTGGATAAACATCTAAGTTAACGAAAACTTCGCGTTTTGGTCTTTTCAAATAAAAAGTATTTGTCCCAACCCGAAAAGGATTACATAAAGTAAAGTGGTGAGCGCTAGTTGCTTGAGGTATGGATCGAGTTTATCGGCTGTCGTTTTTGTTTTTACTGCGATGATATTGGATACTAGCAAAGGCGTGATCAATAAAAATCCATAACCAAGCCAGTGCCCTCCTGTCAGCGCTACATAGACGACACTAGCTGCTATGGCAGATCCTAGCAAGGCTAAGTGATACCAAACAGCCTTAGCTCTACCTAGACGGACTGGTATGCTGTTTTTGCCATTCATTCGATCTGACTCTATGTCTCGGATATTATTGACATTAAGAACACCCACTGCTAAAAACCCACAAGAAAAGGCTGGAAGCAGGGTGATCGGATAGAAAGCGCCTGCATAGAGATAAAAGCTCCCAACAACGCCTACGATCCCAAAAAATAGAAATACAAAAAAGTCACCAAATCCAGCATAGCCATATGGACGCTTCCCTACGGTATACTTTATAGCTGCTGCTATCGCCCCAAGTCCCAATACCAAGAAAATCAGTACTTCCGTGAGCTGATCGCCAAACGCCAACCAAATGAGATACAGTCCGCTTACAAGCGACAAAAGTGAAGCTATGATCAACGCTCTTTTCATAGCTTCATGTGAGATCAATCCAGAGGACACTGCCCTACTCGGGCCTTTACGATCGGCACCATCTACACCAGACTGAGCATCCCCATAGTCATTGGCAAGATTGGATAGTACCTGTAAGAAAAGTGTAGTAAGCATGCTCCAAAGCAATATTTCCCAGCGGAACACCTCATAAACTTCAGCCAAAAATGCCCCCATAAAAATGGAGGAAAAAGCCAGCGGAAGTGTCCTTAATCGAAACGCCTCTATCCAAACCTTAATACCCCCCATATTACATTCGGTCTGGTACTGCCACACCCAAAAGTCGCATAGACTCTTTGATCACAAACGCTACGTTTTTCGAAATCGCCACACGGAGTTTCATCACATTGGCGTCCTCCTCGCTGAAGATTGGTACTTCCTGATAGAAGCCATTGTATTCTTTGGCTAGTTCATAGACATATTGAGCCACGAGCGCTGGTGAGTATTCTTTGGCTGCTGCTAAAATGGTCTTCGGAAATTCCGTGAGTTTATAGATCAACTCTAGCTCCCTTGCATGAAGCTCAAGTCCAGCTGATGAAAAATCTAGACCTACTTCCAAAGTCACTGCTCTTCGCAAAATTGCAGAGATCCTAGCGTGGGTGTATTGAATAAATGGTCCAGTGTGACCTTGAAATTCGATAGACTCCTGCGGGTCAAAAAGCATTCGCTTTTTCGGATCCACTTTTAGTAGAAAATATTTCAAAGCTCCCAATCCCAGTGTCTTGTACAATTCAGCAGCTTGCTCTTCCGTAAGTCCTTCTATTTTACCTAGCTCACGTGTTTGTCGCTCAGCTGTATCAAACATCTCCTGCATCAAGTCGTCAGCATCGACCACTGTACCTTCACGAGATTTCATTTTTCCAGAAGGAAGATCCACCATGCCGTAAGACAAATGATGCAGTCCATCAGCATATGATCTCCCCAATTTGCCCATTATCGAGAAGAGTACCTTGAAGTGATAATCTTGCTCATTGCCAACAACATAAACAGACTGATCGAAAGCAAAATCTTTGTGCTTGAGGTCGCAAGTACCAATGTCCTGAGTGATATATACAGATGTACCATCACCTCGCTGAACAAGCTTTTCATCTAGCTTTTCAGCCGCTAAATCTACCCAAACAGAGCCATCCTCTTTGGTGAAAAACACGCCAGATTCAAGTCCTTCCTTTACTAAATCCTTTCCAAGCAAATAAGTCTCAGACTCGTAATAAACTTTATCAAAAGTGATTCCCATGGTCTCGTATGAGGCATTGAAGCCATCATATACCCAGCCATTGAGTTTCTTCCAAAGGTCCACTACTTGCGTATCTCCCTCCTCCCACTTCAAGAGCATTTGTTGCGCTGATAACATCACAGGAGCCTTCTTTTTCGCCTGCTCCTCTTCCATCCCACCAGCTACAAGCTGCGCTATTTCTTCTTTGTATGCCTTATCAAAAAGCACATAGTATTTACCAATAAGGTGATCTCCTTTCAAACCAGAACTATCAGGAGTCTCGCTATTTCCATAGTGCTCATAGGCAATCATGGACTTGCAGATATGAATACCCCGATCATTGACGAGGTTAACTTTCATCACGTCATAGCCCGCTGCAATGAGTATTTTGGATACTGAGTCACCGAGGAAATTATTCCGGAGGTGACCTAGATGTAGTGGCTTGTTGGTATTTGGTGAGCTAAACTCTACCATTACTTTTTGCCCATTTGGCAAAAGCTGCCCAAACTTTGGCTCAGCCATAATAGCACCCAGTGCCTTCAACCAATGTTCGTCACTGATAACCAGGTTGAGAAAGCCTTTCACCACGTTGAAATCACCTACTAAACTGCTTTCTTCCTTTAAGTAAGTACCAAGCGCATTTCCAGCATCCTCAGGACTTATCCTTGTTTGCTTTGCATAAGGAAACATCACCATGGTATGCGTACCTGCAAATTCCTTACGCGTAGGCTGCAGCGAAAAACTATCTATGGCTAAGTCGTGATCGAAAAGCGTTTTAAATGCTTTTACAATCTCTTCTTTTAACTCGTTATCTATCAACTCCATTAATTTGTTCTATTGCTTTGGTAAAAAAACTTCCGCCATCATACATCTGGCACTGCCACCACCCAAAGTCTCTATGGTGTGCAAAGAAGCGTGCAAAAGTAACCCATGCTTACTGAGAATTTCACGTTGTTCATCATTAAGCGCCTGAAAGGCCGCCTCGGACATGATTACAAATCGATCTCCGTTTGCATTCTTCACTTGCAACATATTGCCTGCGAACTGCTCAGATTGACTTTCAGAAATCAACACGATCTCCTTACCTGACTGTGTCAATGTCATGACCAAATTTGAACGCTCCGCTGGATTATCTACACTGTCCGCACAGACAAGCGCAAATTCCTCACCTACACACATCATCACATTGGTGTGGTATATCGGGAGGCGCTTGGAATCGACTGTTTGATTAGCTGTAAAAGCGACAGATTTAAACCCTGTCTCCTTACAAAAACGCGCCAACAAATCACGATTTGTTCGTTCAGAAATGGCAGCATAAACGATTTTATTGGCTCTGTCCAAGATCAAACTTCCGGTTCCTTCTAGATACAAGCCTTCCTTTTCCCAAGACAGCAACTTGTCTGAAACACTTTTTATAGTATGGCTTTTAGCCAACTCATCAAGAAAACGCTGTTTCCGTTCCTTTCTCCTATTCTCAGCAAACATTGGGTAGAGTATCACACTACCATCTTCATGAAAGCTCACCCAGTTATTAGGAAATATAGAATCAGGTGTATTTTCTTCTTTGAGGTCTTGAAAGACGTGGACAGTAATTCCAGCCGCTCTTAATATTTCCACAAATCCATCAAACTCTTGAAGCGCTCTTTCTTGAACCTCACTGGCAGTTAGATTATCAATCCCTTGCTGGTAATAATTATTGACAGCTGTTTCTTCGTTGAGATGAAAAGCCGCTGGCCTTATCATCATCAAGGTATCTGTTACTTGTGAATTCATAATCGCTGAAGGGGTAAAGTAGAACATCTCAGCAAGCCTTCTTGCTTTGCTATTTCGGCATAAGGTATTTCCTCTACCGTGATTCCTTGGGAGCTCATCCAGTCATTCAATCGGGTGAATTTCTGTTCAGAAACTACCACATCTGGCGCTATAGAAAAGATATTGCTCATCATGTCATACATCTCACGCTTGGAGATGTGAAAGAGATTCTCCGCGCCGAATAGTTTCACCAAAAACTCATAATCACTTGCTCTACGGAAACCTTCACGATGGATGATAGCTTTGCCTTTGCCTACCGGCTGAAAACAGCAATCAAGGTGCAAGGCATTGTCTTCTGCCACCGTATTTGACTTATTGAGATCAAAAGCCTTTATTTTTTTATTAGGGAAAAACTCACGCAGAAATTCTACTCCTTGCAGATTAGTCCTAGCGGTGATATACGACGCATAGTCATTACCAAAGTAGGTCCCGACGAATACATAATCCTCATGTAGCATCACATCGCCACCTTCAATGTGCACATCTGCTGGCGGCACTATGACTTTACTCGGATCCATCTGCTGAATCACATAGTCTATCGCTTCTAGCTCTGGCACTCTATCAGGAAGGATATTAGACTTAAAGAAAAAGTCATCAATAACAAAAGCGATATCTCTTGCAAATATTTGATTCAAATCTTGTCTAAGCTCAGGACGATAAACTTTCACGTCGTACTTGTTAAAAACGGCGCTAAAGGCATCCATTTCGTTAATCATGTCCTTCTCTTTGGGGTAGGTTCCTGCGCGAATATGCTCCGCAGACTTTGGATCATACGCATCTGCAAGATTAGGGGTGCCGCCTACGCTTTCAGCAGTGCCTAGCACTACCGCTTTGAGCCGAGACGTCTCGTTTCTCACATTTAATTCAATCATGGGTGTTGTTTTTCGAAAAACAAAACTAGGTATCTCCAAGTGAAACTTTGTGCTTAAAATATTAATTCTATTGCAACAAGGGTTTGTGTTTTTTTCATGATCATTGTACCCTTTTTCAATAAGAAATTTCCAGATAGACAAAAATGAAAAGTTACGCTGATCTTATAGAGCAAACCTTCTATTTCCCAACCAAAGAGTTCAAAGTCGAAAACAATGAGCTGTATTTCCATGATGTAAACCTCATGGGAATTATTGAACAATACGGCACGCCACTGAAGTTGTCATATCTCCCCAAAATCAGCGAAAACATCCAATTCGCGAAGAAAATTTTTGGAGATGCTATAGCAAAAAATAAGTACAAAGGATCGTATGAATATTGCTATTGTACCAAGTCATCGCATTTTCAATTTGTCCTTCAGGAAGCATTAAAGAATGATATTCATCTAGAAACCTCTAGCGCGTTTGATATTCCTATTATTCGAAATCTAAACGAAAGAGGACTTTTTGATAAATCTAGAAAAGTGGTTTGTAATGGATTCAAAAGACCTTTGTACCTTGAGTATATCGCCAACCTGATCAATGATGGTTTTAATTGTATTCCTATCTTAGATAACCTCAACGAAATCAGCTATTACCATAGCCATGTAGATGGGAAATTTCAAGTGGGTATTAGAATAGCGGCAGACGAAGAACCGAACTTTGCATTCTACACTTCACGACTCGGAATTCGCTACAATGACATAGTGCCCCACTACAAGGAAATGATTGCTGGCTCTAATGCCAGGCTCAAAATGCTTCATTTCTTTATCAATACCGGAATTAAAGACACAGCCTATTATTGGAGTGAATTAAGCAGATTCATTTATAAATATTGTGAGCTTAAGAAAATATGCCCTGATTTAGACACCATCGATATAGGTGGTGGTTTCCCAATCAAAAACTCGTTGGGCTTTGAGTTTGATTATGGATATATGGCTGATCAGATAGTAGCCAATATCAAGTGGATTTGCGAGAAAAACCACGTGGATGTTCCTAATATCATCACAGAATTTGGCTCGTTCACTGTAGGCGAAAGTGGTGCTACCATTTACTCTATCCTAGACCAAAAACTGCAAAACGATAAGGAGCTTTGGTACATGATGGATGGCTCGTTCATCACACATCTGCCAGACGTATGGGGCCTTAATGAGAAATTTATCATGCTTCCTATCAATCATTGGGACAACCCTCACCACAGAGTGAATATTGGTGGATTGACTTGCGATAGTCAAGACTATTATGACTCAGAAGCACACATCGGTGAGGTATTCTTACCTCGAATCGATGAAGATGAAACACTGTTTTTTGGTTTTTTCCATACAGGCGCTTATCAAGAATCACTTGGTGGATATGGTGGGATACAGCATTGCTTAATACCAGCACCAAAGCATGTAATCATTAGCAAAGATGAGAGTGGCGAACATCAGGTCGAATTGTTTGCTGATGAGCAAAAGAGTGAGTCTATGATGAAAATTTTGGGCTATCAGAAGGGGTAATTAACATCTTTTATTGTTTTAGCGTTAGTTCGATTAACTGTTTACACCGTTTAATCAAACTTCTGCTTTTAAATTGCATCTTGTGGACAAACGACTCGTCATCATACCTACGTACAACGAACTGGAAAACATCCGGGAAATCATCGCGGAGGTGATGGGTCTGGAGATGCCTTTTCATGTGCTCATCATTGATGACGGATCCCCTGATGGCACTGCCAAGATCGTAAAAGAGCTTCAAGTTAAATGGCCAGAAAGCCTATTTATGATAGAGCGTGAAGGTAAACTTGGCCTTGGTACAGCCTACATTCGCGGTTTCCAATACGCCAGAGAAAATGGTTATGACTATGTGTTTGAGATGGATGCGGACTTCTCTCACAACCCAAAAGATCTCATTTCGCTTTACAACGCTTGTGCGAATGGTGCCTCAGATATGGCAATCGGATCGCGTTATATTGGTGGGGTAAATGTGGTGAACTGGCCGATAGGTCGAGTACTCATGTCATACTTTGCGAGCACATATGTTCGGCTAATCACAGGTATTCCGATCATGGATACCACCGCAGGATTTAAGTGTTACCATAAAAATGTGCTTGAAACTATCGACCCTGAAAAAATCCGATTCATAGGCTACGCCTTCCAGATAGAGATGAAATTCACTGCTTGGAAACATGGGTTCAAAATCGTGGAGGTACCTATTATTTTCACAGATCGCACGAAGGGTGTTTCAAAAATGTCCAAAGGGATTTTCAAAGAAGCGGTATTTGGTGTACTTGAAATGAAGATCAGGAGTCTCTTCAGAAAATACGCACCATTTGCTCCTTCAAACTAAGTAAGCAATCAATCAAACTTTACTGATTTAATCGGGGAAACCCTTGAAATCACCGCTAGTGGTATAAAAAGCGCAATAGCTGTGATGATCATTACAAATAGATTGATCATGAATATTGCGCTAATGCTGAAATCAATCGGGACATGGTTCATGTAGTAATTTGCAGGGTCCAGCGGGATGATCATATAGTACTTCTGGATACCACAAAAAGTCAGCGCAATCAGGTTGCCCCAAAATATTCCTTTTAGAATTAGTTGGAAGCCATTGAAGAAGAATATCCGTCTTATAAGCCTATTCGATGCTCCGATTGCTTTTAGGATACCAATCATCTGTGTCCGCTCCATGATCAGTATCAATAAAATGGAGACCATATTGAAGCCAGCAACGAATAGAATCAGCGAAAAGAAAATAACCACATTACGATTAAGCAGTCTGAGCCAATCGAATATTTGCACATACTTATCACTGACTTTGTCAATGTAAAGATCAGTATCTGTCGCATTGAAGACTTGCTCTTCTGCTGCTTCCATATCGTCTGGATTATTTAAGAAAATCTCCATCCCTCCTATGGTTTCAGGCCCCCAATCATTGAGCCTACGGATGAGGTTGATATCTCCTAAAATGACCTTTTCGTCAAAATCCTCTAACCCAGTTTGATAGATCCCTGAGATTTTCAGCTTTCTAAATCGAGGTGGATCTTGTATGAAAAAGACAATCACCTCATCCCTCACTTTCAATTGTAAGTAGCTCGCAATCTTGTAACTCACCGCCACATCAGTACCATAGCCCTCTTTTGGGAAAACCGGAAAGGCTCCTTCAATCATGTGCTGCGCAAAGGCAGTCGTATCAAATTTATCATCCAGCCCTTTTAGGATGATGCCATGAACTTCTTCATCTGTTTTAAGCAGACCTGCTTTGTAAGCATAGGTCTGCAAATAATCAATGCCCGGCAGCTCCATGATCCCATTTTTCACAGAATCACTCACCACTATAGAAGACTGCTCAAATGAAGTAGAAAGCGTGTATTTGCTAGCAACAAGATGCCCGCTGAAGCTGTAGATTTTCTGCTTGATGGTATGCTCAAAACCTTTCAATATCATAAAGCAACTGATCAAGGCGATCAGCGCCACAGCAATGCTTACCACAGCGATCTTGTTGATCACGGTAGAAAAAGATCCCTCTTCGTTTTTGGAAATTCGCTTAGCTATGAAATATGGTAAATTCAAGATCGTTAGTTTTGACCATGCAATATTACATGATATCTGTTGTGAGGTTCTTTGCTCTCATTATCTTTTTGAATGTCACAGTTTCATGTGCGTCTCAAAGTGAACCTGTAGCGCCAATTTTGCCTGGCGCCTATCAAATATCCGAATACCTTCCAGCGCTAGAAGGAAAGCAAGTTGGACTATTCGTCAATCATACTTCACTCATCGGAAAAACCCACCTGACTGACACACTTCTCAGTTTGGGAGTCAATATCAAAAAAGTCTTTAGCCCCGAGCACGGCTTCAAAGGCAATAAACCAGATGGAGCCATTATAGAAAACGAATCCTCCTCAAAGTTTGAGTTGATCGCCCTTTACGGAAAATCTAAAAAAGCTTCGCAAGAGCATCTTTCTGGTTTAGACATCTTAGTGATTGACATCCAAGATGTAGGTCTTCGCTGCTATACTTATAGTAGTACCATGTCTTATCTGATGGATGCTTGTGCTATAGCTGGAATTCCTGTGATGATCCTTGATCGTCCAAACCCAAATGGAAGCTATGTGGATGGACCCATGCTAGAACCAGCTTTTAAATCCTTTGTAGGCCTCCATCCTATCCCGCTGATCCATGGCCTTACACTCGGCGAACTGGCAGGAATGATCAATGAAGAAGGTTGGCTAGAGTCAGGAAAGAAATGTGAGCTTATCGTGATACCTGTAGCTAATTGGGATCATTCCATGCCGTATAGTTTACCGGTACCTCCCTCACCTAACCTTCCCAATGATTTGGCTATTTCACTCTATCCATCACTCGTATTATTTGAAGGAACAGTGGTCTCTGTAGGTCGTGGTACAGATTATCCATTTCAGACTATTGGCCATCCAAAATATGGATTGGGTAGTTTTGTTTTCAAACCAATCGCCAACGCAGGCTCCACCCACCCACCACTTGAAGGCGAGCAATGCTTTGGAATCAACCTTAGCGGAAGCGATACGACTTATAAACTCGATTTGCGGTACTTGATGGAGTTCTATAAAGTCATTTCTCCTCAACTTTCTGAAGATTTTTTCAACGATTATTTTGAAAAACTAGCAGGAACAGATCAGCTTAGACAGCAAATAAAAGAAGGGAGAAGTGAAGCGGAAATCAAAGCTTCTTGGCAGTCAGATCTAGAGCAATACTCTCTTATGAGAGCCCTATATCTGATTTATAATTGATTGAAACACCTTATCTTACTACTGAAAATTAACTACCCATTTTAGGGTATTCTATCTGAAAATAGTTCCAACCAAGTTACGGTTGTGTATCTTGTTTTCATATACCAAAAAATGCCTCTAGATGAAATTTTATAGCCTACTACTCCTTGGTCTTTTCTTTACATTTTGCAAATCCTCCCAAAAACAGTCGCAAGAAACTTCGAAAGTTGAAAGTGCCGTTTGGTACAACTGGACAGGTGGAATGCCTGGTGTAGGTGGAACAAACTTTGAAATTACGCTGAAGTCAGGCGAGCAATCTGAAATCAAAAAATTGGTAATTGAAGAAACTGAAGTAGAAATTTCGGATAAAAGCTTTACCGAAGGTATATGGAAGATCACTGCGGTTGAAAATCGATCAAACACGGATGAAACAATTAACCCTCGAAATCGCAAAGTAGATTATAGAACAGAAGCTCCGAAATCTGCCAAAATTATCTTCTTAGAAAACGGAAAAGAGAAAGCCTTAGAAATCACAGATTTCACTAAAGGAGATTCAAAAAACTATCAATAAACACGACATCAATGCCTAACTCCATTAAACCTAACCGCAAAGCATTTTATGCCTTGCTTTTTCTCGCACTTACTTGTGTAACGCTGTATTTTGTGAATACGAAAGAGCAGTCTTACGAAGCGTTTCTTGCAAAACATCCTTACAATCAACGACTCGAAACCAAACTCGAGGATATCCCAAAACGTGACCGCCCAGATCTAGCTTGGCGACAGGATTTTCTGGCCACCATGGACCCAGCGCTCAAGAGACCAGTGCCAGAGCGATTGGATCAAACAAGAAAACAGGTAGCTAGCTACTTCAAAGAAAAAAGTAGCCTTAGAACAGGCACTGCAGAGTTTCCTTGGGTAGAAAGAGGACCAAGCAATGTAGGCGGGCGAACACGAGCGATTATGTGGGACCCAAATGATGCTTCAGGTAAGAAAGTATGGGCGGGTGGCGTAGGTGGCGGACTTTGGTTCACAACAGATATCTATACCAGCTCTGTGAAATGGACCAAAGTGGATGATTTTTGGAGCAACATTGCCATTACATCCATTGCTTTCGATCCGAATAATAAAAACACTTTCTATGTAGGAACTGGCGAAGGATTTGGCGGTGGTGCATCCAGAGGCGCTGGCGTATGGAAATCAACAAACGGTGGTAGCACTTGGAGTCAACTATCGGCTACTTTGGAATTTTACTATGTCAATGATCTCTTGGTAAGAAATGAAAATGGATCGAGTGTCCTCTATGTAGCAGAGCGCGCAAACTACTATGAAGGTGCATGGCATGGTGCAAATAATGGTGGGCTTTTTCGCTCCACAAATGGCGGAACGAGCTTTTCATTGGTATCGCCAAATATCTCTGGACAAAGTGGTAATTATACCATGGCAGATCTAGAATTAGGCGGTGACAATAAGCTCTGGGCCTCTACACAATCTAATCCTTTCGGAAATGGCGGTGGCGTGATTTTTAGTTCCACAGATGGTATTACTTGGAATCAAAGTACTGCCAGAAGCAATGGTGGTAGAATAGAGTTGGCTACATCAGCCTCAAATGGAAATGTGGTTTATGCCCTTGTAGAAGGAGATGGCGTGGTGAGTGAAATCATCAAGACAACAAATGGGGGAACTACTTGGACCAACCTTCCTGAGCCAAATGACGCTGATAATGGTATCCCAGCATCAGATTTTACTCGAGGGCAAGCATGGTACGATCTTATTTTAGCAGTAGATCCTAATGATGCCAATACGGTACTGGCCGGTGGTATCGATCTATTTAGATCTTCAGACGGTGGAGCTTCATGGGATCAAATTTCACATTGGTATGGAGGCTTTGGGTTTCCAAATGTACATGCCGATCAACATGCAATGGCTTTCAAGCCGGGCTCATCCAGTGACATCATTTTCGGTAACGATGGTGGAGTATATGTGAGTAGCACAATGACACAAACCAGCCCTACATTCGTCAATCGCAACAATGGATACAACGTCACACAGTTCTATGCTGCTGCTATCCATCCTACTTCAGGCAGAAATTACTTCCTCGCAGGATCTCAGGACAATGGTACTCAGCGATTTCAAACTACTGGGCAAAATTCCACTACGGAAGCTTATGGCGGTGACGGTGCTTATTGCTTTATAGATCAAAAAAATGGAAATATTCAAATAGTATCATATGTGAATAACGTTTACGCCCTTAGTACAAATGGCGGTAATTCATTTACAGATTTTGCGGACGATCAAGAAACAGGGAGTTTTATCAACCCTGGAGACTATGATGACAATCTGGGTGTTTTATATACCAATAGCAGTGGGTCTCAAGTAGCACGCTTTACCAATATTAAAACTGGAACGCCCGCCAGAAATGACTTCAATATATCCTTGGGTTCTGACGCAACACATTTTCGAGTTTCTCCATACACCACGGCTTCTACCACTCTTTTTATAGGTACCAGCAGTGGTAGACTTTTCAAAGTAACCAATGCAAATGCTACACCTCAATCGACCGAAATTACAGGAGCAAGCTTCCCTGATGGTAGTATTTCTTGTATTGAAATAGGAGCAAGTGAAAATGATCTACTCGTTACGTTTTCCAACTACGGCGTGACTTCCGTTTGGCAAACAAGCAATGGCGGATCTAGCTGGGCAAGCAAAGAAGGCAATCTTCCTGACATGCCAGTACGTTGGGCGCTTTACAATCCCAATGACAGAAAAGAAGTGATTCTTGCAACTGAATTAGGTATTTGGAGAACTCAAGACCTGAGTGTAGCTAGCCCAAGCTGGGTCAGCTCTAACATAGGCCTTGCCAATGTACGTGTAGACATGCTACAAATCCGGGAATCTGACAATGAAGTGATCGCCGCGACACATGGTCGTGGCTTGTACTCAAGTTCAGGCTTTTCCAGTAGCAACCCGAATGAGCTAAAGGCCTCATTCACTAGCAATGTTCAAAGTATTGCAAAAGGTGGAAGCGTGAGCTTCACAGACAACAGCACAGGTAGTCCTACAAGCTGGAGCTGGACTTTTGCAGGTGGTACTCCAGCAACCTCTACTGCTCAAAATCCTACGGTAACCTACAGTGCATCTGGAGAGTTCGCTGTGACGCTGGTAGTCACTGATGGAAAAGGTGGGTCTAATACCAGCACGGTATCCAACTACATCACGGTACTGGAAGCACCAAAGCCTAATCTGGCCTTTTACCAACCTAATGAATGGGCCAATGCTATTACCATTTCTATGGTAGATGATGACTACTCTAATACCAATAATCTCACCTCAAGCGCAGATTTGAAACTATCCTATGCTATACTAAACAATGGAGATGCAAGTGCAAATACACCGATGAAGGTGGAAATCAAATTGGATGGCACTAAATTAATGGATGAAGATTGGAATCTATCTGAGTCAAACTCGATATCAAACGGATTTTACAGCTACTCCAATAACGTGAGTATTGGTGCATTGACAGCTGGCGAACATACAATCACAGTCACCATAGATATCAATGATGAAATAGATGAAACCAACGAAGGAGACAATGTGCAGAGCTATACCTTCTACACCCAAGAATCTTGCGGGGACAATCCGACATTGACAGAGTCTAGTGGGACAATTACGGACGGAAGTGGCGATCAAAATTATTACAATGATCGTAACTGTGAGTGGGCCATCTCACCAACTAATGCAGCTAGCATAACCATCACATTCTCAGCATTTGATCTAGAACAGGATTATGATTACTTGGACGTATATGCGGGCTCTAACCTCTCTACACCTATTGCTTCTTTTACAGGCACCGCGTTACCTAATGCCATCACGGTGGAGGAAGGAAGCGTCATTTTACACTTTACGAGTGACCTGGACATCAATGGAGGTGGATTTAGCCTAGACTATACCTCTACTTCTACGCAAGCTGATTTGGCTATTGATCAACTCTCCTTTCAGATAGAAGGCACTACCCTGTCGATAGCTTCCACGGTTGTTAACATTGGTTTAGCTGAAAGTGCACAATCTGAAATAGCGTTTTATCTCTCTACTGATGAGGTATTATCTGATAACGACGATCTGCTGACTACTACGAGTATATCAGCGCTGGCTTCAAATCAAAATAAAGAATTAGCAGTGACAGCAAGTCTTACCTCATTCGATCCGGGCAATTATCACTTGATCGCCATTGTAGATGAAGTAGGCGCTATAGACGAATCGGATGAAGACAACAATACTTCTGCTATTGCTTTAGAGATAACCGCACCAAAAGTGGTTCTTGGTAGTGCAGCCAATGCTTGGAGGGTATATCCCAATCCTGTGATTAATGACCTTCGCATAGAAGGAGTACAATCTGGAAAATATACGCTTACCAATCTTTCTGGGCAGACTTTGAAAGCTGGAGATATCAAGGCTGACTTCAACGTAGATATGACTTCATATCCAAAAGGAATCTATCTGCTCAATGTGGTGAAAGAAGGTAAACTAGAGGTAATCAAAGTTCAAAAAAGATAAAAAAAGGATTCTCGTAAGTCGCTCCTCCTCTCCTAGCTGAAATCACTATTTTTGCCGGCAATGGAGGAGCAACTTAGAATCATTTTTATGGGTACGCCGGAGTTTGCCGTGCCCGGTTTGCAGCGATTGGTAGCGGCTGGATACAACATCGTAGCGGTGGTCACCGCACCTGACAAGCCACAAGGAAGAGGTAAAAAAATAGGCACTTCGCCTGTCAAAGATTACGCAGTGGAAGCCAAGATCCCTGTGCTCCAACCTACCAATCTCAAAGATGAAAGCTTCCTAGAAGAACTAGCGAGCTATAAGGCCGATCTGCAAATAGTCGTGGCTTTCCGCATGCTCCCTGTAGCCGTTTGGGACATGCCAAGACTTGGTTCGTACAACCTTCATGGCTCCCTCCTTCCTGACTATAGGGGTGCTGCACCTATCAACTGGGCCATTATCAATGGCGAAAAACAAACAGGCGTCACCACCTTCAAACTCAAGCATGAGATAGACACAGGTAATGTCCTCTTTCAGGAAACGGAGCCTATCCATGATACCGACAATGTGGGCACAGTCTACGAACGCCTCATGCACCTCGGTGCAGACTTGCTGGTGAAAACTGTAGCAGCCATCACCTCTGGTGACTATGAACTAAAGCCTCAGCGTCTACCAGATATGCCAAAGCACGCTCCTAAAATCTTTCGCGAAGACTGTAAAATCAACTGGGAAGAAAGTTCGCTGCGCACCCAAAACTTCATCCGAGGACTCAGTCCCTATCCTGCTGCGTGGACCACACTACACAGCGTGGACTGTAAGATCTACTCCAGTGAAGTACTAGACGGAAAACCAAAAGGCAATCCTGGTGATTTCCTAAGTGATGGCAAGACCTTCATAGAAGTAAATACCAATGACGGCAGACTGAAAATCACCGAACTACAGCTGCAAGGCAAGAAACGCATGAAGACTGATGAGTTTCTGAGAGGCTACCACTGGCCGGTGTGAGGTGAATTCACTATTGCGAATAATGCTAAGAAGTGTTAGTTTGTTGTATGAAACTGAAAGACTTATCTATCTGTAACTGTTTATTTCCTTTTTCATACAGATAAGTTATTCAAAATGAAAAAAATAGAATTTAAATAGGTACAACTACAAGGTAAGTAAACACCATTGTGTTTACTGAATTGTTGTATGCCATTGGCGATACCGAAGATGAACACTGAAATTCAAGAATTCCGAACACGATATATCAAGGGATCTGCTTACATGATCATTTTTATGGCTGGATCGCTAACGGCATTTTCCTTATTTATCATGTATTTATTGCCTAACATCTGGGTAATTCTTATCATGCTAATTCCAGCTTCATTTCTTCCTTTCATAATCGTTCTATTGAAATCTCATAAGGTACGTTTTGGGAGCGATTACATTGAAACGACTTACTTGTTTGGAACTAAAAGAATGAACCTGAACGAGGTAAAGAAATATGGAATTTTTGTGTCCAGCCGATATAATGGAGTCAGTGTAACTAGTGAATATAACATGGGCGAGGTTGATGACGATCAACTTCTGTTTCATCACATATATCTAACAACGAATGAGGAATTTGACCTCTGGAACTTCCGACCGAAAAGGCATATCCGATTCCCATATCGCAAGGAACTTTTTAAACTGGTGAAAGAAAAAATGGCAACCCGTGAGTGAAGAACGGCATACAACAAACGCTATGAATGAATGGGGTTTTATCGGTCAGGAAAGTTTGGTGGCACTTGGAAAGTCCGCCACAAGTTTTAAATTTAAATCAAGGCGTGGCTATGTGCGAGAGGAAAGGTTAGTGCTTTCTAATCCCCACTCATCATAGCTGGTCGTTAGAGCCCACCGTGCCAGATCATGAGATACTCAGTACTACTATTTTTTTTCCTTATATCGTGTAACAGGCATTTGCACGAACCAAGAGAATTTGTAAAATCAAATGTGAAGAAATATCCATTTGAAGTGCTTCATTCTGTTAACTGCAAGAGAACAACAGACAACAGCTCATTGACAAGTGGGATGTTGATAAATAGTCCTCAACTTGAACTCGATAATGGGCACTTAATCTTGGTTCACTATTCAGGTAAATTTCTTGAATATGAAGATGATACTATCATCAACTTAGATAAAATCAACTCTGAACTTAAATCGACCATAACAACAGCAAATAAACGATTTCGTCCCAGAATCAACTTCCTGTACTCCGACAATACACACTCAGGAGTTTCCGACGGAGTTTCTGGAATTGTCCCTCTTAGTGACAATCCTATAACCATCGACAAGAATGAGAATTTTTGCCTCAGCTGGATACCTGAGGCAGTTGAAGTTCCTGACGAACCTGAAATGTATACTGTCAGAATAAGAAGCATATTCCTAGAAACACTTTTTGAGCTAAAAACTGAAAGTAATTATGCCACACTTGACTTTAGTGATTATGAAGGCACACTATTTCTCGTTGATATTAGGGGTAAGAACTCAACTCTAACCTCTTATGATCTTGGAATTAAATTGGGTATAAGGGATTTTTTACTCCCTAATTATTGTGAACCAAAAAACTCAGTAGAAGCATTAGAGATAGCCTACCATTTGGAACGTATGTATTTTGCCAGAAAAGAAGCATTGGTCTATTACGAACGAGCAAATGAACTTTCCAATCAACAATTCTATAAAGATCAACTCAGCAAATACAAGAAACGAAACATGATGGAATAGCGGGCTCTAACAAACGCTCATCCGCCATGTGTCTTAGTGCTTTTTGAAAGTGCATCGTGACCCAACCGCTACTCTGCCCATTCTGTAAGTTCATCTCCTACCCCACCTTCCTCCATTCTGGACTTAGACTTGCAGAACGCAGTGCTTCGTAGTTACTGTTGTAGGGGTTGGGCAGTTCCGCTATATTAGTGCTTTCTAGCTATCTCGGGACACACGGCGGATAGCTGGTTAGAATCAATCGCAGGAACTAAGATCGTGAATTTGAACAAGCTACTTTTCTGGACTCTTTTAGCAGTCGTAACTGCATGCTCAACAGCAACAAATAACGAACAGCAATCGAACCAAGAACCCGACTCCACTGTCGCCCAAACAACCGAACTAGCAACAATTGAATTAGCTGACACAGCAGGTGAACTGCCTAAACAATCGAAGTATCCTTTTTCAAATTCGGCTTATGCGTTCTCCAGCGATTTTGATTTGGCCAACTGCAACCCAATGAATAGGTGCGATTGCTGTACTTCGGAAACCTTTTTTATTGATTCTACCAACTACTATGACGTGAGCTTTTGCGAGGGGACTACCTACTACACTATGGGAACATATAGCGTTGACAAGAATGAAATTTTCATGAAAAGCACAGCGTTTGTGGAAATTGAATTTGATTATGACACCTACGAACCAACTGGTGATACAATATTTATGGAATTGAGAGGTGAATCCTATTACTCAATCGACTCTTGCAACTCTCAAGTAATGCTCATTAGTTCCCCTGATCCACCATCGTCTTATGGACTTCTGACAGAACTACCCACACAACTACAGAGCAACGAAATAATCAAAATGCTGAACAGCGGAAAAGACTGATTCTAACAGGCGCTATCGGTTATATGCCAAAGTGCTTTCTAGCTGGTTTCAGTGCAAACAGCACCGTGAATCAGCCGCTGGGAAAAGTTGGTGCTTTCTACTGAGTGCAGTTCGCAGGAGTTTTTATCTTTCTGAACGCAGTGGTTATTTGAACCGTTGTGAGCTTCGGCAGATTTCACTAGATTGTGCTCTTTACAAGCTGTGGGCATACACCCGCTAGCTTATCGTTAGAGCCAAGGATCAACTCTTTGGATTTAGAATATATTCTTTATGGGTTAATTGCTTTCCTCATTGGTTTGATTGCTAAACTCTCTGACAAGCCAAGATCATGGGAAGAGAAGAAAACCAGACCATTGGGTTTATCCGAAGCACAATTTAAAGTAGGTTACTGGGGACTTATGTTTTATGGAATTCTTTTGATCATTTACTCGCTATTTTGATAAGGCACCCCTATCCCGCAAGTTTAGCATAGCGTAACTTGTGGGAAATGCTATTCAAGCTTATAGCTTGATACCTAAACGTTCAGCATCCCTTTCCGGTATGCTAAACCGATCTAAATTCAAGATCACTTCGTGCCTCACGAATACGATCGGCTTTGATGTATTTGCAAAGGCTAGCCCGATGAGATACTTTTATAGCAACTAGAAAAGTCTACGCAACCCTGTCCAACTTAGGGCATATAATTGGACATTGTTTGTTTTAAAGAAGATTTGAATACAGAAAAATAAGGTTTATCAAATATGGAAATAGGCATTGATAGTTTTGCAGCTTCACCCAATAATCACAACAATGGCACTAAATCATTAGGCGAACTATTGGAGCGCATCGAGCTAGCGGATCAGGTGGGATTAAGCTATTTTGGCATTGGTGAACACCACCGCAAAGACTTCTTGGACTCAGCGCCTTCCATGATTCTGGCAGCCGCCGCAGCGAGGACCAAAAACATCAGACTTGGCAGTGCAGTCACGGTGCTGAGCGCAGCTGACCCTGTGCGCGTATTTCAAAACTACGCTACGCTGGACCTACTATCTGGAGGAAGAGCCGAGATAGTAGCGGGTAGAGGTTCGTTTACAGACGCCTTTCCCTTGTTTGGCCTAAATCTGAATGATTACAATGAGCTATTTGAAGAAAAACTGAATCTGCTTTTAAAGATAAGAGACCATGAAGTGGTCAACTGGTCGGGGAAATTCCGACCAGCGTTGATCAACCAAGCCGTTTACCCTCGACCTCATCAAGAAAAATTGCCTATTTGGGTAGGCGTTGGCGGTACTCCTGCTTCTTTTGAAAGAGCTGGTAAACTGGGACTGCCTTTGATGGTAGCCGTTATTGGAGGCGAAACACATCGATTTCGTCCGCTGGTTGATTTGTATAGAGAAGCTGGTACACGGGCCGGATTTGCTCCAAGTGAGTTGAAAGTAGGCTTGCATTCCCTTGGATACGTTGGTAAAACCAGAGCGGAAGCCGTATCAGAGTTCTTTCCTCACTACAAGGAGATGTTTGATAAAATAGGCAGAGAAAGAGGATTTCCACCCGTTACAAAAGCAGGCTTTGATGCGCAAAACACGGAGACTGGTGCATTGCTAGTGGGTGAGCCAAAAGAAATAGCAGATAAAATACTTCGCCATAGTGAAGCGCTAGGAGGTATCCAAAGAATTACTTTTCAAATGGATGCTGTATCGGACCACAGCAAGCTTATGAAGTCCATAGAACTCATCGGCGCTGAAATCGCCCCTTTAATCAAAGATCAAAATTGAAGTTCTGGCATTTGCTAGGGCTATTTCTATTCTAAAACTGAAAAGGACAGAAACAGCATACAGCAGGCGCTAAAAATCCCATCATGCTTTCTTTTTAGTAAGACTCAAGTAGACACTTGCGCCTTTCAGGAGCATAATGACCCATGAGAAGGCGATGTTCAGACCAAAGCATGCTTTAGTTTGAAACTAAACATAGTCTTGTACGACTTAAATGATACGTATCTTTTACTTTATAGAAGGCTATGTTTGAATTCATACATAGCCATGTTTGAGATAAAAGATACGTATCCTTTTATCCACGCATAGCGTGAAATTAAACGAAACATAGTGTAATACCTAACCAGATGTGCTTAGCATGGCTATCAATACTAAGGCCGTGAGTAAAAGTACCTGATGTTTGGCCGGAAAGAAAGCCTCCTTATGATTGCTGCTTTATTCTTACACTTTGTGTGGGTCTAACCAGTTGCTTTAAATATGCAGCCAGATCAACTAAATCACAATTGCGCTCAAACTTTTTATTAAAACTGCAATTACGAATAAAATAATGTAACTATTTTTACTGCAATTACGAATAATATATTCATCGGGTCAGATATTGCTAGAATCTTTCCCCACAATTCAATTGAAATATGAAGAAAACAAAACTAGGAGAATTTGAAGAACTGGTACTTCTCACGGTTGTCGTCCTTGGTCAGGATGCTTATGGAGTGGAAATCAAACGTGAACTTGAAGACAGGTTGAAAGACCGACTAAGCGTAGGGTCGATCCAATCTGCCCTGAAGCGTATGGAAGACAAAGGACTACTCACTTCCACTTTTGGAGAAGCCAGCAACAAGCGTGGTGGTAAACGTAAGCGCATCTACACCGCCACACCATATGCCCAACAAACACTCAGAGAAATCAAAGAAGTGCGAGCAGGACTTTGGTCGAGCATACAAACTGCTAATCTTGGGTTTACCACCATCTAACATTGCTCAACAAATAGAGGAAAAACACGATGAATGAATCTATAAAACCTCCCAGATGGGGACGTAAATTGCTTCATTTTTTCCTGAAAGATGAATTTTTGGAAGAGATAGAAGGAGATCTGGAAGAGGAATTTTATGATAACATTGAAATCTATGGGGAGCATGAATCCCGACGGATATATGGCTGGGATGTATTGAAACTGATGCGCCTGCGCCTACTTAAAAACTTGAATTGGCTTACTAAAATCGACAGCATCATGACGTTCACAAACAATGTAAAAATCGCTTTCCGTATATTCAAAAGAGACAAAGCATACACCTTCATCAACTTGCTCGGTCTTTCTACCGGACTGGCCATCGCACTATTGATCATTCAGTACGTCCGGTTCGAAACCAGTTATGAGGATTTCAATCCGAATGCAGATCGGGTGGCCAGAATTACCATGGACTATTTGAATGGTCCTACAGTGGTAGATCAGGATTGCGAAACCTATCCTCCCCTGTCTCCCTTGATTGTGGAAAGAATCAATGAGGCTGTAGCATATACCAGAGCATATCACACAGGAATCGAGACCCTGCAGGTTGGAGACAAAGTGTATCGGGAATCTCGAATATTTGGTGCGGACTCTTCCTTTTTTGAAATCATGGGCTATCCTTTGATACAGGGTGATCAGCAACATATTTTTAGAAATCCTTACGAACTGGTGCTTACAAAATCCATGGCATACAAGTACTTCAATCGCCTAGATGTAGTTGGAGAGGCCATCCGATTTAAAGGCAAAAAAGAGGATGCTTCCTTCAAGGTGGTGGGTGTGGTCAAGGATAGTCCTTCAAATACGCACTTGAAATTTGACTTTTTGATATCCTATGCCAGCATGAAGGCGGCCTACAAGGCAGATGATAACACATGGAATTCTAACAATACCTATGCCTATGTCATGCTGCAAACACCAGCAGATTTTGAACGATTTGACCAAAGCATCATCCAACTGAATGCATTTTTGCAGGATGAAGAAAAGCTCGAAGATGAACGCGTTATTGCTCAACCTATGGCTGATGTTCATTTGTTTTCTGATAAATCATTTGAACCAGAGAAGAACGGTGATGCTCAGTCCGTGTACTTCCTGTTTGGAGTAGCCTTGTTGGTCATTTTAATTGCCTTGGTCAATTACATCAACCTTTCCACCTCCAAATCTCTGGACAGAGCAAAAGAAGTAGGGATCAGAAAAGTGATGGGGTCATCGCTGCTCGCCTTGCGTGCGCAGTTTTTTACCGAGTCATTCCTCATCAACTTTTTTGCGGTGATTCTGGCACTTGCATTTATGACTCTAGGACTTAATTCTTTTAAAAACATTGCCTCATTGCCTGCTTCATTCACATTTCTAGATGATTCGCAGTTTTGGATATCTCTTGGAATTATATTCCTTATCAGTGCATTTTTTGCCGGCATATTTCCTGCCTATGTGCTTTCAAATTTTAGTCCTGCAGCTGTATTGAAAGGGAAATTTGGAAGTTCGGCTAAAGGGTCTATGCTCAGAAAATCTCTGGTCGTGTTTCAATTTGCCATTACTGGATTCTTACTGGTACAGACCCTCACAGCCTCTGAGCAGATCAGCTTTATGCGCTCGCTAGACAATGGTTTCGATAAAGAACAAAGTATCGTTTTGCGCACCCCACAAACGGCTAGTAAAGAAGAAGTCAAAACCTTTCAGAACCAATTGAAGCAGTTCTCTCAAATTGTCAATGTAGCTCATACCTCCTGTGTTCCTGGTTTGCCATCAAGTGAGATGAGTACCACCACGGGAATTCAACCTACGGATGCCACGGAGGACTACTATTTCAACTTTTACATCTACTTCATGGATGAGAACTTCATCTCCACAGTAGGCTTGGAGTTGCTGGCAGGTGAGGATTATTTACCCAATTCGAACAACGAAAAGCAAGTTATCGTCAATGAGCAATCTATAGCGCTTTGGGGAATCCCTACGCCAGAAGAAGCTATTGGAAAAACCCTAGATTTCTGGGGAGAGAGACATACGATAAAGGGGGTAATAAAGAATTTTCATCAAGCTTCTGCCAAAAGTCCTCATATAGCCATGATCATGATTTATAATGATGAATGGGGAGATTACCTTGTGGTAAAAACCAATGAGGTCGATGTGTCGAAAAGTGTGGACTTGATTAAAGAAAACTATCAATCAGTCTTTGCCAACTCTCCTTTTGATTTCTTCTTTTTGGATGAAAGGTTTGATCAAAATTTTAGATCCGAGGAGCAATTCAAACAAGTATTCGGCCTACTTACAGGTTTTGCCATACTCATTGCTTGCCTGGGGTTGTATGGACTTTCGTCTTTCACCATCGCCAAGCGTGTTAAAGAAATCGGGATTAGGAAGGTGCTTGGAGCCAGTGTTTCACAGGTGATTCTGTTAATTTCCAAAGACTTTATGAAGCTTATCGGTATTTCCTTACTCATTGCCATGCCGATTGCATATCTCATAGTAGACCGATGGCTCGACAATTACGCCTTAAAAATTGACATCAGCTGGTGGTTATTTGCCCTGCCCGCAAGTATAATGTTACTGCTGTCCTTCGTGACTGTATACCTGAAAACTTATCGTGTGGCTCAATCCAACCCTTCTGGCTCGCTTCGCGATGAATGATGGAATGTGCAAAGTGCTTTTTAAACCTAAGATCCATTTAGCGATAAAAATATTAAGACAAAGGTCTCTATCAGGTTCACTGGGACTAATCACCCAAAGCAACGGAAGTGTGTTTTTGATATTCTACTGAATCGTTTGGTTGTTTTCATTACTTTTATCTTTTTGACTTTTACCCATTATAAATGAAATCAACAATCCTTTCCTTTGGCCTGATTCTCTTCAGCTTCCTCTCTATTCAAACTATTGCGCAGGGCAATTATCCTTCTACTCCCCCGGAAGTTTCACCTATGGAAATGAAGCCAGAAATGACTGAAATCTGGGAACCAGAAGTAAAAACAGTCACGCCTGGAGCAAAATTGGGAGATGCGCCTTCAGATGCCATTATTCTATTTGATGGCAAGAATCTGAACCAATGGGTAAGCCAGAAAGACACAGCAAAAGCCGCTCCTTGGAAAATTGTGAATAATGAATACTTCGAGGTTGTTCCAGGTACAGGAGGCATACAAACGAAAATGAAATTTGGCGATTGCCAGCTCCATCTGGAATTCAGCGCACCTGATGAGGTTAAATTCTCCGGACAAGGACGCGGCAATAGCGGTGTGTTTTTCCAGAATAGGTATGAACTTCAAGTCCTTGATTCTTACAACAATCGAACCTACCGAAACGGGCAAGCTGGAAGTATTTATAAAGACTATGCTCCACTTGTGAATCCAATTCGGAGCCCAAAAGAATGGAATTCTTACGATGTGATCTATACAGCACCGCGATTTAAAGAAGACGGATCCTTGTACTCAGAAGCCAGAATCACGGTACTTTTTAATGGTGTTTTGGTTCAGAACAATGTGCTTATTCATGGACTCACCTACTACATCGGCGTGCATGATTATCCGGAAGCGCACGGTGAGGACGTTATTTCACTACAGGATCATGGCACCAATCCGCAATTCAGGAATATTTGGATTCGAAAATTATAAAGTAAATGAGAAAACGGTGTTCATTAATTGAGGAGCTGGCTTCATACTGAACGAACAAAAACACCCTCCGTCCATTGTTCGATTGCTTTAAGGATTTTTAAATTTTGAAGTACTCAACTTATCAGTAACGTTGAACTCAGGTGAAGATTAATCTGATTTATGCTAGATCTTAATCCAACTATTTTTAGGAATAAATTGTCTTAGCGTGAAACCAAAACACTTTATGAAGCGAATTCACCTTTTTCCCTTATTGATGGTTATGCTGTTTGTAGCTTGTAAGGAGGACCAAATATCCACAAGAGATCAAGAACTTCTCAGCCTTTCTAAACAGTACTTGGAAATAGTACAAATCGCTCAAGATCTACCCTGTGAAAGTGACGAGGAGTGGACTTACACAGCCGTAGGCTCAAAAGCCTGTGGTGGCCCAGTAGGATACTTGGCCTACTCCACCGAAATAGACACAGTTGCTTTTCTGAAGATGGTGGAAGACTACACAAAAGCTCAGAAAGCCTACAACACCAAATATGGCATAATTTCCGACTGCTCTGTGCCCACACAGCCTACAGGCGTTTTTTGTTCTGAAGGCAAGCCCATCTTTGACTACAATTAATTAAAAGTTTACCTCAGCAATCCCTACTCTCCTAGCCTAGGTATTCGACGGTGCTCTTGAGTAATTTGGAAAGTAGCGAAAAGGGTTAGCTATGGATTGTACGATTACTGTCTTAATTTTAATCCAAAAAACATCGTAGGTCGGAAATTACCACTACCAATACCTGCTCCTCCTAAGCCTGCATCAGCAATCAACCTCTTTCCGAGGGCAATTTCATAACGAAGACTTGGTGCAATCAATATTCTGTTGCCATTGCGAATACCAGTTCTTACGTTCAAGTTTAGTGGGCAACCTTGGTAATGGAAAACTGGGTGCTGTATGTATAATCCTGCGTAAGTTTTTTCAATAGCGGGATGTGGCGCAGACTCGTAAAATTGCTGTCCATACATTTCTTTCTGATAGAATCCGCCCATTTCCCAACTACCCTTAATTAGAACTCCTGAAGAGAATCCAACTTGAAGATTAGGAACCGTTTTTTCGAAATACGCACCTGTTCGAAGGTTTTGTGCTACCATCGCCGTTAGAACAAATAGAAGATTAAAAATGATTAGAGCTGATCGTATCATGGCCTTAGTCGTTATTACACCACTAAATTCGGTAAGTAACAAACGCCATGTAACAGCAAAATACTTAATGTAAAAAATCAGTAAATCACGTACTTGACCCAAAAGCCGCCACCCATCCGTCCTGATTTTATGCCTCTCCAGCGTAGCAGAGGATTATTAAAATACACTTGGTTAGGCAACCCAAATAGGGTTTATAGAGTTGAGTACAAATGGTAAAAACCGTCGTTCACTTGGATCATAGTAAATACACCCAATTTTATTGACTTAATTTCAGCATGAAAGCAATAGTACACACCCAATATGGTCCACCAGAAGTTGCGAAATTAACTGAGATTCCTGCACCTGTAGCCAAGTCAAACGAAGTGCTTGTCAAAGTACATGCCACCACCGTGAACCGTACCGATTCAGGTTTTCGCAGTGCCGAGTATTTCATTTCGCGATTTTGGAGTGGGCTTTTAAAGCCTAAATACCAAACGTTGGGTAGTGAGTTTGCGGGAACCATTGAAGCTGTTGGTAAGAGTGTAACCACCTTTAAGAAAGGAGATAAAGTCTTTGGTTACAACGACCAAACCTTTGGCGGTCATGCAGAGTTTTTGACCATTGCTGAAGATGACGCGATTACTATTTTACCCAACAACTCGACCTTCGAAGAGGCAGCACCCATTACTGAAGGCGCTCATTATGCCTTGAATAATATCAGAGCATCTAAAGTAGAAAAAGGGCAAAATGTATTGGTTTATGGCGCTACAGGTGCCATTGGTTCTGCTGCCGTCCAGCTGCTCAAACACTTTGGCGCTAATGTCACTGCAGTTTGCAATACGAAAAATGTAGAGTTAATCAAATCTCTTGGTGCAGACTTGGTCGTTGACTACCAAACTCAGGATTTTACGAAAACAGATACTAAGTATCATTTCATATTTGATGCCGTGGGCAAAAGTTCTTTTGGTCAGTGTAAGACTTTGCTTACTGAAAAAGGAATTTACATTTCCACAGAGTTGGGTAAGAACGGCGAGAATATCTTCTTCGCACTTACAACGCCAGTTTCTGGTGGTAAGCGAGTCTTGTTCCCTATTCCTTCCATTTCCAAAGCAGACGTTATCTTCTTAAAAGAACTTGTTGAAAACGGAGAATTCAAGCCTGTGATAGACAGAAAATATAGTTTAGACCAAATAGTAGAGGCTTACAAATACATTGAAACGGGGCAAAAGACTGGGAATGTTGTGATAAAAGTGAGTGAGTGAAAAAGGCTTTTTCCGAGTTCTTTTCTTAGTCTTATAGACACAGACTCTTATAATTGTTCTATTTAAATAACTCACCACTTGCTTCTATCTTTGCCTCCAATGAAGCTAGACTACATCCCAGATATCAATGCCTATGGAGACTGTGTGGTCCGATTGTTTGATTTTGACAAATCGGAAGCTCTGAAATTCCAAGAGGCTATCAACTCCACGATAATTGAAAAGAAGAAATCGCTTGATCTTAGCCAATTGAATTACATCGAGCATTCCAACTGCATGGTCCTTCTTATGCTAGGTGAGGAAGATGAAGGCATGGTTACGCTTGACAATTATCATTTTGTCTGTAAGCTCACAATGGAAACATATGAAAAAATGGTCCTGTTGATTGCTCCTTTTTGTCTGAAGGATCGCTCGTCACATCAGATGCTCTATGACGTAGACTCTCTTACTGATTTTCTCTTTTCACCTGCAGGAACCTCCACCATATCAGAGGAAATTGAGGAGTGAGCAATATTGACAATCTTACCTTATCTAGCTATTTAGGAAATATAAGATTTTCAGGTTAAGACCAAATGAACTATTGAAATTACCAACATTGGATATAAGCAAACACCCAACACTCCTATTGCTCTTGTCTGTAAAATCTGATTCGTGACAATTTGACAAATAAGCTAGCAAGTTGAAATCTGTGGGAATTAAAAAAGGACTGGTCTAATCAAAAGACGTTCAAATTCCGATTTGATGAGAATCAATTAGCTTTATAAAGTTGATTATTGATTCCTATGGCTTTCTGTTCAATCTTCTGGCTTTCTATATTATTTCAACCGATAGTGATTTCACCAGAAACGGATGAGATTCTGATGGGACTGAATAGCCTGGAATATTATGAAGACAAATCAACCCAACTAGGCCTAGACGACATTATCGCGGATAGTTTTCAAGATCAATTCCAACAAAATCCTGCTTTCAAACCAACGGATTATAATATCGAATCAAATTATTGGGTTCGATTGGCATTAGATGTACCATCTGTTGAGAAGAACTTTTTAATAGAGTTCTATGACCAAACAATTGATATATTGGAAGTGTATGTAAAATATGAATCCGACTCTTTATTTACTTCTTATCAATTAGGTGATCTCAATCCATTTTCTTCCAAACCTTTTCAGCATAAGAATTTCGAAGTACCCCTCGCAAATCAAGGCAATTACCTCTGCTATTTCAAAGTCAGAAGTCATGAATATGCAGATATAAGAATTGCGATTAGAAGTTATAATCGATTTATAGAGTATGCCCTTATAGAATATTTCATATATGGAATATTCTATGGAATGATTTTGATTATCTCCCTTTACAATATTTTGATATTCTCAGCTATTAAGGAAACGCGGTACTTGTATTATACTTTCTATATTCTCAGTGTTGGTATTTATGCCATGAGTGTTGACGGAGTAGGTTATCAATATATATGGCCAAATAGACCCCAATGGAATCAAGTCGCTCATGGCGTGGCAATGTTTATGCTGATTTTTTGGGCAATATTATTTTCACGCAAATTTCTAAATACACAGATCAGGGCTCCAAAAATTGACAAGATATTGTTGTTCGTGCTTATTGCACGAATTGTTTGGTTCTTATATGCCTTACTTTTCGATAACTATTTCTTTCAATATCGAAGCGTAGAAATCATCCCGCTTTTAGCCGTTTTCGTAGCGAGTATAGCCGTTTATATGAGAGGTTATAAACCTGCTAGATTCTTTACTGTAGCATATGGAGTATTATTCCTTGGGTTTTTCGCAAAGGCATTGTTGATGTTATCTGTGATACCTTTTTATATCACATCTTACTACAGTTTACATATAGCTTTTGTGTTTGAAATGCTCTTTTTGTCCTTCGCGCTTAGTGATAGAGTGCGAATATTAAAAGACAACCGCGATAGGGCTTATAAAAGAATAGTCGCTCAGCATGAGCAAAACTCGAGATATAAGGACAAGCTAAATGCGAGACTTGAAATTCAGATAGCTGATAGGACCAAAGAACTTGTAGAAAAGAATGCCCAGCTTGAGCATCAAACCAAGGAGATATCCACGATTAACTCACTACTTGATTTAGACAATTTCCGTTTGTCAAACAATATTAAGGCTATACAGAAAGAGCGACTTTTGAATAAAGAACTAACTTTTGAAGAGTTCCAGAATATTTTTAGTGGGGAGGATGAGTTATTGGAAATATTGTCTGAATATAAATGGGGAGAAGGTTTTGAATGTTCCAAATGCACAAATAGAAATTTCAGTCAGGGAATAGCGGCATACAGCAGGAGATGCACTAAATGTGGTTATCAGGAATCACCAACTACCAATACACTCTTTCATAATATCAAGTTTCCTCTGGAGAAAGCATTTTATTTGTTTTATGAGTCTATGAATAAGAATCAATACTCCCTTTCGGAACTCTCAGAGATGCTTGTTTTGCGAAAGAGCACAGTCTGGAGTTTCAAAAAGAAGATAGACGCAAAAACAAGGGCGGGTAACGAAAAGCTCTATGAAGTCTTCAATAAAGTAAAAGAGCCCTATAATTCTTAAAAATTCAATTGTATTTTTTGAAGATTTTTTTAACAATTGATTATTGTGCTTAAAGCGCAACGAGATTCATCAAAGATTTTGTTCTCGTTCTCAATCATTTGAAAATTAAATGATATCAAAGCGTAACAGACTCCAAATTTATCATATTATCAAAAAACTATTTATATCAATATTCTAATATATTATATTTTGAATATTTTGGTGATTGTTTGTGAAATGTATAATGTTGTACTGTGTGAAATCGTTTGCAGGTATTTCAACAACTAACAATTAAATTCTATGAGAAAATTTTTTACGTCGTTATTCCTCGCTGTAGCCTTCATAAGTTTGAATGCCCAAGGTTTGCTCATTTCAGGGACTGTTATCGATGAAAGTGGTGAGCCGTTGATTGGTGCTACCATTTTAGAGAAAGGAACTTCAAATGGTACGATAACCGATATTGATGGTAATTATCAATTCACTTTACAATCTTCAGACGCTATTTTGATGGTTTCCTATATAGGATACAAGCAAATGGAAATTCTAGTAAATGGAAGGACTAAAGTTGATATTGAGCTCCAATATGATGCCTCACAGCTGGAGGAAATTGTGGTGGTTGGCTATGGTACTCAAAGAGAAAAGGATTTAACTTCTTCCATTTCCACTGTGAAATCGGATGAAATAACAAAAACACCGACGAGTCAAGCCATGCAGTCATTGCAAGGTAAGGTGGCGGGTCTTCAGATAGTAAGTTCTGGTGAGCCAGGTAAAGGGCCAACCGTTCGAGTAAGAGGTGTTGGCACATTAGAGGGTGATTCTAAGCCACTTTATGTTGTGGATGGTATGTTCTTGGACAATATCGATTTCATTAACCCAGCAGATATCGCATCTATATCGGTTTTAAAGGATGCCTCTGCTGCGGCTATTTATGGAGTAAGAGCAGCTAATGGCGTCATACTAGTCCAAACAAAACAGGGGTCTTATGAGCAATCTGGAACTATCACCTACGATGGTTACTATGGAGTTCAAAAAGCTCAAAATATTCTGGAAATGGCTAATACAGAGCAGTTTACTCGTTACGCTCTTGCCACAGGAGCCGATGCAGACGCTGCATTTATCAACAACGCCTTTCAACGCTATGGTCGAAACAGAGCAAATACTAGCCTGCCGAATGTAGACACAGATTGGTACAATGAGGTAATGAAAGCATATGCCCCACAACAAAGCCATACCCTGACTGCTAGCGGGGGAACTTCAGACGCAAGATATTCTGTGAGTGCTGGATATTTCAAACAAGATGGATTGGTCAAAGAAATTCAGAATTCATTTGAGCGTTTCAATTTCAGAGCGAAAATCGATGTGGATGCTAAAGATTGGCTGAAAGTAGGCGGTAATATTAACGTTACTCGATCTGAACAGCATGTGGCCTCCAACTCTATTTGGGGACTTACTTATTTTGCCGTCCCTATTATTCCTGTTTATGATGAAAATAATACACTGGCAACTCCGAATAAGCTAGCGAATGCAAGAAGTTTAGGTTACCGAAGTAGACAGAACCCCTACTTTAACATGCTCAATTCAGATAATCAAAATCTGGTAGGTAGAATGCTAGGTAATTTCTTTGTTGATGTGGATTTGATTCCCAATAAGCTGACGTTTAGAACCGCATATAACTACACATATAGCTCTCTGAATGCTCGAAACATCAACCTTCAATACAATGATGGCGTACAATTCAATGAGTCAAGTTTATATAAGGCTAATGAGACTTCATTTGACCAAATCTGGGATAATGTACTGACCTACAATGAAAGTTTTGGGAAACACAGCTTCACCGCAATGGCTGGCTACTCTGTAAGAACGGAGAGTTTTAGAAGAATAAACCTTAGAGGTGATAGCCTATATGTGAACCCCACATTTGATAATGAGGAGTTGTGGTATTACTCTAACCTAGGACAAGAAATAAACACTGATGCGTCTGGAGATGGAGGAAGTTCATTTAATGGTGCTTCATATTTCGGAAGATTGGCTTATAACTATGGTGACAAGTATTTGATTTATGGAACGCTTCGAAGAGATGGTACTAATAAATTTCAGAAAAAATGGGGTTTATTCCCTACTTTGGGTCTTGGATGGGTAGTTTCGGAAGAAGGCTTCTTTGATGTGCAAGGCGTTAATTTCCTGAAACTAAGAGGCAGCTGGGGCAAACTAGGAAATGCTAATGTTGATGCGGCTGTTGGCCAACCTACCTATGCAAATCAAGTAGTGGCAATAAACGATAATCAAGAAAGTGGAACTACAGTTTTAAAACAATACAGCATCCTTGACAGATGGGAAACTACTGTCGAAACAAATGTTGGACTTACTGCAGCATTCTTAGATAATCGACTTTCTGTTGATGTTGACTATTATGTCAGAGATACCGAAGATGCTGCCGTAACCATTATTCTTCCATTGGTTAGGGCATCCGTTAGAAGAAACTTAGCTGGCTTCAGAAATCAAGGTCTTGAACTTTCTGCGAATTGGAATGATGAGATAAGTTCAGATTTAAAATATACTGTAGGTATCAATTTCGCGACCCTCAAAAATGAGGTCACATCCTTAGGAGGTCAGCAATATTTAGACGCAGGTTCAGCAGAATTCAGACAGAGATCAATTATCGGAGAGCCAATACGAGCATTTTATGGATATGAGGTTCTTGGCGTATTCCAAAATGCTCAAGAAATAACGAATAGTGGCTTAAATGGCGATTTTGTTTCAGATTATTCAATTGCACCTGGTGATTTCCATTATAAGGATCAAAACGATGATGGAATCATTAACGATTTGGATAGAGTCGTTTTGGGATCATTCTTGCCAAGTTTTACCTATGGATTCAATCTGGGTGCGAGCTACAAAAAGTTTGATCTTAGTGCCAATTTTCAAGGACAATCTGGTCACAAAATTCTCAATAGAAAACGTGGACAAATCATTTTCACAACAGATGCCAACCTAGATGCTGAATTGGTTGAAAATCTTTGGGATGGAGAAGGTTCTTCCAATAAGTATCCTTCCGCAGCAGGACTTAGAAAAGGTTATAACCAAGCAATGAGTGACTATTTCGTTGAGGATGGCTCCTACTTCAGAATTCAGAATGTGAGACTTTCTTATTCCATTCCGAGAAGCACAGTTCTAGGTCGTGAGCTTCCAGAGGTTCGCATTTCTCTCACTGCAGAGAAGCCTCTCACGGTCTTCAGTTACAATGGATTTAATCCGGAAGTTGCTGATGGTGTAGATAACCAAACATATCCTATTCCAGCAGTATATACTGTTGGTTTGAATATTAAGCTTTAACAATAGAAAATAACGAAAATGATGAAATCATATAAATTTTTCCTTATTACAATCCTAGGTATAACGGTTGTTTTCTTGACACCATCATGCGATTCCATACTGGATGATCCGCAGGAACAGCAGATTGTTCTTTCGGGCGTGGATTATACCAATACGCCTCAAATGAAACAATTGATCCAAGGAGCTTATTATAACCTTTATGATATCCAATGGGAGACTTTTCCTTTGATATCCGTAAGAGGCGATGATGTAAATGCGCAGGGAGATCAAGAGCCATTATTAGAAACAGAAGCTTTCAGATACAACAGATCATTTTGGATGTATAATTCCACATGGCTGAACCTATATTCTGATATTATTAACTGGTACTCCATCATAGAAGAACTAGAGAAATTCAATGAGTATGCAGCTGACCCAGCTTTAGGTAACCAATATATAGCTGAGATCAAAGTGATGCAATCTTATGAATTACTTCAATTGGCAAGAGTATGGGGTGGATTGTTGATTCCTACCAGCTCACAGACCAATACACTTTATGAAGCATCAATCACTCCATTTGATGAAGTGATGCAATACATATCTGATGAAATAGATAATGCGCTACCACTTCTATCTACGGTTGCACCCAATGAGAGAGGCTTTGTGCCAGGTGGCATCACTGTTCATACGGCATTAGCTATTAAAGCAATGGCCAACTTAGAAATGAAAAACTGGCAAGGTGTCGCAGATGCTACTGGACAGATTATTAGTTCAGGTAAATTTCAATTATTCCCTGACTACTATGAATTATTCAAAACTCCAGGAAAGCTTGCTGATGAAAATATTCTAGAATTTCAATATTCGGATTTTGGTGAAGGAAATGGTGCTGGTGTTCGTTACCTACACGCGTTTTTTGGGCCAAACAACTGGACTCCTGAGGTGGATGGAATAAGTCCTGGCTGGGGGTTCTGGGAGCCATCTTTGAAGTATATCACATTTATGCTCGACAGAGGTGAAACAGATAGACTAGAGACCACTGTTTTATTCACAGATCAAGGTATTGATAGCCTTGAAGCAAGGGGCTACACGTCTTTGCCTGCTTTTGTAAGCAGCACTACTCGAGATAATGATGCAATTGGAAATACCAATGGGAATCCAAACCCGAGAGCAATATTCACAAGTGGTAAACACTATCTTCCATCTAATCAGATGATCCCAGGTCGAACCGAATATGGATCCAATAAAAATTTTATCTGCATTAGATATTCAGAAATCCTCTTGATGCATGCCGAAGCTTTGGTTAGCGGAGCCTCAAGCTCGGCCATGTCAGCAGATGAAGCGGTAAATACAGTAAGAACCAGAGCAGGACTAGCTGGTATTTCTGGAGTGACCATAGATGATGTATTGGACGAGAAATTTGCTGAGTTTGGAATGGAGTGGGGAATCAGATTTTATGATTTAGTACGTCACGATAAAACCTCTGAACTAAATGGATATAGTGCTGACAAAAGGTTCCTTCCATACCCACTGCCACAGATCGACTTATTGCCTCAGCTCGACTCTGGATCTTAATCTTTAAATCAATTAAACAAAACAACTAATACATTAAAACAACTAAATTTTTGACTATGAAAATTCTAAAAAATTTATCAATCTATGCATTACTTGCATTGATGATTACCACAATATCTTGCGGTGATGATGACGAACCAAAGGACACTCCTGTAGAAGATCTTGCAGCGCCTGCTGTTACTATTAATTCTCCTACAGATGGTGCTACAGTAGAGACATTAGATGAAACCACTACTGTTACAATCAAATTTGAAGCAACTGATGATGTAGAATTGGCATCTGTTGTGGTGGATTTTGACGCAACTCAAATTTCTGAAACAACTTCATTCACTGACTTCTTGAAGTACGTTGGTGAAGTGAGTCAAGCTAATGTAGCTGATGGTGAGCATACAATTAAAGTTACTGCTACTGATCTTTCTGGAAAGTCCACTAGTGCAACTACGACTTTCACTAAATCAACTGCTAATCCTTATACCGCACTTGATGGTGAGGTAGCTTACTGGCCATTTGACGGAAATTATGCAGAGCGTATCAGTGAAGTAGAAGCTACGGTGGTAGGTACTCCAAGTTTTGCTGGAGCGGGTAAAGTTGGTTCTGACGCTTACAAGGGAGCTGCTGAATCTTACTTAACGTTTAGTACTGATAATATTAAGTCAGCAACAACTACTATTTCCTTTTATATCAATGTCAATGCTGATCCTGAAAGAGGCGGAATCCTAGTAATGGGACCTCCAGATCCTGATAATACAGATTTCCAAAACAAAAGAACAAGTGGTATACGAATATTCCGTGAGCCAAGAGGAACAGCAGGAAGACAAGTTATCAAAGCCAACTTTGGTACTGGAGAAGCGGAACATTGGTTAGACGGTGGTGATCTTGCTACAGTAGATCCAGCAGCTGGCGAATGGGCTCATTTTGCATTGGTAATTGATGCAACTACAGCTACTTTTTATCTAAATGGAGCTCAAGTGGCAAAAACGGCTGAACACGTAGGTTTGAGTTTCGCTGGTTGTGATATTCTTTCAATTATGTCTGGACAGCCAAGATTTACAGAATGGGGTCATGGTCCGGACCAAAGCAGTTTAGATGAACTGAAAATCTTCAATAAGGCATTGACAGAGGCAGAACTTGAAACCCTTACAGGCCTTGAGTTTGGTTTACCTGCTATCGAAGATCCTGCTGATCCAGGATTGACTCCAATTGATGGAGCTGACGCTACTGAGGTATTGTATATGTCATTTGATGCGGACTTTAGCGTTACTGGTGCCTCTGTTACCGCGACTACTGTAGGAACTCCTTCTGTAGTGGATGGAGGAGTATCAGGAAAAGCTTACAAAGGAGATGTAAACTCTTACCTCACACTTCCTACTACAGGACTACTTAATGACAACTTCTCAGCTTCTATGTGGATCAAAATGGATCCAACAGCTACAAGAGCTGGAATTTTGACAATCAATGCAGTAAATGCAACAGATGCCGCTTTAAATAACCTATCAAATGGATTTAGATTATTTAGAGAAGGAGATGATTTGAAGCAAACATTCAAGATGAACGTTGGAACTGGAGCTGCAAATGCTTGGGTTGATGGCGGAGCCTTTGCAACTTTTGCTGCTGATAGAGATGGATGGTTACATTTGGCAATCACCGTAGGTGGTGGCAAGAGCCAAGTATACTTAAATGGTATTCTTGCAGCTGTTAGCGCTGAAGATCTTGTGGTTGACTGGACAGGTTGCGATTTGCTATCATTCGGTTCAGGTGCGCCACGTTTCCAAGAGTGGGGTCACATAGGAGAAACTGGCCTATTAGATGAGCTACGTATTTACAATGGAATTCTTACTCCTGCTCAAATTGCAACTTTGAAAGCCGTAGGGAACTAAGTAAAATTTAGTTGAGTATTGGTCTTAAGACCTAACATTTTCATAGACTGTCCCGGAGCATTTGCTTCGGGATAGTTTCTTAATAACCTTAT
>CAYGOV010000030.1:0-37833 GCA_964351625.1 uncultured Marinoscillum sp.
ATTCTATATCTACCTACTTCTCCAAGATCATATCTCTTATCACTGAAGAATAAGTTTTGGATGATATCTCTTGCAGTTTGCTCATCTGGAGCATCTGTGTTTCTTAACTGACGATAGATCTGCTCTACAGCTTCTTTCTCAGAGTTAGAATTATCTTTTTGAAGAGTATTGTAAATGATAGAGTAATCTGTAATGTTTACATCCTTACGGTGAAGAATTACCGACTTAGCTCCCGCATCCAAAATAGTCACGATATCATCTTCAGAAATGATTCCATCTCTTTCCAGAATAACCTCATTTCGATCGATTGAAACTACTTCCCCAGTATCCTCATCAACAAAATCTTCAGTCCAAGTCCTTAATACACGAGCAGCCAAACGACGACCAACAACCTTCCTAAGTGCCTTTTCAGTTCCTTCTATCTCTTCTGACAATCCGAAAAGATCTAGGATTTCCTTATCAGATCCATAACCTATAGATCTAAGAAGTGTGGTGATTGGAAACTTCTTCTTTCTATCGATGTAGGCATACATAACGTTGTTAACGTCAGTAGCAAACTCTATCCAAGAACCCTTGAAAGGAATAATTCTTGCAGAATAAAGGTGAGTTCCATTTGTATGTTTGCTTTGAGCAAAAAATACCCCTGGGGATCTGTGTAATTGAGAAACAATAACTCTTTCAGCTCCATTTATTACAAAAGAACCTTTAGCAGTCATGTATGGGATATTTCCCAAAAACACTTCCTGCTCTATAGTCTCGAATTCTTCATTGTCAGAATCATTACAAAGCAACCTCAACTTGGCCTTCAAAGGCACAGAGTGAGTTAGACCTCTTTCGATGCTTTCATCGACAGAATACTTTGGAGGATCTACTGTATAATCTACAAACTCCAAGACAAAATTGTCTCTAGAGTCAGAGATAGGGAAGTTCTCCATAAATACCTTGTACAATCCCTCGGAGTTTCTTTTCTCGGAAGGGGTATCCAATTGGAAAAAGTCAACAAAAGATTTAAGTTGGACATCCAAGAAATCTGGATAGTCTAATACGGATTTGATTGACGAGAAATTGATTCTCTCAGTTGCATTTATAGCCAAAGCTTTGTTTTTTTAGTTCAAAAAAGAAACTCAGAACAATGAGAAGTACATACAAACGGGAAAAGACCTGATCCATTTCCTGAAATAAATCAGGATGGAGCCAGGCCTAAACCTTAGTTGATTATAGACTTATTATTTCAATTCAACCTCGGCACCAGCTTCCTCAAGCTGCTTTTTAAGCGCCTCAGCTTCATCTTTAGATACTCCTTCTTTCAAGTTGCTAGGAGCACTATCTACCATTTCTTTAGCCTCTTTCAAGCCAAGTCCTGTTAGCTCTTTTACAAGCTTCACAACAGCCAACTTAGCTGCACCAGCTGATTTCAATACAACATCAAAAGAAGATTTTTCTTCTACTGCTGCGCCAGCATCAGCTCCACCAGCTGCCGCTGCAGGAGCAGCAGCTGCTGCAGGTTCGATACCATATTCTTCCTTAAGGATAGTTGCTAATTCGTTTACCTCTTTTACTGAAAGGTTTACTAGTTGCTCAGCGAATTCTTTTAAATCTGCCATTTTAATTGTCTATTAATTTTGTTTAAAATCTTATTGTCTTTCTGAAAGTGTTTTCACAACCCCAGCCAAAATATGCTCGCCACTTTGCAATGCAGAAATGACATTTTTAGCAGGAGATTGAAGTAATGAGATAACCTCACCGATGAGTTCCTCTTTAGACTTCAAGCTGCTTAGAGCATCTAATTGGTCTTCTCCGATGAAAATATCTGAACTGATGGAAGCAGCCTTAAACTTAGGTCTTTGATGCTTATCCTTTTTCTTAAAGTCCTTAATGACCTTAGCAGGAATATTCGCATTTTCATTTACGAACATGATACCAGAAAAACCTTTCAATGAATCGTACAACTCACTGTAATCTGTTTCAAGGTTTTCTAGTGCCTTAATTATCAAAGTATTTTTAACAACTCTATATTCGATATCCTTGGTATAACACATCTCACGGAAACTATTGATTTCCGCAACTGAAAGACCTGAGGTATCAGTAATATAGAAATGATCGGTATGCTGAAACTTTTCTGTAAGTCCCGCAATCACTTGTCCTTTTTCTTCTCTAGTCATAACTTATAATCCTGCTATGCTACTCTTATCAACCGAAATACTCTTACTCATAGTACTAGAGATTGATATAGATTTAAAATATGTACCTTTTGCTGAAGATGGCTTCAATTTTGAAATTGTAAGTATCATCTCCTCCGCGTTTTCTCTGATCTTCTGAGCATCAAAAGATACTTTTCCGATACTTGCATGAATGATTCCTGTTTTGTCAACTTTGAAATCAATCTTACCAGCTTTTACTTCAGTTACAGCCGTAGCTATATCCATAGTAACAGTTCCAGATTTAGGATTTGGCATAAGACCTCTTGGTCCCAATACTCTACCCAAACGTCCTACTTTAGCCATCACAGTTGGCATTGTGATAATCACATCAATGTCTGTCCATCCACTCTCAATTTTTGAGATATAGTCGTCCAACCCAACATGATCAGCACCAGCCGCTTTTGCCTCAGCTTCCTTATCAGGGGTACACAGAACCAAAACCTTAACTTCTTTACCAATACCATTAGGTAATGTCACAACACCCCTAACCATTTGGTCAGCCTTTCTTGGATCAACACCTAAGCGTACATCTATGTCTACAGAAGCATCAAACTTTGTGAAAGTAATTTCTTTCACAAGCTCAGCAGCTTCCTGTAAAGCATATAGCTTATCTGAGTCTACTAGAGCCGCTGTTCTTTTTTGATTTTTAGTTATTTTCATAGTTTAATTCGCCCAAGGAGCTTTACCACTAATCTTAATTCCCATACTACGTGCAGTTCCAGCCACCTGACGCATTGCAGGCTCAATTGTAAACGAATTCAAATCAGGCATTTTCGTCTCTGCTATCGTTTTCACTTGATCCCAAGTAATACTACCAACCTTAAGTCTGTTGGGCTCAGTAGAACCTTTTTTCACTTTAGCAGCATCCATAATAAGGACGGGTGCAGGTGGAGTTTTAATAACAAAGTCAAACGACTTGTCTGCATAAATAGAAATCAGAACTGGCAAAATTTGCCCCTGCTTGTCCTGAGTACGCGCATTAAATTGCTTACAAAACTCCATGATATTAAGTCCTTTCGAACCTAATGCCGGTCCTACCGGAGGAGATGGGTTTGCTGACCCTCCCTTCACCTGAAGTTTTACATAGCCTGTTATTTCCTTAGCCATTATTAATCTTGTTTTTCCACCTGAATATAGTTCAACTCTACCGGTGTGTTTCTTCCAAATATTTTAACCGTAACATTTAACTTTTTGCGATCCTCAAAAACCTCTTCTACAGCACCAGTAAAGCCATTGAATGGACCATCCATAACTTTTACTGTCTCACCTACTATAAAAGGTGTATCAAGTTTCTCTTCGTGTTCCTCTGCGTCATCGACTCTACCTAAAATACGATTCACCTCAGATTGTCTAAGTGGAACCGGATCCTTGGAAGCGCTGGTAGAACCTTCGCCAAGAAACCCTATAACATTGGGTATTAATTCTTTATTAGTAATCATATGCTGAACTTCTCCATTAGAGAAATCAGCTTGTATCAAAATGTATCCTGGGAAGAAATTGCGCTCACGCACTCTTTTCTTTCCGTTACGCATTTCGTAAACTTTTTCAGATGGTATTAAGACTTGAGTAATCGCCGACTCTAAACCCTGTCGAGCAATCTCTGTCTCCATCGCCTCTTTCACCTTTCTCTCTTTTCCACTTACCGCCCTTACGACGTACCACTTGAATTCTGACATTTCTTAAAATTCCTGATAAAACCATGTCATTGCATTTTCAAAACCTAAATCGAAAATGCCTATCATCAATGCAAATATCAATGACGCTACCAAAACTAATACGCTACTGTTCTGCAGCTCAGAATATTTCGGCCATGTTACTTTGTGAAGCAACTCGTCGTATGCGTCTTTGAAAAATGAAATAATCTTATCCATCGTTGTATTTAATGATTGCACGGGAGGAGGGACTCGAACCCCCAACCAATGGTTTTGGAGACCACTACTCTACCAATTGAGCTACACCCGTAAAACCCATGAGGCCCAAAAGGTCTGCAAAGGTAGATGATTCAAGCTATAAAAACAAATGCCATCTGGAGAATATCCAGATGGCATTCTTGCTTTAATTATTAGTCTAAGATTTCAGTAACCTGGCCAGAACCAACAGTTCTACCACCTTCTCTGATCGCAAATCTCAACCCTTTTTCTAGTGCAATTGGATTGATAAGATTTACTTCGATTGTTACGTTATCTCCTGGCATTACCATTTCAATGTTCGCTGGAAGCATGATCTCCCCTGTAACGTCTGTTGTTCTTACGTAGAACTGAGGACGGTATCTATTGAAGAATGGAGTGTGACGTCCACCTTCTTCTTTTGAAAGCACGTAAACTTCAGCATTGAACTTAGCGTGAGGCTTAACAGAACCTGGCTTGCAGATAATCATACCACGTTTGATCTCACTCTTCTCAATACCTCTCAACAATAAACCTACGTTATCACCAGCTTCTCCTCTGTCCAATATCTTTCTGAACATCTCAACTCCAGTAATGGTAGACTTTAGTCCTTCAGCACCCATACCAATGATATCAACAGGATCACCAGTATTGATTACTCCTCTTTCGATACGACCGGTAGCAACAGTACCACGTCCCGTGATTGAGAACACGTCTTCTACTGGCATCAAGAATTCTTTATCAATAGCTCTAGGAGGAAGTGGAATGAACTCATCAACTGCGTCCATCAATTCTTCCACTTTTTCTACCCACTTAGGCTCGCCATTCAGCGCTCCTAGTGCAGAACCTTGTATTACTGGAATATCATCACCTGGGAAATCATAATCAGAAAGTAATTCCCTGATTTCCATTTCAACTAACTCAAGGAGCTCAGGATCATCAACCAAATCCACTTTGTTCATGAAAACAACCAAAGCAGGCACACCTACTTGGCGAGAAAGCAAGATGTGCTCTCTTGTTTGTGGCATTGGACCGTCAGTAGCCGCAACTACTATAATAGCTCCATCCATCTGAGCAGCTCCAGTTACCATGTTCTTCACGTAATCCGCGTGACCAGGACAATCTACGTGAGCGTAGTGTCTTTTTACTGTTTGATACTCAATGTGTGAAGTATTGATTGTGATACCTCTTTCTTTCTCTTCAGGTGCATTGTCAATAGAAGAAAAGTCTTTCATTTCTGCAAGACCCTTTCCAGCCAATACTGATGAGATTGCTGCAGTTAATGTCGTTTTACCATGGTCAACGTGACCAATAGTACCGATATTAACGTGTGGTTTTGAACGATCAAAGGTTGCTTTAGCCATGTTTGTAAATCCTCGGTTTAAATCCTAATTAATAAATTATAAATATTCTAAAATAATACGTTTAATACTTTGTCCAACTCGGAAACAGCAGCAGCAAGAGCCAATGAGGGGATTTGAACCCCTGACCTCTTCCTTACCAAGGAAGCACTCTACCCCTGAGCTACATCGGCTTTGGGAAATCAGTTAGTAATAATGAGCGGGTGACCAGGTTCGAACCGGCGACCTACAGCTTGGAAGGCTGTCGCTCTACCAACTGAGCTACACCCGCTTAACATACAATAGTGGGGGGAGAAGGATTCGAACCTTCGAAGACATAAGTCAACGGATTTACAGTCCGTCCCAGTTGGCCGCTTTGGTATCCCCCCAACTGATTTATTAAACTCTCAAAGTACTACCCTCTAGCAGTTGTCCTGAAAAAGGGAATGCAAAATTATACTCTTTTTTATTTTAATCAAATTTTTGGCCCTAAATAAAGTCATGAAAACTCTTGAGCACCCACTAAATTTCAAAACTCATCTCCAACATCAACTTTAAAGATTCAGTTTTCAAGAATTAATAGAAAGTTTAACTTGTAGCCAATATGAAAATAAGAGCCCTAATTAATTCAGAAGAGACTTTTGACGTAGAAAGCAACAAGTCCGGATATCTACTAGATGAAAAAGAAACTACAATTCAATCCAAAAAAATAAAAGATAATATTTTTGAAATTAGGCGAGAATCAAAACTCTACCAATTAGTAATAGTCAGCCGCGAACCAGATTATGTCACACTTAATATCAATGGTCATCAAATAACTGTGAGTGTTAAGGATGATTTGGCTCAAATGTTAGATGAACTTGGAATAGAGGACAATGTAAAAACGGAATTAAAAGAAATATTAGCGCCAATGCCCGGGCTTATTCTTGATATACCTATTACAGAAGGTCAAGAAATAGAAGTGAAGCAAACAGTATTAATATTGGAAGCTATGAAAATGGAAAATATAATAAAATCTCCGATAGCATCTACAGTTAAAAAAATACATGTAACCAAAGGTCAAAACGTCGAAAAAAATCAAGTGTTGATTTCTTTTTAGAACATGTTGAAGTCTGCTTGACGAAACTTTATATTTTTGTGAAATTTGAAATAAACTCAAACCTCTAAAACTAACTCCTACATGAAGTACCAAAGAATTCTTTTAAAATTAAGTGGAGAGGCACTTATGGGAGATAAACAACATGGTATTGACTCAAATAGACTTGAACAATATGCAAAGGAGATAAAAAAGGTTCAAGAAACTGGACTAGAGATCGCCATAGTAATAGGAGGCGGAAACATTTTCAGAGGAGTGGATGGTGAGAAGTCTGGAATCGACAGAGTACAAGGTGATTATATGGGAATGCTGGCAACAGTTATAAATGCTATGGCTCTCCAGAGTAGTCTCGAAAAGCATGGCATGTACACTCGCTTGATGTCTGGTCTAGGAATGGAGCAAGTCTGTGAGCCGTTTATAAGAAGGCGTGCAATTCGCCATCTAGAAAAAGGTCGTATTGTGATTTTTGGTGCTGGGATAGGTAATCCTTATTTCACAACAGACTCCACAGCAAGCCTTAGGGCGATTGAAATAGAGGCAGATGTAGTTTTAAAAGGCACGAGAGTTGATGGTGTTTATACAGCAGACCCAGAAAAGGATCCTACAGCGACTAAATATACCAATCTCACCTTTCAAGAAGCATATGAGAAAGGACTAAGCATTATGGATATGACTGCTTTCACACTTTGCATGGAAAATAATTTACCAATCATCGTATTTGATATGAATAAAACGGGCAATCTATCAAGCCTAGTAGAAGGCGACGAAGTTGGAACGTTGATAAGTTGATTTTAACATTATGGATGAAATAGCATTTTATTTAGACCACTTAGAAGAGATGATGAATAAGGCTGTTGGTCATTGCAACAGTGAGCTCTCTAAAATCAGGGCAGGAAAAGCTGCACCGGCCATGCTGGATAGTATCATGCTCGACTATTATGGTGCATCTACACCGTTGAGCCAAGTAGCATCTGTCACAACACCTGATGCTCGCACCATCAGTATCAAGCCTTGGGAGAAAAAGACAATTCCTGACATAGAAAAGGCAATCATCAATGCTAACCTTGGATTCAATCCACAGAATGATGGTGATCTAATCAGAATTAATGTCCCACCACTTACAGAAGAAAGAAGGATTAATTTGGTAAAACAATCAAAAGCGGAATCCGAAAATGGCAAGATTAGCCTTCGTAATGTCAGAAAGGAAGTGATGGATGCTCTTAAGAAATTGCAAAAAGATGGAGCACCTGAGGATGCGATAAAAGTGGCAGAAGATCAAGTTCAGAAAACCACCGATCGCTATTCAAAAAAAATCGAGGAGCTTTTTGAAGCCAAGGAGAAAGACATCATGACTATCTAAGATTTGAGATAGTCAGGACCTTTAAGCAAATAGCTTTCTACCCGTAATTAGTTCTTCCACTCTGTTTGGCACCAAATACTTTATCGATTTTTTCTCACGGATCAACCTCCGAATTAAAGTAGCAGATATGTCCATTAGAGGTGCTTCTATCATCCTTACAGAAGGGTGATTAGATAATGCTGATGGTTCGCTGTTTGGTCTTGGGTAAACTATAAGGTGATAATTCTTTAGTATTTCTTCATGGTTCTTCCACTTTATGAATGAGGAAAGGTTGTCCTCTCCTATTATTAGCGAAAATTCATGCTCAGGATATTTTTCGGAAAGAACTACAAGGGTATCCACTGTGTAGCTTGGCTTCTTCAAATGAAACTCAACATCACTTGCCCTAAAATTATAATCCTCCTCTATGGCCGCATTTACAAGATCTAGTCTATCAAATTCGTGAAGTAAGTTTTTATTCTTCTTGAAAGGGTTTTGTGGTGAAACCACAAACCAGATTTGCTGTAGATCAGTAGACTCAATTGCCACATTAGCGATAATCATATGACCAATATGTATCGGGTTAAATGAGCCAAAGAAAAGCCCTATTTTCATTTAATGAATTCGCTAACAAGGCTTTCAGCCTCTACCAAAGCAACCTCTAGTTCTCGATTAATTAATTGGCAGTCAAACTGACCTGCAAAGCTCATCTCCTGCTCTGCCTTTTCAAGGCGAAGTTGCATTGACTCAGGACTTTCTGTCTCTCTCCCCTTCAACCTGTCGGCCAAAACTTCGACGCTTTCTGCGTTCACAAAAACGGCAAGGGCTCTAGATCCAAGAACCTTTTTAAGATTCAACCCGCCTATTACATCCAAATCAAAAATGACATGATTGCCGTTTGCCCAAATACGCTCTACTTCTGATTTGAGCGTACCATAAAAAATACCAGTGTAAACTTCTTGCCATTCATAAAATCGGCCGTCTTCAATCGCCTTAGCAAAATCCTCTTTAGTCAGAAAATAATAATCTTCACCATGCTTTTCCAAACCATTCCGTGGCACCCTTGTAGTAGCTGATACTGAGAATTTCAACGTGGGCATGACCTTGACTAAGTGCTTTACTATAGTAGTCTTACCTGCCCCAGATGGAGCACAAAAAATTAGTGCTTTGCCTTGATGCATTTACTTGGTTAAATCGATTGGAATACCTTTTTTCTTATCTCAACTGCAAGTTGCAGAGGTACAGCCTTCTCTGCCAAACTTGATTTGATCAGCTGACGAAGCTCCTTCTCCACTTGATATTTTTCCAGACAAGACATGCACTTTTCTAGATGATCATCGAGATACTGAATTTGATCAATCGATGCCTCCTTGTCAAGCATTAAATAAAGAAATTCCAAAAATTTCTCTATTTCAGAACAACCTCCTTGGGGCACATTTGATTCTTGTTTAGGCATAATGCAAAATTAATTCTGACTTATGAAAATCACTTAGTTAATAGCCCATTGATTGAGCATATGTTTTTAATTTTTCTTTTAACAGGTTTCGAGCTCTATGAAGTCTAGATCGAACTGTACCAATTGGTATATCTAATATTTTGGCCATCTCCTCATATTTAAAACCCTCTAAATCACAAAGAATGATCACCGTTCTAAAATCCACATCGAGAGAGTTGAGGGCTATTGTAATCTCATCACCTATCAAATCACGTACAGTATCTATTCTCAAATCTACAGTAGCGTCATCATTAACATCATCCGAATTGTAGAAGTTCTCTACTTCATTATAATCAACCTTGGCAGGCTGCTTACTTTTCTTTCGATAGTCATTGATAAAACTATTTTTCAGGATCCTGTAAAGCCAAGCTTTGGCATTAGTACCCTGCTGAAAGGAATTAATAAACCTGTAAGATTTCATATAGGTGTCTTGCACTAAATCCTTAGAATCATCCTCATCCAAAGTAAGTCGATAAGCAAAATTGTACATTGCGGTCAAATGAGGCATAAATTCCTCATTGAAAATATGCTCTTGTTCACCTTTTGTATATTTCCTTTTTTCCAAATCTATGTTCACTGTATCCATGGTTCCCATTTTGTAACACTATAAAAAGCCTTCAACAAACGCTCTTCAAAAATAAATGTAGCTACATCTAGTTACGTTAAAAGATTATTTAAGTTTAGAATTAATCTAAATAGAACCAACTCCTTATTAAAGAATTAAACTACCTGTAATATCTAAAAGATGAAGCTAACTGCCTTGGTCATTTCGTGGAATGAAGAAGAAAACATTGGGCAATGCATCGATAGCGTTTCGAGTTTTGCTGATGAAGTCATCGTGGTGGATTCTTACTCCACAGATAATACGAAATCTATTTGTTTGGAAAAAGGAGTAGGCTTTATCGAGCAAGAATATTTAGGTCAGATCGAGCAGAAGAATTTTGCGCTAAAATTGGCCAGCCATGAGTTCATTTTATCCATTGATGCCGATGAAGTGCTTGATGAAACTTTGATAAGAGAAATAAAGAAGGAGCAAGCAGATGGCTTCAAATTAGATGGGTACACCTTCAATAGGAAATCATATTACTGTGGAAAATGGATAAACCATGGGCTTTGGCATCCTGAATGGAAACTAAGAATATGGAACAAGAATATCGGAGTTTGGGGAGGAAGAAACCCACATGACAAGGTAAAACTTCCAAGCGGAAGTCAAATCAAACGTCTCAACGGAAAATTGCACCATTATACCTTTAAGAATTATGAGGAGCACAAAAGTCAAACGCTTAAATATGCGCGAATCAGCGCACAATCAAATCACGAACGTGGCATCAAGTTTCCTATTGCTCGAATGATCTTGAGCCCAATTTTTTACTTCTTTAAAGCATATGTGATCCGTATGGGGTTCCTTGATTCCCGTCTGGGTTGGCAAATAACCAAACTGGGAATGGTTGAAAAATTCTTAAAGTATTATTACCAATCTCAGATTAGATAGTAACCTACTCCTTCACAATTGACTTAAAAAGTGTTTCAAAATTCTTTGCCGTCTCTTCTATAGTAAATTGCTGCGATGTAGTAATACCTTTAGTGATGAGCCTAGATTTTAAATTTTCATCCTTTAAAACTTTCAAGACATAATCAGCTAATTGTTGGGTATCCGAATTGTCAAATAAAAATCCATTGTGTCCATGCTGAATGACATCAGGGATTCCACCAAAATTTGAAGCCACAACAGGCACATTGTTTTTCATAGCCTCGAGTAAAACAAGCCCGAAACCATCCATTTGACTAGCTAAAACAAAAACATCCATTAATTGGTAATATTCGCCTAATTCGTGCCTTGGAATCAACCCAGTAAAAATGATTTTCTGCTTTGGCTTTTCTTTCAAAACAACCTCGTGAAGATCCTCCTTATCGATTCCAACAAAGAGGATGGTTAAGCTCTCAGGTAAATATTTTAAAGATTTAATAATTACTTTTTGGTGTTTGAGCCGACTGACACATCCTAATACAGGCTCAGAACCAATTCTCAATCTAGACTTCAGGTTCTCAATATGATCTGGTTTTAAAGACTCTTTGTCTAAAGCCTCCAGAGGAAGGCCATTATGAATAACATGAAGATGTGTTTCAGGATAGCCTTTATCTAAAAAAAGCGTCTTGAGTCCATTACTCACTAGTACAATTTTACTTGTGTATTTAGTGTGAAAATATCTTTTGAGCCAAGGTTCATCCCTTGGTCTTTGACGCCTTACAAAAACCAAACTAGCAGGACAACTCCATAAAATATTAGCTGCTATGGCTAAAGTCCGATCTACACCACTTTGACAGCAAATTATATGGATACCATGCTCGGCACACACTTTTGTCAGTCGTCGTGAGGAATAAATGTCATAATAAGCTCCAAATGGTATAGGATGAAGTACAATATTTTCAAAGGCCACCAGCTCATGGAAAAGCACACTCTGACTTGGGCATCCCACATGAATAGTATGCCCAAGGCTTGACAACTCTAACGCCAAATACTTGACCGAATAAGTAGAGCCTGCGATATCACCTTGTGCTGTAGTGAAGAGTATATTCATAAAAAAAAGCTACCTCATTTACAGAGGTAGCTTTAAATTAATTTCAATTAAAACTAATTTTATTAATATCTGTACTGCTCTGGCTTGAATGGTCCAGCAACTGTAACTCCGATATAATCTGCTTGCTCTTGAGATAAGGTCTCTAGTTCTACACCAATTTTAGCAAGATGAAGTGCTGCCACTTTCTCATCCAAATGCTTAGGTAAGGTGTATACAGCATTCTCATATTTATCTGTATTAAGCCATAGCTCAATTTGTGCAAGTGTCTGGTTAGCAAATGAATTTGACATAACAAAAGATGGATGACCCGTTGCACAGCCAAGATTTACTAAACGACCCTCGGCAAGTACAATTATTTCTTTTTCACCTTCAAGCACGTAAAGATCAACTTGAGGCTTAATCTCCACTTTTGATTTTCCGTATTTTCCATTCAACCAAGCCATATCGATCTCATTATCAAAATGACCGATGTTACAAACAATAGCTTTGTCCTTCATTTTCAAAAAGTGCTCGCCACGGATAATGTCCTTATTTCCAGTAGCTGTCACAATAATGTCAGCTCTTAAAACAGCATCAGCCATTTTCTTCACTTCATATCCATCCATAGCAGCTTGAAGTGCACAAATAGGATCAATCTCCGTTACAATCACTCGCACACCTGCGCCTCTCAAAGAAGCTGCAGAACCTTTCCCAACATCACCATATCCAGCAACCACTGCTACTTTACCTGCAAGCATGATATCAGTAGCTCTTCTTATAGCATCAACTAATGACTCCTTACAGCCATATTTGTTGTCAAACTTAGACTTAGTAACAGAGTCATTCACATTAATTGCAGGAAGAGGAAGTGTTCCTTTTCTCATTCGCTCATACAATCTATGAACACCAGTTGTCGTTTCTTCTGATAGTCCTTTGATTCCTGGTACTAACTCAGGATAACGATCTAGAACCATGTTGGTCAAATCGCCACCATCATCCAAAATCAAATTGAGAGGTTTTCCACCTTCAAAAGCAAAAATGGTTTGCTCTATACACCAGTCAAATTCTTCTTCATTCAAGCCTTTCCAAGCATAAACCGGAATACCAGCTTTAGCTATCGCTGCGGCAGCATGGTCTTGAGTTGAAAATATATTGCACGAAGACCAAGACACTTCTGCCCCCAACTCTACTAAAGTTTCTATTAGCACGGCTGTCTGAATGGTCATATGTAAACATCCAGCAATTCTAGCTCCAGCCAAAATCTTTGATGGTCCAAATTCTTCACGCAGTGCCATTAATCCAGGCATTTCTGCCTCAGCAAGACGAATTTCATTTCTACCAAATTCGGCAAGGTTCATGTCCTTAACCTTGTAACTTAATTTTTCTTCAATCATAACTCAATTTTTACAAGCGCAAAATTATAAAATCGTGAGCAATTAAGCTCAGTTGATAAACTTGATTTCCTTCAAGGCATAAGCAAAACTTCTGCCTCTACCATTTACTACTAATTTTCCAGATGCATTTATTCCTATTATTTCGCCCTGAAATAAACCTTTCGCATCCTCAAAAAAATGCAATTCTCCTTTCCATCGAAGGATTGAATGGTAGGTTCTCAGGATTGAACTCTCCTCACCTGCCTTTAGTTTGAAATAAAATTGCTCCAAGCTTAAAAGAATATTTTCAAGAATTTCAAAACGATTTACACTCCTCTTTAATTCGTTACGGAGTGAAGTTGCAGAAATACTATTAAAATCAGTTTGATTGATATTCAAGCCTACACCTACCACACATCCATCTACATTTTCCCCTAGAAGAATTGTCTCTATTAAGATCCCTCCAATCTTACAATCATTGACATACAAGTCATTCGGCCACTTCAATTCGATTGTAGAGTCTAAATGTTCTTGCAATACTTGAGCGACTGCCAATCCTGTAATGACATTTATCAAATAAACCTTCTCCGCTTTGAGTTGTTTGGGCTGCAAGAATAAGGAGAACAGTAAATTCTCGCCGCGATCACTAGACCATGAGCTCCCACGCTGGCCCTTACCTGACTTTTGAAAATCTGAGTGCATGAGATAGCCCTCAGAAATTGACTGAAATCTCACCCGATTCATCAACTCCTCATTAGTACTGTGACATTCTGGCAGGAATTCGGCTTGTTTGCCTAAGATTAGCGGTTTGGCAAAGTATTTATGCAAGGTTAATTTGTTAATTTTGACCTTAAACTATAATAAAAATTCCTGAATGCAGGCAAAAACAAAAAGAGCAATAGATTCAACAAAATTAGGAGAGTTAGTTGCTAAAGGCATGTTGGAGAAAAAAGCTTCAGACATTGTCATTATGGACTTGAGAAAAGTCAAAAATGCAGTTGCCGATTACTTCATCATTTGTTCAGGAAATTCCGATACACAAATTGATTCAATAGCTGACTCTGTAGATTTTGAAGTCTTTAAAGAATCTGGACAAAACCCTTGGAAAAGGGAGGGCAAAGACCATCGCGAATGGATCATCATCGACTATGTAGATGTAGTCGCTCATGTATTCAATAAAGAAAAACGAGCTTTTTATGGACTGGAAGAGCTGTGGGGAGATGCAAAAATTGTCCGAATTGAAGAACAAACCAAATAGCCGAATAGGCGTTAACGATCTAAAACTTAATAAATTCTAATGGCGGATAAACCAAGACAAAAGAATCCATTGACGGGTGGAAAACCCAACAAGCCAAACTACCAGATGTTTATAATCATCGGAATAGTGACAGTGGTGTTGGCTTTCAGTTATTTCAGTCGTAGTAATTCTACTGTTACCATTACTGAGAAGCGCTTTGAGCAAATGGTTCTGGCCAATGATGTAAAACGCGTTGTACTTATAAAAAATCAGGACCTTGTTGAGGTCACCCTGAAACCAGAAGCACTACAAAATACAAAATACAAGATTGAGCTTGAGGAGCAAACACCATTCTCCAGCAACAATGGCCCACAATACAAATTTCAAATTGTAGACGTAACAATCTTCAATCAACGATTCGAAGAGCTGATGAAGCAAGTCTCCAAAGACCAAAGAATAGGATATGAAGTGGATGAAAGACAAGATGTGACCTCATTTCTTTTCAATTGGGGATTCTTATTCTTGATCATTTTTGGGTTTTGGTTTTTAATGCGCCGAATGACAGGTGGTGGCGGCCCTGGTGGACAGATATTTAATATAGGAAAATCAAAGGCGGCCTTATTTGATGCAGAGAACAAAGTGAAAATCACTTTCAATGATGCTGCTGGATTGGATGAAGCAAAGGAAGAGATCAAAGAGATTGTAGATTTTCTTAAAACTCCGGGCAAATTCACAGCATTGGGTGGTAAAATACCAAAAGGTGCTTTACTCGTGGGCCCTCCTGGAACTGGTAAGACCTTGCTAGCTAAAGCGGTAGCAGGTGAAGCTGGTGTACCATTCTTCACACTTTCTGGATCTGATTTTGTTGAAATGTTTGTCGGAGTTGGTGCCGCTCGAGTTAGAGACTTATTCAAACAAGCAAAAGAAAAAGCACCTTGTATTGTATTTATTGATGAAATAGATGCGATAGGTAGATCTCGAGGAAAAGGTCAAATGCCAGGTTCAAATGACGAGCGTGAGAATACATTGAACTCTTTACTTGTAGAGATGGATGGTTTCTCTACAGATTCTGGAGTTATTATTTTGGCTGCTACCAACAGACCTGATGTGCTTGATTCAGCGCTATTACGTCCGGGTAGATTTGATCGTCAAATCAGCATTGACAAGCCAGATATAATCGGTCGTGAAGCTATTTTCAAAGTGCATTTGAAACCAATCAAATTGGACGAAAATGTGGATGCTAAAAAGCTAGCTGCACAAACTCCAGGATTTGCTGGAGCTGAAATAGCCAATGTATGTAACGAAGCTGCACTTATTGCTGCTAGACGTGATAAGAAAGCTGTGGACATGCAGGATTTTCAAGATGCCATTGATAGAGTGATTGGCGGTTTGGAAAAACGAAATAAGATTATTTCCCCTGAGGAAAAAGAAATAGTTGCCTATCATGAAGCTGGTCACGCTGTAGCAGGCTGGTTCCTGGAGCATGCTGATCCTTTGGTGAAAGTAAGCATTGTCCCTAGAGGAGTAGCTGCATTAGGCTATGCTCAGTACCTACCAAAAGAGCAGTTCCTGTATCAAACAGAGCAACTAATGGACGAAATGTGCATGGCTTTGGGTGGTCGTGTGGCCGAAGATTTGGTGTTCAACAAAATTTCTACTGGCGCATTGAGCGACTTGGAAAGAATCACTAAAGTGGCATACAGCATTGTAACTATTTATGGTATGAATGATAAGATTGGTAATGTATCCTTCTATGATGCGAAGCAATCTGAATACAATTTTTCAAAACCATATTCTGAGGCCACAGCTGAAATCATTGATAAAGAAGTCAAAAAGCTTATCGATGAAGCTTATAAGCGTACGAAAGAATTACTTGAGTCGAAGAGGAAAGAGCTAGAGATCATTGCGAAAGAACTACTTGCAAAAGAAATATTATTTCAAGCTGATTTAGATAGACTCATTGGTAAACGACCTTTCGCGAAAGAAACTACTTACGAAAAATTCACGACTACTAAAAACGTGAATGACACTCGTGATGAGGAAGCTGCTGCTGAGAAAGTGAGACTCGAGAAACTTGCTCAAGATGAGCTCGATAGATTGAAAAATCACGTGAAAGAAGAAGTAGTGAAGGAAGAGGGCAGCTCGAATAGTGAAGAAAAGGAAACACTAGAGAAAGAGAAATAAGACGAGTCAATTGAACATTAACTAAATTGGGAGCCACGAAAGTTGCTCCCTTTTTTTATGAATCAACAGTTTGCCAATCTAAGTGAGGATACGAAAGTCTATCTAGCAAGTGACTTTCACTTTGGAGTTCCAAACATGGAGAGCTCAAGAAAACGAGAAGAAAAAGTAATTGCTTGGCTTAATGCAATCGAGAACGATGCCTCAGGGATTATTTTAGTTGGAGACATATTTGATTTTTGGTTTGAGTATAGGCATGTAGTCCCCAAAGGTCACTTACGCTTCTTCGCAAAGATTTTGTCACTCCGTAAGCGAAACATACCAGTAATCTTCTTTACAGGGAACCACGACCTGTGGATGAAAGATTACTTGAAGGAAGAATTGGACATTAACATCTATACATCTCCTGAAACTTTTCAAATTGGCAACAAGATAGTTTATGTCGGACATGGGGATGGACTCGGTCCGGGCGATCGAAAATTCAAGTTTTTCAAAGGAATATTTACCTCTTCATTGGCACAGTGGGCCTTCAGATGGTTTCATCCAGATTTGGGAATTGCATTAGCGAAAAAATGGTCAGCCAGTAGCAGAGAAGACCCAGATGATCTGACTTTTTTAGAAGAAAAAGAATGGCTAATACAACACAGTCGAGAGATTGACGCTCAAACGCATCATGATCTTTACATCTATGGACATAGACATCATGCCATCCACTATCCACTCAGTGCGAAAAGTGACTACTATAATCTTGGCGAATGGGTGACAGACTCCCATTATTTGGAAATAAGTTCCACACAAGTTCAATTAATAAAGTTTTGAGACTTATAGCAGTATTGGTGCTAATCCTTTTATTGCCTTGCATTGGTAAAGCACAAGAATGGGCTTTAATAAAGTCAATCAAACTAGAGGCTCCAATAATATCAAGCTCGATGGATGCTCAAAACTTCCTTTATCTCGCTGATCAATCGGGCACACTCGGTAAATATGATTCATTGGGTAATCTACTTGAAATCTACTCAGACATTGGCAATATGCCAATCACAACAATAGAGTCTTGGAATCGATTGAAGATTTTCATCTATACTTCCAGCAATCAGCAATTCCTATTTTTAGATCGTTTCAATACGACACCTGTGAAGTATGAGCTCAGAGATTTTGACAATTCATTGGTTTCACTTTGCACTCCTGGAGTTGACAATAGTCTATGGGTACTCAATACCGATTATAATGAGTTGAGAAAATACGATATGCAAACACGGCGCTTGATCAGTAATAACCCTCTAAATCAAGGATTAGCTGAAGCTTTGTATATGAGAGCATATAAGAATCAGCTCATTATAAGTAATCCACAATCAGGCATTTACTTTTATGATCAATTCGGAAATTATCAAATGCAATCTCAGGAATTAGGGGCACGCTCATTTCAGATTTCGAAAGACGAAATTCAATTTATAAGGGACGGAGAAATAGTCAAGCTAAATCGCTTCACTGGCAAAACCATAGACATTAAAGTGGTCCCAGAAGCAAGCTGCATTGCTTATTTCCAGTTAGGAAACCGTTACTTTTTTATCAAAAAGAATGAGTTGCTTATTTATGAAAAGAATCTATGAGCCTTGATAAAGCTCGAGGATTTTCTGTCTGAAAACGATGCTGTACTTAGAGTTCACTAACTCTAATTGCGCTCTGTTCTTGTTATTAAGACTCTCCATGTAGGTGAAGAAATCCGTGTTCCCAGTCTCAAATCTTTTCTTCATGAAATCAAAAGTTTGTGCTGCTATTTCCAAGTTTTCTCTGGCACTCGTATAAGTATTTTGTGCTGAAACCAGATCAAGGTATGCTGTTTGTACCAAATTGGTAACGTTGTTCATTGCCAATGTGACATCAAGTTCAGCATTGATCATAGCTACTTTATTTACCTGAACCTGTCCTGTAGTTTGGAAACGAGTAAATAAAGGAATACTCATTGAAAAATTTACATATTCAAATTCATTAAATGTCATTTGATCTGCAAATGTGGCATCAGGTAAAAACTCTCCCGTTGTTGGATTTCTTGCTCCATTGGTTGAATAATTTGAACCTATCCGACCAAAAGCTGTAATTGTAGGTAGACGCTGAGCTTTAGATGACTTTAAAGTGTACTTGCTTGCGAGGTAATTTGCCTGAGCCGACTTCAATGTAGGATTATTGGAGATACAAGATTCCAACACTTCGCTGAACGGTGCTGCTTCTAATAGCAAATCTTCCTCTTGAATTTCGTATCCTAAAACTTCATATTCACCAGCATTTGGATCTAACTGCATTGCTTGAAAAAGCGTCAATAAATCACGCTTTAACTTATTTTCCAAGTTATTGAGGGTCAAATTTTGATTCGCCAACTGTCCTTGGAAATTATAGACTGACTCCAAATTGCCAACTCCAACGGACTCGCGTTTTACCTCACGCTCAAGTTGTGATTTTAGCAATTCCACTCGCTCTCGAGCAATCGTAATATTCTCCTTATCCAAAATCACATTCAGATATGCAGACATAATATCGGCCTCTACTTGTAGCGCTGTGCTTTTGGTATTTTCAGTAGCTGAAATAATCCTCTGCTTGGTTTGGCTCAATCGGTATTGATTAGAAAAACCATTGAACAAGGTCAAACTTGAAGAAATGTTAGGCGCTGAACTACTGGTAGTAGCCGAAACCTGACGAGCTGCATTGGTATCGAAAAAATTACCAAAGAAGAAATCATAATTTATCCCAGCAGTTACAGACGGGAAGAAATTGAAGATCGCTTGCATGCGGTTGGACTCAGCTATGACTTCACCATTTTTGGCTTTCATCAAACCAATATTATTGTTCATAGCCATCTCCACGCAATCATCAAGTGTAAGTATTCTCACACTCTCCTGACTTTGTGCGCCGATACTCCACATTAAGGCTACAGCAAGAAGTATTTTCTTCATAATGGTGTTCTAAAATATAAATGAGGAAGCCAGAAGACTTCCTCTACTAATCCAGATTGATAAATTAAACCAACGCGTTTTCTTTCGCATTCATGTTTTCGGAGACGATCTGTCCATCAAACAAATGAATCACACGATGAGCATACTCTGCATCCATTGGTGAGTGGGTCACCATAATCACAGTAGTTCCATTTTCATTAAGCTCAGTCAGAAGGTTCATTACCTCTTGACCATTGGCTGAATCAAGGTTACCCGTTGGCTCATCGGCAAGTATCAACTTAGGTTTAGCAACTACTGCTCTTGAGATGGCAACACGCTGCTGTTGACCTCCAGAAAGCTGCTGAGGAAAGTGATTTCTACGGTGCATGATTTTCATTTGCTCCATCACCTCTTCTACTCGCTTTTTGCGCTCAGCTGAAGAATACTTCAAATAAATCAATGGTAACTCGATGTTTTCAAAAACTGTCAACTCATCGATTAGATTGAAGCTCTGGAATACGAAACCAATATTGGCCTTGCGAAGCTCTGCACGCTTACGCTCGGAGTAAGTCGAGATTTCCTGATCTGTGAAATGAAACTGTCCTTCAGATGGGTTGTCCAATAGACCAATGATATTTAGCAAAGTGGATTTACCACAACCTGATGGTCCCATGATGGCGACAAATTCGCCACGTTTTACTTCAAGGTTTACCCCAGCCAAGGCTGTGGTTTCTATTTCGTCTGTGTAATAGAACTTTTTAAGTCCTACGGTTTTGATGAGTGCTTCTGAATTTTCCATTATTTAGATTATTTTTCGTTAAGTCGTGGTTTATTATTTAAAAACTAATTTGTCCTTGTCGTCATATCCTTCGTATGAAGAGATAATTACTTTCTCGCCAGGTTGCAAGCCTTCTATGACTTCATAGAATCTTGGATTTTGTCTTCCAAGCCTAATTTGTCTTCTGACCGCTTCTGATTCATCAGCAGTGAGGATGAATATCCAGTTGCCACCAGTTGTTTGATAAAAACTTCCTCTAGGGATCTGTACAGCAGTAATATTTTCACTCAATTGCAATCTTATTTGCAAAGTTTGACCTCTTCTTATTCCACTTGGAATCTCATCGGTGAATACCATATCCACCGCAAATAATCCATTGGCTACTTCAGGATAAACCTTTGAAATTGAGAGCTGATAGGAAGCTCCAGCAAAATCAAAAGTACCTGCAAGACCTTGATATATTCGAGCAATGTAATGCTCATCTATAGATGCTCTTACTTTAAAACCATTCATATCATCAATCTGCCCAATGTTCTGTCCTGGTCTGATTGATTCGCCTACCTCGGCATTTACCGTGCTTAAACTTCCTGAGATCGGTGCACGGAAATAGAGATTGTCTAGATTTTTCTTGATCATCTCCAGATTGTCCCGTGTTCGCTTCAAAGTACTTTCTGCCTGTGCTATCTGAAGGCGAGCATTTAGCGAATCAAACCTTGATGATTCAATTTGAATGACTTTAGCATCCTGAAGGCGATCATATTCTCTTTTCAGTTTTAGGAACTCCTGCTCAGAAATAATTTTCTCTGCATATAATTCTTTACCTCGCATATAAGAATCCTTTGCTGCATCTATCTGATAATCCATTTCGATCACATTACGTTTCAGCTCAAACTGATTTCGCTTCAAGCTAAGCTTTGTGTTTTCAAGACTATTCATTAGGATAAATGCCTGTGTCTCTTCCCGCACAAAATTTTGCAGCAAATCATTATTCGAAAGTTTCAGAATGGTATCTCCTGCGTCTACAAGAATTCCACCTTCATAGTATTTCTTCTCAACAACACCACCTTCTATCGCATCTAGGCGAATAGTCTTGATAGGCATCACTGATCCATCTACCGGTATAAACTCCCTAAACTCACCCTCTACCACTGTTGCAACGTTGACCTTTTCACGTTCCACATTCAAGCGAGAGCCGCCATCAGCAAAAATGAAACTGTACAAAACGAAAATAACAAAGGCCCCTGATAGTCCCCATGTGAGCAGCTTCTTTACTGTCCACTTTTTCTTTTCAATCTTTCGGTCCATAAAATTTGTCTAGTCTTGGCACGGCATGCCAATTAAAATGCCAATACACCTATATATCTGTATATCAGTCATCTATATATATTATGAGGTTGAGATCTAAACTAGAATTGTACAAAATGGAACACGAAGTGTCCGTATTCGATCAAAATTGAGTGAGCAAATATCAATTCGAGCCTAATCCAAGATTCTATTTAAAGAGCAATTCACTCCATTCTAAAATAAATTACTTCGATACAACAAAGTATCACTTTCTTCGTTGATAGTATTACTATTGTATAAAATAGCAAATTAATATATGGCTGTCCTTCAGATACAACTAAGTGATATTCTCTATCTCAAAGACCCACAGACTACCGAACTAGGGAAAAAAATGGTCAAACAAAGCATTAAGTTGATCGACGAACTTGGCTTTGAGGCATTTACTTTCAGAAAGCTCTCAATAGAAATTGAATCAACAGAAGCTTCGATTTATAGATATTTTGATAACAAGCACAGACTTTTGGTATACCTGATCACGTGGTATTGGGCTTGGTTGGAATACAAAATTGAATTTCAAACATATCATATTGTAAATCCATCCGATCGATTAGATGAAATCTTAAAAATTATATGTGAGGAAAGAATACAAGACGATGCGTTTCCCGATATAGACGAAGTGGCACTTGCCAGATTAGTTACGGCAGAATCAGACAAAACCTATCTCACCAAGCAAGTAGATGAAGACAATAAAGAGGGACTTTTCAAAGGTTATAAAAGTCTATGCAATGCCATAGCCCCAACTATCAAGGAAATCAACCCTAGGTATGAATATCCTCATTCGTTGGTAAGCACTATCTTAGAAGCATCTAATCAGCAGTTATTTTTTGCTACCCACTTACCATCACTCACAGAGGTGAAAAATGATAAGACAATTCATTCCTCTATCTATTATTATTTGAAAAATTTGGTATTTAAAACCATCGCAGAATGAATAATCGCCAAATAAAAGACACCATCCACGAGTGCGCAGATATTCTCAAGCTCGACTTAGATAGTGAAGTATTCAAGGCGTTAGATAATGCCGATAGGAACTATGAAAATGAAGAGCTTACAGAGTTTATAAGAGATCTGGTAGAATCTTCCAATGATGCAGGTATGATCATGCTGGAAAAGCACCTCATCGAAGATGCTTTCTTAGAGTTTACCAAGGATTTTAGTGCCACAATGATCGTATTTGGAAAAGATGACGAACTCTGCCCAATAATCATCGAAAGGAAAAGGAGACATTTCGAAATCAAAAAAATCCGAAAGACGGGAGTTGAGGTATATACACTGAAAGAATTATCAAGTTTAGACCTAGCCTGCACTGATAAGCTAGAAGTAATCTTTCTCTCAGTATTTGACTATCAAAGTCTGGTTAGCGATCAAAAAACCGGTGACTCTGTTCATGAGGAAATTTCCCCAGTTAAAAGACTTTATAAATTATTAGCTGCCGAGAAGCAAGATATCTTTTATGTATATGTGTATGCCGCACTCATTGGTCTCCTAAGCTTAAGTTTGCCTCTCGGGATCCAAGCAGCTATAGAGCTGATCAGTGGTGGTGTCATCTTCAGTTCAGTCTATGTACTCATTGCCTTTATCATCATTGGCGTGCTGGGGACTGGTATTCTCCAAGTTTTCCAAATAACCATTGTGGAATACCTACAAAGAAGAGTTTTTACAAAAGCGGCATTTGAATTTGCCTTTCGGGTACCAAGAATTCAGATGGAATCTGTGCTGAACTTGCACATGCCAGAGCTGATGAATCGTTTTTTTGATGTCTTGACCTTGCAGAAAGGTTTGCCAAAACTCTTGATCGACCTGTCCACTGCTATTATTCAAATCCTTTTTGGACTGGTATTGTTGTCTTTTTATCACCCATTCTTTGTGTTTTTTGGACTTGTACTGGTAGGTATTCTTTTTACGATATTCTACCTGACTGGTCCAAAAGGTTTGAGGTCTTCTATTGTAGAGTCGAAGTATAAATACAAGGTGGTTTATTGGTTGGAAGAAATGGCGCGCACACTTTATTCATTCAAACTGTCTGGAAATACAACCTTACCTATTAAGAAAACCGATTATAATGTCAACAACTATTTAAAGAATAGAAGCATTCATTTCCGCGTACTGATAGGTCAGTATGCCTATGTCCTTCTATTTAAAGCGATCATTACTGGTGGTTTGTTAATCATTGGTACGCTCTTAGTTGTAAATAGGGAAATTACCCTGGGCCAATTCGTAGCGAGTGAGGTGATCATTATTTTGATCCTCGCATCAGTGGAAAAAATAATTATGTACATGGATGTGGTTTACGACATGCTTACAGCGGTCGATAAAATCGCACATGTGACCGATTTGCCACTAGAACCAACTGGTGGTATAGATATCCCAATGAGTCAATTAAAAAGCGATGGACTCTCTGCTGAATTCAAAAATGTCTCTTATAAGTATCCTGGCGCAAGTAGTCCATCCATCAAGAATATCAATTTGAAAATAGCTCATGGTGAGACCCTATGCATTTCTGGCAATGGCAACTCAGGAAAAACCACCCTCACTAACGTAATCGCTGGGATTCATACGGAGTATGAAGGTATCATTACCTTTAATAGGTACAACCTTCGAGATTTGGATCGCACTTATCTACGTGACCGAATAGGAAAGAACGTCTCACGTGATGATATTTTTGAAGGCACAATTATTGAAAATATACTACTAGGTAAACCTTTTGCAGATATGGAAGTGGCCATAGATGCAGTGGAGAAAGTGGGCTTAATAGATGAAATCTATGGTTTGAAGGATGGATTTGAAACACAGGTACTAAGTGGCGGCAAAGGTTTTTCAAGCTCATTTATCAACAAACTGATCCTTGCCAGATGCCTCGCGAAACGACCAGATTTATTGATATTAAATGATTTTTTTGGGGATTTCCCCAAATATGAGCGCCTGCGTCTTATTGAAATGCTTTTGAATCCAAAGAATAATTGGACACTGATAGTGGTATCTAATGATCCTTTGGTGATGTCTGCGGTAAATCGTGTCGTCTACTTGGAAAATGGCAGTATACTCATAGATGATAGCTTTGAAAATGTGCTGAAAAACGAACAAATCGTAAAAAATATTTATTAAGATGCTCAACATCTCTGAAGACGGAAATAAAAATATACTGGACGAGTCCCAGCTCTATTCACTGCGGACATTGAAGACACCAGGTATGGGCAGATTGCTGGCCAAGGTACTCTTGATCAGTATCAGTATCTCTTTACTATCATTATTTCTTCCCTGGCAGCAAAATATTCGAGGCACAGGTAAAGTGACAGCCCTTGACCCAGGAAACAGACCACAGACCATCGAGAGTGCAATTGCTGGTAGGATCATTAACTGGAAAGTATCAGAAGGCCAATACATTCAAAAAGGAGACACGATCTTGACACTTGCTGAGGTCAAAGAAAAATTCTTTGACCCTAATCTACTACTCCGACTGAGAGAGCAAATCACTGCGAAGCGAGAAGGTATAGATGCAAAAGGTGACAAAATAGATGCACTCAAAAGACAAGTAGCCGCGTTGCGGGATGCGTCAAGAATCAAACTTGAGCAGGCTGAAAACAAGCTGAGACAAACTGAGCTCAAATTGCAGAGTGACAGCATGTACTACGAATCCATAAAAGTTGCCTACGACAATGCTGAGAGTGTTTTTGAGCGAAATAAAACGCGCTATGAGGCAGGAAATATTCCTCTCACCAAGTTTCAAGACATTGAGTCTAAATATCAAGAAGGTAAGTCTAAAATCATTTCTGCCGAGAACAAGTGGCTAGAGAGCAAGGCTGAGTTGAGCAATGCGCAAGTAAACATAGCAGGGACAGAGGCAGAGTATCTTGACAAGATAAGTAAGGCTCAATCAGACCTTAATGCTACCATTTCTGATTTGCGAGATTCAGAAGGATCATTGGCCAAAATCCTAAACGAATATTCCAATATGGAAATCCGTGCTGAGCAATACCAAATAATTGCACCACAATCAGGATATATGGTGCGCGCCCTTAAATCAGGTATTGGTGAAACGATCAAAGAAGGGGAAGCCGTGGCTATCATTATGCCAGAGACCCATGATCAAGCAGCAGAAATGTATATCAAAGCCATGGATTTGCCTTTTATTTCTACAGGAAGAAAAGTTCGAATCGAATTTGATGGCTGGCCGGCATTGCAATTTTCTGGTTGGCCAAACGTCTCTGTGGGTACTTTTGGAGGTGTGGTTCAAGTAATAGATCGCGTGGAGAGCAAGCCTGGGTATTTCAGGATCTTGGTGACGCACGACCCAGAACTAGAAGACTGGCCAGAGCAGATTAGAATGGGCTCCGGTATCAAAGGGTGGGTCATGCTTAATGATGTTCCGATTTGGTTTGAGCTATGGAGACAACTCAACGGTTTCCCTCCTAGTATTTATGAAAATGGGGAAATGACAGTAGCTCCTAAGCAATGAGAATAATTGCAAAATATTGCCTCATACTTAGTTGTCTATCCACGTACGGACAGTCAGATACGTTGACGTATTTGTATCTCAACGATCTCATAACGCTTGCAACAGAAAACCATCCAATTCTAAAGCAAGCCGCTTTGCAGGATGACCTTGCAGCAGCACAGCTATTACAAGCTCGCGGGGAATTCGACCCCAAGCTCCAGTCCAATTACGACCTAAAAAACTTCAAGGACAAGACTTACTACGACAAGTTTTACAACGTCCTGAAAGTACCCATATGGTTCCCTATAGACCCCAAAGTGGAAGTCTATCGCAATCAAGGAGATTATCTGAATCCAGAAAACTACGTGGCAGGGGCTACAGACTACTGGCAAGTAGCAGCAGGAGTTAGTTTACCCATCGGCAAAGGCTTGTTTATCGACGAGAGAAGGGCTTTAGTCCAGCAGTCCAAACTCTATGGTTCCCTAGCAGAAGCCGAGCGAGTGAAAATGGCAAATAAAGCGTTGCTCAATATCACTAAAAGCTATTGGCAGTGGTTTCATGCCTACACTAAATTTGCTTTAATTGATCAAAGCAAAAATATCGCAGAAGAAGTATTTAGAAGAGTCAAACTCGACTATGAATTCGGTGAAGTGTCAGTAATGGATACTATTCAGGCCAAAATCACACTACAGACGAGAATGGCTGATTTCGAAAAAGCCACATTGGATTTGCGCCAAGCTAGACTAGGTATCTCAGTGCACCTATGGGGCAGAGATGATATCCCGATGGAGCTACCCGAAACGGTAGCGCCCTCTCGTGAGCAGGCATTTGGGTTGGTACCTACTGACTCTACCATCGCCGATTTGATAGCATGGGCAAAAGTGAATCATCCGGAAATCCTCAAAATCACTACCAAGCAGGCTCAACTTGATGTGGAAGAGCAATGGAACCGTGAAAGTCTAAAGCCAGAAATTAACTTAAGTTATAGCTTGATTGATGCGCCTTTTAATAATGATGGAATCTCAACACCTGAATGGCAAGAAAATTACAAACTTGGAATGGACCTGTCTTTCCCGCTTCTGCTTAGAAAAGAACGTGGAAAGCTGCAAAAAACGAGAGTCTATCAGGAAACTTTAGGATTTGATCTCAACCAAACAAGACAAGAAGTGATCGCTGATGTACAAGCATCTTATGCAGAATTGCGAACCAATGAAAGGCTTACCCAGCAATATTTGGAGATCTCCCAGAATTATGATCAACTCTTCAATGCAGAGGTATTCAACTTAGAAAATGGTGAGAGTGACCTCTTCAAACTCAATATCCAACAGGATAAGTACATTGAGTCAATGATCAAATATCTTGACGTTCTGGTGAAATTTGAGAAACTCAAAGCAGAGCTACCATATAGCGTAGGTCTACCCTACCTCTCTTATTTAAAACTGTACGAATAGGAACACTAAGTAATTTTTTAGTGTACATTTACGAACATTAAACAGTATCTAAACGTACTCTGAGCTGGCTAAAAGACCGTTTTGGGTATTGGCACAGTTCTGGCAAAATGTATCTCGTAAATCAAAATATTCATGACATTAGAAAAAGAATTAGGTAAAATACTCATCATAGACGATGATGAAGATGTGTTGTTAGCAGCTAAAATGCTACTTAAAAAGCACGCCAAGGAAGTCTTGATCGAAAAAAACCCCAAGAAGATTCCTTTCCTACTCAACAATGACACCTATGACTTGATCTTGCTGGATATGAATTTCAGTAAGGACATTACCAGCGGTAAAGAAGGCTTTTATTGGTTGGAACAAATACTGGACAAAGATCCGCAAGCAGTAGTTGTTTTGATCACTGCGTTTGGTGATGTGGAGATGGCGGTTAGGGCACTTAAAGCTGGAGCAACAGATTTTGTACTGAAGCCATGGCAAAATGAAAAACTAATCGCTACGCTGAACAGTGCGACCAAGCTAAAAGAGTCTTACAAAGAAGTAACGCAACTAAAGCAAACTAGCAAGCAACTACAAGAAGACAGCAATCAAGCTTTTAAAGATATCATTGGTGAAAGCCAAGAGATCAAAGATGTATTCAAAATCATAGACAAAGTAGCTGGCACGGATGCCAATATCCTCATACTTGGTGAAAATGGCACTGGAAAAGAATTGATAGCCCGGGCGATCCATCAAAAATCATTAAGAAAAGACAATGTCTTCATTGGTGTAGATATGGGGGCTATTACCGAGAGCTTATTCGAAAGTGAGCTTTTTGGACACAAAAAAGGGTCTTATACAGACGCAAAGGAAGATCGAGCAGGTCGCTTCGAAATAGCAAACAATGGCACATTGTTTTTGGACGAAATTGGCAATCTCAACCTACCACTTCAATCCAAACTCCTAACATCGCTACAAAAGAGAGAAGTAACACGAATAGGCTCCAATCAAGCCTTACCCATTGATATACGACTAATCTGCGCTACCAATATGCCTATCTATGACATGGTAGGTGAGAGCACTTTTCGTCAGGATTTGCTCTACCGTATCAATACCGTAGAGATTCAACTGCCTCCACTACGCGATCGCATAGATGATATTCCGCTCTTGGCTGAGCATTTTATGAAGTCATATAATCAGAAGTATCGTAAGAATATCCACAAGATTTCACCACTAGCTGTTAAGAAACTGCAGAAATATAGCTGGCCTGGTAACATACGTGAGTTACAACACGCAATCGAAAGAGCAATCATTATGAGCGACACAGAAATGCTCAATCCTGATGATTTCTTTTTCCTAGCTCAAAAGGCTGAGAATGCCACCACTGTAGAAGCCGACAATCTCAACCTAGACGATGTAGAAAAAAATGTGGTGCAAAGAGCCGTCAATAAATACAACGGCAATATTTCGAAAGCTGCAAAAGAATTGGGACTGACTCGTGCTTCCCTTTACCGCAGACTAGAAAAATATGGGCTATAATAAGTTCCAATATCAGCTTATCGGCAGGATTTTACTGCTTTGCATTTCGATTTTTCTATTTGCAAGTCTGTTCTATACCGATAGCTATGCGTTTAGCAGAATCCTTATTTCCATCCTGATAGTGGTGCAGGTTTATTACTTGTATCAATTTCTTGAAAGGTCTAATCGGGAAGTTATAAGCTTTTTGCAAAGCATCAAATGGGATGACTTTTCGCATACTTACCCTGACCGAAAAGAGGGTACGAGCCTTGATGCTTTGTATCAAGAATTCAATGCTGTAATTGTAAAGTTCAGACAAATCCGTGCTGAAAAAGAAGCGAGCTATCAGTATCTAAAAACTATTGTTCAGCATGTAGGAATAGGGATTATTACATTCGATGAAGATGGCGAAGTACAAATCATCAATACCACAGCCAAGCAGCTTCTGGGCATCAAACACGTGAAAAATATCAGCCAGTTGAAGATCGTAAATGATCAACTAGTGACTTCACTTCGCCAATTAAAAACGGGAGGTAGGGATTTGATCAAGATTTCCAAATCTAACGAAGAAGAAGTCCAGCTGGCCATCTATGCGATAGAACTGACGTTACAGAGCAAAGCTTTCAAATTGATTTCCCTACAGAACATTCAGAGTGAATTAGAGGAGAAAGAAATGGAAGCTTGGCAAAATCTGATCCGGGTACTTACGCATGAGATCATGAACTCCGTTACGCCCATCTCCTCCCTTGCTCGTACACTCGAAACCGAGATGGAAGAATGGCAAGAGGAAGGGCAAGGTATTGCTGAGATTACCAGCGAGCAAATCTCAGACTTTCATGTGGCTTTACACACCATTCACAGACGAAGCGAGAGTCTCATTCGGTTTGTAAGTGATTTTAGGAACATGACTAGGATCACCTTGCCAAATATCAGTAAGGTTTGTGTGAAGGAATTAGTGGAGCACGTCCTTTCGCTCTTGCGCAATGACATTCAAGATGGCGAAGTAGAAGTGGAAGTGAAAATACCGAAAGAACTTTGTATCAATATAGATGAGCAACAAATCGAACAGGTCGTCATCAATATTGTAAAAAATGCAATTCAAGCGCTTGCCGAGCTGGATGAAGAAAGGGAAGAACCAAAATCATTAGTAATCATCGCGCATGAGAGAATCGAAGGTGGTGCCATCATCAGTATTCGCGACAATGGCCCGGGTATAGAAGAAGAGGCACTGAAGAAGATATTTATTCCATTCTTTACTACGAAGAAAAGTGGTTCAGGTATCGGATTGAGCCTTTCCAAGCAAATCATGCGCAACCATAAAGGCGCCATTTCAGTACGATCGATTATCAACAATGGTACAGAGTTTACACTCAAGTTCTCTGCGTAACTAGAGAATTGAGTATCCCAAGCTTAGCATACACCTAACTTTTCGGTAATTATAACCAAGGCGAATTTTGGGTTAAATCACTAACTTGATCTTCTAATCTAGAAGCACTTGAACTACCTATTTATCATACAAGGCGAAGGCAGAGGGCATATGACACAAGCTCTTTCACTGGCTAATATTCTGCGCAAGAACGGTCACAAGATTGGTAGTGTCATCGTCGGATCTAGCGAGCGGAGGTCAATCCCAGCTTTCTTTACAGAAAAAATTGGGGCACCGGTGGTTTCCTTGCCTAGTCCAAATTTCGTTACGGACAAAGATCACAAGAAAGTGAAGCCATTGAGGACGGTAATTTATTCTTTGCTGAAAGCACCAGTCTATAGAAAGTCCATTCAGAAAATTGATGAGATAGTTAAAGAGGAAAAACCAGATGTCATCATCAACTTTTATGATTTCCTTGGTGGCCTTTATTACTTCTCAAAGAGACCTAAAGCCAAACTGATTTGCATTGGGCATCAGTATCTTTTAGGCCATCCCGACTTTCAGTTTCCCACGGGCAAAACTTTGGACAGAATCTCTATGCTCATGGGCAATAAAGTGACGAGCCTTGGCGCCAGCAAGCTACTTGCTTTGTCTTTTTACCCAGAAGAAGGAAAAGGAAAAAAGCTCGTGATTGTACCTCCCCTCCTACGAGAACTAGTGAAAACGACAGTGATCAGTCAAGGAGATCATTTCTTGGTCTATATGGTCAATCCTGGATATGCAGATGAAATGAATACATTTCACCATTCGTATCCCGAGCAGTCAATTCATGCCTTTTGGGATAAAAAGGAGGCCCAAAATCCATGGGAAATAGATGACACGCTGACTTACCATCAGCTAAATGATGAGCTTTTCATTCGATATATGTCCAGTGCTAAAGGCTATGTCACCACTGCAGGTTTTGAGTCCGTATGTGAAGCAATGTACCTAGGCAAACCTGTGATGATGGTGCCCGTGGGTGGACATTTCGAACAAGCTTGCAATGCGCTTGATGCTGAAAAAGCTGGAGCTGGTATAGCCAGTGAGACTTTTGATATTGGGAAATTGTACGATTATATTCCACATCATAAAGATGTACAAGATTCATTCAAAGGCTGGGCGGATCAAGCTGAAGACATTTTTATCAAACACCTCACTTGATGGCACTTATCAGTAAGAAAAAAATACCTTATAAAATAAGCGAAGCGTTACGACAATACCTGATCAGATACGATCGTGACATTAACTTGCCAGTTGCGTATGAATCGCTCCTACGCTACAACAATTCCATCCCTCTTTACGACCGCAACGGAAAAGATACCCATTGGGAGACAGTCTTTTATCCTCAGGATGAAATGACGGACATCTATTATGCGCTGAAGAAAATCTATGCCATAATAAAGGCTAATGGCGATATGGCAGTGATGGAGCATCTTTTTGTGGATCGCGTGGATCTTTGCGTATATGGAAACACCCAGCCTTTTCGTGTGCGCATCGTGAACCGCATCAATGACAATTTTGACTATTTCTATATCAAAAACGCCGATGCATCAAGGCTGTATGGCCTAGAACTGGAGCACCTTCTCTCCCCAAATAGAATCAGCTATGCGGTACATAAAGAAACACTTATCGAAGAACATATTGTGGGAATTCCAGCGGAGCAATTCATAAAAAGTCACCTGAAAGACCCAAACCTTAATGGCATTCGTCTGGCAAAGGAATTTGTGAAATTCAATGAGAGATGCTTTGTTCGGTTATTGGGTGACATGCACTCAAGTAATTTTGTGATTGACATTACGCCTGACTTTGAAGAAGTAGAGTACCGCTTGCGAGCGATTGATTTTGATCAACAGTCATTTGAGGGAAGACGCAATATCTACTTGCCCCAATATTTCAAACAAAATAATCCGCTGATCTCTATAGGATTGAAACTGCTCACACCCGAAAGCGTCCGTCAATATCAGCGAGAGGAGCGTTCTTTGATTGCCAATCGGATCCGTGTAGAAAAATTTAGAATAGACGACTTGCTAGGAGTTATGGCAAAAGAGAATCTCTCAACGCCCGAAAACATCTTACGGCTGAGCAAAGAATTAGCAGAATTTTATGAGGACAAAGAATTTTTGCAATGCCAAACAATGGGGGCACTCGTGGGACTTAGTTTGGAAATGCTTGTAAGAAGACCGGAGCTTTATAAAGATTATTGAGTTTTTTCCATAAACCGCTTTGCGCTAAGCGCGTAGCGCCAATAAGTTAATGTGTAGATGATTACATCTGCAATGAATGACCTTTTGATACTTTGAATTTTCTTCAATAAGACCATATATTCTCCTCTTGGGAGGAGATTAAGAGGTGGGTTTTAAATGCGAATAAATAGTTTAAAGAATCTTTCCAATCCTTTTAGTTAGTCCTTTTCATAAATAACCGTCTCAAGCTCATCTACCTTATTAAATTCCTTATCTGAAGTAATAAACGGGAGGTCTAGGTGCAATGCAGTAGCAATTATGATACAATCTGGGAGTTTCAAATTATACTTTCGACGCAAATCGATTACCATATTTTTGATAGCTCCATTGATATCAACAATTACGCATTCGGATAAAAACTCTCTCACCCTACTAATCTCTTCATACGATATGTGTTGGTAGCCGAGTAACTCAAGTTGAGTGACAAAGGAAACATACACTATCTTTTGATCAATAAGATCTGCAATTGTCTCATCGCCAGATAGTAGGTATATGATGATATTGGTATCTAAAAAAAGCTTTTCACCACTCATCCCTCATTCTTCTTTGGATAGCCAACCCATCTTCTTTGAAGTTCACTTTACCACAATATTTACTCGCATCTATAACCTTACTAGGTTTCCGTTTACCTAATTTTTTCAAAACAGATTGGATGGTTTTCTTTTCTGCGCCGTGCTTCAATATTGTTACCATGCTCTTAATTATTTATGTCTCCAGTATAAAAGTAAGAATTTGTTGTTTCATTTAGTGGCTGGTTGGTGATATAGTTCCACCCCAAAATTGAGCTAACTAGCACATAATGACTTTAGTTGCAGGTTTGATGTCACTCAATAATAAATCAAACCCTCTTCTTCGTTTCCGACAATAGTTGCCTTGCCCTCTTGATGCCGACAACCTATTAAAAATGCAATCAGGGCATCCATTCCATGCCAAGAAGCCAAATCTGTAGGTAAAATTAAACTAGGGTAGCTTTCTTGAAGTCGTTCTAAAGCTTTAGGAATTTCCTCTTTGGTGCCTTTGTACCCTTGCCTTTTCAAATCAAGAATTCTTGCAAATGCTCCAGGGTAAGCCTCTAATATTTCGTGACCTTCAGCCTTTAATGAAGTAGCAAGCTTCATTGCCCTTGCCGTCAGTCCTCCAAGGAACATTGGCGACATGGCTTTAACTGCTTTGTCCGATTCACGATAAAAGTAATCTTCGTATAAAGGCAATCCTCGATAAACACCAGGGAGAGATAACGGAGCATCTAGATAGATTCTAGCTTTGCTAGGCAATTGGGTAATAAATTCAAAGATGAACTGATCGGCATCTCGATTTTTTTGACTGGTCGAAAAAAACAATCGGTCTTCTTTTAAATAACAAATGGCTGTGGTCCCAGCCATTTTACTTCCATAGTCAATACCTACGACCACCTCAATAAAGATATACGCCTACTTCCTTTTCATCTATACGCACTTCTACATGCTCATCGATGGTGGTAGAAAGTTCATAGCCCTTATAATTTGGAGAAATAGGATATTCTTTGTGGCTTCTATTTACCAATACGGCGATTTGCATGGCTTTGATCTCTGCTTGCATCAGAGCCGCCATGCTATGGGCGACTGTCTTTCCTGAATTGAGCACATCATCCACAAGAACCACCACGCGACCTTTTAGTTGTTTAAGCTCAACACTCAGCGAAACTTCCTCAGATCTTGGGTGTGATTTGTCAATGTCCAGTCGTACCAATTCTACTTTGATTCCCTCACTGATTGTCTTTAGTTGGCTAACCAAACGTTCTGCAAGCAGGAAGCCTTTATCATAGATACCTACAATCACAATCTGTTTTACACCGAAGTTGTGCTCGTAAATCTCATACGCCATGCGCTTGATGATACGATTAACTTTTTCCTCAGATAAAATGAGATTCTGAACGGTCATGACAATGGCACAGGCATTATTTTGCTATCCTTGAATGTAGAAAGAATCACCATAGACTGCAAGCTATCTACTACTTCGATTTCACTTACTTTTTCAAGCATCAATCGCTGATAAGAAGCGATATCTTTAGAAATGACCTTTAAAATAAAATCGCCTGATCCGGTAATATGGTGACATTCTATGATCTCAGGAATTGAATTGATCTCTCCGAGGAAAAGATCTATATTTTTCTTGTTGTGGCCCTTCAGAGTGACTTGAACAAAAGTATGAACCCCAAGACCAATACGCTCCGTATCCAGTTTCGCATGGTAACTTTTGATGATTCCAGAATTTTCTAGCTTCTTCACACGCTCCAAAGTAGGAGCAGGTGATAGTCCAATGTCCTTTGAAAGTTGCGCATTGGTAATTTTAGCATTTGATTGAAGTATCTCTAAAATCTTACGATCTATTTCATCTAACTTCAAGTGCATCGAATTTAACTTCATTTCCAAATTTTATTTGCTACAAAAGTAATACTAATTATGATTATTTGGATTTATTAAATTAATTCTCTCACATTTAACAACCAATTTGCTGAAACCCTTAAAAGAAGCTTATTGTTTAATGACCCTAGAATGCTTCACACCATCTGGGTGCTTGATGGTAATAACATAAGTGCCCGCATCCAATCTAGATAGATCAACTTCGAATGTATTTAGCCCTGAAGGGAGATCAGGTAAAGATTCTCGAATTTTGAGCTGTCCCGATAAATCAATGACCGAAAGCTCCACATCTCCTTCCAAAGGCAAGATCATCCTAATCGCTGCAATAGATTTGGTAGGGTTTGGAAATGCTGGTTCGAAAAACGTTTCAAGGTTCAGGTTAACACATGTTTCATTGTCTTCTGGCTTTTGATCTACCACGTCATAAGGCGCCAAAACTTCCGCACACACGTATTCCAAATTAAACCCAATCGGCACACTCACATTCAGACTAATTAGCGCCTTTTTTCCTTCATTGATACGCTTGGTTATCCTTTCGGAAATTTGTAACTCATTTTGTAAATCGATTTTCACATCGAACGTTTCCACAGGCAAATTACTATTGTTAAATATCTCAAGGAGGATTCGCTCTCCTCCAGACTCCTTGAATACTTGCATCTGGCTGATCCCCATATCCACTACCGGCATGACAGACCGAATGATCGAGGTAACGCTATCGACACATCCTTGATCATTTTCGGCTTTTAGTAGTACAGTAAAATTGCCATAAGTATTAAAAGTATGGCTAGCATTCATCTCATTGGCGAAAGGTTCGCCATTTACCTTCCAAGTATAGTGTGAGGCGTTTGAACTTGTATTTGTAAAGTCTATGGTAAAAGGGGGTACCCCAAAATCATTGTTTGCACTAAAAGCAGGATATGGCTTTTCTAAAACTTCATAGGACTTAGAAAAACTCGCTGTACAACCATTCCGGGTCTGGGCGATCATAGTGATTTCATATTGCCCTTGAGGCTTAGGTGGTATGGCAATCTGAGTCCCATTACCGATGAAAGTGTCTTCAAAATACCAAGCACGAGAAACTACAGGATCCGCAAACTGAGGCGTAGCATCATAGATACTTGAAATTTCATTATCACAAACACTACCGATGATAAAATCCGGTTGTGGTAACGCCGGTATGTCAATAACCCTCGTGAGCTCTGATGAACATAGGTTGTCATTGTCAATCATGAGACTCACTGTATAACTCCCAGCAGAATCAAATATCATATTTATGGTTGCATCATCTTTTTCAAATTTCTGACCATTTACTATCCAAGTTCGACTGGTTGTGACAGAGGAGCTTTTGGTGACATCTGTCAATTTAGAAAGCTCCCCTATGCATGCGATTTGCACATCGAACGCAACTTGAGAACTAGCCCGCACATCTATTGATTCGGAGTATTCCGCATCGCACCCACTCGACGAGAAGATATGCAGCGAAACTTGCTTGTTGCCTTGAGTGGAGAAGAGAATATTGGGATTGCGTTCATTGCTGACCATTTCTTCATCCACCCTCCACTCCCAGCTAACAATATCCGCTCCATTCACAATAGAAACATCCGTAAGCATGGCCTCCGTGCCCTCACACACCAAATCATACTCGAACTGCGGCTGAGGCGTGGCTCCTACGAATACATCTTTTATAAGACTCGTCTGACAGCCATTACTATTGGTCTCTGTAAGGGTAGTCGAGTAGATACCAGGCGCTTGATAGTAATGCTTTGGTTGGTAAAGATTAGTGGTGAAGCCATCCCCAAAATCCCAAAGATGCGTGATGCCCTCAGAGCTATTGGTAAAGGTGGTAATCTCTCCAAAACATACGGCAGTGGAACTAAATGCCACTTTTGGACTAACTATGATATTAATGGTCTTTGAAAAAGTAGCAGATTGACATCCTGGGATAGATGAATAGACTGAAATGGTCTTGGTACCTGCTTGATCAAATGAAATGACTGGAGCTTTGGAAACAATGGTATCAAGACCTGGAACGATCCAATAATAGGTGAGGTCATTGTTATAGATCCCATCTGAGGTCGTGTTGACCAACTGGATCGGTTCGTCCTGACAGTAGCTAGACTTAGCCATAGAAAAACTTGGAACTGGTGGCTCAGGATAGATAAGTATTACGTGCGTGAATGAGTTCTCACAGCCATTGGGTGAATTAACGCTCACCTTCGCCACATAGTTCCCCACTCCCGCATATTGATTTACTGGATTAGGCTCCGTACTGTCCTCTATCCCATCTCCATCAAAGTCCCAGCTGTAAGAAACAATGTCACCAGTAGTATTCGTTATCGTAAAAGTGTTTGCATTACTCAAGCATTGGTTAGTAGTCGTGAAGCTAATATCAGGAGCTGTCTGATCTGAGACCGTAATCGTATCATAACTCACATCCCTGCTCCCATTCGCGTGGATAGCTGTCAGTTCTATTAAGTACTGGCCAGGGATTGAATATGTTAAATCCGTAGGAGCTACCTCTATGGAACCCTCTCGAGAAACATAGTCACACTCTTTCTTCTCAAATGATATCGTCGATATACCCCCAGTAGAGTTAATCACCTTAACATTCCAAGTCGGCGACTCGCGAGATAGTGATAATGCAA
>CAYGOV010000031.1:0-36102 GCA_964351625.1 uncultured Marinoscillum sp.
GGTGGTGTGAGAGGCGCACCGTGGGCTTATGGCTCACGGCCGTCTACTCAATTGTGTTTTCGTTCTTTATTTTTCATTTCGTTTTTCAGCGTTGGGGCAGACATACTCTTTGGCAAGTCTTGGTTCGTGCGGTTGGCTTTGAGCGACTTGACAATGTGTATGGCTGTGAGGGTCTGGCATACTAAATCAAGTTATATTTTTCACTCGGAGGAAATAGCAAGTCAAGTCCTTTTGGTTTAATTTTAAATAGCGGTCCTTTTTCTACTACTTTCCCTTTGGAGTTTCTTTTTATTAAATGGTCGAGGGTTATTATTCCTTGGTCAACAAGAATGTCGAATTGAGATGTAATTGGCTTTTTGGTGTGCTCTACAAGTGAATACTGGAAATGTTCCCGTCCATCTATGTAGGTGCTATCTGCTTCAACCCAGAATGTTTCCTTGTGTTTTTCTTTTAAACGACTGTGAAGTGTATCCAAAGTCCAGACTACAAAGTCACCAACTTCAGGTTTATCTGAATTCTCAATGAGTTGTTTAATATCAGAGTCAAGTTTTAACGATAGCCCTTGTGAGTTTCGGGTTATTGCCGATACTGTACAATACAGTTTAAAATCATCTTCCCTGTGATAACCAAATGCATCTAAAATTTCTGCCGAGCTTTTGAATTTACTTAATGACCAGTCAGGTACTTGTGCAAACAAGTTTTTTCTGTTTGTTCGACTACTTCTAAATGATTTTAGTTCTATCCCTTTGTAGTCAGGTTGTTTGGATGAATTGATGTCAATTCCCAATGCGGTTTCCAAAGTTCTCCCAACAGAAGTGTCAGCTGCAACCATTGATGGAATAGGTCCTGAACTGGCAACTTTTCTCAACATTGTCAGCAGTTCAAATGCTATTTCACTGGCTTTACCATTAATCTCTGCAACAAGTTCTTTCAAAGGATTTACAAGGTTAGAGTTCAATAAAGATTCAACATTTAATTGAGTTAAATTGAAAATGTGAAACGACCCAGAATAGAAGATTAAAGCAACAATATCATTCGGACTGGCAACCTTTGTAAGTCCAGAAAACCAGATTCTTGGGTCGCCTTTCTTTGTTTGTGGTCTGTACAATGAAGCGGTTGAGTTTATTGTGCGGAAATCTTCATAAATCTTTGAGTCAATCTGTACTTTATTTTCAGGACCTTGACCTTGAATGTCGTAATCGTGAATATTATTTTCCTTCAAAAAACTCCTAACAGAACCCGTTGCATCCATTATCGACTTTTTCAAACCTGTTTCTGTCGGTTCAATAAGTGTCAATGAAACTTGATTTTTGGTCAGTAGCTTTATTTTGGATTGTTCTGCTGGCGTTAATACTCTCATTTAATATTTTTTAAAATCTCTGTTGCTACTGCTCTTGCTAATAATGGAGGAACCGCATTGCCAACCAAAGTATATTGAGGGACTTCTGTTTTTCGGTTATTTCCACCAGTTGAACGTTTGCCTTGGAAAACAAATGAATCATCAAATGATTGTAATCGAGCCATTTCACGTACGGTTAATGCTCTTGGGGAATTGTAATGAACATAATCATCAGGAATGGTCATTATGGTCGAACTCTGCTCATCTGGTTTTAAAACGTTATAATTTCTTTTATTTGAAGACAAACCACATTCTTCTAATTCACATTGGGCCTTTTTGTAATCCCCATTTTCTAAAATGATTTTCAGCCTTTTAACAACATCATCATTTTGATTACTTGTTTTGTGATTGTTGAGAATGTCAAAATATTTTTCTCCTTTTTGAAGTCCTTCAAAATTCCGAACATAAATAGGCTTGGTTTGAGGCTTATATCTTTCGATTAGCCTACCTTCTTTTGACCAATCGGCAAACGATTTACCAGACTTAGAATTTTCTTTTCCATCAATGGTTCTTTTTTTAAGAAGACTCATCATTTTTTTTGCTGTTCCATTGAACTGTTTTGAAATATCAACTAATTCATAATGGTGAGCTTCTTGGTTGTTTCCGATAAAGTCGAGATCATATAAAGCTTCAAATACAGTTACTTTTTCTTCTGGTTTAACAGTTGGAGGTATTTCGGAAATGAATTTTTGGTCTTTTCTACAACCAATAAAAAGTACTCGTTCACGATTTTGAGGAACACCATAATTGGAAGCATTTGCTACAAATGGTTTTTCAATTTTGTAAAGCCTAATGCTTTCTAGAATACCTTTCAATCCTTCTCGTTCCTTTGCAGATGAAATGCTTAAGAGAGTTTCGACAGTTTCATCAAATGATGCCGTATAAATTTTCAATGCTGTGATTATGTCCTTGCAATCTATTTTATAGGTCGCAGGTACTTTCAGTTCATTGAACGCATTTTCTATTTGTGCAATGATACTTTCGGAACTTATATGTGTTAAAAATGAAGTGAATTGTTCAACAAAGGCATCACCGTCAACATTACAGTAATCCTTTTCTTTGATGATATCACGCTTTAGTTTTTCCCATTCCTTAGTACGTGCCAAAATATTAAATCCGTGTCTGATTGTGTTTATTCTGGAATCGGTTTTACTTGTTTTGTAGTCAGCTATTTTTGGAGTAAGTTGCTTAAATCTAGAATCTACAAATCGAATAAATTCTTCTCGACCAGTTTCTATTTCCGCATCTCTTAGCTTTTCAATTTCAACTCGCTTTACAATACATTCAAGAAGAAAGCTGTTTTTGTCAGATTTCATCTTTCTTATAAAAGAAATTAAAACGGGAATTTCATTTGTATCAACGATTGAATTAATCTCTTGAATAATTAGGTCTTTAATCTTTCCTTGTTCTTTTGTAAGAATGCCTTTGACATTCTCCATTACAAAATACTTGGGCTGTAAAATCTTGATTACTTCAAGATAATGCGAGAATAAATCATCTTTTTTATCAAATTTCTTTCGTTTTCCAGCAAGACTGAAACTTTGGCAAGGAGGTCCACCACAAACAACATCTATTTTTTTGTCTCCTATTTTTTGAAGAAAGTTGTCAAGAAAATCAGGTTCAGTAATATCTTGCCTTAAAAATTCAGCATTTAGTCCGAGTTGATGATTATAACGAACTACGTGAGTTAATTCGCAATTTTCGTTTATGTCACTTGCAGCAATAAAATCAAAAAACTTATTATTAACTTCTGCTTGCAGAAATCCTTCACTGAATCCACCAGCTCCAGCAAATAAATCTACAAAAGTGAAAGGTTTCCCGTAAAGCGAAACTTGCTCTTTTACAATATTTACAGAATGGTTCTCCTTGTACCCTTCAATATGTTGGGTTAGTTTTTCTTTGATTTCTTCCTGTGAAAATGTTTTTTTATTAGAGTGGTGCAAAAGCTCGTCTGCTCGTTCTTTTAAAAAGTTCAGATAGTGATTTATTTCAGCCGTTTCTGCTGAATAGTTTAAAGCTTTTTGATTTTTCTTGTCAAAATTTTCTGTTGCAATTTTCTGTCCGGTAGCCAATTTGATTTGACTTCCGTTACAATTAATTCGCAGATGAATGGGAGCAAGACCTTTCTTGTCTGGTTTGTCGAGATAAAAATTAATTGTTGCCATATTTACGGACGATTTTGCGTACACGGACAAAATTACGGACAATATTTTAATTTTCAATCAAACTATCTCGTCTTTTTGTCGAGCGTTGGCAAAAAAAACAGCTCTTTTGGTTTTTTTAGCATTGGCTTTCGTGTCGGCAAAAACCAAATGTGCTGTTTGTGTGGTGGGTTCTTTTCGAATGAAACACAACGCTAAGCTAGCAGGAGTGCGCCCCAAACTTAGCAAGTTCAGATAAAACTAATGAATCTGCCGGTGCTTCCAAAGTATCCAAGAGGCAGTGCGTACAGAAAGAGAAAAATCCTGCGAGCTGAAATAGTTAGAAAGCACCGACTTTCCCAGCGGCTGATTCATGGTGACGTTTGCACTGAAGCCTGCAAAGAGGCAGTTTGGCGCATTCTTGCTAGCGCTTGTTGTGGGTATGTGCTTTGTTCGTCAATGCCCTAATCAGAAGGATGATTCCTGCAATTATTCCTCCAATTCCTGCTAATAGCATGATAGTGTTCAATGGATGCCCCAGTGAAGTTGTCCAAGCCCAGGCGTTCAGAATCCACCCTGTTATTATGAACAAAATAGCCGTTAGTATTCGCTTCTGTCTCATTTATAGGTTTCAGGATAAATCAAGTCAAATTCGATGTTTGAGATTCCAAGTTGCTTCCTTAATTGTTCAAATTTGGAAAGTGATAGAGGCCCTGTTACCTTGTCTTTTTGAGCGTTCATGTCAATGAGAAAATAGTTAGTTACCTCGGTGTTGATCTGATATCCCGATTCAAAACCCGAAGTTGGATGTTGCTTGGCGATAATAAAGTTATCATCGTGCCCAACTTCATACACATATTCGGAAACAAGTTCAACATAAGATCCTTCGGTTCCTTCAATTTTTTCCGAAATGCTTTGATTCTCTTGTAGGTCAATCCAGAGGACATGATAGTTGCCAATAATTCGGTCAGAGCCACTATCGAATAATCCGAAACAGCTTGTTAAGCTGAATCCAATTGTTAGCATGAGGGTTAGTTGGATTATCCTGTTCATATGCGGTTCGGGCATTACCCACAACGACCAGCTATCAGGCTGTGTGCCCACGGCTGGTAAGTACCGATAAAAGTAGCGAAACTACCCAACCCCTACAACAGTAACTACGAAGCACTGCGGTATACAAGTCTTAGTCCAGAAAGATGGAAGGTGGGGCGGGAGATGAACTAACAGAATGGGTAGTGTAGTGGTTTGTTAACTCAGGAACTATCAGAAAGCACCATGGCACATGCCTGATGAGCGTTTGTTAGCTACCGTTATTTCGTTCTACAGTTTCTTAAACATTTCCCCGTCCTCTTCAAATTCCTCTTCTGTATCCGATACCCACCTGTTATAAAGATAAACTCCAGTTGAGTCAAAATAGAGGTTATGTATTTGGTTCAACCGATAATAAATGGAGTCGTTGAATGGACTTTTCTCTGCAATCTCAAGTCTCTTGTCATAAAGTTCTACTACACCCACAGCCTTGTTGTTACGGATATCTGCAGAGAAGTTATATTGGAAGCATTTAATGTCTTGTTGAAGAGAGTCGATTACAAAAGTTCGAGCAAATCTGACATAGTTCACGTAGGCACTGTCAATAGGATTATTCTCACTGAGTTCTCTGTGGGCAATACCGAGCCCGTTTAAATAAGTCTTGGATTGTTCACAGTTGGAACTTTGTTCACAAAAGTTAAAAAGCAGTGTTGTTAAAATTAATAGTGAAATTCTTTCCATTCCTGCAGTGGTAGCTAACGACCAGCTATCGGGCGTATGTCCGCAGCTAGTGAAAAGCACGAATGTAGTGAAATCTGCTGAAGCTCACAACGGTTCCAAATGGCACTGCGTTCCGAAAGTCAAAATCTCCTACGCACAAAAGATGGTAGAAAGCACCGCCCTTTCACAACGGCAGATATCACGGTCGAGTTGCACTGAAACCAGCCAGAAAGCACTAAGACATATGCCCGATCAGCGTCTGTTATAGGCTTTTATGTTATCCATTGGAGAATAATGTCGAAAATTTTCCATTCTCCGTTCTTTTGTTCATACAATACTAGATAGCTAGCAGCACAATCTCGAATGCAGTAACTCATGGAAAATGAAATTAAACCCAAATCATCTTTATGGTAGAATCTCGAAAAGTCAAGTTCACCACCGCTAAGGAAGTTAAGAGTTCCGTTATACATCTCTTCTCTTGGTGGAAATTCATCAATAGATCTTAGTCGGTATTTTCCTTTATAGTTTAGCTCATCAAATGGAATTTCTAAGTCTTTCATTTTTCCATTCTTCCATTTCTTGGCTAGTTGTTTGTATCTGGCATATTTTGGGACGTTAAGTAATGTGTCAGGTCTAATTCCACACCACTTACATTTTCCAGTAGTTAAACTGTTGTCTGTTGCCATGTAAATAAAAGAACTATCGATCTCTCGTTCAGCGATAGTCTTCAAGTATTGTTCATACTGGCTCTCAATCTTTGTAAAAAGTGAGTCTGCTTGTTTAGCAGTTAAATCGTCTCTAAGTTCAATGAAATACTCTCTGGATTCAGGTGGTGGCGGCATTAACGGATAAATGTCGTCAGGAAACCAATTCCGTTGTTCCAGTTCAAATAAGAGTTGACTTATAATCTTGAAGTCTTCAGGCTGTTCTTGAGCAGTTGAGTATGAAACTGAACAAATTAAGAGTAGAAAAAAGAGTATTGATTTCATCTAGCACAAATTGCCTATAACGCCTAACTATCGGTTTGTGTGCCCACAGTTGGCAAGTACAGCTAAAATAGCGGAAGTGTACCACAAGCACTACGGTATCTATGAAAAACTGCGTTCCACAAGTCTAAATCCAGAACCACAAAAGTTTCCAAAAGCGATGAATTATCAGAAGGTACACTGGAGCGGGCAAGTCCCGATGAAGCTGGCAAAGATGCAGTTTGGCACATAACCGATAGTGTTTGTTATGGACTTTTATTTCTGCTTTCTCAGCCAGAGGACTTCTTCTTTTAGGTCGTTAGCAGCTTGTAATTTGATGGTTGCAAGTTCAATTGCCCAATCTAAGTCATCGTTCGGTTGCGGGTTCTCCAGTTCTGCTTGAGTTGGAGGTCGAACGACATACTGATCGAAGAAGATTCGTTCGGGTTTGTTAAAGGCGCGAGACAGTCCGCAGTACGAAAATGTTATGAACCCCTCATCGTCTATGTTCGCATAAATAAGCCATATTCCAGGTTCAGGTGCAGCTGAGCAACTTGTTAAGGAGCGTCCTTTAAGGATATCTCCAACATTCGCTCCCTTGAAGGGTTCGGTAACTTTAATCTCGAAAACTCGATTGTCGAACCACCCTTCATATTTGTATTGCAAGTTCTCGCCAAGTGAAACCACTTGCCCGATGAAAACTAAATCAGATTCTTCGTAGGATGTTGTTCTGGCCTCTTGAAGGTTCTTGATTCGTCCGCAATCGCATGCAGATGAAGAAAGTTGAGCAGTTAAAATGGTTATAAGGAAAACGTATTTTTTCATGACGGCCAATTGTCCATAACAATTGGGTATGTGACGAAATGTCACATATTCGCCTTATGTCTGGATTATAAATCTAAGGGATTTTCTATTTTGTTTATACCCTTTACAGCTACATGTGTATAAATTTCTGTTGTTTTTAATGAGGTATGACCTAGCAAGGTTTGTATATAGCGCAAATCTGTTCCATTTTCTAAAAGGTGAGTAGCAAATGAATGTCTTAACGTATGAGGGGATACAGATTTGTTAATCCCCACTTTTTGGGCAGCTCTTTTCACTATTTTGGACACACTAGTTTCACTGTATGGCTCGCCATGAGGGCCTTCAAATAACAGGTCTTTAGGGCGAAAAGACTTATAGTAGGTCCTCAGGTCTATTAGCAGTCTTTTACTCAAAAGCGTGATTCGATCCTTTTTACCTTTGCCCTCACGTACTGTTATGGTCATACGATCACTGTCAATATCACTTATTTTGAGGTGGAGCAATTCTGACCTGCGCAATCCTGCTGAGTAGAGTAGACTGATGATACATCTATGCTTAATGTTGTGGCAAGCTTCGATCATTTTCAGTACACTTTCTTTACTGATTACTTTTGGCAGTGCCTCCCTTTTTATTGGTCGCTCCACACTATAGAAGCGATTAGGCATTCCCAAAACCACTTCATAATAAAACTTAATAGCATTGATAGATTGATTTATATATGAGTCGGATTTCTTCGTCAATACCAGCGATTGGAGGTATCTGCTAATTTCATTTTCCCCAAGGGCCATTAGGTTATCTATAGGTCTATAGTGATTCATGAATCGCTCAAACATGGTGATATAGACCCGAGCAGTGTTAATACTATATTTTCTGATTTCTAGCTTTTGATAAAAGTCCTCAGGGCAGTATTTCCAATTGGACTTTGGTTTTCTTTTCCTAAAATCATCCACAGATAAAACCTCGTTTCCATTGTGAATAGGTCTATTAGTGAAGAAATATTGACAATTTACCCAAGCAACTCCTTTGAATTTATCAAAAATATCACTGAGATTTTTGGAATTGTTTTGAACGATTACCAAACCGAATTTTTCGCTCCAGCGAGGATTGTCTAGTGTCTTGATTAGAGCATGCACCACCTTGTCGGGATAAAATTTGATGCCAATCATGCGCTGGTCATCGATGACTATGTGCTTCAAAGTGATTTGTCTCTCTAGGGCGGTAGCTTTCATTTGGTAAACCACGACAAAAGAATAACCTTAAGTTTGTTTATAAACGAATAGTTACGTAACTAAGCGTATATCAATACGGATAAAATAGATCAGTTCAAAAATGGACAATCAAAAATGTCAGACTTGCGATAAGCCGCTTACAGGTAGAATCGACAAAAGATTTTGTGATAGCCAGTGTAGGGCCAATTTTCATAACAAAAACAAGCGAAAAAACGAAAAGATCATAGCTGCCGTGAACCGACAGATCCGAAAGAATAGAACCATACTTCAAAGGCTCTGTCCCGACGGTAAAGCCACGGTGAGAAAGGAGAGGTTAGTCGATTTGGGTTTTTCTTTCCAATATTTTTCTTCCATTTATCAGGAAGGCTCCCTCACATATTACTTCTCCCACGAATATGGATTTGCGCCTATTATCCAGCAATCCCGTACTGAAAAGCAGCCAGTTCAAAAGGTATTGATCATCCAATACCAAGAACACATGAAGGGCAAATTCGATCCTTGGAAATGAGGATTGCAGCCCAGTCTGAAGGTAATCGGTCAGTATAGATTTTTGGATTTAATGTCAAGTCACTCATTCCTCCACTTGCTTATTTAGAATTGCTCATTTGGCAATGCTCTAAAGGATGAGCACATCCTTCATACTTCGCTATCTGTGAATTATGTAATTCTCAGCGTTCATTGTGTAACAATCTTGGTTGCAAATCAATTGAAATTTGGGTTCACTATTGAAATCTGCTCTTGAAGTGATTTCAACTTAACACAGAACTATGAAACCCTATCTCTATTTAATCATCGCTTTTTTAATCACTACCCAAGCAGTAAAAGCGCAACACGCAAACATCGGAATCAAAGGTGGCCTCAATGGCTATAACATCGAAGGTGATAACAGTGGCGGAAATGAACTTAAACTCAGTTTTAACCTAGGATTGCTCGCCCACCTTCATATAGGAGATCAATTTGCCATACAACCAGAAATTGTCTACTCTGGCCAAGGCACTCAGCGTAAAGTAGCAGGATCTAATGTGGATCTGAATTTGAACTATGTCAATATTCCGATTCTTTTTCAATACATGTTTGATAATGGTTTTAGACTTGAAGCCGGTCCACAATTGGGCATACTATCTAGCGCCAAATCAGTGTTGGGTAACAATACCACAGATGTGAAATCGGCCTATGAAAGCACTGACGTATCGATCGCTATGGGGATGAGTTATGTGAAGCCTTCCACAGGATTTGGTTTCGACATTCGATACAATTATGGGTTGACCAATATCAATGATAGCAATGCTTCCAACGCCTACAACAGGGGCTGGCAAATAGGATTGTTCTACTTATTTGAGCACAAATCTTAGTTAGATAAAATGAGAATGAGGCAATCAACTTTTGAGTGCCTCTTTTTTATTCTTTTGAAGGATGCCCTAGGTCAGCAAGTGAATTTGGCAAAAGGTAATCCGGAAAAACTACAGGAAATGGTAAGCCGATTCAATGAATTAAGTCCTGAATTTAACTCAAGCGTTCAAGACTTGGATTTGAAATAAACTTGGACCAAAATATATTAAACCTCATGTCGGTAAGCTATTGCCCATACATGAGGTTTTCTTTTGTGATTATGTCGAGCTGCATGAAATGACTTTGTGGTACTTCTGTATTCAGGATCAACTTTTTATAGAGTGATTCCACAGCAAGCGTACCTTGTACATATGGATTTTGATGAATGATGAAATCAATCATTTCATTCTCTAGACATTCCACATTGTCTTTGACCAAATCGTAACCGATGATTCTGCTAAGATTCTTTTTTCCGAATTTCGCTACGTTTCGAGCTATTTGGTGTGTACGAGAGTTAGGGATGAACAAATTAATCGCTTCATCTCTCTCATAAAATTGAGATATGAAAGGATGCAATCCCTCAAAACTCTTATCAATGATTATTTCTTCTATTAGACTCCCGTCAAATCCTTTCTCCTCATAGAATTTTCGAAATCCTTCGATCCGTTCATCTAATGTCTTATTGAGACTATCAAAATCTGTATATCGGATGATCAAACTTCTGTGACCTTGTTTGTGACCAAGGTTGAGGAGCTTAGCTGCGAGATAGCCACTTTGTATGGAATCTTGACCAATGAATGACAAAGCATTTGCTCTTGAAAGGTTTGAATCCACAAATACATATGGGATGTTGCTGCTTTCAATCTTTGCACAAATCTCATAGGCCTCAGTGGGAAGGAGGGGAGCCATGATGATGCCTTGTGGGTTGCTCTCTAATGCTATAGATGATTGCTTTATGAAGGAGTTTCTGTTGTGACGATCAAAAGTGAAAAAATCAACACTCATACCTAGTGTACTATACTGGTCAGCAGCATTTCTAATGCCCGTCTGTTGGGTAAGCCAATATTCATTATCATTTGGCAAAATGACTCCAATTCGTAGCTTCCCACCGAGCTTCAAACTTCTCGCGAAAACATTGGTGGTATAGTTCCCTTCTTTGGCTATTCTCAAAACAAGCTCCTTTGTCTTTTCTGAAACTTCACCTCGGTTGTGCAGGACCCGATCTACTGTTCCAACCGAAACTTTGGCCTGTTCAGCGATTTGTTTGATTGTGATTTGTGCCATCTCTATTTGTCCTGTCCTAAGAAATATATTTTGCGAATATACAATATTCTATTAGCTTTGAGGGAAACGTTATCGTACACGGTCATGACTGCCTTCTTTTTGAAGGTCTTTTTTTGATGAGTTCCGTTAACGTACACGGAAAAAATTAAAGATTAGAAAAATGAAAAAAGTAGTCACATTCGGGGAGATCATGTTGCGTCTTGCCCCAGAGGGTTTTTTACGCTTCTCACAAGCCAATTCTTTCGATGTAGTCTATGGTGGAGGTGAGTCTAACGTAGCAGTATCACTGGCCAACTACGGCGTACCGGTAGATTTCGTAACCAGACTTCCTAAAAACGATATTGGCGAATGTGCCATGATGGAAATGCGTAAGCGTGGAGTTGGTGTTGATAATATTGTTTGGGGTGGGGATAGACTAGGGATCTACTTCCTTGAGACAGGTGCTGTTTCCCGTGGTAGCAAAGTAGTCTACGACAGAGCGTACTCCGCAATGTCAGAAATCAAGCCGGGGATGGTGGATTGGAAAAAGGTATTTGATGGAGTAGGGTGGTTTCATTGGACTGGTATTACTCCGGCTATTTCTCAAAGCTCAGCAGATGCATGTTTGGAAGCGGTGAAGATTGCCAGTGAAATGGGAGTAACCATTTCTACAGATTTGAACTACCGCGCCAAGCTTTGGAAATTTTGTGATGCCGCAAAGAGAGAAGAGATCATGACAGAATTGACTTCTTATTGCGATGTAGTATTGGGTAATGAAGAAGACGCAGAAATGCATTTCCACATCAAGCCAGAAGGTATCAGCGTACAGACTGACGGACACAATGTGAAAGCAGAAGCCTTCCTTTCAGTTTGTCAGCAAATGATGAAGAAATTCCCTAAAGCCAAGAAAGTAATAACAACACTTAGAGGCTCTATCTCAGCATCACATAACACTTGGGCTGGTGTACTTTATGATGGTAAGAAAATGCTCGAAACTCGTCAGTATCAAATCACTGATATCGTAGATAGAGTGGGTGGTGGAGATTCTTTCATGGGAGGCTTGATCTACGGATTGCTCAAATACCCTGAGGATGACCAAAATGCACTGGACTTTGCAGTTGCTGCTTCTTGTTTGAAACATACCATCAAAGGTGATGCTAACCTCGTGTCTGTTTCTGAAGTTGAGAAGCTGATGGGAGGAGATGCATCAGGACGTGTTGCGCGTTAATTAATAGAATATCAAAACATTGGAATAGGGTCGATCGAAAGTATCTGAATTTTACTTGGTTTTTTAAAAGAACGATCGGCCCTTTCCATATTTCAATAAACTATGACTAAATCTGTTGCTATTATTTGTGGAGGAGGACCTGCTCCGGGCATCAATACGGTAGTAAGTACCGTTGCAAAAGTCTTTCTTAAAGAAGGTTATAGGGTATTGGGTATTCATGAAGGTTACAAAGGGTTATTTTCTGAAGACCCAGACATCAAGGAATTTGACTTTGATCATGCTGACAGAATCTTCAGTAGAGGTGGTTCTACTTTGGTAATGAGTCGTCATAAGCCAAAGGATAGTGAATTCAACACTACTTTTTTCGAAAAGCACAATGTGAAGCTTTTGGTGACGATAGGAGGGGATGATACCGCAAGCACAGCTAATCGGATTTCCAAATTTCTAAAGACTCAAAACCTCGATGTAAAGAATATTCACGTTCCAAAGACTATCGATAATGACTTGCCACTGCTAGATAGAAATCCAACTTTTGGATTCCACTCGGCAAAGGATGAAGGTGTTAGGATTGGCAATACAGTCTATGAAGATGCACGTACCAGTCACAACTGGTTTGTGATGTCCGCTATGGGCAGAACAGCTGGTCATTTGGCGTTCGGTATTGCATCAGCCTGTCACTATCCTATGTTGATTATCCCTGAGATGTTCAATAAAACAAAACCGACACTTGATAAAATCATCAATATGGTGATTTCTTCTATGATTAAGCGAAAGCTTATGGGTGTTTATTATGGTGTTGCTTTGGTAAGCGAAGGAGTATTCCACGTTTTGGATGAAGAAGAACTCAAGAATTGCGGTATTCATTTTACTTATGACGATCACGGACATCCGGAGCTCGGTAATGTGAGTAAATCCAATATTTTCAATATTCTCCTTCAGGAGAAATTGAAGGGCTTGGGAATAGAAATTAAAAGCCGACCAGTTGAGCTCGGGTATGAATTGAGATGCTGTAGACCAATTGGTTACGATCTGACACTTTGTACACTTCTTGGGATGGGAGTGAAGCAACTTTTTGATGAGGGTATCACTGGATGTATCGTTACAGCGAATTCACGTGGTGATATCTCTCCGATGTACCTTTCTGATTTTCAAGATAAAAATGGAAAAATACCACCGAGGTTGGTAGATATGGATTCACAATTAGCGAAACTCTATTTTGAGAACCTTCATTACCTCACGGAAAAAGATTATGAAGCGGCACGGAAGTTCCTTGCCGATCCCGAACAATATGATTTTAATAAAATACTAAACTGGTAGAAATGGCTAGATTTTCAAGAATAGACGTAGCAATTAAAATGAAGGAAACAGGTATGGTCCCTGTATTCTATCATAAGGATGTAGAGCTTTGTAAAGGAGTCATTGAGGCTTGCTACAAAGGAGGCGTTCGCGTATTTGAGTTCACCAATCGTGGTGACTTTGCACATGAAGTGTTTGCAGAGTTGGTAAAATGGTCTGAGAAGGCTTGTCCAGAAATGATCATGGGAGTGGGGTCTATCATTGATGGTCCTACTACAGCATTGTACCTGCAGCTTGGTGCTAATTTCATCGTTTCTCCAATAGTAGATGAAGAAATGGCCAAGATTTGCAATAAGCGAAAAGTGTCTTGGAGCCCAGGATGCGGATCTGTAACAGAAATAGTTAAAGCACATGAATTAGGATCTGAAGTGGTGAAAATCTTCCCGGGTTCTCAGGTAGGTGGACCTAGCTTTGTGGCTGCAGTGAAAGGACCTTTTCCTTATGCGAGCATCATGCCTACAGGAGGCGTTTCTCCTGACGAAGCAAATCTAAAAGGGTGGATCGAAGCAGGTGTGCATTGTGTAGGAATGGGCTCACAGCTTTTCCCTAAAGAAGTCCTAGCAAATAAGGACTTTGACTTCATCACTAAGAAGTGTGCTGAAGGTCTCGAGATTATTAAGAGACTGAGAGGTTAAAAAAATAGGATTATGTTTTGGAAAGCCGACTTGAATTCATTTTCAGTCGGCTTTTTTTATGCTTTCAATAAACTGATGGTTAAACTAAAATGAAGCTAGCGTCGTGAGATTTTTGCTGGAAATACTGCCCGGCTTGTAGCAGGCAAACCATTCTGCTGCGTGAGGCATATTTGCCATACTCTTTTCAGCTTCTTTCGCTGCTTCTTTGGATTCCCAATGCACGATATCTTGATATGCTCCGTCTTGGTTCATGGCGATCTCCCATTTGATGAAACCAGTTTGTTTTTGCATCCAATCCTTTGATACCAACGCAGCTACTTTCTTCAAATCTTCAAATCTGACGCCCTCTGCTAGCTCGTAACTTATAATGTCCTTGTACATTTTGGAAGTGCGTTTGATTGATGATATAAATTTAGGGAAAAAGTTGATTGAAGAATCCTCTAATCACAATTGATTAGACAATGCCTCTCAGCATATAAGACAATATGGGTCTACACTTAGATTCGCATGGTGGGTAATGCTGCAGATGCTGCCATTGATCAGAGTGAATAGATTTCCCCCAATAGAATTCTGTTAGGGATATCGGTTTTAGTCGTTGCTGAAACGCAAACTGCAGGAGTTTTGGGGCGGCACATTCGCCAGCTCCACCCGGGGCATTTTTATGAGCGTATTTTAAAAAGATTTCTCTTAGGCTTTTTGATTCTATGTTTCCATTAAGGAAATGATAATGATCAGAAATTCGGTCTTGCAGCTCAATGGAAAATGATTTCCGTTTCATTTTGAGTTGTTCAATTTTTCGTGCTGATGCATCGGAATGATATTTTGATAACTCCGCTATGGTCTTATTTATTTCTGTGAGTGTGAGCATCCCTGCGTGAAGGAATCCTTCATTATCCAATACATCGTATACTGGAGGTACAAATCCTTTGTGATGATTTGATTCTCCAAGTTTCCCCGAAAATGCTGCAAGGAACCCGATTTGTCCAAGTGGGTCAACAACTACTAGCACTCCGAACATTTTGCCAATTACATTAATATCATTTTGAGAGTCTAGTCCGAAGTTGTGCGTCCAATTTCGAGCAGCTATATCGTTTTGTAATAGTTGTGAGGCTTCTTTACAGAGTGGATGGATTTCACCTGAGAAAGGATCAGGAAAAATAGAAGGTAGTTCTGCCGAGTTCACAATTCGATCAAAATACCTCATCTTGCTGTTCATGAGTTCAAAGTTAACCCAGGTTGATTGTCCAAAATCTTATCCTTAGACAAATACGCTGGTTAAATTTTGAAGTGAATTTTTTTTTAAAAAAGGTCAAAAATCTATAACCCGTTAAGCGAAAACACTTAATATATTTGAGGTATATAAATGACTCTCATGATGACTAACAAAACTAGATTTTTTATCCTCATACTTCTAACCTTAGCTACTTATCGAGTTAATGCCCAATACGTAGTGTCACAAATGACCACAAACGACATTGAGGCCCCTGAGTTTTATTTGGCGCTGAGCACGGGAGTAGATAATTACACAGGTATGATTGGCTTAGGTGCAATGATGCCATTCCATGAGAAATTTAGCTTAAGAATGGGTGCTGGTCTTGGTGCTTGGGGAGGTAAACTAAGTTTTGGTTTAAACTTTCAAGACCTAACGAAAACTGGTTTTGGTTTGGGACTAGGTTACTCACATTGCCCTGGGATAAAAGAAATCGATTTGGAGATACAAGATCAAGCTGGAACAAGTAGGACTGTTAAGTTAGAATATTTAACAGTTGGATCTTTGAATTTGACTATCAACAAAACATGGGTTTTTAAGCGTGGCAATGCTTTTTATCTTGAATCTGGCTATGCTGCACCCACAGGCGGTAGCAAATTCTACGAAGTGAAGGATGGTTCCACCTTAACACAAAATGAAGAATACCTACTGGCAGTACTCAGGCCGGGTGGTCTCATTTTGGCACTCGGTTTCCTGATAGCTTTCTGAAGATTGAACTTGTGATTTTCTAGCAATATTAGAATACCTTTCAAGTATCCTCATGAGGGCTTTCTCTATCACTTTCGTTCTAGTTTGTTTACGTTTTAATGTGTATTTAATGCCTTGTCATATTGCTATTTCCGCTTAAAAACTGGACTATTTCTGCTGTCTTTCTATCACTTACGGTAATTTTGTCAATACCAAAGCCAAACCATGGCGCGTATACCAAACCAAATTTCAAAAGGTTTTTGGTTGGATCTCTACTGCATGTTTTTTTAATTTTCTCTTGATCCATATTTTTACTTTGGTTTTTGGTCACTTGCACCACTCAAATTTGAAATTACCTATTGGGGCACTTAAATATGGCTTCAACAATCCGCTGGTTTACATTGTGCTACATGACTTATAAAAAGGCAGGATCATTGGAGTGAGTTTTGGTATTTCATTGAGTGTTTAGGATTATCACTTCAATACCAATTATCTTCCCATCGGTGATTGATTAACCAGAGAAGTCGGTGTTCGGATTATGTATTCTCTAAGAATCAATTGTCAAGCACCGACCTAACAGTTCTGATTTATAAAGCAACAAAGATTTTATTATGGATTCTAGACTTCACACGATTCTTAGCATTTCAGGTTTTGAAGATGCTTTAATACAAGAAATTGAAGCCATTGGTCGATCCAAGAAGGTGAAGACAGGAGAGTATTTGATAGATCCAAATAGTGGAGGAGATGAGATTCCATTCGTTTTGGAAGGTACGCTTAAAGTATCTCGACATGATGAGCAAGGGGGGGAAATCCTACTTTATTTTCTTGAGGGTGGAGAGACTTGCGCTATGTCTATTACTTGCTGTATAGAAGGTAAAAGAAAGCCTATCTATGTTGCTGCGGAGGAGGATTCCGTGCTCTGGATGATACCGATGATGATGGTAGACAAGTGGATTGTGAAGTATCAATCGTTTAGAAAGTTTGTCTTTGATTCTTATCAGGTTCGTTTTGAGGAGCTACTAGGAGCAATAGATAGTATCGCATTCATGAAGTTGGATGAGCGACTTTATAAATACCTACTGGATAAGCAGCAGGCTTCCGGAAACTTTGTGATCAACAAAACTCACGAGCAAATAGCGGGTGAACTCAATACTTCAAGGGTAGTGGTGTCAAGGTTACTGAAGCAGCTAGAACGTGATGGAAAGATAGAGCAGTACCGTAACAGGATAGAGGTGCTTTGATGGTATGTTACTTAAGTTACAAGTCTTCCTTATGAGTTTGCTACTTTTGATTTCGATTAACTTTAAATAGGTGCTAAGGCGACTTTTTCCCATTCTTGATTGGTTACCTACCTATCAGTCCATGTGGCTGAAAGGAGATGTAACAGCAGGACTTACTGTTGGCGTTATGCTCATTCCGCAAGGGTTGGCATATGCCATGCTCGCTGGTCTCCCGCCTGTTTTTGGTCTCTATGCCGCCATTTTTCCTCAGTTGATTTATGCGATTTTCGGTACTTCTAGGCAGCTGTCCGTAGGGCCGGTAGCCATGGATTCATTGCTAGTAGCAAGTGGAATATCTGTTATGGCTAATCAAGGAACAGACGCATATCTCACACTTGTGCTCTTGCTTACAGCTTTTATGGGCTTAATACAGCTCTCATTAGGTATTATCAAACTAGGGTTTGTTACCAATCTATTATCCAAACCAGTGATAAGTGGATTTACCTCTGCTGCGGCTATTATTATAGGTCTCAGTCAGATGAAGCACCTTTTAGGCTTGCAGATAAGTCAGGGCAGTGGTATTGTTAACTTGTCTAAAGCCTTACTGTCTCAAATAGGTGGAACGCACATAATCGCGCTTGGCGTAAGTGTAGCTTCCGTGGTACTTATTATAGTTTTGAAAAAAATAAGAAAATCATTTCCTGGAGCGCTTGTCGCAGTGATATTGGGTACCGCGATTACTTTCTTGTTTGGATTGCAAGAGAGCGGTGTGAAAATTGTAGCCGAAATCCCGTCTGGCCTCCCTTCAATAGGCCTTCCTGATCTCTCATGGTCGATTTTTTTAGAAATGCTTCCTTTAGCCATGACCATTGCTGTGATTTCTTTCATGGAGTCTTATTCGGTTTCCAAGTCTCTAGAGAGTAAAAGCCGTGCTTACAAAGTGCTTCCAAATAAAGAGCTAGTAGCATTGGGGCTATCCAATATTGTTGGATCAATTTTTCAGGCTTTTCCAGTAGCAGGTGGTTTTTCGAGATCCGCGGTAAATTTTCAATCTGGTGCTAATACCCCACTGGCAGGAGTGATTAGTGCGATTATTGTCTTGGTGACGCTACTCTTTCTTACACCACTTTTCTATTTTTTACCCCATGCAGTCTTGGGTGCGATTATCTTAGTTGCGATTGCGAGCCTCATTGATTTGAAATATATTATTTCTCTTTGGAAGGATAGCAAGCTAGAGTTTGTGCTACTACTCGTGACACTTGTTGTAACCTTACTTTTTAGCATGGTGGCCGGCATAGTCACAGGAATAATACTTTCTATTTTATTACTTCTTTATCATCAGGCATATCCGCATATTGCTGAGTTAGGCAGACTTAAAGGACACCATGAATTTAGAAATGTAAAGCGCTTCAAGAACTTAGAGTCGTGGAATGACATATTGATAGTAAGAATAGATGCTTCGCTCACGTTCATCAATATTCAGTATTTCAAAGAATATATAGAGTCAAAAGTCAATGCACGACCATTGGGGATACTCAATAGTGTGATTATTGATGCTGGCTCTGTGGGCTATTTGGATGCTTCAGGATGTGCTGGTCTTACAGAAATCATGGAGTTTCTCGATAGCAAGAAAATAGAATTGTTAATTTGTGATGTGATAGGTCCTGTGAGAGATGTAATGTCTCGGACTGGTCTAAATGAAATTATTAATAAAGAACATGTGTTTCTCGATCTAAATGAAGCCGTGAAATTTGCGACCACTCAGCAATCGGGAGATTACCAAGAGTACGCGTTGCAGTCAAATGACAAGGTGTAACTGATGTTACATTGTAGTTAAGAAGAGCGTGTTAATTTTGCATTATAAACTAGAAATATCTTTTGCATGAAAATAGAGCAGATATATACAGGATGCCTCGCACAAGGAGCGTATTATATAGAGAGTAATGGTGAAGCTGCCATTATAGATCCGTTGCGGGAATCAAGTTCATACATCCAAAAAGCCCATAAAGAAGGAGCCAAGATCAAGTATATTTTTGAAACACATTTCCATGCGGATTTTGTCTCAGGCCATGTGGATTTAGCTGCCAAAACGGGTGCAACCATCGTTTTTGGTCCAAATGCAAAGACGGAGTACGATATCCATTTGGCGAAAGATGAAGAAGAGTTCAAGGTTGGTAAAGTGCGTATTCGCGTATTGCATACGCCTGGTCATACAATGGAAAGTACTACCTACCTGCTCTTGGATGAGTCTGGCAAAGAACATTGCATTTTCAGTGGGGATACGCTTTTCATTGGGGATGTAGGGAGACCGGATTTGGCACAGCATGGAACAATTGATCAGGATGTCTTAGCAGGTTATCTCTATGATAGTCTACGTGGAAAAATCATGACTTTGCCTGATGATGTTATCGTATATCCTGCTCATGGTGCTGGTTCAGCATGCGGTAAGAATATGAGCAAAGAGACTGTGGACCTTTTGGGTAATCAAAAGAAGACCAATTACGCGCTTCGAGCAGATATGACCAAGGAAGAGTTTATAAAAGAAGTCACGGATGGACTGCTGCCTCCACCACAGTATTTTGCGCAAAATGTGGCCATGAATAAGCGCGGAGCAATTGGGCTTGACGAAGTACTGAAAAAAGGAAATATCAGCCTTGATGTTGAGTCGTTCGAAGCGATTGCCAACCACGAAGGTGCATTGGTATTGGATACCCGTAAGTCAAGCGACTTTGCTGCTGGTCACATTCCTAATTCTATTTTTATCGGGATAGATGGTGGTTTTGCTCCATGGGTTGGTGCATTGATACCTGATTTAGATCAGCCAATCGTCTTTATAGCTGATGAGGGTAGAGAAAAAGAAATCGTCACACGTCTCTCGCGAGTAGGCTATGACAATACACTTGGCTACCTAGCAGGAGGGTTAAAGGAATGGTTAGCTGCAGGTAAAGAAGTAGACAGTGTGACTTCTATTCCAGCTACTGAATTTGCCGCTAAGGTGGCTTCAGAGAAGCTGACAGTTGTAGATGTACGCAAGCCGTCAGAGTATGATGCAGAACATGTCGAAGATGCAGAGAACCATCCATTAGACTTTATCAGTGAGGAGATGTCCAAATTGGATATCACTAAGGAATATCACGTGCATTGTGCAGGTGGTTATCGCTCAATGATTGCTATATCTATATTGAAGTCACGCGGATATCACAAATTGATAGATGTGGCTGGTGGCTTTAAAGCCATTAGTGAAACGAATATTCCAATTACAAATTTTGTATGTCCCTCAACATTAAAGTAAAATGAAAACTATTCTTAAAACATACACATTTCTTATTCCTCTTTTCATTTTGAGTGCTTGTCAAAATGAGACCCAAGGACAGGAGTATACTAGGATTGACAATTCTGCATTGCAGGAATTGTTGGAAAGCCATATCCAATTATTAGATGTACGTACCCCTGGTGAAACAAGCAATGGTATTATTTCCGGCGCGGAGATCATAGATTTTTACGATCCTGAGTTTAAAGCCAAAGTAGAAAAGTTGAATAAAAAGAGGCCAATAGCGGTTTACTGTGCTGCAGGTGGACGTAGTGCAGAAGCTGGTGCCATATTAATTGACATGGGCTTCACAAAAGTATATGATCTAGAGAATGGCTATCGCGGATGGTCGTCTGCTGGCTTTCCGACGGTTTCTGAAGAATAGTATTTTAGAAAGACATATTGGAATTTTATTAAAATAGCACCTTGAGGTGCTATTTTAATTTTCATGAATATATAAGGTGATTATCCATGCTCAGTATGTCTAGCTCTTTAGAGTTAATTGGTTAATTTCGGCATTCATTATCAATCCCTAAATGCTAAAAAAAAGACTTTTCGCTATTAGCTATATACTTCTTTTCATTGGACAGGCTCAGGCTCAACGATATGGAAATTCCAATGATGTAATAGAAGTAGGGGAGTCTATGGAAGCATATATTAAGGAGAATCACATCGATGACATTGAAGAGATCGTTCATTCTTTTACTGAGTCTCGAATGTTTCTAAGTTACCTCCTAGAGCAGGGCCACCAGATCAGTTCTGATTCAATTCGGCTAAAGAGAAGAGACATTAGAATTGGGACCGATTTAGATGTTTATGTAAAACATTTCACTGAGCATCAAAACTTCACCATGTTTATGGTGCCAGTGGATATTTACCCTTTGGTTATTTATGATACGTTGCTCTTTTCGGTTTTGGAGGTAAGCGATCAATGGTTAAGGGAAAAATATTACTATCATGATCTTACGAATGACTCAGTAAAAGCAAGTCTACTTGCAATTGAAAATCATGATCTCATCACCAAACATATGTATGAACAAGTGATGGCGGAGCGCAGACAAGGTTCTGCAGAGGTGGAAGTTCAACTTCATGAGAGCTATTTATCAACCAATAGTATTCATTTAAATACACATAATCTTACCAAGTCAGAAAAAGCGGAAATATTAAGAGACTGGGGCGTATTTAAGAAGTTACTTTCCCATAATATTGATCTCAATGTGGAGATGAATATCTACATTTTTGGTCATGATGATATGAATATCATTCATTACATGGAGGATAAAAAAGTCTCTTACAGGATTACACCTGGAAATATCTTCAAGAGGCATCATTTTGAAGAAGCGAAATGAACTATTGTAGCTCAGGAAAGAATTTTTATTTGACAAGAGTCATCGCCGAGGAAGCACTTTCCGAGCTCAGAAAGAGAGTAGATTTTCGAGCTGGTACCGGACCCAAATCAGTTTATCGCTGTGAGGAATGCGGTGGATGGCATTTCACTTCAAAAAGTAGCGCAACGGATCTTTTTAGCCATTTGAATAGAAAACCTAAATAGGGCTTTCCATTAGCAGCTCAAAAAGATTAGAAACGGCGAAAATTAGTTATCACCGTTGATTTCCGACAATGATTTAAGGTTTGAAGGGATCGCATCCGGATCGTAAGGGTATACTTCAAGGAAAGTGGTAAGGGTAATAGAAGGTATTTCGAAAGGCACAAGCATTGAGTTCAAATGCTCCTCTACTTTTTCGTGAGCTTGTTTCACATTGTCTGCACTTACTAGTAAGTAAGTATTGATCTTCACTTCCCTTTCACTGTCACCATCAATTGTAGCATATACTACTTTGCATTTGAACCACTTATCGTATTTTTCGTCGAAAACCACCTCTGCGATGTTAGTCTTAGATATGAGCGTAACAGTAAACTCACCCGTGACATCACGTTCACAAATTTCATACAATCTGGTTTCCGCATCTGTATAGGAAACAGCATCCAATAGATATGCATCTGTGACTTGCTTCAACATGCCATCTTCTAATTCTCTATTGTGTTTGATTTTGCAAGAATACCAGATTTTCATATGTGCCAGTTTTTTGGATTGCAAATATAGGCTTACTCATGAGATGACAAAATCATAGTTGGGTGTTCGGGCATTAAAATGAATAATGGAATATTGATAGGACTTTTGAAAACGCTAAATTTGATAAATCCAAAAAGATAATTATGTTCAACCAGACTCCAACAAAACTTTGGTCTCCGTCCGATGAATTCATTGAGCAGAGCAATCTGTACGATTATCAAAAATGGCTGGAGCATAAATTCAATCTTAGTTTTGATTCCTATGATAGCTTATGGCAATGGTCCGTCGAACAAAGCGATTTGTTTTGGGAGAGCATGCTGCAATATTTCAATGTCTCATATTCGGGTCAATACAATACGGTAACCAATAGCTTGGAAATGCCGCATACGAGGTGGTTTGAAGGTGTTTCTTTAAACTATGCAGAACATATTCTGCGAGATAAGATTGATGCAGAAGTGGCCATATTTTTTAAAAGAGAAGGTAAGGGTGTAGAGACTTGTACTTGGAAAGAACTTAAACAAAAGGTCGCTTCTTTCGCCAGTTTCCTGAAAAGTAAAGGTGTAGGAAAGGGAGATCGGGTTGTGGCTTATATTCCGAATATTCCAGAGGCAACAATCGCATTTTTGGCTAGCTGTTCCCTCGGTGCAGTTTGGTCGAGTTGCTCACCAGACTTTGGCGCAAGTAGCGTTATTGATAGATTCCAACAAATAGAACCGAAGGTTTTCATAGCAGTAAATGGCTATGTGTATAATGGTAAGTCTTTTGATAAAACTGGTGTTGTTCAAGAAATCTCTAAAGCTTTGCATACAGTGGAGTGTATTGTCTCTATTGATAACTTGAGTGAGTTGCCTAAGATCTCGAATACAATTAGCTGGCAGGAGACCGTCTCAAACCAATCATCAGATTTAAACTTTGAGCGAGTACCCTTCAATGATCCTATTTGGGTGTTGTATTCTTCGGGTACCACAGGTGATCCTAAGGCCATTACGCATTCTCAGGGTGGTGTATTGCTTGAACATCTGAAGTACGTTTCCTTCCACAACGATGTGAAAAAGGGTGAGCGTTATTTTTGGTTCACTACTACAGGCTGGATGATGTGGAATTTTGTACAAGCAACCATGCTGGCTGGTGCATCCATTGTCCTATTTGACGGAAGTCCTGGATATCCTGATATGAAGTCCCTTTGGCAAATGTGCGCAGAACTAAAGATTAATCATTTCGGTACAAGTGCTCCCTTCATATTGGCTTGCTTGAAGGGAGAGTTGGATCTCAGTGAATTAGATTTCTCAGCACTAAGATCAATTAGTAGCACAGGTTCTCCATTACCACCCGTGGGCTTCAATTGGATATATGCCCATGTAAAAAAGGACCTTTGGTTTTGCTCCATGAGTGGTGGTACAGATGTTTGCTCTGCATTTGTTGGAGGATGCCCTACAGAATCGGTTTATGAAGGCGAAATCCAACGAAGGGCTCTTGGGTGCGCGCTTTTTGTATATGATGATTTTGGCAAGAATATAGAGCAAGGAGTAGGAGAGATGGTAATCGAAAATGCTATGCCTTCTATGCCTATCTATTTTTGGAATGATATCGAAAATGAGAAATACACCGACAGTTATTTCAGTCATTTCCCTGGCGTATGGCGACATGGTGATTGGATAGAAATCACACCTCGGAATACACTCGTTATCAGTGGTCGATCCGATGCTACACTGAATAGACACGGTATTCGTATAGGCTCAGCGGAAATTTATCAGGCTGTTGACAAACTACCAGAGATCAAGGATAGTTTGGTTGTAAATTTGGAATTGAAAAACGGAGAGCATTTTATGCCAATTTTTTTAGTGCTCCAAGATGGCTATTCGCTAGATGATCATTTGGTTAAAAGAATCAAAGCACAAGTAAAAAGCGATTACACAACTCGACACGTACCAGATGATTTTGTGGTGGTTCTAGATATACCTTTGACTATAAGTGGAAAAAAAATGGAGTCTGCTGTAAAGAAAATATTGATGGGTCGATCTATTGATGACTCTGCCAATGAAGGCGCAATGAGAAACCCTCTGTCACTAAAGTTTTTTCAGACTTACTTTCAGAAGTATTTGCAGAAGAGAATAGCGTAAATGAAGAATTTGTATTTAGTACTACTATTTTTTTTGCTGCAATTAGCATATGTGTCTAATGCTCAAGACGGTTTTCAGCCTGAGATAGATAGTCTTAAAGCTTTGCTTATCCAAGTTGAGGAGAGCAATTCCATGCGGTATGCAACAATATGTAACCGTTTAGCTTGGGAGTACCGCGATGTAAGAGCTGATAGCGCCCTGTATTATGCCACTATGGCCTTGATACAAGCTCAACAAAATGGTTTTAAGGACATAGAGATCCAATCTATTAATTACTCTGGTATAGCCTATCGTAATCTAGGTAATCTTACAAAGGCCCTTCAGAAATATTTGTTAGCATTAGACCTTGCAGAAAAGGAAAAGAATGAAGAGCAGCGAGGGTACACTCTGATAAATATCGCTAATCTCTATCAGCACCAGACTAATTTCTATTCTTCCATTGAATATTTGGACAAGGCTGTAGAGCAGGCTAAGCAATTGAATGACGATAGGATGTTGGCTTATGCTTATAATAATCTTGGAAAATCTTATAAAGGCCTTAACGATTATCGTAAGTCAACGGAATACTACCAAAAGGCTATTGCTCTACGGAGCTCCATTGGTGATATTTCTGGAGAAGTTTCATCGCAAATAGATCTCGTAGAGGTATTGTATTTGCAAGGAAGTTTGGATAAGGCAGAGAAGTTCAGTTTGGATATTCTGCTTAAACTTCGTGTACTAAATAAACCTCGCAAAGAGGCGGAGTTGTACAATACTTTAGCTAAGAATAAGTTGGCTCAAGGTGATAAAATTAATGCCTTGAATTTCGCAAAGGCGGCATTGAAAATTGTCGAAGATGTTGATGCTAAATTTGAACAGATGGAAATTCTTCTGACTCTTAGTACGATTTATAAATCACAAAAGAATTATCCAGAAGCCTATAAATATCACGTATTATACTCTGAAGGCACTAAAAGTATATTGAGCGAAGAAATAATCAGAAAAACAGAGCAGCTCATAAATCAACATGAAACCCAACAACAACTGGAGGAGATTTTATACTTAGAAAAGCAGGATGAACTCAACGAAAAGATCATCAGGTCTCAACGAATAATAATTATCATTTCCGGTAGTTTCATTGTCATTGTCCTCCTACTTGTATTCATAACATATCGAGGGTATAGGATTAAAAGACAGTTGTCAAATGAGCTATTAAAAAATCAAGATAAGATAGCTGATGACAAAGAACTCATTGAAATCCAATCTGAAAAATTACAAGAGCTGGATCGAGCGAAATCTCGCTTTTTCGCCAATCTATCTCATGATCTGAGATCTCCTTTAAGTCTGATCTTAGGTAATCTAGAAATACTCAAATCAAGAGTTGAGATAGCGTTTACTCAAGAAGCCTTGAACAATATCGAAACGGCATTAAAAAACTGTAAAAGACTGCTTCATCTCACGGATGAGATCAATGACCTCACACGACTGGAAGAAGGTCGGGTGGCATTAAAGCAAGTACCTGTTAACATTCATTCCTTTTTAAATTTGCTAACGAATATGTTTGTTAGCAATGCCGCACTTAAAGGAGTTAATTTAATGTTTGAAGGTGAGGGTGAGGAAGACTTGAAGCTAAGAATTGATCCACGGCAATTTGAAAAGATATTCTATAACCTTACTTCAAATGCTATAAGACACACCAGAAGTCAAGGTGCCATCATCATAGGTTTGGAAGCTCAAGACTCAGACATATTGATTTCAATATCTGATACAGGTGAAGGTATTTCTAAAGAAAGTCTACCACATATTTTCAATAGGTTTTACCAATCAAAAGACAGTGATTCTAGGACCAAAGAGGGGCTAGGAATCGGTTTGGCCCTAGTTAAGGAATTGGTGGATTTGCATGGGGCAACTATTACAGTCAGTAGTGAGATAGGTAAAGGCACAAGATTTGAACTTCGCTTTAAGAAAGAATTGATAGAAGAGGTAAGTTCTATTAATGATTTGTCCTTTGATTATGTGACAGGTAGAAAGCATCTTTATGATGAATTAGATAGGGAGGATGTAATAGGGGTCAAATTGCCTAATCATGGGGAGTTTACTAAAACACTATTAGTAGTGGATAATCACCCTGAGATAAGGTATCATTTACGCGAATTACTAGAAGATGAATATCATATAGTGGAGTGCGCTCATGGAGCTGAAGCAATGGAATTATTGAATCACAACGATATTGATTTGATAATTACAGACCTGATGATGCCATGGATGGATGGATTTGAATTAATAGAAGCAGTAAAGAGAAGCAATGATTTCAATCACATACCCCTTGTTGTGATCACAGCATTGATTTCAGATGAAGACTATGAGAAGGTTCTGAGTTTAGGTGTCAACCATTATCTCAGAAAACCCATCAAAAAGAATGAGTTGAAGCTTTTGTTGAAAAACATCCTTGAAGAACATGCCTAGTTCCAGACGTCTACTTTGTATGGGATTTTTGATAAAAGTAACTTAGATAAGGAACTGCTTGAAAACTAGAGTTATAAATAATTGAGAGGATGAGTGGTGAGCACGTATCTCTTTTAGAAATAGCGGATAGTTTAGCTGTTGATGAATGTAAAAGAAAGACAGGTCTACCGACTAGTTAAAAAAAGTCACAGGTAATACGCCGATGGAATATGTACTCGAGGCAGAAATGAAACTCGCACACTGCTTATTCAAGAAGGAAAGGTAAAGAACGATACTGAAGCCACTAAAGGTGTAGGCCAGAAAAATGTAAAGCTATTTGAAAAGAGATTTGGGATTAACCCAAAAGAACTAATCAAATAGCATCATTAAGCAGTTTTTGACGAGTATGCGATTTCTGCTAATTGTGCTTGATTGAATGCATCAAGATAGTTATTTCTAATGGCCGAATCACCAAAGAAAATGTCTTGGCTTTGAAAGTGATTGCTTCTTTTGCTTTTCAAAAGCTTATTTAATCCCCTAGATATTTTTATTTCTCTGTCGCCCATTCTTCAAGTATTAATAGTCAATAAATGATTCGTTGGAAGTATTATCTTTCTTACTATACAGCAATATCACTGCGATAAAAGTCGCAACAGAAACGGCAATAAGTAGTAATCTTTTCAACATATCGGCTATATGGCAATGTGTTCATTCAATACCCCCAAGTGGAAACGAAAAAAAATTAAGGGATTAAGAGCGAGCGAGAATCTTTCGAAATGACACCCCAATATCCGAGCACGGTTTCACCGGACTGGTCCAGGTAGTTAAGATTGCTTTGATACTTCGCTGGAGAAGTAGACGCAACCGATCCTAAAGCGGTAGTTTGTGATTTTAGCAACTTCAAATATTCAAAGGCTCGTCGTGAAATTTGCCATTGTTCAATAGAAATAATATCTCCTGGATGATATTCATATTCAGTAAACTCGTTACTGAAGTTATTGCCATCAAAAAATTGATCATTCAATAAGTTAATTTGGCTCGTTAGCGAAAAAAGGGTGTCGTTTTTGCTTATTTTGAACCTATAGTAATTCTCAAAGTTTAAGCTATCAACTCCAGCAATTATAGGATAGAATACAGTTTCCTCATCACGAGTACCATCTGTAGATTCTCGCGTTATACTTCCGGTGAATAGACTATCTATTCTTGACCTTGCAAGTGGTGATTCAAAACTTGAGTTGATTAGTCTACCATCATCTAATTGAACGATTAATTGATAATATACATTCTTTATAGCTCTTACTTTTTGATTGGTTCTGTATAGCCCATCTTTTACATGCGTTAGTGTAAAGGTTTGGTTTAAATTGCTTCTTATGGCCACTTGAGCTGTTTTTATTGATTGATGTTGCAATGTGCTCTGAAAGGTTTCTGTCTTGGTAATCTTTACTTCTTGATATTCAAGACTATCCGAAAACCAGCCTTCAATTACTATCTGCTGGCTGGTATTAATGAGATTGATTTCCTCTGGAGTGCAAGCGAACAGAGCTATGAGTAAAAGTATGGCTAGTATCTTTTTCAAAAATTAAAATTGTATGTGATAGCCGGAATGATTGAATCAAAGATAGAATTTGGCACAAGTTCTAAAGAGCCAGTGTCAGGGTCTTCTTTGAAGAAATAGGAGTAAACATTTGACCTACTGTACACATTGTATATTACCAATGTCCAATAGTCAGTAATTGCACGTGGTTGTCCAAGTTTGTTTTTGGCTCTACCAATCCATTTCAATGATAAATCAAGCCTATGGTAATCAGGAAGTCTATATTGATTTCTATCTCCAAAGTAAGGAATTACATTTCCCTCATAAACAAAACTACCAAGAGGAAGAGAATACGGTCGGCCTGAGTTGTAATTGAATGATAAGGAGCTACTTAATCTCCTGTTAAATTGATAAATGCCTACCAATGAAAGATCATGTAATCTATCATAGTGATTAGGGAAATACTTACCATTATTAATCGTTTCTTCTGAAAAATTACCAGCTACTTTATTTTCACTTTTTGAAAGGGTATAACTGATCCAACCTTTGAAATCACCTTCATTCTTTTTAGCGTAAATCTCCATTCCGTAGGCTCTGCCATTACCCGATAGCAATTCAGTTTCAGGTGCGGGATTGAATAGAAGATCTGCCCCAGCTTTATATTCGATTAGATCACTTATCTTCTTGTAGTAAAGATCCAAGTAGAGTTCATACTTATTATTGGCTAGATTTTGATAGTAACCCAATGAGTAGTGATCTGAAGATGTCGGCTTCACATATTGATCGCTAAGCTTCCAAGTATCAGTAGGAGAGGGCGATATCGTATTAGAAATGAGGTGAAGGTATTGGTTTGATCTTGTGAAACTCGCTTTGATACTTGAGTGTTTGCCTGTTTTATAGTTTATAGACATTCTTGGTTCCAGCCTGCAATAGGTCGCTACATTCTCGAATCTATTGTAGGTAATCGTATCTCTTATAGAAGCTAGGCTTTTAGTCTCATTTGGAGCATATTGAAAAACAGTATCTGCTCCCAAATAACTAAAATTGGAAAACCTTAATCCATAAAGAATAGAGAGTTTTCTTGATATTTCGTATTGGTGAGAGACATAGAATCCAGTTTCTAGTCCATGTTCAGTATCAAGTGAGAGGATATTGGCTGAAGAGGTCTCCTCGTCAAATGGAACCCTATCTCCTGGTCTCAATACATGATAAATGCTACTACTTCCAAAACGTAATTCATGTTGTGGATTAATGACAAATCCAATGTCTGATTTCATAGTATAATCTATGATTTTTGACCTTCCAATAAAGCTTGCAGCCTCTCTAGGTTGTGTGATCTTATAATTGTATTCACTTATTATAGTAGAAAAGTGAGCGAAAATTCTCTTTCCGAAGAAGTGATTCCAACGGGTGGAAAAGTTCCTGTTTCCCCATTGATTGATGGTTTCTAGAGAATTGGTATTGTGATCGTTTCCGAAATAGCCTGAGAAGTAGAAGGTGTTTTTTTTATTCGGCTTCCAGTTCACTTTTGCATTTAAATCTTGAAATCTACTAGAAGTATTCTCATCTAGTGCAATGTTCAATATGGATTGTCTTCCAGACAAAATGAAAGAGCTTTCTTCTCGCTTCAAAGGACCTTCAGCAATGAATTTTGCAGAGACTAGACCTATTCCTCCTGTAAATCTAAAATTCTGATCATCGCCTTCATTTTGCTGGATGGAAATAATGGATGATGCCCGTCCTCCAAACCATGGAGGAATAAAGCCTTTCATTATGTCCACATTATTGATTGCTTCTGGGTTAAAAACAGAAATCAATCCGAAGAGATGATTGGGATTGTAGACAGGTGCTTCATCTAGAAGAATAAGATTTTGATCATTGCTGCCTCCTCGTACGTAGAGTCCGTTTGCATCTTCACCGAGAGTAGTAATTCCCGGCAAAAGCGTAGCTCCTTGCAGCACATCCACTTCGCCCATGAAGTAAGGAATTTCACCACGAGTATTCAGGTCCAAGGTATTGATTCCAGGTATTAAACTGGTTACATTAAAATCAGGCTCTAGAGAAGATACTACCACCTCCTCAAGTGTGTTCAGCTTTTCCTTCAAACGGTAGTGTTCTATGGCACCTCCGAATGTAAGATCATATTCCTTATCAAAATCTTCATATCCTAGATAGCTAACTCTAATTTGATGGTTTCCTGAAGGAAGTGTAAGCGAATAATAGCCATACGAATTTGTAACAACACCTTTGGTAGAGCCTACTTTATATACGATCGCCCCGATGAGTACCTCACCGGAATTCGCATCTTTTACAATACCTCTTAATGTCCGAAAATTGATTTCATCAGGAAAGGTTAGGACTATCAGGTTTTCCTCCACTGTGAATTTGAACCTAACCTGATCATTAAGATGATCTAGTAAATCTTCGACATCTGTATATTCCCGATCAATTATACAGGTGAATTTTGGAACCAAATCTTGGCTATATGCCAATTTGATTCCTTGCTTATTTAGCTGGTGAAATATCCTAGTTAGTTGATATTCTCCTTCTTCAACAGAGATGGGGTCCCATTGCGAATAATCTTGACACTCACTTTTGAAACTAATCAACGTGAGAACGAGGAGGCATATGACGTAGGAGATTTTCGGCATTTGCAGTGATGAGCCATCTGATAAGAAGTAATGGCTTTATGCTGCAAAAATAGATTTTAATTACAACCCTTACCTGAAAATTTGACTTTGTTAGTCGTGATCTTGGCATGTGCATTCAGCACTTTGCTTATTACTTTCACAACATTCTCCAAGGAGGATTCATTAAACTCAGCTGTGAGCTTACAAGTTCGGAGAGATTTGTTAGCTGTTATTTTCACATTATAGTATTCTTCCAAAAGAGGGATGACCTCATCAAACGATTGGTTTTCAAAGTAAAACTCACCACTTATCCATGAAAGATCATTAATGCCTTTTGAACTGGTTACATTTATTGAGTTATCCCTCAATATACGAGCATTTTGACCAGGTTTTAAAAGCTGAGAAAACTTGCCTGCATTTACTTCAACTAAACCTGTGGCAACTGTAACGCTCATCAAAGAACTAACATCTACATTGAATGAAGTGCCTAGAACTTTGACTGATCCTTGGTCAGTTTCAACCATGAACGGTAAACCATTCTTTTTAACTTCAAAAAAGGCTTTACCAATTAGCTTTATGTTTCTGCTTTTCGAGAAGTCGGTCTCATCAAAAGATATATTACTATTTGGAGCTAATGTAACCAACGATCCATCAGGTAACAGAATTTCTTTTTTTGCAGATTCAGTTTGATAAATTGTTGCAGTTTGAATGTTTTCTTGATCACTAATGATCTGATAGGCAAAGTAACTAGAGAATATACCAAAGATCGCTACGGCGGCTATTCTTAAAAGCCATTGATAAGCGGGCGTTTTTCTTTCGATCTTCTGCTCAATCTTAGACCAGGCGGCTTCCACGTTTACTTCTCGGTCAAGCTCACTCAAACTATAGAACAAGTCAAAATCGTCCAACTCAACTTTCTCATTTTGAGTGGAATTAATTTTTACTTTGTATCGTTCTAACCAGTTTTCTGACATGGTGTTTATAAGGCAATGATCTTAACTCTTCCCCCCAAATAGCACTTAAATATTTTTTTCATAACCTAAAATTTTTGAGCTCGTCGCTCAAAGATTCTTTGAGTTTTTTCAAAGCGATACTCATTTGATTTTCTACGGTTTTAGGAGATAGTTCAAGGTCCTGTGCTATTTCCAGATAAGTAAGGCCACCATATCTGCTCAGAACGAAAATGTTTCGACATTTTTCTGGTAGTTGGTCTATCGCATGCTGAATTTTTCGCTTTAGAAGCTCCGTGTCATTTGTTGTCATCCCATCACTGAGGTGGCCAGCGACATTTGATAGATCTGTGAGTGCTTGCTGTTTGGGCAATTCAAGTTTGATATAATTCAGGCACTTATTTTTTGCAGATGAAAAAAGGTAAGCCCTGAGTCCAGTGTGTAGTTCGATCTTAACGCGCTTCTCCCAGATGTACATAAATACTTCCTGCGCGATTTCTTCACCTATCACTGAATCTCTCACGATGCTTGTCGCGAAACGAGTGATGTCAGCATAATGCCTTTTGAAGATTTTTTCAAAAGACTTCACATTCCCAGTCTTCACCTCTAGGAAAAGCACTTCATCTGTAAGCTCTTCCATCAATTACTCGATTGTGGTATTTCTTGTCTGAGTGTTTCCAGAAGTATGACCAACGATTTATTATATATCGTTCCTGAAAATGGGTTTTCAGCTGATATACAAACTAACATATTTAGGTCAGGAAGTAAATAAAGGTTTTCGCCAGATCCACCAGATATAAAAAAGCAATTTTCTGCACTTGGGATTCTTAGATTTATAAAGTCCGGTGTGAATATCCACCAGCCATATCCATAACTATACTCGTATGAAACTGTGTTTTGGACGGAGATCATATCTAATACCCAATCTCGATTGATAACCCTTACTCTATCTTTCCATCGGCCCTCTTGTAGAATCAAGTAACCAATTTTGGCATAATCCATCGTTGATAGCCAGATTCCATTTGCTAAATCCAGTGTACTATCGCGTGACTGCTCTATCAAAAACTCTTTTATTCCCAATGGTTGAAATAGCAATTCGTCAATCACAGAGGTTAAGCTTGTTTCTTTCAATACGTTCTGATAGATCTTAGCCAAAAGGATTCCATGGGCACTATTAATAGAAGTCCGCAATCCTGGTGGTGCCTCGAGTTGTTTATTTAAAACATATCCTGCCCAATCAACCGATCTTTTCATCTGCCAAATATCACTTTCAGAACGTTCAGTATTTACAATACCCTCATTCCAAGAAAGCCCTGATCGGTGAATCAAAAGATGCCTGATTGTGATCTGACGCTTTTCTATATCATTTTCAAAAGCGCTTTCGTATTCCGGCAGGTATTGATAGATAGGTGCATCAAGACCGGATATATAGCCTTGGGAAATAAAATGGTCCAATAGTAGGATTGCGCAAATCAAACTTGCTCTGCCGATAGGCTTCAGTTCGCCTCGCTGGGAGTCATAGTAGTTTTCAAAAACAAGCTTATCATCCTTTACAATAATAAGCCCAGTGACTTTATCGTATTCTTCACTTTTGATATCTGCATCAAGCTGAAGGAGGTTATCGTCATTGAGATCCACTTCAGAAGGCGCAGCGTATTCCCAGACACTTTCATCTGGCGCTACATCGTCACTGATATAGCAGCTGCTTAGTAATATTGCACTCCATATGATCAACGACCTACTCATTGTATAACCCTATTGACAACCCAACTCCAACTCCAAAACCATCGAATTCGCGACGCTCCAAACCATCCAAATCTAATTCATTCATCCTCCGATAAGTTCCTTTGGCAAATATTCCTATTGGCTTTATCGGCCTATAGGTTACTCTAATTTCTCCGGCTAACATAGAAAACTTGTCTCTGAGAAATGTTTCATCGGTTTCCTTTTTAGACCAAATGAAATCTCCTTTGCCATAAGCGAATTTCAAGCTAGACTCGAAATTACGAATAGTTACATATCTAAGCCCGAGGTTCAACCCGCCATATCTATAGCCTAAAGAAAAAGAATTGGGGAAGACTAATTTCTGCTCGTAAGTGTCCTTAAAATCATTCTGGAATACTGATACACTTAATATGCCATAGCTAATTCCTATAGACATCTCGTTGGCATAATAAAGTCGATCTGGACCGGGTGCGAGCTCTGCTGAGTACTCTCCATAGATACCAATAGGCATTTTTTTAAGTTTAAGTAAAAAGTCATTTTGCGTTTTCGGCGCTTCCACTACTTCTTCAGGGATGGAGTCATTAGCTGCTTGACCATAGGCCACACTCAATGACAGAAGAAGCATTGGTATGCAAATTAGGATTGCTATTTTCAAGTGTTTGAATAGACTATACACGTATCAGAAGTTCACTAAGAATTTGTTTGATGCTCATGCAACCTTACTAATTTACTAAAGTCCTTGATTAGAATTTTGTTTAAACCGAATTGAAACAAGAAGCCCTTAACATTCACCAAGAAATCATCGATAGATGTCGTGAAGGAGATCCTCAAGCTCAGCATGATCTTTATCGATTGTATTCCAAATCAATGTTTAATACGGCTTTTAGAATTTGTGGTAATCAAGAGGATGCTGAAGATGCACTGCAAGAGTCATTTGTGAATGCATTCAAACATTTAAAGTCTTATCGTGGTGATGCAACTTTTGGTGCATGGTTGAAACGTATTGTGGTGAATAAGTCCCTGACCATTGTAAAAAAATCGAGTTCTGAAAGCATTATGCTTCAAGAATATAGTGAAAGCAATGAGTGGGTGAATGATTCATTAGACGATATAGACAATTACAGTGTAGAGGTGATCAGAAGCGCGATCATGAACCTGCCACCTGGTTTTCGCAGTGTCATTACACTTTACCTTTTTGAAGGGTATGATCATGAAGAGATTGGTCAAATATTGGGTGTGGCTGAGTCCACGTCCAAAACGCAGTACAAACGTGCTAAAGATAAATTGAGAATGATCCTAAATGAACAATTGAAATATGGGTGATCGATTAGAAAAATTTATTGAAAATCATCGTGAGGAATTCGATGTTGAAGTTCCTTCTGATTTAATCTGGGATAAGATCCGTAAACAATCCAAGTCTCATACTTCTGGTAGGAGTCAATATTGGAAAATAGCCGCTGTGTTTTTTCTTATTTCCACACTTGCATTATTGATTGACAGGGTAGGCTTTAATGGAAGCAAAGACAATTCAACCACTGCTTTTACATCAGATTTTAGACAAGTAGAATCATATTATGTCGGGATGATAGAAGAAAAGCGAAATGAGGTTTTGACCCAATCAGATACTCAATTGAGTAGGTCATTTCTCAAAGAAATTGAAGAACTCGATGAAGTCTATAGTCAGTTAAAAGAAGTCGCGAAACTTAATAATCCTGGTACTACTATGACTGATGCGATGATTAACAACCTTCAAATGCGCATAGAAATTTTAAATAAACAACTAGCAATATTAAAGTCCTTAAGAAATGAAAAAGATGAAATTTCAAATATCGAAATATAGGTTTTCAGTACTTGTTCTCTTATTCAGTTTTGCAGCCTTTGCAGGTGAAGTAGAGTTATCAAAGACAGTCAATAAACTATATCCAGTAAAGCCGGATGTTCAATTCTCCGTGGTTAATTCATTCGGTAAGATTCACTTGAATACTTGGGATAAACCTGAGTTGAAAGTAGACGTAGAAGTGCTGGTAGAAGGTCGGAATGAATCAAAAGCTCAGCAGCTA
>CAYGOV010000032.1:0-34102 GCA_964351625.1 uncultured Marinoscillum sp.
TCAGCCACGATCACCATTAATCTGACAGATGTAGATGAGAATGTCGCACCAACTATTTCCGCACAAATCTTCAGTATTGAGGAAAATAGTGCATCTGGCGAATTGGTAGGAACAGTCGAAGCAAATGATTCCGATGGTGATGAACTAACATTCATCATACTATCGGGGAACAGTGGAAACGCCTTTGAAATCAATGCAAATTCTGGACAGATTAAAGTTAAAACTGAATCTGCTCTCAATTATGAAGTTTATCCTGATTTTGCTTTGCTAATAGAGGTCAATGATGGCAATGGTGGTGTTACAAGAGCTATTATTACAATCAACCTGATCGATATTTTCGAATCAACCAATATACCTCCAGTCTTGGATGATCAAACGGTAAGTCTTCCAGAGAACAGCCCAGAACGAACGCAGGTTGCGTATGTGTTTGCAGAAGATGAGGACAATGATTTCACTGAGCTTACTTATGAATTGATCTCAGGTAATGATACACAAGTATTTAACTATGGACCTTTCGGTACGGGCACGGTACTTTCAGTAAATGATCCATCTCAATTAGATTATGAAAATGTCCAAACTTTCGTCTTAGAGATTAGGGTCACTGATCCCTCGGGCGGATCTGATGTTGCAACAATTACCATCAACCTGACTGATGTTAATGAAATGCCAAGCTTGGAGAGTGAGGAATTAAGCATAGATGAAAATAGTATGCAGGGAGTTTTAGTTGCGACCCTTGTGGGAGTTGATCCAGATGGCGATGCGTTGAGCTACGAAATAACTTCAGGGAATACCAATAATGCTTTTGCACTGAATGCTACAAGTGGAGTTTTGACAGTTCAGACAAGCTCAGCATTAGATTTTGAAACCACTCCAACTTTTAACCTAGAAGTTGAAGTCAACGACGGCAATGGCGGCATAGCTTCAGCGATGATCACTATTAATCTGACAGATGTAGATGAGAATGTCGCACCGACGATTCTGGATCAAACTTTCAGTCTTTTAGAGAATAGTGCAGAGAACACAGAAGTAGGAACCATTCAAGCGACAGATCCAAATGGTGATGCGCTGAGCTATTCAATAACTTCAGGGAATACCAATAATGCCTTTGCTTTGAATGCCACTAGTGGAGTACTGACGGTTCAAACAAGTTCAGCATTAGATTTTGAAACCACGCCAAGCTTTAGTCTAAAAGTAGAGGTCAATGACGGAAACGGAGGAATAGCTTCAGCTACGATCACTATTAATCTAACGGATGTTGATGAGAACGTTGCACCGACGATTGTAGATCAAACTTTCAGTCTTGCAGAGAACAGTGCAGAGAACACAGAAGTAGGAACCATTCAAGCGACAGATCCAAATGGTGATGCGCTGAGCTATTCAATAACTTCAGGGAATACCAATAATGCCTTTGCACTGAATGCTACAAGTGGAGTTTTGACAGTTCAGACAAGTTCAGCCTTAGACTTTGAAACCACTCCAACTTTTAATCTAGTGGTGGAAGTCAACGATGGCAATGGCGGTATAGCCTCAGCTACGGTCACGGTTAATCTGACTAATGTTGATGAATCTTTGCTTTTGCCTGCGACTTTCGAAATCAATGAAAACAGTTCAAAAGGAACTCTGATTGGCAGCATAGGTTATTTCGAGGCTGGTACGGCATTACAGCCATACTTCGTTACAGATCAAATAAATCAAAATGATGAAGGTCTTGTTAATGGACTAGAAATGATCAATGCTGGAGCACTGGTATTTTCTGCTGAGAATTTTGATCTAATCGTCGATAATCCAGATCCATTTGATTTCGAACAAATAACCACTTTCAAAGTCCAAGTTGCGTTATGTTGCGTTGAACCTGGAGAAGAATCAATCGCCACTTTCACTGTAAATCTGAAAAATGTCAATGAAGCTCCTTCACTGTCAGATGCTACTTTTACACTCGAGGAAAATAGCGAGGGTGGCATATCAGTAGGGATGCTTATGGCAGAGGATGAAGACGGGGATGCATTGTCTTTTTCAATCGAGGCTGGAAATACAGGAGATGCTTTTGCTTTAAATGCCGGCACAGGAGAACTCACCGTTCAATCGAGTTCAGCTTTAGATTTCGAGACCACACCATCGTTCAATTTGGAAGTAAGAGTCACAGATGGGAATGGTGGCACAGCGACGGCAGTGATCACCATTAATCTCACAGATGTGGATGAAAATATAAGCGCTATTCTCAATAGTGCTCAAAAAGTAGAATTATCTATATACCCCAATCCGACTACTGGTTTCCTGAAGTTGAACTTACCCGATCACCTAGTCGGCAAAGAGATTCAAATATCTGACTTGTCAGGTAAGGTAATTATTGATAAGACGTTAGGATTGAGTATTACTGAATTAGATATTAAGGCTTATCCAAATGGAATTTACCTACTTAGGATAGGAGATCAGGTATTGAAAATCACTAAGGCTGAGTAGTTTCACATATCTCGCCATAATGAGCAGGCTCTCAATTTTGAGAGCCTGTTTTTATTTGGAAACAAAAAAAAACCGGCATTGCCGGCTTTTTTAATCTCTTATTGAATCTTTAATTCAACCCAAAGCTTTTTTCATCACAGCTCCTATATCAGCTGGTGAGCTTACCACATGGATTCCATTTTCTTCCATGATCTTCATTTTAGCAGCAGCTGTATCATCAGCTCCGCCTATGATTGCTCCAGCATGACCCATTCTTCTTCCTGGAGGTGCTGTTTGTCCAGCGATAAATCCTACAACAGGTTTTTTATTTCCATTTGCTCTGATCCACTTCGCAGCTTCAGCTTCGTAGTTTCCTCCGATCTCACCGATCATTACAATACCTTCAGTCTCAGGGTCTTCCATAAGCATTTGTACAGCTTCTTTAGTAGAAGTACCTATGATTGGATCTCCACCGATCCCAATTGCAGTAGTGATGCCTAAGCCTGCTTTTACCACTTGATCAGCCGCCTCATAGGTAAGTGTACCTGATTTTGATACGATACCTATTGTTCCTTTTTTGAATACAAAACCAGGCATGATTCCTACCTTGGCTTCACCAGGAGTGATTACACCAGGGCAATTAGGCCCAACCAATTTAGCACCGCGAGCGATCGCATAAGGTTTTGCTGTCATCATGTCTTTCACTGGGATACCCTCAGTGATAGTGATTATGACTTTTATTCCAGCATCCGCAGCTTCCATAATTGCATCAGCGGCAAAAGCTGGTGGTACAAAGATGATACTTGTATCAGCTCCAGCTTGATCTACTGCTTCTTGTACTGTATTGAATACTGGTTTATCCAGATGTGTCTGTCCACCTTTCCCAGGAGTCACTCCTCCCACGATATTCGTTCCATATTCTATCATTTGAGAGGCATGAAATGTGCCTTCGGTTCCTGTGAAACCCTGAACAATGATTTTGGAATTCTTATTTACTAGAACACTCATTTTTGGATTGGTTTTTCTGTTTGGGTGCAAAAATATTTGAAATGGCTTCAATGCCAAAGGGAACGTGAATATAAACTATTATATACATTTGCGCGACTAGGATATTTGCCGCCAGCAATAGAAGAGTTGCCATTTATGAAGAAGGTTAAACCTTTTCGAATCATTAAGTTAAATAAGACGGAGATAGGCGCTACACTCTTCACTAACGGGATCAAGTCCCCCCACCTTATCATTGTTAGTTCTGCTGCAGGTACCCCTCAAGGTTATTATTCAAAATTTGCAGAATATGCTTCGGGATATAGAGAGTTTGATGTTGTTACATTCGATTATGTAGGCATTGGTGCTTCTTTAACAACGTCTCTAAAAGATGTGCAAGCGAATATGAGTAGTTGGGCAAGGGAAGATATTAAGTGCATGATCGAATGGGGTGGGTCTAGATATGATCAAATATTTTTGGTCGGTCATAGTCTGACAGGACAGATCTTTCCAATGGCACAAAATCATGGTCGCATCAGAGCGTGTTATTTAGTTTCCTCGCAATCAGCAGCGAATAGACATTGGAAAGGCCTTTCAAGATTGTACATTTTATTCTTTTGGCACCTGATCATTCCTCTTGCCGTTTCATTTAATAAATTTTTACCTGGCTGGGCTTTTGGTGGAAATATCCCTTTACCAAAAAACGCAGCATTGGAATGGAGAAAGTGGGGGACTCACCGAGATGGTTCACGTCAGGGGGATGGAAATATGATCAAAAAATTCAATGCAGTGAAAATTCCTATGCATTTTGTGAGTTTTGAGGATGACAAAATGTTGGCTCCCACTGAGGCCACACATGCACTGATGCATTGGTATAGAAATGCAATAACCACTTTCCAATTTATTCGTCCGAAAGACCTGGGTCTTAAGGAGGTCGGTCATTTTGGTTTTTTCAAATCATCCTCCTCCAAACATCTTTGGCCAATGCCTATCTACTTTTTCACTCAGTTTGTAAACAAGTTTGATTGATTCAATCTGGCAGCAGATACTTGTCGATAAACTCTCGAACTGCTCCATGACCACCTTTTTTTTCCAGGACTAAATTTGCTAAGGCTTTTATCTTGTCAACTGCATTTTCTGGGCAAGCCGAAAATCCGACTTTTTGCATGATTTCAAAATCATTAAGATCATCTCCGATAAAAGCGATTTCCTTCAATTCAATTTTTAATTCAGTGAGCCATTCTTCCAGCACATCTAGCTTTGGTCTCTGGCCAATATAGAAATACTTCATTCCCAAGGCATTGGCACGAGCGCTCACCATTTCTGCGGTATGACTGTGACTTATGATGCCAACTTGTATGCCAGCTTCCATTGCAAACCTGATACCAAGTCCATCATGCGCGTTGAAGCGTTTGAATTGCTTGCCATCCTCCATCACATAGACACCCCCATCTGTCATGGTGCCATCTACATCGAGTATGAGCATTTTTATATTGGTCAGTTTCATGGTCATATAAGCTTTCTATTTACGGCCATAGCAACTTTCCCCAAAGAGGCAAAAAGTTCTTCAAATGCACCATGGTCTAGTTGCTGATCTGCATCGGATTTTGCTTGTGCTGGGTTTGGGTGAGTTTCTATTAATAGACCATCTATGCCCATAGCCATCGCCGCTCTTGCTAAATCTGGGACGCCATATCTATAACCCATTGCGTGGCTAGGGTCTACGACTATTGGTAAGTTGGTATATTCTTTCAGATAGGCGACTCCCGTGAGATCAAGCGTAAATCGCGTTTTTGTCTCAAATGTGCGAATACCTCTCTCGCACAGAATTACCTGTTCATTTCCTCGACACATGATGAACTCTGCCGCTTGCACAAACTCTTGGAGAGTCGTCCCAAATCCTCTTTTCAGTAATACTGGTTTGCTCGATTTGCCGCAGGCCGTAAGGATACTTTGATCATACATCGCCTTGGTGCCAATCTGAACTATGTCTGCCATTTCAATCACCTGATTTACATGTGAGCTGTCCTTTACCTCAGTGATTATTTTTAACCCATACTTAGTCCTCATCTCAGAGAGCAATTCCAAACCTCTCTGCCCCAATCCTTGAAAAGTATAAGGTGAAGTACGTGGTTTAAAGCAGCCAGCTCGCATAGTAGTAATACCCAATCCTGAAAGAAAAGAAGCACTTTCTGTGATCTGGTCTAATGACTCTACACTACATGGCCCAGCCATCATCAATGTGTTTTGGCTATTGCCGCCGAGTTGTTCTTTTCCTAATTGTATAGGTGCTTGCTTCTTCCTGTATGATTTAGCTGCAAGCTGTATGTCATTATCGAAGTGAAAAACCTCATCCACTTGGTCAGCGATGCTTTCAGGAACTTCCTTCACCTTATGGGAAAAAATAAGAACATCCTTTACTCCTAATTTTACATAAATAGCTTCGAGGCGCTCTGCGGTCTGAGCAATTTGATTTGGTAGACTGTTGGGTTTTAAATGTATAATCATATCTATGGCGAAGATATTTGAAAAATATTGGTGACTGATCAGCAAACGAATCCCTAGGTGATCGTTCAATCTGTTTTTTGATAAAAATTAAGTTGTAAACATTTTTATTTTACCAATACCCAATACCCAATACCCAATACCCAAAATTCCGAGGACCGAATACTGCCTGCCGAACGCCATTTTATTACTTTAGATCAAAATAACACTTATGATAGATCTTAGGAGTGATACTATTACAAAGCCAACGGCAGGGATGCTTGAAGCAATGATGCAGGCAGAAGTAGGCGATGATGTCATGGGAGAGGACCCAACGGTCAATCAATTGCAAGAACGTATGGCTGAACTTTTCGCAATGGAAGCTGCGCTTTTTTGCCCTTCTGGGACGATGGCCAATCAGATAGCTATGAACATACTCACTGCACCCCGAGATGAAGTCATCTGCGATCAGTACGCCCATGTTTATCTTTATGAAGCAGGTGGAATGGCTTACAATTCCATGTTAACGCCTCGATTGCTGGTAGGTGAAAGAGGAAGACTTACAGCTGATCTGATTGAGAAAAATATAAATCCAATCGATGTTCACTATCCGCGAACTTCTCTAGTATGCTTAGAAAACACCATGAATCGAGGAGGAGGTAGTATTTATAAGCTTGATGAAATTCGAAAAATTAGTGATTTGTGCAAAAGGGAAGGACTAAAACTTCACCTTGATGGCGCACGGCAGTTCAATGCCATGGTAGCAACTGGTGAAAGTCCGAATGAATATGGGCCATTGTTTGACACCATATCAGTATGTTTTTCCAAGGGTCTTGGAGCGCCTGTTGGTTCGGTACTTTTGGGGAGCCATGATTCCATAGAAGCTGCAAAGAGAGTGAGAAAGGCACTAGGCGGAGGAATGCGCCAAATTGGCTATTTGGCGTCAGCCTGCCTTTATGCGCTCGATCATCATGTGGATAGATTAAAGGAAGATCATGAGCGTGCTCGTTCAATCGGGCAGTCGTTGAAAGAAAGCGATTTGATCTCTGAGGTTATGCCAGTTGATACCAATATTGTGATTGGTAAGCTACGTGAAATGGCTCCTGAGACCTATCTGAAAATGCTTGAAGCTAAGGGAATTATGGCAATTAAGTTCGGACCTGATGCTGTAAGATTTGTGACTCATCTTGGCTTTGATGATGACCAGCTTGAGCGAACGGTCCAAACTATAAAATCATTGAAATAGGAAAATCTATCTCCGCCCTTTGATGACCATCGCTACTCCAATAAAAACAAGAGCCGAGGCGATTAAATGACTTGGTCTCAATTGTTCATCTAGAAATATAATTGCAATAATGGTGGCAAAAACTGGTTGCACATAAATGTATGCGCCGACTGTCGAAGGACTCACTTTTTGCATGGCCCAAATGTTCACGATATACACAATGACGGTCACACCAATAATAGCGTAGCCCATGCTCAAATAGACTTTAATTGGCAATTCTGACCACAACACTGGTTGTAGGCTTTCCAAACCAAACGGCAGCACAAATACAAAACCCATAAGGAAAGCCCACTTTGCTATTGTTAAAGGCTTGTATTTAATCAAAAGCGGTTTGACAAGCACAAGGTAAAGGCCATAAAATAAGGCATTGAGTAGTATCATGATATCGCCGATCCAGTTGCCCTCATAGGTTCCAGAATTTTCGGGAAGTATGATAATAAAGGCTCCTACTAGACCAATGATTAACCCAATGATTTTCAAAAGGCTCATTCTTTCCTTAAGGATGATCACGGCACTTACGAAAACCAGCAATGGAGTAAGTGTCATGATAATCGATGAATTAATAGCGGAAGTAAGACTCAGACCTTTGAAAAAGAGCAGCATATTGATGCCCATTCCGCAAAGGGCGCAGAAGAGAAATCGCCAACCGTCATTTTTCCATTCTACTTTTTCATTTTCTCCAAATAAACTTATCAACCAGAAAGCTACTGTAGTGATACCTACTCTAAGGACAATAAATCCAAAAGCATCTACGTAGTGAGGCGTGACTACTTTGATGATGCTATAATTAGCGCCATATAGCAAGCCTACCATAAGCATGGCCAGATGTCTGATGATATCTCGATTCACGCAGTAAAGGTAGGTGCTATTGTTAGATGTTTGAAGGGTTATTGTTCAAGTAACTTGTCTTCTGCATTAATATTTTTATGAGTAAATAGCTTAATGAGCCGATTGCTCCAGGGACGAGAAAAACCCATTCATTGGCTATCTCCTGAAAAGTAATTGATTCTAAAGTCCACGTTAAATGAAACAGCGAAGAAAGAACGCAGATAGCCGTCAACCCGTTCTTTTCCTTTCGCAAGATTTTCTTCCAATTGAAATCCCTATATGAAGGTCTGAATAAGAATATATTGGGGAAAAATAAGGGCGTCCTCTTTCTATAACTGAGGTATTCCTTTTGGAATTTAATGCTCAAAAAAGCTTCCTCTTCTTTAATTATCGGACGATACATTGCTATGAAAAACGCAATGAAAATTACAAGAAATAACCCTGAGAAGGTATATGTAGAGAGAGAAAACCAAATTATTAAATTTCCAAAGTAGAGTGGGTTTCTAGTCGTTGAATAGACACCTTCTGTGTTTAAGGAATCCGCTACTTGAGAAGTTGTATTTCTACCAGAAGTTCCTTTTGGGGAATAGCCCACTGTAATGATGCGCATAAAAAATCCGAATAATGCGGCTACTAGGATGAGCCAAAAGTGATTATTTGAATAGCTTCCAAATGGAATCAAAAAAGGCCGTTCGTTATGGTTTCGGATAGCAACAAATGCAAGCAAAAGCATGCCAATTGGCAGCACACCGCGATAACGAAATACCCAATTGCTACTAGGCGTTTCTTGATTTGTACTTTTTGAATTAGTCATTTAGAATGTGGAATATTATTGGCAATCCTCAAATTTATTCCTTTAAAGAAATAGGTTTAAATATATTGATCTATGTACATTTGCAAACGTTTGCATTTGTATTAGCTTTATTGAGTAAACCAAAAATTTTACGATTATGGTCTTTACAGAAATAGATAGACTTACGATGAGCCGGTTGTCCACTTTGATAAAGTTGAGTGCGCCATTGAAAAATCGAGAAGAAGTAATCATTAATGCGGGGCAATATATGGGAGTTCCAAAAGAGGAAACCATAACTGTGATGCGAGAATGGGACGAACTGGATACGATGCCTTTAAATTCTGAAAAGGAGAAGCAAATTTTCCTTGAATATTGCTTCGGATTTATGAAAAGTAACAATGCACCTCGAAAATCTGAGCAGGAGTTTTATAGCCACGTGGCTAAGAGTCTTGGATTACAAGCCAGATCAAGTAACTAACATTTACCCAAACTAGTTTTGCAGCTTCCCAACCCCAGGGAAGCTGTTCTTTTTTATAGGCGTTGCTGCTCTAGGGATTATCTTTGTTTCATGACCATTTTTCAAAATCATCAACCTCTGGCGGAGCGGATGCGCCCGTCAAATCTTAGCCAAATGATTGGTCAAGAGCATTTAGTGGGCGAACGTGGGATTTTGAAGCGCTCTATAGACGCAGGCCGAGTGCCTTCTATGATTCTTTGGGGTCCGCCGGGTACTGGCAAAACTACCCTCGCCAATATTATTGCCAATCAGGTGAAAATGCCATTTCATACACTTAGCGCTATCAGCAGCGGGGTGAAAGATATCCGAGAGGTTATTGGTGGGATTAGGTCGGGCAGCAAAGCCATCCTTTTTATAGATGAAATCCATCGGTTCAATAAAGGTCAGCAAGATGCGCTATTGGGCGCTGTAGAGAAGGGGACCATAACCTTGATCGGAGCTACCACTGAGAATCCAAGTTTTGAAGTAAATGCCGCTTTGCTTTCTAGGTGTCAGGTCTATACACTCAACCATTTGGATAAAGAGCATCTGCTTAAGATTGTTCATCTCGCTCTTACTCAAGATGATGAGATGAAAAAATTGAGTGTAGAACTCAAAGAGACTGAAGCGCTTTTCAATCTTTCAGGAGGCGATGCGCGCAAACTGCTCAATATTTTAGAATTGGTTATAAAAAGTGTTGAAAGTGGTGCAGAAATAGTCATCACAGATCAAGAAGTCATAGACGTGGTGCAGCGAAAAACCGTACTTTATGACAAGAATGGCGAGATGCACTATGACATCATTTCGGCTTTTATCAAATCCATCAGGGGTAGCGATCCAAATGCTGCCGTGTATTATTTGGCGCGAATGATAGAAGGTGGCGAAGATGTCAAATTCATAGCGAGGCGATTGGTCATTTTAGCTTCAGAAGATATTGGTAACGCCAATCCTACAGCATTGGTGATGGCGACTACAGCCTTTCAAGCAGTAGCGGTGATCGGCTATCCTGAATCTAGAATTATTCTTTCTCAGTGTGTCACTTATTTAGCAAGCTCACCAAAGAGCAACGCCAGCTATATGGCTATCAATTTAGCACAGCAAGCAATTGCAAAGACTGGAGATTTGCCAGTGCCGATGGCCATTCGAAATGCACCTACCAAATTGATGAAGGATGAAGGCTATGGTAAAAATTATAAGTATGCACACGATTATGCCAACAACTTTGTGGACATGGAATTTTTACCAAAAGAATTGGAGCGCACTAAATTTTATGATCCGGGTCAAAATCCGAGAGAGGAAGAGTTGCGCAAATTTTTGAAGAATAGATGGAAAGAGAAATACGGCTATTGATCAATACCAATTTCTACATGAATCTAAAACACACATTTTAACACCCCGAAACAATGGCAACCCTAATTGGCCCTTTTGCACAAATAGTTACCCTCCGAGACACACCTGATCGCGGTGCTCTTTCAGATAGTCAGCTGGACATAGTCGAGGATGGAGCTGTTGTTGTCAAAGACGGTAGGCTTGCCTCTGTTGGTTCATATAAAGATTTTGAAGCGTCAGAATACCAATTTCAACATATTGATATCCCGATGGTTTTGGTGCCAGGTTTGGTGGATTGCCATACTCACCTGATCTGGGGCGGATCTAGGGCTGCAGATTATGCCTTACGTTCTGCAGGGCATACGTACCAAGAAATATTAGCGACGGGCGGAGGAATATTTGATAGCGTAGAAAAAACACAAAATGCGACTGATGAACAGCTGCTGGAGGATTTACTTGGGAGAATTGATCAGCACTTACAATCTGGAGTCACGACTATTGAAGTAAAAACTGGCTATGGTCTGCTGCCAGAGCAAGAGCTTCGATTGCTGAAAATAATTAGAGAAGCCAAGGCAGTATCTTCTGCCGATCTCGTTGCAACTTGTCTTGCTGCCCATGTATGTCCCAAAGGCTTAACTGCAGAGCAATTTCTGATTATGCTCACCAATGATTTGTTACCTGAGATCTTCGTGAAAGGGCTTGCTCGGCGAGTAGATATCTTCGTGGAAGATCATGCGTTTCCGATGGCCCTTGGTGAAAAGTATCTAATGTCTGCAAAGAAGTTAGGGTTTGACCTGACGGTACATGCAGACCAATTCTCCGTTGGAGGAAGTGAGCTAGCGATTTCTTTGGGAGCACAAAGTGCAGATCATTTGGAGGCATCTGGCTCTAAGGAGATTGCTGCGTTGGCAAATTCTGATGTTGTGCCTGTTGTCCTTCCGGGTGCGAGCTTGGGTTTGGGATTGCCATTTGCTCCAGCTAGAAAATTGTTGGATGCTGGTACAAGGCTGGCTATTTCCACAGACTGGAATCCTGGCTCTGCGCCTATGGGTGATCTTTGGACACAAGCAGCATTGTTGGGCGTATATGAGAAGCTTTCCGCTGCTGAATTATTTGCTGGGATTACTTATAGAGCTGCTGCTGCCTTAGGGTTTCAAGATCGCGGAAGAATCAGTCCGGGTATGAAAGCAGATTTTGTCGGATTTGAAATATCCGATTTTAGAGAGATTTTTTACAACCAAGGTTCTTTGAAACCGACTATGGTTTGGAAGAATGGAACCTTGCTGAAATAGAAAAGTCATGTATATAAAACCAGTATCGAAGATTTGGACTGGAAGATCAGATCAATTTGGTGGCGAAGATTCTTATCTATGGCATCATGTAGTAGCATCATTGGATTTGGATGGCATCATACCTATGGCGAATGGCACATCGTGTGCGCTTTTGGGATTTGAATCTGACGAAGGGGTAAAAAGGAATCTAGGTAGAATTGGGTCCGTAAAAGGCCCAGATGTGATCCGAAAGGCTCTATGTAATTTGGCGGTACATTTTAACTCCAATGAGCTTACGCTTCACGATGCTGGCAATGTGAGAGTGATAGATGGAGATCTTGAAAAAGCTCAAAAATTGCTGGCAAATAAAGTATCTCAACTTATCAAATCAGGCTATTTCCCAATTCTACTCGGTGGAGGACATGAGATCACTTATGGTCATTATTGTGGGGTTCATCAAGCCATAAAAGAAACCGACAAACGAGAAATTGGCATTATAAACTTTGATGCACACTTCGATATTCGATCATATGAAAATGGTCCACATTCCGGTTCTTCTTTGCGCCAGGTAGCTGATGATTGTCAAGGTAGGGGCGAGCATTTTCACTATTTGCCTATTGGTATCAACCAAGCGTCTAATAACCGTGCACTATTCAAAGTGATGCAGTCATTAGGTCAGGATTACATTCTTCAGGAAGCACTCCAATCAGGAATTGATGAGGCAGTAAAGAGTCAATTGAATAAATTCATTTCGCGAGTCGATCATCTTTATGTCACACTAGATTTAGACGTGATATCTATGGGTTTTGCGCCAGGTGTGAGCGCACCTGCACCATTTGGTGTTTTGCCTCAGTTCATTCGGGGAATTTTATTGGAGATACTCCGAACTGGCAAAGTAATCAGCTTTGATATAGCAGAGCTAAACCCAACTTATGATGATGGGCGAACAGCAAAACTGGCTGCTCAATTTATCTATGAGATAGTAATGAGCAAGATCTAAAAGAGCAATTTTCCCCCATTTCCATTTAGAATATAGACTTTAGAAAATTTTAGTTAATTTTCTAAAGTCATGAACATTTTTCACCGCCCATTTTTTATTTGGCCTAATTTTTTCCAAGTCGCACAATTGACAAATTCATTTGACGAGGTGGGCATTTCCTAAATCGATAGACTATGAATCCATCTTCGGATGTCAGGGTAATGCTCATTTTCGTTCTTAATATCTTCATTCCCAATATTTCTTTTGGTTTTGATCAAGTAGCAATTGATTCTCTGAACCATAAAGCGGAGGAATATCGCGACTTAGGGAAATATGCGGAAAGTGTAGACATACACCAAAGGTTGCTAGAACACTTTCTGGAACAGAAAGATTCTACCAAAGTAGCATGGGAATATTTTCAGATAGGGAGATTGATTTACTATCTGCGCACTAAGACCTCTAATGCTGAAACGATGGAATATTGGAGTAAAGGACTCGAGCTATCACAAAAATTGAGAGATGATAAGATCTTGCTATGGTTCCACCGTGCATTCGGTGTTATTTATGGAGAACCGGGCTGGAAAGGATTTTCCCCAGATTCATCAAGAAATCATCTTTTCAAAGCAGAAAAATTAGCAACTGGATTTAATGATTTTTATTCACTGTCTGGAATTCAGGGAATCATTGGCAACTATGCTTCTGTCGATGAAAATTATGAAGAAGCTGAATATTACTTGAACAAGTCACTTGAAAATGCAATTAAAAGCGACAGCAGTGAAGCTGTAGGGTATTCATTATGCAAGCTTGCCGAATTTTACGTGAAGACTGACCAATTGGAAAAGGCCGACGAGAAGGCAATGGAAAGTTTGAAAATTTTTGAAGAATTAGGGATAAGCGATTTGATAGTTCTTTCTCTAGGTGTGCTTCAAAAGAGTTCACTAAAAAGGAAGGATTTAAGTGGGTTTGTTCATTTTCATTCGAAAATTGACAGTATCCAATCTGAGATCTATACAGAGAAAAATATCCATTCATTTCGAGAGGTACGCGAAAAATACGAGTCAGAAAAGAAAGAGCAACAACTCGTCATTTTAGAATCACAGGCGGCTTTGCATAAAGCAGAAATCCAGCGAACAAGAACATTCATATTCATTGCCTTGCTTTTTGTTGTTTTCTTAATTGCCAGTATTCTGATCTGGAATAGCCGCAGGAGATATAAGTTAAAATCTAAGCTTGCTGTGGAACGAGAGGAGTTTCAAAGAGAAGGATTTAAGGCTGTAATCGCTGCTGAAGAAAAGGAGCGGATGCGAATTGCAAGGGAACTCCACGATGGTCTAGGTCAGATACTTTCTACTGCCAGAATCACTGTTTCCGCACTCGAGGACAGTCCTTTGAGACTTCCCAATGCGCTTAAATTAATAGATCATGCGGTGAAAGAGGTGCGAAGCATCTCGCATAACATGATGCCAAATGCGCTCATGGGCGAAAATATAGAAGCCGCTATCCAGGATTTGGTAGCGAAAATCAATGAATCAGGGGGGATAAAAGCATGGTATCAATCGGATGCATCTCTGCTTCTTCTCCCTAATGTATCCATTCAACTTTATCGTGTAATTCAGGAAGTACTCAATAATGCGCTCAAGTATGCAGAAGCAAGTGAACTGAAAGTTTTAATACATCAGAATGGCGATCAATATGAGATATTCATTTCAGACGATGGAAAAGGTTTTGACTGTTCAAAATTAAGCGAGTCTAAAGGACTGGGCTGGAGCAATGTCCAAACAAGGATGCAGTTGATTGGCGGCACAGTACATGTGGACTCTACATCTAGTGGCACAGTGGTTCATCTAACGCTTCCTAAATAGGCAGATAATTTAGATGGTGCTTTGAGTAGATAGGCATTTTGGAAAACTATTTGCTATTTTTATTATCATTTTAACCTCATATGCGATTTAAAGTCAGCTTTAAATCTTTGAGCTTCACTGCTTCCTAACTATTTGGTCAATGCATAAGTCATTCAAAAAAGGGTTCATTTTAATCATTGTCTTTTCATTTTTTCAAGGTAGTCTTTTTGCTCAGGTTGATAGTGTTCTATTCTACATGCAAAAAGCAAAGCGATTTGAATACATTTCGTTTGACTCAATGGCGTTTTATGCTAATAAAGTCAAGTCTTATGCTGACAATAATGGGAGAAACGAAGGTGCTGGTAAATATCATTCGCTTTTAGGTGTGGCATATCATAATGTTGGAAATTATGATTCTGCACTTTATCATCATGAATTAGCACTTAAACTGGGCGCATCTAATTCAGATTCGAGCTTGATTTCTGCAGCATATCAACACTTGGGTGTGGTTCATAAATACAAAGGGAATTTGGATGAGGCGTTGAAATATTTTTTTCTAGCTCAAGATATATCTGAAAGGATAGGTAAATATTATACTCAAGCCATGTCAGACCTAACAATAGCACAGATATATAAAGCTATGGGCAAGCAGGATGAGTCAGTTCCGTTTCTGGAAGAGGCATTGAAACTTGGTCAGTTAAACGAAGATGGTGTGGTTATCTCGGCGGTCAATATCGAGATGGGCACAAGCGAAGTAATGCTTGGACATTTTGATAAAGCACTTGAGCATTTCTTCGAAGCTGAGCGTGGACTCAAAGCCGCCAAGAACAATGATGGTATGGCAAGTATCTACAATAATATAGGAGCTGTATATTTCTATAAAGGGGATCTTCCAAAGGCGGTTACTTACTATTTGCAATCCCGCGATGTGGCATTAGCTGCTGACGATTTCACTAATGCAGGGGTTGCAATAATGAATGCCGGAGAAGCCAATATCTACCTAGCTAATTTTGAGAAGGCAGAAATCTACCTGCAAGAAAGTCTGGATTTATTCAGAAGGGCTGGCAACAAGGCGTACATAGTTGATAACTACGATTACCTGCATCAGCTTGATCTAGCACGCAAGGATCATGTGAGTGCACTTCAACACTTTAAACTTAAAGCCGCTTACAAAGATTCGATACTCAATGAGCGGAACTTGGCTGTGATATCAAAACTGAAAATTGAGTTTGAGTCAGAGCGAAAGGAGCGTGAGAATGCCACTTTGAAAGCAGAAAACGAACTTCAATCATTGAAGTTAACACAAAGAAGGAATGTAATAATTGGAGTAGTGCTTTTGGCATTCTTGGGGATTGCATCTGTTTTGGCACTTTCGAGCAGGCGGCGTTACAAACTAAGGGCTGAGTTGGCAAAGGAACGTGAACAATTGCAAAAAACACGTTTCAAAGCGGTAGTGGATGCAGAAGAAAATGAGCGCAAGCGCATCGCCAGAGAGCTACATGATGGACTTGGTCAGTTGTTGTCCACTGCTAGGATCACTGTGTCCTCCATTGACGAAAGTAAGAAAGTGCAAAACTCAGTGAGGCTCATCGATCATGCCGTACAAGAGGTAAGGAATATCTCTCACAACATGATGCCTCATGCCTTGACGCTCGCTGGATTAGATGTGGCACTAGACGACATGGTAAGAAAAATAAATGAAAGCGGCGAGATAATTGTCACAATCAAGCGAGATACAGATTTGGATCTGGATGAATCTTCTTCTATAGCTATTTATAGAGTGATGCAAGAAGTCCTCAACAATACCCTCAAATATGCAAATGCTGAGCAAGTTTCTTTAGAAATCAAGTCAGTCGCAGATCATTATTCTTTTTCGATTTCCGACAATGGAAAGGGGTTTGAAGTAGCTGAGACGCACAGTAAAAATGGCATTGGTTGGTCCAATGTTCATGCACGAATAGAGCTTTTAGGAGGAGAAGTGCACATATTTTCTAAATTAGCTGAAGGAACCACTGTTAAATTCACTGTACCACGACATGAAAGAGCCAATCAGACTATTGCTAGTTGATGACCATGAGTTGTTTCTTGAGGGTATTGTTTCCCTTCTAGATGGTGTAGAGGGCCTAGAAATAGTAGGTACTGCAGGGAATGGTTTGGAGGCAATCGATAAAATAGCAACTGCGAATCCTGAAATTATATTGGCTGATCTCAATATGCCAAAAATGAATGGCACTGAGTTGGTCTATCATGTCAAAAGCCATCATCCAGATATTAAAATCATTGTGCTGACAATGCATGATGATAGGCCTACTGTTACCGAGATCATGATGGCTGAAGCTGAAGGCTATGTCTTAAAAAACACTGATCGAAAGGAGTTAGTTCTAGCAATTAATCGCGTTGCTGATGGGAGCACGTACTATTGCAATACAGTCATGTCGATCTTACTGGATAAATACAAAGAGTCACAAAAGCCAGAGGGAGGCAGTATTCAACTTACAGAAAGAGAGCAAGAGATACTTCAACTGATAGCTCAGGAAAAATCAAGTGAAGAAATTGCAGATGAATTATTCATTTCACGTAGAACTGTAGAAACCCACCGTAAGAATATCCTTAAAAAGACAGAAGTCAAAGGTGTGGTGGGTCTTCTGAAATATGGCTATAAGATGGGCTGGATCGTCTTATGAAGAAAAAACCGCCAACCAAGCTTAAAACTTAGTTGACGGCACTAGTGGATCAATTAGCGGTGATGCTATTTTATTTGAATTTGATCAGTTCCCCACTCACCTGACCTCTTACAATAGTGCTGTAGTCTATTAAAAGAGCATCAAAGTCGCTGGCGATCTTACCTTTTTTCACCCATCTGATGCCTTTATCCAGCATGCCATTTATGGCTACATCCATTTGGTTGCCACCTCGCATGGTTTCTCCAAGTCCACCCTGATTGTAGGAGATTTGTGAGACTACATCATAGTCTTGCGCTGGCTTACTCATGTAGAAAACAATCTTCTCCGTCTTCTCTTCGATGTTAGATATAGCAGTGGCGCCAATACTTCCATATCCAGATCCTTTTGCAGATATATCCAGTTTGATGAATTGAACAAGTTTAGGCTTATCCACTATAATGCCGTCATACTTTACGTCTTTTCCTTTTTTGGCAAGCTTTAGTTGCTGCTCATTGAACTCCGCAATGCCCTGCTGGATTTGATTATACCCAGCAGCACCTTGTATCCCAACTGTGTAGCTTGTGGTTTTGCCCACACCAGTTACTTTCTGCTCGCCTACTACTTCATATTTTGCCTCAGGCACACTTTTAATAAAGTAGTTGACATTATTGGACTTGTAAGCCTCAGCTTTTTGTTTTTCCTGTGCTTGAGGGAATAAAAACCCTACAATTAATATGAATGATAATGTTAGCTTTTTCATAGTCTGTTTAGTCAATGTTTATTTTGAGTAATAATAATCCGATATCAAGATCCTTTTTGTAAACCCAGTTTTGATTTGTTTGCTTTTCTATCAATGCGCCTGCTTTGGCACCAACTACACTAGCCATGAGTTCTGAAGTTTTCATCAGTTTTCCTAGAAAATAGAAAGAGCCACCGGTCTTTTGAATACCTGAAGGTATAAGGGTGTAAGCAGGGGAATCATACGTAGGATTGTATACAAATTTTGTCTCACCTGTTGAACTCTGAGAGAAGTAGCCGGCATCTTTTATTTTCTCACCGTTCAATTTTGCTTTATCTCCTAGTGAGAATAATAGCTCCCCATTCGAAGATGATAAGGCATATTGAGGGATATCAATCACAGATTTTCCATCAAACTGAGTGACAGAAGTGACCACTCCATCACTATTCATAGACATGGCAATATTTGCAAGGCCCATGGCTGATGACTTTGGTTCAACGACTATAGTCCCGTCTATTGAGGTTCCAGCCTTGAAAGTCCCGAAGAGCGCCATGTTACCGTCTTTGTCTACACTCATGCTTGTGAATGAATCTATTCCATCCCCACCAAAAAGTTTTGACCAAATGAAGTTTCCTTCAGCATCGAGTTTCATTACAAAGGCGTCAAACAGTCCATTGACATTTTTTTTATCGCCATCCCATTCGAGGAAGAATGCGGTGCTCCCCGATATATAAAGGTTGCCTGCATCGTCTAAAGAAAAATCCGCATTAGAACCACCAGTACCTGCAGGAGCTTTTTTGAACCATAGGACTTTACCTGCTTTGCTAATTTTCATAAGCACCATGGTAGCACCGTGCTCACTCAGATTGAGGTCTTGGCCATCAAGTGTTCCACCACCTTTTGGATAAGCATTGAGTTTAGCAATGGCGTACACATTCTCCCCGCTTACATCTGCCGTTACAGCAATCCCACCTGGATCCATTTCTGCCCATACTTCTCCGCTACCTCCACCTCGTATGGCCCATTGGGTTTTACCTGATCCATTAAGTTTCACGACAAACATGTCGCTTCGACCTTCGCTTTTTAAGTTAACTCCATCTCCAAAATCAGCATCAAATTCAAAAACACCTGTCATATATAGATCATCTCCGGCTATCGTGACATCATTAAAGAAATTGAACATAATGCTGGTTGCGTCTGCTCGGTCTCTATCACCCAGTTTGAATACTTTGGTGTAGCCTATTGATTGATCCGGCTTGATTTTTTGAATCATAATACCGAATGAATTTCCGGCGCTTACTTTAGGTGGCTCAGGGTCTTTCTTTTTCTCTGCTGGCACCCCAAGGTGGATGTCCCATTGAAAGCGAAGCACAACATAAGTATTCCCTGCATCATCGGAATATAATTTCTGAACATCAGTCAGTTCATCATCAAAAGTGATCATGCCCATCCAGTCAAGGTCTTTATTGCTATAATCCTTGTTGGTAAATTGAAATTGTGCGGAGGTGGCATAGAATACCAGCACAGTGCAAATGGTAAGCAGTGTTTTCATGATTAGTTCGGTTTGAATAAAACTTGCATTTAATTATTAGCAAGTTCAGACAATGGGTCATTTTATTCAATCGCCATCAATTGGCATATTCTATACCGAGTAATACGTAGTAAGGGGGTCAGTACTGGCACTTGGAACGGTTTAAGTAATCTCTGTTTATAGTGCTTTAGGATATGCAAGAAGGCATCTTTGTTTAATGCAATAAACACTTTACAACGTCTCTATGGTTTCTTTGACGTGAGGTTTAGTAGCGTTTTATGTTTGTAGAATGTGGATCGTAAATACTCGAAAGTTTGGCTTAAAATCAAAATTCCGCCTATTTATCCAGCTTAAGTGATTATCATTACTTTTGTCGATTCACAAAAACTATTACCACAGAATTTATGCTCCAACTCAACGAATTCCTGAAGCTTATTGACAGTTTTATAGGTAGTGCATTTTGGTTTCCATATGCATTACTTGGCACGGGTCTGTTCTTCACTATTTATTTAAAGTTTCCGCAGATACGCTTTTTTAAGCATGCAGTGCGAATTGTCAGTGGTAAATATGACAAGCAAGACTTACCTGGGGATACTTCTCATTTCCAAGCTTTAGCTACGGCGCTTTCAGGCACTGTAGGTACTGGTAATATTGCGGGAGTTGCATTTGCTGTCCATTTGGGTGGTCCTGCGGCGTTATTCTGGATGCTGGTAACTGCGGCTGTGGGTATGTGTACCAAGTTTGTTGAAGTTGCACTTTCTCATAAGTATCGTGAGAAACTAGATGACGGTACGATGGCAGGGGGGCCTATGTATTACATGAAAAATGCAGAATTCAAGATTCGTGGTAAGAAAGTAAACCTTAAATGGCTCGCTGCAATCTTTGCTTTCGCTACGGTGCTTTCATCTTTCGGTACTGGGAGCCTACCGCAAATCAATAGTATCTCAAGTACACTGTTGGCGACCTTTGGAATAGATCAGATTGTAACAGGAGCTGTTTTGGCGGTGTTACTTGGACTGGTAATCATTGGTGGGATCAAGCGCATTGCAGCGGTGACTTCTAAGTTGGTTCCAGCGATGGCTATCATTTATTTTATAGGGGCTTTTGCGGTTTTATTTTATAATATTGAAAATATCATACCTTCATTTATCGCAATCTTCGGGGAAATTTTCACTGGATCAGCAGCTACAGGGGGGTTCATAGGTGCCAATTTAGCTTTCGCATTCAATAGGGGAGTAGGTCGTGGGCTTTTCTCCAATGAAGCCGGTCAAGGCTCAGCGCCAATAGCTCACGCTTCAGCAAAAGCAAACGAACCATTGTCCGAAGGTATGGTGGCTATTTTAGAGCCTTTTATAGATACGATTATTATTTGTACCGTCACTGGACTGGTATTGCTTTCTTCGGGAGTTTGGGCTGAGAAGCACGTCAACCAGTTTGAATATTCCGAAATACAGATTCTGAGTGTACGAATTGATGAAGGTGACGATGCTACAGCTGCAAGTATTTATGACCATTTGAATGATATTCAACCTTTGCCAACATACTCCGGTAGTCTATCTGTGGAAAATGGGGTGATTTCTAATACAGACATTACATTTCTACATTCTCGAAGTTTTGCTGACAACATCCTTGTCTATAAGAATGAAGGGCTACTTGATGAAGAATTATTCACGGGAAATGTAAAAATAGAAGGCGGATCTGTCACTGATGATAAGTCCTTAAAATTCATTGGAGAATCTTTAGTGCATAGTGCACCGCTGACAGCTATAGCCTTCAATAGAGGATTTTTTGGTAATTATGGCCAGTATATTGTATCCATAGGACTGCTATTATTCGCCTTCAGTACAGCCATTAGTTGGTCATACTATGGTGATCGTGCCATGACCTATCTATTCGGAACCAAATCAGTGGTTTATTATAGAATAGTTTATGTGGTGGCGTTTTTCTTTGCTTCTTTTCAGGATACGACTATCATTTGGACGCTATCAGGTATCACGATTGCATTGATGACCTTGCCTAACCTTGTCGGTATTATTTGGCTCAGAAAGGATATGAAAAAGACCATAACAGAATACGGTGAATTCTTTGACAAGGAATTTCCAGGTGCAAAGAGGCCAAATTTTAAATAATAAGGCGATTGAAATTTAAAGGCGCTAACCGAAAAGTTAGCGCCTTTTTTTACCACCTAATCAGTTTTAATACCGCCCAAAGAATCCAGCAATGGAACATTTAATTGATTGTCTAGTTTCGCATAGAGAAATAAACCCACAGTATTATGACAAAAATATTTCTAGGCTTAACGGCACTGATTTTTTCACTTGGTGTGAATGGTCAAAAGCTAGTAAAATCACTTGAAGCTGAAGTTCAATTATCTGAATTCAAATCACATTTATATTTTCTTGCTTCGGATGAACTAAGAGGCAGAAACACTGCTACTCAGGAGAATATGATTGCTGCCAGATATATTGCTGAGCGTTTTCGGTCTTATGGCGTGAAAATGGCTCCTGGAATGGACAGTTACTTTCAGCAAGTTTCTTTGCGTAGAGAGGTTACCCCTCAAGGAGCGAGCTTCATTGTAGGTGAGAAAAACTTTAGTCTTGAAAACGATCTGGTTTTTTACTCTTCGGACAATGGCGTGTTTGAAGGAGAGATGATTTATGTGAATTATGGACTTGGGGATGACCTCAATGATCTAGACCTCAAAGGAAAGATTGTCATTGCAAAAGCAGGAAATGGTGATCCTAAGGCGAGATTGACACCATTCACTATTGAAAAGCAAGAAGCTATTTCGAAAGCAGGAGGGTTGGCACTTATAGAACTATACAAACCAAATAGGTATCCATGGAAATTGATTCAATACTACTTCTCTGGAGAAAAATTCAAATTGGATAACTCAGGTGCAGGGGAGAAAAGCAAGTTTCCATCAGCCTGGTTGCTAGACGACACAGAATTACTGGCCTTTTTTGAGGAAAATGTGGGTCAGAAGGCCAAATTGACTATTTCTGGCAAATCAAATGCGGTGGTTCAAGTGCCGAATGTAATCGGATATATTGAGGGGACAGACCCTAAGCTCAAAGAAGAGTATGTGATGATTTCTGCTCATTTTGATCATGTGGGTGTAAGTCCTGCAGATGGCGATTCTATTTGGAATGGTGCTAGAGATAATGGTATAGGTGTAGGGAATATGCTTACTGCAGCGCAGTATTTAGCAAAGCATCCGCCGAAGCGATCAGTTGCTTTCTTGGCATGTAATGCTGAAGAAAAGGGACTACTAGGAAGTAGATGGTATGCAGAGCATCCAGTGATTCCTTTGGAAAAGACCGTTTATGATTTGAATACAGACACAGGTGGATACAATGATGTAAGTAAGGTGACGGTAGTGGGATTTTTCAGAACTTCAATCACGCCAATCTTCACAGAAGCCGCTCAGCTATTTGGTTTGACGGCTATCGATGATCCACTTCCAGAGGAGAATTACTATGATCGCTCAGATAATGTGAGTTTTGCTGCTAAAGGAATTCCTTCAGTATCATATGATCCTGGTTATACGGAGATGAATGAAGAGATCACTAAATACTATCACCAGCCTGCTGATGAGGCAAATACCCTAGATTATGACTATTTGACTAAGTATTCAAAGTCTTTTATCTATGCCGTAACAATGATTGCTAACCGAACGGAAGAGATTTTCTGGACTCCTGGAGATAAATACGAAGAGGCTGGAAAGACGCTTTATAACAAATAGTCTAGAGAAATTTTATAATTCTAAAGGGATTGGGTGTTTAACTCAATCCCTTTTTTAATTTAAAATGGAATACTCAGGTCTTGACTATATTCCGAAATGCTTTCTCACAATACCTTTCCAGATTCTATATCCTTCTAGGTTTAGATGAAGTTCATCTTCTAGATAGAGCTCTTGTCTCGCCTCTCCACGCTCATTGAGCATACTGTCGAACACATTGATCAGATGGGCTTTGGGGATAGCCATAAGTTCTTTTCGGATTAGATCGTTTGTGAGTTTTATCTGAGGAAGTAGATATGTTCTTATTGGACTAGGCTTAATAGTGATAAAGTCCATTGGCACATTAGGATAGCTGACCCGGATCATTTTTGAGAGTCTTGCAAATTTTTTCAAGACCCGCTCAGGCGTTATGCCATTTGCTAAGTCATTGTCACCTACATATATCACAATGTGCTTAGGCTTGATGCCTGAAAAAAGGCGATCGAAATAATATATACACCATGAAAAAGAAGAGCCACCGAAACCGAGATTAAGAATATTAAGAGGAGCCAGATCTTTTTCCATATTTTCCCAAAGACGGAGCGATGAACTCCCGAAAAAAACCACGAGATCTTCTTTATTCGGAAAGTCTTGAATCATCTTTTCGAGATTTATGATCTCTTCTTCAAACTCCATATTTATCAACTCCTCTTCCATGATTTTTGCTTGGCAAAGACGAATTCATTTATATGCGTGTTGCCATTTCTACGTAAGACCTAAAAGTCTCCTTATAGGACTTAAGGAACGCCTTCATTTCTTCTTTGTTTTCAGGATCTTTGATATGATCAGACACCTTGAATGGTGGCAATATCAAGCAGGTAAATTTATTGTTCCTAGCTCTCTTCTCAAAGTTGGCCATGACTACCGGCACTATCCATGGCTCTTTTTTCATTTTAAGTGCTAGATTGAATGCCCCTGCTTTGAATGGACCCGGAGATTCCTCAGTGCTGTATGAGTTCCCCTCTGGGCTTATGATCAGGTTGCCACCATTTGTCAAATGCTCATTTGCTGTATTGAAAAACATCTGCTTGGCTTGCTCCTTTAGCTTCTTTGGTTTCACGCCAGAATCTTGCGTGAAGATATTGATATGGCCCAATCGATGATAATATTCCTGATGTGCAAACTCCTTGCTCAGTCCAACGCGTACTATCCTCAATCCGGGAAATCCGTACTTTGGCATCAGTACCATGCTACTGATGAAATGCGAGTCTAGTGTGATCTGAAACTGATTGGGCAGTGTATTGTAAGGATGATTCCTTAGATGATTATAAATGAAAATGTTCCCTGGCTTATCTGGTAAGTTTTCAGTTCCCTTTATGACGTATCGCTGTGTCTCAAAGATTTTTTGATAAGCTTCAGCGTTTTTGACACGTACTTGTTGAGTTGTCAGCTCTTTTGGGGCTTGTACCACACTATTGTAAACAGTGACAAGACCTTTGTAAAAGCGATCTTCATTTCTGATCTCCTCAAGCAAATCCAAAGCTGACAATGCTATGTTCTTCTCCAAGGTTGAGCCTTCATCTTTGATCCGTTCAAGGGTACTGATGGCGTCTTCTACTGTTAGCTTATTGTCCAGCAAATGTGGGACTTTATGTATCTGAGAATGAAGTGACAGCTTAGCACTATTTTGATCAATCAAATTGCTAATCGCCATTATTTCATGATTGAGTTTCGCCGCTATAATCCTAGCCCGCACAGCTTGAAGCTGATGGCTAAGCAACCACAAAAGTCGAGAATAGAATCGCTGTGAAAACTGAGGATTGAGTTTGATGATACGATCCAAACTCGTATTAGAGAGGTTATAAATGAGCGTCTCCTGTACGGTATGGGCGTTGAGAATATTAGGCATATCCACAGCGCCAGACCAGCCTACGATGAATCCAGGTGTATCCACTTGTCGAAAACTTACATTGGCATGCTCTTGACTTTTAAAACTATACCGGACCTTTCCATATCCAAGTACTTGAATACCCTCTGATGACTCATCCTGCAAGTAAATATTTTCATTTGCTGGGTAAATTCGAGGCTCCATGTGCTGTGCCCAAAACTCTAGCGGCAACTCTTCAAAGACTTCAAAAAAGGCTGACTTACGTAAAAAATGTGTCAGGTTGTCTTCGGATGCAAGTGGTGCAATTCGAAAGGTAGAAGAAATAGGATTTTCAAATGAAGCTAGATTTGGCACATTTTCACTCAGAAAATTTACCGCTATGCTATAGAGGTCACGGGCGCATCCACAGACATATTTCAGGAACACTCTTGCTAGCTCCGGGTTAGCTTCCAGAAGTTCCCTCAGTTCTTCATGGTCCCATTTGATAAATACCGCTGATAGAGAGTCTACTTTCACAGTGGTGGCGTATCTGCCTGGAGGGTTGAATCCACTCCATCCGATAGGCGTAAGTTTTTTATCACTAAGCCCCACTTCCAGTTCACTTTGATCGGCTTGATCATCTAGTGCCAAATAGAATTTAACTCGCCCTGTCTTGAGGAGATAAAAATATTTTGATTTGGAAAACTGCTGAGTTAATATCTCGCCGTTTTTCAAACGCACTTCTGAGCCAATATCTAAAATCGACTGATCAATTATGGAATTAATATTACTAGCCTTCATTTGCTGAGAAATATTTAAAATATTGTAATATCAGTGTTGATACCGCAATGAAATTACCGAATTACTAAGAATAATAAAAATTCACGACTTAAAGTTCATCTTGAATGACAACAAAGCCACTCAGAAGTGCTTAATGCAGGAAAGAATAACCTTTGCTTAACAATAGATCTTGATTGACTTTTTTGTAAGGTTTTGAATGCCCATTGAAGGAGGGAGGCTTCACGCCAATTTCCAATGCAGCGGCGTGATAAAATTCTTGGCGCGTAGGTAGATTTGGTGAGCAGGCGTTGAAAGTATACCCCCAAAGTTCCTCTTGAAGTACATGCCTGATTACACCTATACAGTCGTCTCGATGGATCATATTCACAGGGTTATCTGCCCCACCCAAGTCAGTTCTTCCTGAAAGAAAATTACCAGGATCACGATCTGGGCCATATAGACCACCAAAGCGGATGATTGTTGTCTGGAATTTTGAAGAATTAAAGTTTTGTTCCAGTGCTAAGAGCGACATTCCTGATCTGCTTAAAGCACCCAAGCTGGCATCTCCTTCTTTTACCTCTCCGTTGGTATCGGAATAAACCCCCGTGGAACTAATAAAGATTATTTTTTTGACTCCATTTTTCAGAGCGGCATCCTTTACATGCGCAAGTTGCTTTTGATGAAAGTCTTCTATGCCGTCTCGGATTCTTGGTGGTAAATTGATGATTAAATGAGTACTAGAAAAAAAAGGGGCGCTGTGATAACTGCTAGGATTTAGATCTAATAGAAAAGGGGTAATACCACTATTACGGAGTTTGGAAAGTTTTTCTGCTCTTGTTGTACTGCCTTTCACATCATAGCCATCAGCTACCAATGCTTCACCCAGTGGGAAGCCAAGCCATCCACAGCCAAGTATCGATATGGTTTTGCTTTCAGGCATCAGTCTTTTTATTCGTAATAGGCTCCAAAAAGGATCATCATCTCATCTGTACTTCTTAGACCAAAAGACAGTGGTTCATCACCCCAGTTGTCATAGACCGCTTCAAGCCTAAGTGATTCTCCGACTTTTAATTCCATTGGTGGATCCATTTGCAAAATGGGAGGGTGTTCCCAATCGTTGGAAAAGTAGACAAGCTCATCGTCTTGTCTATCAGCTATTTTAAACACTTTAAAAGAAGTGTTGTGTGAATGTGCGTGTGACCATAGCTGGAAAATATGACGATCTTCTTTGAAGGTATACGACTTGGTGATCGTTGTTACTTTGCCAGCAGGTAGGAAGAAATTATCATTATTGAGATTGAGGATTTTAGCGACATGCTCTACTTCAGACGCCTCAGTTGTATAGACATTGGCATAAACTTCCCCTGTTACAGCGATATCTTTCTTATTTGCATAATGGCTATTTAGATCAAATCCAGTATTTGCTGGAACTTGAAGTGCTACGCCTGCAGGGTAGTTATATCTTAGTTTTGGTACTTGAGTGCCAGCCACGAACTGGTGATACTGCATGTGAAACAAAGTACTTCCATTGATGTCGCCATTTGCATTATAAACATCTCGGATCACTCCGTCATTAGGTAAAGAAGATTCACTAAATGAATTAGGAAAATTGTACAAAATGAAATGGTGACTTCCCGATTTCATGGATATTTCAAAACCGGAGATAAAAATTGGCTCAGGGTTATTTAGCGGTTGGTAGATGAAAAGTTCTCGATCTGTATTCGCAGGGATTTCAAATGGAGACACGTGAAACTGATAGCCTTTCTCCGGAATCGCCAATGGCTCAAAAGTCAGATTTTGATATCGGCTAGTATCATCTAATATTGATTTCAGTACTATATCACCTGTTTCCGGCGCTCCAGCAAGTATCCATTGCCTAATAAACTCCAATTCCCCATTGGTCAAAGGATCATCGCCTAGGGGCATCTGTGTTCCATAGCCAGGATGATCTTCATAGAAGTGCGCTTGATCTGGCGCGTTTATTTTTTCCCATAGGAAACTTTTGTAAAAACTCTCCAAACCCTCATCACCAACCAAAAGCAATCCATCTGCTTTGGCATCTTCATTATCAGGAGCTCTATTGATTAGCTGGCTGTAAGAGACATCACTTGTGAGGATCAGATCCGACTGCCGAGCAAAAGATGATCCTGAAACGTGACAGCTGATGCAGCTTTTGTCCCAAATCTCACCTTGAATCACCTCATAGGTAGACGTATAATCCGCAAAAGGATCTTCTGGTGTAGATGAATTTTTTTCTTCACAGCTGACAAATGCAGCTGCAAAGACTAATAAGTACAATGCTTTAATTCTCATGGCGATGATAGAATTATATCTAAATCTAGCAATTTTCGAATACAAGGTTTTCATTTTGAAGGGAAAGATGCCAATAGTCGCTCGGTAATCATACTAACAGCTGGACATATTAATGTGTTGTGTAACGTGAGATCAAGGATTTGATACATGCGTTTTCTGTTGGTATGGGGATATTCTCGACAGGCTGTAGGTCTGCTCTCATAAACGATGCACTTGTTGTCTTCTCCTAAGAATGGACAAGGAGCTGTCAATAATACATAATCATCATCCTTATCCAAATGAAGGTAGGTATCTATAAAAGCAGGCACTTTCATCTTCAATGTTTTGGCAAGACGCTCAATGTCACCTCTCTGGAAAATTGGGGAAGTGGTTTTGCAGCAGTTGGCGCAAACTAGACAATCTATTTGCTGAAAAGCTTCATGATGGAGCTTGTGAAATTGATCATCGAGACTTTTAGGCTTTTTCTTTTTCAGTTCCTTAAAGAATGCTTTGCTGGCTTTCAGGTTGAATTGGGCTTTGTCTAGAGCGTCTTGATATTCCATTAAATAAAAATAGTGATTACCATTTGATCATCGGCAAAGGTCGTAGTGGATGACGGAACACATGTCGGATGGTTCTTTTTACTATGGTCCTGGTAAATCTGTTTCTTGGATAGGTTTTTTCTATAGTTGTAATCAGACTCATGGGGATATTGTATTGGATGAAACCTGATGTTAGGTCTATTAAGTCTGCTTTTCGAAACGCTTCAGATTCTATGTCGCCCTTGATTGGCGTGATCTTATGGTGCTGATGTATGATAAAAGCCACTTGATCTGGTAAATAGCTAAAGTCACTTTCTGCGAGATAAGACTTAGCTAGATCTGCCGAACCTCCGAGGTAATCCATCGTATTTCCAGTCCAAATATCCAGGTCATGGAATGCCGCAGTAATCGCCAGCTTTTTATTTTCTCGCATAAGCAAGAGTGTGATCGCGTAATAATAGACACGTTGGCAATGATTATGATAGGTGATGAAGTCATCTCCTAGTGCGTTTCGGTGTTTATTGAGAATTTGTTTTATAAGCTTCAAGGGGCCAGGCTTTGGAACAAAGAAATACTTTTTGCCCCATTCGCGCCTTCTTCTTGACTTACTATATTTCCCTTTTGGTACAGTAGATCATCCAAGTAGGATAGACGATGGTTTCTGCTTTGTCTACCCATTCGCCCTTCCAGCTAAAGCCAGTCTTTTTCAAATCATAAAATGTGATGCGGAAATCTCCTGGAGTACCACTTGGCGAAGGTGAATCTTTGTAAAGCACGATTGCATTGTCAATACGTTTGCCATGCCATACTCCGGGATTCCAAGGGGTGCCTGGGTTGCTGAAGTAACTAACAACCCATTGGCCACTATCTGGTTGGAACTGGCGAATGCCACCAGCATAGCGTCCATTTTCGCGCCATACTTCGTCTTGCACAGCAGTGCCATTCATAATGTATTTGAATTTCCATAGCATCGACGTAGTATCCGCCCAAGTCTGATCAGGATTGCGATTGATACTTTTACAATCACAGGTTCCAATCATTTCTTTAAAATCCAGTACTTCTGGGGTAGATGGATTAGGAAGTCCCCAAGGATTAGTGGCTGAAGGCTCATATTGAAGATTTTCTAGGGGTATTTGCGCCAAAACTGACGATGTGGCTAAAAGAATAAAGAGTAAACTGAAATAGGTTTTCATAGGGGTATCTTTTGTTGAATAAAACCCTTTACGAATTATGGTGCCTTCTATATTTATGTGATTGGTTGTAATGGACAGCTGAAAGGGCAAAAAAGTGGATCGGTGCGTTTTCTTTTATTCATTTATAAATTTTGTTTTTGGGTCTACGCCTTTTGGATTCCTCGTGTTTAGTATTGAATGATCCGTGCAAATGCTGGAAAAAAGTAATAAAATAAGGAGGGAAAGTTGAGTGCCTTTAAGCTTCGAGCTAAAGTAGAAGCAGAGATGTTGATCAAAGCCGTCCAAATAGTAATACAGTGGTTAAATGTCTTGTATTCTATTGGAACAGTTTTTAATATTGATCAGCTTGCAAAACATTTATGCCTATATATGCCTATAATACACAAGTGAGACTTATTTCGATTTTATTGACCAACACCTTGATACTTTGGTCAAGTGGATCATTTGCTCAGTCCTCGCCGATAGAAGAGAAAAAATCATCACTGGAAATATCGAATGGATCTCTTTTTTCACTGGACGTCCAAGAAGTAATTGAACTCAACGAAATAGCCAGTGATTTCATTAATCAAAGCCCAGATAGTGCTGTAGTTTATGCCACTAAGGTTTTAGACCTCATTATTGGTGTTGATTCTTTAAGAGAAGAGCACCTGAAGTCTCATAAGACTTTGGCGAAAGCATATTATGTGCTTGGGGATTCAAAAAATTCATTAGAAGCCTCACTAAAGGTTATTGACATTGCCAGAGATCTTAATGACGAGGTGTCTATGCTATTTGGTCAGGTACATCTGGGCCTAGCATTTTTGCTCCAAAACCGGATGAGGGAGGCTATCGCAGTATTTAACCGATACCTTTTTCTTGCCAAAGAGCTTAAGGATAGTTCCTCCATATCACGTGCCTATCTAGATCTGAGCATTAGTTATGATGCGCTCTTTGCTTTTGATTCTGCTCGCCTCTATGTAGATAGCTGTATCAGCATTGCTATGACCATAGAGGATAACTATTATTTAGCTATGGGTTATGACAGAAAAGGTTATATCAATAGCAGTGAAAAGCAGTATGATTCTGCTATAATCAATCATAGCAAATCACTATCAATTATAGATGAAAACAATAACTGGGAGCGCTGCTTTGCTTATGCCGGACTGGCTAAAGCATATAGTGGGATAAGTGATTTTAAAAACAGTATATCGTTTGGTCAAAAAAGTCTAGAGCTAGGCAAGCAGATGAAAGCTAAATGGGAAATAAGGAATGCCACTGAAATAATATCAGAGGCTTATGCCAATGCTGGGGATTACGAGAATGCTTATATGTACCATAAACTATATAAGGCCTGCCATGATAGCATTTTTACTGAAGAAAATGAGCGTCGAATAAACGATATACAACTTAGGCAGGCACAAACCGAAAGAGATGCCCTAAAGCTGGAAAATCAGCTCCAGACGCAAATCCTGGGTCAGAAAAATGTGCAGTTAATTCTTCTTGCATTAATAGCTCTAATAATGGTAGTCTTGCTAATAGTACTTTATATCACTATAAAGAATAGGCGCAAATACACAGAGGAGTTGGCATTGCAAAGGGATAAATTGGGTGAAATCAATAATACCAAGAACAGAATTTTATCCATTCTTGCTCATGATATGCGCAGCCCAATTAACTCAATCTTACAGTTGATTTACTTGTTGAAGAATGAGGATAAAAGTGAGTTTGATTTTAACTCCATAACGGATGAGATTCATAAGAGAACAACAATCATATCCAATACATTGGATAATCTATTAGAATGGTCATTGAGCCAGTTCCAAAGGAATGTTGCTAAAATAGAACCTGTGAACGTGACAGAAGTGATGGAGGAGCAAATTGACTTCTGCAGCTTTAATGCAGGACAAAAAGGGATTCATTTAATTCATAATAGGGAACATGCCGAAGCGGTAATGGTACAACTAGAGCATTTGAGAATAATACTGAGAAATCTGATTTCTAATGCTATTAAATACAGTTTTGAAGGGAGTAACATATATCTCGAATATGGCAAAGATGAAGACATATTGTCTATACGAGTAATTGATCATGGTTTAGGAATGTCAGAGACTACCTTGAATGGATTATTTGCCTCCAAAGTTAATAGTACACGAGGAACGAAAGATGAATTTGGCACGGGGCTGGGGTTATTCATAAGCCGCGATTATGCAGAGATGAATGGAGGAACACTCACGGCGAATAGTCAGTTAGGCAAAGGCACCACCTTTACGCTTACCTTACCAAAGGCTTGATGTGACGTTCTTTTTGTTTTAAAATTTTGCCAAAGATCATACCTGTCTGTCAAAGCAAAGAAATACTGAAGGGACTTACTATTGATAACAAAAGTTGTTGAGCTAATCCTCCCTAGGAAATTTATAGAGTATGAGCCGCTTATAAATGTGTTTATTTAAACTTTAACTTATGAAATCTCCAGAAAAATCAATCTTATTTCTCTTCTCATTGATGTTTAGCTTCTTTGGCTTTGCGCAAGAAGGTGATATTACCAAAACAATAGATGCCTTAACCCTAGAGTGGGACAAGACAGCTCGTCAAATGCAAAATTACAAGGGACTTAGTGCGTTTTGCCAAGAGAAAGTATTTCGTGATAATGCTGTTCGCTTACTCAATGATATTCACCACTATGACAGTGTGTTATTCTCGATAGTCACAGAGAAGTATGATACTGATGGAAATAGTGAAGCTAAGAAAACACTCGATGATATAGAAAAGCTAGAATCTGAATATACAACACGCGAATTTTTAATTTTTCTTAGAAGAGAGTGTACTACTGTGAACAACATAGAGATGAACAAGTCCAGCGAATTCTACGAGCAAGACACTAAAAAATTGGAGAAAGAAGCGAAGAAGTACGTTTTGGGGATCACTGCGCAGATTGATCTGATAGATGAGCATGTGCATCACTTGAATGGGTTATAATTTCAGGTCTGAGTGTTTTCATCGATAAGATGAAGGTTCTTGGCAGGTGAAAATATCAGCCTACAAGAAATGGATGTTTTCATATGTAGGTCCCCACACTGGTCTTAGTGGCCACTAAGACACAAAACCGAGAGAGATCCGCTCAATTACAAGTAAGTCAACGACCAACTCCCATTAGCTACCTAGCGAATCAGCTAAAAGCGGACCACCTTCCAGATTCTAGTTCTTGACCCAAAGGCAAGAGGAAAAGTACCTATTGCCTTGCAGAACCGTATGTATAGCCCTGACCAAACGTTCCTTCCGGTCAGAAGGAACGTTTGGTTTAGTTGGAGGAAACGTTTCCTATAAACGAAAGGAACGTTCCCTTCAAATGGCGCATAAAACCCCACTGGTCTTTGCGTCCGCTAAGACCCAAAACCGAAAGCACCTCCACCCGAATAGAAGAAAGTCAACCAACTCCTTTTGTTTTAGCCAATATGATATCTAGAGAATTAACCAATGGCGAACGCCCTTGCATAAGCCAGACTTAAGGCAGCTCTGTTAAACTTAAGTATAGTGGGTGTTTCAACGACACAGATAACGTTACAATTTTATCCCGCTATTTGCTAATATCAATTTTTAGTTAACTTTCATATTATGATTACTAAAAACGCAAAAATCATTCTCTTTTTTCTAATCTTCCCTGTACTAGTTTTTCTAGAATCATGCAAATGCTATGGGGATGATTATCCCCGTTCTTTAGAAGAGAGTTATACAATTCAATTCAGACTATTCGATAAAGATACCAAGGAGGCCCTCTTTGGTTTTGGAGCCAGGTATAACTTTGACTCTGTACTGGTATATGATGCAAACGACGTACTTATTTATCCAGGTCCTGTACTAGGAAATGGCAGGGTAGACCTCAGCCCTTACAGACGATCTGATGCATTAATACCTCTAGAAAAAGATACTACGGAGTATTATTATCTCCACCTCAGAGATCAGGGGTTAGATATAGACACCCTACGTGTAGACTACCGGGCAGTCATTAACGACTGCTCTGAAAAAGAATTCACCAAACTAAACCTATACTACAATGAAGAACTTATTA
>CAYGOV010000033.1:0-33864 GCA_964351625.1 uncultured Marinoscillum sp.
GATTCATCCATAAAGACTTGGTAAATTGTTCATTCATTTGTAGAAACCAAACCTAGTTACCCTCATTCCATAGTTATGAAAAGTAAAATCATATTCACCTTATCGATAATCGCTATTAGTTTCAATATGCAAGCACAGGAAGACCCATATATCTGGCTGGAAGAAGTAGAAAGTGAAAAATCGCTCGAATTTGTGGAAAAGCTCAATGAGTCAACCTTCGCAAAACTGAGTAGCACGGATAAGTATGAGGAGATTTACGATAAAGTTTTAGCCATCAATAATGCTACCGATAGAATCGAATACCCAACGATTTACGGAAGCTACGTCTACAACTTCTGGAAGGACAAAGATAACGTGAGAGGTATCTGGAGGCGATCTGATAAGTCTTCATATCTCTCCGGAAATGCTAACTGGGAAACCTTGTTGGATTTGGATAAGCTGTCGGCAGACGATGACATCAAGTGGGTGTATAAAGGCGCGAGTGGTCTTTATCCTGACTACAGCCGATTCCTTTTGAGATTATCTAAAGGTGGTGCAGATGCTGTAGTGATCAAGGAGTTTGATGTGAATACAAAGGCATTTATCGAAGATGGCTTTTATATCCCAGAGTCTAAAGGAGGGGCTAGCTATATAGATAAAAACACGCTTATCGTATCGACCAACTTTGGTGAAAACACTATGACTACCTCAGGTTACCCCAATCAAGCAAAGATTTGGAAAAGGGGCGAGTCACTAGCGGATGCGCAGTTGATCCATTCGGGGGATTTGAATGATGTGGGATCTTGGGGAGGAGTCATGAGGGATGGTGAGGCCACCTACACGATGATCAGCCGAGCGATGACTTTCTACACCAGTGAAACATACATTTGGGTGGATAGCAAACTGGTGAAGCTGGATATCCCTGAGGATGCGAGCGCCAGTGCCATTCTGAACAATCAGTTGATTGTAGACCTCAAGTCAGACTGGACAGTGAGCGGTAAGACCTACAAGCAAGGATCTATCATTAGTATGAACTTCACGGAACTCCTGGCTGGTAAGAAAAATATCAAGCTGGTGGTGGAGCCAGATCAGTTTTCAAGTATCTCAGGGATGGCTACTACCAAGAATAAGTTGATCATTAACCTCCTGAATGATGTAAAAGGGGAGCTGTACATTTATTCTTTTGCCAAAGGCAAATGGGAAAGCAAAAAGGTCGACGCACCCAAATTTGGTTCGATTGGTCTAGCAGGTTCAGATGATACCTCAGATCAGTATTTTTTCCAATTTTCTAATTTCTTGACCCCAACCACGCTTTATGTCGCGGATGCGCAAGATGGAACATTCAAACCATTGAAGTCACTGGAGGCCTACTTTGACGCAAGTCCATACAAAGTGGAGCAGGTCAAAGTGAAGTCTAAAGATGGTACGCTTGTTCCTTACTTTGTGGTTTCGGCAAAAAGCATGAAATATGATGGCACAAGCCCCACTTTGATCTATGCTTATGGAGGCTTTGAATCTTCACAAGATCCCTTTTACTCGGGAACTTTTGGTTCGGCTTGGTTAGAAAACGGAGGGACGTTTGTGCTAGCAAATATAAGAGGTGGCGGTGAATATGGACCTAGGTGGCATCAGGCTGGGCTAAAAGAAAAGCGCCAGAACGTATATGATGATTTCCATGCGGTAGCGGAAGACCTGATAGCTAAGAAGATTACTTCTCCTGAGCATTTAGGAATCATGGGAGGGAGCAATGGAGGCCTGCTAGTAGGCGTGGCTTTTACCCAAAGACCTGACTTATACAATGCTGTGGTCTGCCAAGTGCCTCTTTTGGACATGCAGCGATACAATAAACTCCTTGCCGGAGCGAGCTGGATGGGCGAATATGGAAACCCAGATATCCCAGAAGAGTGGGCATACATCAAGGAATATTCTCCTTATCATAATCTAAAAGAAGGAGTGGAGTACCCTGAAGTCTACTTCTATACCTCCACCCGTGATGACCGTGTGCACCCAGGGCATGCCCGAAAAATGGCGGCTAAAATGATAGATATGGGTAATCCGATCTACTATTATGAAAACACTGAGGGTGGCCATGCAGGCTCATCTACCAATGAGCAACGCGCCAAATCAAGTGCCATGACTTTCTCATATCTACTGATGAAACTGGCCGACTGATCTGATTCGTGTGAATCTTAAAAGTATAACGGAGTTCTTTAGGTCTTGATTCGTATCCTCACATTATAACTTAGAAAGTATAAGAGGACTCGAACCTTGGCGAGTAATGAAAATCGAGAATGCATTTTCAAACGATTCAAGGTTAATTTCCGGCCGAGCAACTTACTGAGTGAGCGATTGTCCAATGTGAAATTTGAAAAAGTAGTCAATGGTAGTATTGCTGATCCAGAACCAGAAGCGTAATCGCTTGTCGATTCATTCTTTACCTTAAAACCTTCCTGATCTACGGGAAGGTTTTATTATGTTAACATTGGGTAAGATTAATAATTGTATTGTCATATTGAGCCTGCGGCCGGCTAGGATCGAAACATAAGACAATTCTGCTTTGTGTCTACCCTTCGAGTCCCGGCTTATCAGCCGCCTCAGGATGACACTGAATTTGATAGTCATTCTAAATTGAATTGTTACCCTGAGTACCAGCACAGCGAACAACAATGAATTGTCATGCTGAGGCCGAGGTACGAGGGGACTCGAAGCATAAGACAATTCTGCACTCTGTCTATCCCTCGACCACTAGCCATGCACAGTCTCAGATCGAAACTAAAACAATTCTGCTCTGTGTCTACCCTTCGAGTCCCGGCTTAGCAGCCGCCTCAGGATGACGCTGATTACAGGATGACACTGAATATGAAATATCCTTCGTACTTGAATTCAAAGCCATCGTTTAAATCTATTGAGATGAATCATGATTTCAATCACCTTTAGTAGCGAGATTAATCATTTCCGCTCAGCCTATACAAGCTATCTTACAGAAGAAAGTATTAATATAATTTGGCGTCTTCATAATATCCGCAAAAGCTGGCGTTGGAGTTGAAGGGTTTTTTGGAATTATTAATTTTAGCTGCAGGAAATGAATAAATTTCTCGATTCAATAAAGGGTTTACTAAAAGCTTTATTTAATACTCGGGCCGCAGGAATATACATCCTTTCGTTTGCCGTCGCTATTGCAGTGGCTACTTTTATTGAGAATGATTTTGGCACCAGTTCCGCACAAAAGGTAGTCTATACCTCATGGTGGTTTACCCTGCTGCTCATATTGTTTGGGGTTTCAATTGCTGTCAATGTCTTCCGCTTTCGGATGATACCGCAGAAAAAGTGGGCGGTGCTTACTTTTCATTTAGCGATTATAGTCATTCTTCTAGGAGCGGCTGTTACCAGATTCTTCGGGTTCGAAGGCATCATGCATATCAGGGAGAATAATGTTTCTAACAGTTTCTTGTCTTCAGAAACATACCTTCAGTTCGAAGTTTCTAAAAATGGGCAGAATTATGCTTTTGATGAGCCTGTTCTTTTCGCTACGCTAGGTGATAATAGCTGGGAAGAATCATATCTGGTAGGAAATGATCTGATCGAAGTAGCAGTAAAGGAATTTATTCCCAACCCTATACAAGTCTTGGACGACATCTCAGAAGGTCAGCCAACCCTTAAAGTGGTTTTTGGCGGTATGGGAGGTAGAGAGGAATACTTCGTTAGGCAAGATGAAATCCGAAACATTCGAAATGTAATTTTTAATTACAGCAATAACATATCTCAAGACGCTATCAACATAGCCTATAGAAACGACTCTTTGCTGATCATGGCTAACAAGGTACTGGTTCAAACGGTGATGGCTACTCAAAAGACGGATACACTTTATCCAAATTCCGGCTTCCATCCTTTGAAACTACGATCATTGTATTCTGACGGAGTGAATAGCTTCGTTTTCGGTGATTTCAAACCTCAAGGTAAAGTTCGTGTCACATCTGAAAGCGCCAAAGTAAAATCAGAAAGTATGACAGCCCTTAAGATGACCTTGACGGCAAACGGGCATTCCGATACGCTTTTTGTATTTGGTGCAAAAGGTAGGAGTGGAAGACCTACCAGCACCCAGCTTGGTAACCTGGGTTTGTCCATAGCCTATGGAGCCAAGCAGAAAGCCTTGCCATTCTCCATTAAACTGTACGACTTTATCATGGAAAAATATCCAGGAACCAGCAGTGCCATGTCCTATGCCAGTGAGGTTCAACTAATAGACTACAGAAACAACATACAGGAAGATTACAGGATTTACATGAACAATATATTAGATCATGATGGTTATCGTTTCTTTCAGTCCTCCTTTGATAATGATGAAAAGGGTACTTACCTCAGTGTAAACCATGATTTTTGGGGCACTTGGATTTCCTATTTAGGTTATGCGCTGTTGACCATCGGCATGATCCTGACACTTTTCAGTCGTAAAAGCCGGTTCTACAAAATCTCTCAGGAAATTAAAAAACTAAGGCAGAAAAGTGGGACCAGCACATTAGTTATCGCACTACTACTTTGTTTGCCACTTTTTACTTCAGCACAGAAGGTGGTTGCCCCACGCAACAATCAAAATATCGTATCAGAGGAACACGCACATAAGTTTAGCCAACTGATAGTTCAGGATCATAGAGGCCGAATGAAACCCGTTCACACACTTTCTAGAGAGCTCATGCGAAAGCTATCGGGAAAAGAGAGCTTGAACGGACTTACAGCTGATCAGATTGTATTGGGAATGTACGTTTCTAGCTACGATTGGGTCGGCGTACCAATGATCCGATTAGGAAAACATGAAAAAATCCATGAGCGACTTGGTGTTTCTGATGATTTGGCGGCTTATGAAGATTTTTTTGATGTGAATGGCGCTTATCTTTTGAATGATGAGGTACGAAGCGCCTATAGTTTACAGCCTATCGACAGAGGGGTATTTGAAAAAGAGCTAATGAAAATTGACGAACGGGTAAACATCGCCAATATGATTTACTCGGGAAGTATCTTCAAAATCATCCCAATCCCTGATAGTGAGAGTAATACATGGGCGTCTACCTACATTGAGGGTCATACCCATGATCACGCAAACTCGACAGTATCTGAAAGGTTTTTTAATGCTTATTCATCCACACTTAAGGATGCAGTAGCTACCAATAATTATGAACAGTCCAATGCGCTGTTGGACGAACTGGATCGTTTCCAGCAAGAGAAAGGCGGGGCTTTGATGCCTTCCCATCATCAGGTAGATATGGAGCTATTCCTAAATAGGATGAACCCGTTCAGCAGATTGGCAGTCATCTATGCCCTATTGGGCATCTCATTCTTGTTACTGTTATTCTTCTCAGTTTTTAAACCCAATGCCAATTTGGGCACTTTTTATAAGGTGCTGTTTGGTCTAGTCATACTTGGTTTCACTTTTCATACTCTGGGTCTTGGCCTGCGATGGTACGTGTCAGAAAGAGCACCATGGAGTAACGGATACGAGTCCATGATTTACATCGCTTGGACGACCACATTGGCAGGACTGCTCTTTGCAAGAAAATCGTTTGGTGGATTAGCCGCCACCATGATCATAGCCGCTACAGTGTTGCTAGTAGCCTTGCTGAGTTATATGGACCCTGAAATCACGCCACTTGTTCCTGTATTGCGATCCTATTGGCTCACAATCCACGTATCATTGGAGGCGGGTAGCTATGGGTTTTTGTTGCTAGGAGCCATGATAGGTCTCATCAATTTGATCCTCATGATCTTTCTTACCAAGAGTAACCAAACAAAAGTATATCTCCAGATCAAAGAGCTTACCTATCTAAGTGAGATGACACTGATAGGAGGGCTGTTTATGATCAGTATCGGGACGTATTTAGGTGGTGTTTGGGCCAACGAATCATGGGGCAGGTATTGGGGTTGGGATGCCAAAGAAACCTGGGCATTGGTAACTATTCTTGTCTATGCCTTCATCATGCACATGCGGATCATTCCAAAAATGCAAAGCCTTTTTGCTTACAATTTTGCCACCATTTTTGGACTGGCATCTGTGATAATGACCTATTATGGTGTCAACTATTACCTCTCGGGCCTGCATTCCTATGCTGCTGGAGATCCTGTACCGATACCTCAGTGGGTATATGTAGTGATCATTTTTGTTTTGGTCATTAGTCTACTGGCTTATAGGAAGAAACGCATTTTCAAGATAACCACCTAAGGAAATGATGACAACATACAATCCCTATTGGCGTTTGACAACTCATTTTAATCGATTGGAGCGATGAATAAAACTGTCCATAACCTTTATATCGGAGCGATGGTTTTTACTTTTTTAGCAGTGACGGTATACCTGACCTACACCGGATATTCTTACTACGGCAGTCCGCTCGAAGAACGATTTTATCATCCCAGTCATGATTGGTTTAAACCAAGTGGCGCCTTTGGACATGGCCTTGGTATTATTGGTACGCTGATGATTTTATTCGGGGTTGTTTTATACATAGCAAGAAAGCGCTACAATTTTATGGCTAAACAACTGCGTCTCAAATACCTACTTGAGTTCCATATTTTCCTTTGTACGCTAGGTCCTGTATTGGTCCTATTTCATACTGCCTTTAAGTTTGGAGGGGTAGTCTCTGTTGCCTTTTGGAGCATGGTAGCAGTCGTGGCAAGTGGTGTGATAGGAAGGTTCATTTTCATACAAATACCACGTACGATAGAGGGGCGTGAATTGAGCCTCAACGAGGTAAAAGGCATGAAGACTGACTTGTCAAAGACACTTAGGGCAAGTGTGACAATGGATGACGAAATGAGCCGGTTGATAAATGGTTTTGGCAGTGGTGAGCAGCAGTCAGACAGTGGAAACTCTTTCCTTTCGAAGTTTTTTAAAGACAGAAAGACCATTAGAACGATCAACAATCGGCTAAAGCAGCAAAATATCGACCGGAAAGAACGCATGTCTCTCATTAAAATAGTCAAGGAGGAAATTTCGTTATCTAACAAAATAGGGCGATTGCAGACCATGCAGAAACTCTTCAAATACTGGCATGTGGCTCATTTGCCTTTTGCTTTGATTATGCTCATAGTCCTGGTTATTCACGTGGGGGTCACATTGGCTTTTGGTTATAAATGGATATTCTGATGGAAATATTAACAGAAGAAATAGCAGTATATGGGTTTGTGTTTTTACTATGTGCAATAATTGTATCGCTTTACCTTATAAAGCAAAAAAAACAGTCTGCTGAGACGATTAGGAAAGTGGAGATTGCTATGCAGGAAGGATTGTTTGAGCCCGTGTCCCTTCATCCATTTATCGATCTCAATGTTTGCATTGGCAGTGGTGCCTGCATCACGGCTTGCCCCGAAAAGGACATTCTGGGTTTAAATAATGGAAAAGCAACAGTCATCAATGCCTCCAGTTGTGTTGGGCACGGCGCCTGCTTTCATGCTTGTCCCGTAGAAGCCATATCTCTACGCATCGGCACAGAAACAAGGGGAGTGGATTTGCCTCATGTCAACGAAAAATTCGAAACCAATATTCAAGGCATCTACATCGCTGGTGAGCTAGGGGGGATGGGACTGATTAAGAACAGCGTGGAACAAGGACAACAGGCCATTGAAAGCATGGTAAAGAACAAAAAGGCAACCAGAGAAGACGTACTGGACGTGGTGATTATTGGAGCCGGACCAGCAGGTATTTCTGCGACACTTGCGGCTAAAAAATCGGGTTTGTCGGTCATAACCCTCGAACAGGATTCACTTGGAGGCACTGTTTACACCTTCCCACGTACCAAAATAGTGATGACTTCACCGATGGATTTGCCTTTATATGGCAAGGTCAAATTGCATGATACTTCAAAAGATGAGTTGCTTCAATTATGGAAGAAAGTAATTACTGAAAATGATCTGCAGATCACAGAAAACACGAAGGTAGAGAGCATTTTACCTTTGAAAGATGGTACCTTCAAAGTAGTTACCAATACAGGCACTGAGCATATCAGCAATAATGTACTGCTTGCCATAGGCCGCAGAGGAACTCCTAGAAAATTGAATGTCCCTGGTGAGGAGTTGCCACATGTGGCTTACCGTCTTTTAGAGCCTGAACGTATTTCTGACAAGAAAATAATTGTAGTTGGTGGGGGTGATTCAGCAATCGAATCAGCCTTGCTGTTAAAAGACCAAAATGAGGTCACTCTTTCCTATAGAAAAGACAAATTTTCTAGGTTAAAACCTAAGAATAAAGAAAATGTAGAGCGGGCCATTGCCGATCAATCACTCAAAACACTATTCAACTCTGATATAATGTCAATCAGTGAAAGGTTTGTATCAGTGAGTGTTGGTGGTGAAAGTCGGGAGATGGAAAATGATCTGTTATACATTTTCGCAGGGGGTGAGCTACCTACAGAATTCTTAAAAAATGCAGGCATAGAGATAAACAAGCGGTTTGGACACATTATGAAAAAACATAATTGAACAAGTGAAACGACATTGGATACATATGGTCATCATTTTTCTCCTGGGAGCATCCGCTAGTTACGGGCAAATATCTCCTGGTGATCTATCGAGCGCCCATGCGAATTTGGAAGGTATGAGCAACTGTACCCAATGCCATGATCTAGGTAAGAAGGTGTCCAATATCAAATGCCTAGAATGCCATAAAGAAATCCAATCACTCATCAGTCAGGATAGGGGTTACCACGCCAATGCAGAGGTAACGGGTAAGGATTGCTTCGACTGTCACAGCGAACATCATGGAAGAAAATTTGAAATGATCCGATTTGATGAAAAGGAATTCAACCATCAACTCACAAACTATAATCTGGAAGGCCAACATACCGTAGTAGACTGCAGGGAGTGTCACAAGCCAGATTATATAGCGGACATTGAAATAAGAAAGCGCGAAAAAACCTTTCTCGGTTTAGATCAGAAATGTTTGACTTGCCACGATGATTACCACCAGAACACATTATCCAATGATTGTGTCGCCTGCCACGACATGAAAGCCTTTAGGCCAGCATCAAAATTTGATCACAATGATGCAGATTTCAGATTGAGAGGGGCACACATAGAAGTAGACTGCAAAGAATGCCATGAGATCAATACTCGGAATGGAATGGAATTCCAGGTATTTACAGACATTCCTCATACCGACTGCAGATCGTGCCATGAAGATCCACACAACGCTCATTTACCAGGATCATGCACACAATGTCATACCGAAAAATCATTCACAACTTTTGTAGGGAAAAACAACTTTGATCATGGTACTACCAATTTTGACTTGCGTGGAAAGCACCAATCCGTAGATTGTTTCAGTTGTCATCAAAATACCAAAGCATCCTTCACCATTTTTCAGGATTTGTCGGGCGTTCCGGAAAACAATTGTGTCAAATGTCATGAGGATGTACACGAAGGAAAATTCGGAAATGACTGTGCCAAATGCCATACTGAAACCGGATTCTTAGCGCTGAAATCCATGAACTCTTTTGATCATAATGTCACCGATTTTCCTCTTGTAGGAAACCATATAGGCGTGGATTGCAAACTATGCCATACAGGGAAGTATACAGAAGCTATCGATTTTTCAGCTTGCAAAAACTGTCATGAAGATTATCACAACGGTGAATTTGTAGAAAATGGGTTGTCACCTGACTGTGTCGAATGTCACTCTTTGGAACAGGGCTTTGGCGAGACTTTATATACGCTGGAGCAACATCAAACAACAAAATTTCCTTTGGAGGGTGCACATATGGCCACTGCTTGCAACCAGTGCCATGTCAGTGAAGACCAGTGGTCATTCAAAAATATGGGATCATCATGTATCGAGTGCCATGACAATGTACATGAGGATCGGTTTGCTGTAGATGGAATTACGGATTGTGAAAGGTGTCATGATTCAGATAGCTGGTTTCCAAGCAAGTTTGATCATAACATCACTGCCTTTCCGCTGGAAGGTCGACATGCAGAAATTGAATGTCGCTTATGTCATCTAACCTATGTGGAAGATGGAAAAACATTAGTTCAATATAAAATCGAAAAATTCGAATGTATAGACTGCCATCAATAATATTGATTCTGATTGGTTTTATCCAAAGCTATGGGCAATCGCCTCACGGTGAAGTATTTAAGACAGACTGTGCGGTATGCCATGATCCTGCTGGCTGGCTGCCTTTGAAAGAAACCCTCACTTTCGATCATGGGCTAACCAACTTCCCATTGGAGGGAACCCATCTCTTGGTTGATTGTAAGGAATGTCATACTTCATTGGTTTTCACTGATGCAGCTTCCCAATGTGTCAGTTGCCATACCGATATTCATAGTATGTCCCTTGGAAATGATTGTGTAAGGTGTCATACCCCACAAACATGGCTGGTAGATTTCATTCCCGAATTGCACGAAGAAAATGGATTTCCACTAGTAGGTGTACATAGCAGCCCAAGTTGTGTGGATTGCCATTTGTCAGAAACAAACCTAAGGTTTGATAGAATAGGTAATGACTGTGTCAATTGCCACCTAGATGAGTATGTAGCTACTCAAAATCCGAACCATCAAACAGCAGGATTTTCAACCAATTGCATAGAATGCCATGATCCCTTTGGATTTGGGTGGAATGCAAATATTCTTCATGACTTTTTTCCTCTTGTTCAAGGACATGACATCCAAGATTGCAACCTATGTCATTTGACAGATAGCTATACAGATGCTTCACCGGATTGTGCCAGTTGTCATTTGGATGATTACATGGCTACTTCCAATCCAAATCATGCCGTCACCAATTTTTCTACCAACTGTGCTGATTGCCACAATATAGGCTCATGGATTCCTGCTGATTTTGATCATGACGCTTTCTATCCCTTATTAGGCGCACATGCTACCATTGCCACCAATTGTACCCTTTGTCATATCGATGGCAACTATGCGAATACTCCAAATACTTGCTTAGGATGTCATCTGACAGATTACAACAATACCTCAGACCCCAATCATAGTGTAGCTCAATTCCCAACGAATTGTGTGCAATGCCACAACGAGACTGCATGGACACCTTCAGATTTCGATCATGACGGTATGTATTTTCCAATATATAGTGGAAAGCATAGAGGGGAGTGGTCTGCTTGTATAGAATGCCATACTAATAGCAGCAATTATGGCGTATTTAGCTGTATTAATTGTCACGAACATAGCAATAAGTCGGAAGTTGATAAAGATCATAGGGAGGAATCAGGGTATAGATACGAAAGCAATGCTTGTTTCTTCTGTCATCCAAATGGGGAAGAAGATGATTAATGAAATGATCTGGAAAAACCTTACCATATGGTCAATATTAGCCATGAGCACTTCTATCTGTTTCGGACAGGGTAAAACGGAATCTGCCAATGGGAAGGTCACTTTCATTACTTCTAATAGTGTTTATGTCAAATTCGATGATACAGAAAGTATTACCCTCGGAGACACATTACAACTTAATATCGAAAATACTCTGAGCCCCTGTTTAATTGTAAAAAATAAATCGTCCACTTCGTGTGTTTGTTCTATTATCAATTCGTGCGATGTAAAGATCAATGATCAGGTAGTTCCTCAATCAAAAGTTGAAACCCAGGAAATGAGCGCGAAGGAGGAAGATAAACAAAGTAAAACTCCACCGAGTCAGGTAGAACTAATTGGCAAGCCAAAAGGAAGTGAGACCATTCATGGCAGCATTTCAGCCGCCAGCTATAGCAACATATCTTCCGCTAGGGACAATACACACAGGACGATGTATCGTCTTTCTTTAAATGCGTCACGTATTAATAATTCAAAATTCTCTGTAGAAACCTTTATGAACTACAGACAAAATTTTATTTCCAATGAAAGTACATCCCAGCAAAGAAAGAATGCTTTCTATATCTACAATTTGGCTATTAGGTATGACATAGATTCTACTTTTTCCATACTAGTTGGCAGAAAAGTGAATAGAAATGCATCATCATTGGGTGCTATTGATGGGGTGCAAGGGGAGAAATTCTTCGGTAATTTCTACACTGGTGTTATCGCTGGCTTCAGGCCTGATATTTTAAATTATGGCTTTAATTCTGATTTACTCCAATACGGTGCCTACATCGGAATGAAGACCGATGGCAGACTGATCTATTCCCAAACTACCCTTGGTCTTCTTGAGCAGAAAAATGGTGGAAAAGTGGATAGAAGATATAGTTACTTTCAGCATTCAAGTACAATAAATCAAAATCTAACCTTATTTTCTTCGTTTGAGATTGACTTATACAATAGGGTAAATGGAGTGGTTTCCAGCTCAGCACGATTGACTAACATTTATGTTTCTGCTGGGTATAGAATAAATAGGAAACTCAATTTCTACTTGTCTTATGACTCCCGCAAACAAGTCTTGTTTTATGAAACCCTAAAAACACAAATAGAACAAATTCTTGATGATGATATAGCTAGACAAGGACTCAGGTTTAGAGTGAATGCAAGACCTTACAAGTATGTAAGTGCAGGAATCAGTTACAGCAAAAGGTTTCAAAGCAACTCGCTGAATGAATCTAATAATATGAACGGCTTTATAAGTTTGTCAAAAATACCCTCAATCGGAGGACGGCTATCTGCTAATTTTAATAGGAATTTATCTAGTTATATGGATAGTAGAGTTCTATCAGTCAGGCATTCCAGAATGCTAATAGAAAACAAATTAGATGCTGATTTTTATATAAGAGTGGTAAATTATAGCTATGTGAACCGTGAGATAAGCAATATAGTGCAGGAGTATTACGGTACGAGTCTTACATATAATATTGGCAAGAAATTAGCCCTGAGTGTTTTAGGTGAACTGGCTACTAGGGATTTAGAGAATAACTATCGCATAAATACCAGAATTATTAAACGTTTTTGATAAATAGAAAAAAATGAGGCATCCATTGATATTGATTTTTGCAGGTTTTATCTTTTTAATAGCAACTAGCTGCGACAAGAAGCCAAAAGTCATTGAATCATCAACCAATAACACAAACACGGAAGAAAGTACAGGCATTTTTTCAGAATCAGCACCAAAGCTTATCCTAGAGAATCCCACCTCCTCTATAGAGGAAGATCTTCACACAGTGACCGTCATAGAGGCACTTCCCACCTCCAAGTATATCTATCTTAAGGTAAATGAAGGGGAAAAACAATTTTGGATAGCTACGCTAAAAACGGAAGTAGCGGTTGGAAAGACCTATTTTTATCGAGGAGGTCTTTTGAAAACTAACTTTGAAAGCAAGGAACATAACCGCATTTTCGACAGAATGTACTTGGTCTCTTCCATTGTAGCTGCAGATCATAGCAAAACAAGTACACCCCCAAAGACAGAATTGCCCACGAACAAAGAAAAGAAAGTGACCAAGAAAAAAGGGGATGTTCTTATTGCTGATATCGTAGCAAACCCCACCAAATACGCAGGGCAAACCGTACAGATAAGTGGCGAATGCACAAAGGTCAATCCTAACATTATGGGGCGCCATTGGATACACCTCAAAGATGGCAGCCTAGACGATTACGATTTAGTCATCACCTCCGATATTATTGTACCTGAGGGACATACTGTTACCATGACAGGTATTGTGGTACTCAATAAGGATTTTGGTGCGGGCTATAAATATGACATCATATTGGAAGAAGGGAAAGTAGTGCTGTAGAACTTATCGGTTCCTTTTCATTTTAAGAAATCCCAATGGCGAGCCTGTCCTGTTAAAATGGCAAGATGAAATATTTCATGAGTGACTAATTCTAGCCGCAATGATGATAGGGATCTATGTCAAATCAGACACTATAATTGGCGTCCCCCAAAATATCTCGAATAATCGCACGCCGAATTATGATTATCATTGAGCTAATTTTAGAATTATTTTCCATATCATTATTTTATGATTCGATTGATTCTTTTCGTTTTCTCACTCATCTTCTTCCTGTCAGCAAGGTCTAATGATCTTGACTCACTTTTTACATTGCTGGATAAGGAAATGGCAATGAAATCAAAATATGAGCAGTTGAAGAAGAATAGGATAGAGGCAATTCTTTCTTTTCTCAAACAACCAGGACTTGACACTATAGAAAGATACAGATACAATAAGCTATTGATTTCAGAGTATGAAAAATATAGTTTTGATTCCGCAGTGTTATATATCCAAGCCAACATAAAACTTGCCAGACTTTTGGGAAGGCATGACATGCTAAATGAGTCTTTAGTTTCGCTTGGAGGGAACCTGAGTAATGTGGGCAGAAGAAAAGAAGCGAATGATATATTAGAAACTATTGCAATAACGGATCTCGGCAAAGACCAATTAATCAATTTTTATAATGTTCAAAGAAAACATTTTGAGAACTTAAGTTATTATGCTTCCACCGATGATTTCAGATCGTTTTATCAATCTAAATACAATTATTATCGAGCTGAACTCATGAAGCTTTTGTCCAAGGACCATGACATCTATTTGGCTATCGAAGAAAAGGACTTGATGGATTCTTGGTCTCCTAAAGAATGTGTGGAGATCAACGATCAGCGATTGAGTAGAACAATAATTGGTGAGCCAGCCTATTCTTTGGTAACATTTCAGCGAGCACTGATATATGGTGCCACAGGAGACGATATTCAAAGGAAAAAATATTTGGTGCTTTCAGCAATCTCTGATATTCGGGCAGCAGTAAAAGACAATGCTTCATTGACCATTCTTGCCTCTATAATGTATGAGGAAGGTAATATCGAAAAAGCTTACGCATATATCCAGAGTTCCTATGTGGATGCTATTAAATTCAATTCCTTTCTTAGGTTCGAAGAAATATCTAAAATCTTATCTCCAATTACACGATCTTATCAAGAACTCTCTGACCAGCAAAAGCAAAGACTTGAATTGTATATCATCGTAATTAGTATTTTAGGACTTATACTTTTGATCACCATATTTCTGATTTACCGACAAGTGACACGAGTTTCTGTTGCCAGAAATGATCTCAGAAAATCTTTAGAAGAATTAAACCTAACAAATGATCAGCTCAAAGAAGCAAATCGTAAACAAGAGCGACTTTATACGGACTTATCAGAATCAAACCTTGTCAAGGAACATTACATTGCGAATTTCCTCAACATCCAATCAGAGTACATCGATAAAATCGATAAATATCAGAAGCTGGTAAAAAGGATGCTCGTGGGACGTAAGTTTGAGCAATTGCTTGATCAAATAAACTCAGGTCAGTTTGTGGATGACGAGATCAAGGAGTTTTATAAGACTTTTGATGAAGCATTTTTGTCCATACATCCCGGTTTCATATCTCAGTTTAATGAACTACTCAAACCAGAAGAAGCTATTAAATTATCAGAAGGAGAACTTCTCAATACAGAGCTTAGGGTTTTCGCTCTGATTAGGTTGGGTGTTAACGATAGTTCAACTATCGCAAAAGTCTTAAGGTATTCAGTTAATACAATCTACAATTACCGAGTGAAAATCAAGAATAAAGCAAGAGTAGATAGGGATGAATTTGAAAAAATGGTGCTAAAAATCAATGCCTTTTAAAATTATATCAATACTTAGCTACTTTATTTCGTCCACTTTTCCATTTTCGCAATACTCCATTAACTCATTGGTATTCAATTGATAACGTTTGCAAGGGACTGTTATCCATCTACTTTTTGACTACCTGACCTATCCTCAAGTCCTTTAACATTATAGCTTGCCTTCAACAAGTCTAAGCTACAATGCACATGAAAAAACAATTACTAATTTTTTTTACGGACGTAAGGTTCTGTTTATTGATCGTTTTCTCGATTTTGATCAATGCAGATCTTACCGCTCAATCCCGCACGATAAGTGGGACCGTCATTGATTCAGAAACTAGGGAAGCTCTTCCAGGCGTTACCATTCTATTCAAAAACACTGGCTTGGGAACTACTACTGACATTGATGGCAAATACAACATCAATGTACCAGCTGATCTTGAAAATCCAGTTTTGGTTTATTCTTTTATTGGATTCGCTAATCAAGAAGAAATAGTGGGGGATAGAACTAGGATTGATGTCAATCTTAAGATCAACCTTCAAGCGCTGGATGAAGTAATAGTTACTGGTTACGGAAGTCAGAAGAAGAGTCTTTTGACAGGTTCTATTTCAAAAATTGATGGCGACATTCTGGAAAATGTAAAAACAGTAAGGGTAGAACAAGCACTTCAAGGATCAGCTCCGGGTGTCATGGTAATGAGTAACTCGGGTCAGCCTGGAGATGGATGGACAGTGAATATCCGTGGTTTTGGTACTCCGGGTGGAGCAGATCCACTCTACATCATTGATGGACTTCCGCTTGGAAGTGCTGCACTTGATATCCTCAATCCGAATGACATAGAATCTATGGAGGTTCTAAAAGATGCTGCAGCTGCCGCTATCTATGGTGCAAGAGGTTCTAACGGAGTAGTGATTATTACTACGAAGACTGGTAAGACCAACTCCAAACCGACCATAACCTATCAAGGATTTTATGGAGTTCAGAATCCGTGGCAGAAGTTAGACGTGCTAAACAGTGATCAGTATACCCGAATAATTAATGAAGCCTATGTCAATGACAACAAACCTCCATTTTTTAGTAACGAGGCTCTTGCGACAATATCCGCCAATACAGACTGGCAGGATGCAATGTATTATGACAATGCTCCAAAACAGAGCCACCATGTTGGCATCACAGGTGGAAATGAGGTTAGTTCTTTTTCTTCGTCTTTATCTTATTTCCAACAGGATGGAATCATAGCCAAAGGCAAGTCCAACTTTGAGAGAGTAAATCTACGTCTCAATGGTACCAGAAGGGTAAATAGATTAGAGCTAGGAGCCAACATCAACGTAGCCCAAATAAATACAAAGGGTATTTCTACCAATTCGCAATATGGTGGTGGTATTAATCAAGCGCTCAATTTGCCTCCAATTGTTCCCATTAATAATACTGATGGGTCGTGGGGTATTCCAGAAGACTTTGGTCTCTCTATGCAGGAAGTTGTGAACCCCATAGCCCTGCTATCTTATGTTAATAGTGAGTCTAGTACGTTTAAAGGTATTGGTGGGGTAAATGCTTCTCTTGAAATTGTAAAAGGCCTCGTTTTAAGAACAGCATATTCAGGTGAGGTTGCGTACGTTAAGAATAGGTCTTTTAGTCCAGTCTTTAGAATAAACGCTACCAACAAAAACGAAATCAATTCGGTATCACAGGGCTCAAATCTGTATGTAAAAGGCAACTTAGATAACACTTTGACTTACAAAAATTCCTTTGGATTACATGATTTTACATTTTTAGTTGGAACAACCAGATTTAGAGAATACTCTGAAAGTTTGTGGGGGTCGAAAGACAGTCTAATATTTGAAACATTCGATAAAGCTTACATAAACAATTCCTTACAGGTTCAGGGTGATGTAGCAGGGAGTTACTGGGAACATACCTTACAATCATACTTTGGTAGAGTTTATTACAATTATGATGAAAAATACCTTGCTGAGATTGTTTTAAGAGCAGATGGCTCTTCAAGATTTGGTAAGAATAATAGATACGGTTATTTCCCAGCCTTTTCTGTAGGATGGGCATTTACCGAAGAGGATTTCATGCCTAATTTACCTTTTCTCGATTTTGGTAAAATTCGTGCAAGTTGGGGACAAAATGGAAATGAAAACATCGGAGAATTCAAATTCACATCACTGATATCTCAAGGTCATTACTACAATTTTGGAGTTAACCAGACCCTTTATAATGGTATACAACCTGCTTTTATAGCAAATCCCAATTTGAAATGGGAATCTTCTGAGCAAATAGATTTTGGTCTTGATTTGAGGCTGTTTGAAGGTAAGATTGGTGTGACTTTAGACTATTATGAAAAAACAAATAAAGACTGGCTACTCTCTGGAACGGGCAACTACCCTCGAGTATTGGGTAATCTGGTAGCAGAAATAAATGCCGGTGCAGTGAAAAACACGGGGTTTGAATTTGAAGTCAACTATCAAGAAAGGTTCTCCAATGGCCTTAAAGTCAATGTAGGATTCACTGGTTCAACCAATAAAAATGAAGTAACGGAGATCATTGAAGGAACTGACCATTTGTTGGGAGCTGGAGGTGGACATGGTCAAGGTACTATATTAAGAGGTACAGTTGGTATGCCATTGGGTTACTTCTGGGGATACAAGACAGCTGGTATTTTTAACCATCCTGCACAATTAGCAAAAGCTCCTCATCAACCTTCCGCCCAACTTGGAGATTTGATCTTTGTGGATACCAATAATGATGGGACATTAGATGAAACTGACAAACAAGAATTGGGAACTCCTTACCCTAAGTTGATGATGGGACTAAATCTCTCATTGGGGTATAAGGACTTTGACCTTTCTATGTTCTGGTATTCAGCTATGGGGCATCAGATTTGGAATGCTACTAGAAGAGCTGATTTAATAGTTTCTAATTATTCAACGACTGTTCTTGATCGCTGGACAGAGACAAATACCAACACCGATATACCAAGAGTAACTAGCTCGGATCTCAATAGGTCGTGGAGAAATCCTTCTGATTTTTATCTAGAAGATGCAGATTATCTGAGACTTAAGAATATCACCCTAGGCTACAATTTGCCAAACAAACTAACGAAAAGCATGAGAATAACAGATGTCAGATTTTATGTGACTGCTGAAAACCTACTCACATTCACAAAATATTCTGGAATGGAAGTTGAAATCGGCGGTGGAGCATTGGGTATGGGAATCGATTATGGCGTCTATCCACAGGCTCAATCATTTGTAGGCGGTGTTAATGTAACATTTTGATCTTAAAGGACTTAATCATGAAAAATATCATATATAAAACACTGAATGTAATTATCCTGCTAAGTGTAGTAGGTTGCTCAGACGCTTTCCTAGATCTGGAACCTAAAGTGGATCAACTGGAAATCAATGCTTATCAAAGTGAAAACGACGCCTTCCAAGCGATGGTAGCTGTTTATCACGCTTTTGCTGTCCAGCCTTGGATACATGTACCTATGCAATCTGACATGTTTAGTGATGATGCATTTACCGCAGGGGAGCCTGGTGGTGGAATGATGCAATACCAAGAACAGGAAAATTCAACGGTGACTCCTGAAAATGCCGCCGCAGCTGATTTATGGAACAAGTGTTATTCTGGAATTTATCGCGCAAATGTGTATCTGGAAAAGGAAAGTGAAATCGATTGGACCACAGATGGACTACAAGAGAGAATGAAGGCAGAAGTAAGAGTCCTGCGCGCATATTTTTACTGGGATCTGGTAAGGCATTATGGATGGGTGCCACTTGTTACAGCTCAATTTGAGACTTTTCAAGCTTCCAAAGAAGTAACGCAGGTAACACCCGATGAAATATTAACCTTCATTGCTACGGAACTATTGGAATCCGTAGAGCAACTTCCTTTAATAGCAACAGATGCAGAAAAAGGCAGAGTCACTGCCGATATGGCGAATATGTTGATGGCTCGAATCTATCTACTTCATAAAGGCTTTTTTCAGCCTGTTTTAGGTGTGTCAGATAGCTGGAAGGATGCCAATGGCACTGTAATAGATGAAAGTTATGTCAAATTGAAGGTAGATGAAATTTTATCTAGTGGTAGATATACGCTTATGCCAACCTATGCTGAAGTATTTGATTGGAATAATGACAACAATCAAGAGTCTATTTTCGAATGGCAATACTCAGAAAATGCGCTTTCTGATGACTGGGGAGGTTGGGGTATCAGAGGTAATTTTGCTGTCGTATATTTCGGACCTAGAACACCCGTAGGAGATCCTGAAATCAGCGAAGGATGGAGCTTCAATACGCTTTCTTGGTCTCTTTTTGATGAATTTGAAGCAGGAGATCCGCGATTAGCAGCTACCATGTATGATGCAAACGCTAATCTGACCAGCTATGCTCCGGGTTATCAAAACACTGGATATTTCAATGCTAAATATATGCCAAGGGTTTCATTTAGATCAACCGATGGTGGAAACCCCGATCACAACTGGAGAATCAATTACAAGGATATGCGATTAGCAGAGTTGTATTTGATTGGGGCTGAGCTTAACCTAACCAGCAACCCATCATTAGCCGCACAATATCTAAATGAAGTGAGGGTACGAGCTTTGGGTGAGACCGCAAGGCTTACTAGTGTTACTTTGGACGACATTTATCACGAACGAAGAGTCGAATTGGCTTGTGAAGGGCATAGAAAGTGGGACTTACTTCGTCGGGGACTTGAATATACTAAAACCAAGCTCGACCAATCTTTTGATGTGCCGAATGGCATAGACAATGCAATAGAATTTAGCAATGGTGTGTTTCGCACAGATACATGGGGAATGTTACCAATACCTGCTTCGGAAATCAGACTAACCAATGATGGAAAATTGAAACAATATGTACCAGCATATGGTGGATAATAACAATTAATAAAAAGATCAAACAAAGATTTAATTAACACTAAACTAAAGCAAAATGAAAATGAAGAATTATTTTAAATCGTTTGTCCTTTTCGGACTTGGACTTGTTACTGTCGCTGTGACTTCCTGTAGCGAAGATGAAGATCCCATTGATGCACCTCTTGCCTTTTTTACCGCAGAAGTGAATGCATCAGATAATCTTATTTGGACATTCACTGATGGATCACAAGGTGCAGAGTCTTATAGCTGGGATTTTGGAGATGGCACTGGTACATCTACTGAGGCAAATCCCACTTATACATACACAGCTTCTGGATCATATACTGTGGTGCTTACAGCTACAAATGCTGGTGGAGACGACACACATTCAGTGACCATTACAGTGCTTAGTAACACGGCAGAGGATTTAATAACAAATGGAGAATTTGATGATGCATCAGGATGGACCATACAACAGTTTAACACCTTCAATAACGCCACAGTTACAATTGCTGATGGTGTGCTTAAAGTAACGGAAGTGGATCCAGATGCTACGTGGGGTGGAGAAGCCCATGGAGGCGTTTGGCAAGCTGTGACAGTGGAAGCTGGAACCTATATGTTTGACATGGACGTAACCACAGTCGCTGCAGATGAAATGTGGGCTGAAATGTGGATAGGTAGCGTTGAGCCAGTAGCTGACGATGATTATAACGGAGATGATGGAGCATCTGTTGTTTTAGCTTTGAACACTTGGGATTGTGCTCCCCACAAAGATCATTCTGGCTCATTGGCTGAAGATAATTGCAAGGATAGTAATCCTATGGAATTAGCAGCAGGTACTTATTATGTTGTAATTCGTACTGGTGGAATCGTATTCCCAACCGACGGAATAATAATTGATAACGTATCCATGTTTAAGCAGTAGTAGTTTATTTGATTCATTAAGCACAAGGAGGCAAATTCGTCTCCTTGCTTATTTGAATCAGATATCCATTTAATTTATTATTCAGACCATTTTTTCTATCGAGATGATAACGAAAAAAATATACTCATCAGTACTCACCCTAATCATCTTGGGAACCAACTTTTTGCAGCTGAGTTGTAAATCTCAGAATGAGATTTGGGAAGTAGACTTTTTAGATGACTTTGAATCATTCAATGTAGAGAACTGGCAGGATCAAAGGATCTGGGTAAACAATGAAACGCATTGCTATGTGCCAGATGGAGCTTATGGCACAAGGGAAGTGAGTGAAGGCACTTTGAAAGTCAAGGTGGTAAAGGTTGAAGAAAAAGTACCTTGTGATAATCTCGATAAGAATGGCAATCCGCATCCACTGACTCAATATGTTGCCGGAAGAATTTGTTCAAAAAATCGAAAGGAATTCGTTAAAGGTAAATGGACGGCTAGATTAAGGTTGACTAGTCAGGGAGCACCTAGTATGTTCCCCGCATGGTGGATTTTGGGGGCTAAAAATAATGAATCACCCGTTCAAGAGGAGGATGAGAACATTTGCTGGCCACTAACTGGTTCTGGTGAGATCGATATTTTCGAATATCATGGTGACCACATGACAAACGAATTTACCACTGGCGCGATCATCAGTATGGGAGAATGCGACAAAGGAGACTGGCAAAGCCAGCGACGAAATTTTCCAGTTACGCTAAAGGATTTTCATGAATACAGTGTCGAATGGGAAGGCAGTGATTTGGTATATCGTCTAGATCAGCAGGAAGTTTACAGAAATGTTGGAGAAGGAGACAAATACCCTGAACCCATGTTTGCGATCCTCAATTATGCTAAAATCACAGATGCTCCTATGGAAGGAGAGTGGGTCATGGAAGTTGATTGGGTCAAACATGAATATAGGAAGTGATTCCCTAAGGAAAATTAATTACCACACAATGAACAGATTAGCCGTATTTTTTCTTTGCTCAGTTCTACTGACAAGTTGCTTTCATAAACAGAAGGCTCCTTCAAGCCAAATAGAATATTCTTTAGTTCCAAAACTAGCTGTGGTATATGAGACAGCCCGTGATGCAGATTTGCGTCTTGAAAAAATAGGTGGGTTTGAATTCACATCTAAAGATCAAGCATTGGAAACGGAAAAATCCATTTTTGTGAATCCCAATAACCAATTTCAATCATTTATAGGAGTAGGTGGAGCCATTACAGACGCGAGTGCGGAGGTTTTCGCAAAGCTATCTCCAGGCAAACAACAGGAATTATTAGACGCCTATTTTGGTGAAGGAGGAATCAATTACAAAATACTCCGTACATCTATCCACAGCGCCGATTTCGGGTCAGGTAGTCACACTTATATCGAAGAAGGAGATAAAAGCTTAAACACCTTTTCTATTGAGAAGGATAGAAAATTCAGAATCCCGATGATTAAGAGGGCGTTAGAAATGATTGGAGATGATGCTGTTTTCTATGCCAGTCCTTGGAGCCCACCAGCATTTATGAAGTCCAACAATAATATGCTTCAGGGAGGTAAATTGCTCCCCGAATACTACGACGCTTGGGCCAACTATTTCGTAAAATTTATTAAAGCTTACGAAGCTGAAGGCATGCCCATATGGGGCGTGACAATCCAGAATGAGCCAATGGCCACTCAACGCTGGGAATCATGCATTTATACCGCAGAGGAAGAGCGTGATTTTCTCAAAAATCATTTGGGTCCAGTCATGGAAAAAGCTGGTTATGGAGACAAAAATATTGTTGCTTGGGATCATAACCGCGATTTGATGACCAACAGAGCTAATACCATTTTTGACGATCCAGAAGCATCTAAATATGCTTGGGGAATTGGTTTCCACTGGTATGAAACTTGGACTGGAGGAGAACCTAAATTCGATAACCTTGGACTCATCAATGAATCCTATCCTGATAAGAAATTATTATTTACTGAAGGTTGCAACGAGAAATTTGATTCTACGCAATATCAATATTGGCCCAATGCGGAAAGATATGGTCGCTCTATGATCAATGACTTCAATAATGGAACAGTAGGGTGGACAGATTGGAACATTCTCTTGGACCAAAATGGAGGCCCTAACCATGTGAAAAACTTCTGCTTTGCACCTATACATGCAGATCTAAGGACTGACAAATTGGTTTATACACCTTCATATTACTACCTCGGCCATTTTTCTAAATTCATAAAGCCCGGAGCAAAACGTATCAGTACTTCTTCAAGTCAAAGTCGACTTGAGAGTACTTCATGGATAAACCCAGATGGAGAAATAGTCACCATTGTGATGAACTCCACTGATGAGCCATACGATTACTCACTGTATTTGGGAGAATTTGAATCCAAATTGAAAATTAATGCCAGATCAATACAGACCGTAGTTATCATGTAAATTTCAGATTAATAGCTGATAACATTAAACCATACGATCTGTAGTCACTGAGTTGAAAATATTAGGTTATAAAGATTAAAAAATAATTATGCGAAACCCACTATTAGTTATATGCCTGTTTTTAGCCATAAGTTTTCATGGGAACGCTCAGTTTCAGCGAACTGAGGGAGAAAGGATAATCGATGCAGACGGAAATGAAGTTCTATGGAGAGGAATGGGATTAGGAGGATGGATGCTTCAGGAAGGCTATATGCTGGGAACCTCTGGTGCTCAGTATGAATTGGAGGCAAGAATTGACGAGTTGATAGGACGAGAAAAGCGAGGAGAATTCTACGAAGCTTGGTGGGCTAATCATATGCGCAAAATAGATGTAGATTCTCTTGCTGCCTGGGGCTTTAATATGATCAGACTGCCTATGCACTACAAACTTTATACTCCACCCATTGAAGATGAACCAGTTCAAGGTCAAATAACTTGGCTGGACCGTGGATTTGAGATGACTGATACTCTTGTGAAGTGGTGTAAGGCTAATGACATTTATCTTATTCTTGACCTTCATGCTGCACCTGGTGGTCAGGGTGAGAATGCAGACATTAGTGATTATGATCGAAGCAAGCCTTCTCTTTGGGAAAGTGACCTAAACAAAGCAAAAACAATCGCACTTTGGCGCAAATTAGCCGAGCGCTATGCTGATGAGCCAACCGTTGTGGCTTATGACCTCATCAACGAACCCAACTGGGGATTTCAGAATCATGCCAGTGATCCCAATGGATGCGCAGAATCTCAAAATAAACCTCTCTGGGACTTACAGAAAGATATCACCGAGGCTATCCGTGAAGTTGACACAAATCATATTATTGTGATAGAAGGAAATTGTTGGGGAGGAAATTATGCAGGTTTGCCACAATTATGGGATGACAATCTGGTGATCAGTTACCACAAATACTGGAATTACGAAAACGATGTGGCAGCTGCGATTGACATGAGGCAATCGCGAGGTGTACCGGTATGGCTTGGTGAAACAGGTGAAAATTCGAATACATGGTTCACGAATACGGTGAAGGCATTAGAAAGTAATAACATTGGTTGGGCATGGTGGCCTATGAAGAAATTAGGACTCAACAACGCTGTAGAGATTCCTCGAAATGAAAAGTATCAAAAGATTTTAGATTATTGGGGAGACGCTAGTAAACCTAAACCAAGTGCTCAAGATGCTTATGAAGGGCTTATGGAACTAGCTGAAGCGACCAAATTTGAAAATGGCATCTATCACAAAGATGTTCCAGATGCCCTAATACGCCAGCCTCACACAACAGAGACATTACCTTTTGTTTCACGAAGATTGACAGATGATATTTTGGTCATTCATGCCACTGATTTTGACTTAGGTCGAAACAATTACGCCTATTACGATAATGATACAGCTAATTATCATGGCGCAACAGGAAGCTACACGACATGGAACGCAGGGTGGTCTTACCGCAACGATGGTGTCGATATAGAGTTGTCAGGAGACAAAGACGAAAAATCGAATATGCATAATGTAGGCTGGACTGAGCCTGGAGAATGGATGCAATACACCCTGAATGTAAATACTACGGATGTTTACCAAATGGATATTCGCTATGCGAGTCAGGGTAGTGGCAAATTAAGAGTAGCAATAGATGGATCAGTAGTAACTCAACCTGTAGAGTTGCCATCAACAGGGGGTTGGCAGAGCTATCAGACCCTTTCAATGGGTAATCTTGTGCTCGAAGCTGGAACTAGCAAGATTCGGGTGCTTATCGATCAAGGAGTCAACATTAGTTATTACTCACTCAATAGAGTGGGCGGGTTGGAATCAATGGCTTTTGTAGCCTCGTCTGCAAAAACAGGAAGTTCTGGGTTTGAAGTGGAACTTGACCTAAGCCAACCTGTAGATTCCCTTAGTGTAGTAGATGCTACAGGTTTTGAATTATCAGTAGATGGGCAGGTTTTTGCCGCTAAAACCAAAGTGCTTGACTCGCGTAAAATCTTGCTTACGATTGATCAGCAGCTCTATGATGATAATGACATTAAGGTGCAATACTCCGGTGACGCGGTTCTTTCTAATTTGAATGGTGTGGCGCTAGTGGAATTTACAGACTTACCAGTGATTAACAGGCTTCCAATTCATTACATAGTTGCCGGTACTATTCAAGCTGAGGATTTCTTTGTCAACGAGGGGCTTGTACTTGAAGAAACCAGTGATGCAGGAGGCGGATATAACATTGGGTATACACATGTCGGTGATTATCTCGAATTCCGAATCAGAGTTACAGAAAGTGCAATCTATGAAATAGAATCACGAGTTGCTTGCCAGAGTAATCCTGGAAAATACAGCTTAAAGCAAATCGCCGAGGATGGCTCTTTACAAAATGAAACGATAGTAAACGTACCTGTCACTGGTGGTTGGCAAGATTGGCAATCCGTTTCGAATGGAGAGATCACTCTTGATGAAGGTCGTTGGACACTCCGGCTTACCATCACTGACCCTGAATTCAATCTCAATTGGATACGATTTAAGAAAAAAAAAATAATAACCGCGACTAATGACATTCAGCAAATAGGCCTTTATCCAAATCCAACAAAGCGATTCATAAACGTTACAGGTTCAAGCCATGATCTCTTTGTGATCCTAAATTTGAATGGATCCCAAATCATGGAAGGTACAATACCAGAAAATAGGGCAATTGACTTACAGGGTATTGGTTCGGGTATGTATATCCTAATTTTAAAGGAGGAGCAGACAGGCGTAGTGAATCGATATAAAATCTTGAAATGAAGAACCGTACTCATCAATTAAACCTAACTATTGTACCATTGAACTACCTGAAAAATTGGATTCTTTTCGGATTAATATTCTTTGGCCAACTGACCCTTTTCGCACAGATATCAGTTGAGTCAGAATCATATAGTTCCAGCAATGGAATCCAATTGGAGCCTTGCTCAGATGAAGGCGGAGGGTTAAATGTTGGGTTTATTGATACCAATGATTGGATGGAATATGATATAGCGATTCCTTTGGATGGCGAATATCAGCTTACAGTAAGAGCAGCAAGTCTTAGTGGTGGTGGCAACTTAAGTCTAGCTGATGGATCTACTACTTTAGGCACACTAAACATTCCTTCTACAGGTGATTGGCAGAACTGGAAGACTATCACAGGACCTGAGATCTTACTGAATAATGGAACCATCAAATTGCGAATGACCGCTACATCTGGTGGATTCAATCTCAATTGGTTTGAATTACGGCTGATCGACCCTGTAGACTCTGACAGTCCCTCTAAGCCAACCATTACGGAAAATTCGGCAGATGTTCATACAATAATGATGAAGTGGACGGGAAGCTCTGACGCTTCTTCACCTGTTATGGGTTACAAAATATATGACGGGGACGAATTGCTGGCTACCACAAAAGAGACCTCATTTGCCTTGTATAAACTTACACCTAATAGGGAATTCATTATCAATATTAGGGCGTTTGATTTGGCTGGAAACCTTTCTGATCCGGCGGTTTTGACCATTTCTACTTTGGCCCTTAATTGGCCAATGACTTGGAGCGAAGAATTTGATGGTTCGAAAGTGAATACAGAATACTGGAATTTTCAGATAGGCGGGGGCGGCTGGGGCAATGGTGAAGCCCAATACTATACCAATGGAGAAAATGCAATTGTCTCTGATGGTATGCTTACCATCGAGGTGAAACAAGAAACCATTGGCTCAAATAATTACACCTCGACTCGTATGAATACTTCGGGCAAATTTGATTTCAAATATGGTAGGATTGAAGTGAGAGCAGCATTGCCAAGTACTCGAGGATCTTGGCCAGCTATCTGGACATTGCCTACCGAGTGGGTATATGGAAATTGGCCTGATTGCGGTGAAATAGACATCATGGAACATTCAGCAACTTATGGATATGGTGATGTTTTTGGAACCATCCATACTGGGGCATATAACCATCAAGATGGAACACAAAAGGGTGGAGGGGTAACTTACGCTGATGTGACAAATACCTTTCATAACTACGCATTGGAGTGGTATCCGGATCATCTGGACTGGTACTATGACGATGTATTGGTCTTCACCTTTGCTAATGAATACAAAACCTACGCTGAATGGCCGTTTGATATTGAGCATCATCTGCTGTTGAATGTGGCTGTTGGTGGAGGTCTAGGCGGAGATATTAGCCAAAATGGACCATGGCCACAGCAAATGAAAGTGGATTATGTCCGGTATTACGAAATTGATTTTGGACAGAAAAGTGATAGTGAAGCACCTTCTGCACCCGTTAATCTTAAAGCAGATGTCTCCGGTATTGATATAGACCTATCATGGGATAGATCAACTGACAATTACTATGTAGAGAATTATCATATCTATCTAGATGATGTGTTGGTTGATAGTTCATCATTGAATTCAATTTTACTAAATGCACTTCAACCGGTTACAGAATACAAAATAAGCATTTTGGCTATTGACTTTGCGGGCAATAAATCCGAAAAGGCTTCAATAACTGTTACCACAAGTGAAATTGAGAGTATAGCGATACCTGGGAAGTTCGAAGCAGAAGATTATTTGTACATGAACGGGATGCAAGAAGAAGAATGCACGGACGAAGGGGGTGGTGTAAATATGGCATATATTGACTCTGGCGACTGGTTGGAGTACAGCATTAATGTGCCTAAGTCAGGCTCGTATGTCATAAAGGCAAGGACGGCAGCAAATGCCCTAACTGGCTCCTTCGAATTGCGAAATGAAGAGGGTAATACTTTGATAACCGTCCAAACACCAAAAACAGGCGGCTGGCAAAACTGGGAGACTGTAATTTCAGAAAGTTTTGAATTATCGGCTGGAGTACAACTAATAACAATTTATTCTCTTGCCAGAGAATTCAATTTAAATTGGTTTGAAATCAGCCCAAGTGTAACGCTAGGAACGAGCGACAATAATGTTTTGGGGTACCACATATATCCGAATCCTGTAACTGATGGCGCATTAACTATTTGCAGTGATATTGATGATCAATTTCACATAAGAATCTTCAATTTACAGGGTAAGCAAATGCTAAGTAAAATATTGAATACTGAAAGTAGCAGTAGGGTCATCGATACTTCTAGCCTTAAGTCAGGACTGTATATTATGCGAATAGAACGAGAAGGAAGCTTTTCCAACATCAAATTCATGGTTGATTAATAGGATTGACTTAGAAAATCAACATTAGCAAAGTTTACTTTATCTACAGGTAGCTCAATAATCTTCAACATGGCGATTCATAATCCTTTATGAATTACGATATATACATCAATCTCATAGCAGGTATTTAATTCGATTTTAATATCAACAGAATGAAAAAGCCGACACTTGTGTCGGCTTTTTCATTGTTACAATAAGAGGAAATAACTCTTCGAAAGTTTGTTTTGAAGGCTTCATGACTCCAAAACCGAACCTAACTTTACTTCGATTTTTTTGTATATAAGTGTTTGTGTACTTTGTTTCCTTCATTATCAGTATACCATGGAGAATTACTCTTTCCCTGTGCAAAGTCCTTGAAATTCGGATATCCTTCATCGATAGTTTTATTCTCTTTTGGGTATTCCCATTCAATTGGGATTTCTAAAACCCAAGGCAAATTATCTTTTGTTTTATAGTATTTCTGTCTGGATGGATCTGTGTCATCATAGCCGTATCCAAGTAAATTTTTATCTATAAGAGATGTAAAAGGAACCCCAGGTTTATGTAGTTCTCGTCCTTCGTCTTGATTAATTCTAAGGTATTCATCCACCTTGAAGTCATTCAATTTTACACTTCCATCAAAAGTAAGAACTAAGGAAACAGGCACTGGCTCAAGAAATGTCCTAGTTGTATCCGTATTTACAAACCCAGTGGTAGAGAATAAATCCCTAATTGCTATTAGTCTGATTTCAGTGAGATCATCAACCGATATTACCTTATAGTTAATATCTGTAGGAGTAATCTGATCGAGTTTTGAAACATGCTGAGGATTGGTAAAGCTTATGCAAAGGTCATTGTTAAATTTTGCACCAATTGCCCTAATGACTAAATCGTATTCCACTCTTGTTACAAAATCCTCAGAGTTGGCAAAGACTGTCGCTTTATGAGAAACAACTAGGTCATTGAAGTCATAATCACCCTTGTGCGGCCATAAATCTTCAAAGGCAAAAGTTGAAAATTGATCTTTAGCAGGAATATACAAAGCGGATGAAATATTGCCATCATCAGGGGAAATATCATACTCATCGGCTATTCCATCGTGATCACGATCTGAAGATACGTCATAGCACGGATTTGAAAAGGTGACTAATTCAGTACCAACAGATTTAGGTGATGATTTACAATCAGCATATACCGTAAATGATTGAACCTGATATAGATAATAGTCACCTATAGTACTCGAAAATGTCCATTGGTTCCAATCTTTATTGACCTCTCCGATCTCATTGGGTTCAAACCTTGTAACATTTCCATCGCTGAAAGTAATGTCCACATACAAAAAGGAGGCACTTGATTTAATGATAACATCATCGTTTTTGCAGCTAATTTTTGTTGCATTACCAAGAAAAGAGGAGCAGTCAGGGGTACCCGTAGTTCTTGAATTTGTATTTTCAAAATATTGATCATCAATGATTAATTCTTCAGCATTAATCTGAATCTGATTGTTGTTTAATTCGAAAAATTGAGCATTGCCTTGAAACTTGGTATAGAGTAATAGTTGTTGGATATGTAGGGGTTTATTAAGAGATAAATCTAAGCCATTTGCTAATACTGCCGAACCAGTTTTCAGCGCGTTAATATTGTTATCTTGATCGATACCAATCACAGCATATTGTAGTTTTTCAGTACCCGAAAGCCGACTATTATTGGCATTAAAATTAACATTGAAATTTTGCTGCTCGTACATGGAGTAATTGAAACCATCGGGTACATTTAATCCTTCCATTCCAACTTTTGGTTCTCCGACATCCTCAGTAGCATATTCTTTAACACAAGATGTTAGAAATGCTAGAATTACTAGTGGGATTAATATTGATTGAAAGTGTCTCATCGTCGTGTTTTTTTTGATTAACCAAATTTCACCAGCAATTACGATTCAGGGGGATTGAATTCGATTACAGGTAGGAAACTGACGGTGATTGACCGAATGCCTTCAGATTCACAATAGTAGAGTTAATTCAATGTGGAATGATTGTGATTGACATTTGAAACATCAAATAATTGCAGATCATAAGCAGTAAATCAAGTAAGTAAGTATTCAAAATACTTGATAGCTAGACATATTTTAAACAAACGTTTAAATCTATTGTTTAAATAATAATTTATTGTTTTATTTGCATTGAATTAGTTTCCCATGAGCTTAGACAAGTCGACAGAAGAGAAGATAAAATCAGCCGCCCGCATCATATTCATGCAAAAAGGATACGCTGCTACCAAGACGCGGGACATAGCTGATCATGCAGGAATTAATCTTGCGCTGGTCAATTATTATTTTAGAAGTAAGGAAAAGTTGTTTCATGAAATCATGATGGAAAGCATGCAGGGGTTCTTTTCGAATATCCTTAAATCAATGTTCGATACATCAACTTCATTCGAAACTAAGTTAGATCAGATTGCTTCTGGATACATTGACATGCTCATTGGACAGCCAAATATGCCATTGTTTATTATGAATGAACTCCAGGCTAATCCTGAGAAATTTGTGCACGAATTGGCTGCAAAGTCTCAAATCAAAGATTCAATTTTTTTTATACAGTTGATAGAAAAAGTGGGGCAGGACAAGATACAGAAGATTAATCCGCTACATATTTTCATGAATTTGATGAGTTTAATGGTGTTTCCTTTTGTGGCAAAACCAATATTGATGTCATTGACAGCTATGGAACAAGAACAATACAATCATCTCATGCAAGAACGAAAGAAATTGGTCCCAATCTGGATCTTGAATATGTTAGAATAAAAAAATTTGTCTGTATGTTAATCAAATGTTTAAAACAATATTACAAATCAATATGTCAACTACAAAAACAAAAACTAAGAGAGCAGGGCTGCTGCTATTTTTTTCTTTGTACTGCTATGTAGGTTTTGGGCAACAAGTTACGCTCAGCCTGGATAGTTGTTTAGCCATGGCGGATCGCAACTACCCGATCATTCAACAATATCAGTTATTGGACAAAGCCAACGAATATTCACTTGAAAATGCCCAAAAAGGGAAACTCCCCCAGATCACATTATCTGGTCAGGCAAGTTATCAATCAGCTGTAACCGCTTTACCAGGCGGTGCACCAGGAGTAACTCCACTCAGTAAAGATCAATACAAAATTTATGGGGAGGTCACACAGCCATTGACAGATCTGAAGGTCATCAATCAACAGAAAAAGATCATTCAAACGAGCAATGAAATCAGTCGCCTGGATGTGGAAATGCAGCTTTATAAAATAAAGGAAAGGGTAAGTGATTTGTATTTTGGTGTCCTGCTTCTTCAGGCACAACAGCTACAAACAGCCTTAACCAAAAATGATCTGGAAGCGGGTTTGGAACGTATTCAAGCCGCGGTAAAATATGGTATTGCGCTGCAGAGCAATGAAGATGTACTCATGGCTGAAATGTTATCATTGGAGCAAAAAATAATAGAGCAGCGAGCATCAATGAAGTCTTACCTTAAAATGCTAAGTATGTTCATCGGCGAAGAAGTGAATGAATCCATTTCGCTGATAGCTCCACAATTCCTTAGTCAGACAGCTACTATCAATCGTCCAGAACTCAATTTTTTCAATACCAGAATCCAATCCCAGCAGCTGCAAAGTGAACTTTTGAGTAAAAACAACCTGCCAAAGTTTAGTCTGTTTCTGCAAAGTGGATTCGGAAGACCCGCGCTCAACTTTTTGAGTAATGACCTTCAGCCTTATTACATTGGTGGCCTGCGCCTGTCTTGGAGATTATCGAATTATTACACGGCCACCAATCAAAAACAAATCTATTCCACCAATCAGGACATGATCAAAGTGGAAAAGGAGGCTTTCCTTTTTAACACTAATTTATCCATGACAAACCAGCTCACAGAGCTCGAAAAAACGGATGATTTAATCGTGCAGGATCAAAAAATAATTGCCCTGAGAGACCGTATCGTCAACACATCTAAAGACCAATTGGAAAATGGGGTGATTACTTCCAATGATTATAAATCAGCTGTGATAGCAGCTTCATTAGCAAGAGAGAAAAAGGTTCTCCACGAAATAGAGCGCCTTAAAATTCAAAACAACTATAAACTCACTTCTGGTAACTGACATAAATATCTAATAAAATGAACAAGTCCTTATACTTACTTATCCTCATCAGCGCGACATTGTTACACGCTTGCAGTGATACCAATCATTCTTATGATGCCACAGGATCTTTTGAGGCAGATGAAACCATAATCTCTGCGGAAGCCAACGGAACACTTTTGACTTTTACTGCTCAGGATGGTCAAATGATAGAACAAGGTGTTCTCGTCGGTACCATCGATACGACGCAATTGCACCTTGTTAAAAAACAGTTGAAAGCGCAGATAGCTGCCGTCTTGAGTCGTAAGCCTGATATTTCCGTACAGCTTTTGGCTTTAATTGAACAACTGAAATCTGCTGAAAAAGAGCAACTTAGGATCAGTAATCTATTAAAATCAGATGCTGCCACACCCAAGCAACTGGATGACCTGAACGCACAAATCTCCATTATCAAAGCCAATATCAGAGCAACTAAGTCTACTCTGAATACGAATACTGAAAGTTTGAATCAGGAAATAGGTCCTCTCAAGGTTCAGATAGAGCAGATTGACGATCAGATCAAAAAAAGCCTGTTGATCAATAAAGTGGCGGGCACGATTCTGATGACTTATGTTGAGCCTTTTGAGCAAGTAGCCAGAGGCATGCCGCTTTATAAAGTTGCGGATATGACAAACATGACCCTGAAGGCATATATCACTGGTAATCAGCTGCCACAAATCAAATTGAATCAGCAGGTGACAGTATCTACGGATGATGGAGATGGCAGCTACAAGGAATCTGAAGGAACCATTTACTGGATCAGCGATAAGGCGGAATTCAC
>CAYGOV010000034.1:0-33632 GCA_964351625.1 uncultured Marinoscillum sp.
ACCTTATCTGAACCTGCTACAAGATAAATATTGCCATCCGGGCCAGTAGTCATTCCCCAGACATCACCAAAAGCACTGTAGACTATTCCTAAGTCAGTTCCGTTAGACTGAATTTTTTGTACGTCAGAATTAATCGTTAGTCTTTGTCCAACGAATACATCATCATTAGCATCTAGTGTAAGCCCAATTGGTCCATTAGGAGCGGAGTACGTTCCTAATATATTTGCAGCTGCGTCAAATACTTTAACCTGGTTGGTGCCGTAAGCACTTACCCAAACTTTGCCATCAGAGGCAACTGCAACACCAGTTGCTTGGTTTATTCCCGTGAAGTTTAATAGCCAATTGCCGTCTGAGTCAAATTTTTGAACTCTGGTATTATCTCTATCTGCTATATAAACATTGCCAGCAGCATCTAACGTCATTTCCTGCGGAGTATTTAGTTGCCCATCGCTTGCACCCATTGATCCCCATTGTGTCAAATACGTCACGCCTTCATAAACAAGGTTACTCGCGCTACCATTCCCTACTGTCAAATCGCTCACATCAAAACCAGTCACCGTCTCATCAAATACAATGGAAATTGGGAATGATGATGCATTCGTAGGGTCTGGCTCTACGGAAGCAATCGTGAGCGTAGGGCTTACAATATCTTTAATAGCACTAGCTGTCACTGATGATCCCACATTACCTGCAAGATCGGTAAGGGTAACACTCAAAGTGATATTGCCATCCGTAACCCCACTCAAATTAATACCTGAGATTTGCTGTGTAGCTGAAGAAATAGTTCCTGTACTCGTTGCGGTGGTTGCGTCAGTATCCGTAGTAAAGGTATAGTCATAGGTAGCTCCTATTTCCGCTCCTGCAAAAGTGAAACTTACAGCAGCTGCATTTGCCGAATTAATCCCTGCTTGGTCTATTGACACGGAATATCCCGAAGGTGCATTCGCATCTATCGCCAAAGTATTACCATCGGTAAAGGCTGTGACCGTAGTTGAATTTAATGCCGCATCTTCTAAAGTGATACTTACAGGAATTGATCCCGCGCTTGCATCGAAATCTTCTGAAGTCACTGTATAGCTCAGGCTATAGGTATTGTCTGCATTGTCACCGAATGTGCCTGAGATATCAATACCATTCACTGTGGCGCCTGAAGTGGTAAGTCCTGTTTCGTCAGAAGTCAATGTGATGACCAATGTCTCGCCTATTCCTAGTATTCCTGTGCTTGGACTGGCAGTTACAGCTGTGATTGTTGGCGCAATTACATCTGCCAGAGCCCCTGATGCCACCCAGTTGGAAGTAGTTCCAGAAAGTGCAAAATTATTAAGCTGTCCATCATTCCCACGGTTGGTAATATCAACTAATAAAACATTACCAGTATTAAGACCTTCTGATACACCTTGATCAAACGCATAGGCGGCAACTAATCCCGGTTCATTATTTAAAGTCGTGCTGATATTATTAATAATCTCTGACTGTGTTCTGGCAGTATTCCAAATACGCACATTGTCTATTTTTCCTCCAAATACACCGAAGTTACTTGCGGAGTTCAGCTGCCCGATTGTAATACTCTGTGAGGTATTATTGATTGTACCATTATATCCCGCCCTGTGAACTTCCTGGCCGTTTACGTAGAGAATCACATCAGTTCCATCTGCTACACCTGCAAGATGTACCCATTCACCTGTAGGAGCAATAGCTACTGCTATCGCATCGGATTCACCTAAATTGGATTGCGTAACTCTGAACCCAAACTTATGGGAAGCGAACATTCCTAACCAGAAGGTATTTTCCGCGTTGCCTGATGTATTGTACTTGGATACTACGTATTGTCCTGACCCGTCAAGTACATTGATATTTACCCAAGCTTCTACTGTTAGCGTACTAGTAAAATCAAAATCGACTGCATCAGGTATATTTACATAATCATCGACTTTATCAAAATCCAAAGCATTCCCTGGAGCTACCATGAAAGGGTTAGATACTACATAGTCGCTTCCTCCTACGGCGGTTACTGCCCGCACTCTCACATAATATTGCGTTCCAGTACTTAGTACTGTCGATATATTGGCTGTTCCAGGCGTGGTTCCCAGTAATTCCGTGAGGTCAACAGATCCAAAAGCAGGGTCGGTATCCAACTGTAATTCAATGTCTGTTGCCCCAACCGGTACCGTAAAAGTGATTTCAAAGCCGCTAGTGCTAGTGTTGAAAGGATTAGAAATATCGGGATTTTCTAATACCTGCTCGTACCAGGCGATTCTACTTGCTCTTCGCGTGCTGAAAACATCAAGGTCTCCATCACCATCCATGTCCACTGTGCTAACAAAAGTGGCGCTGGAAGCAAGATTGTCTATTATTTGTTCCGTAAAGCTTTCCGAGCCATCATTGAAATAAGAAGTAATGTCACCACCAAAATCATTGGCTCCAAGCACGTCCATAATGGAATTTCCGTTGAGGTCAGCCACATGAACCATTCGAGGATTATCAGCTGAGGCAATCACAGTTGGTGTAAAATTTTGTAACCCATCATTTACCAGTAAAATCACCTGATCACTAATAGAGGTAGAAGTTACAAAATCCAGATCACCATCATCATCGATATCTGAGGCAAAAACTGATTCCGGGCCCGTTGAACCAACACTCAAAAGGTGCTCAGTAAAAATCAGCTTACCGTCGTTTTCGTACCAAACGATATTGTTAACCGTACCCTGCGCTCCCACAATGTCCAAATCCCCATCCTTATCTACATCTATGGCATACAGAGATCCAGTCTGATTAAAATTATTAACTATGCGCTCTGAGAAATTTTGAGCGCCATCGTTTAGGTGGATGACTATGCTGTTTGAAAAACTACTCACTATATCGACATCTCCGTCAAAGTCCATATCGGTAGCATAAATTGATTTTGCCTGATCTGCTGTGGTGCTGATGGTATGCTCAGAGAAGTTTTCAGAGCCATCATTTTCGAACCATGATACCTTATCATTATTGCTCGAAGTAACCACAATGTCTAAATCACCATCCTGATCTACATCAGCTCCCTGTACCCAAATCGGTCCGTCCATGCTTCCCGTACTAATCACCTGTTCCGTGAAATTCTGCGCCCCATCATTTTCTAACCATGAAATTTTATCCAATGCAGCCATGGCAGCAATAATGTCCATATCTCCATCTCCATCTAAGTCAGCGGCATAGGCATGTGAGGTACCAGTTGATACTGCAGTAGTGATGGTGGTTTGCCCTAGTGGAAAAACACCCGGACCGGGCTGACTCGCAGCTCTGAATTGAAAGCCTTCTCCTATTAATTCTTCTCCAAGGGTTCCCCTGAGAGCGTCTGCTACCACAACAGTTATTATTTCCCCAGCTCTAAAGTCGATATCAGGATTAAAAGTAACCGTGCTACCACCACCACCTGAGAACGCCCCTGAGATTAGACCAGTGTGTGAGCCACTTACCTTGATCGTAGATGCATTAAGCGTGGCATTGTCAATACTTGCATCGAAAGTCAGGCTTATGTCTGAATTGGCAGGTACTGAATTGGCATTGGAAAGCGGTGTGGAAGCTATGAGGTTGAAGAAGGTTCCCTGCTCATACCATACGACCTGACTGGCACTGGTGTTTGCAAGCAAAATATCTAAATCCCCATCTGTGTCCACATCGGCGACATCTATCCAAAAAGCACCGTCTGCCGCCCCGTCTATGAGCGTATAGCTAAAATTCTCAGATCCATCGTTTTCAAACCATGAGAGTTGGTCACCGCCTGAAGATACGGCTAAGACATCCATATCACCATCACCATCTAAATCTGCTGCATAAATATTGCTTGGATTGGCAATCGCTGTGCTAATTACAATTTTTGTAAAGTTCTCAGAACCATCATTTTCATACCATGTCACTTCGCTATTGGAAGATGCACTGCTTAAAACATCCACATCCCCATCTCCATCCATATCCACGGCTTTGACTGAAGTAGCAAAAGTGGCCGTGGTAGAAATCACATGTGTTACAAAGGAGCCTTTACCGTCATTTTCATACCATGCTATTTTATTATCAGTCTGAGAAGCGCTCAAGACATCCAAATCACCATCACTGTCTACATCCGCTACGTACACAGTATTTGCACCATCAGCCGTAGTGCTAATTACATTTTCTGAAAAGTTCTCAGAACCATCGTTCTCAAACCAGGCTATTTTATCGTCCAAATTAGATGCGCTGAGTATGTCCGTATCTCCATCACCATCGATATCTGCCGCAAAAACTGATCTTGGGCTGTCAACATTGGTAGAGACAACTCGTTCCGTGAAATTTTGTGAGCCATCATTTTCATACCATGATATTTTATCACCTGTCAGCTCAGCACTTAGCAGATCAATGTCACCATCGCCATCTACGTCTGCCGTAAAAACGCTGTATGCACCATCGGCTGTACTACTCACAATATGTTCCGAAAAGGCTGATCCTACATTTTCATACCAGGAAATTCTATTGGTAAAATTACTATTGAAAGCCACAACAGCATCCATGTCACCATCCTTGTCTATGTCAGCTGTATAAACAGCGCGAGGCGAACCGCCGGAATAGTTAATTCGATTTTGACCTAGTGGGAAAGTTCCCGCACTTGCTTGACTTGCGGCGGTGAATTGCAAACTTTGTGGCACAGCTACTTCAATTCCTGTTCCCGTTACACCATCTGTGATGCTAACTGAAATTACCTCTCCGGGACCAAAGTCAACACTAGGATCGAAGACCGCAATGGAAGCATCGCCTCCGGCAGTCCATGTTCCTTCAATAATACCTCTTCTGTTACTCGAAACGGTAATGTTATCGTCAAGCACAGCTATTCCCGCGGTAGTACTGTTATGAATTGAGGTGAGATCAAGATCAAGATCAAAGTCCAACTCGATATTGGAGTTGATGGCAACATTACTGGCATTGTTCAGCGGAGTGCTTGATAGTAAGCTTAACGGAGGATATAATGGCACGCCTGAAGAAACAAAGGTAGCCCCCGAAATTGCACCGTCATTGGTGTTAATACTTCGATCAACCGCTGTGTTTCCTACATTTTCATCAAATGGATAATGTGCAACTAGGTTTGGTTCTGTTCCTTGAAGTGAGGTGTAAAGGTTACTTTGTATTTCAATTTGAGTGCGAATTTCATCCCAAATACGCACCTCATCTATTTCTCCATCAAATTCGCTGCTACCATCATAGGCAGCACCAATTCTCCAACCATTTGAAGCTAAAACAGTCCCAGAGAGGTTGTCAAATGTAATATTTTCAGATACTGGCAGACCATTGATATACATTGCAACACTTGATCCGGAACTTGAACCATCGTAAGAAACTGCAATATGCGACCATTCATTCAGAGGGATACTTTCTACAGACTTGACTTGTAAAAGGATGTTACCTGTAGAATTACTTTGCATGTCAAGATAAACTGACCCATTTTCAATACCAAAGAATATACCTCTTGAAAAAGTGGGTTGATACTTTGATAATACTGCATTTATATTAACTAAATCGGATGGCTTTACCCATGCTGATAAAGTGAAACTATCATTTGAGTCAAACTGCGTCTCAACACCATTCATAATATCCACGAATTCTCCATTGGCATCAAAACTCAAAGCATAACCTGGGAAGGCTGCCGTGGTACCAAAGTCCACAGCAGAAACCGCTGCATCGTCTCCTGTGATGGCTGATACTCTATAGAATCCGCCAGTATTTACGCCTACGTTGACTATCGTACTCGTCACGTTTGGCAAAGTAAATTCTACTTCCGTGATAGCCCCATCATAAGTAGGAGAGTACTGAATGCTAAATCCATCTTCTGCAGAGTTGTCTGTCCAGTTGAGCTGGATGTTTTCACTATCTACACGAGTGATGTAGAGATTAGTAGGTGCAGTGAAGTTAGATTCTATGAAAGTTGCTCCTGAGATTGTTCCATCATTGGTATTCGTACTTCGATCAATAGTGGTGAGACCTGTATTTTCATCGAATGGAAAGTAGGCGACAAGGTTTGGATCTTGGCTATTTGGAATGGTGAAGCGGTCTGAGAAATCAGTCTTTACAAGTGTGGAGATTTTCAGCTCATCCATCTCACCACTGAACGATCCATTGTCAATCTGATTATTGAAAGACCCAAGAATAAGACTTGCATTATTCTGTGCTGGGGCAACCGTTTGCGTTACTTGATTGTCTAGGACTCCATTGACATAAAAAGAAATTTGAGATCCATTCCAGCTGACCGCAATATGATTCCATCCAAAGTCTATAACCCCAGCAGTACTTGATGCATTCTGAAAACTGCTGCCATCCCCAATTATAAAACTGAACGAACCATCCTCATTCAGAAATATTTGATAAGGGCTGTTAATATTATTAGCTCCATTTGGTTTACTGAGAATTCTACGTGCCGAAGATGCATCAAGTGACAATGTGTTTGGTTTTATCCATACCTCAATGGTACCCGAGGAAACCCACAAAGACACATTGTCAGGTATTTCTATATAATCATCCACTCCATCAAAACTCAACGCATAGCTTGGATGATCTTCTGTGGTAGCAAATTCTGGAGACGCCATGGTGGCAGTGGTGATACCATTGAAAGATTCAAGTAGGTAAAAATAGCTGCTGTTACCTGAAGCCTCGTGTGTATAGGTGGTCACATCAGCTCCTACCTCAGCTACGAGGATAAGGTTGGTAGTAAAACCATAATCATCAGCAGCAAATATTCTATAGCCCTGCTCATTAGTAATATCTGTCCAGTTCAGTTCTATCTGTGTATCTGACAGTTTTCTTGCGGTGAGGCCAGTAGGCACATCTGGTGTGATGCCTGTATCCATGGCACCAGAGGCTGCTGCTATGGTTGCTCCATTGTTTGTACCATTGTTATTGTTGACTGACCTATCGTAGAGGGTCGTTCCGGCTTTCTCATCGAACTGGTAATAAGCCACCAAACCTTGCTCGTTTCCATCCAGTTCTCGGTCTTTGTTAGCAGCGATTTCTTGTTGTGTACGAACGGTCTTCCAGATACGCACTTCGTCTAGTGAACAGAATGCATTTAAGCCAGTTGTACCATCTGCTCCGCCAATTGCCAAACGATACGATGAAGGAACTATAGAAGTAGCGCTGATGGTTCCTAAACTTGTCCCTAGATCTCCGTCTTTATACATAGTTACACTACCTCCATCACTAACCACCGCATAGTGGTGCCAAAGATTATCATTCACAAAATTGGACCCAGTATAACCAGTAGAAACAACTGTGCCTCCTCCATTAGAAACAAATAAGCCCATAGATTGAGAGGCTTGACCATTGTTATTATAGTCGATAAAGAAGCCTGAGTCTGAGCCATTAAATGCATTACCTATAATTACCTGATCTTGTGTAGCCAAAGCATCAATCTTCAACCAAAACTCAATTGCAAAAACCCCGGTTTGGTGAATATGATCTGTTTCTGATGCTTCAAATATTACCTCTGTGTCTATTGATCCATCAAAACTATAAGCCAATCCCGGATCATTTTTGGATTGAGCATACTTCACAGCGGAGTAAGCAGATGGCGTAGCACCTGGTAAATCTGCTCTTACACGGTAGAAATAATCGGTTTCAGGTGTCAGCGCATTGTTGTCTGAATAAGTAGTTGTATTTGCGCCGACAGTTGTAGAAAAATCTATCGCTCCAAAATTAGACGTGATAGATCGCTCTATGGTAAAGCCCGTTTCGTGATCCGTGTTATCAACCCATTGCAGACCTATCTGGAAGACATTGTCTTGGGTGACCAAATCAATAGGTGCAATCGCTCCTGAAGTAACATATACAGGACCATTCGTGAGCGTACCATTATTGGTGTTGGCCGATCGGTCTATGGCTAGCGTTCCAGTGTTTTCATCTAGTGGATAATAAGCGACTAGGTTTGGTTCATTACCATTCAGTGAAGTAAAACGATCTAAGAAGTCTGTTTTTTCAAAATTCCAAATCTTTACTTCGTCTATCTCTCCTAGTATTGACTCGTTAAAACCACTATAGACATTACCAATGATAACATTATCCCCATTAATTATTGAAGTGCCAGAGCCAGAGCCAGTATCTTCCAAAACCCCATCGATATAAATAGATACTGTTGCATTATCGAGATCAAAAACACCAGCCACATGATGCCATTCCCCATCATTTACGTCTGTTGTACTCCCAGCATACACCGGCCCACCTGAAAATTGAGCTGCAGCTACTGCTTTTCCCGTAGGGAATCCCCATGCCGGTGCATTTACACTTAAGGACCAACGCTGACCTCCTCCTTCACCACTAAATATAATTCTACCGAAATCAGTAGTGGATGTTGTCTTTACCCATGCTTCTGTCGTGATGGTTGTTGATCCAAATCCGGCCGCAGGGAGTACTATTCTGTCATCCGCATCGGTAAAACTCATCGCATATCCAGGATGCGCTTCTGTAGTTGCAAACTCAGTTGCAGAAACGCCGCTTCCCGTACCGTTCCTTGCTGTAACTCTAAAGAAATATCCCGTGTTAGCACCTATTGTCGCGGTAGTCCAATCAGTCGTTCCACTTAAAGTTAGTGAATCGACTATAGCCGCAAAATCATCAGTAGCAGACCACTCCACGAGATAGTCTATGTTGTCATTGGCAATATCAGTCCATTCTAAAATAACTTCGGTATCAGATGACGCATAAGCTATCAGATCAGTTGGGGCAGCTGGTGCTACACCGCTTTGAAGTGCTGTGGAAGTTACCCAGTTGGATGTCCCAAAATCTTTCGCAAAGCCAACCATTGTTCCATTATTCCCATTACCCGTCAGGTCATTGATTTCCGGAGCAGGGAGGCCTCCATTTTCTCCTCCCGCATTTCCTTCATCGAAGCGATAATAGGCAATGAGACCAGCTTCTTTGCCAGTAAGTGTAGCGTACAGATTTTGTTGGATTTCATTTTGTGTCTTACCAACGCCCCAAATTCTTACTTCATCCAAAAGCCCTTGCCAAGTAAAAGTAGGAGTGACAATACTACCTATTCGCAAAGCGGCAGTAGCAGGAGAAGTTAATGGTGTAGAGGCTATTTCTACCTGACCATCAAGGTAAACCGTAAAGTTTCCACCGATTCCACTGACAGCCACATGGTGCCATGTGTCATCTCTCATGTTGGTGGTTCCTTCTGCTGTACCTGTAAAAGTCCAACGAATGACTCCCGTATCTCGAACTCCTAGCCACCAGTTGTCCCCACCTCCAAATATCACGTCGTTGCTAGTGCTTGAAGAAGAGAGATTCACCCAAGCCTCCAGAGTGAAATCACTGGAAACATCCAAAACTAAGGAAGTAGCTACATAATCATTCGTTCCATCAAAGTCCAACGCATTTCCCGGAGTAACCATAAATTCCACTGTCTCGGAATAAGGACTCGTAAAAGACCCATCTGTAAATCGTAATCTGTAATAAAGCTTCTGTCCTACATAAGAAGAAAGATCTTCTAGCACAAAGAATGATTCTCCTAAGGGATCTGAAACAGTAATGTCGGTAGCCACTGTAGTAGAAAAGGCCGCATCGGTAGCAATATCTATAGTTAGATTCTGCGCGTTTGGAATGGCTTGCCAATTTGCTTTGAAGCCGTTGGTGTTTGCTTCTTTGGCTTGGTAGACAGTTGGAGCCATGGCGCCTGAAGGAGTCCACTCGGTACCGGCCATGTTGGTGAGGGTACCATCATTGTTTCCGGCCAGATCAGGGAGCGTAGTGGTGGACACCTCATCGAAACGGTAATAGGCTACCAGACCAGCTTCCTCACCACTTAGGGTAGAAAATCGGTTTGTTTGAATTTCACCAATAGTTCTAGTGTTACTCCATATTCGCATTTCATCTATTTGACCATCTAGGTAATTACCATCACCTCCACCATTGGAGGAGATCGCATAAGGATTAGTCGTAGAATGGGTGGTGGAAGGCACAGCCGTTGAAAACACCAATGGATGCTCTACACCATCCAAATAAAGTTTCAATTTGTCTGAGTTTGATACCCCAGAACCGTCAAAAGTGACTGCCAAATGATACCATTGATTTAATGCAATCAAATCATCCGTTGTGTTCGCATAGGCGGTAGCTCCATTTTCAAGGAAAATTTCAAAGTCTTCAAATCCTGCCCTTCCCGAATTACTTGTAGCTATGGAAAGTCTAGTTCCTCCTCCACTGTAACCAGCCAAGGGGTTTCCTAAAAATATTACTTGGTTATAGGATTCCATTCTGAACCAGGTCTCAAAAGAGAAATTGGCTGTGCTTTGTAGTTCGGCAATTGGGCCCACAGCTATATAATCGCTTACTCCATCAAAGTCCAACGCATTCCCTGGAGTGACCATAAACGCTACAGGCTCTGAATAAGGACTTGTAAATGATCCATCGGTAAATCGTAATCTGTAATAAAGCTTTTGTCCTATGTAAGAAGAAAGATCTTCTAGCACAAAGAATGATTCTCCTGTAGGATTTGAGACTGCCAGATCTGTAGCAACTGTCGTAGTAAATGCTTGATCAGTGGCTATGTCTATGGTAACAGTTTCTGCGTTTGGAATGGCCAACCAATTGGCCGTGAAACCATTGATCGACGCGTCTGTGGCTTGGTAGGCGACTGGAATAAAAGCTCCAGATGAGGTCCAAACAGGATTGTCAAAAGAAACAGCATAAGCAGAATTCGTCTGTATCCCAGTAAAGTTTTGATCTACAGTAATGGTAGTCGAAGTGTTGGAAACCACACTACGGTCTTCGATAATTCCATTTAGATCATCCATAACTCTCAATAAGGAGCCTGTCAGCTCGTCGGTAACGTATACTGGAGAAACATTTGAGTCTGTAAGTAAGGTGCTTGTGGATGATGCTGATGCTGTACCATACTTTCCGAAAAGTTTTCCATGATTTGAATTTGGTCCAATATCTGACAAACTGTTTCCAGAAGATGAGTTGAATGGATAATATGCCTCAAGGTTATCTGAAACTGTTGGATAGGATTCATACATATCCTGAACCAGTTCTGTTGCAGACCTTGCGTCGTTCCATAGTTTTACTTCGTCAATTTTACCACCAAAGAAGGTTGAAACACCGTTTTGATTATTCGTGGCTAAATCATTATTATGTAACGCTCCAATATACACTCTAGAGAAATTGTAGGTTCCTGAGCTGACTAAACTTACGTTGCTAACCTCTTGTCCATTCAAATAAAATTTATAAAGTGATCCTGACTTTGTTAGAGCCACATGGTACCATGTATTTGCTAAGATGCCTGGATACAAAAAATTAACCGCATTGCCTCCACCACTATTTCGTTTACCTGCATAGAGTGCTCCTCCTGGCTGGAGCTGAATTGATATACCAGGCTCTGTGGCACTCGTTCCATTGGAATACCCAATAATCGTTTGATAACCATTATCCGGATTGTCAACATTAAACCACATCTCAAGTGTATAGTCATCAGTTACATCGTTGATCTTATAAACTGATGATATATCCACAAAATCATTTACTCCATCAAAATCAAGTGCATTTTGTGGGGCTGTCGTTATGCTATAAGTGTTGGTCAGGATATTGATTACAATATCATAATACCCTTGTGTGATAGCTATATTTCCACCAAAAGCATCTAGAATTCCGTCGGGTTCGTTATCTCCCCAATTGGCCCCATTCCAGTCGTTATTGGCTCTGAATTTTAGCTCGCCAGTGGCAAGAGGGTAAGAGTAGAGTGTGTACACGCCATTGCCTTCATAATTCATATCTATGTCTGGATCACTCCAGCCATTTGGCAATGCAGTGCCCAGCATGCCAACTGAAGTGATTTCAAGTGAACCATACCAAGATAAACCACCACCAAAATTGACGAAGTATAATGCTGTATTTGGAACATATATCTCTTGTCCGTTTAGATCAGGGATTCCGTCATATGGTGAGTCATCGCCATACTTTAGCTCTGAATTATTGTTTAACTTATAACTAAACGTATTTGTCCCAATTGTTTCTGCTACACCATTCCAGGCTCCGTTATCAGTGGAAAAAACAAGATCCACTGGCCCGGCCAACGCTGACCCCTCGATGGTAACATTGCTTATCGTACAACCAAAACCTGCGTCATTGATAATCCAGTTGTAGGGAGTCTCTGTAAGGATATTCCTTCCAGCAACACCTGATTCACAAAATTGAAGACCATCAGCGTCCAGCGTTATTCCAGTCGGTATTGTTTGAGTGGCACCTAGGTCATCCGCCCAACCAGTCAGAGTTGCATCGTAATTTGACGCAGAAAGTCCTGACCCATTTAGCATAGCAGCCATTGAGGTAACTGTTCCTATGTCCCAGCCACCTAAGTCCTGATTAAATGCAGCAGCCTGATTAAACATACCGTTCAAATTATCTGCGCTTGACAAATCCCAATTATTCAATGGCTGATTGAAAGAAGAGGCAAACTCAAACATTCCGGAAAAGTTGGAGATAGTACTTACATCCCAGTTATTAATATTACCATTAAAGTTTGAAGCACCGTAAAACATGCGGTAGGTGCTAACCACATTGGAGAAGTCTGGAGCATCTGTAGCATTATACGACAAATTTGCACATCCATAAAACGCTTGAGACATTTCTTCCCATGCAATATTGCCCCAATTCTCAATGGATTGAATCTTTAGTATATCTTGTCCTTCATCCCCATTATTGAAATAGATTCTCGGGAAGTCCCCAATTATTTCTATTTCATAAACATCGCCATTTGTGAGTCCAGATATTTGGTAATCAGCATTAAGCCCTGTTGCTCCACCCTCCTCAGGTCCTCCCGGGTTAGTTAGGTTAATCCATGTAATATCATAATTATAGCCAGTTCCTGTTGTTGGGATGGTGATGGAACCATCGGTAGTAGTCCAGGTGGTTACAAAGGATCTTGGACTTACAGCTTGACCTAAAGATGGTTCGCTGACGAATACTAGATCTTCGAAGGATAACCTATAATATATGGTCTGACCGACGTATGCAGAAAGATCATAGTTGAAGGCATAGGAACCACTAGTCGGATCCGACACTTGATCACCAATTACGATGATACTACTAAAGTTAATATCAGTAGCAAGATCTAGATATACCGTTTGGGCATTCACGATAGGAAGCCAATTTGCAGTAAATCCTGCGGAGCTAATATTTGTAGCTGGATAGATTCTCGGTGTTTGAGCCTCGGAATAATTTTGTCCAGGTGCGGACGCAGATGGAGTGGGAAAGGTATTTGAAACCTGCTCAATAATATTTGTGAGCGTTTGATCAAAGTCATAATACAATAAGAGTCCAGACTCATTCCCTTTTAGTTGGATAAACATTTGATCCCTGAGTTGTGATTCGCTAAGGTTTGAGTTCCAAATTCGTATTTCATCCAACTCTCCGTCAAAGTAATTACATGCACAACTACTTCCTTGTTGGCCAATGAACAAGGGTCCTGAATCTCCTTGACTACCAGGCGTGAGCGAATAGACATGGCTTCCATCTTGTACTCCATCGAGATAAAAAATTACTGTATTGGATGAAGAGTTGTAGGTCGCTGCTACATGGGTCCACTGGTTTAAAGGAACATCGGATGTTCCCATGGCCCATTCACCGGAGGAGCTATTGCCAAGTTCCAAAGCAACTTTGTTCCCCTGAATTTGTAAAATGAATACATCATTACCTGTGCCATTTCCGTCTCCTTTTGACAAAATAGTTTTATTGCCTGTTGCACTAGGATTTACCCAAGCTTCAACTGTAAAACTTCCATCCGCGATATTGTACGAACTTGAATGTGGCAGACTTAGATATTGGGAATTAGTTGATACAAGCGTCAAACTACTTGGATCATACTGCCATATCAATTGACCTGAGGATTCATTTTCGTAACGGTCACCCGCAAATTCTCCCTCAGCATTGTACGTATAAAGTGAATTCGGCCCTGTTAGCTTGCTAATATTGTATGTAGGGCCAAAATCAAATATCCCGTTTAAAAAGTTAAAATTTGATTCGTTCGAATCATCGAAAGACCCATCGATGGTTATATAAGAAGTTCCTGACCCGTTAGTAAAAGTTACATAATCACTCGTATAGGTACCTCCTGAAATAGTAATTCCATTATTTATCAATCCATCCAAAGTAGATTGATACAAACCTAATTGAGATAAAGAGCCCGTCTGGACATAATCCCAAACACCACTTACTTGAACATTATCTGTATTATTACTTCCGTATAAATAAAAATTACTATTAACATTTATGATTGACGATCCGGTTCCTAAAGTCAGAGTATAAACAGCGGATGAAGCAGTCAACGTAAATTCAGCTCCATTGTAAATCTCTAGGTTACCATCAAGAGTTATGCTTGCATCGGTCGAATTAAAATATGTATTTGAGTTTTGATCTTCAGTAATAATAAAATCACCTCCAATAATCAAAGATCCGTTTACCATACCCATTCCGCCATCATTAATTGATAGGTTATCTGTGATGGTTAGAGTATTCGCCACATCGAAATAAGCACCTGATGCCACATCCACCTTATTAACAGTGGTAGCATCATATAAATATACATCATGGTTTATTCTGACATTATCGCTTGACCCAGGCACCACAGAACCTACCCAGGTAGATGTACTTTCCCAAGCTCCGTTCTGGGCAGATTCAATAAAAACTTCAGAATCATCCGCTATAGTGTATCTGTTTCCATCAATAATAGTGGCCACATCTACAGTAAATGAAACTGTATTGCCATCTACTACAAATGCAGTTGAAGCCGTTAAAAAAGCTCCTGTGCCTGTTGCTCTGGTAATCAAAGCAAAATTATTTGCCGTAGACAGTGTCAAACCCGCCGCATCATAGTCGAAAGACAAGGTAACATTGCCATTATTGGCATTAACATCTGTAATGTCTACATACCAATCTCTCGCCCATCTACTGGTATAGCTACCCGGCAAGTCTGTCTGCACTCCGGCATGTGCAGTACCATCATGACCTGCGAATATATAGTCACCATCATCTTGCAAGAAAGCCGCATTTTGTATTGAAAACCCTCCAGCTGATGCACCCGGATCGTATCCATCTATTTCTTGTCCGATACCAATTACCTCAAAGTCGTAATCACCATTGCCATTGTCATCTCCAGCGTATAGGTCATCACTTATGGTAATGGCATATTTTGCCGCTAGATAGTTAGAGACTATGTTGTTCGATGCAATACTGAGCGGTTGATTAAAAATGATAACCTCTCCTATATTACCGAACCAGGCTGCGGTTGATGCTCTTGAACCCAAATTGATAACCTTACTAAAGTCCCCAAGGGTATTATCTGCCAGTGCGACCTGATTTGTTGTAAGGTTGTTTTGTATCAGTTTCAGTTGTGATGATGTCACGGTCTGATTAAAAATATTGGTGCTGCCTGTAGTTATGGTATTTCCGTCTGCTACAGTCGCGGTACCTCCAGGTGACCAATAATGACCTCTTAAGGCATTAGGGTTTGGAGTGGAAGAACTAAAAGCCATCATTAAAAAGTCTGAGCTTGTCACACCAGTTCCCATTAAATCAGTACCTCCTCCAGGAGCTTGCGACATATTGGCTACCACAAAAATGCTATGACCAGTCGTGCCATTCCATGTGACAGCATTATCTGTTTGAAGCACCTGAGTGCCATTAAATCCTATAGTTGGCTGACCATTAAAATCGACATCTGATGCCACAAAAGTATTCGTGCCTACCGAGGGTATAAAGGCTATTGAATGACCAGACTGGTCGGCCCAGTTATTAACTGTTGCGCCATTTGAAGTAGTATTGGTGCCTGCATCAGCTTTCACCCACATTTGCAAACTAGACGCGCCATCCGTCTCACCAACGCCACCTGGGCCTGTTAAACCTGGATTTTGGGTTGGATCGTAATAATTCAAACTAACCTGACCTGCACTTGGTGAATTATAGTTGATCGACCAGTTGCCATCAGGGAGGTTCACTGTCGCAAATGTTCCTGAAATAGTTGTTGCATCGATGATTAAAAATTCATCTCCATTGGTAGGAATATGGGTTAAGGTCACATTCAGTGTTCCTCCCAAAAATGCTGTACCACCAACAGTGATTTGATCATATTCAGTACAGGCAGTAATCCCGTCTATCTCTACATCAAGTGTACCTGCGTTGGTAAAGTCTGCTACGAAATCTACACATCCTGGAGAAGCTCCCGGTGCTATGGTTCCAGCAACAGGATTATTGAAGTTTTGATTGAAAGTGAAGAATCCTTTCAAGATGCCATTATTTATAAAATTCGCTCCTAAATCATCCAAAATAGATCCTGATTCGAATATCATGGTACCGCTATTAGTATATTCTGTAGCATCGCTAGCTACCGTGATTGTAGAGCTAGCAGCATACGTCACGACACCTTCATTTTTAAAAGATGCACCCGTGTTGACTTTGACGTTAGTCTGACTTGTATATGAAACTGACCCCTTATTTATAAATATAGTTCCCGCATTGATGTTCTGATCTTTATTGGCACTTGTAACAGATACAGAGATTGATTTCCCGGATTTTACTTCAAAATAAATATCATTCAATTGGATGTCCTGAGTCTCTAAAACCACAGCATCTTCTTCAATGATGATATCTTGAGTAACCACTTCTGTCGGCACCACGCCACCACACCAGTTACTTGGGTTGCTCCAGTCACTGTCTGTTGAGCCTAAGAATTTGCCAACTGGAGCACAATTAGGAACAGTAGAGGTAACCCACGTTGTACCATTTTGTAAACTTCCATGAATATAATTGGTGGAGAGATCAAACAGAGTGGTTCCATCCGAGCTATTGAAATCATAACTTGCTACAAGTCCTGGTGCTGAGGTGAGTGCCTCAGTCATAGTTTCTAGGAGTTCAGGTTTTGTGCGCGCAACGTTCCAGATGCGGACGAGCTCCATTTCACCAGGAAAAAACTTCTCATTCGTCCAATTACTAGCCCCCAATTTTAATTCATCAGCAGTATTGAAAGTGGTTCCAGAAATCGAAGCGCCGGCAGTTCCAACCAATTTGCCATTCACGTATAGTTTGGTTGCCTCTCCGGTAGCCCAAGTAACTGCAAAATGTGTCCATTGATTTAAAGGGAAATAAGTTGCTGCATCTACTTCTACTTCGGAGATTGAAGAGCCATTGTCCACACCAGCGTGGAAAACCTGAGTAGCTCCATTACCTTGAATAAGTGAGTAAAACGTACTTGATCCTGCTCCTTGGAGCTGTCCTTTTGTTATCAAATTGTATCCATCGGCAGTAGTTACGCCAGCTTCATAACTACTTGGCCTAATCCATGCCTCTATCGTCAATGCATTTGCGCCTTCTACTTCTGCAACATCTCCCAAAGACACATAATCATCAACCCCATCAAAAGTCAACATGTTTTCAGGCGGAGAACTGAGGGTATATGTTCGATTAAATAAATCAAGCTCAATATTGTAAGTCCCGGCAGTTACAGCAATGTTATCTCCGTATTGGTCAATAGTTCCATCTGCCCCTACATCGCCCCAGTTTCGATCCCAACTGTCATTGATTCTGAACTTAAAAGCACCATCTGCAAAAACGACATGATCCAACTGGAATATTCCATTCCCTTGATAGATCATATTTACATCCGGATCTGCCCATCCATTTGGCAATGCATCACCGATTATCCCAAGACTGCTGATCAGTTCAGCACCATACCAATGAACCCCACTTCCAAACTGTACGAGATACAATCCAGCATCAGCCACATAAAGAGATGTACCATTTTGTTCAAGAATACCGTCCCAAGGATCACTGTCTCCATAAACAAAGGCAGCCTCATCATTAATTACAAAATCAAAACTGCTTGTAGCAGGTATTTCTGATATTATTTCCCAAGCACCAAATTGCGTTTGCTCAATGAGATCACCGGCCACAGCTCCTACGATTGAAACCTTAGTAAATATGAATTCGATTTCTAAAAGATTAGAAGCGTCATTACCATTCCCTGTCAGATCGTCCACTGCCGATGACTCTATTACAATTGTTATTGAATCTATTCCTATTGGAGTCAGATCGGCCGTATAGGTTATGTTATCGATGGTTTGCAGATTAGAAGCGGTTGCATTCACCAGTGTAAAATCCGACAAATCAAATCCACTTACTTCCTCATCAAATGTGATAGTAATCTCAAAAGGAGTGGTGTCTGTAAAATCAGTTGTGGTGCTTGAAATTGCAACTGTTGGGGATGTGACATCTAAAGGCATTGGCGCTCCTAATGTTGGGCCATTGCCTACCCAGTTCGAAGTGCTCCCTGTAAGGGCAAAATTGGTCAGTGTCCCATTGTTTGAATTTGTACTTTGATCAGTAAGGGAAGTTCCTGAACCATTAGAAAAATTATAGTAAGCGATTAGTCCAAGCTCTGTTCCCGTGAGTTCATTGTTTCGGCTGTTGTTAATCTCTGTAGCTGTTCTTGCCACGTTCCATATTCTTACCTCATCTATTCTTCCGTCAAAGAAGTTTCTAACAGTAGAATAATTCACATTCCACATTGCACCGATAGTTGCTGGCAAAGTAGGTTTACTAGCAATCCCAAAGACTCCAATGTTAGCAGTAGCAACCTGATTACCATTCACATAAATAGTCTGGACTCCCGTAGAGTTATTATAGGATGCCGCAATATGTTGCCAAGTGTTATAAGTTAAGGCATTTGTAGCTACTAAACTCTTATCAGCATCACTAGAATTGAACAAATTGAATGTGAGATTTTGACCGGTCACTAAAAGTCCCCATTGCCTGTCATTTAGGGTATTGTGTTTTTGTAGAATGCTTCTTGCTCCCGCCGATCCATCATGATACACCCAAGCTTCTAATGTTATACTTCCTGTAATATTCAAAGATGCATTGGTTCCCAGATTCACGTAATCATTTGATCCATCAAAATCCAAGACATAATTAGCCTGATAATCAATGGTAAATGGCGTACCCAAAGCAGTATTTGGATTGCCTGTCAAGTCAGTGAGTTTTCCTGCTTCTAAGTTCACAGTGACTGTGCCAACAGTAGTTGGCGTAATGTCGACTGTATAGGTAATGTTATCAGAAGTAGCCACATTGGAAGCTACACCATTGGTAATGGTAAAGTCCGCACTTGTGAGTCCATAAACGGCCTCTGAAAATGAGATAGATACCGTGAAAGGAGAATTCGAAGTAGGATCAGATTCTTCCGTTGTAATATTTGTGACTTCAGGATTTGTTATATCTAATGTTCCTGCAGCTGTAACTCCATGGGTGGCCACTACATAATCTGTAGCATTATCCATATTAATCATGGTAGCCGTGTTATTGTTTGAAGAGAGATCTGGAATCGAGACATCCCCTGGACCGTCAGAGAAATTCCAATAGCCCACCAAACCAGGTTCGTTTCCCGTAAGCTCTACATTCTTAAAGGCATTGATTTGAGTAGCATTTCGTGAAGTGTTCCACAGTCTTACCTCATCCAGTTTGCCAACATAAGCACCAATCCCTGCGAGATTCAAACCGAACGTAAAGGGGTTACCATTGTTAACTAAACCAGCGCCGGAAAAAGTATTTTCAAGAACACCATTTTTATAGAGTGAATAATTATTTCCTGAGCGTACGAAAGCAATGTGTGTCCAAGATCCAACATCAACAGACGCAAATGCCTGTCCATTGAATACATCCCATCCACCACCAGAAGTGCTCACCCAAATTGCATAATTTCCTGAATAAGAGGCTATTATCAATCCGTTTGGTGTGGAATTGGCTCGGTTGGAAATAATCTCACCATTAACCGCTGCTGCTTGATAATTCCAAAATTCTATTGTGAAATCACCTCCATTAAAACTATAAGGTGAAATGTGAGGAACATTTACGTATTGTGAACCACCTTCAAAATCCAAACCATAATTCGGCAACTGATACTCAATCGTAAATGGCGTACTCACCGCCGTATTCGGGTTACCCGTCAAGTCGGTGACTTTTCCAGCTTCAAAATCTACCGTGACCGTACCTGCTCCAGATGGAGTGATGTTGGCTGTATAGGTAATGTTGTCAGAAGTAGCGACAGTAGAAGCTACTCCATTTGTTACCGTGAAATCAGATGCGCTTAAGCCATAAACAGCTTCATCAAATTCAATGGACATTGAGAATGGTGTAGTGGTTGTGGGGTCGGATTCTGTCGAAGTGATACTTGTTACCGATGGAGAAGTAAGGTCAGAGGAAGGTTCTCCCAAAATTGTCCCATTACCAAGCCAATTTGATGATGAACCACTAAGGGTGAAACCATTTAATATACCATCATTAGAATTGGCACTCTTATCTGATAAGGTGGTTCCTGAGCTATTTTCGAAATCGTAATAGGCCACAAGACCTAATAAAGTCCCTGGAACCGTTTGGTTCATCGAGGCAGAAATTTGGTCAAGATCCCTCGCATAATTCCAAATTCTAACCTCATCTAGATTTACATCTGCATAGGCCGCATAATTCGAAGAAACTCCAAGGTCTAATTGACTGGTATTCGTTTGTCTGGTTCCCGAGAATACACTAGTAGCCACTTCCGTTCCATCATAAAACAACTTCATAGTGGTACCCTTCATAGTGGCTGCAAAATGATGCCAGCTACCATCCAAGATATTGGTTTGTCCAGTTGTAACCTTCAGCAAATTGCTTCCTCCGGCACCCACAACCACAAATATGGCCGGGTTGGCATCTGTTGCACTTTCTGTTCCTCTCGAACTAAGTCCTATGGTAATAGGATCCGTAAAATCAGAATCAAACCGCTTAGAAAGCAAGTGGTAAAATGAATTGCTCGCTATGGCATCTGGTTTTAAGTAGAATTCATAAGTGAAATCTCCACCCAAATCGATTGAACTACTATGTGGTATCGTTACGTAATCATTAGTTCCATCGAAATTCAAGGCATAGTTAGCATCTACCAATGCCAACGAAGATTCCCACAAAGCCCCATTGGCCATGGTGCCATTGGCTGATCCTGCTAGGTCATAAATAGTCGTGCCTGAATTGAAATCCATTCGGTAATAATGCGCCAAAGTGGTTTCAGCAGAGGGATCAATGACATTGAGCAAATTATCCTGTACTTCTGTTGGGGTACGCACATCGCTCCACACACGCACCTCATCCATACTACCATCAAAATAATACGCCGCTGCAGTACATCCTGTACCTGAAGTAGATAATTGAGTACCAAGCGCAACATGTGCTGAACCTGCAGGAATGCTGAAAGGAAAAGAACCGCCAGTAGCGCCGGCAATCTTACCCGTTTCTATTCCATCAATATAAAACTTTACCCTATCAATAGGAGCAGTGTCAATACTTCCATCATAGCTAAATGCCACGTGCTGCCATTGACCAACTTTCAAAGCCTGAGTGCTAAAGATCTGACGATAGGTTGTGGTTGTTAAAGAACCGTAGTATTGGAATGTAAGCTTGTCATTTCCTGTGATTGAAAAACTAAACTGCCGCTGATCCTGAGCACAATTGGAATCGCCTGATTTAGAAAAAATCACTTTTGTTCCAGGAAGTACATCTGGTTTAATCCATGCTTCGAAGGTGAATTTCTTATCTGCTCCCGCAAAAATATCATTCCAAACAGCCGAATTCCCCAGTCCGATAAAATCATTTGTACCATCTAGATTTACTGAATATGCGGCATCCGAATTATCAGGATAACCTATACCATTTACACCAATAGTAAATGGATTTTCATTCGCATCATCATTAGGAATACTCAATGTAGTAGAAAGTGCTCCCGCTGTAGTAGGAGCAAATTTCACTGAAAAATCTTCTTGACTTCCATACCCTGAGATAGTTCCAGAAACAGCAGATTCATTGACAACAAAGTCACTGGTTGCCCCTTCCACCTTGTTGGTAGATCCAGTTAAAGTCAACGCCTCATATCCATCATTTCTAATAGAGAAAATTGTATCGGCAGATTCTTGTCCTACCAGCACCGCTCCAAAAGAAATATTTGAAGCTCCAGATACCAACGATGTAGCATTATTAATCACGCTAATTTCTTGCCCTCCTTGAGCTGCTTGTGTAGAAGCAATCAAATTTGATGTGCTACCAGTACGAGTAAATGTGGTGATACTACCATTATTTCCTAACCCACTTTTATCCGTCACTGTTGTCAAAGAAGTGTTTGTCCCACTAGCAACACCCTCATTGAAATCAAACTGCAATTTAAGATCCCCTGAAATTTTAGCTGGATGTGTACTAAGATCTGACGAAAGCATAAAATCTCGAACCTGCTGCTCGGTAACCACCTTTTTCCAAAGACGAACATCTTCCATTTGTCCAATAAAAAAGCTATTCCTAACACCTGAGATATTTGTAACAGTACCTATTTCGAAAGGAACAGTCGTATTTCCCAATGCACTATTTGTCGCGCTACCTGAAGGTGTTACTGTAGTAAGCGAACCATTGATGTACACATTGAATAATTTATTCACAGCATCATAAGTCACAGCTAGATGAGACCATTGATTGATTGGCACAGTGGCCGATGATTGTACGCTCCTAGAACTCCCTGAGTAGTTAATTGTAAAATTAACAGCTCCTCCTATCAATTGAAGCAAATAGGTATTGGCATTACTTTGCGAGTTATACACACCTCCAATTGTTCTATTGCCAGTAACATTCGTCGGGTATATCCATGCTTCTATTGACACCTCACTAAATCCATCAAGATCATTGGCGCCATTGCCTGTGCCATTTGGAATAGAGATGTAATCCGTGCCATCAAATGCCATGGCATTTTCTGGCAACTCATACTCAATTGTAAACGGAGTACTAACGGCCGTATTTGGATTACCTGTCAAGTCAGTAACTTTTCCTGCTTGAAGATCAACAGTCACTGTGCCTACTACTGCTGGAGTGATATCGGCTGTCCAGGTAATATTATCCACCGTGCCTACATTAGATGCAGCGCCATTGGTAACTGTAAAGTCCGTAGCTGTTAATCCATAGACTGCCTCATCGAATAAAATAGAAACTGTGAATGGTGAGGTGGTTGTAGGGTCCGATTCACCAGATGTGATGCTAGTCACCGCAGGTGGAGTTGTATCTAATGATCCTGCTTCACTAATGCCATGATCCGCCACAACCCAGTCGTTAGCGACATCCATGCCTGTCAAGGTTGCATTGTTGCCGCCAATCTGGTCAGTTACAACAGAGGCGTTGGGTCCATCAGAAAAATCGTAATATGAAACCAGTCCTGGTGGCGGACTCGCTGCATTCAATTCATTATCCTTAAATGCTGCAATTTGAGCCTGTGACTTGGCATAATTCCAAAGCCTAACTTCGTCTAGTTGCCCTGTAATTCGCTCTCCATCTGTAGTTCCACCAAAGACAATAGGAGTAGAAGTGGTGTTCAGCGTGACATTCGCGCTTGCATTAGGGGTTGGATTTCCATCTACAAACGTCCTTACTGTAGTTCCATCAAAAGTAATCGCAACATGGTGCCAAGTACCAGTCGTGAATGTATAACCGGTGGCAAGGTCTGCATTGTAGCCGTTGAAAACTAATTGGCCAGAGCTATTCTGAACACCGAAGTATGTCCCGTTTGTCTTAGTCCCGTATGAAATAGGAAATTGAAGCCCCGAATTGCTCAAAGGTTTATATAAGAACTCGAGTGTTAGTGGGTTTGATCCACTAATTGGAGCATTACCAGAAGTAGTAACCGCGTGGCTTACTCCATCAAAATCCAAAGCATAATTCTGGTTTCCAATGGTGAAGGTGTTGCCAGCAGTTATTGATCCTCCATTAAAAGTTCCTATTGCATTACTAAAGAAGAAGTTCGCTTGAACGGGTGCATTAACATTAAACGTATTCCCTGATGTAGCTGAAGAACTAATATCAAGGTTCAACCTGAAATAATAAGTTGATCCAACTAAATATTCAGTACCATTTAAAATTTGTATATCCGCTCCACCAAAATTGGTTCCGGGAGAAAACGTTCCGGTGAGAGTCGTCACCCCAGCACTAAAATCTGAGGTAGTGCTAACCTCAAGTGTCACTGCACTCTGTACAAAATCTGTACTATCACTCGTTCCGCTTAGATTAAATTGGAATCCTTGAGCCGTGGCATTCGCCGTGGCAACATCCATTTGGAAACTGTATACAAGATTGTCCGTACTTGCTTTAGTCAGATTTCCACCTGGAACCGAGATGGTTGTAATTGTTATATCGGAAGGTACTGGTGGAATATCTGTTGTAAAAGATGCCGATATAATATTGGATTGACCGCCAATGCCATCATCAGCCAACCAATAGATATAGTAAGCTGTGCCCTGCGTAAGTGGATTGTCATTAGCTGAATTATTTCCGCCAATACCTACATTATAGGTTAAATCAGTACCGTTACCTCCGTAGCTTCCCGAGTTCTCAGCGAGCGCTCCGGTATGGTCTTGCCCAACCAAGATCTGTGCTTTCGAAGGCCTTGTAGCTGATTGTGAGATCACATAATATAAACCAACATTTACATCATTCTTGGTGATGTCTACATCGATGGTGGTTACGTCAGGTGTAACTACCAAATTGGATAAGAAGTATGGAGGTGCATTTCCAAGTGTTGGCCCTGTTCCTACAACTATCGGGTCACCCTGCAGACCTGCATTATATGTGCTGGTAATTTCATCCTTGACCGTAGATCCAGAAATATCATCGAAAGTATAATACGCAAGTAATCCAGATTCTCCATTCAAGTAATTATCCTTATTGGCATCAAGGTCTGCTTGTGTCCTTGCATAGTTCCAGATTCGTACTTCATCAAATCTTCCTTGCCAAACACCACTGTACCCTTGCCCTAGGAAGAAATAATTTCTTCCTAGGTTTCCAATTGGTCCGGTATAAGTTGATCCAGATTGTGTACCGTCAATATAGATTCTCCAACTGGTGCCATCATAAGTAAGAGCAAAATGATGCCAAGCATTCGAGGTTACGGTACTCGTCGTGATAAAATATCCGCCGTTTACATAAGAAGTAATCGTTCCTCCATCGTCACGAATAAAAATCCAAGGAGAGCCCGATCCGGAATGATCTGCCCAGCTAAATAAGGTTTTAGTGCCTGATCCTGTACGGTAAAACATCATTTCCACAGTTAGCTCTGTCAAGCCATTTCCGCTAAATGGAATCACTTCCATCCAGTCACCTGCACCGTCTAGTTCTAGGGCGTAATTCGGAATGATCGTAGTGAAATTATCACTAACTATAACAGAATTATTGCCTGAACCATCCACAGCCATCCAATACACATAATAAGTATTGCCTGGCGTTAAGCTGCTGATCGAATAATTCTGTGATCCTGCTGCCACCGAGTTATAAGTTCCATTACCGAGAGGCACACCATTCGTGTGATCTTGAGAATTCACGATCTGCACTGGGGTTGGAGGTGTGGCAGAAGCTGTCAATACATAATAAATAGTGGCCGTTTCATCCGTATCAAAATTAATGTCGAGACTTGTTGCACCAATATTTGAAAGTGCAAAGCTTGAAATTGTAGGTTTTACGATATCTGTAGTAAATGCTGTAGAAGGCACATAGCCTACACCTCCATTTAATGATCCATTATTTTCTGTAGTGGTTTGGTCTAATAAAGTATAGGAAGACTGATTGAAACTATATGAAGAGACAAGGCCAGTTCCAGTTGCTAGTGAATTAAAAATATTGGTTTGAATCTCCGACTCAGAAAGTGGACGACTCCATAATCTTACTTCATCAATGTCTCCTTGGAAAAAATCTTGTGTTCCTCCATCAAAGCTGGTACCAATAGCATTGAACGCCATACCACCTTGATAGACAGTTGTAGTAGCAGTTGTTTCCAAATTGCCATCTACATATATCTTTACTTCTCTGCTACTTTGATCATGAGTTACAGCGATATGATGCCAGTCTCCATTATTTACATTGGAAGTACTTTCAATAATTTCGAAGTTGATCCCAGTGCCGTCCCAATGTGTATACCTCACTTTACCCGCATGGACACCAAATGAGCCACGAATAGCGTTATCAGTATCTCCAATTAAGGGCATTGCAGGGTTACCATTGTAATTGATGGTCGAATTAGTAGCGTTGGTTTTCACCCAACCCTCAAATGTTAAGCCAGATGCAAAAAAGGTTCTTCCATGACTGAAGTAATCGTCTACCCCATCTAATTGAGCTGCATTTTCAGGTGCCGCATCAGTCGTAAACTGAATCTCCACAGGAGTCCCAAGATTTCCTAATGCATCTTCAGATGCTACATATAAATAATAGTTGGTACTTGGTAGCAATGCACTAATTACTTGAACCGCATCAACATTGGCAGTTGGCACATTCAATGCTCCAAAATTTACTCCTCCTGTTCCAATTCCATTTATTACATCTTGGGCAGTTGGTGTATTAGACTGATTATATACTCCCCAATGTGCAGTCCCTACTTCATCCATTTGGACAGTTAGCGTAGCGTCATTGTCATCGTTGGTTAAAGTAGGTGTAGAGTCGAAGTTAGGAGCAGTAAGGTCAGTTAAAAACGCAGTGGATGACACATAGCTCACTCCACCATTAAGACCACCATTATATCCGTTGATGGTTTGATCAAGCAAAGTATAAGACGACTGATTGAAAATATAGGAAGCGATTAATCCTGAACCTGAAGAAAGGGAAGTTGATATGGTGGATTGAATCTCTCCTTGGGTTCTAGCTACATTCCAAATTCTTACTTCATCTATCAGTCCATCAAAAAAGTATTGTTCATTGGAATCATGAAACCGGCCAATATTAAAGCTTGCTGGAACGGGGCTATAATCTATCGTTCCTGTTGCTGCTGTAGTAGCGGATAACTGCCCGTTCAAATAAAGGTTGAAATTGACTCCATCATAGGTCATAGCTACATGCTGCCATGATCCTGCAGAAATTGGCGTTCTAATATCAAAAGTCGCGTCAGTTCCAGTATACATTCTCGCAACTAGCTCACCTGTTTCATGCAGTGTGAGCATGTAACCAGATAATGTAGCTCCCGTCCACTCCATATTATCCACTATCGCTGCATATCTGTCAATACTATTTGGATTTATCCATGCTTCAACAGTAAAGTCTTCCGTGATAATCGTCTTCAGGCTTGTTGGAAGATTTACATATCCACTTGTCCCATCAAAACTCATTGCATTTTCTGGTGCCGCAGTTGTTGTAACCTGAAAGAAGCTAGGCGTTCCTAGATTTCCTGTTTCATCCTCTGTCGCTAGGTAAACCCAATAATCTGTTTCCGGCTCTACCCATCCGTTAATCACTTGCGTTCTATCGGAATTTGCCGTTGGGACAGATAGCGCTCCTCCTCCCACAGCACCATCTCCAATCACTCCTTGCACGTCAGCGTTGGTGATTCCTCCCGGCTGTGCTTGGTTATAAACCGCCCAGTGCACATCTCCTATCTCATCTAATTGCAGTGTAAAATCCCAACCATTGTCATCAATATTGGAGACGGTTGGGCCTGATGTAACAGTTGGCCCACTAATATCTGTGGCTAAAGCTGAAGACGAACTATAGGATGCATTTCCTGTTAGAACACCTGACGTACCTCCATTCAATTCTATCGCATTGCCAGAAGTTAAATTAAAATTATACGCTAAAAGTAAATTGTCACCAACTGGCGTTTCTGTAGCCGCATTATCAATAATTTCAGTTTGAGTACGGACATCACCCCAAACCCGTGGCACATCTATCTGTCCATTAAAAAACAGCTCAGTCCCATTTCTACTACCGATTGAAAATATCGCACCACTTAAAGTAGATGCGGTCAAACTATTCGCAAAAATTGTTTTAGGATATAGCTGTCCGTCAATATAAAAATTCACACCAGAAGCAGTGCTTGATCCGTCGTAGGACATTGCCACATGGTGCCATGCTCCATTTGCGACATTACTACCTGTAGCAGCAATTCCCAATTCATTGGTAGAAGCATTATTTACTAAAGACATCTTTACTAAGCCACCCTCTAAAAAAAGATGATACCCAGAATAGCCGCCACTGCTAAGTTCTTTTCCAAGAATAGTCATAGGTCCAGCACTCGATGTTTTTACCCAAGCCTCTAGTGTAAACGGATTGGTTCTATCGAAATTGACAGCTGCCAAATTACCTGCTGTGACATGATCACCTGCTCCATCCAGTAAGATGGCTCGCTGTGGAATTGTTGCAGTAATGCTAAAAGTCGTAGCAGCAGTATTACCATTCGCACTTCCATCAGTAGCTGCATCAGCAGCTACATCCACATTTACTTGACCATCAGCCGATGGATAAATATTTGCTGTGTAAGTAGTCCCTGAACCGGCAAAGTTAGAAACTGAGCCATTAGAAACTGTGAGGTCTGAAATATCGAAATCTGTAACTGATTCGTCAAAAGTGATGGTAATTGGGAAAGGAGAAAGTGAAGTTGTAGCCCCTTCTGTTGTGGTGATTGTAAGCGTTGGCGCTGTTACATCAGGAGGGATAGGTGCTCCTAAAGTTGGTCCGCTAGCCACCCAGTTTGAAGTGGTGCCAGTAAGAGCGAAATTGGTAAGTGTCCCTGTATTTGAATTCGTACTTTGATCCGTAAGGGAAGTTCCTGAACCATTAGAAAAATTATAGTAAGCGATGAGTCCAGACTCTGTTCCCGTTAGTTCATTGTTTCGGCTGTTGTTGATCTCTGTCGCTGATCTCGCGACATTCCACAATCGAATTTCATCGAGGGACCCATTAAATGGCTCTGACCATTGTGAGTTGCCTATTGACAATTCAGGACCTGTTATTGTCGCATTACTTATAGTTCCGGATTGGGGTATGCTTCCTATTTGAACTCCGTCAACATACACAATTTTGTTCGCCCCGTCATATACAGCTGCAATGTGTCTCCATGTATTTAAATAGTCTCCACTTGTGATTGGTATATCCAATTCTGTATAACCAGTAACACTGGTGGCAAGTCCAAATGAAATCTTTGTTCCGCTAATATTTTTAAAACTTAAACGCCAATCACTATTAAAAACATCTTGCCGACCCAAAACAAGATCAATAAAGTTTATGTTATTTGGATTAACCCATGCCTCAATGGTCATGGCACTACTTGCAGATAGATTCATTGGCGTGAGCTGTACTACATCATTGGAACCATCAAAAGCAAGTGCATAGTTTGGTGTTTCTTCTACCCCAGCATCCGTAGCACTCCAAATAATTGAATTTACTGATGGAGTATAAGAGGTAGAAGTTTCATCCAGAATAGTTGTTCCGCTTCCCTCATTAAACCTATAATAAGCAGCTAAGCCAGGCTCAGTTCCTGATACAGTTTGGTTATAGTTGGCAGAAATCTCGCCTGCTGTTCTTACATCATTCCAAATTCTTACTTCATCAATTAAGCCATTGAAATTATTACATTGACAAGTTCCTTGAGTGCCTAAATACAAATCACCAGCCTGAACTTGAAATGAACCTCCTGTTGCATTGGAACCAACAGCTACTCCATTAATGTAAAAAGTTGTTCCAACACCACCTTCATTCACAATGGCTACATGCGACCATGTTGATCCATCTTGGGCAATTCCGGTTGTTGATTCAGGTCCAGTATTTTGTCCACTACTGTTCCACCAAGCAATAGTTCCATCAGGCATAATCCCGAATGCATATCCGTATCCGCCCTTCATAAGCACATTGCCAATATTGGATTGGGTTGCATTTGGTCTTAGCCATGCCTCAATCGTAATATCTCCACTTATCTCCAAGCCAGATTTTGTGGGAATGGAATAGAAAGTTCCAGAATGAGAAGAGGATTGTGCATTAAGTCTCAAAGACAAGCAGCAAAAAATGCAAAGTAATAAAAAGACTTTTCTGAAAGCGGATGGTAAAAGCGGCTCCATGCTCATTTAGTTAGTTATAGCGGTAAATTCATTTGTAATTAAAGCATTTTTTTAAATGCCTTGATTACGGATTATGGCGAGTTTAAAGATATTCCTTTTAGCATGTCCTTCTGTGTTTTCTCCAAAATTTTCTTTGTATCACTACGTTTTATCGATGAACAAATCCATTTAATCTAAAAAGCCAGTCATTCTTGCGAGTGACTGGCTTTTGCTTTTAATGGGTGCTAGGTTTAGTGCTTGATGAAAACCTTGTAGGTCACTACCGTCCCTTTGCCTTCCAGCGTGTCTATGAAGTGCAGTAGATATACGCCCGATGGCATGTCTTCTACTTCTATGGTAATCTCTCCATTGTAGCCTGGCGTAACAGCCTCTTCATATAAGGTCTGGCCATTCAAGTTCGTCAATCTCATCACCACTCCTTTCGCTAGCATCTTCGCATAGGTTACATGCATCTCTCTGTCTGACGGGTTCGGGAACACACTCAAGTCCTTGAAGTATTTCCTGAAGAAGCCCAACTCAGCAATCTTCTCTACCACAATACCATCTTCTGTAACTGTGGCTTCCAGCGTGAAGCTGTTCTTCTCCTTACCATCTGCTCCGATCTCAAACTCCACAAAAGAGTTCGGATCCATCGGGATACCTGGAAACTCAATGTTGAAGCGATACAAACCTGGCTCTATGTCCGTGAACTGGAAGCGTCCTTCATCGTCTGACTCTACATAAGCGTACAGCTCGAAGGTCCCTTCCTGTTCTACTCTTCCTGCTCTCACAAAGCGTCGCATCGAACAAACTGCCTTCTTCACCTTACGGCGTGAGTCTATTCTTCCGTTATCATCTTCACCTTGATCATCATCAGGTAAATCAGCCTCCACAGTTCCTCCTACTACTCCTCCATCTGGTCTTGGAGGAAGTGGCGGTGGTATTTGTGCCATGTTGAGTTGTTCTATTCCATCTGCTCGAAGGATATACTCTTCTGCCTCTGTCCACAAGTCCGTGCTTGGATAGTAGGTAGGCATGAAGGGATTAAGCTCTCTTGGGCCTACAGCTATCAGGTAATCTCCCAGAAGTAACTTCTCAAAGCTGAATGCTTGTGGGTCTGGTCCTGCTCCGCCATTCACCACTTGGATCGTGTCATAGGGCTTGCCAGGGACGGTCACTCGCAAAGCATAGGCCTTGCCATCTATGTAGAAGTTGCCACTCAGGTCTATCGCTCTAAAAGTAAGGTCTGCAAATGCCATCACTTGTTGTACTCTGGTTGTCAATGTGAGGTTAGGTACCTTGGCATTCGTTACCGTTGCTACATAGTTACCCATCGTCTCGTAACTAATACCCTCGATTGTATAGCTTGATCCGGTGGCGCCTGCTACTTGTGCATCTGTCAATTCATCATTGGTAAGCTTCCAGCTATAAAGGTTATCACTTCCTCCTACTATCACCGATACCGTTCTGCTTGTTCCTACTCTGATAGTGTCTCGACGGGTTAGATCAACTATTCGCTGCGCTGAGTAATCTATCGTGCCACTCAAATCCATGTTTGGCTCCAAGTCATCAAACTCTAGGTTGTTGCCTGATACATTCACACTCGTCAAATTTGGTAGTCCACTGAAGTCAGGGATGCTAGTGATCCTATTCCCTGACAGGTTGATTGACTGTAAGCCTGCAATATCCAAGATGTCTTCGGGTAAATCCCCCATTAGATTTGAATTGCTCAAATTCAGACTGATCACTCGGTCATTGTTCGTCGTAAACCCTACTCCGTTCCATTGGAGTTGGTCTGATTGGGTATCCCAGTTATTACTACCACTGCCATTGACTGTCCAGTCTGCTCCATTCATGCCATCAAAGATGTTCTGCAACGCTGCAAAGTCTCGCTGTAGGGAACTCACTTTAACTACTACTTCTGTTGTGGTGATCGTCAGACCTGATACTTTGCTGTTCGTCACTTCTGCATAGTAACCACCTTCATTGTTGAAGTCTGTGATCTCTAGGGTATAGCTGCTTCCTGTGTTGGTAATATCCGTCACCGCATTGGTCGTTAGGTTACGCTTCTTCCATGCATAGCTATTCGCCGTTCCTGTTACTGCCCTAGTCATCTCATAGCTCGCGCCTTGCTGCTGAAGCGTAGACTCTCTCGTCAAGGCCTTCTGTTGTGGGCTGTATACAATCCCTTGGATTCCTACATTCGGCTCTAGTGTTGCAAACATTAGTTTGTTGCCTGAAACATCAAGTGAACTAAGGGACTCTAGGCTTGTCAACGTTGGAATACTTATTAGTTGATTGTCCTTCAGATTAAGTATAGTCATCGCACTCAAGCCTGTGCCTTCTATTTCAGGAAGGTTTCCTATGAGATTATTAGCTGACAGGTTCACTGAAGTAACTCTCGTGCCTGTCATCGTTACATCTGTCCATTGAGTCAATGGTAGACCTGCCTTCCAGTTGTTTGCTCTCGTCCATTTCCCTCCGCCGGTCGCATCATAGATAGTAAGCAAAGCTGTCATGTCTGCTACTGTCCCCGCATCCAATGGCGTCTCCGCTATAATCACATTGGAACTAGGGGATACATCGCCACTTGGGTAAACTGCGCGCACTCGGTAGTAATACTTCGTGCCATAAGTCACGCCTGTATTTACCGTCACTTTTAGTGCTGTAGTGGTCAGGTTATCAAAACCACTCAGAATCGTAATGAAACCAGGGTCCTTACTTACATCTAAGCGATAGCCACTCACTCCGGTTCTTGCCTGCCAGTTGGCATCAAAACTGAAGTAATCAACATTGCTAGCTGCAATAGCTCTCGGAGCACCAGGAAGAATTTTTAATACATTACTTGACGCATCAGTGCCTATGTTGCCTGCTAGATCTGTAGCTGTTGCTACTACTTCATAGGTGCCTACTGCTAAACTATTGATCGTATTGTCTGCCAAAGTCCAAGTGCCATCAGCATTGTTGGTAGCTGGGTAATCTGTTCCTAACACATTTACACTTACTGTAGCTGATGCATCATCTATACTTCCACTCAACTCCGGACGATCATCCAACGTCTCCAAAAATGTTACCGTAATCAATGGAGAGGTCCTATCCGAAATTAGTGTCAATACATTGGACGCCACAGAAGGATTCGCTCCCGCATCGATAGCTTTGCCTGCCTCTATAGCAATTGAAACGTTTCCATCACCACTTGGAATTATGTCTGCGCTATAATTAGCTCCACTTCCTGTAAAGTTGCTTGCTGTAGCGTTCGTTAAAGTAAAACTATTAACTGTCAAGCCGGTAACTACTTCATTAAATTCAATTGTAACAGGTATGCTTAAAGCATTCGTTGGACTTACGGTAATGGTACTAAGTACAACCGTTGGAGCATCTTCATCCAAATCAATCACTGTGATCGTTAATGCCAGATCTGCGGTGTTTGATGCTCCATCGGTTGCAGTAATCGTTACTGAATAACTCGACTGTGTCTCAAAGTCTGGACTTGCATTAATGCTTAAGTCTCCAGTGCTTGCATTGAGCGTAAATGCTGAGGCATCGGTGCCTGATAGTGAATAAGTAACTGCCCCTGCATCTGTTGCTGCTGCAGTGTAGACCACACTGCTTGCCGTGATGTTCTCATCTATACTCACCGCATTGCTTGAAGTGAATACTGGTACATCTTCATCCAGATCATTGACCGTAATCATTACCGTCAAATCTGCGGTGTTTGATGCTCCATCGGTTGCAGTAATCGTTACTGAATAACTCGAC
>CAYGOV010000035.1:0-32500 GCA_964351625.1 uncultured Marinoscillum sp.
CGACTATACCAATACTCCTCCCTGCCAAATGCGCAAATCCAACAACTATATTATCTGCAAATCTTTCGTGAACTTCGAAAAATGAATCCTCGTCAATAATCCCATTGATCACTTCCTTGATGTCATAAGGTTGATTCGGATTGTCTGGCAAAATCTCATCCAAGACATTTCTTATCTCATTATCTGGTGCTTCGTAAGGTCTCTTTGGTGGCTCTTCCTCACAATTCGATGGGATATATCTTAATAGCTTTTTGATATCCTGAATGCAGACTGCTTCATTCTTAGAGACAAACTGTGTCACTCCACTTTTTGCTCCATGTGCACTAGCTCCTCCCAATTCCTCAGATGTAACTTCCTCTTGAGTCACTGTTTTCACCACGTTGGGCCCAGTCACAAACATATAACTGGTATTTTCTACCATGAAGATAAAATCAGTAATCGCGGGAGAATAAACAGCTCCTCCAGCACACGGTCCCATGATCGCTGATATCTGCGGAATCACACCAGAGGCGCGAGTATTTCTGTAAAAGATATCGGCATAGCCGCCCAAAGACATCACCCCTTCCTGAATCCTTGCTCCACCTGAGTCATTTAGCCCAATTAATGGCGCTCCATTCTTCATGGCCATGTCCATGATCTTCACAATTTTCGCGGCAAAAGTTTCAGACAGGGATCCTCCAAAAACAGTGAAATCCTGACTAAAAATATAAATCAATCGACCTTCAACAGTTCCATATCCAGTCACTACTCCATCACCTAGCACTTTCTGTTCAGCCATTCCAAAATCAACTGCTCGGTGAACAACAAAACGACCTATTTCCTGAAAAGACCCTGGATCTACCAGAAGATCTATCCGCTCTCTTGCAGTCAACTTACCTTTTTGATGTTGTTTGTCTATTCTGTCCTGACCTCCGCCGAGCATCGCCTCGCTATTCATCTCCTCAAGTTGCTCGATCTTCTCGTGTGTTGAACGAATGTTAGTGGCAGTATTTGGTTTTTGGGATTTCATCTAATGAGATTTTGGGGTAAAAAACGCTATGGCAAGTTAAGCAAGCTAGCCAACGGAAAAAACTTTGGAACACTCCAAAAACCATATGATTTGATACCGCTTTAGAAATCCATAGAGACAATTTTTGGATTGTGTTATCTTGCGCTCAAAATTCAAGCATCCATGAGAATAGCGGTTATTGATATGGGCACAAACACTTTCCACCTCATCATTGTGGAAGTGGCTCTGGGTGATTTCAAAATTATCTTCAGACAAAAGGATGCTGTGAAAATTGGTGAAAATGGCATCAATCATGGAATGATCACTGAGGCCGCCATACTGCGCGCCATGTCCACTCTGGGTAAATTCAAAGAGATAATAGCCGATCATGGTGTGAGTCAAACCTTCGCAACTGCTACTAGTGCTATAAGAAATGCCTCCAATGGAGAAGCACTTGTCGCAAAAATAAAAGAAGAAATAGGGATTGAAACCCGAATCATTAGTGGACTACAAGAAGCTGAGTATATCTACTACGGTGTAAAAAAGGCATTAAAAATAGGAAGCGAACCTTCTCTTATCATGGATATTGGTGGAGGAAGTATCGAATTCATCATTGGTACAGGCAATCAAATCTTGTGGAAGCAAAGCTTCGAAGTTGGTGGCCAGCGCATGGTTGAGAAGTTTCACAAAAGTGATCCAATGACCACCGAGCAAATAATTGCAGTGAAAGCATACCTTAAAAGTGAATTAAAGGAGCTTTTTGATGCGTGTGAAAAATTCGCTCCAAAAATTCTCATTGGTTCATCCGGGACATTTGACACCTTGAGTGATATTTATCGACTTAAAACCAATCTTAAAATTGAAGACGGAATCACAGAGTATCCATTGACAATTCTTGCTTTTGATTCCATATATCAAGAACTATTGGTTAAAAACAGAGAGGAGCGATTGGCCATTCCCGGAATGATAATACTAAGAGTGGATATGATTGTAGTAGCAAGTGCACTTATTGATTTCATCATTACTTCACTTGGGATTACAGAGATAAGAGTGTCTGCTTATGCATTAAAAGAAGGAGTGCTGCTCAATACGCTGCACTCCTTGAAAGAATCTTCTATCAAAGGCCATTGACCTTGCGGTCTTTGGGGTATTTCACCTCATAGCCCATTTTCCATTTTTTCTCTGCACTCGGTTCCAATTTGTATTTCCAAGTAACCTCACCATTGTCAGAATTGAGCGAACCGCCGGCTAAAGCTGTATTGAGAATTTCAATATCATCATTCTTGCTCTTTGGCAGTTGATCCAATACTTCAATATCTATCGCTAAAGATTTGTTGTTCTTGAGTGTATACACATATTGCTTTGAAACGCGTCTTTTCGTGCCAATAGTCTGATCATCTGTATAATCGCTAATTACTTTACGTTGAATAGCAATACGTTCATCAACGCCGAAAGAGACCATAAATGACTTGTCAGAAGCATTTGGATTTATATAGGTCTTGTTAATAAATCCACCATCGTAGAAGACATTGAGATATCCTGGGAGGAGATTCAATTGACCCCATTCTTTAAGCTTAGCTATTAAATAGACCTTATCTGTAATACTTGGGACTGATCGGTATTGAAAGTCGGCCATGACCTTTTCTTCTCGAATAGAAACTAACGCAGCTTTCCCATGAGAAGCGATCGTTACTGGTTTCCCAATCTTATAATTCACTGATATAAGACTTTGCGCCAGTTCTACATGTTCATAGGCTTCTTCTGCCATTGGAGCGGATTCAGCCAATGCATCTGACATCATAAAGGCCTGAGATGATCTTAAAGTAGCTTGCTTACTTCTGTATAGTTCTTCTCTATAAAAATCTAAATACCATGGAGAAAGCATAGGCAATGAACCACCATAACTTGGATTTGATGTGCTTAAAGAAACGTGTACATTGTCCCAGTCCTCTCCTGTATTCTGATAAATGGAAGCTTTATAAACCAGCTGAAGTTCACCAAGATCAACTCCAGCACGTAGATCGTAAGATGGGCTCCAAGAAGCGCCATTGACAACATAAGAAATTTCGAAGCTTGCATTCTGGCTTTTTGAATTCTCTACAGTCACTACAAGTTCTCCAGCTACTTGACGGTCTTTATTGCTTATTTCATTCAACTGATTTTGCAATTGATTCAAAAGCTTTTGGACTTCTTCCTTTTCTAAGTTCAATGCATAAGTCTGCGAGCTAATATCTAATAGACGAGATTTGAAGAAATCAGCCATCGCCTTCAACTCTGCTGTGGTTACTTTAGTTGCTCCTCCTCCTATCACTTGGTTGGCCTTAAGTAGGTTTTCTTCGGCTATAAGTGCAGCTATTTTCCCATTTATATCAGCATGATTCTTATTTGCGTTGGCAATCTGAGTTTGAAGCGACTTCATTCCGTCCGATGGATTTTCTTGATTCAAATAATTCAAACGAAAGCTGGTTGACATGATTATAAAATCACCTTGAGCTTTTACTTGGATTGAGTTTTGATCCAATTGATTTGACAAGCCTGTGAAAACCAATTCTGAAGTAGTCGGTGTAAGTGCTACTGTAGCTTTTCTATTTATTTCCGCTTGATTGAGGAAGACTTCCACTTTTTCGATTTTAGAAACTACATCCTTAGCGAGTAAATGGAAACTGATTGCGATTGAGGCGATAAAAAAAATACTTCTCATAAATTTTTCTGTTTTGTTAACTGTCGGAAAGGCCGCTGTTTAGCTTCCTTGCTTGACATATTCTGTTTAATTTGCTGACCAATTACCTTGCCAATTACAAGAACTAATACCGAACATACATTCTAATGATCATTAGTCACGAATCGTTATTTCAATTTTCAAAAGCAGTACTTACAGCTGCTGGATGTTCAGAAAAAGAGGCCCGATTGGCTTCAAAAGTACTTTTAAGCGCAGATTTAAGAGGGGTTGACTCGCATGGTGTAGCTCGACTCAGTGGTTATATCCGATTAATCGATAAAGGCCGCGTCAATACTAAGCCCAATATAAAAGTTGTCCATGAAACTCCGAGTACAGCAGTACTTGATGGTGATAGTGGATTAGGCTTGGTCGTTGCACCTGAGGCTATGCGAATTGCCATTGAAAAGGCAAAAAATGTAGGCACAGGTTGGGTATCCGTTCGCAATTCAAATCATTATGGGATAGCAGGTTATCACTCTATGCTTGCGTTGCAAGAGGACTGCATCGGAATATCCATGACCAATGCTAGCCCATTGGTTGCGCCTACATTCAGTAAAGAAAGACTGTTGGGCACTAACCCTATATCAGTAGCAATTCCGGCAGATAAGGAACCTCCATTTGTCTTGGACATGGCAACCACCACAGCTGCTAATGGTAAGCTCGAAATTTTGCAACGGAAAAATGGCAAAGTCCCGGAAGGTTGGGTTCAGGATGCAAACGGAGAAATAACAACTGATCCATTTGGGGTAAAAAATGGAGGTGCGCTTAGACCTCTTGGTGGAAGTAGAGAGCATGGATCGCACAAAGGTTATGGCCTATCTTCTGTAGTTGATATCTTCTCTGCAGTACTTTCAGGAGCTAATTATGGCCCTTGGGCACCGCCTTTTGTAGCCTTCATGGATCCTGTAAGTGACCCAGTCGGTAAAGGTTTGGGGCATTTCTTTGGTGCAATGAGAATAGACGCTTTCAGACCTGCTGGCGAATTCAAGTCTCACATGGACAATTGGATTCAGCGCTTTCGTAAAGCAGAGCCAATCATGGCTGGCCATGATGTCTTGATACCAGGTGATCCAGAAAGGAAGCTGGAGCAAGAAAGACTTAGAGATGGGATACCATTGATAGATCCAGTAGTATACGACTTGAAAGAAGTTGCTGAGAAATTTGGCATCACCTTCCCTGAATCCTAATTCATAGTAAGTTATCCCGAGATAACTTCAACCTTAAATTCTAAAACAAACGTGGACCAAAGTACAGCTTTAAACATCCTTAAGTCAGGTCAAAATGTGTTCCTGACAGGATCAGCTGGTACTGGTAAGACCTATGTCATCAATCAATACGTTCAGTATTTACGCGAGCGTGAAGTTCCATTGGCAATCACCGCCTCCACTGGCATTGCTGCTACACATATAGATGGACAGACAATTCACTCATGGTCTGGCATAGGCATCCGTGACGTAATAAATGAGAAAGCACTAGATAAAATCGCGAGGAACAGACAAACAGTCACACGAATAAAAGCAGCCAGTGTTCTGATCATAGATGAGATCTCCATGCTATCAGGCAAAGTGCTCACTGGAATAAATGTGATTCTACAGCATTTTCGTAAAAGCACTGCGCCATTCGGCGGTCTTCAGGTGATACTTTCAGGGGATTTTTTCCAGCTTCCTCCAGTATCCCGAGAACCAATGACCAATAAGGAGAAGTTTGCCTTCATGGCTCCTGTTTGGGTAGAGGCAAACTTCAAAATTTGCTATTTGAGCCATCAATACCGTCAGGGTAGAGATGCACTCAGTTTCATTTTAGATGAAATCAGAACACAAGATGTATCAGATGATAGTCTTGATAGATTCAAAGAAAAACTGGAGGACGATCAGAAAATAGATGAGGCCATTCAGCTATTTACACACAATGCCGATGTGGATGCAATGAATACACAAAAGCTAATGGTAAACCCAAATCCTCTGAAAGTGTATTACGCACAAACAGAAGGTCATAGCAATCTGGTAGAAAGTCTTAAAAGCTCAGTGATGGCACCATATGAACTGAGTCTGAAATTGGATGCCAGAGTCATCTTTGTAAAAAACAATCCAGACAAAGGTTACTTCAATGGGACCATGGGTGTCATTGTAGATTTTGACAGAGAAGATGATTATCCAATAGTTGAACTTTCAGATGGACGCACGATCTTGGCACAACCAGAAGAGTGGACTGTATCCGATGAGCAGGAAACTATTTTAGCATCATTCAAGCAAATACCCCTACGTTTGGCTTGGGCGATTACCATTCATAAAAGTCAAGGAATGACCTTGAGCCAAGCAACGCTTGACTTGAGCAAGACATTTGAAACCGGACAAGGCTATGTAGCATTGTCACGTCTGAAAAGTTGGGATGGACTTGTACTAAATGGCATTAACCAAATCGCGCTTCGATTGGATGCACTTGCTATCAAGGCCGATAAACGTTTTCGTGAGCTTTCTGAGACCAGTGAAGATTGGCTGAATATTCATCCCAAGAAAGACCTTGTATCACTCCATGATGCATTTATTATAAAAAGTGGAGGAACACTTGACCCTGTAATCATAGAAGGATACGAGTCCAAAGAAAAAAAATATTACAAGAAAGAAGTAAAGGAAAATACATTCCAAGTCACTCTGGAAATGGTGAAAAAAGGTAAGTCAATTGGCGAGATTGCTGTAGAGCGTGAATTAACAGAAGGAACTATTGTCGGACATCTTGAACGTATCAAGGCAGATCATCCAGATGTCGATATTACCAAGTTTAGCCCAAGTCGAGATATTTTATCCAAAGTCGAAAAGACCATTGAGAAGATCAAAGAGCAACACCGAGAAGATTTACTTGATAAAGAAGGGAATGCCAAAATTGGTTATATACACAAAGCCCTAAACGGTAATCTAGATTATGAAACCATAAGATTGGCTAAGATCTTCCTTGACTAAAATCCAGCAACTAAGCCTACTCTAAATTGCCAGGGGGTTTCATATGGAGATTTTGTTCCATCTCCATGCAATAAATTGTATAGGGCAGTAAGCTGTAACGAAACAACTCCACCGAGTGGCTCATTGTATCCCATACCCACAAACCAACTTCTGAAATTATATCTTTGGGCCTGACCTTGAGAAACTATCAGCGGCTGAACACTTAAATACTCATATTGAGAATATGCAAATATTTTCTGTGAGAAAGCATACAGCGCAAAAGGACCACCACCATAATTACTCGCTGAATATCCAGCGAAGCGATTATACTGGTAGGTGATTTGCATTCCTGCAGAAAACTGATCTGTGACTTTATAGCCTACTAAAGGGGAAGCGCTAATGCTCAAGAATTGATTGCCGCCACCAAATCCACCACCTCCACCGAAATAGATCTTCTCAGAAAAATTATTAGAGGGTCTTGAAGAAGGCTTTCGGTATTGAGCTTGACTCTCAATTAAAGCACAAAAGAAAACCAGAATAAACGCGAATCTTAACATCGTTATTCTTCAACGATCACGTAGATATCTTCGTTTTCTTTTTTCATCAGATATTTCTCACGAGCCAACTTTTCCAAGAGATCTTTATCATTGTTCAACGCAGCTCGATCATTCTTCACTTCTACTATTTTGCTTTCATAGAATTCCTTCGCGTTTTCAAGCTCGGCTTGTTTTCTAGCAAGTTTGATCTGAGATATCACGTCATTGGAGTCAAAGAAAAGCATCCAAACCACAAAAAGAATGGCAGAAATGACATAAAAATTTCTAAAGTATTTCGAAAAACGATTGACTACTTTCTTCATAATACATTAAAGATAAAAAAAAGAGCCGAATAGCATTGCATTTACAATAGCGACTCGGCTCTCTATTTAAACATTTGATTACTTAACCTATCGTAGGATAGAAAGCAGTATCACCTAACTCCTCTTCGATTCTTAATAATTGGTTGTATTTAGCCATACGATCTGAACGTGACAAAGAACCAGTTTTGATTTGACCGGTATTCAATGCCACTGCAATGTCAGCAATGGTATTGTCTTCTGTCTCACCTGATCTATGAGAAACAACTGCCGTCCAACCAGCTTTATGAGCCATCTCGATAGCTGCAAAAGTTTCAGAAAGCGTACCGATCTGATTCACCTTGATCAAAATAGAATTGGCTGCTTTTTCTTTGATCGCTTTTGACAAAAACTTCACGTTTGTTACCAAAAGATCATCACCTACCAATTGGCACTTGTGACCAATTTTCGCAGTAAGCATTTTCCAACCATCCCAGTCATTCTCATCACAACCATCCTCAATACTATCAATCGGATATTTTTCAACTAGCGAAGCTAAATAGTCAACTTGCTCTGCACTCGTGCGAAGTTTACCTTCAGGTCCTTCAAACTTTGCATAGTTGTATTTTCCACCCTCAAAAAACTCTGAAGATGCACAGTCCATAGCAATCGTAATATCCTTACCTGCTTTGTAACCAGCCTTAGCGATTGCTTGAAGTACGCTATCCAAAGCCTCTTCAGTACCACCAGAGAAATTAGGCGCAAAACCACCTTCATCACCTACTGCTGTGCTAAGACCTTTATCCTTAATTATGCTTTTTAGGTTATGGAATACTTCAGCTCCCATTCTCATTGCTTCACTAAAAGTGGGAGCTCCTATTGGTCGAATCATGAACTCTTGAAATGCGATAGGAGCATCTGAATGAGAACCACCATTGATAATATTCATCATTGGCAATGGCAACACGTGAGCATTTACTCCTCCCAAATATCTATACAAAGACTGGCCAGACTCTTCAGCCGCCGCTTTGGCTACAGCCAATGACACACCCAAAATAGCATTGGCGCCAAGCTTGCTCTTATTGTGTGTCCCATCCAATTCGATCATGATATCATCTATCAATTTTTGCTCGAATACTGGAATACCTACCACTTCTGGTGCGATTAATTCATTTACATTTTCAACTGCTTTCAAAACGCCTCTTCCAAGATATTTTGATTTGTCACCGTCTCTTAATTCAACTGCTTCATGCTCTCCTGTAGAAGCTCCAGATGGAACTGCTGCTCTTCCAAGAAATCCATTTTCAGTGATTACATCTACTTCAATCGTAGGATTTCCCCTTGAATCTAAAATTTGTCTTGCGTGTACGCTTTCAATGATACTCATGACTTTTTGTCTTTAATTAGTTTTATAAAATCGTCAAATAAATAGGTCGAATCATGGGGTCCTGGGGATGATTCGGGGTGATACTGAACGGAAAAGGCAGGATAATTTTTCAACCTTAAACCTTCTACAGTATCATCATTTAAGTTAATGTGAGTTATTTCTGCAGCATCTGATTTAGAAAGAGATTCTTTAGATACTGCAAATCCATGGTTTTGAGAGGTTACTTCACTCTTGCCACTCAAAAGATTTTTGACTGGATGATTGAGCCCTCTATGTCCATGATGCATTTTGAATGTGTCTATATCAACTGCCCTTCCTAGCAACTGATTACCTAGGCAAATACCAAACACTGGAATACCAGATTTTAATATTTCTTTTATTGTAGCAACTGCATAGTCCATTGCCGCTGGATCTCCTGGTCCATTTGATAAAAACACTCCATCAGGATTCCACTTAGAAATCTCTTCAAAAGTAGTCTTCGCTGGAAAAACCTTACAATTGCAGTCCCTTTCGGTAAAGTTTTTGAGGATTGACTTTTTGATACCGAAATCAATAGCCGCTATCTTAAGAGAACCACCTTCATTACCTGGAAGGTCATAGGCTTCCTTTGTAGTGACTATACTAGAAAGTTCCAGAGATTCCATGTTAGGAACTTTATCTAGTTCGACCTGCAGTTTGTCGGACTCTAGGATTTGAGAGCTTATAATAGCATTCATGGCCCCCTTGGTACGTATGTGACGTACTAAACGTCTAGTATCAATACCAGAAATACCAACGGTACTATTTCTAATGAGGTATTCATGTAATCCTTCTGTAGATGTCTTTCTGCTATAATCGTAGGTAAACTCGTTTACCACTAGACCTTGAATCTTGGTAGTTGCTGATTCGTTTTCATCAACATGCACACCATAATTACCAATATGTGGTGTTGTATTAACGATGATCTGACCAAAATAAGAAGGATCAGTATATATCTCTTGATAACCGGTCATTCCGGTATTGAAGCAAATCTCTCCACCAGATGTACCATCTAGACCAATCGAGTAACCCTCAAAGGTGGTACCATCTCCTAATAATAAAAGTGCTTTTTTTCTCTCAGGTTGTTTCATGACGTGGCAAAAATAAGAAATATTAGATCAGATAGTTGACAAAAAAAAAGGGAATCCGAGTTAATCGAATTCCCTTTTACTTAAATAATTTTCAAGGTTTTACTCACCTTTTTTTGGCTCGTCTGTTCCCTCTTCAGTTGCATCGCTTGCATCATCCGATGCATTAGCCTCTGGAGTAGTTTCCTCTACTTTTTCCGTAACCTCAGGAGCAGCTTCAACAGCTACTTCTTCCACTACTGTAGCATCTTCGATTGCAGAAGGTTTAGATTCAACAGCTGTATCTGTAGCCTTCTTGCTTGTTCCTCTACGTGAACGACGTGTTTTAGACTTAGCATCAGATTCCTGAAGCAATAGCTCATTGAAATCTACCAACTCCATCATACACATTTCAGCATTATCACCAAGACGTGTACCAGTTTTTATGATTCGAGTATATCCACCTGGTCTATCGCTTACTTTTTCAGCTATTGGGCCGAAAAGCTCCTGAACTGAGAATTTATCTTGTAAGTATGAGAATGCAACTCTTCTTGAATGTGTCGTATCCGTTTTTGACTTTGTGATCAATGGCTCAACATATTTAGTCAAAGCTTTTGCTTTAGCTAAAGTGGTATTGATTCTCTTATGAAGAATCAAAGAAGAAGCCATGTTTGAAAGCATTGCCTTTCTATGTGGCGCTGTTCTTCCAAGATGATTAAATTTCTTACCGTGTCTCATTATTCTTCCTCCAATTTATATTTTGAAAGATCCATACCGAATGTCAATTGCTTGTCTGCAACCAATTGCTCCAATTCAGCCAGTGATTTCTTTCCAAAGTTTCTAAACTTCATCATGTCAGAAATTTCCAAGTTTACAAGATCTCCCAATGATCTAACATCAGCAGCCTTCAAACAATTGTAAGCTCTTACTGACAAGTCAAGATCATTCAAAGAAGTCTTAAGAAGCTTACGCATGTGCAATAACTCTTCATCTACTTGCTCTGGCTCTCCTTGTTCTTGTGATTCCAAGATCATATTCTGATCAGAGAACAACATGAAGTGTTTAATCAAGATATTAGCAGCACCTTTAAGAGCATTTTCTGGGTGAATTGAACCATCAGTTTCAATATCCAGAATCAATTGCTCATAATCCGTTTTTTGCTCAACTCGAGTGTTTTCAACACTGTACTTCACATTTTTAATTGGTGTGAAGATTGAATCGATAGCGATATAGCCAAAGTTTTGCTCAGCTGGTTTATTCTCCTCAGCAGCAACATAGCCTCTACCTTTTTCAACATTCAACTCTAACTCAAAGTGTGCCTTTTGATCAAGGTTACAAATTACATGATCAGGGTTCAAAATCTCGAAAGATGTAGTTCCACCAGCTATATCACCAGCAGTCAGTTGCTTTTTGTTGGATACAGAGATCGTAATTGAATTATCAGCAACGTCAGAGATTTTCTTAAACCTTACCATTTTAAGATTTAAGATAATCTCGCTCACATCCTCAACAACTCCTTCAATAGTCGAAAACTCATGCAAAACACCAGGGATTTTGATTGCAGTGATTGCGTATCCCTCAAGAGATGACAGAAGAATTCTTCTCAATGCGTTACCTACAGTAACTCCATATCCTTGCTCAAGAGGCTTGAACGTGAAAAGACCATGAAAATCATCAGCCTTCTCCATCACAACCTTCTCCGGCATTTGAAATGCTAGAATTGACATATTATTATCTTTAATTAATTATTAAAAAATCTTATTTAGAGTACAATTCAACTATAAGTTGCTCCTTGATGTTCTCAGGAATGTCCTCACGAGTTGGTGAATTCAAAAACTTACCAACCATCGCAGTGTTATCCCACTCCAACCAAGAATAACGTCTTGAATTGCCTGATAGACTCTCACTAATTGCTTCTAGAGATTTAGACTTCTCACGAACTCCAATTAGATCACTTTCTTTAACTGTGAAAGAAGGTATGTTTACAATACTTCCATTAACAGTAATATGCTTATGACCTACTAATTGTCTTGCAGCACGTCTTGTTGGAGCTATGCCGAGTCTGTAAACTGTGTTATCCAATCTTGCCTCAAGCAATTGAAGTAAAATCTCACCAGTTATACCACTCTTACGAGATGCTTTTTCGAATAGGTTAGCGAATTGTTTCTCCAATACACCATAAGTGTACTTAGCTTTTTGCTTCTCAGCAAGCTGAATAGCATATTCTGACTGCTTTTTCCTTCTTCCTCTACCATGCTGTCCAGGAGGATAATTCTTCTTTTGAAGCGCTTTACTCGCTCCGAAGATTGGCTCTCCGAACTTTCGGGAAATCTTAGTCTTTGGCCCTGTATATCTTGCCATAATAATCCAGTATTTATACTATTAAACTCTTCTTCTTTTTGGAGGTCTACAGCCATTGTGAGGCATAGGTGTAACGTCTTTTATGACCGTTACTTCAATACCACTATTCTGTATGCTACGAATAGCTGATTCTCTACCTGCACCTGGACCTTTTACAAACACTTCTACTTTTCTAAGTCCTTGCTCGTGTGCTTTAGAAGCACAATCCTGAGCAGCTACTTGAGCAGCATATGGAGTGTTCTTTTTAGAACCTTTAAATCCCATCTTACCAGCAGAAGCCCAAGAAATAACTTGACCTTGAGTATTCGTCAATGAGATAATAATATTATTGAATGTAGCCTGAATATGAGCTTGACCTGTTGCATCAACAGTAACAACTCTCTTTTTTGCTTTATCTTTTCTCTTTTGAGCCATGATCTAATTACTTAACAGCCTTTTTCTTGTTCGCTACAGTTTTACGCTTTCCCTTTCTAGTTCTAGCGTTATTCTTAGTGTGCTGACCTCTTACAGGCAAACCTTTTCTATGTCTCAAACCTCTATAGCATCCGATATCTAAAAGACGTTTGATGTTTAGTTGAATTTCAGACTTAAGTACACCTTCCACTCTAAATCCTTCTGTGATAACAGTACGCACTGCTCCAGATTCATCCTCATTCCAATCTTGTACTTTCTTATTCGGATCAACATTGGCCTTAGCCAAGATCGACTGAGCCGAACTCTTGCCAATTCCAAAAATGTAGGTGAGCGCTATTTCGCCACGCTTATTATCCGGAATATCAACTCCTGCAATTCTAGCCATGTCTTATCCTTGTCTTTGTTTAAACTTAGGGTTCTTTTTGTTGATCACATAAAGCTTTCCGTGTCTTCGGATAACCTTACAATCAGCACTACGCTTCTTAACTGATGCTTTAACTTTCATAATATCTATTTGTAGCGATAAACAATACGTCCTTTTGAAAGATCGTAAGGAGACATCTCAAGTTTTACCCTATCTCCAGGTAGGATCTTTATATAATTCATTCTCATTTTACCCGAAATATGCGCTATCAACTGATGCCCATTTTCCAGTTCTACACGGAACATCGCGTTGGACAAAGCCTCGACAATAGTGCCATCTTGTTCTATGGAAGATTGCTTAGCCATTACGCTACAGCAGTGTTTTGAGTTCTTCCTTTTACTCTACCAGACTTCATCATTCCTTCATAATGCCTCATCAAGAGATAACTCTCTATCTGTTGCAAAGTATCAAGGATAACACCTACCATAATCAAAAGAGAAGTACCTCCGTAAAACTGTGCAAAGGTTGAGCTCACACCAGCGATCATAGCGAAAGCTGGAAGTATTGCAATTATTGCAAGGAAAAAAGATCCTGGTAATGTAATTCGTGTTAACACATCATCTATAAAATCAGAAGTTTGTTTACCCGGCTTAATACCAGGGATAAAACCACCATTTCGTTTTAAATCATCCGCAATTTGTGTTGGGTTGATTGTAATTGCTGTATAAAAGAATGTGAAGAGTATAATTAGCGTAGCAAACAACAAGTTGTATTGCCACGACTGAATGTCTGAAAACGTTGTACCAATATACTGAGCCAAATCACTCTCTTGACTCCATATACCTGCAAGTAGCGCTGGCAAAAACATCAAAGATTGAGCAAAGATTATAGGCATTACACCAGAGGAGTTTACCTTAAGCGGAATATATTGTCTTTGACCACCATATACCTTATTGCCTACTACTTGCTTAGCATATTGTACAGGGATTCTTCTAGTCGCTTGTACCAAAGCAACCGTTGCAAGAACCACAAAGAACAAAGCAACTAATTCAAGTATTGATAGTAAAGCACCAGGTAAGCCATTGACCTCTACTACCTCGTACCACAATGATCCTGGCAGACGTGAAATGATTCCTATCATGATCAGCATGGAAATTCCGTTACCAATACCTTTATCAGTGATTTTCTCACCCAACCACATACAGAACACTGTACCTGCAGTCAAAATAACCATTGATGATAATTGGAACAGGAATTGATTCTCGAGAATAATAGCCTCTGAAGGTATAGTAGCTGTCAAATACCCGATCGATTGAGCAAGACAAATAAATATAGTAAGTACCCTCGTTATCTGACTGATCTTCTTTCTTCCACTATCACCTTCCTTTTGGAGTTTTTGAAAATATGGAACTGCAACAGTCATCAATTGAAGAACAATTGAAGCTGATATATAAGGCATAATTCCCAATCCAAAAACTGAAGCTCTACTAAAAGCTCCTCCTAAGAATGTGTTTAAGAGACCAAATATTCCCCCAACATCACTTGTAAGTTGCGCAGGATCAACACCCGGAAGCACAACGAATGATCCTAGTCGAAAAATGATAAGAAAACCAATCGTATTTAAGATTCGAATTCTTAATTCCTCTATAGAAAAAATATTACGTATGGTCTCAAAAAATTTCTTCATCTAATTAAGCTTCAACAGCGATAGATCCACCAGCCTTCTCAACTAATTCTTGAGCAGCTTTAGAAAACTTGTGTGCTGTAATAGTCAATGCGCTAGTTAACTCACCTCTCCCTAAAATCTTCACAATATCCCCTTTACCAATCATACCATTGTCTCTCAACGTTTGAGTAGTGATTTCAGTCAATTTTTTTGCATCTGCTAATTTCTGGATATCATCAAGATTGACTGGCTTAGATACAATCTTATTGTTATTCTTAAAACCAAACTTTGGCACACGTCTTTGAAGTGGCATTTGACCTCCTTCAAAACCAATCTTCTTAGAATAACCAGATCTTGACTGAGCACCTTTATGTCCTCTCGTTGCAGTTCCTCCTTTACCAGAACCTTGACCCCTAGCAATTCTTTTTCTGCCTTTTGTCGAACCAGCAGCTGGTTTAAGTGATTCTAACTTCATCTTAAAGTTCTTTTACATCAATTAAATGCTGAACCTTGTTGATCATACCCTCGATCTGAGGCGTCAACTCCTTTTCAACACTTCTGTTAATTTTTCCCAGTCCCAAAGCCTCAATAGTCTTCTTCTGTCTTTCCGGACGCTTAGCAGTACTACGCGTTTGTGTGATTATTACTTTAGCCATGTGGATTACCCGTTAAATACTTTGTCAAGAGTTACACCTCGTTGTTTTGCAACTGCATAAGGATCTCTCATTCTATGTAAAGCATCAAATGTAGCTTTAACAACGTTGTGAGGATTCGATGAACCTTTAGATTTAGCTAACACATCATGTATGCCAGCACTTTCCAGAACAGCACGCATAGCACCTCCAGCAATAACACCAGTACCTGGTGCAGCTGGCTTCAACAATACAAAACCACCCCCAAACTTACCAATTGCCTCGTGAGGAACAGTTGTCTTGAACAAAGGCACCTTTACAAGATTCTTCTTTGCATCTTCTATTCCCTTAGTAATTGCATCTGTTACTTCGTTGGCTTTACCCAAACCATAACCAACAACACCATTACTATCTCCAACAACTACAATAGCTGAAAAGCTAAATCGTCTACCACCTTTTACAACTTTAGCTACACGCTTAATTGCAACAACCTTTTCTTTAAGGTCGATTTCGCTAGCTTTTACCGCTTTGATATTACTCTGAGACATAATACAAATTAAAATTTAAGTCCACCTTCACGAGCTCCCTCAGCAAAAGCTTTCACTTTGCCATGATAAGGATAACCGTTTCTATCAAAAATTACACTTTGAATACCAGCCGCACTTGCGCGTTCTGCCAATTTCTTTCCTACTTCTTTAGAAGTATCAACATTGTTGATAGCATCTCCCAACTCCATCGAGGACGCATAAGCAAGAGTAACCCCTTTTACATCATCTATAATCTGCCCGTAAATAGCTTTGTTACTTCTAAATACAGAGACTCTAGGTCTTGTACCAGTTCCACTAATCTTACGTCTAATCCCAAGCTTTATTCGCTTTCTTCTTTGTAATTTAGATACAGCCATCTTACTTAATTATTTAGCAGCCGTTTTCCCAGCCTTACGTCTTACTTGTTCACCAATGAATCTAATACCCTTACCTTTATAAGGCTCTACCTTACGTAGTGACCTAATTTTGGCTGCAACTTGTCCTACCAATTGCTTATCAATACCTTCTACAGTTACTTTAGGGTTTTGACCTTTAGCAGTCTCAGCACCTACAGTAATCTCACCTGGCACAGTCAAAAATATATTATGAGAATAACCTAGGTTCAATTCTAAAACATTATTTGAAACAGCAGCCTTGTAACCAACACCTACAAGCTCCATTTCTTTCTTATAGCCACTGGTCACACCAGTTACCATATTATTAATCAAAGAACGATACAAACCGTGCATCGCTTTATGACGTTTCTGTTCGGTTGGTCTTTGTACTGTAAGAACTCCATCCTCGATAGAAACGATCATATCTGGATCAATATCCTGCTTAAGTTCTCCTTTTGGTCCCTTTACACTCACTACGTTCTTATCAACGTTGATGGTGATACCGCTTGGAATTGTTATTGGTGCTTTTCCTATCCTTGACATTTCAAATCAAAATTAATATACGTAACAGAGTACTTCACCTCCAACATGCTCCTTGCGAGCTTCTTTATCAGTAATAACCCCTTTAGAAGTAGACATGATCGCTATTCCCATTCCATTCAATACTCTTGGCAAATTCTCAGCGTCAGCGTATTTTCTAAGACCTGGCTTACTTATTCTTTCCAAACTAGTGATCGCAGACTGCTTTGTCTGAGGATTATACTTTAAAGCGATTTTTATAACGCCTTGTTTATCATCATTCACGAATTTGAAATTCTGAATAAACCCCTTATCGTGCAATACTTTAGTCACTTCCTTCTTCAAGTTGGAAGAGGGAATCTCCAAAATGCGATGGTTCGCTTTAATCGCATTTCTTACCCTTGTCAAGTAGTCTGCTATAGGATCTGTTACCATTGTCTTTTCAATTAAATACCCCGAAACGGGGTGCAAAATTAATTAATATATTTTAATAACTATGCTTTAAGGAAATAAAGATTACCAACTCGCTTTAGTAACGCCAGGTATTTTTCCTGCATTAGCCATTTCTCTGAAAGTGACACGAGAGATACCAAACTTCCTCATATAACCTTTAGGCCTACCAGTAAGCTTACATCTGTTGTGTAATCTTACTTTTGAAGAATTTCTTGGTAATTTATCAAGTGCATCATAGTCACCAGCTTCTTTTAAAGCAGCACGCTTTTCAGCAAAGCGCTCAACTAATTTTACTCTTTTTCTTTCTCTAGCCTTAATCGATTCCTTAGCCATTATACTATTTTTTATTTGTGTTGAAAGGCATTCCGAATGATTTCAATAATGCCAGACTCTCTTCGTCTGTTTTAGCTGATGTCACAAAAGTGATATCCATACCCGTTATCTTATTGATCTTGTCAATGCTGATCTCAGGGAAGATAATTTGCTCTTCAACTCCCAAGCTATAGTTACCTTTGCCATCAAACCCTTTTTGTTTGATCCCTCTGAAGTCTCTTACGCGTGGTAAGGCCACAGTCATCAAACGATCTAAGAATTCATACATTCTATCTCCACGAAGAGTAACTCTTGCTCCAATAGGCATTCCTTCTCTCAATTTGAAGTTTGAGATTGATATCTTAGCAATGGTAGGTACAGCTTTCTGACCAGTGATCGTAGTAAGCTCTTCAACTCCTACATCCACAAGTTTTTTATCAGAAACAGCAGCGCCAATTCCTTTGTTGACTGAAATCTTCAACAATCTTGGCACTTCCATTACAGACTTGTATTGGAATTTCTCCATCAATGCTGGAGCAATTTCTTTTAGATATTGTTCTTTTAATCTTGGTTTAGCCATTGGTGATAAATCCTCCAGTTTTCTTTGAATATCTCTGCAACTTACCGTTTTCGTTAACTTTTCTTCCCACTCTAGTTGCTTCTCCAGAAGCTGGATCTACAACCATTAAGTTGCTTATATGAATAGGAGCTTCAGTTTGTTCGCGACCACCTTCAGGTGAAGAAGCTGAAGGCTTTTTGTGCTTAGTGACGAGATTTACACCCTCCACTATAGCTCTATATTTAGCAGTAACCACTTCTAAAACTTTACCAGTTTTTCCGTTATCGTTACCAGCTAACACTTTTACAGTGTCACCTTTCTTGATGTGTATTTTACTTACTTTTTGAGTCTTCATAACTATAGTACTTCAGGTGCTAAGGAAACTATTCTCATATACTGACGCTCTCTTAACTCTCTTGCTACCGGACCGAAAATACGAGTGCCTCTAGGCTCATTGTTCGCATTCAATAATACGGCTGCATTGTCTTCGAATCGGATATAAGAACCATCCTTTCTTCTAACTTCTTTTTTGGTACGTACGATAACAGCTTTAGAAACTGTACCCTTTTTGAGATTGCTAGATGAAATAGCAGATTTAACCGTCACAACGATGGTATCACCTACTGAAGCATATCGCTTACCCGTACCTCCTAGTACACGAATACACAGAACCTCTTTAGCTCCACTGTTATCCGCTACATTCAATCTTGATTCCTGTTGTATCATTACTTAGCTCGTTCGATTATTTCAACCAATCTCCAACGTTTGTTTTTACTCATAGGACGAGTTTCCATGATCTTTACCGTGTCACCGATATTGCAATCATTATTCTCATCATGGGCAGTAAATTTTTTCGTTTTACGAATGAACTTACCATACATTTCATGCTTCACCTTTCGGTTTACCGTTATGGTAATTGTCTTTTGCATTTTATTGCTGACAACTTGTCCCACTCGTTCTTTTCGCAGATTACGTTCCATCTTTGCGTTTATTTACTTAATTCTTTAGCTCTTATTTCAGTTTGAATCCTTGCAACAAGTTTTCGACTTTCTCTCAACTTCATTGGATTCTCTATAGGAGTAATGCTATGAGCAAATTTCAATTTGCCATGGTTTTCTTTCTCGACTACAAGCTTGTTTTTCAACTCTTCAAGGCTCAGTCCTCTTAATTCTGAATTATTCATTCTCCAGTATAATCTCTTCTTACAACAAATTTAGTTTGCATCGGAAGCTTTTGTTCCGCTAGTCTCAAGGCCTCTCTAGCAGCTTGTTTGCTTACTCCAGATACCTCAAATATGATGGTCCCAGGTTTTACTACAGCTACCCAATATTCAGGAGCTCCCTTACCTTTACCCATCCTTACCTCTGCAGGCTTTTTAGTAATTGGTTTGTCAGGAAAAATTCTAATCCAAACTTGACCTTCTCTTTTCATTGCTCTAGTAACCGCAATACGAGATGCCTCAATTTGTCTTGATGTAATCCACCCTGGTTCCATCGACTTAATGCCGAAGTTTCCAAAGGCCAAACGATGACCTCTTTGAGCAATACCTTTTACTCTACCTTTCTGCTTTTTCCTGAACTTGGTTCTCTTTGGCTGTAACATTTTACCTAGCGTTTATGAGCTTACTTACGATCACGTCTTCTTTTTGGCGCTTCGCCATTTCCTCTTCTTCTTTTTGGTCCGTCCTGTGAAGGGCCTGATCCACCACCACCAGAGTTGGTTAAGCCAACATTTGGAGACAAATCTCTTTTCCCGAAAACTTCACCTTTAAAGATCCATACTTTGATGCCGATTTTACCGTATACTGTACTCGCTTCTGAAAGCGCGTAATCAATATCAGCACGAAGTGTATGAAGAGGAATACGTCCTTCCTTATATTGTTCAGAGCGTGCCATTTCAGCACCACCTAATCTTCCTGATACTTTTACTTTAATCCCTTGAGCACCAACACGCATAGCTGAAGCTATTGATTGTTTCATTGCACGACGGAAAGAAATACGAGCTTGCAACTGCTGAGCGATAGATTCACCCACCAATTTCGCATCTGTCTCTGGTCTCTTAATCTCAAAAATGTTTATTTGGATATCCTTACCAGTTAATTTCTTTAACTCTTCTTTGATCTTATCTACTTCAGAGCCACCTTTTCCAATAACCACACCTGGTCTTGCAGTATGAACTGTAAGCGTGATTCTTTTAAGTGTACGTTCGATAACAACTTTAGACACACCACCTTTAGGGATACGTACATCTATATAGTCCCGAATTTTTTGATCTTCTACAATCTTGTCGGAGAAATCCTTTCCTCCGAACCATGCAGAATCCCAACCTTTAACTACACCTAATCTGAATCCTATTGGATTTACCTTCTGTCCCATTATTTAGTTGCTTTAACTTCAGGTTTGCTATTTTTTTCTTGAGATTCTCCCACTACAATCGTAACATGATTAGATCTCTTTCTGATTCTATGTGCTCTTCCCTGTGGTGCAGGTCTTAGACGCTTAAGTATTCTTCCTCCATCTACAAATATCTCCTTCACGATGAGGTCTGCCTCTTCTATATTAACATCCGCATTACTTGCTTGCCAATCAGAAATAGCTGTCATCAACAATTTCTCAAGGTCTCTTGAAGCGTGTTTAGTATCGAACTTTAACAAGTTCAATGCTACGTTCACTTGTATGCCACGAATCATATCCGCTACCAAACGCATCTTACGTGGCGCGGTAGGTATGTTCCTCAAAGAGGACTTTACAGCACCAAGTCTACCTGCATTTTCTTCTTTGAATTTCTTCTCAGATTCTTTCCTAAGTCGGATTTTGACAGACTTTTTGAGTTTTTTCTCTACAGTTTCCATGACTTATCTTCTTCCTTTATCCTTTTTCGCAATGTGTCCTCTGAAATTCCTTGTAGGAGAAAATTCACCAAGCTTATGACCTACCATGTTTTCTGTTACAAAAACCGGGATAAATTTATTGCCATTATGAACCGCAAAGGTCTGACCCACAAAATCAGGAGAGATCATTGATCTTCTAGACCAAGTTTTAATTACTGATTTCTTACCTGACTCATTCATCGTTTCGACTTTCTTCTCAAGTCTAAAATCGATATAAGGTCCTTTTTTTAATGATCTTGCCATTATTTTCTCTTAGTTATTATCAACTTATCAGAATACTTATTAGGCTTTCTAGTTTTCTGACCTTTAGCATATAAGCCATTTCTAGAACGCGGATGACCTCCTGACGAACGGCCTTCACCACCACCCATTGGGTGATCGACAGGGTTCATTACTACTCCTCTTACACGAGGACGTCTTCCTAACCATCTGTTTCTACCTGCTTTACCCAAGCGAACATTCATGTGGTCGTTGTTAGAAACTACACCAATAGTAGCATAGCAAGTAACCAAAACCATTCTCATTTCACCTGAAGGTAATTTTACAGTGCAATATTTACCATCTCGAGCAACCAACTGTGCATAAGTACCAGCACTTCTCGTCATGGCTCCACCTTTACCAGGCTTCAATTCAATATTATGAATGATAGTACCTAAAGGAATATCAGATAATGGCAATGCATTACCTACCTCAGGTGGCACACCAGGACCTGAAATAATCTCAGTTCCTACTTCTAAACCATTCGGAGCAAGGATGTATCTCTTCTCACCATCTGCATAGAAAAGTAACGCTATTCTTGCTGTTCTTCCTGGATCATACTCAAGAGTCTGAACTGTAGCAGGAATACCGCTTTTGTCTCTTTTGAAATCAATAATCCTCAACTTCTGTTTATGACCACCACCCACGTTGCGGATAGTCATTCTTCCCTGATTATTTCTTCCACCCTTGTTTCCCTTGGAAGTAAGTAGCGACTTCTCTGGTGAAACTTTAGATAAAGTTTCAAAAACAGGAGCCACTCTAAATCGAGTTCCTGGGGTTACTGGTCTTAACTTCTTAACAGCCATTTACCTGTTTATTTATATACCGCTATAAAAATCTATAATATCTCCCTCAGCCACCTTTACAATAGCGCGCTTCTGCGATGGAGTTTTGCCAGTCAAGACACCAGACTTTGAATATCTTGATTTAGACTTCCCAGGATGAACCATAGTATTAACACTTTCTACAGTAACTCCGTAAGTCTTTTCAACTTCCTTCTTGATCTGCACTTTATTGGATTCTTTGCTCACGATAAAGCCATACTTTCCATGCTCATTCAGAGCTGAGGCTTTTTCCGTAACTAAAGGTTTTATCAATACTCCCATCTTAGTTTAATCTATTTTGTATTTTCTCAACAGAACTCTCCACCAAAAAAATTGTATCAGTATGAACAAGGTCATATGCACTCAATTCATCAGCAGTGTAAACTTTGGTTTTAGCCAAGTTTCTAGATGAAAGGAAAACGTTTTGATTGGTGTCTCCAAGAATAAAAACTGACTTAGTGTCCGTCATATTCAAATTGGAAAGTATTGCTTTGAAGTCATTAGTTTTAGGAGTTTCGAATACGAAATCCTCTATAATTCTAACTTTATTTTCTTTAGCCTTAGAAGAAAGAACTGACTTCTTTGCCAACTGCTTTACCTTCTTATTTAGCTTAAAGCTATAATCTCTTGGCTCAGGTCCGAACATTGTTCCACCACCTCTAAACACAGGAGACTTGATACTACCAGCACGTGCTGTACCCGTACCCTTTTGTTTCTTTAATTTTCTTGTAGATCCAGAAACCTCATTTCTATTTTTCACTTTATGAGTTCCTTGTCTCTGATTAGCCAAATACTGCTTTACCTCTAGGTAAACAGCATGCTCATTAGGCTCTATACCAAATACTGCATCATCCAATTCTATGGTCCTGCCTGTATCTTCTCCCTTAATATTGAAAACTGATAGTTTCATGTTATTTCTCTAGAATTAGATAAGAATTTTTAGCTCCTGGTACTGCACCACTTACTAACACAAGGTTCTTCTCTGGATAAATTTTAACTACTTTAAGATTGATCATTCTTACACGATCTCCACCTGTACGTCCAGCCATTTTAAGCCCTTTAAAAACTCTTGATGGGAAAGAACAAGCACCAATAGAACCTGGAGCTCTTAACCTGTTGTGCTGACCATGAGTAGATTGACCGACACCACCAAAACCGTGACGCTTTACAACACCCTGAAAACCTTTACCTTTTGATGTTCCAACAACATCAACAAAATCTTGCTCAACAAAAATGTCTTGGATATTAATGGTATTACCTAAAGACAATTTCGCATCGTACTCGGCACGAAAATCTCTGAACTCAACCATTTTGCGTTTCGGCGATGTTTTCGCTTTAGCAAAATGCCCTTTCAAAGCTTTAGGTGTATTTTTTTCTTTACGTTCACCATATGCTAATTGAACAGCACGGTAACCGTCAGTTTCCTTATCTTTCACTTGTGTTACTACACACGGACCAGCTTCAATGACTGTACAAGCAACGTTTTTTCCGTTTGCGTTATACATACTAGTCATTCCTATTTTTCTACCAATTATTCCAGGCATCTCGCTTAATATTTAATCTATTTCCGTTTCCGAATAAACTTTTCGTGAAAAGGACTGCAAAGATAGCAATTCTTCCCTCTGATCAAAAGATTTGAATTAGTTTTTAAGGCAAAAAAAGAACCAATAACACCATCGCTATTGGTTCTCAGCTTGCGTCTTACTTATAACTATACCTTTATCTCAACATCCACTCCACTAGGAAGCTCCAATTTCATCAAAGCATCTACAGTTTTAGCGCTATTTGAATAAATATCGACTAAACGTTTGTAAGTGCAAAGTTGAAATTGCTCTCTTGCTTTTTTATTTACGTGAGGTGACTTCAACACTGTAAATTTTTCTTTTACTGTAGGCAAAGGAATCGGGCCACTAACAATCGCGCCTGTCGTCTTTACCGCTCTAACAATCTTCTCAGCTGACTTGTCAACAAGATTATGATCGTACGACTTTAGTTTAATTCTAATTTTTTGATTCATTGTAGTATTATTAAGCGTCAGCTCCTTTTACTTTTTTGATAACTGCATCAGCAAGGTTCTGAGGAACCTGATCATAATGAGCGAATGTTAAACTGGCTGTTGCACGACCTGAACTCATTGTTCTCAAATCAGTAACATAACCAAAGAGTTCTGAAAGTGGCACATCTGCTTTAATTACAGCTGCTGTACCTCTTGAATCCATTCCCTTCATTAAACCTCTTCTCCTATTCAAATCACCAGTAATAGAACCAGTATACTCGTCTGGTGTTACCACCTCTACAGCCATAACCGGCTCTAAGAGTACTGGTTTTGCTTTCTTAGCAGCTTCCTTAAATCCTATTCTTGCAGCAAGTTCAAATGATAACGCATCCGAATCCACATCATGGAATGAACCATGATATATTCTCACTTTCATGCTATCCAATGGATAACCTGCCAATGGACCGTTTTTCATTGCCTCTTTGAATCCTTTCTCAATTGATGGTATAAATTCTTTAGGAATCACACCTCCAACAATATTATTAACAAACTGAAGGCCCTCTTTCTGCTCGATATCTGGATCTATTGGTCCTAATTCGAAGAGAATATCAGCAAATTTACCACGACCACCACTTTGCTTTTTGTAAACTTCTTTATGCTCAACAGTATTCAGAATAGCTTCTTTATATGCTACCTGAGGTGCACCTTGATTAATCTCAACTTTAAACTCACGTTTCAGACGATCAATAATGATATCCAAGTGAAGCTCACCCATACCCTTAAGGATAGTTTGACCTGTTTCATGGTTTGTTTCGACCTGAAGTGTAGGATCCTCTTCAATTAACTTACCTAAACCCATACCCAATTTATCAACGTCAGCTTGAGTTTTAGGCTCAATTGCATAGCCGATAACAGGCTCAGGGAATACCATTGATTCAAGAATAATCTTATTCTTTTCATCACATAGTGTATCACCTGTTTTTATATCCTTAAATCCAACAACAGCGGCAATATCACCAGCATGTAGTCGATCAATTTGATTTTGCTTATTAGCATGCATTTGGAAAATTCGCGAAATACGCTCTTTGTTTCCAGAACGTGTGTTAAACACGTATGAGCCAGATTCCAATATTCCAGAATATGATCTTACAAAACAAAGCCTACCAACGAATGGATCAGTTGCTATTTTAAAAGCGAGGGCCGCGAAAGGCTCAGTAACACTAGGCTTACGTTTTGTTGGCTCCTCAGTATCAGGATCAGTTCCCACAATACTTTCTCTATCCATTGGTGATGGTAAAAGCTCCATCACATAATCCAACATTGCCTGAACACCTTTGTTCTTAAAAGCAGAACCGCAAGTCATTGGAACAAAAGCCAAATCAATAGTTGCAGCTCTTAAAGCTGCGACAACCTCGTCTCTTGATATTGATTCTGGATCTTCAAAGTACTTTTCTAGAAGTGTCTCATCATATTCAGCAACCGCCTCAAGAAGATGTTCTCTGTAAAATTTTACATCTTCTGCCATGTCAGCAGGAATCGGAACTTCTTGGAAAGTCATTCCCATATCATCCTCATTCCATACCATCGCACGGTTTTCAACTAAGTCAACCACACCTTTAAATGTATCTTCAGCTCCAATAGGAAGTTGAAGAGGCACTGCTTTAGTGCCCAACATTTCCTTTACTTGTTTACACACTTTCAAGAAGTCAGCACCAGAACGATCCATTTTATTAACGAAACCTATTCTAGCTACTTTATAGTTATCGGCAAGTCTCCAGTTAGTTTCAGACTGAGGCTCTACACCATCAACCGCACTAAACAAGAATACCAAACCATCCAATACTCTTAGTGATCTGTTTACTTCAACGGTGAAGTCAACGTGACCTGGAGTATCTATTATATTAATATGATAAGTATCTTCTTTGTACTTCCAGAAAACTGTAGTAGCCGCAGAAGTAATAGTAATACCACGCTCTTGCTCTTGCGCCATCCAATCCATGGTAGCAGCACCATCATGAACTTCACCTATCTTATGACTAACACCAGTGTAATATAGAATACGCTCTGTGGTAGTAGTTTTACCTGCATCAATGTGAGCAGCAATTCCTATATTTCTGGTATACTTTAAATCTCTTGCCATTTCTGGTATTGATCAATTAAATTCTAAAATGAGAAAATGCTTTGTTCGCGTCAGCCATTCTGTGAGTATCATCCTTCTTTTTGATAGAAGCTCCTTCACCTTTGGATGCAGCAATGATCTCAGCAGCAAGTCTTTCCATCATGGTCTTCTCACCGCGCAATCTTGAATATTTGATCATCCATTTGATACCCAAAGCAAGCTTTCTTTCTGGACGAACCTCAACAGGTACTTGGAATGTAGCGCCACCAACTCTTCTGCTTTTCACTTCAACACCTGGGCAGACGTTATTCAAAGCAGTCTTCCACGTCTCTACACCGTTTTCACTAGTCTTTTTCTCCACTAGTTTCATCGCATCGTAGAAAATATTATAGGCTACGCTCTTCTTGCCACTATACATCAAGTTGTTTACAAACTTGGTCACAAGAGTATCCTGATAAATAGGATCAGGAAGAATATATCTCTTCTTAGGTTTAGCTTTTCTCATTAGATTTTACTTTTTATCCTTAGGCCTTTTAGCTCCGTATTTAGATCTTCTTTGTAATCTTCCGCTCACACCAGCTGTATCAAGGGCACCTCTGATGATGTGATATCTCACACCTGGTAAATCTTTTACTCTTCCACCTCTTATAAGCACTATCGAGTGCTCCTGAAGATTGTGACCTTCACCAGGGATGTAAGCGTTGACTTCTTTACCGTTAGTAAGTCTAACACGAGCTACCTTCCTCATTGCTGAGTTAGGTTTCTTAGGAGTAGTAGTGTATACACGTGTACATACACCCCTTCTTTGAGGACATGAGTCCAAAGCTGGTGACTTTGACTTAGAAGTTAACTTCTTTCTGCCCTTTCGTACTAATTGTTGTATAGTTGGCATTCTGCTTTATTTCTTATTATCCAATTTTTTTTTGGGAACGCAAAGATAGGATTATTAACATTATTTAAAAATTATCAATCAAATATCCACCGATAATTTATGCCTCACCTACAGTGCCCCCAAAATTCATTGGGAAACGAGGTGATTCCTCAATGCTTTTAATAGTACCGTGAGCACTTTCAAACTTCTTAATGTTATCTTCCAGAGCACGTAAAAGACGTTTTGCGTGCTCTGGAGTAACTACTATTCTAGATTTAACCTTGGCTTTAGGAACTCCAGGCATAAGGCGTATGAAATCAATCACAAATTCACTACTTGAATGCGCGATCATAGCAAGATTGGAATAAACCCCTTCAGCTATCTCTTCTGACAACTCGATGTTAATCTGATTGCCTTTCGCCTCCTTATTATCCTCCTTTTGAGCCATCTTATATTTCTACTTCTTTAGATTTCGCAAACTCCTCTTTAGAAGCAAGCAATGTTTCATAGTCCTCATTAGAAGTAACAATGTGATTCAGGAAGTTTCTATTTCCAGTACCTGCAGGAATCAAATGACCTACAATTACATTTTCCTTCAACCCAGCCAAATAATCTGACTTACCTCTAATAGAAGCCTCACTCAAGACTTTAGTAGTCTCTTGGAATGATGCTGCTGAGATAAAGCTCTCTGTCCCCAAGGATGCTTGGGTAATACCTTGAAGGATTGGCTTTGAAACCGCGGCTTCAGCACTTCTCACTTCAACAGGCTTTAAATCTCTACGTTTTAGATTAGAGTTTTCATCTCTCAATTCTCGACTTGTTACGATCATACCTGGCTTTAGATTTTCTGAATCACCAGATTCCATCACAACTTTCTTATCAAGTATAGAATCATTCTCCTCCATGAATGCGAAACGATCCACAGATTGATTGGTAAGGAAACTTGTGTCTCCTGCATCAATGATGATCACTTTTTGCATCATTTGACGAACGATTACTTCTATATGCTTATCGTTGATCTTAACACCTTGCAAACGGTATACTTCTTGAATCTCGTTTACCAAATACTCTTGTACTGCAGTTGGTCCGCTGATTGCTAAAATATCCGCTGGTGTAATTGCACCGTCAGATAATGCATCACCAGCCCGGATGAAGTCATTATCCTGAACAAGGATATGTTTTGCCAATGGAACCAGATATCTCTTCTTCACACCATCTTTTGATTCGATGAAGATTTCTCTATTACCACGTTTGATACCTCCATAAGTAACTACACCATCAATCTCACTTACTACAGCAGGGTTCGAAGGATTTCTTGCTTCAAACAATTCTGTTACTCTTGGAAGACCTCCAGTAATATCTCTTGATTTACCTGATTTCCTTGGAATCTTAGCAAGCACTTGACCTGCTTTGATTTTATCTCCTTCGTCTACAGCTAAGTGAGCTCCTACTGGAATGTTATAACCTTTACTGTCGTCTTTACTTGCAATGACTACTGCAGGGTTCTTAGTTTTATCCTTAGTATCGATGATTACTTTCTCTCTGTGCCCAGTCTGCTCATCAGATTCTTCTTTATAGGTAACACCTTCAATAATCGCATCAAATTCTGCTTTACCATCAAACTCAGCCATAATAACAGCATTGTATGGATCCCAGCTACAAATTTCATCTCCTTTAGAAATCTTGTCACCGTCCTTCACTTTTAGGATTGCTCCATAAGGCACATGATTAGAAATCAAGACACGTTCTTTCTTAGCATCCAAGATTTTCACCTCACCAGAACGACCCATTACTTTGGTCACTTTGTTTCCTTCATCATCTGTAGTGTCGACAATTCTTAGTTCGTCAAATTCTAACACACCATCAAATTTAGCTTTGATGTTTGCATCAACAGCAATGTTAGAAGCAGTACCCCCAACATGGAAAGTTCTCAATGTAAGCTGCGTTCCCGGCTCTCCGATTGACTGTGCAGCAATCACGCCTACAGACTCACCCATATTGGCCATTCTTCCACTTGCGAGGTTTCTTCCGTAACACTTAGCACAAACACCTTGCTTAGACTCACAAGTCAATACTGATCTGATCTCAACTTCCTCAATGCTTGTCTCTTCAATCCGATCAGCAACTTCCTCAGTGATTTCTACTCCAGACTCAACGATAAGCTCTTCAGTAAGAGGATCGTAAACATTGTGTACAGATACTCTACCTAATATTCTTTCTGATAAAGACTCAACGATATCTTCATTGTCTTTCAAAGCCAATACTGATAATCCTCGAAGCGTACCGCAATCTTCCTCATTGACTACCATGTCTTGAGCGACATCTACCAGTCTACGAGTTAGGTAACCAGCATCAGCAGTTTTCAAAGCCGTATCTGCAAGTCCTTTACGCGCTCCATGAGTAGAAATAAAATACTCAATTACATCTAGTCCTTCTTTGAAGTTAGATAGGATTGGGTTTTCAATGATCTCACCAACTGAACCTTGAAGGTTTTTCTGTGGCTTAGCCATCAACCCTCTCATACCACCCAATTGACGAATCTGCTCACGCGAACCCCTTGCACCAGAGTGCATCATCATATAGATAGAGTTGAATCCTTGATCATCTTCTTCCAATTGCTGCATTAGCGTATTGGTAAGGAGTGTGTTTGTTCTAGTCCAAATATCAATAACCTGATTGTATCGCTCATTATCAGTGATCAATCCCATTAAATAGTTGTTCCAAACTACTTCCACATCCTCTTTTGCTTGAGCAACTAATCCGTCTTTTTCTGCAGGAATCTGAATGTTGTCAAGTCCCATAGACAAACCACCTTTATAAGCAGTCTGGAATCCTAATTCTTTAATATCATCCAAGAAACGAGCAGTGCTAGCCATTCCTGTGATTTTAAATACAGTAGAGAGTATTTTTGTGAGTTTCTTTTTTGTCAAAAGCTCATCCACAAAACCGACAGCTTCAGGCACGTGCATATTGAATATCACACGACCCGCTACAGTTTCGATTATCTTAGTTTCAAGCTCTCCAACTTCATTTCTGACCTTAGTTCTCACTTTCACATACGCATGTTGAGATACTTTGCCCTCATTCATTGCAATAACAACCTCGTCAGCACTGTAAAAAGAAAGCCCTTCACCAATTACCGGTTTCTCTGGTGTGCTCTTTCTACCTTTTGTCATGTAGTAAAGACCTAAAACCATATCCTGAGAAGGAACTGCAATTGGAGCCCCATTAGCTGGGTTCAGAATGTTGTGTGAAGAAAGCATCAGAAGCGACGCTTCTAGAACAGCCTCATGTCCTAGTGGTACATGCACCGCCATTTGGTCACCATCAAAATCGGCGTTAAATGCAGTACAAACCAAAGGATGTAACTGGATTGCTTTACCCTCAATCAATTTTGGTTGAAAAGCCTGAATACCTAATCTGTGAAGCGTAGGAGCACGGTTCAAAAGAACCGGATGTCCTTTCAATACATTCTCCAAAATATCCCAAACAACAGGGTCTTTTCTATCAACGATTTTCTTAGCAGACTTTACTGTCTTAACAATACCACGCTCAATAAGCTTTCTGATAACAAAAGGCTTGAAGAGTTCAGCTGCCATGTTTTTAGGAAGACCACATTCGTGCATCTTCAACTCAGGACCAACTACGATAACTGATCTACCAGAATAATCAACACGCTTTCCAAGTAAGTTTTGACGGAAACGTCCTTGCTTCCCTTTAAGCATATCACTCAAAGATTTCAATGCTCTGTTACCATCCGAACGAACAGCATTCACTTTTCGTGAATTGTCAAACAAGGAATCAACAGCTTCTTGAAGCATACGTTTCTCATTTCTAAGAATCACTTCAGGAGCTTTAATGTCTATCAATCGCTTCAAACGATTGTTTCTTATAATTACACGTCTATAAAGATCATTCAAATCAGAAGTTGCAAAACGACCTCCGTCCAAAGGAACCAATGGTCTCAATTCCGGTGGAATAACTGGAACCATCTTAATGATCATCCACTCAGGTCTATTTTCGATCCGTGTACGTGCATCACGGAAAGCTTCTACTACTCTCAATCTCTTAAGAGCCTCTGCCTTACGTTGCTGAGATGTATCAGTAGCCGCTTGGTGACGCAATTCGTAAGAAAGTTCATCTAGTTTAATTCGAGACAAAAGCATCTCCAAAGCATCAGCACCCATTCTTGCGATGAACTTCTGAGGATCTTCATCATCCAAAAGCTGATTTTCACGTGGGAGTTTATCTAGTATGTCTAGATATTCTTCTTCAGTAAGAAAATCCATTTGGTTGATACCCTCTTCTTCTTTGATACCAGACTGAATCACTACATAACGTTCGTAGTATATAATCTGATCTAGTTTTTTGGTAGGTAAACCAAGTAAGTAACCAATTTTATTAGGTAATGAACGGAAATACCAGATATGAGCAACAGGCACTACCAATTCGATATGACCCATTCTTTCTCTTCTGACTTTTTTCTCAGTCACTTCAACACCACAACGATCACAGATGATCCCTTTATATCTGATACGCTTGTATTTACCACAATGACATTCCCAATCCTTCACCGGACCAAATATTCTCTCACAAAATAAGCCACCCATTTCTGGCTTATAAGTTCGATAATTGATCGTTTCTGGTTGAGTTACCTCCCCATGTGAACTTTCCAGTATAGATTCAGGTGAAGCCAGGCTGATAGTTACTTTAGAGAAGTCGTTAGTCAGTTTTTTATTTTTTCTGAATGCCATAATTAAATGATCTATGTTTTGAACCTTCAGTCTGTTGACTGAAGGTCGATTTTCAAGTTTATTATTCTAAAGTGATTTCAAGTGCAAGTCCACGTAGTTCATGAACAAGTACGTTGAAAGATTCAGGAATATTTGGCTTCTGCATGTTTTCGCCTTTCACAATCGCTTCATAAGCCTTTGCTCTACCGATAACATCATCAGATTTAATTGTCAATATTTCCTGCAAGACATGAGCAGCTCCGAATGCTTCAAGAGCCCAAACCTCCATCTCACCAAATCTCTGACCACCAAATTGTGCTTTACCACCAAGAGGCTGCTGAGTAATAAGTGAATAAGGTCCGATACTTCTAGCGTGCATTTTATCATCAACCAAGTGACCTAGTTTCAGCATGTAAGCAACACCAACTGTAACCGGCTGATCGAATTTCACTCCGCTAAGTCCATCGTATAGATAAGATCTACCGAATGATGGTAAACCTGCTTCTTTCAATTCTGCCTGAACTTCATCTTCAGTAGCACCATCGAAAATCGGAGTAGCATATTTTCTACCCAATTTAAGACCAGCCCATCCAAGTACAGTTTCATAAATCTGACCAATGTTCATCCTTGAAGGTACACCTAGTGGATTCAATACGA
>CAYGOV010000036.1:0-31492 GCA_964351625.1 uncultured Marinoscillum sp.
GGGTTTCAAAACACATCAGTTGGTTGCGAGAGTACGCAGAAAATGCTATTTTCACATTCATAGCAGACCAAAGCACGCCGCTTACTTGGTCGATATCTATGGTAAAATCAAGCCATTTCCACTTTTTTTAGTACAATTCTATCCTGATAGGGTGTTCCCCTTTGCCGGGCGCCCCTTGGGCGCGACAGATTCATTGGTTATCGATCAAACAATACCCGACCGGTTCCGATCGTTTCAGCACCCGCACCGATTATTTTGTATAAATAAATACCATTAGTTACCGGAAGGCCCATAGCGTTAGTCCCGTTCCAAATGAAACCCGCTTGATTACTCCTAACAATAGCTTCATATAACTTTTTAACAAGCGCTCCTTTGATTGAATAAATTTCGATGTGATCCACCTCATTAATACCAGATGGGATCAAGAAAAAAGTTTCACTAGAAAATGGGTTGGGAAAGCTTTGGGGGACTTCCATCTTTTCTTCCTCCGTGCTAAGTTCTTTAAAACTGGAAAAGTCTGACTGCACAATTCCAGTGCCCTCTGTTACCGTGTAATACTGATTCACAGGCAAGTCCTTATATGTTTCGGTCAAACCGGATGGCCAATCGATAGTGATCTTATCGACCGTTTCTACCAGACCTAAACCAAAATGAAGCACCAAACTATTTTGTGAGGCGTAACCTGTAGCTCCGGTAATCTGATCCCTCTGACGTTTTACACCTGTTGAAATCGTGACAGTAGTGCCGATAGCAGATTGGTTACTGACAGTACCTATCGCTTTGACGAGAATAGAGTTATATCCCTCTGTTTCATTTACAAACAATCGATTAATCGCTGTAGTACCCCAGTTTGCAACAAAGATGTCAAGATTTCCATCGTTATTGACATCTGCTGATGCTGTGCCAAAAGATGCGTACGGGCTTTCAATATTTAATGCTGTACTTACTACTTGAAAAGACCTTCCTTCGTCATTTCTATACAAAATATTTGGTCGAGAGGAAATGAACTGATGATTAGCTAAATAGAGGTCCTGGTCTCCATCATTGTCGTAATCAAACCAAAATGTACCCCACCCCATTCCATTGTCGTCTACCTCAAATAAACTAGCCTGATCAGTGAATGTACCATCTCCATTATTCACCATCAAAAAGTTCTTGCCGTAATTACTGATATAAATATCATAATCACCGTCCAGATCAAAATCGGCATAGTCAACGCCCATACAAAAACAATTAAAACCCAACCCTGAACCTTCAGAAATATCCACAAAATTACCTCCTCCAGTATTTTCAAAAAGCACATTTACACCTCCGTCATTCAATGCGTACAAATCCTGATCTCCATCTCCATCCATATCAAAAAAAATAGTCCCCATGGCAGGATCAATATTTAGAGCCCCCGACTGGATGGTAATATCCTGAAAAGTATTGTCTTGGTTGTTTTTGAAAAGTATATTCTGAGTATTGTAATTATGAACATAAATATCCAAAAATCCATCATTATCTACATCTACGAACTGTACTGATCTGGGATCAAGAACAGCTCCTACACCTGCAGAAAAGGTGATATCTTCAAAGGTAAGATCACCCTTATTTAAATAAAGCTTGTTCTCACTGTCGGTATTTCCCACATATAAATCCAACCATCCATCATTATTGATATCGCCCCAAGTAGCTGCAGTAGAGACCCCCACGTCATTGACCCCCGCAGCGGGTCCTATTTCTTCAAATGAAAGATTGCCTCGGTTCAAATACAATTTGTTGGGTATGCCTAATTCCCTTACCGCTACATAGATATCTTCCAGTCCATCATTGTTAATATCACCAAATGATATACCATGATTACTGCCCGTATTTCCTATTTCAGAATTAATTGATTGATCAGTAAATTCTGGTTGTGCCATTGATGGTAATGAAACACACCAACAAAAAAGCGCATAAAAACCTAGCCTATTATAGACTAAGGTCTTGATGGTATTAAATATGTAAAACCTGATACCTTTCATTTTTTGATAAACTTACCGATAACTTGTTGCTTACTATTTACCAAAAGATAAACGCCATTGCTTAACAATCGAATATCCAGTTTTTGATCTCCTTGTTCCACTAATTGAGGCACTTCAAATACTTTTCCTGAAATGCTTATGATGCTTAAATCCCGGACATGTCCATCTACAAACAGGAATTCTGTAACGGGATTAGGATATAATCTAAAGGTCTCGATATCATCGCTAAGATTTAGTATATCCATCTTGCCATCAAAATAATTTACACCATAATTAAAAGCCTGTTGGCCAATAACTCTTCCAATCTTTCGGCCGGGAATGTCATCAATGGGAGGATGTATACCTCCCCAAATCCTTGAAAGGGAGCATTGATCAGAAGCATCCTGGTAGGTGGCCCACTGTAACACAACATCTTCCGTTGGCCCTTCTTCAAATACTAAAAACTCATTTTTCAGAGCTGGAAACTCCCCAATACCCCCAGGGAAAAAGGGATCTCCAGTAAGCGCTGTTAATACCTCCGCAGCTGCCCTAGAATAAGTCGAATGCCCGGAAACATACCCTGCAAATGGTGGGGTAACAAATGTCTGTCGCTGGTATGGGTTCCACTCCGACGCTAAGATCCAGTCTACGCCAGCATAGGTATTTACGGGATCAATAATATACTTATGCCCACGCCAGGCTTTAAGTTTTATCTCGCCCAAATGTTCATTATTGGATCCTGCTAAAGGATCTCCTACTTCGATCATTTCTATATAGCCTTGAATCAATGAAACACCTGCTGGATGAAAATTTGGTAATGACTCATCTGATGACTGGCCCTTACTGGCCATGTATCTTAAGGCTGAAATTGGCCGAATATAGTCATAGTAACCCTTAATACTCCACGCTGCGATAGCCGCATCATGCATAGCACCTCCTAACAAAAAATAGGCTTTGACATCCCACTCTAAATCCTCCAACTTCGGTCCTTCACCATGTAGCTTCTTTTCGGTTTCGGGATGATCCGAGACATAATTCAGGAGAGTAAACCAATGTCCGGGAGGCGTTTCAGAATCCGGACCATCAGCCCAAAACTCAGCCAAAATACGCGCATAGTCAGATCGTTTAACTAATTGTTCCTCATAGGGTTGACCTGTCGCAGGATTCGATGAATACCCAAAGCCAGCATCTCCTCCATCCATCAAGTCATAAAATTTACGATATTCATCCACGTTGTTAGGGAGATCATCAAATGAGACATTCCCCAGAGATGCGGGCGAAATATCAACCATTGTCTCATCCATTGGATCCAAATGCGATGACCAAATGGTCACCAATTGATGATTCCATCTATAAAACTCAGTAGCAGCATTATTTTCAGTTGTATCTATCCTCGCTGGTGGTCCCAGATCGAGGTATACCTTATATGGGTGTGATTCTCTGGTAAAATCAGTAACCTGTGATTCTTTCATTGAAAAAGTCACTACATTTCCCCACTCAGCACTGAGAAACGCTGGCTTGCCATCAGGAATAGCATTACCACTCTGATCTATGAATTCTTCGAATTCAAGGGGTTGCCACCTATTGGGGTCGATCAAACCCCCTACTCCATTTTCACGGGGAAACAATCCTCCATTTATGGGCTCATAATACAAATTGGCATAATTACCTTGTTCATTACTCCCATCCGTGAGTCCAAAAAAGATGATTTGCGCAGCGATGTAATTACCCATAGTTGCAGGTCTCCCATCCAGATAATCAGTAGAAGTAATACTAGGATCGTAACCAAGCGCATTGAAAAGACTGTCTATACCTCTAAATATTTCAAAGGCACCCGGAGAAAACTGGAATCTATGTTTTAATAATCGAAGAGAAGCATAACTGATGGCTTCTGCCCTTGCAAGGTCAATATCTCCATCAAAGCGGACGATTTGAAAAGGCACCTGGTAATCACCTAATTGATTTCCTAGAGCATAGGTCTGAGCGTCGGTATCATAAACTGCCCAGGCATCATACATCGCGATGCTATGATGCAATAAGTTACGGGCATGAACAGTAGGTCTTGCCAAGTCATTTCTTATGGCTTGTAGTAGTACCTCATTCCAGGCTCGTGCTACTGAATGATTTTGCGCATTTGCACCAGAAATGAAGAAATTAAATAATGAAAGAATCAAAACCGTACGTACCATATTGCAAAAATACTTCTCCACATTCAAGAGCTCACCCAAGTAAGCAATAAAAAAGCCATGCTTCAATTAAAAAAGCCACAATCAGTATCGAAGATCCCATTTCGATGAATAAGGCCATCATTTTCAATTAGAAGTGGTGGATAGTTTTACACGCTGGAGAGGACGAATTTAAAGCTGATTAGTTGATTATCCGTTTAGAATTTCTTTAGAGCGACGACTGCTCAATGAAATGAAACCTGAACCAATTTAACTGATTCCACAAACGAACCGGAAAATGGTGAAATAAGATTACTTCTACAGAACATTTTAAGAACTTAAGAAACTCAAAAAGCCCATAATCAAGCTATTGGTTATATACCTTGCCGGCCGCACCAAAGTGCTTTATGGCTGGTTTTGGTGTAACTCGCCTATGAATCTGCCACTGGGAAGGAGCTGCGCTTTCTACTGAGAGCAACTCGCAGGAGGTCCTGCCTCGCCGGCAGGCGGGTCTATCTTTTGGAAAGCTGTGCATTCTGACACATTGGAAGCACGGGAATATAAGCTACTTTAGGCCACAGCCTCATTTTTGATCGTTATATATCATCTCCACTTGTGCCTAATATTTAAAAACCGGGCTTCCATTTGAGAGCCCAAACGCTAATGAGTCGAGAAATCTAATTCCCTGTAATTCGACGGATTACTCTATCTTATTTTTTGATTATTCTTTAATGATTACCCTCGACTCAAATCAGATATACTCAAGTAGATAGCTCCGATATGCCTATCATTTCATTTGATCTCGCCTGAATCTTAATCTGCCCATTCAGATCAAAATCCTAGACCCTCTCTGAGCCCAACATCTCTAACGTGAAGTATGCATTCACCGGATTAGGGAAGACATGGATAGACATTTCGTCCAATCCTAGCTTCGTAGGATATCCTCTTTTTACCACTGCCACAATGCGGTGGAGTAACTTATTGCCAATATGGTCTTAAATAATTTCAGTTTAACCTATAGCCGTATTTTATGATGTGACATTCCGAATATTCTGAGCCTCAGAGTAAACCGTCCAATCGTTGGGAAAACCAACAAACACTTTATTTGATATTTCATTGTCTCCTTACTCCTATTGAAAGTTATGAGCCCATCCTCCTGAGCCCAAAAATCATCAAATATTTAGCAAGGTCAATCTTCATGGAGTTGCCTGTTCCAAAAATCGACACTCTTCTACCAATCACCTAAAAATAAATCTCAGGACCAATGAACCTGCATACTTTCGAATAAAAAAAATCATGCAAACCATTTATATAGTTGACGACAATCTGATGATGAGGGAGTTTCTCAAAACTTACTTCATGAAGGAATACGATGTAAAGGTTTTCAGCTCTGGTGAAGAAGCTTTGACCTTTATGAAACCTAATAGAGTTCCAGACCTGCTTATGCTTGATTATGAGCTCGAAGGAATGAGTGGTAGTGATACTATGAAAAGCCTAAAGGCATCAGGCTTCTATAAAGACATACCCGTGATATTTCTTTCTGGAAAGCAAAAAAGTGATATCAGAATCAATTGTTTGAAAGAAGGAGCCAAAGATTTCATTTTGAAACCTTTCAATCCTGTTGAGTTAAGCCTCAAGGTGAAGCAACACATTTCAACCCTTAATTAACCACCCATGAATAGGAAAGAAATAGCTCTCGTCGAAATCCATAAAGCACCAAGTATCGAATCTCATTCTCAATATTCGTATTCGATATACGACAATGAAAATGAACTTATCGATGGCTTGGAATACAGGATTCAGCATAAGCGAAACCTACCGGATATGATTTTATTAAACATTGAAGGTATTCATTCAAGAAGGTATTCCACGCTTATCACTTGGATGAAAAACAAAAAGTACGAGATTCCGACAGTTGTATATGGTCAAAAGTTTACACATGAGACGAAAATTGAGGCCATCAACTTTGGGGCTGTAGATTTTATTAGCTCAATGAATGATCTGGATAGTATTTTCCAACGAATTTGCTCTTCCAAAGTCAACGATCATATCCACTCAGGCTCTCAACCTATAAAAGAACTCAGAATACCCAGATCAAAAAGGATTTTTGATATCCTCGTTGCTGGCACTCTTCTACTTCTTCTTTCGCCTCTTTTTCTGGTGATTATTTTGGCCATCAAACTAGAATCCAAGGGACCGGCATTCTATTGGCAACCTCGTGTTGGAAGTGGATACAAGATCTTCAAATTCCATAAGTTCAGATCCATGAGGGTTAATGCTGATACATTAGTTGATAACCTCAAAGATCAGAATCAATATGCTGACTCCCTAGTTAAGCAAAATGAAGAAATTTCTGATTCCTCTGGTCATTTGCTAGTGGAGGATGATGGGCACATCCATGAAGCTGAATTCATTCAAAGAAAGACACAAGAAAATGCTCAGTCATTCTTCAAAATCAAAAATGATCCAAGAATAACCAAGGTTGGTCAATTCATTCGCAATACGAGTATCGACGAACTACCCCAATTATTTAATGTGCTTATCGGTGACATGTCCATTGTCGGCAATCGCCCACTTCCTATTTATGAAGCGGAGAAACTCACTGAGGACAAATGGGCCGAACGATTCATGGCACCATCAGGCATTACAGGTTTGTGGCAGGTAACCGAAAGAGGCAAAGCCAGCACATCAGAGGACTCCAGAAAACAACTCGATATCGAATATGCCAGAACATACTCTTTCTGGATGGACATAAAAATCCTAATTAAAACACCATTTGCAGCTTTACAACAAGAAAACGTTTAACCAAATACTAAAATGAAAAAGTTACTTTATATCATTTCATTGATGACGCTCTACTCTTGTGTGGAGCAAATAGGCGAAACTCCTAATAAGAATAACGAGAATTCCGTTGCTCAAACTGACTTTGAGTTCACTACCATTTCTGAAGAAACGATCTCCACCATCCTTACTGCACCTGATGGCACTGGTATGAGAGGAGTACTGGTTTCGTTCCTTGACAAATCGCCACTTGAAGGAGGCACTACCTTCCTTAAGTTGCTTACTGATGAGAATGGTGAGGCCTCAACCGTCTATAACCTACCCTCCTCTCTGGAAAATGCCGTGGTTCAAATTAAATCAATAGGATTTCCTCAATTGATTCAGGTTTCAAGGCAAGATCTGATTGATGGAGTGGTCCTTAAGGGATTCGAACACGCTTATACAGAAATTGATGCTGCGCTCAACCCTGGGATGAGCATGGAAGACGGCACCTACGTAGACGGCTTCAGCAATGGAAGAATTGCCGAGGATTTCATTATTGAATATCTGGGTTCCTATGACAGCAATGGCGTTCCTGATTACCTCGTTAGTAGAGATATAATCTCATCCACCCTTCTTTCCTTCATCAACGCCTCGCTACCTGAAAGCCAGCCTGTCCCTGATTACCACCCGAAATTTTTGGATGATAAAACGGAAACCAATCTGAATATCACAGAAAAGGCTGATGTTTGGTTGACATTCGTTCACGAAGGTGCCGGATATAAAAACGTTTTGGGTTTCTACACTTATCCTACAGGAAATCCTCCTCAAAACAAGAGTGACATTAAATCTATAACAGTTGCCTTTCCAAATACCTCCTTTTCTGGAAGCGGTGGCGGTCTTACCTCTGGAGATAAAGTCAACTTGGGTCGGTTTGAAGCTGGTACTTCCATTGGCTTTGTCTTGCTAGCGAATGGATGGAGGTCTACAATTCTAAAGGTGGAAATGGGTTTACGTCAGGTTTTTAGTCACAAATATCTAAATCCAGAAACCGATCCTACAAAACAACAACACACTGTATTACTCTATGACGATACAAACAAATTGTTCCTTTTAGGATTTGAGGATCTCAACCGGATGGAAGGCAGTGATGATGACTTCAATGATGCCGTCTTTTACCTCACCTCCAACCCTGTTAAAGCTATTAGCATAGAAAATGTGAATCCAATTGATAAGCCCGTGGATAAGGATGGTGATGGTGTAAATGACGTCTATGATGAGTTTCCTGATGATAGCAGATATGCCTATAAGTATTCCTACCCTAGTGAAAATAGCTACGGGACATTCGCCTTTGAAGATCAATGGCCTGGATTTGGTGATTATGATTTCAATGACCTAGTGGTAGATTATCAATATGAGCAATACGCCAACGCTACCAACAAAATGGTAGAATTACATCCACATTACATCATTAAAGCTGTTGGTGCCGGGTTCAATAATGCCTTTGGCGTTCAATTAGATGTTGCGCCTTCAGCAATTGCATCCGTGAGAGGGAGTCAATTTGGTTCAGGATTATTTACTGTGAATGATAATGGAACGGAATCAGGACAGTCCAAAGCCGTACTTATCGCTTCTGATGATGTGCACAGAAACTTCAATACTCAGGGTTTTGTAAATACAGTTTCTTCCATGCCATATCATATACCGGATACCATAAATCTGATTGTTTCTTTTGTCTCACCTCAGGATTTAAGCGCTACAGGAAGTGCTCCTTTCAACCCATTTTTAGTTATCAATCAGGTCCGAGGCAAAGAACTACATCTACCTGGTTATCCGCCTACAGATCAGGTTGACGAAAGCCTTTTTGGCCAGAGTGATGATGCTACATCAATCAAAGACGGAATCTACTATAGATCCCAAACAGGTCTTCCATGGGGTATGAACCTACCTGTTAGTTTTGATTACCCAAAGGAAAAGGCAAGCATTGAAGACTCTTATGTTCACTTCAACCAATGGGCTAAAAGCATGGGATTTAGCTATATGGATTGGTATTCAAACAAAACTGGCTATCAAAACCCAGACAAAATATATCATAAGTAAGTGAATCGTTTTAGGGCAGAAAAGGAAACCGATTTTCGGGAACCTTTTCTGTTTCAAGCAAACTAAAGAACTTACGATAGTCGATGAAGCACAATAAAATTCTGTCTACAAATACTGGAGATCCCTGGGGTAGATTTTCTCTTATCATTCATTTGACCAACTTCCAGATGATGTTACCAAACCTTTCGTCAAATTAAAGTTGAATCTTGTTATGTCATATGATGAAATAGAGCCGCTGTATTTATCCAAATAAGTGCATGAGTTGCTAAAAATCAAAAAGGTAAAATATAGGTCATATTGATACGAACCAATTGCAAGGATCTTGCAAAATTTACCCCTATTGAAAGGTCCTTTGTAGAATTACTCTTAGATAAGGAATTACTGCGATACTTCCAGATCATTAATCCAATCAACTTATCAAGTTGAAAAAACTTTCTAAGCAATTCAGACACTCTCAAGCAGAATTTGACCTGACTTTTAATTTTTCTATCGAAATGGGTAACCTGATATGAATTAGGACTAATATAGTTGTATAACATCCTGAAAATCTATCAAAAACCAAATATTCAGGGATTGGTACTTTGCGTATGCGTTAATAAGAGAATTACTGATTTTTTCAATTAGGTGATTTGCTCTTACATAGGTATGAGTTTCTCAAGAGATTTGTTCATATCAACTAAACAGATAATCATGAAAGCCTCATCTACATCCAACGAAATAGAAAGGATTAAGAACTTAAGGAGCTACGAAATTCTTGATTCAAAAAGCGACTCCTCTTTTGACGCTATCACCGCCCTAGCAGCCCAATTGTGTGATTGCCCAATGGCACTCATTAGTCTGGTTGATGAGAACAGGCAATGGTTCAAATCCAAGATAGGTATCAATAGTGATGAAACACCGCGAGATATTTCATTTTGTTCTGTCGCTATCCAAACTCCCGAAACCCCCATGGTCATACCAGACACGGCGAAGGATGTACGCTTTCAAAATAACCCATTGGTTTGTGCTGCCCCGAATATTCGATTCTATGCAGGCTTCCCTATTATAACTAAGGAGGGTTATTGTATGGGTACCCTTTGTGTTCTGGATCATAAACCCAAAAAACTAAGCTCAAATAACCGACAAATGATGGGCATGCTAGCGGGGCACGTTGCAGAATTGATGGCTCTCCACAGAGTGAAAAACGATTTGATAACCTTTTCAAAGCTAGCGGATCAAAGCAGGAATATGGTTGCTATTTTGGATAGCCATTTCAACTATGATTATGTCAATCCAATGTTTATCAAGCGCTCCGGATATACTTTAGATGAGGTAATAGGTAGAAATGCAAGTGAAATTCTAATAGGGCCAAAAACAGATTCAGCAGAGATTGATGCCATTTTGGGAGCTACGAAGCGAAGAGAACGAATGGAACGTGAGATCTGTCTCCATGAAAAGTCAGGCGAAACCTTTTGGGTTAAAATGGCTATTTCTCCTGTATTCAATGACCACAATCGTTTGAGAAAATATATAGGCGTGTTTGTGGATATTACTGAATTTAAACTCAAACAAGAGCAACTCATTCAAGCCAAAGAAGAGGCTCAGGAAGGCGCTAGAATGAAGGAGCAGTTTTTATCTAATATGTCCCATGAGATCAGGACACCCATGAATGGAATTATTGGATTAAGTGATATCCTTTTAGAGGATAAAAGTCTTTCTCCAAAAAATATGGAACTCATCAGTCATATTAATTATTCAGCGGAAAGTCTTTTAAGAATCTTGAATGACATTTTGGATTTCTCTAAAATGAATGCAGAGAAGATGACATTCGAAAAAATAAATTTCGATATGTCAAAAGTGTTTGATCATATGGAAGGGAGTCTTGGCTTATTGGCCAAAGAAAAGGGTATAGACTTTAAGGTGAAAATGGACAATAAGCTGCCGATGTACGTGTCAGGAGATCCTACACGCTTGAATCAAATATTGAGGAACATAGTTGGAAATGCTGTTAAGTTCACGGAAATCGGGGGAATTGACGTTCAAGTGAACCTTATTCGATACAATGCCAAGGGGCCTGTTGTGGAAGTATCTGTTTCAGACACAGGGATTGGGATTGCCGAAGATCGTATTGAGCGTATATTCAATGTATTTGAACAGGCCACTGACTATACTGCCAGCAAATATGGCGGAACAGGTCTTGGAATGTCCATTGCTAAAACACTGGTAGAAAAATTTGAAGGCGAGCTGACAATCAAGAGCCAGCTAGGGGTTGGCACAGAGTGCAAATTCACTTTGCAATTGAATCATCCGATCATTGATACTGTGGAAGCAAACGCGAACGTAGATTCTATAAATAATAAACTGCCAAATGAACAGTTTCGAATCTTGGTAGCTGATGACAATGTGATGAATCAAATTGTGGCTAGAAATAGTTTGGAAAAATTAGGTTATCAGTTGGATGTAGCAGAAAATGGTAGGCGTTGTGTGGATCTATACAAGATAGGTCATTATGATCTCATCCTCATGGATGTGCAAATGCCGGTGATGAATGGTCTAGATGCGGCCAGAGAAATAAGATCCATGGATAGCAAGATTCCAATATTGGCCATGACCGCCTCTGTGATGGATCATGACAAGGTTAAGTGCTCTGAAGCAGGAATGAACCAAACCATTCCTAAGCCCATCAAACCTGCTAACCTTCAAGCCATCATTGCTGACTATCTGGTCAACGGAAAAAGAAGTGGTGCACTGGTTTTGCATTAACCCGAAAAACTGCCGACTCTAAGAGCTTTAGAGCATCAAAAAATTATTCATTCGAATTCGGTGCTCAAAGCAAATACTAAGAATTATCCTTCTCAGTTAAATAACCCTTTGCACCTATATATATGAAAGCTAGGGCTATAAACACTAGCGGTCCTGTGGGTATTTGCGTCAGTAATCCGTTCGTATAACTGGATAGACACAGCCCTAAAAAACCACTCAAAAAAGCCACCAGAACCTGACGTAAAATCGATTCTTCCATAACCCATAGCAACTTACCCAAATAGAAAATAATTGAAACAAGCATTATCAAATAGGCCATGAGTCCAATGATGCCAGTTTCCATCCAGATACGTGTGTAATGTCCATCGGTACCCAGATCAGCGAGAAACGTTCCCGGGCTAAAACGCTTCCCCCAGTAACCCGCACTACCTATCCCACCCCCGAATGGTTTATCAGCCATATAATTCTTAAGAATCAGTTCCCGTTGTTTTCTTACCATTAAAGATGGGTCATCGGATCTCAGAGCAGTCCTCAACCGATTAACCTGGTAATTGGATTGCATCATCGTCGTGTATTTCAGGAATACAAAAACACTACTCGCCATGATGACTCCAGCAATCACAATTCTGAAATTTTTAGTCATAATAAAATAAGTAAAGCCACCCAATGCCAAAATACCTAGTGCCCCGCGGGTTCCGGAAATAAGCATTCCATAAAGAGACAATACCCCAAGAAGCAGATATATCCAGCGGTTCTTCAACTTGCCAGGATATAATCCAATTATCCCAAACACCAAACCGGTAAAAGCCTGACTAGCTCCAAACTGTGCCGCATCTGTGTAATAAGAGAATATCCGGAGCTTTCCAAAAAGCATATGTGTTGAAGCAGCTCCGGCATTGAGCCAAGCTTGTTCTATGGCATTCACTCCAAAAAATAGCTGCTTCATTCCCCAAAGTGTTCCAGCGAAAGAGAATATGGCCCATATCAAGAGAAACTGTCTTAGATGAGCCTTCTCCTTGTAGATAAAGGGCACAAGCAATACCAGCATTAATGGATAAAATGCAAGTCCCCTTATTGCATAAAACCATGCAACCGAACTTCTGGCTAACGGATTAAAAAGTTCAAGGATACACAAAATCAGCCAGGCACCTAGGGCAAAAACCAATACATTGAATGACTTAGCGCTTTCAAACTGGATCTTCTTATCGAAAATAAGGACAATGACCAATAAAACGAGTAAACCATCGATACTCAAACCGAAGGGAGCATTACCAGGAAGGAATCGACCCAATGGGGAGATTAAAAACCCCATGATGACAATCAGATGCAAGAGCAAATGAGGTTTCCGAAAGCCAATGATAATAAATATCACTGCTGGTGGTAGAAAGAAAAAGGCAGCAGTTATAGGGATGCCGCCTTTGGCAATAATGAAACCGACCCATATTGCGATAAGAACCGCAAGGCCATATTTGAGATATAGGTTAAATCTGTCTTTATCCATGCTCATTGATGAACCAAGTTAATAATCAGTACATCAATGAGCCCTAAAAATAAAATCGGAATTTAATCATTATGCTTTAGCCAGGTTTTCTTCTTTGGCGTTTGTCTCTTCAGACTTATCAGTGTTCTTGACGATTCTGAATTTCTTCTTTATATCCAGAAAGTATCCTTCAAGATATTTGTAGGAAAGAGCAGAAACCAAAAGTGTCAGCCCAAAGGTGCCTACATAAAGCAACAAGTTGAATACAACAGGCTGTTCGCTGGCGAGCGAAGTGTTATTCGTCAAAACAGAGACTACAATGGCAATAATCGCTGTGTGATAGGCGTACATTCCGAAAGAAAGATTGCCGAGGTAGTTGAGCACTTTATTTTCCAGCGTAATGGGAAATTTATCATTGAGCGAAATATTCAAAATAAGGATGAGCGCGATGGCTCCTTGAAAGGACGTGTATCCCACAAAATGTGTATGAGTAAATAGTGTGGCCACAAATACAACCGCCGCAATAGTAAGCGTCTTCCAATTAAAAATAATCTCAAGGATTCGCTGCTTTTCATGAAAGACCCAATAAGCTCCAAGCGCCCCAACTGCCATTTGTTCAAATAGTAAAAGTTGCCACATTTTTAGAATCTGCATGGCTGTAGTGTGCATCTCAGTCCCTACCATTTGCCCGTCTACAAACTGAACCAAAAGAATTTCAATGCCTACTTTGGCACCAATGAATATGACCAAAAATGGAACCAGCCATTTCGAAAAGTAGCGAACTACCAATGGCCATAACCAATAAAATTGTTCCTGAACACCTACCGACCAGAACTGATTCGCTCCCATTACAGGAGGCAATAGCCTAGCAATATTTGGAAAGAGAAGCATATAGATAGCAAACTGTTTCCAGAAATTTTGTTCAAGTAAGGAATTGAAATTGCCAATATTGATAAGATGAGGTAGGACAAAAATGGAAATAATCACCATGAGATAATAAACCGGCCAAAGCCTCAAAGCCCTTCTGGTTTGAAATTTCCACCAATTGATTTTCCCTGTTTTTCGCTTTTCTTTCAGAAATAAATAGGTAATCAGAAAGCCACTAAGCACAAAGAAGATGATACGTGCCTGATGACCAATATTATCAATAAGCGCAACTCCCCATAGGTTGGGAATATTTAACCAAAACTTGTGTTGCTCTACGTGGTGCAAAAAAACAAAAAGAGCTGCCATGAACCTTAGTCCATTCAATCCGGGAAAATATGCGCCTTTCTTCATTAGTTAAAATTTTTAGTTCAAATCTCTGGAAGCATTGACTCACAGTCGGACTCATTTCGATAACAGGATTCCATTTGTCGATATTTGGTAGGCATATATAAATCTGAGCTCAATACTCCCAGAAACCCTATTATCCAAGCATCGGAAGAATTTGTCAATTACCGATCAAATGGCTCCATTCATCTAGTATTCCAAGAATACACAGGCTCTCCGAATAATTTTACGATCGGAAACAAAAACAAAATCATGCGCAATTACCTATTAGCCATTGGCCTAATAATCATTCATATCAACTCATTCGGTCAGGACACCTATACCAACCTGAATGCTGAACAAGAGATGATGGAGGTGACAAAAATACTTGAGGATGAAAGCATCTTAGACTCATTATGCAACCAGGCCATCCAAAATTCGAATCTGCTAAAAGCAATCAATCAGGAGATGATCATGTACGAGGAAGAAATCCTTCAAAAAAAGAGGCTTTGGTATTCTTCTTTCAGGTTTGGGGTAAACATTTTCTCCGCCAATACTACCATCAACTCAAATGATCAATCACAGACTACTCTTGGTTTCTTACCTACTTTGGGCATCACGATGACGATCGACCCAGAAAAACTAGCAAATCGAGGGAGCTATATCCGGCAGTCAGAAAGTAAAAGGCAGTATTCCGCCTATATGCATGCCGAAACGAGACAAGACATCAAGGGCGAAATCAGAAATATGTATTTCGACTATTTAAGTATGTTAGAAACGACGCACCTGAGGAAGCAAGCTCTGGACACACGTCTTCAATGGGAACAATATGTGGAAAATCAGGTGAAAATCGGACAGAACACTTATGATCAGCTTTTGAGCATAAGCAATCAGGTGTATCTGGCTAGTGAGGCCTATGTCAGTGCCAAGATAAGCGCTACCAAAAAGAAAAATGAAATCGAGGTTTTAATTGGTAATAAGTAAGGTCATGACACTATTCGATTTCTTCCGACTCATTTATCGCAATCTTGGACTTTTATATATAGTTCCAATCATCATGGGAGCCACCATCTTTTTACTCACCATGAACGAGCCTAAAACCTACAAATCCAGTGCGCTGGTTTATACTGGGCTGGCTTCAGGCTACAACATTGAATCCGGAGCTGGTGATAAAGTGGACTACCACAGTGTCAATGCGGCTTATGACAACCTGATGAGCCTTATAGACTCTAGGTTCACTTTGGAAGAAGTAGGACTTAGGCTCCTAGCATTGAACCTGACACAAAAAAAGCCAGGTCTTATCCTTGGAGAAAAAGCTTTCAAGCTACTTGAGGAGGTAGTTCCACTTGATATGAGACAGGATTTCGTAGTGGACGATAACGCAGAAAAAACATATCAAAATCTTCAGTTATTATTCAATGAAGGTCATCCACTTATTGATCAACTTATCAAAGGCAATAGCTCTTACAGTGTTGAAAAATTAAGATCAGTCTCAGTAAAAAGAATCAAATCAAGTGATATGATCGAACTGACCTATGAAAGTTATGATCCTGGTTTGTGCAGAAATACACTTTCACTACTTCTTGATGTTTTTACCACAAGATTTAAAGGAGTGAAAGAGTCAGAAACCGGTAATGTGATAGCCTACTTTGAACATGAACTAACAAAGGTAAAAGGCAACTTGGAGGCCGCAGAAAATAAACTGACAGATTATAAAGTAAAAAGCAGGGTGATCAATTATAGTGAAGAAACTAAAGCACTGGCTATCAAAAAACAAAATGCTTTGGAGGAATATGCCCTCCGCAAAATGAATTTGAAGGAAACGGAAGCAGCACTTAACGAATTAGAAGAGAAACTTCAGTTGCATAAGGAACAATTGAAAAACAATCAGTCTTTGATCGAATCGAAAAATAATCTATCAAAAATAACCACGGAGATCGCATTTTTGGAAACTAACCATGCAGCCGACTCGCTGATTGTTATTAAATACATCCAACAGGAAAATATAAAATCTCAGTTGGAAAACAGGATGAGTCATATGATCAACATGACCGCAACGCCTGAAGGTATTTCAGCAAATCAAATGATCTCAGATTGGCTTGATAATCTCATTCAATATAACAGGGATTTGGTTGGCGTAACTCTCTTTAAGAACAGGCTGAAAGATATCGATACACAGTATGACAATTTCACGCCAATGGGATCTACTATTGATAGATTGGAGCGCCAGATAAGTATCTATGAGAGAGAATACCTTGAAGTCCTTCACGGACTCAATCTCAGTAAACTTCGCCAACAAAATATTGAGTTGACAAGTGATTTGAAAATAATGGACAAACCTAGTTTTCCATTGGATCCGGAAGCATCAAAAAGGGTTCTTTTTGTCGTTGCTGGTTTATTTATAGGGTTTGCCGGAACACTATCATTCCTAGTGGCCATAGATCTTCTTGACCTCACACTCAGAAAACCAGAAAATGCCAAAAAGAAAACTGGGTTGGAGGTTGTAGGAGCCATTCCTGTGATAAATAAAGAAACAGAACAGAAATATTCAAGCTTGGTTCCAAGACTCACAGGTTTGATCACCAGTCGGATCACAATGGAAAAATACTTTTCTAAAGCAACCAAACAAGAATTAATAATCACACTCAGTGTGAGTAAAGGCGAAGGTAAGAGTACAGTTACTCATTTACTTTTCGAAGAATTTTTGGCTGCAGGAGTTGAAGCACTTTGGATCAGACCAGAACCTGAAACAGCGGAATTGGAGCCTGAAGACGAAAGGCCACACGTAATCCGCTACAAACCAGACCGCAAGTTTAAAAGCCTCGGGTCTATACAGGAATTGACTGGTGATAGAGACCTATCCACATACCGATATATTTTCATGGAAATCCCACCACTCAACGAGGGGATGATACCTATCCACATTATCGAGAAATCTAACATATCACTTATTATAGCCCGCTCAGATAAAGGTTGGTTAACTGCCCACAAAACCCTCGTATCAGACTATGGGAAACTTGCAGGGAAAGAACCCATGATGATACTGAACGGAGTTAAACTCTTTCATCTGGATCAGATTCTGGGAGAAGTACCGCTGGTTAGATCCAAATTCATAAAATGGGTTAGATCCGTTGTAAGATTTGAATTATCAAAATCAAGTTTTAAATCTGCATAAATGAGCACTTCCAAAGACATTATCTGCGTAACAATGACCACCTGGGAAGGTGATTATATGAAGACCATCGTACATATGATGAAGCAGCTATCCAAGAATCATCGAGTGCTTTTCGTAGACTATCCCTTCACACATAAAGATCTGTTGTTTTCAATGATTGGAAAGTCAAACGCGCCTACCAAAAGAATGCTGGGAGTAAACAAACGATTGAGAAAACTTGACCAGAATCTATTTCATCTTACCCTACCCCCTATTTTTCCTACCAACTGGATTGGAGATTTTCAATTGTTTAAAATGGCAGTCGCCTGGCAATCCAAAACTGTTGCGAAAGCCATAAATAATGCAGCCGACACTATTGGTTTCAAAAATCCATTGGTAATCAATGCATTTAATCCGATTATTGGTCTTTCTCTTTTGGGCAGGCTGAATGAATCAGGGGTGATTTACTATTGCTATGATGAGATCAGGGCTGCCGGATGGTGTGGCAAACATGGTGGAGCCATGGAAGATGAGTTTATTCAGCAGGTAGACGGTGTGGTTACTACCTCATCTAACCTATATCAGACCAAAATCAAAAAAAACAAGTCAACCCATTTAGTTAGAAATGGCGTTGATTTCACTCTATTCAATAAAGCCGCAGACCCTTTAAGATTCGAAAATAATATCAAAACAATCGGATATTTGGGATCAATAGACTTTCGTCTGGATTATGATTTATTGGAGGCAACGATTCAAAAATACCCGGAGTACAAATTCAAATTCGTAGGTAGAATCACTGATGAGGCTGGGTATTCCAGGTTAAAAGCATATGAAAACGTAAGCTTTTCTGGAGGTCTCCAACCCCATGAAATCCCTAAGGCCATAAAAGATTTTAATCTTGGACTGATACCTTTTGTTAAGAATGAATTCACAAAAAACGTATACCCACTAAAAATAAATGAATATTTGGCAGCAGGTATCCCAGTAGTGAGCACCGACTTTGCTGATCTTTCTGATTTTGAAAATCAGGTTTCCATTTGCGAAAGCAATGAAGCATTTAGCCACGCCATTCTGCTCGAACTAGATCAGGACATCTGGGAAAAGTCTCTCCTGAGATTCGAAATTGCGAAGGCAAACGATTGGGAATCCAGAGCTATGGAGGTTGAGCGCGTGTTTGAAAAGCTAACCCCCTTGATCCATGCTTGAAAAGATCAAAACTCTGGTGAGGAAAGACAATGTGGTAGTCCTTTTCGGTAACCTACTTGCATCTGCTTTTGGGCTTGTCACCTTCATGCTCCTTGCGAGACTTTTGGATAAGAGTGACTTTGGAAGTTGGGCGATCTTCATTTCAGCCTCCGGCCTATTAGAACTTATGAAAACTGGTCTGATCAGACAAGCGCTAGTTAGGGAACTGAGTTTGAAAAAGGAATCTAATAACGATGAAATCACAATTAGCTCAGCATTAGTTCTGACAATTTTATCAAGTGGGATTTTAGCGATTTTAGTTGCTTCGACGGGGTTGATCATCAAGAACGAATCACTTCAACTCTTTTTCAATTATTATCCTCTTTTTTCAATATTTAGCATCGTTAGCAACTTTGCCACATGGCTCGCTCATGCAAAGGGAAATTTCCTGAAAATGAATCTTGTCAGGGTTTTCGTAAATACCCTATTTCTGCTTTTTGTAGGATTTGGATTCTTCGCTGAATTAAACCTTCAATCGATCATATTCGGGTATTTGGGCGCAAACTTCATAGTCTCTTTTTATTGCTATTTCGCTGATATCAAACAAATCAGCTACCGATCTTTCTCTTATTCACGTATTAAAGAACTCTTGGCCTTCGGCAAGCATAGTTTAGCTACGCTGACGGGCGCCAATCTCCTAAAAAGTGCCGATAGCCTGATTATTGGTTGGCTCATGGGTACGGAAGCCGTGGCTATCTATGCCGTTCCACTAAAAGTATTGGATCTTCTGGAAATACCGCTTCGCGGTTTTGTGATGACCTCTTTTAGAAAACTCACAAGCCTTTATGCCATCAATGAACTGGAAGCATTCAAAAATCACCTTTTCCAAAGCATCAAAATTCAGACCTCAATATTCATTATAGGTGCCTCAATTATGTTCTTCATACCAGAGTTCATCGTTGGGGTCATTGGTGGAGCAGGGTTTGAACAAAGTTCTTCATTAATCAGACTATTTCTTATCCCTATGATTTTACTTCCAATGGATAAATTTTTAGGCATTTCACTGGATGCCGCCAATCTACCCAAGCTGAATGCAATGAAAGTCTGGATCATGGTTGTGGTGAACATTATTGGAGACATTATAGTAATTCAGACCATAGGCGAATTATGGGCAGTTGCACTTGTTACTATTCTCAATATTGTTGCTGGAATCATCTTTGGAGCCCTAGTCAACCCTTGCCTAAGAAATCCCATTCGAGGGCTATCGACTGCTATTTAACGTCCCGATTCCAAAAATCGACAGCTAATCACCATCTATCGAATAGCACCGAACTTCACCATTTTCCGAAGGTATTTTTGAATAAAAAAAATGAAAACGCTACCCAATTTTATAATTATCGGCGCGGGAAAATCTGGAACTACGGCGCTATACGAACATTTGAGAGAGCACCCAGAAGTGTTCATGAGTCCAGTGAAAGAAACGAACTTCTTTGCATTGGAGGGTACATCAACGGTTCACAGTGAGGAAGATCCTGACCAGATGTTTCATTATCCTTGGGCCGTGACCAATTGGGTAAACTACCAGGGGCTTTTTCATAAGGTAAAAAAGGAAAAGGCAATTGGTGAGGTCTCTCCCATGTACCTCTATTCACCAAAGGCGGCTGAGAAAATCAAAAAGCGTTTACCTAATACTAAAATCATAGCTATCCTCAGAGATCCTGTTGATCGTCTTTATTCCAGATACATGCATCTTGCCAGAGAAAACCGGGAGCCAACTTCCAATTTCGCAGACTCTCTCGATCAGAAATCCATTTGGTGGAAACGAAATGATTTGGTGCAAGAGGGTTTCTATTATACCCACTTGAAAAGATATTACGACCTATTTGATGAACATCAAATCCGCGTGTATCTATACGATGACCTCCGAAAGAATCCATTAAAAGTGATCCAAAACATTTATGAATTCATTGGTGTGGATGCCTCATTCGTTCCCGATTTGGAGGCTGAATACAATGTGTCCGGTAGAATTCGAAATTCGATTCTTGACAAGTTAATAGGACAAAATAGTTTGATCAAAGCTGGCGTAAAAAAAGTCAGTCCAGTTATTGCCAATGCAGTCATCAAGAGCGAACGGCTGAAGAAGTACGTTAACCGAATGAGAAAGGCAAACCTAAAGAAAGAGCCCCTATCGGATGATCTTCGAAATCAGCTGATTGACAAAGTTTATGGAAAAGAAATATCTGCATTAGAAGGCTTGATTCATATCAATTTATCAAACTGGCTTATAGCTAAATAATATCATGGAACTGATCTTAACAATACTTCTGGCATATCTGACTGTATCGGTGATTTACAACACCTTATTTAGTGTTGCGTCTCTTTTCAACAACAAGACTACTTTGCCCTTCTATCAACAAAAAAACAATCGAATCGCCGTGATGATCCCCGCCTACAAAGAAGACGGCATCATCATAAAGACCGCTCAAAAAGCTTTGAAGCAAGACTATAAAAAAGACGATTTTGATATAGTAGTTATTGCTGACTCTCTGATGCCATCTACTATCGAAGAGCTCAAAGCTTTACCAATAGTATTGGTGGAGGTAGATTTTGAACAAAGCACAAAGGCTAAGGCAATCAATGAAACATTTAAACAATTGGACAAGTTCTATGATATCGCAGTAGTTCTAGATGCCGACAATGAAATGGAACCGCATTTTATTACCAAAATCAATGACGAGTATAACAGGGGATATCGTGTCATTCAAGGGCATAGAGTAGCCAAAAACAAAGAAAACAAACTGGCCATTCTTGATGCGGTAAGCGAAGAAATCAACAATAACATCTACAGAAAAGGACACCAGAACCTTGGTCTTTCCTCTGCATTGATCGGTTCAGGAATGGCATTTGATTACAAGCTATTCCAAAAAGAAATGAGCCAAATCAACGCCATTGGTGGATTCGATAAGGCACTTGAGCTTTCTCTACTGAAATCAAACGTTGAGATTAGATATGCTGAAAATGCATTGGTTTACGACGAAAAAGTAAGTCGTGAAGAAGTGTTCACCAATCAGCGTACAAGGTGGATTGCTGCCCAGATTAGATACGGAATTGCCTCATTTGGGGACGCATTCATGCATCTACTTGTGGGCGGAAATATTAACTACTTCGATAAATCATTGCAGTTTTTACTTCCCCCAAGACTGATCTTATTAGGTGTACTTGGCCTGGTAACATTAGTTAGTCCATTTGTTTCGATTCCTCTTTTCGCATGGGCATCCACTGTATTGTTAGGTTATATCACAGCCTTGTTATTGGCCGTACCAAAGATTTATTTCAACCGAGAAACTTTGGTTGCATTACAAAAGATTCCTAAGACATTCTTTTTAATGCTTCTTGCCTTCAAAGGATTCAAAAAAGCAAAAACAAATTTTCTTCATACACCTCATCACACTGCATAATCATGAGAATAGGGATAGAAGCACAACGAATCTTCAGAAAGAAAAAGCACGGCATGGATATCTATGCAGTGGAACTTATCCGAGAACTTCAAATGGTAGATCATGAAAATGAATATTTCATATTCGTTAAAGCAGGTGAAGATCATTGCATCAAGGATTCGGCCAATTTCACTGTCGTAGAAGTGAGTGGTCTCACCTATGCCGATTGGGAACAAATCAGCCTACCAATTGCGGCGAGCAATTATCAATTGGATGTCTTGCACTGTACAAGCAACACTGCTCCCTTACTTACAAATATCCCAACTATTCTCACCTTACACGATATCATCTATTTGAATAAAAGCTTTAGTGGCGGGTCCCTTTATCAGGGGCTCGGACACTACTATCGTAAATGGATAGTACCGATGGCTTACAAAAAGGCACGGCAAGTGTTTACCGTTTCGGAATTCGAAAAGGAATGCATTACGTCGGTGCTAGGCCATGCTTCAAAATTGTCTGCGATTTATAATGGTGTGGGTTCTAAATTCAAGCCACTGAATACTGCAGAAAAAGCTGAATTGAAAGCACGAAAAAACTTTCCTGATCAATATATATTCTTCCTGGGAAATACTGCACCAAAGAAGAATATGAAAGCAATGTTGGAGGCTTTTGGATTGTATCACGAAATAAACGAAAATCCACTTCCCCTAGTCATTGCAGAAAGTAGCCCCTCCGAAATAGCAGGAATGCTTCAGGAACTCAATAGACCTGGTCTTATTAAAAATATTCACTTGACAGGCTATTTATCACATGATGAATTGCCAGGAATTTACGCCGCAGCACAACTCTTCATTTACCCTTCGCTACGCGAGAGCTTCGGTATTCCGATTATTGAAGCTATGGCCTGCGGCACTCCAGTTATCACATCGAACACTTCCTCAATGCCGGAAGTAGCGGGGGGAGCTGCATATTTAATCAATCCAACGGATCCAAAAGAAATTTCGCAAGCTATTGCCTGGACACTTGACAATCCTCCGTATCATCAAAATCTCAGAGCAAAAGGTTTACTAAGGGCCATGGATTTTAGATGGACTAGCACAGCTAAAAAGGTGAAGGAGGGGTATGAAATCGGGAATATGGTGATGGCTTAAGTATTCAACTTTCTTCGATCAATTCAATTCTACCAAATTGGGTTTAATCTTCTTTAGATCATAAATTTAATTTCTCCGGGGGTATAATTATGAGAAATTTTCACTCTCTGAATTCGTGAAGCAAAAGCAATAACAGACACAAATCAACCAGTAAGACCTATCGTAGGCCGCTGTGGTTGGGTTGCGATTCTTTAGAGGTCTTGAGGAGGGAAAATCCACTTTACGCTTGGATAAAAAATCATGTGCTAGACCTATTTGGTCACGAATTGGGTCTTATAACAGTCGGTAGGGATGTGGATAGCTAAATTCTAATATGATATCTCAACTCTCAGCCAGCCATTTCAACCTCCAAAAAACCTCTAAAAACTACCCGCAATATAAGCGCCAAGCTTTTCAAGCTCCTACACTTAAAGGCGGAGACGATAAAATCATCATTCCTGTGCTGGAATAAAAAGGATGCTCAAAACCTTATGCCTATTCACAAGCATATCAAATTCTATGGATAAAACTATCCTATAATAAAAAAAGGCCGAGCTCTCGCCCGACCCTGGAAACAAAGTCTTAATCCCTCAGGATCTTAATTCTTCATAGATATAACCGATGCGCTGGCTATGAATACCATTCTGAAAATGCCAGCGCACTCCTGCCAAGAATGATTTGAGATGCTTCCATTCATGGTGAATAGTGAACTTTAGAATGCTTTTGGGAAGCGCCAGAAATCCGAAAAATATCAGGAATAACATCAGTCCTAAGCCATGGTAATTTCTACGCATAAATAGGATACGATTGCGTGTCTGAAAGTAGGTTTTGAGCGGTGAGCTTTTTCCTGTAGAAATAGATTCTTTATGATAAATAGCCGAGCGATGACTCACCAAAATCTTGTAACCTGCCTGCGCTATTTGCCGCCCCCAGTCCAACTCCTCGTAATAGAGAAAGTAGTTTTCAGGCATCCCTCCTATTTGTTCGATCACTTCGCGTCTCACTAGCATAGCCGCACCATGAGCATATGGCGTCTCAAAAATTTCCTGACTTAAGGAAATTGTCTGATGGTATCCAATAGCTTCGTTACGTCCAGTTATTTTATTGATAGGTGTATATCCTGCAAACTGCACAAGCGTCGGTTGATCGTAGTAATAGATCAGCGGATTGACGGCACCTGCTTCAGGATGTTCTTCAAGTGTTTTCACTAAATCATCAATGGTGCCTTCAGTTAATTCCGTATCATTATTGAGAAAGAAAAGGTAATCACCTGTAGATGCAGCGATACCTAAATTATTACCACCTGCAAAACCAAGGTTCTGCTCGCTTTGAATAAAGGTGATCCATGGAAAGTTGGTTTTTATGATCGTCTGATTATCAGATTTAGAGCCATTGTCCACGACGATCACTTCCAGATTATTCAATCCGAGTTGCTCAATAGAACGAAGGAGCTCCATTGTGACTTGAGATTGATTAAAATTAACAGTAATGATACTTACCTTCCTTTTCATGCTTTCGTGGAAATAAGTTTACTTGATTCTGATCTCCGGGCAGCTTTCTCCCAGCTAACACTGAATTTTCCATTGAGCAAATTGAATAAACCCAAATACACACTTAGATTCATAAAAGTGAAATAGAAGGGCACAAAGAAAGCTTTGAATCGAACTCTTTTTTTCTCCGCATAAAAACCAGCAAGAGAAAGCATATAAAATATGATTTGACCTGCAAAAAGGAATAGATAAAATGAATCAGTGTACTTTATCAGCAATAAATTGGTGATGAAAACCAACAACAATGCTAGTGGCGCAAGCGTCCATCGAATGGCCCGATGTGAAACAAATTGATAAGTTAATATCCCATATTTCAACGGATTCAGTAACGTTCTCAGCATCCAGACGGACTGCAATCCTCCGGCACTAATCCTGACCTTGCGTTTCATTTCTTCTTCCACATTTTCCGAAGAATACTCTTCTGCTTGAGCTTCGGATTCATACGCCACACGATAGCCGTTTTTTGCTATATTCATGGTGATGAGAAAGTCCTCAATCAAGACTTTTCGTAAAGGAGTCTCAAAAAGATGTGTACGAACAGCAAATAATTCACCAGCTGCCCCAACTACGCTGTGTAGCTTATAGTCAAGCTTTTTGAGGAGAGATTCGTACTTCCAATAGATTCCTTCGCCTGCACTTGCGGCATCTTCCTTTTCACCATTTATCACTACTTTTTCTCCAGCAACAGCGCCTACTGTATTTAACTGAAAGTGTTTCACCATCCTTCTGATTCCTTTCTTATTAATCATGGAGTTGGCATCTGAAAAAATTGTGATTGGCGTCTGTACTTCTTTCATCACTCGATCGACTGCTGCAAGCTTACCTTTTCTCTCTGGCGAGAAATAGAGTTTTACCCAGGGATATCGCTCAACGATTTCTGTGGTTTGATCTGTTGATCCATCTGCAACTATGATAGTCGTAATCTTGGATTTTGGATAATCGAGATTGTAGCAGTTGTTAATTTTCTCCTCTATGAGATCCTGCTCATTATAGGCTGCTATTACATGAGTAATCTCAGGCAAATCTTCTCTACTTAGAATTGGTAGCCTCTTTGATTTTTTGAATTTCGTCAACAGAAAAGTAACCAAACCGTAACCGACGTAGGTGTAAAAAAGAACAACTACTGAGAGCCAAAAAATGATTTTAATTGTTTCCATCCCTTTTTTTAACTCGAATGTATGGAGCTAATTAAAGTCTTACTGGAAACTTTCGATTACTGGTAGATGGGTGTAGATTTTTGGTGTTCGGGAAGTTAAGTTGTCTAAATAGGGTTAATTCTCTTAATCAAATTCGCCTTATGGGCGCGACTGATGGGAATCACTTTGTCTTTGATGACCAGATTATTCTCTTCGATATCGACCACTTTGGTTAGGTTGATCACATATGATCGATGTACTTTGAGGAAGTTTGAATTCGTGATTTTATCAGCTATATTCTTGAGTGTTGAGTGAACGATATACTTCTTTTTATCTGTTACGAATGTTACATAATCCCCCAGTGACTCAACGTAGAGAAGATCGTCCAGATTGAGCCTTACAAATCGCCCATCCACCCGAATGAAGATTTCATTTTGAGCTTCTTGCCGAACATTGTTATTAAGCTCCCTTACTCTTTCTATGGCTTTCAACAATCTTGGAAGTTGGACTGGCTTAGAAAGAAAATCAGTCACGTGGTGTTCAAAGGCCTCTAACGCATATTCCGCATGACTAGTGATAAAGACGATCTGAGGGAGGTTTTCAATACTTTTTACCAGATCCATACCACTAAGATTAGGCATTTCAATATCGAGAAAAACAACATCCGTCGCATTGTTTTTCAACCAATTGAGCGCATCCATTCCGTTATCAAATACGCCATCTACTTCCACATCCTCTACTTTATTGCAGAGCATCTCTAGTGAAACACGGGCCATTTGGTCATCATCTACTATGATACAGTTCATGTCTTTAAATATTGATTCATTTTTAACAACTCATTTTCGATAACTTTTTTACCCTTTTCAACTTTTTCCATGTTTAAGTTGAAGTCCTCAATGATTTTTTGTCTTAAGGATAAATTCGTTTTGCCTTGTTCAAAATCTTCCATGCTTTCTGTCAAATGAGTTAGACCTACCATCGAAAAATTAGGTTTGATTTTATGTGCAATGGAAACAAATTTTTCCCAATCTCGCTCATCTAAAGCCTTTTGCAAAGAAATTATCTCGTTATCTATGGTGTCTAAAAATATCCCAAACATGACTTGGGCTCTTTCCACATCCTCCGAATAGAATTCATTAAGATAAGCAACATCAAGATCCTCGGAAAATTTGTAGTTGGATACCTGCGGTACCTCTACCATCTCAATAAGATTAAATTGAGTAAAAACTTTGGCAAGCTGGTCCGGGGTGAATGGTTTAGTTAGGTGATAATTCATCCCGACTTCTAGGGCATTTTCTTTCTCGTCAACCAAAGCAGAAGCGGTAAGCGCAATAATCGGAACGCTTGAATTAGGATTCTCGTGATCCGATCTGATTCTTATGGTTGCTTCATAGCCATCCATCACTGGCATGCGAATGTCCATCAATACTGCATCGTACTTGTTCGACTCGATTAAATCCAAAGCCAACCTTCCATTCGCGGCAATATCAAATGTTAGATTCCAGGTTTTTAGTATCCCCGAAAGGTATTTTTGATTGATCAAGTTGTCCTCAACGATCAGTACATGGGCTGATTTTGATTGAATAGAGTATTCAAATTTTTTATCCGGCGTATCCTTATCTATCGCCAGTTTCATGTCAAATTGGAAGGTCGAGCCAACGCCTGGTTCACTTTCTACAGTAATCGAACCACCATATTTATCGACGAGCTGCCTCACAATAGCAAGACCAAGTCCAGTACCTCCAAACCTCAGCTTTGTCTCCGAATCGCCTTGATTAAAAAGTTCGAAAATATGATCAAGCTTATCATTGGGTATTCCTATACCACTATCCTTGACGGCAAAGACAAGATGTGCTTCAGTATCACTTTTCTCCAATAGTACTCCTGTAATCAGTATTTTTCCTCTTTCAGTAAACTTCAAGGCATTATTTATCAAATTGAGAAAGATTTGATTGATGACCGTTATGTCTGCAATTACTTTGAAATTAATAGAATCATCGAGTCTCAAACTGATATTTATTCCCTTATCCTCAGATCTAAAATTGGTGATTTCTATCAAAGCCGAGAGCGTATCTTTCAGATCAAAAGATCTTTCAACCAATTCAAACTTACCAGATTCAATTTTTGAGATATCTAAAATGCCAGAGATTAGCCCAAGCAGAATGTCGGACGAAAATTTGATGTTTCCCAGATACTCCAACTGCTCGGTGGTCATCTGAGTATCATACAGTAAACTGGTCATTCCAATAATAGCATTGATTGGGTTCCTGATTTCGTGACTCATATTCGCAAGAAACTGCTTCTCCGCTTCTCTTAGCCTTTCAGCTTGATTCTTAGCTTCTTTGAGTTCCTGTTCCAATTGCTTTCGAGCAGAAATGTCGTAATGAATACCTATAGAACCAACCACCAATCCATTCTCATCATAAAACGGAGCGCCACTGATAATCACCCATATGATCTCTCCATTCTTTTTGATCATTCGGGTTTCGTAAACACTTTGCTGACCAACTTCTCGTTTCTCATCTTCCAATTTCATTTTATCGTGGAAATCTTTAGGGAGAAAAACATCCATAGCATTCTTACCTAGCAGTTCCTCTTCCGTATAACCCGTCATTTCACAGAAGGCCGTATAGGCTCTTAAGATTTCGTGATTCTTGTTCACCTCCAAAAGCCCCAATTCCAAATTCTCAATAATTCCTCTATATTTTTCTTCCGAATCAGAAATTCGCTTTTGTGTTAATCTTTCGTTGGTGACCTCACGTATTTGCCAGAGATGGCCTACAAATTCGCCTTCAGAAGTAATAGGTATAAAATCGCAATCGTAAATTTTATCATTGATCATTTCCAATTCATAATTGAAAATATCGCGATTAGTAGTGATGCATTTTTCAACAATCGATATAAACTCTTCAGGATCCTTAAACAGGTTTTTGACTATGAATGCAGCATTTCTTTGATCTTGTCCTACTAGTTCATTAGCTGATAATTTGATTTTAAATATCTCTCTGAATTTCTGATTGACCAATAATATTTGACTATTCTCATCATTAAGCAAGACTCCCGAATGAAGGCTATCTATCAACGTCGAAAGTCTTGAGGTCCTTCTTTGAATATTCTTTTCCAAAGATTTATTCAAAGCGTCCAGTTCCGAATTGGTATCAAAAAGTTCCAACGATTTTGACTCTAACAAACTCTCTGCTTGTAAACGTGCGGACTTTTCCCTCGCCAGCCTTCGTTCCAGAAGTGCTATTTTCTTCTCAAGATTTGATAATGATGAACCTGACTCTTGTTCCATCTTCTTTGAGATTTTCCCTTTTTATAACCGCAGATTCCTGATAAAAATTAAAACACGCTTCTATGAGCCCTTCAGCAAAATCAGCCATTGCCCTATGAGATGAATAAATCATCTCCAATTGATTCCCCTGCACCGATATCTCAAATCTAGGCAACTCGGCATCCGGATATAGCTTTAATACTTGTGGGTGAATTTTATCTTCAATACTGGACAGAAAATCAAAGGAGTTCCCCCCACCTTGAAAAAAGACAGGATATGCTTTCACAAAAAAGTGAAATAGGTATTTACCAAATTCCTTAAGTAAATGATTTGGGGATTGGTTGGTCAATTCACTGTGCTTCATTAAAATTTGAACCAATTCTGAATGATCATAAGAGCCAATAGAGGTGTAGGCCCCACCAGAAGGCAAATCCAACTCAAGTAATATTCTATCCACCATCTCATACTCATGATGCAACTCTACAAAAGCTAGATATTCAGTAAAAACAACTCCTTTCATATTGAAATTTTCGAACTTCTAATCTAGTGAAGATTAAAACAGTCTCAAAGTCATATTCGGATATGTACAGATGATTTAAATCAATGCACAGACTTATACCTAATGATCCTTGAATTCTTCAATTATTGCAATTTGGAAAGAATACCCAATCGTACTAATAATCAAATACCATAAGAACTATATTTTTATCAACGAAGAAAAGTAGCCTAACCACTGAAATTATTACAATTGTAGAACTTAAAATGATACTAACCTGTCCTAACTATTAAGGTATCATCATAGATAGAAAATCCAAACCTAAAAAGCCCGCGCAGGTTCGAAGCAAAACCCGCGCAGACTTTAAGCAAAACCTGCGCAGGTTTGAATATGAACCCGCGCAGGTTTGAGTTGAAACCCGCGCGGGTTTCGTATGACCTCTAAAACAGGTCTGGGACAAACTTGTGTAAGTTGATAACTTAAGCGCTGAGCTACTGCTTCCCTCTATATTGCATTTGATGGTAAGAAAGTTTAGTTTGTTGTATGAAACTGAAAAGCATTATCCGATTGTAACCGTTTACTTCCGATTACAGACGGATATGTCTCAGTGAACCAATGAATTAAAAATTAGAAAATTAACAGTGGTTTATACTTACTGTTGTAGAGCATGAACACAAAACGCAAATAATGAGAAAATTACTTTTTACCCTAGTTGTATTTCTGAGTTTTTCAACTGTCAACGCAGGAAGTATAAATGATGATATTATTGAACTAGCAAAGATTTACAGGAACTTCATGTTTCGGAACTCTCCTGTAGAATCAACTTTTAAGCAACTTGACAACATAAAATCCGAGGAACTGTCGGGCTCAGCTTCCTTTATCAGAGAGGCGATAACCACTGGAAACTCATTAACCACCACGCAATTCTTAACTCCACCTGACGAAAACACACTTCTCAATCTATATATAATCCGAAGAGTGAACTGGAATCTTCGTGAAGAAACACCAAGAGACAATAATGAGGTAATCACTGAACTACAAAAAAAAGGATTGACGCGATATGAATTGATTGATAGCTACTACGACATGTTGTTTAGTGGTGTTGCTAACAAGAATCAACCATTCGATCTATCGACAACCAATTTTGAATTGTTTAATTATGGACTGGCCGATGAAACTGAAAAAGGGATATTCTTTCTGAAGGCGATGGATTTTTGTGGAACAAGCATTTGGGGCTACATGAACATTGTCAAACCACCCAACTACCAAAAAGCACTTGAATACATAGAGAAATTCCCGAAATTCAACGGTCAACCATATTATCAATATCTAGAATTCGGATTTCCTGACTTTGAACTTCAAATTGAAAAAGATAAAGGAGAAGAAAGCTTTAAAGCCTATTACATCAATAAGTATTATGATACACTACTTTCTCATATGGCTTGTCTAAGCCAGAAGAAAAAACAGAAGGAGGCAAAAGAGGACTTAGCTCTTGGTTCAATCTTGAAGGAAAGAAACTACTATAAATACTCTAAAAAGAAGGCAGTATTGGAATCAATCTTTAAGACGGTTGAACGATGAAAATACGCTCTACAATTGAGTAGACGGCCGTGAGCCATAAGCCCACGGTGCGCCTCTCACACCACC
>CAYGOV010000037.1:0-30107 GCA_964351625.1 uncultured Marinoscillum sp.
GGTGGTGTGAGAGGCGCACCGTGGGCTTATGGCTCACGGCCGTCTACTCAATTACCAGCTTTTCTTTTCGTTCAGTATTCGTTCCAGTTCAGCCTGGTTCGTGTCCAGTCCATTCAGTTCGATAATCTTCTGTTCGCCTGTTGTTAGTTCGAGGATCAGTTGCCTCACCCATTTCGAACCGTTATAGAAGTTCTTGAAATTGAAAGAGTTCACAGATGACAGGGGAATCTCGTCCCAACCCTTTTGGTTATTAAAGCCAATCTTCTCAGACGTTATCAAAAGTTCGGTAGGATTCGTTTGTAGTTGGTTCAGAATAGTCCAAGCCAAGTAGAGGAGAATAACTGCAGCAACTGTTCCAGCGATTTTAGTCGTTCGTTCAGGGAAGTTATCAGTTAAAAAGAGAAAGTAAAGTGACCCTACCACAGCCACTAGAGTTAGCGTCAAGTAAATGATAAGGGTGCTTTTCTTTGATTTTATCTCCATTATTGATATTCCTAATATTCCGTACCAACTTTAATTCTTGGTTCGTTTTTGAAGTTTTCCAAGTTGAGCAAGGTCCTCTGTTAATTCTGAAAGATTGTTCGTTCGATCACAGATATTAGTCTGCATCTTGGAGGAACCTAGTTCCAGGTATACACCATTATTAGTCGCATAAACAATATATTGTTCACCTACTTCAAAATGGAATCCACAGTCTCCGCCCCCAACTCCCGTGTAGATGATTTGTGATGTTGTTGAGTTTCCCTTAAACCAATCGGTTATTTCAAAAGTAACCTCGTTGTGGTAGTAAATATCGATAAATCCTTCCCCTAAAGGTTCCTGTTTTAGTTCATATGGTTGATTTGAAACTACTGTTCCTACAAACACAATTTCAGAACGTTTAAATGCTTGTTTAACCGTTTCCGTTCCGGAACAACTACAGGCAAAGGAGTCCAGAGTTGTAAGAAATAGGATAAGGAATATGAATATAGAGTTTCGCATATTGCTGGTAACGCCAAGCTAGCAGGTGTGCGCCCCGAGCTTGGCAAGTTCCGATAAAACTAATGAATCTGCCGGTGCTTCCAAAGTATCAGATAACCACTGCGTTTAGAAAGAGAAAAATCCTGCGAGCTGTAGTAAGTAGAAAGCACTGACTTTTCCCAGCGGTAGATTCATGGTGATGTTGCACAAAAGCCAGCAAAGGGGCAGTTTGGCACATAACTGCTAGCGCCTGTTATCTTCTTTTCTTTTCCGTTAGCTCCAGTGTTCGTTCGATCGTTTCCAAGATTTTACGATAGTTCTTAAGCCCTTCGAAGTTCACAAGGGTTAGAAAAAAAACAACTATAAGAGGAAGAAAGTACCAGCCAGAAAAAGAATCCATAATTAACCTGATAAGCAGTCCGCCTGTTATAACCGTCATCAGAAAAACTGCCAGTTTGAATTGTTTTGAAGGCTCTAATTTCAGGAGAAATTGATCGTTCGTAAGTGTTCCTCGCACTTTTGGGGTTAGCCAAAGTCCCGCGTTCACATTATATATTTCGAGTTGATTTTGTTTGTAAGTTCCTCCAAATACATTCGGTGCAGTTTGTTGCTTTTTATCAAGTAGGTTGTTCAGTCGCTCCGATATCTCCGTTGCAGAAAGTTGCGTCTGGTAGTTAATTTCTTGTTTGGGCTTCAGAATTTCCATGCAGTAAATTGAAGATAACGATCAGCTAAAGTACGGATGTCCCGAACTTTGCTGATAAAAAACTAAGCTAGTGAAGCTACGCCACCCGCACAATTGTTTCTTATGAAAAGCTGCGATCAGAAGGCAAAATCCAGAAGCAGGAAAAATGCTAGAAAGATGAAATCTCAGAAGGCGAAGCTTTACGGACGGATTGCAGAGAAGTAGGCTAGAAGCAGTTTGACATCTGCATTTTAGCGCGTGTTATCTGTTGGCTATTTTCAAGTTCCGAAAATATTTGAAATGTAGACGATTCCATAAATCCAGCCAACATATAGGACTGTATAACCTACAGCATAAGTGAGGCTTTTTGATATGTTTCCTTCGCATTCAGTCGACTTCCTGAAAATCAATTTTAAAGCGCGAATTAGCACCCAATATATTGCTGCAATTAGCAGTATTATTGTTATCCAGATAATAGCTTGAAGTGAGATAAGAAGCCAAACTATAACTATTGAAACAAGAATCCAAAGCAGAATACCCAAGATCACTCCAGCTATTCCGTCACCCAAATCTGGAGCTTCTATGTTGGATGGAAGGTCAGGAGTCCAGCTTCCGTCATCACTTAATTTGAGAGCATTTCTCCAAGTGAGTTTTAACTTGTGACTGTAATTATCTTTGACGTTAAGGCCGTTAAATAAGCCAAATGAAAGGAATGCGAGAAAACAAACTGTTAGAATAGTTAATGCAATTATAGAATTATCAAGAAGAGATCTATGAGAAGTCAATCCAGTTAAGTAGACAATAAGAATCGTCACCACAATTGTACCGATGAAGGCAATTAATAGAGTTTTTCCGAATAATAATTTCTTAGAGGATTTCATTTAATCGAAGTGATGCTTATAGATAACGCCCATGTATGAGGCGTGTGCTCACACTTGGCTAATACCTGCAAAATAGTGAAGTCTGCCGGTGCTTCCAAAGTTTGTAGTAAGCAGTGCGTTGTGAAGGTGAATAAATCCCGCGAACTGAAGTGTCCAAAAGGCGCTGAATTTTCTCGGCGGCTGACTCACGGTCAGGTCCTGATGCCGTTTGTAGAAAGCACGTAAGCATATGCCTCATACATATTGTTACATCACGTATTTTCAGATTTCCTTGATGCCATGCTCGTTTCTAAGACGTTCTTCTGCCTGCTCTATTTCGTTCAAAATTTCAGGTTGGTCAGGATTCAGTTCTAGTGATTTCCTGAAGAGTTCTATTGCAACTGAATCACTGTGAAAAATGCTCATGTAGATAGCAGCGTTGTAATATGCGTCAGTTGGTCGATAATTGAGTTCAGCCGCTTTGATATAATGTTCAACTGATACCAGAGTTGAGGTGTCACCAAGTTGCCCCAATGAATAGGCAAGTTTGTAATGTGCTTCGCCAATAGTTGAATCAAGTCTTAGGACAATATCAAATCCCTTACTTGCTTGTTCATAATTGTCTTTATCATAGTGATCGTTCGCAATCATTAATGCAGTTAATACATCTGAGTCTGATGTTGGCAATTCCGCTTTAGTATGTTCACCTGTATTGGATTGCTTAGTCGAACAGGATAGTAGCAAATAAGATGCAATTAAAATGCAAAAGCTTCTCATGGTGAGTATGTGATGTAACGCCAAACTATCGGTTTGTGTGCCTACAGTTGGCAGAAAGCACTAAAATAGCGGAAGTGCACCAGAAGCACAACGGTAACTACGAAGAGCTGCGTTCTGCAAGTCTAAATCCAGAACCACAAAACTATCCAAAAGCGATGAAGTTTCAGAAGGTGCAATTCTGCGGTCTAGTCCCGCTGAAATCGGCAAAGAGGCAGTTTGGCACATAACCGATAGTGACTGTTAGACTCTGTTTATTATTTGATTTTGCTAGTTATATCGTCCGGAAGTAATTTGATTTTACTCTTTTTCATCAGAACTTCAATTAGACCCAATCGACCGACTGTTAGTTCTGGGTATTGGGCAAATGCTTGTTCGGGTTTGTAAACAACAATTCCTTTGTGCCACGATTCATCTATTCTATCAAAAATCTCACTAGATATCTCATCTGAAGAATCAAAGTATTCTAGGTATCTCTGCTCTCCGATCCTTATTAGCACAGCCCATGTCGGAATATAATCGAATTCTTTGTTCGGACGTTCTTCAATGGTTAAGGTGTTGGATTGGACATTGTAGATGGTCCTAGTAAATGTGCTATCAGTATATGATCGTGTAACTGTTAGATCTTCCCATGTGATAATATCCTTATGAAGTAAGATCGAACAGATTTCGGTTGCGGAAATAATTGGATCTTCTGTTCGACTGTGTCCATGAATTACTCCCATCACTTCTTCACCTTCAATAATTTTACTCCCTTCTGGGTGGAAATAATCTTGATCAATTGAATAGATGTCATTCAGGAACCCATTTCCGTCAAATTCTAAATAAAAATCTCCTCCCATTGGAATGACTTGGTCGTCTGCATCATCTCTAATCAAATAGACAATTAGTTCTGTGTTCGGATGCTCAATATCGGGATTCTCGAATTGATTTTGGAAAATGAAAATTGGTTTCAAAATTGTGATACGTCCATCAAAGTCCAAATCGCCGGAATCAATTATTTCTTGCGTTTTGTTATAGGCGGAGATCAATATTTTCTCACCAGCGTTCGGTTCTCTGGGGTTGGATTCTTGACTTACCGGTTCCAACTCTGGATTATAAACAATAGAAGCTAATATTTGATTTGGTGAGTCAGATTGCCAACTTATTGACTTGATATCATCGTTTGAAAGTTTGTAAGCTAATCGTTCAGATTCGTTCGAAGTTACATTCAGTTCTGTCGCTCTCGCCAATCTGAATAGAAGTTCAGCTTCATTAAGCACTTCCTGTGCAAATGCATCAAATTCATCCTGAGTTTGACAGTTGGCGTGCCAGAAGCAAAAAAGTGAAACTAATGTCAATAATGAGCGATGAATGTTCATGGTGAGGTAAATAGAGTCTAACAATTCAGTAAACACTCTTTATGGTGTTTACTTAGGTTGTATCAAAGCGAATCTAAGGGGTTTTTAATGTTTAGCAAACTTGTATTGGCCACATAGGTATACATTTGAGTAGTTTCGAGAGAGTTATGTCCCAATAATGTTTGAATAGTTCGTAGGTCTGTGCCAGCTTCTAATAAGTGTGTCGCAAAGCTATGCCGCAACATGTGTGGTGTGACTAACTTATTGATTTTGGCGTTTTTGGCGGCTCTTTTGATAATTTTAGCAAGACTGGTGGCACTGTATTGATTGCCATCCACTCCTTCAAATAGGTATATTTTTGGTTTGTGGGCTTTATAATAGGTGCGAAGGTCTAAAAGCAACTTTGCGCTTAAGATTGTGTATCGATCTTTTTTACCTTTTCCCTCTACTACGCGGAGAGTCATGCGGCTACTGTCTATGTCTTCAATCTTCAGGTTTAGTAGTTCTCCACGTCGCAGGCCAGTAGCATAGAGCATGCTCACAAGGCATTTGTGTTTGATGTTTTTGATGCTCGCAATCATTTTGCCGACATCTTCTTTACTTAAGACTTTAGGTAAAGGCTCTTTGGGCATTGGTCTTTCTACAGCGTAGAAGCGATTTGGCATTTCCTTTACAACTTCATAATAGAATTTAATAGCGTTTATAGATTGATTGACATAGCTGTCGGAGAGTCCGTTTTGTATTAAGAACTGAATATATCTGAGTATCATTTCTTCGTTGATTGCCATCAGATTCTCTTCATCTTTGTAATGATTGATGAATTTTTCAAACATTGATATGTAGGTTTTGGCCGTATTAAGGCTATATTTTCGAGTTTCGAGTTTTAGTAAGAAATCCTCAGGAACAAATCTCCATCCCTTTATAGATATACGTTTCCTGTACTTGTCCACACTTAATTCTTCTGTGCCATGGTTTAAAGGTCTATTGGTGAAGAAATATTGCCCATTGATCCATGCTACACCTTTGAACTTATCCATAATTAAACTCACATTCTGGCTGTTATTTGGCAATACGACCATACCAAATTTCTCACTCCATTTCGGATTTGGAAGCTGTTTGATTAAGGCATGAATCACCTTATCAGGATAAAATTTGATGCCAATCATTCGTTTGTCATCTATGACAATGTGTTTCAAAGTGATTTGTCTTTCTCGGGAAGAAGGTTTCATTAGGTAAACAACGCTATAAATCAAAACTTAATCTTATTTATAAACGTATAGCTCCGTAACTATCCGTATAATAATACACTTAAAATGGATAATGCAAAATGTATTGCTTGTGGTAAGACGCTCACAGGAAGAATAGACAAAAAATTTTGTGGCGATCAATGTCGTGCAGGCTACCACAACAAAAACAAGCGGAAAAACGAAAAGATCATTGCTGCCGTGAACCGACAGATCCGAAAGAATAGAACCATACTTCAAAGGCTCTGTCCCGACGGTAAAGCCACGGTGAGAAAGGAGAGGTTAGTCGATTTGGGTTTTTCTTTCCAATATTTTTCTTCCATTTATCAGGAAGGCTCCCTCACATATTACTTCTCCCACGAATATGGATTTGCGCCTATTATCCAGCAATCCCGTACTGAAAAGCAGCCAGTTCAAAAGGTATTGATCATCCAATACCAAGAACACATGAAGGGCAAATTCGATCCTTGGAAATGAGGATTCCAGCCTAATTACTTCTAATAACTCGGCAACTAACCTTAGTGATAAGTGTAAGAATGGGATTAGAAGCACTTGACTTCAATGTCTGAATTTTGTACTGACGGTAAGCAAGAAGCCTTGATCATCCAGCGGCAAGATTATATGGACCAATACAGTCCGATTTTATGATGATTAAGAGTAATGGTTAGTTGATTTTCTTCGTTTTTGGTAAACCACTGTCAGTACCGTCAGTGGTGTCAGAAAAAAAACTGACACCTAAAATATAAGTATCAGTTCATTGTCAGTCGAGTTGTCAGTTTAAATATCGGTTCATTATCAGCTACTTAGCTCCTTTATATAATCCCTACTGACATTACTGACAGTAAAAGGTTAAGATAGTATTTAAGGAGACCTAAACTGTGATTGAACAGAGATCACCCATGTTCTTGATCCATTGGCGTTATCTCTTCTTTGTTCATATCCCATCCGCTTCAAACAACTACCTATTTTATTTGGGTGGATGAATTTGAACGAGGAGTGTCGCATTAGCACTTGCGTTACTTGGGTGGCTGTCATTCTTCCTACACAAGTATCACTTGGAGGCTCGAAATACTCTTGCAGAAGTTCAACCGTCTCGTCTACCACCTCAAAGTCTTTTGTGCAATCGTTGAGCATCTTAATATCCTCCTGATTCAGGTTGTGATCATAGCCAGATATGTACAGCTGGTATGCCTCCATCCAGAGAGCTTCTTTATCTACTGCATTGTATGCCGCATGATCTATAGAAAGCACGTTGATAGGAATAAGCCTACGGTTTCCTGTGGGGTCTCCCAGCATATCAAGGTTATTGTTAGTAGCACATAGAGAAGCTAGCCTTGGATATTTCTTCTGCCTGCGGTCGTATGGCCTACGCATAGTATAGCTGCTCATGGAAAGCATGGACTTCATTCTTTGCCAATCCTTCCAGCTTCGTCCACTCATCTCATCGTCGAAGCATATCAAGTTTTCGCACAGTACCATTCCTAAGTCCGCATCTTTCATTTCACTTAGCCCTTTTGGTTCTGCGAAATACGGCATTAATTCCACAGGTAGGAGATTACGGAAGAAGGTGGTCTTCCCTGTATTCTGTAGCGTACCCGCTAGTACAGGCATAAGGGGATTAACCCCTTTTTTATGCGCCTGTGCTACTGCGCCAACTAACCATTTAGTAAAGAAGTGCTCTACAAAGTTTGGATTAAACTCCGAATCGTTAAAGCCTGTATCCGTCCGAATGGATTCAGCTAGTGCTTTAATATTGCCTTTGGGCATTTGCTCCTTTCTTAATTCAAAGAACTCATGGATAGGATTATAGGGAGTAACATTATTGGACTTTAGAAATCTCAAGAATAGAGCCTCACTTATCCCAGTAAATTTTGATTGGAATACTAGCAGATGAGAGTTCATGTCCTCTTCGCTAAGAGGCTTTCCATCTACTTCCCATTCTCCAGTAATAGTATTGCGCCGCAGATCAGAAAGATACTCCTTAAAGAGTATCCTGATCTTGTCGACTGGCTTTAATTCCTTAGCGTCCCTCTCAGGCTTTTCTGAGGAGGGACGCTTGGTTATTTTCATATCAATTTTTGGCATTTTTTGTCTTTTTAAGTTCAAATAAAGTTTTGTACGGGTTAGGACTCTCGGCCATCCGGGCAATAGTTTCTTCTAGCATGGCTATTCGAAATTGCTGAAGCTGGTGGAGTCGGGAAGAGGATTCGATAAAATCGAAAGCCTCATTGTTGAATTGAGGTAGGAATACTAAATGATCAGAGAGAATAGTCTTCCATTTACCGTTGGCAGCCCTTTCTATTTCCTTCAAATCTCTCATCTGGTTTGTTAGAAGAAAAGAAGAGGTATTCCACTTATCTCGTGTATGGAGTAGGTGAGTGTAGTATGGATCTGTCATGCTGCAACCCTCCCTTCCAACTCTGGATCGTGTGGTAGTAAATGCGTAGGAGTCTTGTAGCTTATGTAATTGTCATAAGCGCTATTCCAGTATCTGCGTAGGTCTGCTATGCGCTTGCGCATCGCTGGAGTCTGCGGCTGTTCTTTAGCCGCTAAAATGTGAATAAATATGATCTCGCATTGAGAGTGCCAGAAAATTTGTAATTTTGACATGTTAAATGTTTGTTATGTGGCTAGTACCACGTGATAAAAAAATAGAATTGATAACCTTGGTGGCTGCCAGGGTTATTTTTTTGCTTTAATCCAAGCTCGTAACTCACTTTCAAAGAAAATTAGCTTCTTCCCATGCCTATGGAATGGTATAGTGTTGTCTGCTACTTTTCTGTAAATGGTTGGGTGCGCTATACCAAGATATGAGCAAGCCTGACTTGTGTCCATAGGAGGGTCAGGTGGTGGCGTGGGTGCTATTGCTTTCATGCCGGCTAGTGACTGCCTAACTGCTGTTGCTATCTCATTCCGCAGCTCCTGCGGAGTGAGATTGGTTGTGATTATCGTCTGCATGCTGCAAAGATAATAGCTACATATAGCGGTATAATATGGCTACATGGCTACTTTAAAAAATAGCCATGTAGCCACGTTTTTTAGCTCTCTTATTTTATCCTCTAGTATTGGATGGGTAATTAGCAAAAGGCTGTTGGTATTCTGGGTCCGGCTCTTTTGATTCAAATGTTTTGAATGGATCATGTTTAAATGAGCAATTAAAAGTATTTTGCAAGACTCTTCTATAGGTAGGTCCAGTTTGCCAGTGTTTGATCCAGCCTTTGAAATGCATCTGCCAAACAAATCCAGCTAGATATTTAACAAAGGGTTTTGATTTTACACCATCTATCCAATAGAGTTTACCATCTTCTTCTCGTAGGAAGGTGCCATTTATGGCTGGGGATTTTTCTTTTGTAAGTCGTTTGATGATGATATCATAGTATTTTTTACCTTTTTCTGATTGATCCCATATATCATCAAGGGTATTGGGAATGTCCTTTTTAACTCCTGACATCTTTGCGGTGAGTTCATCTAAATGTAAGTTTTGGCTGAGGAGAGGGTCGATAAAAAAGGTAATGTAGCGGTTATATGTTTCGGGTATTAAGAAATGCATAGATTGAACCTTACTTACTTTTCCATTTGAATCTGTATTAGGAAGTACTTTAAAAAAACCTAAAAGGGGGGAATATTTTGGGTATGTGGATTGGATGTTACGTCCAATATCTTTCATCTTGAAATATGAACCCATCTCATCATAAATGATTGCTTGATGTTGAGCAGCAAGATACTCACGTAAAAGTGCTATGAATCCTGAGAATGATCCATACTTTTCAAAGAGGCTAAAAAAGATCTCCTGAAACTTTTCGATTACTTGTACATCAAGTCCGTCAATAAGTTTGCTTTCAGTCGAACACATTGGCATTTCGAATGATACACCTTCTATAGTAATTATTATTGCTCCCATTGCATTCCTATTATCAAAAACGCTAAATAATGATTCTATTCACAGCTTCCTTTTTCTTTGCGTCGATGACCTTAGCATATATCTGAGTGGTCTTTACGCTTTTGTGTCCGAGCATTTTCGACACTGTGTAAATATCCGTGCCAAAGGTTAGCTGCATTGTCGCGAATGTGTGCCGAAAATCATGGAACCTAATTTTCTTGGTGATTCCTGCTCTGAAAATCCAAAATCTTAGTGTCTCATTTTCTGAATTTCCCATTTTTCTTGCTATTCCTTTAATCACCTTATCCTCTGGCTTGCCTCGCTCATCAAGGTACCCGAAAGCCTGGTCACTTATAGGTAGTGTTTCTGCTCCTAATGTCTTGCGCTGACTAAAGCGAATGTAGTATCCCAATTCTTTAGAATGCTCAATATCTGCCCACGTGAGTTTTTGCACATCAACAAAACGCAAACCAGTGAGCGCGGTAAATAGCGCAGCTCTTTTGATCCAGTCCACATCACATTTTGTATCAGCTAATAGGCGCACTTCTTCTAAGGAAAGGAACGCTCGCTTCGTATCAATTATTGAGATTGGCCTGACATTTACCAACGGACTATGAGTAATGATCTGATCGCCGAGAGCTTTTTTGATCGCCTCGCGAAACTTCCCAAAATAGTTTTGCGCTGTGTTTTGGCTAAGGCTTTCCATTAGGCCTATCTTCAACTTATCGCACTGATTGCCATCCAATTGGCTCATGGTCAATTTCCCATCGAACACCTCTTTAGCTTTTTCAATCATGCACCTCCATGACATCCAAGTAGAATCACTTGTGGTACGTTTCTTTACTTCCAAGATGTCCTCCAGATATTTGATCACTGGTGGATCTGCCTTTATGACTTTAGAGAGAAAGCCAAATTCCTCTTTGGCAATTGCTAAATGTCTGTTTGATCTGATATTCTCAGCTAGTGCTTTGACTTTCTTACTATGGTCTTTGTCCTCATAAGTTTTTGGTTTCTCGGTAGCATAGAGCTGCAGAAATTCTCTACGAGTAGGCAGTCCAGTATCGGGGTGGGAGATTGGTGGCCAAAAGTCTAAGTAGTAACTTATTCGACCTTGAGAAATTTTCTTTGTTCTTAACTTGACTTGTGTACTCATATCCTCATAACTTGATGTGCCGAAAGAATGGGTAAACAATGCGATTTGTACCTATGAGGTACAAATATATTTCAATCGGTACATACAAGGTACAAAAAAGTGATTAACATCGATTTATTATGAGTAAAAAAGGCAATCAATTAATATCCTTAAACATCAATAAAATGATCATGGGGCTATATTTGTTAATCATTAGAAATCTTTACTAATCAGAATGAATTTTCTTGGTAAGAGAATCTATATTTTTGTTTCTAATTAAGAAAATATCCAGTCGCTTTTATGGCCTTAGTAACATTTATGTCCGATTTTGGAACCGAAGACCACTATGTAGCGGCGGTTAAAGCGGGTATACTGGCTATTGACGCGAAGCTAATTGTAATTGACATAAGTCATCATATCAACCCATCCGATATTGGTCATGCCGCATATGTCTTAAAATGTGTTTTTCGAGATTTTCCAATTGGAACAGTGCATATATGTGCACTCGATTTAAATGCCAAACGACCTTCGCAGCTTATAGGTTTGAAACTTGAGGGGCATTTTTTCTTAGGTTATGATTGCGGGCTTTTTAGTCTGCTTTCTACGCAATCCCCGGAACTACAGGTTTTGCTAAAAGTGGATAATTTGGTGAAGTCTACATTTGTGGCGAAAGATGTTTTAGCTCCTATTGCTGCTCAAATTTCTAACGGTAAACCTCTAGAGGATTTTGGAACTGCATTACCGGAAATCAAAACTCTTTTCGCTAGACATTTGAAAGTAACTAAGCGCGAAATTGCGGGCAATGTGATCCGAGTTGATCATTATGGCAACTTGATCTCCAATATATTAAAGTCAGAGTTTGAGACAATCATGCGCATCAATGGCAACAAAGGTTTCGAAGTTCATTTTGGGAGAGAAAGTATCTCCAAACTGCATACTGATTTTCACGAAGTTGAGTCAGGGGAGTGCTTTGTTTTTTTCAATAGCAATGGCCTTTTACAGATCGGCATCAACAAAGGCAACGCATCCGAATTGCTAGGACTTCATCATGATTATCCAATAGCTATAACTTTTGAGACATGATTAAGCGCATTGTTAGAATGACACTCAAAGAGGAAAACGTAGATGCATTTATCGCAATTTTCGACGATGCAAAGTTTAAAATTCGCGCTATGCCTGGGTGCCAATATCTTTCATTGCACAGAGATCATCACCAACCATCTGTTTATTATACCTTGAGTCATTGGGATAGCCAGCAGAGTCTGGACGACTATCGCCATACGGAGTTATTTCAAATTACTTGGGCTGCCACCAAACTACTTTTTGCGGAAAAGCCCGAAGCTTTTTCTTTGACCGAGATAGACGAATTGAAATAGCTTTTAGTGGCCTGTGCAGATAGCCAATCCGCCAAATAGGTATTCCTTATTCTTCCCAATATTTCCAAAGGCTAAGACCATATTTTTGTAATAGGAGTCGTCCATGTGAATTTTGATGCTGCCATCCATTTCGCGAAAGCGGTCGTAAGTCAAAATATCACCGTTGGATAGTTGCACTTCTTTTAGGACTGTGGTGCTTAAGCCGGTGGCTCCATCTACAGGATTGAGTGCAAAAGCTAGCTCACCTACCTCCTGTACAGATCCAAAATGTAAGTGTGCAGGGTGACTACCCGCTGGGTCTGTGTTTTGCAATGCAATCTTTATTTCCAGAACGCCAGGCTCTATCTCTGTCACCTTTACCTCACCACTTACTGGATTGTAATTGGCGCGATAGATTGTGTAAACAGAAGTGTTTTTGATAGGCTGATCATCTTTTTCACTGCACCCAAAGGCTGCTATCAAAAGTATTGTCAACAGAAAGAAAGAAAGCTTGAGAGGTCGCATCATGCCAATGTAACGCCTAAGAGACAAAAAACATTTATGTCAACTTAAAAAAAATTATAAAGCTTTATCGTAAGCCTCTTTGATCCATGCAATCAACTCATCGTCTACCTCAGCTGGATCCATAAGTTGAACGCGATGTGTACACATTGTACCGAAAGGACCAGAGGGTCCGAGTCGCTCTGTGGTGTCTTTATCCTTCAGTTTTAAACCCAAATCAATTCGCGTTTTGGTGGCTGGCTTGATCAATGCAAACTGACGCTTCCTGATCAAGCTCACGCTATCTTTTTTAGGGGTCTGGGTGATATCATCCCCAAATTTCTCAATCTCTGCAATAAGACGATCATAAATCGGTCTCAAGATTTCTTTTCCCTCATATTGATTCTTAAGCAACACATCATCGTCTACAGAACCAGCATCAGATTTGTTCGTTTTTAATGCGACGAAGTTGGCAAAACCATAGGTGAAGCCGTGCTCACTTTTCAGGAAATTGATGATTTCCTTGTGCTTTTCAATGCCACTTTTCTTGACCAGATCTATCCAATGCGTTAAGTCATGGCCTGTCTTTTCTATTAGTCCTTCTTCCATTTCTTCAAAAAATTAGGTTTCGATGAATCAAGTCTATTTCAATTTAAAGAATAGCTTGGAAGAAGAAAACAGGAAACTAGATAATCGGGGACGGATTAATTAGATCGGTCTTAAATGCTAGAAGGATGGGTTTCAAATTGTAATTTTCACAATTTGAAAACTAGAGGAGCTTTAAATGAAATCGATCTCCGCCCTGAAAGGGAATTTCATTAGGTATTTGTGAGCATCGTTTACGGTCATCTCACCGTGGATGATTTTAAATAAAGTTTCAGTAATAGGGCAGCGCACTTTGTAGGTTTGCGATAGTTCATTGATGATGTCTATGGTCTTGACACCTTCAGCTACTTCCTCCATAGATTCGATGATCTGGGTTATGTTTTCACCTTTCGCTAGTCGATTACCTACAGTAAAGTTTCTACTGAGATTACTTGAGGATGTCGCTATCAAGTCACCAACGCCTGCTAGACCAAGAAATGCTTGCGCATTGCCTCCGAGCGTTTTGCCTATATGTACCATCTCTACTAATCCACGGCTGATGAACAGTGACTTAGCATTTTCGCCCAGATCAAGGCCTGCTATGGTTCCAGCACCTACGGCAATTATGTTTTTAAGAATCCCGCAAAGTTCTATACCAATGAGATCATTACTACCATAGATAAGGAATCGATCGTTTTTAAGAAGCTGCTGACCCACACGAATCACCTCGTCGAAGTGGCTGGCAATGACTGTCGCAGCGGGTTTCTTTTCGCTGATTTCACGTGCCAAATTTGGCCCAGCCATACAACCTACACGCACTACGCAGCTTTCTTCTTTGATCACCTCGCTCATCGTGCGCACATGATTACGAGAAAGAGGGTTGTGCTCGTTGATTTTTGATCTGTCCACGTTTAGGTCAAAACCTTTAGTGCCATGAATCAAGATGTGATAAGGTTTCAGGAATGGACTTAGCTGCTTCATCATGGCCCTGAAATTTGCCGATGGCACTACGGGGAAGATCACATCGCATTCATTGCCTACATACTCTAAACTGTTAGTCACTTCTATGCGTTCGTTGAGCACATAACCTGAACTCAATCGCGTAGACTTGAGTGTCTCAGCTCTTTCTGGAGTTCTCACATAGAGAATCACCTTCTTACTCTTCTCAGCAAGAATATTGCTAACGGCAGTTCCGAAACTACCAGCACCTATTACGCCAATAGGTTTGCTAGATATATTTTTCGAGTCCATAGCCGTCCATTCTGTTGTGATAATAATACAAGGTGTTCATGTCCTGTACAACGATAAAGTCACCTTTTCTTATGAGTGGTCGCTGTGCATGGTACATTCCTACATTTTCTAGACCTAACATGATTGCCATGTCGGCTTTCTCTTTCATGTGTGCAGCGACTCCAACTTTGGATTTTTTCTCCAATTTGAAAAGTCGTTTTCGCAGCTGTTTCCAAGACCTTCTGAATTCGATATATGGAATAATCAAATCTTCATCTGGCAATCTGAGTAGATTATAGAGATCCAATTTTGGGTTTTGACGCTGGAGCATTTTAAAAGCCGTATAGGCCACCAAATGACTTGAAAATACACGATTGTATTTATGATATTCTTCCACGATACGCTTAGCAAGAATTCGCACGTATTCTGTCTCACGCTGATGGTCTATAGTCACCGCTCCATTAGAAATGAAATAATCCTTCGGGTTGATTGCCTGACCGAGACTGTCAATACTATTGCCTTCATCATCCACATAGTTGCCCAGTACATCCATGCCTCTGCCTATACTCACGGAGATATTAGAACCTTTGGCGAAAAACTTGAAAAGGAAAGTGGCAATTTTGTAGGAAGTGGTAAACTCATCCGCTTCTTTGTAATAGCGCTCTTGACCGGTAAGTTTTAGGTGTTCATTGATCAAAGATGGGGCCTCCAACGTAAAGTGATAGTTGAGCACTACTGGCACGATGAATATTTTCTTTGCAGAAGCTCCTTCGTTTTCTTCTTCGTACATGATTCGCTGTGCTTCTACAGCTGTACTGAGTAGCCCTAGCTTTAGACCTTTCTCAATATGACCAGAGCGGGATCTTGTGCCACCAGGAAAGAATAAACTATGACAACCACGACGAAGTGCTTGACTCGAATAGGTTTTGAGTGTTTCTAAATAAACAGGATTTTTCTTGCGTCGGTCTACTTTATAGGCCCCAAGGCTGTTCATAAAGTAAGCGAATATTTTCAGATTGAAAAGGTTGAGACCAGCGCCGTAGATAAAAGCAGGCAACCCCAGAAACTGGATCACCCAACCAATAAGGATGGAGTCTAAATTACTGAAATGCGTAGGTACCATTACCACGGTTCCGCGCTTAGCAAGTTCTCGGATATGATCTGGTTCACCGACTATGTTAATTTTATCATCAAGGTCAAGCTGTTTGCTAAATAGAGATGTAATTCCTTTGACCCTTGTCGCATTCAAAAGCCTTGCAAATCCGAAAGTGATAAACCCTCTAGCGAATCGGTAGGAGTTTTTCTTAAAGTTGCCAGAGATTTCCTCTGCGTAGCGTGTGATGATTTCTCTAAGAAGTCCTTCTTCAATTGGGGCGGATTCTTCAGGAGTGAGTGCGGTACATTCTCCCAAGCGATCTTGAATGCTTTTCCAAAAGGATTTGTCGTCTTTAGGGTCTACGCGCCAAGGATTGGCTTTGATTCTTAATTTCTCACGGTAGATGGTCATCTCCAATTCTTCACGCAGCGATCGGCCGTGGCTCATCGTTCGTAGACTATCGAATGACTCTTTAGTCACTTCTTCGACGAATTGCTTCCTGTCTCTAGCCAATTGAACAATCGGCCACTGCTGCGTACGTGGAATTATTTCAGAGTATCTGACTTTCTGTCTTCTCATTCAATTTATCTATGCGGTACTGGATGGTTTTGCAATTTATGCATATTTGTTTCGCTTGTCATAAAAAGTGCATGCCTTTCCCTGTGAGCACACTTTTGCCAGCCACTTTCACTGCGCTGATCTTACCTTTTGCATCTACTTCGGTATCCAAATAAAGTTGGCTCGGTCTTCCCATTTCATAACCTTGAAGGCTTTTGATTGGCATACTCAAAGCTTGATGATGGGTGAGATAAGCAACTAAAGGTCCATTTGCTGAGCCCGTGGCAGGGTCTTCCATTATCCCTGTTTCAGGCGCAAACATTCTACCTTTTACATCGCCACCTTCCACATCATGAATCGTGAAGATATAGACAAAGGCATTGTTGACGGTATGTTTTAGTTGCTTCCAAATAGCAGTATCGAAATCTATATTAGCCAGCGCTTCGCAGGATTTCAAAGGGATCAATAATATGTTGTTCCCACAAGAGACCTCTTGGATTGGTAGCTTATCTATGTCATCAGTTTGCAGTCCCAAAAGCTTCGCAAATATTTCACGGCGATCATCATGAGTAGGTCCAAAAACAGGCAAAGGTTGATACATTGTTACTAAATCAACCTCATCGTTTTTGTAACTAATGATTACTTTAATGTCCCCTACTTTTTGCCTGAGTATAAGTTCGGTGGATCCATTTGTGGGATGCTCAAGATCTTTACCTAAGAAATAACCCGTACCCACTGTTGGATGCCCTGCTGTTGGTAGCTCTTGTGCAGGTGTGAAGATACGCATGCTTACTGGCTCTTCGTTTTTTGCTGGGAAGAGAAAGACTGTCTCTGATAGGTTCAGCTCGCGAGCGATGATTTGAAAAAGTTGTGTATCAATACCTGTAGCGTCTGGGAAAATCGCCAATGGATTGCCTCCATATTTTTTATCTGTGAAGACATCAAGCAAATAGTATTCAGTGGCTTTTATGGTCATATTCAAGACAAGTATTAGATAATAATGAAATACGATAAAAATAAAACACTTTACGTGAGACAAAAGGTTGTCATCAAATAAAAGTCATTTGTATTGCCACCATGAGGTGTTAATATTGCACGAGAAATTAAATGTCGTTACAACTTAAAGATATCCAAGCACCTGTTGCTGCCGAAATGCAGGAATTCGAACAGAAATTCCGCAAAAGTATGCGTAGTAATGTGATGCTCCTGGATAAAATCACCAGCTATATCGTCAGAAGAAAGGGTAAGCAGATGCGTCCTTTGTTTGTCTTCTTAAGTGCAGGTGCTTCTGGTGGAATTCAGGAATCAACATTTCGTGGTGCTTCGTTGATCGAGCTACTACATACAGCTACACTTGTGCATGATGATGTAGTGGATGATTCGCATTATCGTCGGGGGTTCTTTTCTATCAATGCTCTTTGGAAAAATAAAATAGCGGTCTTGGTTGGAGATTTTCTTCTTTCTCGTGGGCTGCTGCTTTCGCTAAATAACGATGACTTTGATCTCCTTAAAATTGTCTCAAATGCTGTAAAAGAGATGAGTGAAGGCGAACTTCTTCAGATGGAGAAAGCTAGAAAGCTGGACATCACAGAGGAGATTTATTACGATATCATTCGTCAGAAAACCGCAAGTCTAATCACTTCATGCTGTAGAGTGGGCGCTTCATCCGCAGGAGCCGATCTTGCCACGCAAGAGCTAATGACACAATTTGGCGAAAAGGTAGGGATGGCTTTTCAGATTAAGGATGACTTGTTTGATTACGGTGCTTTTGAGATAGGAAAACCTACCGGAATTGATATCAAAGAGAAAAAGATGACTTTGCCGTTGATCTACGCGCTCAATCAAGTGGGAAAATCTGAGAAGTCCAGAATTCGTAAACTCATCAAACGCAGTGCGGACGAGCCAAAATGTGTGGCTGAAGTGATAGAATTTGTGAAAGCATCAGGAGGTATTGATTATGCGACCGATGTGATGGGGAGATACCATCAGGAAGCAAACGATCTATTGTCACAATTGCCAGATTCAGTTTACAGAACCTCCCTTTCTCAACTCGTACAGTTCACGATCGATCGCACGAAGTAGGCTATTTCATTAGCTCCAATGTCTTTTCAAAGTCTTTTTTAAACTCAGTAAACAAAGCACCAGTGCTTGGTCCATTAAATCCTGTATGGATTCTGATGATCTCATGGTTTTTGTTTAAAAAGATTAGTGTAGGAAAGGAGACCACTTTATTGAGCATCGGAAGTGCCTTTGCAGCTTCTATTTTGCTTTCCGATCCTGCAATCAATATTTCATAAGGTACGCCTAACTTTTCTCTCATTTTCGATACGCGGCCTTTGGCGTATTCGAAATCTTTATACTCAAAAGCAAGACCAAGTACCTGAAGATTGCTTTCTGGATGATCTTTGAGCCAATCAACAAGAAAGATCGTCTCGTCCATACAGTTTGGGCACCAGCTACCTAGTAGCTGGATGACAGTTGGCTTACCTAGGTAATCGGAAAGACTTACGGAATCGTCTGCTAGGTTTGGGAAAATAAAAGCCAGTTGGTCAAAGCCCTCTTTTAAGTAAGTCAGAGAATCAGGATCTACCAATTCAAAATCTTTGTTTCGCTCTGCTGTCCACGTTGCATAGTAATGTATACCTGACCAAAACCCACCAGATAGGGTGCCATCTGTCTGCATTTGAGCTTCAAAAAGAAAAACATGACTTCCGTCAAAAACGCTCAACTTCAACTCATCGCCAAATACATTTCCTTCTAGAAATCGGTAGTCCCCAGTCTCTGTTCTGAAAGTGCCAGTGAGTGATTGTCCCATTTGCTCAAAGATTCCTATTGCATCAAAAGTGCTTCCGTCAGATTCGGTAAAGAGCACTTTCCATTTTCCTGAAAAGTCTTTTGATTCTTTTACTGAACCGATGAATCTTTCCGATCCGGGCAATGCGGTAAAGGGTAGATAATAATCACCGGAAAACTTTCTGTGATAGATGCCAGAGAGCATATTGTTGTCAAGCTTTGCATGAAGAAAAGCATCGAAGACGCCCATGGAAATATGGACGGAATCACCAGTTATCACTACTTCATCCATAGTAAGTATCTCTGATCCATTTCGGAAATGTGCTAGCCACTTTTCGTTTTCTTGAACAAGCGAAAAATTGAAAGGCAGCTCTTTGTCGCCCAGATCCATCTGTCCACTCCAGTCTTGCCGAAAGTTTGGTTTTGGATTACAACTCCAGAAAGTAATAGAAAGTACTAATAGAAAGAAAGGCTTGTATCGCGTCATGACTCGCAAGTTAAAGGCATAAAATGGGACTTTTGGTTTCAATCCTTTGGGCAATTGTTAACTTTGCACTTCATTTTAGGGCATACGTCCGGGTGCGACAATTTGCTTACTTCACTAAGTTTTAATTCCTCACCTCTTTATAAAAACAAAAAGATAATATTATGAGTACAGCCAAGGCGAACGATACAGTGAAAGTACACTACACTGGCACCCTTACAAATGGCGAAATTTTCGATTCATCACGCGAGCGTGATCCACTTCAATTCACAGTGGGTGCCGGTCAGATGATCAAAGGATTTGATGAAGCGGTCAATGGAATGGCTATTAATGAGAAGAAAACCGTAACTATCCCTTGCGATGAGGCTTATGGTGAGAAAAGTGATCAGTTGATCCAGCAAGTATCTCGTGCAGAGCTTCCAGAAGAAATGAAACCAGAAGTAGGGCAAACGCTAGTAGCGACCAACCAAGATGGACAGCAAACACACGTCTATGTGAAAGAAGTGGCTGAAGAAACCATCACTATCGATGCGAATCATCCATTAGCTGGTCAAGATTTGGTGTTTGATATAGAACTCGTAGAGATCGGATAAGAATGTTTCTTTCTAGAAATGTATAGGAAATCCCCAGCCAACAGGCTGGGAATTTTTTATGGCTCTTGCATTTTAGTCCTTATAGGGGAGGCGTCAACTGAGCGAAAATCTGGCTTCTTTGGGAAAGATTTAAGTCTTGAAGCAATCTCCTATTCTTATTTTGTTATCGAGCTAAAACGAACCAGTCCGTCAATTGAATTTTAACCATTCAATTTGGCTAATTCTTCCTCCGTATAATCCGTTGGTTTGCCTAAGTATTCAAACTTTGCAATTTCCGCTTTCATTTCTTCTAGCTTGATGCCAACACGTTTATGAGCAGGCCCACCAAGTGGTAAATGTACCGGTGGATTTTCTAGTTTCGTCACGTCAAACATGGCTTGAGCGCCGCGGATAGGATCACCTACTTGGTTCCCACTTGCTCCTTGGATGGCTTCCATGTTTTTCTTTGCGGATTCATTGTATTCTGGAATGCTCGCCTCACTGAAAGTAGCTGATCTCCCAGCCCAATCTGTACGGAAAGGCCCAGGCTCGATATTCGTAACATGAATACCTATATGTCGTACTTCTGCAGCTAGTGCCTCGCCGATTCCTTCTAAGGCAAACTTGCTACCGTTATATATGCCAACACCCGGAAAACCGTTGAGACCTGCAATAGAGGTAATGTTTAGTACATGACCGCTTCGTTGTGATCGCATAAAAGGGAGTGCAAGCTTGATCATCCGTACACAGCCATATACATTCACATCAAATTGTCTTTGCATCTCTTCTTCACTGGTTTCCTCAATCGGTCCGAGAGAGCCGTATCCAGCATTGTTGACCAAGACATCTAGTTGGCCATAGGTTTCTTTGATCAAAGCGGCTGCCTTGTCAATGGAGGACTGATCCTGCACATCTAATACTATACCTTTTACCAATTCAGGATGGATGGATTCTAGTTCTGCTACTTGTGAAGCCTTGCGTACCGTACCAATAGCTATCTCGCCATTTTTAACCACTATTTTTACCAACTCCCGACCAAAACCGGTCGAGCAACCTGTGATTAACCAAACTCTTTTACTCATCATGAATTAGTTGTTTTTTAAACAACAATCAATGGGTTGAATTGTTCCTCTATCGTATTTCCGATAGAATGTGTTTAATTTAAAACTGGCTACAAAAATTCACGATAGATCAAAAAGCCATTTTAACTGGGTAAAAATTAAGCCAAATTGATTCAGGTTAGAGGAGGATTATACCTACATAAGGGTATTTGATTTGAGGTACAAATCCTATTTATTTGAAGATTATTCATATTTAATCCAAAAAGTGTGACAATTAAATTTTGAAGAGAAATTTTTACGATAAAATCAATCAGTATACGTCCATTATACCCATAACATTATGAAAAAAATATTCCCACTCCTATTTCTGTTTACCTCGATTGCTACTTACGCACAGACCAATATTGGAGGTACATATAGCTCCGATGCTACCTTGACGGTGGCGAATAGTCCTTACACTGTAACTAGTTCTATTACTGTAAATACAGGCGTAACGCTGACTATTGAGTCCGGTGCGGTATTGAATTTTAATGACAACTTGAAATTGGATGTCAATGGAACACTTGACGCGGATGGGGTCACTTTCACTTCGAGCAATGCCTCACCCACTGCAGGTATTTGGGGAGGGATAGAACTTGATGGAAACACCACCAATGCCCTTACCAATTGTCAGATTCTCTATGCCAACTATGGAGTGAGAGCTACTTATGGTTCTTTTGATATCTCTGGTACGAGTATTACAACATCTCGATATGGGGCAATATATATAGCTGGAAATACTGCACTTGATTTTAGAAATAACGTCACTGCGGATAACCTAACCATCTCAGGTACTTTACCTGGGTATAATGGAATTTATGCAGACAGAACAAATCTTACCTTAACCAACTCGAGCATTTCCAATGTTGGTAATTATGGTGTTTACCTGAAAGAATCATTGACCACAAATGAAGCTGCAAGTACATCTTCAACCATTTCCAATACAACGATTACCAATGCCACACAAGCTGGAATTGCAGTTACTAACGGAGTAGTTTCGGTAAATAATGTAAGTATCTCATCTTGTAATTACCCAATACTTTATGATGGTGAAGCGGATGTGTCTTATGCCGGCACTAACAGCTTTACTAACAACTCTTTCAATGTGATTCTTCTTAGCCAAGCGTCAATCACGAAGAATTTAACCTTAAGAAATCCTGGTTATCTCTATTATTTCAATGGAAATAAAACCGTTGAAAATGGAGCAGAATTGACAATCACTTCGGGGAATATCATAAAAATTACACCAGGTGCAACACTATCAGTCAAAGGAAAACTTAGCGCTGAAGCAACTACTGGTGAAACCATCACTTTCACGACATGGTATGATGATAATACTGGGGGAGACTCCAACGGGGACAGCAATGATACTTCACCGGCTACCGGAAAATGGTATGGTATTCATTTTCAGAATGAGTCAGACGATGCATCATCTATAGATGGAGCGACTATCAAATGGACCCAATATTATGGAGGGGTAACAACTTACAATGCCTCACCGACATTATCCAATAACACTATTTCGAATTGCTATTATGGCGCAATGTTTAATGGAGCATCTTCTCCCACATTCTCTAATAACACGATTGCTGCATCTGATCAGACACCAATAGCTATGTCGTTTGATGCAAATCCCTCTTTTACGGACAATGTTTTTTCTAGCTCTGATAATGTATATGACGCCATTGGTTTGTTGGGAGGGACACTTTCACAAAATGGTACCATCGTAAAAAGAAATTTTACAGACGTTGACAATGTCACTTACGTGATGCTAGGTAGTGTGATCGTCCCTTCTGGACTTTCGCTCAACATTGCACCAGGTGTAGTTATAAAATCTGAATCAGGGTACAATTTTGAAATACAAGGAGAATTGATTGCTGATGGAACACCTGAAGAGCGAATCATCTTCACCTCGGTACACGATGATAATTTTGGGAATCCACTCGATACCAAAAATGACGGAACCAATCAAGTACCAGCAGTAGGCAACTTTGGGGGGATATACTTCGGAGAGAATAGTGTCAGTACTTCCTTGATCGACAATGCTACCATCAAGTTTGCAAACTATGCTGCTCAATATCAATATGAGACTACACCTGTTTGTTGCAGAGGTTACTCTTATCGCTCAGCTGTTGCCATAAACCGTTCGGCTCCTACCATCTCTAATAGTCTAATTACTGATGCAAGAAATGGAATAGATATGCGAGGATTGGCATCTCCCGTGATCACTGATAATACGATCACCAATACGGAATTTGCACCTTTTCGTCAGGCCATTCAAACAACCCCTTCCTATACAGGGAATACCTTCAATAGTGTAGGCTGGAAAGGGGTAGGAATACTTCCAGAGCAAATTAATTATACAGCCACGCTCAATAAGCAAGCTGTAGCTGGCTTTGATAATATCCTCTACATCTTAGAGAGCATAGCCATAAGTGAAACGGCACAGGTTACCATAGGAGAAGGGGTTTTTATAAAAATGCCTACTTATAATAAAATAGATGTGTATGGAGGCTTTAAGATAGCAGGGACCGAGCTAGCTCCTGTTACGATAACTTCCATGGCTGACGACAATGCAGGGCCTTATGTAAATGCGCTTGATAATGACACAGAAAGCAATGGTAACGCTACAGAGCCGACATCTCAAAGATGGGGAAGCATACATTACTATGGAACTAGCGATGATACCTTCTCATCCATCTCTCATGCGAGACTTCTTTATGGGGGTATTGATCAAGCGCCTATTCGTTGGAACCAAGCATCTGCAAATGTGGATCATACGGAGATTTCCTTTTCTCAGTATTATGGACTGTATTTTGAAGGAGCTTCTACCCCGACGATTGACAATGTGTCAATAAGTACAAGTGGCTATGACCCCTTAGCGATGAGCTATTTTGCCAATCCGACTTTTACAAATATCACTTTCAATGCAAATGGAAGTAATGGTATCAATTTGATAGATACTCAGCTCAATGCAAATGCAACTGTAGCCAAAAGGGATATAGCAGGTATCAATAACATCGGTTATATCATGAATAATCTATCCATAGCCAATGGCGCTACGCTTACGATTAACCCTGGAGTTGTACTCAAACTTCAAAACAAAAAAGTTGATGTTTACGAAGGTGCTATCAATGCAGTAGGTACAGCGTCAGAAAAAATCATTTTTACTTCTGTAAAAGATGATAGTAGAGGTGGTGATACAAATATTGATGGAAATGGATCAGCACCCGCGCCAGGCGACTGGTATGGGATCTATTTCAGAGAATCTACCATGCAATCTCAATTGAAATACGCAGAAGTTAGATATGGCGGGGATGCAGAGTACACAAATAATAGTACTGGGTATGCTCGCGAAGGGACTATTATCTCTGAAAATAATAATCTCTTGGTAGATAATTGTGTCATACAACTTTCTACTAGTAGTGCTTTTGGAGCTTATGGAACTTCTACGGCTACCTTTTCTAACAACCGTTTGGAGAATATTAGTAGATTTCCTGTGCACTTAGCAATGTTCTCTAATCCAACATTCTCAGGAAATACGGTAGAAAACATTGGATTCTTCGCCATTGGAGTAAGAACAGAGAGCTACAATCAATCTGGGACTTTTCCCTTTAGAAGTTTCGCTGGGGTAGATAGTATTACCTACATCCCTACAAATTACACTACGTATTCAGCTTTAGTCAATTCCGGAACAAAAATCACCATTCCCGCAGGCATGCATTTCAAACTATCCAATACCTCCTATATAGAAGTGAATGGTGAATTGCATATTGCTGGGACTGCTGCTAACCCGGTGGTATTTACCACGCTGAATGATGATAATTACGGAAGACCTTTGGATACCCAAGGAGATGGACTACCTCTTTCTTGGCAACTTTCTAAGTCGGGTACGCTAGTTAGGTTCAATAACATCAGCAATGACAATAGCCTCATTGAAAACACTACAATTCGATATTTCAACAATGCCATAGAGCTAGTTAGTGCATCTCCGACGCTAGACAACAATCTTTTTGAATATAACAATTGGGGCATTGTATCAACTGGCATCTCGGAGCCTACTTATACCAATAATGTATTCAAAGATTTGGAGTTTACTCCATTCACTACTTCTTTGGTAGCCTATCCAATGGTAACTTCTGGGAATACTATGGAAGGCACCACGTGGAAAGCAATACATATCAATGAAGAAACATTAACCCAAGACACAACGCTATATAAGCGAAGTTTTGGAGGTATAGATAACATTCCGTATTTCTTTGCTGATTATACAGTAGGCTTAGGCGTTAAGCTAACCATTGATCCTGGTGTTATTTTAAAATTCAGCAACTTTTCGCGAGGAAATTCTACCGGTAGTTGCTGTGGTTCTCAGCCAAGATCAATGACCGTAAAAGGAGCTTTAATTGCAAATGGAGGAGCTTCTTCAGATGAGTCAATTGTATTTACATACATGCCTGATGATTTTTACGGCGGAGATACTAATGGGGACAGCACCTATATAAATACCAATATTGGAAAGTTTAGCGGAATTGTCTTTACAAATGAGTCATCTGATAGTGAATCAATATTAAACAATGTCATAATTAAAGGCTCTAATGATTATGGCGTAGAATTACAAAGTGCTAGTCCTACCATTACCAATACTTTGTTTTGGGATAATGGAATTAATAGTAATAATGGGGGATTGTATATCACTGGAGCATCTAACCCAACACTATCCAACAATGACTTTATTGACAATGGATTCATTTCAGGAACTACGAGATACGGATTCGGCATTAATAACACCGGAACCTTCACCGTAGATGCTACGGGATCTTGGTGGGGAGATAATGCTGGTCCATATCATACCACCCTTAACACAGAGACTAAAGGAGATCAAGTTCTAGGAAATGTCACTTTTGATCCATGGGCCACTGACAATTCCCAAAACCCAATCACGGGCGATGTAAGTTTGAACGGTCGTGTATCTGCTTATGACGCTGCGCTTACATTACAGGAAGTTGCAGCGATCATCACTTTTGAAGCAAGACAAACTAGAGCTGGTGATGTATCGGGTGATGGTACCGTATCAGCCATGGATGCTTCATATATCCTACAGTTTGCAGCTGGATTGATTCAATCATTCCCTGCTGAGGCTGAAAATAAACGAATCGAGCAACAGTTTGTAAGCACCTATTCTGAAGCTGTAGTGACCATTGGAGCCGCTACACTTTCTGAGCTGGTCACAGAGGTAAGTATTCCAATCACTGTGGCAAATGTAGCTCAGCTACATGCGCTTACTTTGAAGCTGCCATTGGGTGATCATTTGGAATTCGTAGCGTTTGAAAAAGAAGAAAGCCTACAATTTTCTCCAACGCTAAACGTGTCAGAAGGAAACGTATTTAATCTGACATTTGGATTAATGAATGGATTAGAGGAAGATTTCAAATTGGGTAACCTGAAATTGAGATTAAAGTCAGAAAAGGTTTATTCATCTTCAATAGCACTAACGCCTTCTCACTTGGTGGGTAACGAAACAGACATTTCACCACTTGCAAAAAATGGTGAATTGTATGTGACTGGAGCTATACTAGGAACCAATAATGACATGGGAATCCGAGTATATCCTAATCCGATGGTCAACAACGCGATAGTAACTATTCCAAACCATGAAGGAGCTCGTGTAAATGCGCAGTGGATTGATGTATCAGGAAAAGTGATGTTTGAGAAGACGACCCGAGTTACGAATGGCAAAATTGCATTCAAAGATATAAGGCTAAATCCAGGCATCTATTTCATTAAGATCAAGGGCGACCAAATACAATTTGAAGAAAGAATCATAGTAGGTCAGTAAACCAAAAAATGACTTAATTATGAAAAGTATAACTAAAATTTTAGGGTATATACAGGTGATCATTTTATGGTCCCTGTGTGCTCCCTTATTTGCACAGAATGTAAGCGTACACTTAATTTCTAACAGAGATTCTGTAGGTACGGAAGGGGATATTGTTCGCGTACCCATCATCATGGATACCATCTATACAAATGATGTGGTTGGGGAGAATATCATTGCCATGAACTTGGTATTTGACTATGGTCAAGATTTGACACCTATATCCTTCAGTACTGGAGGCGGCATGTTGTCTAGCTGGCAGGTAAATACTAACGTAAATAAGACCACACGTAAGTTTTCATTCACCGCAGCAGGTGTCAGCCCAATTTCTCTGGACTCAGGCGTCCTGTTTTATGTTGATTTTCTGCTGGGCGATGTGAATAATGTTGCGAATCCAACATTCAATTTATCCGCCGCATCAGATAATTACTTCAATGAAGGGGGATATGATTTTACTATGGATTACGGCCAGATCAAGATCAATCCGATTCTTCAATTGAGTGTCAGTGCCAGTCCAGTACAGATTACGGATGGAGACTCCACCAAGATCTACGTTAGCGGCGGAACAGCGCCATATACTTATGCTTTAGCAGATCCAACTTTTGGTGGGTTTGTGTCCACGGATTACTACTTGGCGGAAAAGTATGGAATGGCAGAAGTTCAGGTTGTAGATGTAAATGGTTTGCAAGGCAGTACAATTGTTGAGGTGAGACCATTCAGGTTAGATGTGGTTGGACCAGCCGATCCTATTTTCCCTGGTAATGACTTTCAAATGGCGATTATCACTTCAGATGTATCTCAATTAAATGCGATATCAGGAAGCTTTGATTTTACTATTTCTAATGTGACGAATGTACGATTGAAAGGAATTGTCGAGCAAGGAACCTTGCTAGAAGGTGCAAGTATTGAATTGAATGAGAAAACAACTAATAATTATACGCTTGCATTTGCAAATGCTAACCCATTATCTGTAGGTGACACTTTATTGAAATTTGAATTTGAATCTGACATTGATGCGATTAACTCCTACAATTTGTCTCTTCAAAATAATATTGTTTTCAATGATGATTTGTTGGGGACAAGAGGAAGTTCAAATGCGGCTCAGTTCATAAATGTAATAGCGCCTAATCTTTCATATCCTTTCAATAATTATATCAGGGATGAACAAATTCAGTTTACTGGATCTGCAGGTCAAGCGCCTTACACTTGGAGCGTTTCTGATGAGACCATTGGAACAATCGACGGAGATGGTCTTCTGACGCTTTTAAAGGGAGGGAATATCTCTGTGACCATTACTGATGCTTTGGGTATTTCCAGATCAACAGACCTTTTCATTTTTGATGCGCGAGTAGATATTGCAGATCATACCGTGCCAGCAGAGTCCCAATATAATCTTCCTGTGGAAATCACAGAATTGGCTGCAGACCGTGGGTTTTCTTCTTTCTTTTTTGAGATAACATATGATCCAACTAAGATCGGTTTTGTAGGGCTTGATCAAGTTGGCACTTTGTTGGAAGGCTTTACAATCGCCCAAAATCAAATTGCTAGTAACATCATTAGGATTGTAGGGGCATCACCAGTATCGCGAACTTCGGCGGGAATTCTAACCAATCTTACCTTTGATTTGCTTCCTGAATTCACAGAAGGTCAAACAACGGGTATTAGCTTTTCGAAAATCACGTTTAACGAAGGAGAACCCGTGCCGATTGCTATCAATGGAAGTATAAAGGTAGGGGCTATTCCAACTACAGGCGACACAGCTCTTACTATTGATGAGGATGAAAAGTACATTTTCCAACAGGCTGATTTCGTCTACAATCATACAGATCCTAACAAACCATTTTCTTACATAAAACTGGAGCGTTTGCCTATCAATGGAACTTTATATTCGAGTACAACGCCTATAACCACTTTAACCACCATTTCAGTCAACTCATTTGCTTCATTCAGCTATCAACCAAATGCAAACCAAAGTGGATTAGCTTTTGATTCATTTGAATTTAGGGTGAATGATGGAACCAACTACAGTAACTATAATGGCACGATAAGCTTTGATGTAAATCCTGTAAATGACAACCCGAGTTTTGAAGTCTCACAATCGTTTGTGACAGTGCAAGAAGATTTTGCTACTCCATCAGTTGTCACGCTCACTGCCAATGCGGTACCTGCAGATGAGCAAGGAGAAATAGTTACTTACAGCATTTCGCCTGAGTCGGTGGATTTCGCTGATGTGGTGTTCGATGCAAATGCATTAACCATCACATTCTCATCTATAGCCGATTCTTCAGGGACACAAGTCTTCACCATTACGGCAGATGACGGACAGCCTGAAAACAATACATACGAAAAGTTGGTAACGCTTACAGTTCAGCCTATAAACGATGTGCCAATTTTCAATGATCAGACCTTTGCCATCGATGAAAACTTAGGGAATGGATCGTTGGTGGCTGAGCTAGTCGCTACTGATAAGGATAGTGATCTATCCTTTGCAATTATTGATGGTAACGTCAATAATGCTTTTGCTTTAAACACAGATGGCATTCTTACGGTAAACGATGTGAATGCCTTGGATTTTGAAACGACACCAGTATTCACCTTATCGGTTAATGTAATGGACGAAGAAACTACGGTTTCTGCTACTGTTACCATCAATCTAAATGATATAGATGAGGCCGTCAATCAAGCGCCACAGATCAATGCACAGACTTTCAGTCTGGATGAAAACAGCCCACTCGGAACATCAGTAGGCACAATAGAATCATTCGATCCGGATGGAGATGTGTTAACATATTCCATCACTGCCGGCAATACAAACAATGCTTTTGCCATTGATGGAGCAACCGGTGCTTTGACAGTCGCTAATGTGTCTGAGCTGGATTTTGAAACTACACCGAGTTTCTCATTGACGGTGCAGGTAGCTGATGCAGCATTGAATGCTTCTGCTACGATCACTATTAATTTGAATGATGTTTTGGACACCAATCAGCCACCAACTATCACCAATCAGATATTTTCCATTGATGAAAATAGTGCAAATAGCACTTCAGTTGGGATAGTAACTGCAAGTGATCTAAATGGCGATG
>CAYGOV010000038.1:0-27638 GCA_964351625.1 uncultured Marinoscillum sp.
AGGTCAGAACCTGTCTCCACATAATTCCACTCGAAAAAATTATACGATGCTTCTTTAAGCCAACTCAAGAATTCCGCATCAGATTGCGGTGGGGTAAAGGGATCTGTCTCTGTCGTCATTAAATAGATATCGTCAATTCCGAAGGTCGAGACCTTACCATCACTACCTACCATTGCGGTGATTTTCACTTCTTTAGCATTCACATCGTGAAACGCCATTTCATAAGATCTAAAAGTATGCGCATCGAGCTGGAAAGTCTCTTCGGCCAGCTTATTTCCATTGACATCAAAAACTTGAACAAGCAAAGGCGCTTCACTATATCCCATCGCGCTGAATCTTAATCCTGTTACTCTGCTGGATATTTTTGCAGGCAAAGTCTGATCATCCAAATACGATCTGAAAAGAGACAACCGCATCCCATAATTTCCTGAAGTACCTTCACCGATACATTCAAGATAGGGATTCTTGTTTAAGAATGTTCTTTTGAAATTGACAGAGGCCCCTTCAACTGCAACGAAACCCACTCGTGTGTTAAACTCGGACCAAAATTCACTTCCTTGGCTTGCATTATAGATCAATATTCCAAGGTTATATTTTGCCGAATCTACCTCCAACTGGATGATAGTTGAGTCTTCGCTAACGTTCAAGGTGTCATTTACTATACCAGTGGTGTCTTTGTCATCAACCATTGGAACAATTTCCTCTTTACATGATAGCAAGTGAGCCGAAAGAATGATAAGCGCTGACAGTAGAAAACTCATGCGTGTGGATATATTCATTAGTATCCTGTGTTTTGTATCCAGTTGGTCTTGCTCATTTCCTCAAAAGGAATTGGAAATAGGTAATGACTGACGGGAAAAGATCGTTGTTGTTGGACGAAATATCTATAACTTTTATCTCCTGTTATCTCATCTTTCATCACCTCAAGACCGATCGCATCTTCTGCAAAATCCACTTCAGCATCTTTCCATCTGCGTGCATCATACCAGCGATTTCCTTCGAATGCCAATTCGACTTTTCGCTCATGTTTGATCTTATCTAAAAGATCCGAGCCAGTTTGTGAACTTTCAATGGGTGGCATATTAACTCTTGATCTCACCATGTTCACATATTGCTGAGAAACTCCAGTGTTACCTAGGTGATACTGTGCCTCAGCATAGGTCAAGTAAAACTCCGCCAATCTCATATAGACATAAGGCGTGCTACTACTCAACCCTGTACCTGGTTCCCATGAAAGGTCTATACCTTTTCTAATCGTGTGATCTATCAAAGCACCATTCCACCAACTATCTACATCTTCGCATCTGCTATCAGTCCCGCATTCCCAAAACTCCACTTCCCGATCATTGATCATAGACCCATCGTGAACTACGGAATAGTTCAACCTAGGATCACGATTTAGGTATGGATTCGCTGGATCGTAGTTAGTAGCATTGGGGTTTATTTCGGCCGTCAGGTTGTCATCATCACCCGAAAAACCAAGGATTGGAATTTCCCCATCGGTCGTTTCAAATTCAGCCACGAGATTCATGAGCGGATTTTCTTGTGACCAACCTACATTACCATTTGGAAGTCTCCATTCATCGATATTATGACCACCGGATGGCATGTAATAGCCAGACTGAAAGCTGACCTCAGGGCCTCTCAGTCCCACAAACTGCTTAAAAAAAATGATCTCTGGATCGGCTGGGTTGAGGAACATTCCTTCGTAATCTCCTGAAAGTGAATACACGCCCAAATCAAACAAAGCTTCACATGCGTCTGAAACCTTTTGCCATTCCTCGTTACTCCCTGTACCAAATAGTGGACTCGCACCATAAAGAAGTGCTCTCGCCTGTAAGGCATAGGCAGCTCCCCGTGTTGCTTTTCCAAAGTCAGCACCTTCATTGGTCAAAGGCAGGTCAAGTGCAGCTTCTGATAGCTCGGTATCTATAAAAGCTACTATTTCTGAGACAGGAGTTCTTTCAATTATTTGTTCAGCACCTTCAAGCGTGACCGTGCTTGAAAGCAACGGAACGTCACCATATCTGGAAAACAATTCAGTATAAAACCAAGCCCTGATGAATCGAGCTTCGGCGATCAACTGTGCCGTACGTGCAGGATCGCCAATACCCGGATCTACATTTTCTAAAAACAGGTTCAGGTTTCGAATGGCTGTATAAGCCTGAATCCAAAATCCACCAAAGAGGTGCAAATTGGTGGGTGTTAATTCGCCTTGTGTGTATTTATTAACCAACCTGGAACCTTGATGAATATCGTAAGACTCATCTGTCAATGAAGTCACTCTGAGTCCACCAGCCCACTGCACATAGCCATGAGGTAGCTCATCGTATCTTGCGTTTACATATAATTCCATCAAAGCTGGATCGCTCCATACTGCCGCATCAGAAACAGCATCTAATGGCTTGATATCCAGTAGATCATTACAAGAGAAGCAAGTGGCGAGCAATATTATTAATGTCGTATGTTTTAATTTCATCATTTCGAGCTTTAAAATGTTGCTGACAAACCTGTAGAAATAACGCGCTGTTGTGGATAGTACCATCCTGTATCAGACCGACTTTCAGGGTCATATAAACCCACCGAATTGTGGAGAAATCCCAAGTTAAAGCCGCTTACAAACACTCTCAAATTGGATATTTGAACTTTTTGGGTCCAAGCCTGAGGCAGCGTGTAAGCCAACTCTAAGTTTTTGATTCTGAGAAAACTATTGTCGCGCACCCAAATGGTAGATACGTTTTGGATACTACTGCTGGACATGTCCCAGGCACCGGGGCTCTTGGCATCAGGTGTGGCTTCTTCAGAAACCCATCTGTTCTCAAAATACCAAGAATCCTGATTGACATCCCAAGGGCGATAGATCGTGCTTGCCCCTGCTTGTCCTTGAAGAAATGCATTGAACTCCAGTCCTTTCCAACTGGCACCAAAAGAAAAACCGTAGACGATTCTAGGCGTGGGACCTTTTGGTAATAATATACGATCATCTGCTGTGAGGATTCCATCTCCATCCACATCTACAAAGCGAACGTCACCAGGTTTTGCATCAGGAAAATGTGGTGAACCGTCTATCTCTTCATCATTTTGGTACAGTCCATTTGCTTTATAGACTAGCAAATAATCTATTGGGCTACCTTCCACTCTTTGATAATCCGGTATAAAACTAGACTCATCGATAAAAATAATCTCATTCCTGGCATAAGTGAACTGCCCTCCTATTCGGTATTGGAATTTATTACCAAGCGTTCTCCTGTGCAGCACTGAAACTTCAATTCCCTTATTTTTTACTCTTCCAATATTTTCATTGGGAAGTTCTATACCGGTATAAAGTGGAACGGACGCATTTCTTCGGGCAAGGATGTCCGACCTTTCTTCATAAAACACATCAGTAGTCAAATCAAGTAAACCTTTCATCACCGAAAGGTCCACGCCCAAATTGAGCTTGCTAGCGGTCTCCCAAGTAATGTTGGGATTGGCTACCGCACTTGGAGTGAGCCCAGTAGAAAGTGCTCTGTTTTCACCGAAAACGCCTCCATTTTGAATATTGTAAAGATTCAAATACTCAAAAGCAGCCGGCGAGCCATTAATACCTACTACCCGATCATTGCCTAGCTTACCCCATGACGCTCTGAGTTTGAGCTCATCCAACCAATTAACATTCAAGAATGGCTCCTCTGATAATCTCCATCCAATTGAGATCCCCGGGAACGTACCAAATCTTCTATTCGTGGGAAAATTTTGTGAGCCGTCATGTCTCAGCGTAAACTCCAAAAGGTATTTTTCATCATATTGATAATTGAAACGACCAAAATAATTGACCCTAGCAGACTGCCAACCTTTACCATCATTGTTGAGATTGGTCTCGGACCCTGTGAATAAAAAAGGCAGATCTGATGATACCAAATTGATCCTAGAGGCAGCGATGTATTCACCTTCCAATTGGTTTTGCTCATAGGCGATGAATGAGCTGAAAGCATGCTTACCGAAGGAGCGCGAATAGTTCAGTCTGGAGTGGAGGGTAATGCTAAATTCTTTATCAAACTGCTGGAAAAGTGAGACATTTCCCGTTTGGTCTTTAGCACTTTCATATTCTTTTTCCTCGTTTAAGAAGTAAACATCATATGGCTTTCCAACTTCCTTCTTTTCAATTTTTCTTAGGTCATAAGAGGCAAATCCAGTCAAAGAAAGTCCCTCGATCAATTGTGATAAGGAGAGATCTAGGGATAATTTATTATTCAATGTTAGTGTTGAATAGTCCGCTCCTCCCGCCAAACCATTTAGTTGAGGTATGATATTGCCTGTACTTGTTTTTCGAAGTAAACCATTGTCATAGTAAGGCGTTTCGAAAGGCGCCATAGCATATACACCACGAATCACGCCCTCTGTAGCCTCCTGATCTTTACGTCCCGTTCTGTTTTCCAATCTACCGGCAAGGTCCAAACCTATCTTGAGGAAAGAGGTGGCTTGCACATCAATATTCGATCGAATGTTATTTTGTCGGAAACCAAACTCCGAACCTTTGAAAATGGCGTCTTGATAGAGGTGCTGACCTGAAACATAGTACTTAAGATTGTCAGATCCTCCTGAGAGGCTTAAGTTATGCTGATATTGTGGACTCCACTCGTCCATGGCCTCACTCCACCAGTCGGTATTGGCCCAGACGTTGGGATCATTTTCGCCGTTTTTGTAGTCCTCAATGACGTTTTTGTAAATCTGCGGCCTGCCATTACGGCTGTTTCGCTCATCTAGCCAAGTGAGATATTGGGGTGCATCCATGAGCTGCTGTCGCTTGGCTGGCTGGGTCATAGCAAAGGAATTGCTGTAGCTAAATTTAGGTTTGCCAGACACGCCACGTTTGGTTGTAACCAAAATAACGCCATTCGCAGCCTGAGCACCATAAATAGCTGCGGAGGCATCTTTCAAGATGGAAATACTCTCGATATCTTCTGGGTTTAGCCTTTCGAATGATCCACGATTAGCCACACCATCTATCACAAAAAGAGGAGACGCATCGCCAGTGGTACCTTTTCCTCTGATATAAATTTCCATTGTTTCTTGCCCTGGCTGACCTCCTCTGGCATTGATCACAAGGCCTGGTACCCTGCCTACTAGATTATTCGCCACATTGGCCGTTTTGGTCTGTGATATTTCTTTACTCTCAATCTTACCAATAGCTCCTGTTATGGACTCTTTCTTTTGCTGACCATAACCCACGATCACTACCTCTTGGAGCGCTTCAATATCAGGGCTCATGGTGACTTCAATGAAGGTAGAAGATGCATTCAATGCTACTTCCTGCCTCAAGTACCCAACAAATGAGATGACCAACATTCGAGAGTCTATTGGAGCCTCTATGCTGAAATTACCCTCCAAATCAGTAATAGTACCTATATCAGTTCCAGATATCATAAGGGTAGCTCCTGGAAGGCCTTCGCCGAATTCGTCAAGTACTCGTCCTTTTATAATCGCGTTTTCCACACTTTTTATGGACGATTGCGCAGGCGCCTTGCGGTTTAATACATTGATAGTATTATTGATCCTTTTAAATTCCAGATCACCAGATTTGGAAATTTTAAGCAAAAGATCTTGCACTGACTTTTCCGTGTCTTCTGAGATCACCACTTTCTGTTTCAATGCTTCTCGAAGATCATTTCTATCAAAAGCAAAAGACAAATCGGTCTTGCTTTCTATGATCTTAAAGATCCGCTCTATCTCATAATTGCCATTGATATGAATCTTTATATTATCGAGCGTGCTATTAGATTGTCCTGAAGAAGGAGTTGCTAAAGCAGCACTAATTATTAAAAAATGGCATAGAAATAGTTTCATCAGACGCAGGTATAGCGTACCTGATTTGAATCTAATCATTTTTATAGTTCTTTAAAGATTATAATGGGGAGTTAGTCTGCAAATGATATCGTAACCTCACGTCGCGCTATCACATAGTCAAATCCCTTCACCGTGCTCATATTAAGCAGAACTGTTTCTAAACTTTCATTGCTGAAACTTCCCGTGTATGACCAATTGACATTGGGAGATTCATTCTCTATTTTGATATTCACACCGTACCATTTTCTGAGATCAGTAAGCACCTCTTCAAAAGACGCATCTCTGAATACCAACTTGCCATCCTTCCATCCGATCACGTCCTCTTCATCAAATGCAGAAAAACGAAAACTTGATGCTTGTGGATCAAACTTAGCCATCTGACCAGGCGCAAGTATGGTATCTGAACTTGATAGCTTCTCGGCATAACGTACTTTTCCTTCTAGCAGCGCCACTGAGTTTGATCCAGCATTAGCATCGAAATTAAACTTGGTACCCAGTACTGTTACTGTCAAATCATTTGCAACAACTTTGAAGGGTTTGGTAGGGTCATGATACACTTCAAAATAGGCCTCTCCTCTCAATTTTACCACCCTTTCCTCCCCTACAAATTTCTTAGGAAACTCTATACTACTCCCAGCATTCAGGTAAATCTCTGTTCCATCTGATAAGATATAGTGCGAACGAACACCCATAGGATTTTCCTTCAATATATGCTCAGTATATGCGACTTCCTGATTTACAGTTGGTTGAGTTAAAAAGAAAACGGTAGCTCCAAGTCCGAGTGCCAATACGAGAATTGCGGCAATCTTGAACCATGGCTGGAACAGGTCAATTCTTTTAGACCTGTTCCAGTCTGGTGTTTCAGCTTTAATATTTGTTAGAATCTGTTCTTTTATCTCCGAAGTAGGTTTGAATTCTGAAAACTTCACACGAGCAGCGATCTGTTTAGCTTCTTGCATCATCTCCCTTTTGTCAGGGTGATTGCTTATCCAAAGCTCCCAATGTGCATTCAGTTCAGCGGTTGGGTGTTTTACCCAATTCCTGAAAAGCTCATCGGCTAATAAATCTTCTATGTCGTGATATAAGTTATTCATCGTTCTACCTTGTTCGGCAATTGAAAATAGCCTACTTAATTTAAAGCTATTATATTATTCAGTATCCTTCACTTTAAGTGACATCTCATCTATCCATACATTCAATTCACTACCAGTGATAGCAGCAAAATGCTTGAAGAAAGGACCAGCATTGTCTGCTTTTCCATCAGCATATCCTTCATCACCAAAAGTAGAGAGATCAGCGGTGGTGAATTCATAAGAGAATTGAGTCCAATTTGTCGTCACTTTTGGGTCAGCTATAGCAGCATCACCAGTCCATAGTGGCGTATACCAACCTTCCTTCGGATCATCATTTTTTACGTTCAACAAGCTCACTTCAGAGAGCGTAAGTGCTTCACTTGCTTTCATATAAAAGCTGAAGACATAAGTAGTGTTCGATGCTAAAGAGGCCAAAAACTCCGCTCCGTTTTCATGTGGACGCAATTGGAATTCACCAAAGTTTGAAGCTGCGGTCAATTTTAATGATTGAGCTGTCGCGTTTGCTCCATCTGTAGTTTCAAGACTTACAGATACCGTACCATCATTTGGCGTCCAGAAGAACCATTTACTAGATGCGTCAAATTCTGATTCTTGATCTTCTAGACCAAAAACCGCTCTATTCAGTATTTCCACCGGGCCAACTTGGAGGTCTAGCGTATCTGCATCGATTTCTCCGTCAGCAGATCTGGTAACTGTCAATATTACCTTCACCTGCCCAACAAGATCGGTCCAAGCTACAGTAGCTAGTGAATCAGCGGAAGTTGCTGGACCTCCTTCAAAAGTCCATTCTCTAGAGTCGGGACTACCGGAACTCTTATCAGTAAAGGTTACTGATTGGTTAGCCTTGATACGACGGCCGTCAATTGCGTTGAGATCGGTAAGAAAACTAATCGACGAAACATCAATTTTGGCTTTCAACTCGCCTAGTTGAATCTCAGGTGTCTCATCACTATCTCCACATCCAGTTAGGAAAAGGGTCATGATTGCTGCTATACTTAGCAAAAGGGTTAATCGTGCTTTTGTTTTCATGTTAAGTTTTTTTGTTTGTTGCCTGTATAGGACAGCAACTTCCAAAATGACATCACCACTTTTGAAATAATTATAAAAAACAACTAAAAAGGGTCTGTAAAGCTGACGTATTTGCATCACGTAAAGAGAATGACTAAAAATATGATAATCAGTTTACGCAAGGACTTGAGTGCCTTGTAAAGCAAATTCCTGACGGATTTCACATGATCAAATCCGAGTATTTCTTGTATTTCGGAATAGGAAAGGTTTTCGAAATAGAAATGATAAATAACCTCCTTATAATTCTCAGGGAGGGCTTCTAGGGCTTCATGTAGCTTCTTTAAATCTTCTTCTTCAAGCTCCTTTGCCACGATCTTATCCTCAATGGACAATGTGATGTTGAAACTCTTCGAATAGTCGAATTCCACATTCTTTTGGGCTTTGTCTCTTAGCCTGATGATTTTTCTACGGAAAGCACTGTACAGATACGGAAGTATCTTATCTGTTTTGGAGAGGTGGGCTGATCGCTTTCTCAATTCAATGAACAACTCTTGGATTGCATCCTCTACAAGTGAATGGTCGGGGGTAAATTGGCATCCATAATTATATAATCTATCAAAATAGCTCTGATAGATATGGTCAAAAGCTGCATCGCTCCCACCTATAAAAAGATCCCATATTTCCGAATCCTGAAGATTTATATTATTCTTCATAGAAATTTCACTCTTCCCACCACAGTGTTGTCCTATTTAAAAAGCCAGTCCTAAAGCCATAAACCCAATGAATTTTATCGCTATATACTCATCCTTCGCCAAATATATGTAATCCCCAATTTCTTGATTATTCACTCCTTTGATGAGTACCACATTGAGTTTGATTTGAAAACCACTACGAGACCCTCGTGGACAATAGCCATGATCCTATAGTAGTAATCCCGTTTAGTGAAAAAGGCTGCATTGACCTTGGCCAATGTACCTAGGTTAATATTCATCAGATGAACAGCCGAGACCACCCATCCCTACAATAAGTACCCTCGCCTTCTGAAGCTTGGTCTGTCCAGCTTTACCTAGCTCTGGCAACTTAATTTGGCGATGATATCTACTAAATTCAGGCATTATCCGCCAGCAAATGGTGGTAAAAACGCAACTTCATCACCATCCTTCAAGTCAGCCGATGTTGTCAACACTTGATTTACGGCAAGTTGAAAAGTCAAATCTAATAACCCTTAGCGCGTATCAGAGCAATGAAATTTTAGTTGCTCCAAATTTTCAGCATCTGAAATGGAAACGCTCTACTCTACCAACCTCCTCCGCTATCACGCCAAAATATCTCACTTTAACAATCCTAATTTCTGTCTTTCATTTACAATAGTGCTTATTTGGCTATGAGCATTTTGGAATATCCAGCTCAGAAAAAAATAGCTAGGATTCTAATTATTCATTAAAACAATAAAACTACATGATCCTAATAATTCTTTCAGTGGAGACAAATTCTAGTCAACCCTTACCCTTAAAACCTAAAGAAAATGTCGTTAAGTTAAGGTTTGGATAGCCCACCAGGATCACACTGAATTTATTACAGGATCTTATTCTGGCTTCTCATCTTCCAAAGTATTCTGATTGAAATTCAGAATGACCTTAACCTAACGACATATATTTTAATTGCGTAAAACGTTAATATATTGAATCAATCAAGCCTCAGCTTCTGATTGATTTATCCCTTTAGTCAAGATAATAGCTCCCATTGCCACTAGCCAAATCACTTTCAAATGAAACAATGGCTTATAGATTTCGAAATTATCAGGAATACCTAGTATCACACCCATAGCTACAAGACCAAGTATCGTTGTAAATAAACTCAACCACTTTGGAAGCATATTTGACTTGTAGAATCCAATGCCAAGCAAAACCAAACCAACACCAGAGAATATTCTACCAAAACGCACGAAGCAAGTCACATATTGATTCGTAAACAACACGCCATTCATGAATTCCTGTAGCTCAGTTGGAGATAAACCAGCAGTCTTACCAACTCCCCAAGCACCAAAGTTATAATAGAAAGCTGCTGCAATCGCGAGCGTAAAGGTCCCAACTACTGCCATACCTATACCCGGTAGCAAAATGACGCGAAAAGGGTTTTTGGAGATCATGGAAGTCAATGCAAATAAAGAGATCCCCATGGTCACCCAACCGAAAATATGGATTCTATACATCCAAATCCAATACCATACACTTTCGCCGATAGCTTCAAAATCGGCGACTACTAAATACTCTCCATGCTGATGTGAGGACAGTACCCAGCCTCCCCATAATAATAGAGCCGCGAGTATAAATGCCCAGCCAGTAAACTTGGTCTCAAAATCTTTTTTCATTTTCATTAGTAGTTAAGTTGAACCACAAGAATACTTTTAGTGCAAGTATCTATATGTAACAATTATTACATTGGGCCAAGTATATTGATCCTAAATTGTAGCGTTTTAAAATGAGTAGCCCCCTAAAAAACATCTAGTGAAAAGACGTGATTTCGTTCAAAAAGGAACTTTAAGTTCTCTAGCAGTACTAATTGGCGCTGATATAGTCTTTGGGAAGTCCATGCCAAAAGGCTACGAGCCTTTGGCTTTACAAGACCCTGACCCCTTCAAATTATTTAGTAAAAACAAGGAAATGGTGGTTCTCAATGACAAACCTTGGAACATTGAAGCGCAAGCCCATATAATGGATGATCTGATCACACCAAATGCCAATATGTTCATTAGAAATAATGGGCTCGTACCAGAAAAAATTGATGCTTCAAACTGGACGCTTACTATAGACGGTGAATCTGTCCAAAACAAAAAGACCTACACACTCGCTGAGCTAAAGTCCAAATTCAAAAAATACACTTATCAATTGACTTTGGAGTGCGGTGGCAATGGAAGAAGCGAATTTGATCCTCCCGCCAAAGGTAATCAATGGACCGTAGGGGCAGTGCATTGTGCGAAATGGACAGGAGTCAGATTAAGAGATGTTCTAGAGGATGCAGGAATCAAGGATGATGCTGTTTACATTGGTTTTCACTCCGCTGACAAACACTTAAGTGGTGATCCCGGAAAAGAGCCCATCTCGAGAGGCTGCCCAATGTCCAAGGCACTTCAAGATGAGACGATAATCGCTTTTCAAATGAATGGGGAAGATATCCCGTTGGTACATGGCTATCCTTTGAGGCTAGTGGCTGGCGGTTGGCCTGCATCTGTTTCTGGCAAGTGGATCAATAGGATTAGCATCAGGAATATCGTCCATGATGGGCCTAAAATGACGGGTGATGCCTACAAAACACCTTGCGAACCTGTAGCTCCTGGTGATAAAGTGAAGGAAGAGGACATGTGCATCATAGAGTCTATGCCTGTGAAATCACTGATCACTTACCCTAAATCTGGTGCCATGGTAGATGAAGGTACCGCGCTCAAAATAAGGGGGCATGCTTGGGCAGGAGAACTTGAAGTATCAAAAATGGAATATTCCATAGATTTCGGATCAACTTGGAACTCATGTACTTTGGAAAATCCAGCTAACCGACTGGCATGGCAGCATTTCTCTGCAACTGTAGAATTCCCAAAGAAAGGCTATTATGAAGTCTGGGCCAAAGCCACAGACGCTCGAGGTGTGGCACAGCCTATGCTGGTGCCAGGATGGAATCCAAAAGGTTACTTAAACAATGCATGTCACAGAATAGCGATAAAAGTCAGCTAAATGGGCAACGAATCTAACATCAACAAACTTTTCAAAAGGGCATTGTACCTTCTTCAATCTGCCATAGTACTTACCATACTAGCTGGTGGTATGTTGGTGTATTACTACATAGACCCTGAGTTATCCGCTTTTAGAGAAAAGCAAGAAATAGCGGTGCTGGCAGTCGCCGAAGATCCAAATAAAATTGAAAATGGGATCCATGTCAGGACAGGCTTGGTGGAAGCCGAAGGCTTAATGACGGTTGTCAATAATTGCACAAACTGCCACTCTTCAAAATTGATCATTCAAAATAGAATGAATGCCGAGCGATGGAATGCTACCATCAAGTGGATGCAGGAAACTCAAAACCTTTGGGATTTGGGGGATAATCAAGCAGTCATAGTGAATTACTTAGTCGCTAACTATCCTGCCAAATCTGTTGGTAGACGAGCAAACTTAGCTAACATAGATTGGTATGAGTTGGAGGATTAATATCGTGCTTCTAGCACTATTCCTCTCCTCTTGCCAACAAAAAGGCGAAGGTGAGAAAGAAAACTTCTTGCCCAAAACAACTGTTGTTCGATCAAAATATTTGATAGAAGCTGAAGACCTCCTAAAAATCGCTTTGCATCCAAATATCAAACTGGTTGATTTTAGGAAGCAAGAAGATTTTGAAAAAGAACACATAGCAGGTGCTATCAACATATGGAGATCAGCTATTGAAGACACTTCCTATCCATATGAGGGAATGATGGCTAGCCCATTACAGATAGAAACGCTCTTTGGTCAATTGGGAATCTCCAATGAAGACACGCTCATTATCTATGATGACAATGGACTCTGCGATGCTGCGCGATTGTGGTGGGTTTTACAGAATTACGATTTTACTCAAGTGAAATTATTGCACGGTGGCTTGGGCGCATGGAAACGAGTCAACGGAGAGCTTTCAGCCCTAACGTCTGACCCAATTCCCACCAATTTTCAATTATCTAAAACTCCCTCTATGAAATATTATTTTTCATTAGAGGGCACTCAAGGCGCAATGGACCGAAACACATTGATATTAGACACCCGATCTGTAGATGAGTTTTCTGGTAAGAGAATGAAAAAAGGTGCTAGTAAAGGAGGAAGAATACCGGGAAGCAGGCATATCGACTGGTCAGAGGCTGTGAATTATGCTGGAGATAAGAAATTCAAATCAACAAAAGAACTCAATGCTATATACGGTAAACTCTCTGCTGACAAAGGAGATACAATCATCGTTTATTGCCATAGTGGGGTACGCTCTGCTCATACAACATTTGTCTTGACACAGTTGTTGAATTATACTACAGCAAAAAACTTTGAAGGCTCATGGACCGAATGGAGCTACTTCGATGAATTAGCATATGAACAAGACAGCATTACAACATTAATAAACTAGAAAAAATGAAATATTTAGACGCTTTCGCAAATGCATTTTGGGGTACTGTGGATTGGACCTGGAAGTCAATCACCTTCGAAGTGCCATGGTATACCAATTACTTTTGGGGACTCATTGCCATTTCACTATTTGCTTGGGGATTGGAAATAGCATTTCCTTGGCGGAAAAACCAATCCATCATCAGAAAGGATTTTTGGCTAGATGGTTTCTACATGTTCTTCAATTTCTTCATCTTCTCCATTGCTATCAGTGGCATATATCAGATGCTCAGCATACTCTTTGCTGATATGAATATCACCGCCAAGAGCCTTGCACTCTTCGATATTTCCGGATGGAATATGTGGACTCAGCTGTTAGTATTCTTCATTATTCTGGACTTTGTTCAATGGTTCACCCATGTATTGCTTCACAAATATCCATTTCTTTGGAAGTTCCATAAGGTACACCATAGCGTGAAAGAAATGGGGTTTGCTGCTCACTTGAGATACCATTGGATGGAAAACATCTTGTACAAGCCGCTCAAAACTTTTGGCGTAATGATACTTGGTGGATTCGAACCAGAGCAAGCTTACATCGTTCATTTCTTTGCGATAACCATCGGGCATTTGAACCACTCCAATGTCAAAATCACCTGGGGACCTTTGAAGTATATTTTCAACAATCCAGTGATGCACCTGTACCATCATGCTTCTGTGCTACCTGAAGGCAAGAGTGGTGTGAACTACGGAATCAGTCTTAGCCTTTGGGATTACGTATTCGGGACCAACTATATCCCTGAAGATAGCGGCACGGTGGAGATCGGCTTTGCTGGTGATGATAAATTCCCTAAGGACTTCATTGGTCAAAACACCTATGGCTTCAAAAAAGGTCAGTTGTGATGATGCGGCGAACTTAGGATAGCTATTACTACATTGAAAGCACCCTGCCATCAAGAAGTCCTAGATACTCATAAAAAAGTAGAGACTATAGTATCTAGTAAAGTGTGGAAGTGAGATTAAGGGTCGGGTATCAGACTTTAACCCTTTCTTCAAATATAGCTACAAACAATTTGAGCCGTATTGGCCAATGTCTAACCGGCATTGGCCATTTTTCTGTTCATTTTCAAAGGGCAGCGGTGGCAGATTCCAAATCATGCAGATTGATAAATTCGTAGGGACAGGAGATGATTTGGTGGTTTAGTAAGAACCTGAGTTCTATGGTTAAAACGAACGTCATGCCGGAAAAATACGATTTAGCTTTTTCTCAAGCGTATTTTGTCCGGCATCTATTAAGGATACCATTAGATTACGGCAATTTTCATCTCTCAAGGGAAGAAAATAGAAATGAAAATGCCGCAATGACGAACTGAAGATTGATTTTTTAATTCCTTTTATCGAACTCAGGTTAAGAGTTAAATTCCACTCCTTCGAAAGATTGGCGACATCAATATTTCATCTTGGTCGCTTTGATGATTCCACAATAGTTATTACAGATTTAGTTTAGTAACATTTCAAGTTTAACAATAGTAGTAATTTCATTGATTCGGCGATTTCTTGACTATAACAATCAAATCTTCCAACATTGATATCGGCAAAGGATTAATTGCGATGATAATCAATTGATTGTTTCAGAATAGTCGTTCGATCCACCAGAGTATTTTTTGCTTCTACAAAGAGATAGCACTTGCTTACTTTATAAATATTGTTTCAAAATATAACTGCTTGGTAGCTAATAAATTGATATCTAATTCCATCGAACCATTGAAAAAACTACTAACCAACTTTCATGCAACAGGTCTTGAAACAAGATCTGTGAGCCAATCTGGATATTCAGGAATTGGCCCGTGAGAGGATGCCACAAAACCTCCTACTTTGTTAGCAACCTGAGCTGCTCTTACAGGATTAGAAGTATCGGCGAATACACATGCAAATGCGGCACTAAATGAATCTCCAGCACCTACAGTATTAACGACTTTTATTGGTTCGGTTGGAATTCTGTGAATTTCATTTTCTGAAAAAATAATGCTACCATCCGCGCCCGCAGTTATGATTATTGTTCTGATCTGAGGATACTTTTGACAAACACTTTTACTGAAATCTTCAAAGTCTTGTTCTTTCCCGAAAATCATTTGACTCAGGACAGCCACCTCTTCGTCATTGACTTTAAGTAATGTGCAATGTGCCATTGACTTTTCAATGATTTCTTTGGTATAGGAATCCTTTCTGAGATTCACATCATAAAAAATATGCTCGAATGTGTGCTGATTCAAAATATCGTAAAGCGCCTGATTTGACTTTGGGCTCCTTTGAATGATAGATCCAAAATAGAAAGTATCGAAACGACCTATTTTTTCATGATCAAGCGCTGAAGACTCAATGTAATCATAGGCCACATCTTTGATAATCTCATAATCTGGCTGACCATCCTTCAATGTGACAGGGACATAACCGGTTCTCACATCTGTGCGTTGTACTAGGGATATATCGACACCTAATTCTTTCACCATTGAATATGCCTTATTGCCCAGCTCATCCTTTCCCAAACCTGATATGATGGCGGCTTCATGACCACATTGCTGCACATGAGCAGCAAAATTGAGCGGCGCCCCACCCAAGTGTGGGGTGCCTTCTATGATGTCCCAAAGAATCTCTCCAAATACGAGCGCCTTCATGTGATTTTGATTTTTGTTAGAACTTAATTTTCAATACTATTGGAATATTTTGATCCTTCCCTAATCATCCAAGATTTTGGTAATTCAACTTTTTCGATTTGCTTTTTGGAATTCCTTGGGAGTCACTCCAAAACGACCCTTGAAAGTCGCAGAAAAGTACGATGGAGATGAAAAACCCACATTGTAGCCAATCTCCGAAACTGGATCGCTTGTATTCACTAATAGGTATTTGGCCTTTTTTAACCGTACACTTGTGATATAGTCGGCCACACTATAGCCAAGCATGGACTTCACCTTACGGTAAAGTTGAATCCTTGACAGTCCCAATTTATCACAGATAACATTTACATCTAGATTCTGATCTGAGAGGTTTTCTTCCACAAGTGTCACAAAATCATTCATGAACTTTTTGTCCAGATTAGGTCCAGTTTTTGTACCCTGCTCCATCGGTAACTCATGTACGTAATGCTCACGAAGTTTGAGTCGGTTAGTGAGTATGGTATTGATTCGCTCGTGGAGCAACCTGAAATTAAAAGGCTTGCTGATAAAGTCATCTGCCCCTTGCCTGATGGCACCTATCTTCTCATCGAAGGTGTCATTTGAAGACATTACCACAAAGGAGATATGTGATGTGCGCAGGTCAGATTTCATTTTTTTGAGCACCTCACTTCCATTGACCTTGGGCATTTTCATGTCACAAAGAATTAAGTCTGGAATATGATCCAGAGCAATGCTGATGCCTGCATCTCCATTTTCTGCTTCCAACACATTGAAGAATTTTTTCAGTCGAGAAACCAAAAACGATCTCAGATCGTGATCATCTTCAATGATCAGAATCGTGTGGTCTTTGACCATTTCCGTTTCAGGTTCCTTCACTTCATTTACCTCCTCGAAATCATAATTAATTTCATCAGCAATAACCATTTGAAGCTCAGGGAGCTTCTCATTAGCTTGTAAGTGCGAGTCACCCATTTTGAGAGAGACGTTGAACTTTGTACCAGCTCCTTTCTCGCTACTTACTACAATAGTTCCTTTATGCAGATCAATGAATTCTTTGGAAAGTGCCAATCCAAGACCAGTACCATCTACCCTTGTTTCATCACCCTGAAAATAGCGCTCAAATGCATTGGAAAGCTCTTTCTGTGTCATACCCATACCATTGTCCTCCACAGCAATCAATACCTCATTCTTCTGGGACTGAACTTCCAGTCTGACCTGAATTTTACCACCATTCAGGGTGAACTTGAATGCATTTGATAGTAGGTTGAAAAAAACTTTATCCAGCATATTACTATCAAACCACACCCACAACTCTGGCTGAGATGGATAAAAATCAAATTGATAGTTACCCTTCCGAGCGAGCGGCTTAAATGCCTTGACCACCTCATCAATGAAAGCCACAAGATTGTAACGACCAGCCTGCACATGCATACGATTGTTTTCCAGCTTTTGAAAGTCCATTAGTTGATTTACAAGACGAGCCAAGCGTGTCACATTCCTTCGGATCATACTGGTATCTTTTCCAGACCCATTCCCTTCCTCGGTTTGAAGTTCATCCAACTGACCAAGAATCAGCGTAAGCGGGGTTTTGAACTCATGCGATATATTAGAAAAAAATTTAATCCTCGCCTGAATTGCATCATTTGCTTTTTCGGACATTTCCAACACTTCATTCTTCTGTTGAGTCACCTCCATGTTGCGCTTATTCAAGCTCTTATTGATCTCCCGACGCTCACGTAGCAACTTAAGTAGGTAGGCAAACGATAGGGCACTTATTAGAAACAAAGCAGCCAAGAGATACAGAAAATACTGTTGAGATTTATATACCACCCGCTGCTGACTGATTTTCTCTACCATTCGGTTAATGTCGCGTTGGTGACCTAGGATTTTGTTGGTCTGCATTTGCATCACTCGCACGTTAGCACTGTCTATAACCGTGGTAGTGAGCTGATTTTCTTTTGAATAGGGTCTGTTGTGCAAGATTTCTGCAGCCACCTGAATAGCAACATCTCCACCGGATGGGTATAGAATGGTTGCTGTCAGAATACCATCATAAACATATTGAATCCCTCCATTGGGACCTGCAAGACCATCCACGCCTATTATTTTAACTTCCTTTTCAAGTCCAAACTGTTTCAAAATATTAAAAACAGCAAAGCCCATGATGTCATTATGAGCAAATACTAAATCGAATTTCTTTCGAGTTTCGAGCAATTTGATAAAGGCCTTTTCTCCATCTCGTTTATCCCCCCAGTCACCTTCCAAAGAAAACACTTCGATCCCTTCCTTTTTTTCCATCACGTTCATGAACCCATTATGCCTTTCGATAAAGGGAGTAGAGCCAAGCAAGCCTTTTACTTCAATGACTTTGCCACCATCTTTAAGTAAATCGCAAGCATATCTAGCAGCAGTTTGTCCAATTTTGAAATTATCTGCTCCTACATAAGCTGTGTAAAAACTGGAAGTTGTCTTACGATCAAGTAATACTACAGGAATACCTCGCTGAAATGCCTCCTCTACTAGTGGGGTGATTGGTGCCGCTTCATTGGGTGAAATGATCAATAGGTCTACATTCTGATCTATGAATGCTCGTATTTGCTCAATCTGTTTTTCATTATTACCTCCGGCATCTTTGATTTCTAGATTGAGATCGTCATGAAAAGAAAGCTCTCGAAACATCTCTTCGTGCATAGACTGCCGCCAACTGTCAAAGGTGGTGCATTGCGAAAAACCAATAGTAAAGCTACCTCGCTCATTAGATGATGATTCACAGGCCGACAGCAAAGCCGAAATTATCACAACTATCCAAAAACCAAGCTTTAACCACTGACTATTCATTTTCCGAATCATAAATGATCATTCATATTGATAAAATTCAAGCCATTTTCCTTCAAAATGAATACTTAGCATAAGACTCAAATTAGTGCATTTCTGTGAATCATGTATTTACTCCTAGAAAGGACTTTATTGTCTGGATTATTTAAAAGCTTTAAACCTATCAAGCATTGTTCACAGCATTTATCTAATCTAATCCTACTTCACTCAACATCCTTCTCCTGTGTTGCTGACTTCAAAGTGTAAATGATAACATCCGAGACTAAACTCCCCTCGTCCTTTATAGTGAGCTCATCGAAAGGTACTGTCGGGAAGATAAGTTGTGTCATAGAGCGTTCTCCACCATTGATAAAGATCTCTAGCGATGTGCGATCCATATATATTTGAACTTTCTTAACAGTGGACTCTAATGGCGTCACAATGATCGGAATGAATTGATCAGAAAAGTCATTTTTACCCGCATCTGCCCTATTAACGATAACCTGTCTTTCGGAAAACTCAACAATCAATCTTTCATTTAATTGATTAGTAAAAATAAGATTGAAAAGCTCAAACTGTTTGCTATCATCGATTTCTAAATTGAACTCCAAACGTGCACCACTTAAGCTCACAATATTAGCTGTTTCATCCAGTTGCTCTTTCCCCTCTCTCAAAGTTTCTAGTTCCTTAACCGGAACTGAATAGAGATCATTTCCCACAAGCTGCAATTCTCTAGGTACTGTCATGCTGCCACGACTGCCTGATTCAGGGATTTTATTTGCATAGTTCCAGTTATTCATCCAACCAATAGTCAGTATTCTTCCATCGGTTTCAGGCACTCCAAACCAGGTTACTCCTGCATAATTGTCGGTACCATAGTCCAGCCAGCGTGTAATAGAATCCTGTGGTTTAAATTCAACTCCATCAAAATCACCAAGAAAATATTGAGTTGCCGAGCCACCATTCGGACCGCCTGGATTTATACTCACTAGCATTATCCATCGCGTTTGTCCATTATCATCCTCTATGGAAAACAGATCAGGGCATTCCCATACACCACCGTGCGCTCCAAGCTCTTTCCCAAACTCACTTTTCTTTTCCCATGATTTTAAATCATCAGAAGCATAGATTTCAACATGATCTTTGACTGCCAAGATCATAATCCACTTTTGACTATCCTCATTCCAACTCACCTTAGGGTCACGGAAATCACGAATACCAGGGTTTGGAATTACAGGATTACCAGAATATTTCGACCAATTTCTTCCCCTATCTATACTATAGGCTATTCCTTGCGTTTGGTAGTCTTCACGACCTTGCCTTTCTGCAGACATATCGTGGTAGGTGTATATAGCTACCATTGCTGGCTTTTCAAGCGTACCAAGACCAGAAGTATTTTCATAGTCCACCACGGCGCTACCCGAGAAAATGTAGCCAAGATCATCAGGATAAAGAGCAATAGGCAAATGTTCCCAATTAATCATATCGGGAGAAACCGCATGCCCCCAATGCATTGGCCCCCAAACCAATCCATCAGGAAAATATTGGTAAAACAGATGATATTCCCCCTCATAATAAACCATTCCATTAGGATCATTCATCCAATTAGAAGGTGGTGAAAAATGATATTGCGGCCTATAGCTAGTCTCAATCGCTACGGTCTGTTCATTTTCCTTGTGCTTTTGCTGACATGAAGATATCCATATCAGAATCCCAATAAACAATATTATATTTTTCATTCTACAATTAGTTTAGTCGTTCGTAATTGTGCTCCACTTTTGATAGTCAACAAGTATATGCCTGCTGCCATGTGCTTAGGGAGTTGATAGCCATTCATTTCTCTCTTCAATACCAAGGTGCTTCTTCCTGTCATATCTGTCAGCTTAAGCGTTTCCACATCAGTGGAATTAATCCTTAATACACCCCCCTGTGGAATTGGGTTTGGATACACCCTAGGTTCCTTTTTCTGGATGTCTAATATCTCCGGTTCTTCAGGTAGTACCATGTCATCAACGGACATACCCCATATCGATTTAAGCTTCCATGCCTTGAACTCAGAAACTTGTACCAATCCATTTTCAGAAAAAACTGAAATCTTCTTTGCCTTCGGGCTATTGAAATAAAGACAAGTTGTAGAAGTCTTGTAGTCATTAGCTAACACTTCGACAGACGACTGATCAAGGAATATATGCAAGTCAAGAATACTATCAGCAGGTAGCACAATCGGCGTTTTAGTGATCCTTTTGAAAGCATAACTAAAAGGCTCTGTACCTCTATCGATTGAAAGCACTGAATTGTGCGAATCAAACTTGATTTCCAGCTTACTATCGTCCCCTTCTGCTAGATTGAGCCCAAAGACTTGATTGTCTTTTGTTATTCTAAATGAAACCTGTATTTCATATACATTCCATTCCGGCTGGAATCCAGTGATCTCCTGAGTCCCTTCCACACTGAAATTAGATTTCACATATTCATCTTCTCGCAGTTTTTGTAATTCAACGATTGGTTTTTGGATCAATTGATACCCATTACCATCATTTTGGAGTGACAATTCCCTTGGGATTGACTCACATCCCTTCCATGGATTAGTGGGAACATCTCGTGCATAGGTCCAGTTACCCATCCACGCAAGCCAAATCTTTCTGTCATCCGCTTCATCATAGTCTCTAAAAGACTTGCCAGCATAAAAATCATGGCCCCAGTCAGCCCAGTTTGCGTTTTCCAGACGTGTGTCGTATTCAAAGTCAGAGAAAACAATATGATCCACGAGCAGATGCCCCCAGCCCCCAGTAGCCTCATCAATTATTTCAATCCTTGCAGTTTTACCCATGTGAGCACTCACATCTATCGCCCGCCATTGCATAGCTTCTGAATTTCTAGTGCTGCGAATTTTCTCGACCTCATTGCCGTCAACAATCACTTTAAAATCAAGTCCATTTCCTGCTCCCCCTCCAATCTGAAGATTAATAAAACGCTTAGATATTGTGAAATCGGCGGAAGTCATTTTACCAGTTGAAGCATCGCCATCAATATAGCTGTTGACTAGTTTTTGACCAGTATAACCTATCACTGGATCCTGATTAGCCAATGTGCCAGACGCTGGACCTGAACCAAATGCGGTTCCTTCAATAGTCCAACCGTTATAATTTGATTCAAAGTTGGCAAATACTAGGCCTTCTACTTGTTTGCCAGTGAGTAGGTTGTCATTAGCATCCAATGTGAATTCAGTGCCATCAAAATCACCAATCCAATATTGCATCCTGTTTGGACCCATTCCGCAGGTAAGTATCCATTTTTTATTATTCAGATCGCCATTTACCGGCAACTGAAAGAGGTCTGGCACCTCCCAAACTTCTTTTACTGCTCCTCTGATACTCTGGAATTTGCTTTTGTAAGTCCATGTCTTCAGATCAGGAGATGTATAAAACTCAATTGCTCTGTCGAGCGGTTTGGTAATAACCATTACCCACATGCTTGTGGGTTCATACCAAAATACTTGTGGGTCACGGAAATCTGGTTGATCGCTTTCAATGACAGGATTTCCATCAAAATAGTCAAAGGTGCTGTGATCGAGACTTATGGATATGGCTTGATGCTGAATGCGTGTAGCATTGTCATTCAAAGTATAAACAGCGATCATAGCCGTATCTTCTTGAGTATTGAACCCCGCTGTGTTATTGATATCCATAGCCACTGAGCCCGACCAATTTCCGAAACCGGATGGCGTGCCATTCAGCGCGTTGCTATTAAGCTCTTGCCAATAAACCATGTCATCAGAGACCATGTGTCCCCACCAGAAGAGGTGATATTTTCCATCAAATCGCATGGGACCATTGGGATCTCCCATAAAACCTGTTCGCGGCGTGGCATGAAACTGCGGACGATACAGTTCAGCATATCGTACTTGCGCATTGGACAGTAAGGTTGTGAAAAAGAGGAGTAAAAAAGATATTTGTTTAAGCATAATATAGAAAGGGTGACTCCATTTCAAGAGTCACCCTTTAATTTAATTTAATCTTCAAATTCTAAATCAGCAAGGTATAGCAGCGTGTTTTTAGTCAAAACTTTGATGTTGTCACTATTGGTCACACCACCTACGTACCAGTCATAAGTACCGCTCAAAGCACTAATCACAGCTCCTTTTGTTCCAGTAGCCGGATACATAACCATTAGTCCTTCATTTTCACCACAGTTGGTGATCAGGAAGCTACCTCCAGTCAAAGACTCAAAGCTGGCTGCACGATCTTCCAAAGGATCTGTATCACCGTTTGGAGCCCAAGGTCCAAAGGCAAGGTTGTATTGATTGGATCTGTTTTTCTTCAGTGTACCAGAAGCAAGTAGCTCAAAAAATGGAGATGGACAACCGTCAGCTGCACTTACAGCGATATTTTCGAAAAGTGGGCTTGTTTGCGATCCGGCCCAAACCACTCCCCATGAACCACCTGTAGCACCATCATCTACTCCAAGACCTCCAAATGAATTGTTAGGAGCATAATCTGCTGAGGATACTGCACCGATATCATCCACCATAGAACCAGCGTAGTTACCGAAGAAGATATTACCACCGGCTTCATAATAGGCTTTTACTTTAGTAATGAAATCAGTAGCCAACTGGTTACAAGGGGTATCAAAGCCAATTCCAGCCTTACTAATAATACAATGGTTGTTATTGTTAGGAAACTGGGCTACTTCACCACCCCACCATCCACCGTCAAACTGGATCCAGATGGCGTGATAACTACTTAGGTCAGCACCACCAGCTACATCTTCGATTGAATGGTAAGCCAACTCAGTTGATGGTGAAACCATATCTGCTGCAAACCATGCAGCTGCTGTCTTGTCATCGTCCAGATTATAATCCGAACCAGCCAATGCATCCCATGAGGCAGTAGTATTTTCAGCTGCCACGCCTATGAAGGCGATCTTTCGAAGATTTGCACTTGCTACAGTAACAGTATAGACTGAAGTAATACTTCCCGACTGGTCAGTAACAGTAAACTGAACTGGTGAAGAAAAATCCAACGAAGTACCAGAAGCAGGTGAAACTGTAGCTCCTTCTGAAATAAGGATTGTTGGAGTAAGCGCTGTAACGTCAACACCTGCTTCTAACTCCACCTCAATGGTTTTTGCGGACTCATTGATCGAGCCACTTTCAGTATCGATTGAGAAACTGATAATAAACGCATCACCTGGTGATACGGTATCATCGTCTTTGCAGGAGACCAATGCTCCGAGCACCACGACGAAAGCCAATAAAAATAGTTTTTTGATTTGCATTTTAGTTTTCATTTTAGTTTAAAGTATTAGATGTTATTTGTTTAGTTGTACCCTTTATTTTGCTTGTAATTCCCATTACTCAGATTGATTTGTTGTTGCGGAATTGGCATGTATTCATGTTTTCCAGCCACAAATCCAGCTGTGTTTAGGTATTCTCTTTTCTCTTTTTCTGTAAGAAAGTATTCATTCAAAGTCTCATCAGCAATGCCCCATCGAACAAGATCAAAGAAGCGATGACCCTCCATTGCGAGTTCTAGTCTTCGTTCCCATCTCAGCGCTTTTCGTGCAAAATCCTGATTCCAACCAGTACCATCATATTGGGCAATGTTGTAATTGGATAAGTCCATTCCCATTCCATCCTGCAAACGTGCCGTACTGTTCTGTGCACGTGCTCTTACTTGGTTGATAATCGGCATGGCTTCTGACTCCCTTCCCAGTTCAATCAATGCCTCTGCTTTCCAGAGGAGCACGTCAGCATAACGGATGAGGATCGTGTTTTTTGAACTGGACATGAACGGTGGAAGTCTTTCAAAACATTCACAGTTTGGAGAAACATTCTCTTTCAATGAAGAGAATGGTCCGTAAATACCTGGCTGTCTGGCCCATTCGTCTTCATCATAAATTAATGATGTTTCATATTTCCAAGGTCTGCCTGGTTGAGCCACTGTATGATCCAATCTTGGATCGACCGTATTATTTGTTAGATCTAAATCAGTATCGTTGAAACTTTCAAATTGAGGTAATCCAGCAGCATCTGTTTTGAAGGCATTCACAAGATTTTGGCTTGGAATATGAAACCAGCAGCAGCCCAACTCTAGACTCATCGGATTATTCAGCATGGCACTGAAATCGATGTTCCCTGTATTGGTACCATCGTCATGAGAACGCTGAATTGCCCAAACTGATTCGAGCCCGTTTTCACTTTCCCAAAGGAAAGGATTGGCAAAATCTGGTTCGAGGCTAAACTTGCCTGATGCGATTACTTCATCAATAAGCGTAACCACCTCATTCAACTTTTCTTGATTAATGTTGATGACATTATGTGTTTCATCTTGCTCATAAGATTGATAGAGCAGTACTTTACTTAGATAAGCCTTCGCAGTATTCATATGTGGCCTACCAGCTTCAGTTTGGTCTACCGGCAAATTGATTGCGGCATAGCGGAAGTCATCGGCAATTTTGGTCCAGAGTTCATCACTTGTAAACTGTGTATTGGATATTTTCTCAATATCTGAGGCGGAAGCAGTCTCATCAATCCAGGGAAGCTGTTTGTAAAGGATCTTTAAATCAAAGTAATAATGTCCCCTTAAGAATCTCATCTCAGCCATACGCTGTGTCCGCTTAGCATAGTCAGCATCATCCATCTCTTTTAGCCTCGCCAGCGCATTGTTGGTTCGAGATATACTGGTGAAGAGTCGCTCCCATTTTTTGTTATTCAGGTCCCCCAAAGCTGAAGGTGCGTATGCACTCATGTTTGGCTGAATCGTAGAAAACACCTCCATGGCATGATAAATTGCTATATCTGCAGGTCCATCACCTCCTTTGTATGAATCACCTCCGCGCAAATCTCCCCATGGCCATAACATATTGGGAACTGAGTAATGGTCATTACCCAACATGGCGTAAGCAGCAATGACAAGACCATCAATGTTTTCTGGAGAATTTAGCTCTTGATCTGAAATGGTTCCCTGAGGAGAAACTTCCAGAAAATCGCTGCAAGAAAGTGTCGCAACTAGGATCGACACTATCAGTATTAAGTTTGTTATTTGTTTCATTTTCTTATCGTTTAATTAAAATCCGAGGCTGACGCCTGTTGAATATATAGCCGGTATCGGGAAAGCGTAATTCGGGTTCTCAGGATCTGGACCGGTGAATTTTTTATTTTTAATCGTCCATAGGTTTTGACCCTGTATGAAGATTCTCGCACTTTTAACTCCTATTTTATCTAAAGCTGATGGTGGAATAGCATAACCCAATTGCACATTGCGCAACTTCATATAAGAAGCATTTTCTACGAAGTAAGTAGATACCCTTCCCTCATTGTTGTTATCCACTGCCGTCAATCTTGGGATATCTGAAGATGTGTTTTTTGGAGACCAAGCATCCAGTGTTCTTCTGCCCCAGTTGGTTCCAGGCCAGAGGGACGCAAAATCTGTATAGGTTTTGTAGGAATTGTAATAATCAATGCCACTAACTCCTTGCACAAATACCGTGAAATTGAAATTTTTGTAACGGGCATTGATATTCAAACCATAAGAAAAAGAAGGGTCTGCTGTGCCGATAAATCTCTGATCATTATTATCAATGATACCGTCATCATTTAAATCCTTAAAACGGATACGTCCTATGCCTTTGCCTGTTTGTTGGGCATGTGCTGTTACTTCCTCAGCATTCTGAAACAATCCATCCGCTACATAGCCATACATTGAATTTACAGATTTACCGATCACCTGCTCACCCAACAATTGTGTCTTGGCATCATTGGGAACCGCTCCAGTAAGGGGCATTCTCACAAACAAATCTGCAGGCATGCTAATGACTTCATTCTTTAGCGTTGCGATATTTCCTGAGATGTCGAATGACACTGGACCTATCTCATCCTCATATGTCAAAATAGCTTCCAACCCACTATTCCTAATGGTTCCACCATTCACAAACTGGCCACTTGCTTCACCCACAGCAGCTATCAAGGTGCGGAAATACAGAATGTCACTGGTCTCCTTTCTGTAATAGTCTACCGAACCTGAAAATTTCATCATGAGAAAGTCCATACCAAAATCCGTCTGGGTTGTTGTTTCCCATTTCAAATCATTATTGGCTTGTTGGCTAGCTATGTAACCAGAAGGTAGTGCCCCTACGTCTTGCCCAGTGATGTCATATGCGGTTCCCAAATTGGGACGATATGCGGGTGGATTAGGATTGTCCCAAATGGCATCTTCTTTACCATAAACTGGCCTGTAAATGTTGTATACAGCAAGTGGATCGATCTCTTGGTTACCATTTTGTCCCCAGCTAGCCCTTAGTTTTAAATCAAATTCTCTGGAAATCAGGTTTTTCAAAAATGGCTCGTCGCTGATCCTCCATCCCACAGAGGCAGCTGGAAAATTTCCAAATCTATTATTTTTGCCGAAACGTGAAGATCCATCTCTCCTTAAGGTGAAAGAGGCGAGGTAGCGATCATTGAAAGCATAGTTGACCTTCCCGAAAAATGACATTAACGACCATTGGTTTCCTCCACCAGCATTTAGTTGATTAGTTGCCCCAGAACTCAAGTGTGCATAGTTCAGGTCCTCGCTAATGAAGTTTTCTCTTGAGGCATTGTAATATTCTTGGGTATATCTTATCTGTTCCGTACCAGCAAGTAAATTCACGCGATGTTTCTTGATATTGATGTCATAGGTGGCAGTGTTTGACCAAATCCAATTACCACCTAGGGATGTTTGACTGGATACCCTGTTATCTGGCTCAGACAAGAAACCTGAGACATATTGTTTTTGTATCGCTCTCAGATAAAACATGCTATAATCGACAGCAAAGTTTGTTTTGATAGTCAAATTTTTCATCGGATTCAAGGCGACATAAGCATTGCCAAAAGGCCTGATATATTTATACCTGTTTTGCTTATTATCTTCAATCAACCGGACAGGATTCTGTCTATCGGTCATGCCGGAAACCGGACCACCCCAACCCCCATCAATGGTGTGCACGGGAACTATAGGCTGCTGTACCAAAGAGTTGAATAGGATATCCGAAGCATTGATTTGGGTTTCTTGTTGTAAGGAAATCTGAAAGTTTTGCCCAATGGTGACAAGTCCATTTTTGAATTTGTAATCCGAATT
>CAYGOV010000039.1:0-26905 GCA_964351625.1 uncultured Marinoscillum sp.
GGATGCAGGCGCTTCAGCCTGCATGGTGACAAGCAAAGCTTCGTCACTATTCGAATCGTAGCGACGAACCGCAGCGACCCCCGCCCTGTCTTGACTATGCTCTAAATGCTAGCTTCTGAAAATCTTGTGGAGAATGAATTGTGGGAAGTACTGGATTCGAACCAGCGACCCCCGCCCTGTCAAGGCGATGCTCTAAACCAACTGAGCTAACTTCCCAAAGTGGAAAGCAAAAATAGAGAAATAGCCCACACTTAAAAAAGGCTGCCTCAAATCTTATAAGATTGAGACAGCCCAATCTAATTACTCCTTTATTTCTCCGTGAAAATTTAGATAGGTATACTCTTCAGAAGCGTTCGTTTTGATTTTAATATTCTTTTTGAACGTGCCTGTACCTTTAGCAGTGAATTTCGCTGAAATTCTTGCTGTAGCTCCTGGTGCAATCGCTTCTTTTGGATATTGCACGTCTGTACAACCGCAAGAACCTTTCGCCTCAAGAATCACTACTTCTTTGATAGACTCATTTGTAAAATCAAAGTTTACCACTCGGATTTCACCCGCTGATACTTCGCCCAAATCAATATTTGTCATCGTCCATGCAAGTGGGTTTACTGAAGCAATCGCCGCTACGGCAATACCTAGTAAAAGTGTGAATGTCATTTTTTTCATAATTGTATTTGTTTTGTTAGACTTCAAAAGTGAGCTGGTTTAAATCTGGATTGCGTTAATGAATTCCTAATGAATGTTAATGAGTTGTTAAGCATTTCCTAAAGATTTGCGAAGAGGCTATTTTGCATGAGTGAGCTTACTCAAATACTGTTCAATCTCATCTAAATGACGTCAATAAATTGAAAAATACCCCTATAAGATTCCTTGTTGCGCTAGGCTCACTATCTATGATAGCAATCTTGGTGGTGCAGATCTATTGGGTAATGCAAGCAATTGATCGGGAAGAGGAGCAATTCAATCATTCCGTACAGATGGCAATGAGAAATGTTGTAGAATCACTCTGCCAGATCAACGGAAACGATATTCCTTCTAATGATCCTATTGATCAACTTTCCAGTAACTATTTCATTGCTCGCACCAATTACAAGATTGACTTGGCTTCTCTGGATTATCTGCTGAAAGCGGAGCTTCAAAAGCGAAACATAGAGCAAGACTATGAATATGGCGTCTATGATTGCCAGACAGACCGCATGGTTTATGGGGACTTTGTCTCATCTCAGGATGTAATTGGTCAAGTACAGCCATTGGGCAAACTTCCAAAACTTGTGAACGATGAGTACTACTTTGGAATCTACTTCCCTGGCAAAACAACCGGGCTAGTAAGTAATCTCGGACTTTGGCAGGTCACCTCGGTACTTACATTATTGATCATGGTATTCTTTAGTTATGCATTATTCGTAATACTTAGACAAAGAAGACTCAGCGAGATTCAACGAGATTTCATCAATAACATGACGCATGAGTTCAAAACGCCATTGGCCACTCTGCAAGTTTCCACAGAAGTGTTGAAAAAAGAAGCTGCGAACGAACGACAAAAACGATATGCTGAAATCATGGGGCAGGAGCTCGCACGTTTGGAAAAGCACGTTCATCAATTATTAGAAACTTCGGTGGCAGATCAGCCAAGAAAACTTCTCAAACTCAATGCGTGGGAGAGTATAGCCGGGTGTGTAAAGGATTTTGAAAATGTGAATAGCCATGCAATCAAAACAAACATTGATGAGCTTTCAACTCAGATTCAACTTTTTGGTCATCAATCACTGATGCAAACCATCCTTTTCAACCTGCTAGATAATGCTACCAAATATGGCACTGGTGCCGTATCTCTAAATGTGTCCGTCTATAACAACAAACTTCATCTTAAAGTGAGCAATGAAGGACCTGAGATTCCTCAAAAGGATTTGAAGAAGATTTTTGATAAGTTTTACCGCGTGAATCAAGGCAATACGCATGACGTGAAGGGTTTCGGACTTGGTCTCTACCTGATAAAAGAAGCTACTTCTTCAATGAAAGGTAGCGTAGCAGTTTCATGTGCTGACGGCATCACCTCATTTCAGATAAAACTCCCTATAGCCAATGAATAAGCCTAAAATACTTTTGGTTGAGGACGATCCAAATCTTCTCTTCGTGATTGAAGATCATCTAACGCTTGCTGGATTTGAAGTTTATAGTGCATCAGATGGTCAGTCCGGTTTACAGCGTTTTCAAAATGTGAAAGTGGACTTATGCCTGCTGGATGTGATGATGCCAAAAATGGATGGATTCACCTTGGCTCAGGAGATTAGAAAACGAAATGAATTGGTCCCGATAATCTTTCTGACTGCTCGCTCTATGGAACCAGATAGGTTGAAAGGTTTTGAAATAGGAGGTGATGACTATATCGCTAAGCCATTTTCCATGGAGGAGCTCACATATAGAATAAAAGTATTTATTCGCAGGTCAGATAGTGGCCAGCCGATACCTAATAAACAATCTATCTCATTTGGATCCCTCAACTATGATAATACCAACCTCTGTGTAATCACCCCAACAACCAAAATACAAATGACCCAAATGGAGGCAAGTTTATTGCATATGCTCCTTAGCAATAGAAATGAACTCGTAAAACGAGAAGAGATCTTAGTAAAGATTTGGGGAGAAAATGACTACTTCAAAGGAAGAAGCCTGGATGTTTTCATATCCAGGCTCCGTAAGTATATAAAAGAGGATGCTTCTCTCGAAATCAAGAATCATCACGGTGTGGGTTTCACCCTAATCGACAATGATTTTTCTCGTTAATCTTTTCCCTTCTTGGGTTATTTCTAATAAATAAATTCCCTCTTTCTGTTGCGTCAAATCAATTCTCTCAGAATACACACCACTATACTTTTCAAAATATCTTGTAAATACCTCCTTACCATCTATGTTGTAAATCTTCACAGAGAGTTCTCCATCCGTTGGAGTTTTGAATTTCAGTCTGAAATTGCCATCGGCGGTAGGGTTTGGATAGTAGGAAAGATCTTCAAGGATGAGCTTTTCACTGGGTTTTACCTGACCCTTTTTGCCAAATTCTTCTACATCATCGCTGATTTTGACTTTTTTGATGACAATCAATTCCATCTTTTTGGAAAGATTATCACCTTCTTCAACTCGCTGCTGAAATCTCTTTAGAATCTGCTCGCTGCCTTCACTTTGCGAGTTCCACTGAAATTGTCCTTCCTCATCACTAAAGCTAAAGGCCATCCCATTAAGTTCTTCCAGCTTTTCCATTAATTCAGGCAGTCGCTCCTCCAAGTCGTCCAAACCCGAAAAATCGAAAGCCCCTGAATCAGCGAAAAATCTATAGTTATTTGGTGCCTCGCCATCTTCATCTATTTCAAAGAAGAAACTCCTTTTGCCCATTTCGTCTCTCATCAACTCAATTGACTTCCTGCCTTCCTCAGAAGAGGAAAACCAAAAAGATTGGTCCTCTCCCATAAATTCATCGAGCTCCTTATCTGCTCGCATATCGTCTTCAGAGTCATAGCTCTTCTCAAATGTCTTCGCCTCTCCGTCTACATCTTTAGTGATTATGACTTTTACTTGCTCCTTTTTTTCTTGGGCTACTGAATACAAACCCAGCAGTACCATGAATAGAAAACCTAGCATTGGTTTTGATAAAATTGGTCTCATGATCTTTTCCTTTTGTGAATTGGTTATGCCACGAATGTACGTGGAGGCCAACCACGCCGCTGTTAATGGTCAGTTAAAGCATGTTAAAAAAGGTTAATAGGGAACTGTAAGGGCGTTTTTAGGGTAAATTTGATCTATGAAGCGATCAACTTTGCGGTGGGTAGTCGTGCTAATGAGCTTGGCGCTCTTTGGGCTCATTGCTTTTCAGTGGTATTGGATCGATTCTGTCATTAGAGCCAATGAGGAACGATTCAGAAAGGACGCTATAGAGGCCTTACATTCGGTCTCTGAAAAGCTCGAAAAACAAGAAGCATTGTTCGCTTTCAATCAGACGATGTTTCGTGCTAACCCATTTGGTCCTCCCAGTAATTTTAGGCTTCAAAGCAAACCTAGTGCTTCACAGAGAGTGACCATCAAAGACACCATCACCAATAGTGATCTTGGCTTCAATATTATCATTGACTATCAGTCTGAGAGCTCTTTCAATACCATAGAATGGTTTCAAAATGAATCTACGCAGAAAGAATTGGCTGATGTTGAATTGCAGCAAATCGAGGAGCAGATAGCTCGCGCAACCAAGAAATCCGAGATAGTCTTTCAGGTATTGGAAAACATGCTGATCCCTGAAAGATCCATCCTTGCACGATTCAACCCTAAGCAACTGGATTCTTTGCTTTCCAGTGAATTCGCTGAAAGAGGGATTGACATACCTTATAATTATGCCGTTTTTTCACCCAGACGCAATCGCTTCGTTTTGGTGGACAATCGCACCCAGCAGACAGAGCTGATACAAAGTGAACTCAAAGCAAGTCTTTTCCCAAACGACTTAACTGGTGAGCAAAATTGGCTGATCGTCGATTTCCCTGATCAAGAACAATTCCTTTTGAGAAAAATCTGGCTTACCATGGCAAGTTCAGGTCTATTGATACTCGTGATTATGGCTTCTTTCGGATATTCCATCCGTACGATTATTCGTCAGAAGAAGCTTTCCGAGATGAAAAATGACTTCATCAATAACATGACTCACGAACTAAAAACGCCAATTGCGACTATTTCACTTGCTTGTGAAGCCCTCAACGACAAAGAAATTGTGCAGTCGGATGGGATGAGAGAGCGCTATTTGGGCATGATCAATGCGGAAAATGGGAGGCTTGGAGAGCAAGTAGAGCGGGTACTTCAAATGGCCGCTTTGGATAGGAATGATATTGAGTTGAAAATGGAGCCACTTGATTTTAGGGCTCTGGTAAACATAGCAATTGAAAAATCCTCTTTGCAAATAGAATCGAAAAGCGGAAGTATCAAATTTATCAATCAAGCAACTGGTGCGATAGTTTCTGGCGACCGCACTCATTTGGTCAATATCATTGTCAACCTGCTTGACAATGCAACAAAATACTCAAATGAAGCTCCTGATATCACTCTTAGGCTTTTTAATAAAGCAGAAGATGTGATTTTAACTGTCCAAGACAGAGGAATCGGCATGACACGTGAAGCGCAGCAACAAATCTTTCAGAAATTTTATCGTGTGCCTACAGGCAACATTCACAATGTAAAAGGCTTCGGTCTTGGCCTTGCTTACGTCAAAAACATGGTGGACTTACATCATGGAACCATCACCGTAGAAAGTGAGCTTGGCAAAGGCAGCAAATTCATCATCAAACTACCCTATATCAATGGAAACCTATAGAATATTACTCGCTGAGGACGACACCAACCTTGGACAGATCCTCAATGAATACCTCAACCTGAAGGGATTCCAAACTACACTTTGTAGAGATGGTGAAGAAGGAGCTCAAGTATTTAAACCGGGCAAATTTGACTTGTGTATTTTGGATCTTATGATGCCCAAAAAAGACGGGTTTCAGCTGGCTTCTGAGATCAAAGAGATCGATCCGAATATCCCTATCATCTTTCTCACCGCAAAGTCCATGAAAGAAGATATGATCCAAGGCTTCAAAATAGGAGCTGATGATTATATCACCAAGCCATTCAGTATGGAGGTTCTTCTACTACGTATCAAAGCCGTCCTTAATAGAACTAATAAAAGTGCGCTAGATCGCGAACTGCCAGATGAGCTCGTGCTGGGCAATATGCGTTATCAATCAAGCACCAATATGCTCGAAATTGCTGGCAGCAAGATAAAATTGACGACTAAGGAAAACGAACTACTCAAGTTGCTACTTGAAAATATTAACCAAACTGTCTCTCGTACTATTGCTCTGAAAAAGATCTGGAAAGACGACTCTTACTTCAATGCAAGAAGCATGGATGTCTATATAGCCAAACTCAGAAAACACCTGAAAGATGAATCATCCATTCAGCTACTCACTGTTCATGGAGAAGGCTTCAAAATCGTCCAAATAAATTAATTGTCATCATGTATATTTGGTAAGTCGGCTCAATTGAAAACGACGAAAGACAAACTTACATGATACTAGCCCCATCCATTTCCGTAATAAAAGGAAGAACCACAAGACTCACCCAAGGAGACTACACCAATGAGAAAGTATATAATGTCAGTCCATTAGATGTGGCTGAGCAATTTGCCGATCATGGGATTTCCAGAATTCATTTGGTGGATTTGGAAGGAGCAAAAAAAGGTTCTCCAGTGAATTACGACACATTGGAACTGATCTCAGGCCATACTGATCTTGAAATCAATTTTGCAGGAGGACTACATACCGATGGTGATATCATCAAATCATTCGAATATGGAGCAGAGAGCATTGCTGCCGCAACCATCGCCGCCTATAATAAGGAGCTTTTCGCCAATTGGATCATGTCTTATGGCAGGGAAAAAATTGCGCTAAGTGCGGACGTCCTAGATGGCTATATCAAAGTAGGAGGGTGGCAAAAAGAAACCAAGATCACGTTAGAAGATCATATTTCGTACTTCTACGAACGCGGTTTGAAATACTTAAAAACGACCGATATCTCAAAAGAAGGAGCCCTTAGTGGTCCAGCATTCGAACTTTATGCGCATCTCTTGAAGCTATTCCCCGGTCTTTGCATTTTCGCCAGTGGTGGCGTACGGCACATGGATGATATCCATCAACTGAAGGACCTTGGGCTTTACGGTGTAATCTTCGGTAAGGCCTTTTACGAAGGAAAAATCACTTTAAAGGATATTGAGGAATTCGTTAAATAGCGAGAATCAAAAGCCGTAATCTACATATTCACGACCTTCAGCGTCTTCAGTATACTTCATTTTATAAATGAAATAGAATACGAAGTTGAACTTAGAAACGGAATTGGCTTCCGTGGTGTCTTGCTTTACTGTTACACCAGGTGTACCAATCCCTTCTTTCGGGGAATTTTCTGATTTTTTAGCATTCGGTTCAGAAAACTCAGGAACACTCATCTTTTCTTTTTTGTCATCATCATTATTGACACTGGCAAAAGAGGAAATGCCACTTAGGATGAAAAAAGTCAGGAGCGATATGGAAATTCTTGTTTTCAGAAATGTGAAGTTAAGCGAAAAATACGAAAATGAAGAGATAGGGTTGTTATCAGACTAAACTTCAAAATTTCTCGGATGTTTAATCTTCGTCCAGATCACCTATTTACACTTATGATAGTTTATTTTTGGCATCTAGGCTGAGTCGGTACATTGGTAGGCTTTCAGGGTGTTCTGTTCTTAGGAATTCAATCAACTTTTCCCTGACACTACACCTTAGATCGAATGTAGTTGGACTCGTTTTGGATGACATGAGCGCACGCACTTTGATAGTAAACTCCTGTGTTTCTACTATTTGAAGAGCCTGTACTTGCCTGTCCCAAAGCGGTTCATTTTCCAGAATTTCTGCAAGTTTTATTCTGAGTTTTTCAATAGGCGTCCGATAGTCAAGATATAAAAACACGGCACCAATTAACTCCCCTTTGTTGCGCGTCCAATTTTGAAATGGCTTTTCTACAAAATAGGTAATTGGCAGCACCAACCTCCTCCAGTCCCAAAGTCGTACCACCACATAAGTCAGATTGATCTCCTCAATCCACCCCCATTCATTTTCTACTAATACCGCATCATCAATTTTTATGGGTTGAGTAAATGCTATTTGGATCCCAGCTAGGAAGTTTCCAATGGATTTTTGTGCAGCAAAACCCAAAATAATACTGGCTACACCCGCTGATGTGAGAAGCGTCTGTCCATATTTTCGTCCATCTTCAAAACTGAGAAGTAAAATTGCCAAAGCAAGTAGTACCAAAGCGATAATGACTACCTTTTTCAAGAAGTTGAGCTGGGTAATCACCTTGCGCTCTTTTCTATTGTCCTCTTTGTCGATGTTGTAGCGCTCAAGGAAGATGTCTTCCAAAGCATATACCAATCTTATGAGCAGAAAGGTGCTAGTAATGATCAATAAAATCGTAAAGGTCTTGGTAATCGCTGGTAGCCAAGCACTATCGCCAGAATAGCTAAGCGCAATAAGTATCGTAAGAATAGGCAAGAAGATATTAAAGGTTTTCTTACATCGCTTTCGCAATATTAAAAGGTCACTCGATTTAGATCTTCTGGTTGCCAAAGAAAGGCTTAGAGAAACTACCCAATTGCTAAGTAAACCAGCAAAAAGCCCAATAAGGATTTCAATGATGGGATATGGCAAGTTTGCCAGATAGGTTATCCATTCTTTAATCATACTTTAAAGTTAACAAGGGAAACTTAAGGGAGGGCTTTGGGGTATGAAAACAAAAAGTCCAGACAAGAAAACCTAATCTGGACTTAATTTTACTTTTAAAATGGGTGAAAGATCAGGTGCTGACGTTACAGTCGGTTGTGACAATGAGTTCCAACTCATTCGTCTCGACTCGAACTCCTTCCGGAATATTTTTGAATACCCAATTCCAATTTTGCTCGATTCATGTTTTTGAGCTTCCCCTCCAAGTTAACAGCCTCACTTGGTGTAGGCTTCTCTATGTGCCATACCAATATCCATGGGTTTCCAGAAGATGTTGATTTTTCATAACCAGAATTATGTCTGTGCAATCTGTCCTGCAGATCACTAGTCTGCCCTTTGTAATAGCGATCGGTGATTTTAGAATAAAGGATATAGACGTAATACATAAGCCTAAAAAGAAAAAATCCAGACAAGGCAAAGCCTGTCTGGACTAAAAATGATTCCACATTTTTTGGGTGGAAGATCGGGCTCGAACCGACGACCCTCGGTACCACAAACCGATGCTCTAACCAACTGAGCTACAACCACCATGTAAAAGGAGTGCAAACTTAATTGCATTCCATGAAATTAAAAAAATTATGCTCGGTCAAAAATTAACCTACTTCCATTTTGCGATTCATCAAACGCACCATGAGCAAATGCTCTATGTCCAGACACCCACACTTGCTCTACGCTTGATTTGAACATATGCCCTTCAAATGGAGACCAGCCACATTTTGACAATACATTTTGTCGAGTAACTGTCCACGGCTTATCTAAATCCACCAGCACTAGATCCGCAAAATATCCTTCTCTCAAGTAACCTCTTTTTTCGATTTCAAAGCAAATAGCCGGAGCGTGGCAAGCTTTTTCGACAATTCGCTCAAGGCTAATCTTTCCTTGGTGGTAAAAATCTAGCAAAGCAACAAGTGAGTGCTGTACCAACGGGCCTCCCGAAGGAGCTTTGGCATACATGCTTTCTTTCTCTGCAATTGTATGAGGAGCGTGATCGGTGGCTATTACGTCTATCCTATCATCAAGAAGCGCCTTCCAAATCTGATCTCGATCTGAGGCTTGTTTCACTGCCGGATTCCACTTGATCCAAGCGCCTTTCTCCTTGTAATCTTCCTGAGAAAACCACAAATGATGAATACACGCTTCGGAGGTAATTCTTTTCTGACCAAGCGGAAGACTATTTTCAAAAAGGTTAGTCTCTTTCCCAGTGGAAATGTGCAGAATATGTAATCGGGTATTGTGCTTTTTGGCAAGAGCTACGGCCATGGAAGAGGAAAGGTAACATGCCTCCTCGCTTCGAATGATCGGATGCACCTCGAAAGGTATCTTATCACCATATTTGGCTACAGCCTCTGCCATATTGCGACGAACAGTTGGCTCATCTTCACAATGTGTAGCAATCAATATAGGAGCGTTTGCATACATCTGCTCCAGTACTTGCTCATTATCTACCAGCATATTGCCAGTAGAGGACCCCATAAATATTTTGATACCGCAGACATTTTTGGGGTTGGTTTTGATGACCTCTTCCAAGTTGTCATTGGTTGCTCCCATGAAAAATGAATAATTCGCCAAAGAACGCTTGCGCCCGATTTCATATTTGGCTTCTAGTAACTCTTGCGTGACTGTCTGAGGCACCACATTAGGCATTTCCATATAAGAAGTCACTCCACCAGCTACCGCTGCTTTTGCCTCGGTATAGATTTCTGCCTTATGGGTAAGCCCAGGCTCTCGGAAATGTACTTGATCGTCAATAAGACCAGGGATCAAATATTTACCATCCGCTGCAATCTCCTCATACTTCCCCTCTACGCTGATGTTTGCGCCGATCTTTTCTATCTTTTGGTCGACTATCAATAAGTCCAATTCCTTGATTTGACCTTCATTGACCAGTTTTGCCCCTCTTATAATTGTTTTTTTCATCTGCCAATTTATTCAGTTTAAAGATGACTCTTTCAACTTCACTCGGTCTTCTCTATTGGCAAGCTCCCATGCTGTGTAGAATACAAGCAATGCTCGCTTTCGCATGTGATCAAATTCTATTTTCTCAATAGTATCTGTTGGTTTGTGATAGTCAGCGTGAGTTCCATTGAAATAAAAAATGATAGGCACACCCTTCTCAGCAAAATTGTAATGATCTGATCGGAAATAATACCTGTTCGGGTCTTTCTCATCATTGTAGGTATAGTCCAAATCAAGTTTGACATAAGTCTGATTCACCTTTTCAGAAATATATTGGAGCTCCTGAGACAGTCTGTCTGCGCCAATTACATAAACATAGTCCGCCTTTCCCTCATGACCAGGATCAGTTCTGCCTACCATATCCACGTTTAGATTTGTCACCGTATTTGCCATTGGAAAAATTGGGTTCTGTGTATAGTATTTACTCCCTAGCAAACCCTTTTCTTCGCCAGATACCAGCAAAAACAAAATGCTTCTTTTAGGTTTTATGCCCGCGTTAGCGGCCTCTGAAAATGCTTGAGCAATTTCCAAAACAGTACTCGTTCCAGACCCATCGTCATCTGCTCCGTTGTTGATGTCACCGTTCGCTTCCTTACCTATGTGGTCATAATGTGCAGAAATAACCAAAACCTCGTTTGGTTTATCCGTTCCCTCTATGAATCCAAGTACATTCTCAGCGTTGATTACTTCCAGTTGCATTTCGGCATTCAGAAGCACCTTCGCACTCTTTTCAGTCTCAGAAAGTACTAGATTATCATAGGTCTCTTCAAAGATCCATGACAATAGTTCTGGGGTACCGAAGATAATTTTATTTGTACTTTTGATTGTATCAAGTGATAATTTGGTTGTCTTCATCCTTTTCCCATAAATAGACATCAACATTCCAAAACGGCTTTGATCTTCGACAATCATCATTATCCCTGCAGTATTCAATTCTTTTAGTTGTGGTATCAGCGTACTTACACTGCCTTCTTTCGATCGAATAGCAACAAATTTTCCTTTGACATCCATCGTCTTCAAATCATCAAGAGACTTATTTCCTAAAAAGATTATTTCTACTTCCTCTTCGCCTTCTGTTGGTTGTCGCGAATAATACAGGTAATCCTCGAAGTTGACCCTAACTTCTTCACCCCTTTTGAAATATCCCTCACGAATAATAGAACTTTGAAGCGGATAATTCTGAATATAAGATTTGCCGAATTCTGTCGGCACTACAGGCGTCAAGCCAAAAGATTCAAATTGCTCTTTCAAATATTGCGCTGCAATTTTTTGTCCTCGCTCTCCAGTCTCACGACCTTCAAGGCTATCAGCAGCCAATACTGACAAGCGAGATTTCAAGTCAGCCTTAGAAATAGTCTTTGCATACTTAAGGGCTTTCTTGTCTTGAGCAGTGGCATTTGCCAAACAAAACACAAGTAAAAGTAACGATAGGAGATGTTTCATAAAGAAGGAACTAACAGTAGCATAATAAAGTTGCCAAAGGTACTTACTGAACAATCTCAATCAACAAAATGTACGAATCATTATACATTTGCACCTTGAAAAATAAACCATCTTCTTTCCCACGAATATGACGATTGACCTTAACCAACGTGTAGCATTTCATACACGTCACAATGGCCCATCTAGCGATGAGCAAGCGCAAATGCTGGCTGCATTGGGTATAGATTCGCTTGATTCCCTCATTGGGCAAACAATCCCTGCTAAAATAAGATTAGGCAAACCACTTAATCTTCCAGCTCCATACAATGAGTATGAATATCTAAAGAAACTAAAAGCGACTGCTTCAAAAAATCAGGTGTTCAGATCATTTATTGGTCAGGGGTATTACAACTGTGTGGTGCCTGCGGTGATTCAAAGGAATATCCTAGAAAATCCAGGATGGTATACGGCCTATACGCCCTATCAAGCGGAGATCGCACAAGGAAGATTAGAAGCATTGATCAACTTCCAAACATTGATCACCGATCTGACAGGCATGGAGATCGCCAATGCTTCGCTATTGGATGAAGGCACTGCAGCAGCAGAAGCTGTGGCTATGCTTTACGCTACTCGTAGCAAGGCAAAAAAAGGAGCAAATAAATTTTTAGTGGACGAAAAGGTATTTCCACAAACGCTTGAAATTCTAAAAACAAGATCAAAGCCAATCGGGATTGATTTAGTTATCACGGATGTGACCACCTATGACCTTACAGATGCATCTGTAGTGGGTATGTTCTTCCAGTATCCTGATAATTTGGGTGCAGCAGTCGATCATTCTAGTTTGGTTGCTTCCGCAAAAGAGAATGACGTCACAGTAGCGGTTGCTACTGATTTATTGAGCCTTTGCTTGCTCACTCCTCCAGGAGAATGGGGAGCAGACGTTGTTGTGGGGACTTCTCAAAGATTCGGTGTGCCTATGGGTTTTGGTGGGCCACATGCAGCCTTCTTCGCTACAAAAGAAGATTTCAAAAGACATATACCAGGTCGGATCATCGGAGTTTCCAAAGACCAAGAAGGACATCCCGCCTACAGAATGGCACTTCAGACGCGTGAGCAGCACATCAAACGCGAGCGTGCTACTTCCAACATCTGCACAGCACAGGTACTCCTTTCGGTTATGGCATCCATGTATGGTGTCTATCACGGACCAAAAGGTCTGAAAGATATTGCAAGCCGTACACATGGTTTAGCCAAAGCCACTGGTCAAGCACTTTCTGAAATAGGGCTGATCAATAAAAATGCTGACTTCTTCGATACGCTGAACATCTCCCTTGATGAAGCGAAAATAGCTCGTCTCAAAGAAGGTGCAGTCAAAAGACAAATGAACTTTAGATATCTAGCCGGTTCGGTATTGGTTTCCTTCGACGAAACGCATACACCAGCAGATGCTCAAGAGGTTGTGGACACGTTTGCAGAGGCATTGGGTAAACCGTATCCTACGGTATCTACGAGCATTGCTATTTCTTTCCCTGTTGCTCTTGCGAGAAAATCAGACTTCATGACGCATGAGGTTTTCAATAGTTTCCAAAGTGAGCACGAGATGCTCCGCTATATGAAACGTTTGGAAAACAAAGATTTGTCTTTGGTACACTCGATGATCTCATTAGGTTCTTGCACAATGAAGCTCAACGCCACCACGGAAATGATCCCAGTGACTTGGCCAGAGTTTGGAAACATGCACCCTTTTGCTCCGAAAGAACAAACTGAAGGCTATGTAGAAATGATCGATGAGCTACATGATTGGTTAGCTGAGATCACAGGATTCGCTGCAGTTTCTTTCCAGCCTAACTCTGGTGCTCAAGGTGAATATGCTGGTCTAATGGTCATCAGAGCATTTCACCAAGCCCACAATAACCATCACAGAACGATCGTGCTTATCCCTTCTTCAGCTCATGGCACCAACCCTGCCAGTGCCGTAATGGCGGGTATGGAAGTGGTCATTGTGAAATGTGACGAGCTAGGAAATATCGACGTAGAAGACTTGAAAGCAAAAGCTGTTCAACACAGCTATAACCTAGGAGCATTGATGGTGACTTATCCTTCCACTCATGGTGTGTTTGAGGAAAGCATCATAGAGATCTGCCAGCTCATCCATGAGCATGGCGGTCAAGTATATATGGATGGTGCAAATATGAATGCTCAGGTTGGGCTGACCTCTCCTGCTATGATCGGAGCGGATGTTTGCCACCTCAACCTTCACAAAACTTTCTGCATTCCTCACGGTGGTGGTGGACCTGGCATGGGTCCAATCGGAGTTGCTGCGCATTTGGCACCTTTCCTTCCTGGCACGAGCAATGAAGGTGTAGATGATGTGAATGTATCAAGTGCACCTTTCGGTAGCGCAAGTATTCTTCCTATTTCTCACGCTTACATTGCAATGATGGGAGCAGATGGATTGAAAACTGCCACACAAATAGCTATTTTGAATGCAAATTATATCGGGAAAAGACTGCAAGGTCATTACCCAGCGCTTTATGCCAATGAAAAAGGCAGAAACGCTCATGAGCTAATCATCGATTGCAGAGATTTCAAAAAACACGGAATAGAAGTAGAAGATATCGCGAAGCGATTGATGGACTATGGCTACCATGCGCCAACGGTTTCTTTCCCTGTCGCTGGTACCATGATGATAGAGCCTACCGAGAGTGAAACCAAAGTGGAAATCGATAGATTCTGCGATGTGATGATCTCTATTCGTCAAGAAATAGAAGAAGTAATCTCTGGTGTAGCAGACAAGGACAACAATGTCTTGAAAAATGCACCACATACACAGAGAGTAGCCTTGGCGGAAAAATGGGAACTTCCTTACTCACGTGAGAAAGCAGTATTTCCATTGCCCGAGCTTCGTTTCCAAAAATTCTGGCCTTCGGTTAGTCGAATAGACAGTGCCTATGGCGACAGGAACCTAATGTGTAGCTGTGTGCCTGTGGCGGAATATGCTGAGGCAATTGCGGAGTAGGTTTTAGATTTCTAGATAAGTGAAAGGCGCGCTCCCGAATGGGAGCGCGCCTTTTTTGGTTTAAATATCAGACCTGACAGGCCTGCGCTTCTAGATTTCAAAATCTTGGTGACGAATCATTGAACTAGTCCAAAACGAAATAGGTCATTTTAGATATCACTTTTGTCTTGTTATTGAAATCGATTGAGAGATATATTGTTTCATCATTCGAAGGACAAAAGTCCATGCTTGTGCCACCATCTGATAAATAATTAATTTTATACCCATTAAGTGCATTAATCGTCCCACCTACTCTTAGGGTCTTACCTAAAATTGTAATTGAAGGTGATGAAGATGTAATTTCAATATTTACAAGGCCTCCATCTTCTACCTGATTTGAGAAATCAATCGAAAAACCATTATAGAAAAAAGTATAAGACGGATTATCATCACCTGGATAAAGTTCAAACGGTTCTAACTTATGTGCCAACCCCATTAAATTCTGTAAGTGAAGTGGGTCACCTTTTGTGCTGCGTATTTGAGATATTGATCGCCCGTTAATTTCAGTTCTATTGAAATCATCGTGGGTCAAATAATTGCAATTTTGGCCAAGGAGAATTAGGTTAGAGAGTAGTCCAAACAGTGTTAATAAAATTTTCATTGAGCTTTGAGGATAATTCTAGAATCAATTGCAATTTTTAAAAATGGATTTCATGTCTTTGTCAATTTCTGTTCCAAAAACCGTTTTGGGATCAATGTCTTTGAAATTTTTAACTTCTGAAATAACTGGAATTGTGATCCGAGTTTAAAGTACGTTTCAAACTTACGTTGTGAACCCCCTGTTGCATTGGATCCTCAAAGGCGATGAAATGACAAGTCCGCTATTCTTATATGGTACCAATCTGTGATTTGGTACAAAAAACATCTGCACGTAAATATCTCCTTCGACAAGCTTAGGATGACAATTGATTAAATGACTTACCCAACCCTACTGACAAATATCCACGAGAAAAGCACCTTGCACATAATTGTCATCATCGAATGTGGCATTGATATAGCCCAACGCTTGACGACTATCTATGGCGGCAATCTGGATAAATCCACCCGACGCAGTAAATCGCTGAGCTCCAGAAGCTGTATTGAAAATGATCTCAGGTCCATTGAAATTGCCAAGGTTAAATGTTCCTCTTTCTGCTGTAACCTGAAAAGTCAAATGTGCATCTCCAGAAAGTCGTATGCCACACGGTTCTTGGACGCCTTTGGCTACCATTATACCACTGAGATAATTGGTATTTACATTCGCTCTTGCGTTCCCGGAAGCATACCTCCAGTCTACGCCACCGATTTTGCCTATCAATGGATCTTTTTCTGTATCAAATTGATCTATGGAAGACTCGCAACTGACTATGGCTGAGAGCAGGCAAATAAAAACAAAGAGGGTCTTACTTTTCATAATTGGATAGAATGCTCAATGGTCTCATCTTTTCTTTCTCCTACAGGGAAAGATCGTTCGGTAAAATTAATCTCTCCTTCTCTATCCATGGTAATCACCGTAGTGCAGCGTGTCCCATAGTTTTCCATTCTGATACACATAGGCGAAAGCCCCTTCTCCAAATCATAGGAAACTCCAGTATCTGGTAACTGTTCATCTCGCGCCAATGTGTCGTCTTCCATCATTTTGATTAACTCTGGGGTCATCCAATCATTGTGAATGATATTCGAAAATTTCGCTTTTGCTCGTTCTACTTTTGGCCAAGGTGTGTCTAAGAGCGCATTGCTTAACCCATAAATTCCCGGCTGGATGGTGTTTATTTTATTTTCATAATTACTATAATGGAACAACTCCTGTTGATCACCAATCAACGCATTGAAGCCATTATAATCTGAGGCTTTGATATCTATTCCTTCTAAATAGGCCTTTGGTGAGATCTCTTGAGTGAGAAAGTTTGTTGGGATTTCTCCTCGTGAAGTAGCATCCTTTTTGATGTTTTTGAGATCCCGATAGTTGGTCACTGCTGCAAACTTTCCTTTTGTATCCACAGCCATCCAAGAGCCTCCAGCTTCCAGGTCTCGACCACCAAGAATCTCTGGATATTCCTCCCAATAGCCCAAAGGCGCTGTGGGGCGATGATAGAACTCATCCCGATTCGCGGCAAGTATCAATTTATATTTTGGATGTACATCCCAAGCAAAAACGATGAGGCACATATCTTTGGGCAAATTTTAATGATGCGGAAAATCCTAGGTGTGTTAAAAGATTACCAAAGTAAGCACTTTGATCTAAGACTATATCTCACCATCGGTCTGTTTCTAATCACCTGCTTCATTTTCAATTATTCGCTGGACTTTGAAGACTCTTTTGTCGATGCACAATTTGGCAGTCTGTGGCACTGGATCAAGATGTTTTTCTGGATGATGTTTCCTTTTCTCACCGTCAGTTTGATCCTTCAAGCTTTCGGAAAAACCACAAAACTCGATCGTGGGTTTTGGATCAAATTGGTCATCGCATTTGCGATTTTGGCAACAGACAGAACTTTTAATGTCTACTTGGACATTCTTGATAGTTTGCCCTACATGGAAAATAGATATTTCTCGAAATCACTGAACTGGTGCTCGAGCCTCTTTTTCAATGTGCTCCCACTTATGATGATCTATGCCATTTTCGAATCGGAGCGACCAAGACAATGGTATGGCCTGAAGCTCATTAAGTTCGACTTGACACCCTATTTCATACTGCTGGGTTTTGCAGTTTTGCTAATCGGCATTGGTTCTTTTGAAGCGGACTTACAGGCTTACTATCCGAGATATCAGTTTACCATGGGAGATAAGCTTGCCGCTAAATATGAATTTCCAGAATGGTTATCTGTCCTTTTCTATGAGCTCTGCTATGGTAGTGATTTCGTGGCGGTAGAGGTTTTCTTTCGTGGGTTTCTAATCTACGGCTTTGCCAAATGGCTTGGTGGATATGCAGTCTTGCCAATGGTAGCTACCTATGCGTTTCTGCATTTTGGAAAACCACTAGCAGAGGCAGTAAGCTCTGTTTTTGGTGGCTATATTTTAGGGATTCTCTCATACAACTCTCGAAATGTCTGGGGAGGGATCATCATTCACATGGGTGTGGCTTGGACCATGGAGCTCTTCGGCTATCTACACCATTTGATTTAACCTTCATTACACAAAAGAATTCTTTTGTGTAATTCTGACGATTTGAAAATAGTCATTTTCAAATGTCAGGGTTAACCATTTGAATAAATCAAGGTTAACTTTGATACAATGGAATTAACTGGAATCGTATTACTCGTAGTTGGGATATTAGCTGGGGCTTTGATCGGCTTTTTGTTCGCAAGAATTTCGTCTAAAAACCAATCGGATGAAGCTCCTCAACTAAAGATGGAGCTTGAGATGGAAACCAAAAGAAGTGCTAACCTTACGGAAAATCTCGATAGGCTCAACGAGCAAATAAAGTCGGAGCGAGAGCGACTCATGCAACTCAATAGCGATCATTCCAGCCTCAAAGCGAATTATCAAAACTTACAGCAAAAACTCGCTGAGCAAAAAGCAGAAGTCAATGAACTTCAGGAAAAATTCCGGATAGAGTTTAAAAACCTCGCCAATGAAATCCTAGAAGAAAAAAGCAAGAAATTCACCGATCAGAATAAAATCAACATCGGTCAGATACTTGATCCACTCAAAGAGAAAATTGAGAGTTTTGAAAAGAAAGTCGAGCAAAGTAGCAAGGAATCACTGACCCAAAATACTGCCCTCAAAACACAGCTTGACCATCTCAAAGAACTCAATCAGCAAATCACAAAAGAAGCGGAAAGTCTCACACGTGCACTAAAAGGTGAATCTAAAACCCAAGGAAACTGGGGCGAGATGCAATTGGAAAATATCCTTGAAAAAGTGGGGCTGCAAAAGGATGTCCACTATTTCAAAGAGAAAAACTTCAAATCAGAGGATGGAAATAATCAGCGTCTCGATTATATCATAAAGCTTCCAGACGATAAAAGCCTCGTGTTAGACTCAAAAGTGTCTCTGACTGCTTATAGCAACTATTACGACACTGAAGATGACGCCTCCAAGGCAAAATATTTGAAACAACATCTTGATAGTATCTATGGTCATATCAAGCTGCTTGGAGATAAGAACTATCAGAATCTATATGAGATTCAGCAGCCAGATTTCGTCTTGATGTTTGTCGCAAATGAGCCAGCGCTTACTCTAGCATTGAAAGAAGATCATGACCTATATGAGAAAGCTTTGGATAAAAATATCGTATTGGTCTCTACGAGTACACTGCTAGCTACATTAAGAACGGTTTCCTATATCTGGAAACAAGATCTCCAAAACAAAAATGCTGTAGAAATCGCCCGTCAGGCTGGCGCTCTTTATGATAAATTTGAAGGGTTTACTCAGGATCTCCTAAAAGTAGGAGGCAATCTTAAACAAACAAAGGATAATTATGACTTGGCGATGAATAAGCTGTCAGAGGGAACTGGAAACCTCGTAAGACGAACCGAAGTTTTGAGAGAGTTGGGAGCTAAAGCTTCAAAGCAGATCGATCAGCGCTTAATTGACCGATCACAATCTTAACTTTTTGCTACTCTGTTTGATTTGAATATCACGCTTGTAACTCAGTGGCTTAAATTCGCATTCATGATATACGTTCTATTCAAATAGGATATCATTTCATCATAGCGCGAGATACAACTAGAACCATTTTGACATTTAGCTTTGTTTAATTCCAAACGTACTAAGATTCGCTGTGCTACATTTATTTCTTCTTGGGTAGTATTCTGCTGGTACATTTTAAACTGCTTTTGGGTAATACAAAGATATACTACTGCTTAAAGCATGCACAAAAGCTTTTGACGAATGAGGTAAATCTAGCGATGGAAAGGTATTAATTTCACTTGACCAAATATTCTTTGGCAAAATAAGTCAGGATTATATCGGCCCCCGCCCGCTTGATTGACATCAATGATTCATCGCGAGCAGCATCAGCATCGATCCATCCCTTGAGTCCTGCAGCTTTGATCATGGCATATTCTCCAGATACATTGTATGCGGCTATTGGAATGTCAAAGTTCGATTTTAGATCAGAAATAATATCCAAATAAGCAAGAGCAGGCTTGACCATCAGTATATCAGCTCCTTCTAGGTAATCTAACTCCGCTTCTACTAGTGCTTCTTTTCTGTTTGCAGGATTCATCTGATAGGTCTTCTTATCACCAAATTTGGGAGCAGAATCCAATGCGTCTCTAAATGGACCATAGAAGGCACTGGCATACTTCGCCGTATAGGACATAATACCTACATGCTGATAGCCGGCTTCATCCAAGACACTCCTGAGATAACCAACTCTCCCATCCATCATGTCCGACGGACCAATCATATCTATTCCCGTGGCTGCTTGCGCAAGTGTCATTTTCCCGAGGATATCTAATGTCTCGTCATTCAAGATCTTTCCATTCTCTACAAGCCCATCATGCCCATCTGAGCTATATGGGTCCATGGCTACATCCGTAATGATGAGTGCCTCTGGAAATTCCTTTTTAATAGTGGAGAGTGCCGTGAGATAGAAAAAATTGGGCTCATAGCCTTTAGTGGCGTATTTGTCCTTGTGGTGCTCTTCTACTACTGGAAATACATCAAAGCCTTTAATTCCTAGTTTGAGACATGCTTCTATCTCCTTCAGCATCAAATCAAGCGTATAGCGATAGATTCCGGGCATAGACGCCACCTCCGTTTTAGTATTGTTCCCTTCCAAGAGGAATAGCGGGAAAATCAGATCATCACCTGTTAGGATTGTTTCCAGTGTTAGTGATCTGATTGCTTGACTGGCTCTGTTGCGTCTTGGTCTTCTTTCCATCGTGGCAAATTTAGGCAAGACAACCCTTATCAATCTACATACTCAAGCAAATCTCCTGGTTGGCAATCCAAAGCTTTGCATATAGCCTCCAAAGTGGTGAACCGCATTGCTTTGGCCTTTCCTGTCTTTAGAATGGACAGGTTGGCTTCTGTAATGCCGAGCTGCTCTGCCAGATCTTTTGATCTGACTTTGCGCTTAGCCATCATTACATCTAGGTTTACAAGTATTGGCATCAGATCGTCAATTGGTTTTCCTCTGCAATATTTTTCCCTTGCTCAAAGGCATACCCTAAGCTATAAATTAGCAGCCCAAGAAGAAAAACAGTCCATCCAAGTTCATTTTTATAGTCGGGACTGAGCCCCTCAAAATCATAAGAAGTGGATAACCAAATGCTCAAGCTCATAAGAATAAGCCATTCTACAATTGGTGCGAGCATGACTAGCCTACCTATTGATTTGAGTCGGCGGATGTTGGCATCATTGAAAGCCTGCCCAAGTCGGATATCGCTGATGATACGGTGCATGTACCCAGATACTAATAGAAAAAACCCTACCGTACCCAAGATCGCCAAAATCAGACCGAGCCTCCATGGCATAGTGAGTGGGGTTTTAATATCTATTTTGCCATTTGACAGCAGCAAACCAGGAGCACCATTTCTAGATGTGACTAATTCAGAATAATTGTTTTGAACCCCAATTTTCGAATCGCCACTCTTCTTAACGACCTTCAAATATGGGTTAGAAATATATACTGGATTGTCAGTTGGAATAAACCCCACAATGCCAACACCAATGAGCGCACCAAGTATCATTGTTACTTGAACAACCCTAATTAAACCGAGCGTATGTTTAAACCGATAGTTCCTTTTTATTTTTATCATGATTATTAATATTTAACCATTAATTATTGTTTTACAATAATATATAATCTTTTATTAATAATCTAATTTATCAATACTTTCATGATTTTACCATGTGTCCCAGTGGCTAACCCCCATCCGCTTTCATTCATTTCTATCGCCCAATAATTCCCTGTGTCTAGCTGGGTAAAAGATTTTCCTTGATCTAACGTGTAGTCAATTCCTTTTGGCCCGCAGGCAAAAAGCCAAGTGTCTCCTTCAACCCTAATTAGATCGCTTCCATAAAATGCACCTTTTGTGATTGGCTCTGAAGCAAGCATCCAAGTATTACCACCATCGCTAGTGAATGCCACATTATGCGTATAAGCATCCGTGATTGCCAAGTCTCCACCGACTATTGATCCAAACTGTGCATTCAACATTCTAATAGAAGTGATACCTGCTGCTTTGCCTTTGGTCATGAGCGTTTCGGTAACTTCCCACGTTTTACCAAAATCTTTGGTAGATAGTATTCGAGCATTTCCACCAGCACCTGTAGCGATCCAAGCCAGACCTCCATCCAAAACAGTGATGCAAGTTCCGCTGGCCGCAAATCCACCTTCACCCTGGCCTGCGGCAGGTAATGTGGCAGGATCAATACGCTTCCATTCCCCTCCTCCATTGTCTGTGACTAAGATGAAAAGCACCCCGCCAAAACTATCTCCGAAAGCCAAGCCTCGCTTGTCATCCCAAAAAGCAATACTATTGAGGAAGCCTTCAGCATGTGGCATCACATACTGCTCCGTAAATCCAGAGTCGATATGGTATTTGAAAATCCTAGAAAGATGCCCAGAGCCTGCACTCATTAAAATCACTTCATCAGCACTCAGCGCATGGAGATCTCGAAATTGTAAAGTATCGGCAATTTCATATTTGAAATTTTGCCAAGAGGCGCCTCCATCATTGGTCCGTAGAAATGTAGCATTATGACCGCTTACCCATGCTGTTTGATCATCAAGAATACTGATGGCTTGAAGTAAAGCTGTTGTTCCAGAGCTCAATGATTCCGTTCTGATCGCCGGAGCTTTAGACTCACAACCTATGAGAAGAGCAATAGCTAAAATAGAAAGTGAGATGGTGCGCATAGTTAAGTAGAGTGGGATTGAACAAACACATCCAAGTTAGCAATGGTTGCTAGATTTCTAGCGCTTGTCATGATAATTGGTCTTGCCTGTAAAGGCACCTTTGAGGGATCGACCATCGTACATTTTCAAATCAAAATAAAGTCTATGGACTCCAGTGTTGCTTATGCTGAGACGAATAGTCCCCTCTTCTGCAAAGGTTGGTAAGTTGCCTGATGATCTAAAATTGCAACGGCGAAACACATATTGGCCGGGAACGTCGCTTAAGTTTCGATCACCCAAAGCTGAAAACTTGCCATCGATGAAAGACTCGGTGCCCGGTGAGAAAAATTCGATAAACAAAAAGCAATCCACAGCACTTTCACTGAACTCATAATACAACTGTCCTAGGTTGTTTCTTTTCTCTAGAAAGAATACGGCCTCACCCACCATGGAATAATCTATGTTGTAGTGCTCCCCAGAATGCGGTCCATAGTCTTCTCGGAGTATGTCCGAAAGCTGAAAGGTGGTATTGGCATAGGTAACTTGAGATACTTCCTCTTCATACTCATTGCAAGAAATTGCAGTAGAAATAAGGATCAGTAGAAGAGAAAGTAGCTTTTGGGTCATATCTTCATAACAACAATGTGAATGAAGATACATATTCCCGACTATAGTTTTCCAGTTTTTACCAACTCCTCAGCTTTGTGAAGTAGCAGTATTTCTAATATGAGCACAGGTGCGATAAGCAGAATGCCGAAAAATGAGAAAACCAAAGTGAGATAACAAATCCCAATTGTCACTTCGAGGATACCCGCTGCCTTTGCCATTTCCCCCATCCCGTCTTGCAGTTTGAGTAGGCCCATGCCGAACACTAAACCTGCTGCGCCAAGAATAAGAAGGAAGGTGAGATCAAAAATATTCTTGACAGTTTCTGATTCAGGAAAACCATACATAATGACTATATCCCCTAGGTACATAATGGTAACAGCAGCTATATAGAAATAAGTCCCTTGCTTCAGTCGAGAATTTTCGAAAAGAATACCTAGCGAAATAAAGCCTCTATTGAAAATAAAGAAAGAGGCTATGATCATCAGCTTTATCGAAGTGAGGACAAGCTTATTTTCTGTGGTGTATGGCTCTGTAATAGCAAACTCGCTGGCTATCTCAACTGCGAATAATACAAAGAAGATGAGGCCGGAAATCCATGCGGAGCTGAACGATTTTTTGATGTGGTCTGTAGGAACATTGATACTGAGCATTTCCAATATTGGATTAGAAGTAAAACGATTGTTTTCCTCCTTTTCTTGATTTGCCAACTTCCATTTGTCCAGATCATAATCCAAGGCTGCCAATAAGATTTTGATAGTGATAAAGCGAGGCGTTACCTCACCCGACTCTATACGCTGAATGGTGCGCACACTTACATGGCATTGCTCGACCAGCTCTTCTTGCGTCAAGCCTTTTTCTTTCCGTAGCTGGACTATAAGATCACCTAAGTTGGGTTGTGGAATCATTTGTTTGTAGAATTTGACTTTTTCTTAAAAAGGACTTGTGCAATTCTAAAAGCTTCTAGCTGTTCCATTTGTAAAAGTTACCCGCCTTTTACCCGTCACTTGCATCCAGTGCTGATTTTGAAGAAAATTCAGGCTGTTTCAGAGTTGTTCGGATACATCTCGGGATTGAGAAATGGTACTAGCGCCAGCATGACTGGCTGTTCGTAATACTCTGATCTACCAAGCACTCCTTTAGTAAGGGACCCAACAGCTCCTCCTTTTTGCTTTGAGTTAAGTTCTGAGAAGACTTGATCGTTTGCCAATCCAAGTTCAATTCCTTGACCTATAAGCTCAGCAACCTTTGGCGGAAGGTGGAAAGTGCTTGTTCGTGACTGTCCTGATTGATTAGTAGAAAGAATCACCACCCATGCAAAAGCCAGCAATCCTTGTGGTGTTTGATCAAGTCCACCTTCTATCCCAACCCAAAAGTCCGCATCAGGATGGGAAATACGAGCATTCATTGCTCTGTTGGTCGCTCCTTGTAGTGTCTCCGCATCTGTCATCGGCTGGTCACTTACTCCAGATGGAACATCTAAGCCCTCAAAATCAAATGATTCTTTCGGGAAGATCTTTTCAAACCCAACTTGAGTACTGCTGATCTTTACTGGGTTTTTAGAGGCTATGATTACCTTCATTTTTTTATTGGCGAAGATAAACTGAGTCGATGAAAGAAGATTTGAGCTGGGGACAGTCAAAAGTTTATTTTGGAGCAATCCACAAATGGCTGTACCAATGCCATTGTCCAGATTTGTCTTGAGCAGTAATTGTGTAGAGTGTCCTCCGCCTGTTTGTAATCTTAGTGGTCGGGCGAATGGTGATTTTAGTTTTGTCATTTCCCAAAGCCTCCGTTTTCAAATCACATTCACTCCCTTGAATGAAACAATTGATGTTTTGAACCAATAGATTTTCATTGGAAATCTCTAGGGTCAACTCGGGTCGATCTTCATCAGTGGACATCAAAAAGGATTTTGGAGTTTCACTCAAAATCGTAAATCCATGCATTCTCGATTTTTCTATGAACTTTTTAGGATCAGCATAGGCTTCAGACATTGGAAATCTTGGGCAGCGCATTAAATCTGAATTGGACGTAACCACTCCTGAATTTTGGGCAGCGGCACCTTTAAATCCGACTTGTTCTAGGATTTGCTGCATCCTAGGATCAAGCTCGCCGTATGGATAAGCAAACGTTTTGGGCTCTGATCCTAAGTTTTCTTTGATGATTCGCTGCGACTGTTTCAACTCTATTTCAAAAGCATCATATCTCTTTGACTCTGGCATATCTAGAAAGTAGGCATGAGAGTGGGTATGATTCCCAATTTCGATCTCCGCTTTTTTGGCGGCAGCCAGCTCTTCCCAATCCATATAATCTGACCCGCCAACAGTCTCTGTATTGATATAAAGTGTGGCAGGGAATCCAAACTCCTGAAGCAATGGCAATCCATTTTTGAAAAAGCTGTTATAGCCATCGTCAATCGTAATCACAGCTGTTTTACGAGGGGACTTATCAGATTTCAAATAATCGATAGCCTGCTCGAATGTCAATACTTGAAATTTGTTGGCTTTCAAATACTCCAAGTGTGCTCTAAAGTCCTCAAGACTCACATTTGTCGATGGATATCGATTATCTCCAAATCGGTGGTAGACAAAGCAGACTACTTCTTTTTCAACTTGATTGGTATTCTCAATTGATGAAAGCCAAAATGCACCGAATAACAGTAAAACAGATAGCATTATAATGGCTCAAAAAATCGTGGATCTAAGCGGCAGCTATCGTATTTGGTGAAATCATTTTGCTGAATCATATCCGTTAGCTGCGCCACGTATTCTTCTCGTCTTTCGGAATAATATTTCAGATGGGGCAAAAGCTGATCTATATCCTGAGTGGTGTTTCGTGCAATACGGAAAGTATCATAGGCAAAAGTTCGCCCTACCGTTTCAAAATAATCTGTGACCGATTCGGAGATATCTTCATAGGCTCTAAGGTAGATTTTATCACCCCAACGATGGCTATTGGCCTCTATTCTTGGTTCAGCCTCATTGTATGACCATACCCCGAAGACATTGTTGGCATCTTGGAAAAACCTTGATGAACCCCATCCACTCTCCACAGCTGCTTGCGCCAAAACAATACTATTGGGGTGAGTTTGCATTCGTACTATCAGCTCCTGAAGATCAGAAGCTTTGAATCGCTCAGTTTGAGCATTGTAAAAGATGGAGTCATCTGCGGACCAAACTGCTTTTTCAAGCAACTCCTCAGCACGACCTCTCATGCGCCCAATCCTATATTTCGAAACTAAAACTGCAGGTAGCACAGCTCCAATAAATTTAGCTTTTGAATCGGAAACTGGTAATCCCTCAAAACTGGGCACATTGGAATACAAGTTAGGCTTGACCAATACTGAGTCAATAACTTCTATGTCATCTAGTACTTTGACTTTTATGGAATTGGTGCGCAATATCAAGACAGGCTCTTCTACTAGGGCAGGCTTTGCACAACTTGATATAATTATCAGAAGCACCAAAAAAGCATTAATGAACTGTTTACTAAAATTCATATTCGGGTTTTGGGTTACTGTTTTTATTAAACGTACGCTTTTCGAAGCTGATGTCAAAGCTTATTGATAATCTAAATGTGCTCGGACATTCCGCTTAGAGTTTGCGTAATTTTATTCCCTTAAGGTCTAAAAGCATATGAAGTTCCCTTCAGTTAGTTTTCTTTTAGAGAAAAGCGCGAACGCTTTCCTCCGTTTCCCTCTTGTGATTTGCTCAGCAATGGTAGCTGTAACCGCTGGGATCTACCTAATTGAGTTTG
>CAYGOV010000040.1:0-26557 GCA_964351625.1 uncultured Marinoscillum sp.
ATAGAACAAAACCCTCTTTCGGCTACATCTTTGAAGGTCCTGTGTTGATGTATCCCCCCAAATGGCGCAAGGGTCCCCTTGTGCCTCTAGCATTTAAGTAACACACTAACATTAAGACCGCTTCGTTCCTCGCGGTGACGCCAGATTATCTTCACTCAGAGTCACTCGCAGAGGACTCTGATTAGAAAGGATTCCTCGTACCTCGAAAACTGGCATGATGTGTAGAAGAGTTTACATAACTTCTGCCGAATGGATTACATAAGATTCATTTTTTGATTTGATTTGCCATCTCACGGCAAAAAATAGAAAGTACCATGGCAAATCCAAATGACCTCAGCATGAAAATGCGCACCTACCACCGCTATCTTGGCTTTTTCTTAGCGGGTATCATGTTTGTCTATTCGATCAGCGGCATGGTGCTCATATTTAGAAATACGGACTTCCTGAAGGTAACAGAAACCATCTCCAAACAAGTGAAGCCGAACGCTGAAGGTGAAGAAATTGGTCAGCTACTCGGGATTCGAAAATTCAATATCGAAAAGGAAGAAGGTGGTGTCGTCTATTTTGAAAATGGCTTTTACAACAAGTTAACAGGTGAAGGGCAGTATGGTACAAAACGGCTTCCATTCATTCTGGATAAAATGACTCATTTGCATAAAGCACAAACTTCAGACCCTCTCTTCTTTCTGAATATCTTCTTTGGTCTATCTCTATTGTTTTTTGTGTTGTCTGCTTTCTGGATGTACACACCAAAGACTTCTGTGTTTAAAAAAGGAATGATCTTCGCCGGAATAGGCTTCATTTTCGCCTTGATTTTGCTGTTTGTTTGAGCAGCTTACTTACTGGCTTTTTCTTCTCATATGATCAAGAAGAGTTTGCCAACTGGGTTTGGGGCCTTGGGGTCACTATGGCACTAATTAATGCTTGAGCCAGCGTTGAACTTTGAGCGCCACTACAACGAACTCAGATACTTGTTTTCCTCGTTGATGAATTCTGTGTAGTAGTTGTAACGCTCTAGAATTTCCTTTACATAAGCCACTGGCTCCTCTCCTCTGCAAAAGCCATACTTTACCACTTTCTGATTGAAGTACTTTTTTTGACTCTTCATGATCATGCATTTCTCGACATTATCAAACCACACATCAGGATCGTAACCGTACTTTTCGGCCAATCTGCGGGCATCTTGAACGTGATTGTGTCCAGCGTTGTAAGACGCTAAAATAAACTTGAGGCGCTCGGTAGAGTCAGGCAGATGCTTTTTCCAATAATCATTGAGGTAAGTAATATGTGCTGCCCCAGCTTCTAGATTGACCTCTGGATTTTTCAAGTTTTTGTAGCCATAGCTTTTGGCGGTCCGCGGCATCAGCTGCATCAGACCGATGGCCCCTGCCCAAGACTTTTCATTGGGGTCGAATCTCGACTCTTGGTAAACCTGTGATGCCAAGAATCGCCAATCCCAATTGAGGTCATCAGCAGTCTCCCGAATGGGTTTGTCGTACTTGGATATTTTGTTGGATTCCTTTGAGTAAAAATCACTTTTCACACGAGTGGTGAAAGCCCTTATGTTATTGAAATACTTATTGTAAACCACTGCAAACTCTGTACTGTTGCGCTCTTTCTTAAGCCACTTATTCACCGCCTTCAGCAAATCGGGTGAAGTTTTCCTAGTAGCCCAAGCGAGCTGCTGCATCACACCTACAGTGGTTTCTAAGTCTATATTCTGATAATATGCTGCATTGATATTGGCCAGATTGTAGTCAGCAATGGTGTATTTAATCTCGCCTCTACTCACCTTCTTGATGATCTCATCTGTAGATAAATTTCCATCTACATATTGGATGTTGATATCGCCACCTAGTTCATTCTCTAAGTTGAGAAGTCTGTCTCGATAAGATGAGTTTTCTCTTACTGATATTTCCAGCCCTATCAACTCAATTGGATTCCTAACCAATTGATTTTCAATCTCGTGGAGCTTCATTTTTCGCCAGTTTTTTGGCTTGCTCTGGACTAGTACTTGATGAGTGAAGTTGAGCGGAAGTGAAAAATTAACGTACTCCTTTCTACTATTCGTGACGGTGAGGTTGTAGGTGATAATATCGCCTTTACCTTCTATGAGCATATTGAAGATTTCATCGATATCATCTGCGATGACCATTTCTAGTTCTACATCGAGATGCTCTGCCAGACGACTGGCAAGCTCATATTCATAGCCCATAGGTTGGCCTTGATAGAGGAAATAACTCGTAGATGAGTAGGTGGTGATCGCTTTCAGTGTATCCCGTTTTTTGATATCGTCCAGATCGGCGATGAAGCGTTCACTTATGTCAATTTTGCGAAGGAAGGAATCAACGAAATCATCTTGATCAGAGACTTCAGATTGAGATGAAGTTGCTTGCTTGCCAGTATTGTTTTCTTGGCTACAGCTAGCGCTTAAAATGATGAATAAAGAGATTGCAAGTAGTTGGTAGATATGTTTCATAGGCAGATTGCGGACAGCATGCTTTCGCTAAAATTGCTGTGCTAATTACGCATTGGTTCATAAAAGCAACGGCGAACATGGCCTATTGTTTAGAATTGGGATTATTGAAGCTTTAATACCTTTGTAATTGATTGTTCAAAATAGATAACTGAAACTCTTTTCAATTAGAACACAGAAGCAAGCAGTGCTATAAAATTATAATGACTGGATTATCTTTCGAAGTGCTATGGTCATTGATGCCACAAAGGATGAAATAATTGATTATCACTAAAAAGACAAAAATGGAAAAGCTACCAAACATACACCCCGGTGAAATCCTAATGGAGGAGTTTTTAAAGCCTATGAAAATATCCGCTTATCGCCTTTCCAAAGACTTAAAAATTCCACAAACTAGAATAAGTGAGATTTTGAAGAAGAACCGCAGAATCACAGCGGATACTGCTCTTAGACTGAGCAAGTACTTTGGGAACACTGCCAAGTTCTGGCTTGGTCTTCAGGATGATTATGATCTTGAAGAAGAGTTAGAATTAAAAATGGAAGAAATTAATTCTATTGAGAAGATGGTTCTCACTCAACAGAGTTGAAAATCCCTTAAGTACTCTAAAACTTCAAGGAGTTGGAATAAATTTCTAATGTCTTGAATTATAATCTACAATGACTTCCAAAGTATTATCACCTTTTGTCGAAACCCAATTTCTTATTGTAGGTATCCACATAATAGCCACACCAATTAAAATTGATGGAGGTAGGTTTAGTGAAGTATCTTCATTGTTCACACCAGGAGTGTTGGTCTCTTCATTTACTTGACTCAACCAATTTATAGTTCCAATTAAAGTAATTGCACCACCTAGAACGTAGAAACCCACATTCTGTAGTTTTCTTCTTTTTCGGCTTTTGAGCTTATCAAGGCTTTTAGCATCTCCTCGAACCAGACTAGCCAGCAAATTGTCATCAATTAGCTGCATTCTATCAGATGTATCAGGACTGTAATATTGAGTAACAGTAGAATAAGTAGGTGCCATGTAAAAACCATTCACACCTGTGCCTCCTCCATTGGTTCTAGTAAAAGTGTATTCATACACCTGTATAGCACCGTTTTCTACTCTTCGAAGTTTTGCGTCTTTTGTGAAGCTCAGCCCGCCACCTATCGATTCAATTCTGAAGAAATCCGCCGATGTTTGATAATAGGCTACCGAAGAAATATCAATTTTCTCGTCACCGTCTAATATCAGACTACCGGAATTAAAAAGACCAGATTTATACAAAATGGTTCGAGGGTAAATGACTTTCCCATTTTTCAGACCAACTTCAAGGCGATCCTGTCCTATTAAACAAGTTGAGATGAATGTAAATATAAAGACGGCTAGAATTCGCATATACTGTGCGGTTGGTTAGTAAACTTGAAATTAACAATAAATTATTTAGTTAATAAATTCAATTGGGATACAAGTAAACATTGAGTTCAAAATGTTTGACTAATTACAACCAACAAAGCATCAATTCAATTTTCTAATGAAAACTACCTTGTGTACGTGAAAAATTATGTGCCTAAAGATTGCTTCGTAGTTCTTCTCCTAGCCAGGATCTATCGCAAGGACTAATAAACCACTGCAACTTCTAAAACCCACAAGCAGTCACCATATTGGCGATCTGGCTATGGATCAGCTGATTGATCTCTGGATCATTCACAGTGAGCCCTCTGAAGACTAACAATACCCCACTGAGGATAGCGACTGGTGTAATCGCTCTGGTGAGGAATCGGCTGATCTTAGGAGTAGATTTGGCAAGGGTCAAAAGCCCAATCAATGCTGGTAATGTACCTAATCCGAACAAGACCATATAGCTCATAGCTCCCATCAGCGAACCAGTCAATAAGGCGCCAGCCGCTGCTAAATAAACCATTCCGCAAGGCAACAAGCCATTGAGCATGCCAGCAAACAACCATTTGAATTTGGTGGTGTATCCTTGGATAAGTTTTGCTTTTGCCAAAGCATAAAAAGAAGAATGGAAATATCGGCCTTCTAGTTGATTGCGAAGACCCGGGATCGCATAGATGCTGATAATTGTCAATCCAAGAATAATAGCTGCCCATTGCTGGAAATGGAAGAAAATCAAAGAACTACTCAGCAGACCAAACACCACCCCAATGACCATATAGACCAAAAGTCTTCCGATATGATAGGTGAAAAAACCGATGTATCGTTTACTTCCTTCAGTCGGCGTGAACGCCAGCATCAGCGGACCACACATGCCCACGCAATGTAAGCTTCCCAATAGGCCGATAAGGAAGGCTGAAATCATCTTACCAAAAGTGCCAATTCTTGAAAGTAGGGAACTTCATTCGCTACCCACTCTACTTTTACTTTGTAATGTCCTTGGATCAAATCTTCTTTGGAGATGACTTGCGAACGATCGGCGTTTAAGACTATTTCATAGGTCTTATCAAAAAGCTCTCTGGAAGGATGATAAAAGTATATTTTACCTTGAGACCCGTTGAACTCTTGGGGAAAAGTCACTACGATGTTTGCCTGATCTTGTGAGACCCGTAAGTTCAAACCACTATTGGCAAGATTGGATTTTTGAGCAATCCTGTCTTGAAAATGCAATTCCTCCAGATAGTAGGTATCAGAAACCAAATCAATATTTTGGCGAAAGCCCTGCACTACTACATATGTGATGAAAGTCATGAACAGAGCAAATGCAATCACAATCCCTGTTCCCCAATTCCATTTGATAACCATACTAATTGTTGTTTTAGATGTGAACCAAGACTCCTAAATCGCCGGTCCCAAAAATTTCGTTTCCACAGTTTCTATAAGTTCGTCACCGGAGTAAACCCCCACCTCTATCTCGCTGCTCATTTTAGCCAAGTCACTCGGATCGATAATTACAAAAAGTGCCCCCTCGCCCATTCCTTGCTTTTCCAGCACCAAATCATTGCCCACCATCTGAAGTTCTCCTTTTGGCCTAAGCAATCTGAAAGTGATATTCAAATCTTCATTTGTCTTATTCACCAGTTTGATCTGATAAAGATTACTGATACGGCCATCCTCACGCTCTTGGTAGAGCATACCTGGCGTGCGCAGTACTGTCACATCAAAGTCCGTCCTGATTATGAGCAATGAGACCAATACACTAATAAGCACCAATAAAACAGCCGTATAGGCCTTCATTCTAGCCGTAAATCGAAACTTCAGTTTCTCTACAATATTCTCCTCAGAAGCATATCTCACGAGTCCTTTTGGCTTGCCGATGTGATCCATGATACTATCACAAGCATCTATACAAGCAGTACAATTGACACACTCTAGCTGCGTACCATTCCTAATATCAATACCTGTAGGGCACACATAAACACATTGCTTACAGTCGATGCAGTCACCTTTGCCCAACTCCTCACGGTCTTCTCCTTTACGGAATTTACCTCTTGCTTCACCACGCACATGATCATAGGCTACTACCACGCTTTGCTTGTCCAGCAAGACTCCCTGTAAACGTCCATATGGACAAATGGTAGTACAAACCTGCTCGCGCATCTGACTAAAAACGCCATAGAAAAGTCCCGTAAGTACCACCATGGCTATAAACCAAGTGACCTCCTCCTTGGGACCGGCCTCAATCATTGCCCACGTCTCATCAACCCCAATAAGGTAAGCAACGAACGTATGCATGATTAGCATACTTACAAAAAGGAAGATCAAATGTTTGGCTCCCTTCTTAAGAAGTTTCTCGCGGTTCCATGGCAGCTTATCGAGTTTCTTTTGAGCCATGTAATCGCCTTCTATCCAGTACTCAACTTTCCGAAAAACGAATTCCATGAAAATGGTCTGGGGACAAATCCATCCGCAAAAAATCCTTCCAAAAACAACCGTGAAAAGAATCACAAAAACCACACTTGTGAGCATTCCAATGACTGCAAGGAAGAAATCCTGTGGCCAGAATACTTGACCAAATATGATAAACTTGCGCTCAAAGATGTTGAACAAAAGCAAAGGCTCACCACCTATGGTGATAAAAGGTCCAACCATCAATAGCAATAGCAGGATTACACTTAGCAGTGCTCGATAGTTGGTGAACTTACCTTTTGGTTTCTTCGGATAAACCCAAATACGCTTACCCTCTTCATCCACCGTAGAAAGGTGATCACGATAGGATTCCTCCGCTTCTTTATCTTTATATAGCTCTTCGAGGTTTGAATCCATCACATTGATGCCTCCATCATAGCTGGCTCTTCCCGAACATTCGTAGAATCGGCCTCTTCTTTAGATGCTTCTCTTTCAAAAAGGTCACCTTGTGGCGCTTTCTGATTGTCAGGATTTGTGCCTTCCAAAAAATAGATATAGCTGCCTACCTGTTGCATTTCTTTTGGCGTTAGCTGCGCCTGCCAAGCAATCATACCTTTAGAAGGTACGCCATACTTTACTGTTTTGAAGATGCTGGCAATGTCACCACCATGTATCCAGTATTTATCCGTGAAATTTGGACCTACTCCGCCTTCTCCATTCTGTCCATGACAAGCTGCGCATTTACCAATGAACAGCTCTTTCCCTACAGCCAAATCGGCTTCTTCATCCAGCAGCGTGACACTTGTCTCATCTATCAGGTTGTCCATTGATGCGAGATATGTAGCCACTTCTGCTTTGGCCTCAGCCATGTCTTTGACATACTCAGCGTTCTGCAGGTCTCCAGACTTAAAGACATGGAAGTTGAGCAAATAGATCACACCAAATAGGATAGTAATAAAGAAACCATAAAGCCACCACGGGGGAAGACTGTTATCTAGTTCATGAATACCATCATAAGTATGATCAGTCATTACTTTGGCCTCCTCTTCTATTGGTACTCTATTGTTCATTTTGCTCCAAAGCGCAGCCCAGAAGCTTGGGGCTTCCACAATTGCAGCCTTTTCCTCTTCACTTTTCCTATCAAAAAGAATTGCTTTCAAAGCATAAAGTGCTGTAAATAGAGCTAGCAATGCCAAAACACAAACCAGCGCAGCGACAGAAAGCACTATCTCTAACTGATACTGATCATAGAATGATTTTGTAGTACTCAATGCTTGGGCTTGCGCAAAAGCTGGGTAACCTATTAAAGCAATGATGGTCGTTAGGTATCTATACTTGCTCATGGTTTTCGTCATTATCGTTCAAAGGAATTTTTGAGATCTCGTCAATCTCCTTCTTATCAGCTCTTACCACGTAGATGAATAAACCGACAAAAAATGTAAAGAAGATGACAAGAGAGATGAGTGGGAATATTTCTATTCCCACTATGGTCTCCATATGATGTTTAATAAATTTCAGCATGATTATTTAGTGTTTTCAGTGAGGTCCAACTTGCTGATATCTGTCCCTACACGTTGTAGATAGGCAATCAACGATATGATTTCCAGGTCAGAGACTGTCTTGATGCCTTGAGCAGCAAGCTCCTGGGATATTAGCTCAGCCTGCTTTTCAGCATCAGCTATCGCCAATTCATCAAATCCCTCTTCGTATGGCACACCTAGAGTCTGCATCGCTCTGATTTTATTTGGCATCATCTCCTTATCCCATCGCTGCTCAAAGAGCCAAGGATATGATGGCATAATAGATCCCGGAGACATACTCGAAGGCTCAAGCATATGATAGTAATGCCAGCTATGAGGATATTTACCACCTACACGTAGCAAATCTGGGCCTGTACGTTTCGATCCCCACTGGAATGGATGATCATAAACGAACTCACCTGCTTTCGCATACTCTCCATATCGCTCAGTCTCAGATCTGAACGGTCTGATCATCTGCGAGTGACAAGTGTAGCAGCCTTCTCTTATGTAGATATCTCGCCCATTTAGCTCAAGCGGTGTGTAAGGTTTTACACTAGCGATTGTCGGTACGTTCGATTTTATAAGGAACGTAGGCACGATCTCTACGATCCCTCCTATAGCAACTGCAATCAAACTCCAGATCAGCAGATTGAATGGTTTCCATTCAAACATTCTTCTGTGCCAATGTTCTGACTTGGCTGGTTGATAACCTTTCTCTAGTGGTGCCGCTTCGGCTTTTGTCTCATGGATAAACTTACCAGAATAAGCCGTTTTGATCAAGTTATAAACCATTATGAATGCCCCTACTAGATACAAAGCACCACCGAATGCTCTCAGCATGTACATTGGTAGGATTTGAGTTACCGTCTCCAAGAAGTTGCTATAGACTAAGGTGCCTTCTGGGGAGAATTGCTTCCACATTAAGCTTTGCACAAAGCCTGCCCAATACATCGGCAGAACGTAGAAAATGATCCCTAGCGTGCCAATCCAAAAGTGAATGTTTGCCAGCTTCCTTGAATAAAGTTCAGTTCCGTAAAGTCTTGGAATGAGGTAATAAAGCATCGCGAAGGTGAAGAATCCATTCCATCCCAATGCTCCTACGTGCACGTGCGCCACAATCCAATCGGTAAAGTGAGCGATAGCATTGAAGTTTTTTAGCGAAAGCATAGGCCCTTCGAAAGTGGCCATACCGTAACAAGTCACAGCTACCACGAAGAATTTTAAAACTGGATCCTCACGAACTCTGTCCCAAGCACCACGAAGGGTGAATAAGCCGTTGAGCATCCCACCCCAAGATGGGGCGATCAACATTACTGAAAAGACCACACCGAGCGATTGCGCCCAGTCAGGCAAGGCATTGTAAAGCAAATGGTGAGGACCTGCCCAGATATAGATAAATATTAATGCCCAAAAATGAACAATCGAAAGTCTATAAGAATAAACCGGTCTATTGGCAGCCTTCGGTATAAAGTAATACATCAACCCGAGGTATGGTGTAGTTAAGAAAAAAGCAACGGCATTGTGCCCATACCACCACTGCACCAAGGCATCTTGAACACCCGCATACCACGAGTAGCTTTTAAAAGGGCTGATTGGTAGCTCAAATGAATTCACGATGTGAAGCATGGCTACCGTGACGAATGTGGCAATGAAAAACCAGATCGCTACATACAAATGGCGCTCTCTTCTTTTCAGTATTGTGCCAAACATGTTGATACCGAATACCACCCATATTAGCGCGATAGCAATATCAATAGGCCACTCAAGCTCGGCGTATTCCTTACCAGTAGTAATTCCTAGTGGCAGTGTAATAGCAGCGGCGAGAATGATTGTTTGCCAGCCCCAAAAGTGGATCTTGCTAAGCAAATCGCTAAACATCCGCGCTTTACAAAGTCGTTGTAGCGAGTAATAAACTCCAGCAAAAATACCATTGCCCACAAATGCAAAAATCACTGCATTGGTATGGAGTGGTCTGATTCTACCGAAAGTGGTGTACTGAATGCCGAAATTGAGTTCCGGCCAAAAGAATTGGCAAGCTGCAAGTAAACCCACCGACATACCCACTATACCAAATACTGTGGTGGCGATCAGGAAAAGTCTTACAGTGCTGTTGTCATAGTAGAAGGTGTCTATTCCACTATTTCCCTTTTTTTCGTCTAGGGCTGCTTCCATTGATAGGTTGGTTTGGTTCGTCATCAAATAAAATCCTTACTGATGGTGTATAGTCATCCTCATATTGACCACTCTTGGCTGCCCAGATAAAAGCAAGCAAAAATCCTGTTGCGACGAACAGGCTAAAACCAATCAAGATAATTATCACACTCATTATGGTAGCAAGATTACCGAGATGACTTACTTTGAGTTATGAGGCTTTTCAAGTGAAAAACTGATTTATGTCAGGTCAAGAAGTTTGGTGGTGCGAACACAAACTGAATACTCCCACTTTGGTCAACAATCAATCGTATGTAACTACATAAGATTAATGCGATTAAAAGGTGTTAATCTGAAATGGGAATTATAAAGATAATGTCGGGGAAAAATATGGTTTAATAGCTAACTAAAACTTATTTCTTAAGGAATTAGTCAAATAGCTTTTTTCCTAAATCAATTGAAAAAGTGCTTAAATAAATCGATTCACCAAAATCGAAATTTTCTTCTTCTTTCAATAAGGTTTTGCCATCAGAAAACTCAAAAGGCAAAACAAAACTTTGAGTCTGACGGCTAGGGAACCATAGTCCTGAAGTTTTCATCAGACCACTCATAAAACCTTTATTAAAATCATCGTCAATACTGTTATGAAATGTAACGTTTTGGATCATACCAGTCTCAGTGACTTCAAAAAGAACATACATTTTGCCGGACTCCTTGTTCTTGAAATTAAATGTATTGACCAAAAGATCCACTGTTAAAACGCTCTCTAAGTATGGTCTTCCCCAATATACAGTAGTATTCAATATAGAATCTGGATAGATCATCGAATTGAGCGTGTGATCAAATTTATGAATTAGGTCACCTTCCCTGGAGTAATAATTCCAAGAACCAATTTTTAGGTTTTTATCATAAACACCTTTTGAAGATAATTGAAGGCTATCACGATTTATAGTAAAAACACCATCCTTGTCTAATTGGTAGTTTTTATTAATTGCACTAGCAAAAAAAGAAACGTAATTTAAGAAAATAGCCTGATAATAAGTAATCCAAAGGCCTTGCATTAATCCATTTTGATAGATTCCCTCAGATTCTAAGTCACCCAAATCATTAAAAAAATACCACTTTCCTGTTTTTTGACCTTTTTCATAATTCCCTAATTCCTTAAATATTGGCACCCCTAAGCTTACGTAATTTTTAGGATTCTTGGACTTAACGTAATAGCCATGCTTTACGTTTTTATCACTTTTCAGTACCTGATACTCTTCGATAAACAACGCTGTACTTTTCTTTTTGACTTTTAATTCTTGAGCTTCTAGATTGTAGCTAAGACAAACAAAAAACATTAATGTTAGAAGAATTCGCATTGAGCAAAAAGTGAGGTTATAATGAAATAATGGTATTATGAATAACTAAATTATATAAAATGGTTGGCTCTTATGCTCAATGTCTTAAAATCACCAAATAGTTAATATAAATTTTCATTGAAAAGAGATAAAATGCTTTTAAAACATGTAATTCTTGTACTTATACAAACACATGATTAAACTAATCAAATGGGGAATACTGGGTCCGGGAAACATCGCATCGAAATTTGCGGAGGATCTGATGTTAGTAGCTGATGCGGAATTAGTAGCAGTTGGCTCCCGGGATTTAGCTAAGTCTGAGGCTTTTGCTAAAAAATACGCAAGTAAAAGAGCCTTTGGCAATTATGAAGATTTGGTAACCGATGATGAAGTGGAGATCGTCTATATCGCCACACCGCACCCTTTCCACTTTGAGCACACTATGCTTTGCCTAGAAAACGGAAAATCTGTTCTTTGCGAAAAGCCCCTTGCCATGAATTCTCGACAAGTGACTGCTATGACAGATTTGGCTAGAGCCAAAAATCTCTTCCTAATGGAGGGAATGTGGACACGATTCCTACCCACGATAGAACATGTCCTTTCACTCATAAATTCAGGTACCATTGGCACTATCAATCATCTCACTTCAGATTTTGGCTTTGCAGCAAGTCTAGACAAACAGCGGCTCTTCCAAAATGAACTAGGTGGTGGAGCGCTATTGGATATTGGGATTTATCCGCTTTATATAAGTTTGCTTTTCTTAGGTGTCCCTCAAAAACTGGAAGCAAATGCAACAATCACAGAAGCAAACATTGACACCTTCTGTGCCATGATGCTAGATTATGGTGCTTCAAAGGCGCTTTTAAGTACTACGATTCTCAACAACACACCAGTGGAAGCAAGAATCTATGGTGAGAAGGGTGCAATCATCATGCACGGTAAATTTCATGAAGGCAGAAAGATCACCGTCTCTATGCATAACGGGTTCACGGAAGAAATAGATCTACCACCAACAGGCCATGGCTTCTATCATGAAATCATGGAGGTTAGTGATTGCTTGCGCAAAGGTGAAATTGAAAGCCAGAAAATGCCATGGAAAAGCAGTCATCAACTCATTGGAGTATTAGACGCAGTGAGAGAGAAAATTGGATTAAGCTATCCTGCAGATATTTAGCAACACTTTCTACAACTTTAAGGTTACCAATCCACTTAAGTCAAAATTTAAAAGCGTCTATCGCTGATATACATTGTAAAGACATAAAATAATGATTGCGATTTTAATAATCCTCGGTGTAGCCTTTGGCGCTGGGACGCCACTCTTCATCTATCTAAAAGTCAATCCTCAATTCGGCGGAAATATCTCCAAAGAACTACTGGCAAGATTTGAGAAATCACCTCAGTGGAATGGCAAGATATTCGAAAATCAATCTGAGACATTGATGGATATCAATCTGAAGACCATGCCGGGTTTAATAAAAGACCAGTTTAGTGGAAGAGCGGCCAGGCAACCAAGGCAAAACATTCCTATTGTACCACTTGATACAGTAAAACTCAACGAAGGAAGACAACCCAAATTCGCATGGTTTGGTCACTCAGCATTGCTCTTGCAAATGGAAGGAAAGAAAATCCTCATTGATCCAATGCTTGGTCCTGATGCTTCTCCTGTAGGTCCTGTGCGTACCAAACGCTTCAGTGAAGGTAGTCTAGAGATCATTGATCAATTGCCACAGCTTGACGTCATCTTACTCACACATGATCATTATGATCATCTGGACATGGACAGTATTCTTAGGCTTAAAGACAAAACCGAACGCTGGATTGTGGCTTTAGGTGTTGCTCGCCATTTGGAGAGGTGGGGCATTGATATATCGATGATTGAGGAGGTAGACTGGTGGGATCAAAAGAAGCTTGGCAATATTCAAATTACCTTCACTCCTTCTCGTCATTTCTCAGGTCGTGGACTTTCTGATCGTGCTAAGTCACTTTGGGGAGGGTTTGTTTTCAAATCACCCAACTACAATATCTACTGGAGCGGAGATGGTGGCTATGACGATCATTTCAAAGTCATTGGTGATAAGCTCGGTCCTTTTGATTTAGGATTCATGGAATGCGGCCAATACAACAAATTATGGCATCCTATTCATATGTTCCCAGAGGAATGTGTGCAGGCAGGCAAAGATGCCCGAGCAAATCGTCTTGTTCCTGTTCATTGGGCTGGTTTTACTTTAGCCCTTCATAAATGGCAAGACCCAATCATAAGGTTTGAAGCAGCATGTGATAGTTCTAAAATTCAATACCTAACGCCAAAAATTGGTCAAGTAGTGGCACTCGATGAACCAAATGAATCGAAGGATTGGTGGAAAGCATATAACCAAGACTAATAGCATATCGAAACTCAAGCCCCACCCACCTATCAACTCATCTCGGAAAGCACCCTCATTTTTTGAATCAATCTTGCTGACTCTTCAAAGTCCAAAGTCTGCTGACCATCAGAAAATGCTTTCTCAGGTTTGTCATGGATTTCAAAAATAACACCATCAGCGCCTGCGATAGTAGCAGCTAGTGCTACTGGTTCTACATAATCTCTTATCCCAACACCATGTGAAGGATCGGCTATGATCGGCAAATGTGTTTTCTCTTTGAGTATCGGTATAGCGTTGATATCGAAGGTATTGCGAGAAGCTCTCTCATAAGTTCTGATACCACGCTCACAAAGCAATAATCTTTCATTTCCACCAGCAAAGACATATTCGGCGCTGTATAGCAGCTCATCAATGGTACCTGAAATACCACGCTTGATCATCACGGCTTTATCTACTTTGCCAAGCTCATCCAGCAAATTGAAGTTCTGGGTATTGCGAGCACCCACTTGATAAATATCTACATAGTCATGCATCTCTTCGATCTGCGAGACTTGCATTACTTCTGTCACAATCTTGATACCTGCTGCACTAGCTGCTTCATACCACATTTTCAAACCTTCTATACCCATGCCACGGAAAGAATAAGGCGAACTCCTTGGTTTGTAAACCCCACCTCGCATGATTCGGATACCGTTTTCCTTCAAGTGATTGATGGTTTTGTAGATGTTCTCTTCTCCTTCTATACTGCAAGGTCCAGCCATCATCGCGAAGTGACCCCCACCTATCAGCACACCATCGCCGAGATCGATAACAGATCGATTGACTTTCCACTTACGTGAAACGAGTTTGAAATCATCTGAGACAATATGAATGTCTTTGATCCCTGGCAAATGACCAATATTTCGTACATCGAACTTGGCTTTACCGATCCCTATAATGTATTCACCAATCTGGGTTTTCACCTCATTGGTCTTGTATTGCAAAGAAGCTATTTCGTTTTTAAGTGCCTCTTTTTGTGCTGTAGTAATATTTGATTCTAATTGGATAATCATGACTTAGGTGATTTAATGCTAGATACAAAAGCGGCAATTGCAGCTGGACTTTTATCTTTTTCTAATTGTTTGATGAATGCACTTCCTACTATGGCTCCATCGGCATATTTGCTTGCTTTCGTAAATGACTCATAGTCGGAAATTCCAAAACCGATAAGTCTTCGATTCTTCAAATTCAGAGCAGCAATACGCTCAAAATAGGTTATTTGCTGTTCGCTAATTCCTGATTTGGCGCCTGTGGTGCTAGCTGATGACACCATGTATATAAAGCCTTTGGACAACTCATCTATTTTGCGAATGCGATCATCAGAGGTTTGAGGAGTGATCAAAAAGACATTGTAAAGCCCGTATTTCTCCAAAGTTTCAGCATAAAGCTCTTCGTATTCATACATAGGTAAATCTGGAAGTATCAATCCATCTACCCCAACCTCTTGGCATTTCGCACAAAACTTCTCAAAGCCATATTGCAATACAGGATTGATATAACCCATCAATAAAACAGGTGCTTTCACCTGCGATCTCAAGTCTTTCAATTGATCCAAAAGCTTTGCGATACTCATGCCATTTTCCAAAGCTTCATGAGAGCTTGATTGAATAGTTGGCCCATCAGCAATAGGATCCGAAAAAGGCAAGCCTATTTCGATAAGGTCAGCCCCAGCATCATCAAGACTTTTGGCTATAGCCAAGGTATCTTCCAATGCCGGATGCCCGGCTGTAAAGTATATGTTGAGCAGTGGAGAATGGTCTCCTTCAAATACTGAGTCAATTCTATTCATCGTTCTAGGCAGTTAGGTGTTTAGGAAATTCAAAACAATATTGAAGTTTCCCTTCAAAATCAAAAAGTATACTAACGCTCAATTCTTCATTATCCATTCTCAATTACTAGTATTTGCCCCATTTTATGTACGTTTCAAGATCTTTGTCGCCTCTTCCAGAAAGGTTGACAACCACTACATCATCAGCCTTGAATTTCACTTTATGAAGTGCACCTAGCGCATGAGCAGTCTCCACAGCAGGAATAATCCCCTCAAGTCTGCTTAATTCAATACCAGCAGTCATAGCCTCCTCATCTGTGATTCCTATGAACTGAGCACGTCCAGAATCGAACAAGTGGGCATGAAACGGACCGATACCCGGATAATCCAATCCTGCTGAAATACTGTAAGGCTCCACTACTTGTCCGTCTGAAGTTTGCATGAGCAACGTTCTGCTTCCGTGCAATACACCTTCTGTACCTAAAGCGGTAGTTGCCGCGGATTTTCCTGTCTCATTTCCTAAACCAGAAGCTTCTGCTGCGACAAGTTTCACCTCAGGATTGTCCAAATAATGATAATAAGCGCCTGCAGCATTGCTTCCACCTCCCACACATGCAAACACGTAATCTGGATTTTCTTTGCCTTCTTTTTCCAATAACTGCCATTTGATCTCCTCACTAATGACACTCTGGAAACGAGCCACCAAATCCGGATATGGATGTGGCCCAACTACAGAACCAATGATGTAATGCGTTTCGTCAGGATTATTGATCCAGTGGCGCATCGCTTCATTCGTGGCATCTTTCAAGGTTTGGCTTCCACTAAGTGCAGGTCTTACTTCTGCTCCCAGAATCTTCATTCGCTCCACATTAGGCCTTTGCCTTTCCATATCTACCGCTCCCATGTATACGATACAGCCTATTCCCATTAGCGCGCATACTGTGGCAGTTGCTACACCATGTTGGCCTGCGCCTGTTTCAGCTATGATATTTTTCTTATTGAGTGCTTTGGCCAAAAGTATCTGACCGATGGTATTGTTCACTTTATGAGCACCCGTATGGCAAAGGTCTTCTCGCTTAAGATAGATTTTTGCGCCAAGCAATTCTGATAGTCTCAAGGCATGATAAAGTGGCGTAGGGCGACCTACAAAGTCCTTTAGCAAGCCTTTGAACTCTTTCTGAAAAGCAGGTCGAGCCATGATCTCCAAATAGTTGATTCGGAGTTCTTCCACATTTGGATACAGCATCTCTGGGATGTATGCCCCACCAAATTTCCCGAAGTATCCACGTTCGTCCACCAAATACTGTGACTTCATATCAATTCCTTTAGTTCTTTAATTTTCTCAATGTCCTTTACTCCTGGCGCCAGCTCAAACCGACTGTTTACATCAATGGCGTACAGCATTTTCAAATCCATGGATTTGATGGTTTCAATGTCCTCCAAATCAATTCCTCCACTTAGAAAAAATGGTTTGTTTAGCGAATAGGTTTTTAAAATATCCCAATCAAATTTTCTTCCACTTCCTCCATAGTCACCAGACTTGGTATCAAAAAGAAAGAACTCCACGAAAGGCTCGTATTCCCTCATTTCCTCTATGGGCAGAATATCAAGAACACAAAAAACCTTCATGATCCGAAATCCCTTTTCGCTGAGCGCTCTGGCAAAATCCACATTTTCATCTCCATGAAGCTGAATCAGATCCAAATCAAAATCAATTGCTTTTTCCTCGATATCCTCAATAGTAGTATTCACAAAAACACCCACACGTTCAATGCCTGCTTGCTTTGATAAGCCTTCATTTGAAGCAACATATCTTTTACTTTTCGGATAGAAGATCAGCCCCATGTATTCAGGATTCAATTCCGTAAGCAATTGAATGTTAAAAGCTTCGCGCATGCCACACACCTTCAATTTCACTTTTTCTTCAATAAGTTAATTTGCTTCACAAAATCTGCACAGGCTTTCTCTGGACTGCCTTTTTGCATGAAATACTCTCCAATTAAAAAGCCTTCATAACCATGCTCCATCAACTCAACTACACGTTTCGGGTCGCTTATTCCGCTTTCAGAAACTTTTAAGAAATCAGCAGGTATCCTATCTGCTAAGGCCTTAGATACTTCGATGGTAGTCTCAAAAGTCTGCAGGTTTCTATTGTTGACGCCAAGCAGATCTACATGCTCAGTAATAGAGGCATTAAGCTCCTGCTCGTTATGCACTTCTAACAACACTTCCATCCCGAAAGAGTGCGCGAATTGTGCGAGTTCTTTAATTTCCGATGGCTGAAGGCATGCAGCTATCAGGAGTATCACGTCTGCTCCTATCGATTTGGCTTCTATTATTTGGTACTCATCAACTATGAAATCTTTTCGTAGAATCGGACAAAAATTGAAGCTTCTGGCGCTGATCAAATCTTCATTTTTACCCCCAAAATACTTTTCATCAGTCAGTACCGATAAGCCTGATGCTCCCGCTTGCATATAACCAATAGTAGTACGCTCCACATTCGCGGAAGCATTGATAACACCTTTTGAAGGAGATTTTCTCTTGAATTCGGCAATGATTCCAACCTTGTCGGACCGACGGATATAAGACTTTAGGCTCACTGGCTTACCAGAAAAATAGGTACTCTCCTCCAATAGCTTTATAGGGTACAGACTCTTCTTACGCGCTACTTCTTTCTGCTTGTCAGCAACTATTTGATCTAATATATTCATGAGTGATTGATCTCTAAAAACTTCTTAAATGACTTCATTGCTTTACCAGACTGCAAAGACTCTCGCGCCTCCTGAATCCCATCCAGCAGACTGATATTTTTTCCTACAGAAATAGCCCAACCAGCATTGGCGTAAACGGCCTCATTCTGGGCTTGAGTTCCTTTATTGGAAAGGACATCTTCGAATATCTTAGCCGCTTCCTCTACAGACTCGCCACCATACAGCTGCTCAGGCTTCACTTTAGAAAGGCCCATATCTTCAGGTTGATAAATAGCCTCATTCAGATGGGTAATGGCTTTGACTCCCCCTGTAAGCGAAATCTCGTCATAACCATCCAATGCATGTAAAATCACGAAATGCTTATCCGTATTTTGATATAGATAACCGTAAAGCCGTGCAAGCTCTAGGCTAAATACTCCTACCAATTGGTTCTTCGGGAAAGCTGGATTCACCATTGGCCCGAGCATATTAAAAAAGGTTTTAATACCTAATTCTCGTCTTACTGGCCCAACGTTTTTCATTGCGGGATGGAAAAGTGGCGCATGCAAAAAGCAGATGCCTGAATCGTCCAAACTCTTGCGAAGCACGCCAAGGTCATTGCTAAACTTAACACCCATACTTTCCAATACATTGGAAGAACCGCTTACTGAAGAAACACCATAGTTACCATGCTTCACCACATGCTGCCCAGCCCCTGCTGCTACAAAAGAGGATATCGTGGAAATATTGAAGGTATTCTTTCCATCTCCGCCTGTCCCGCAAAGGTCAATAGCATTGTACTCATCTACTGGCACACGAACGCATAGTTCGAGCATGGCATCTCGGAAGCCTTCCAGCTCCTCTACGGTAATGCTTCTCATGAGATAGACGGTCATGAATGCCGCCATCTGACTATTGTTGTATTTACCAGTGGCGAGATTAGAAAGAATTGTATAGGCTTCCTCCTTTGATAGCGATTGGTACTTTATGAGCTTATTGAGTACGTCTTTCATTTCTTAATAGATAACCAGTTCTCAATCATTTTCTTTCCGTGTTCTGTCATGATGGATTCAGGGTGAAACTGAACTCCTCTCACGTTGAATTCTTTGTGCTTTATAGCCATGATATTACCCGATTCAGAAGTAGCCAAAACCTGGAGTTCTGCAGGGATTGATTTAGGTTCTATTGCCCAGCTATGATATCTACATACTTTAAAAGTATTCGGGATATCATTGAACAAAACATCACTTTGTTCTGAAAGCGAAATATCAGTAGCTATTCCATGAAAAACTGTTGGGAGATTAAACAACGATGCGCCAAATGCTTCACCTATTGCTTGATGTCCTAAGCATACTCCTAAGATATTTTTACTACTTGCATACTCGGCAATCACTTCAGGCATAATGCCTGCATCTGAGGGTAATCCGGGACCTGGTGAAAGAAGTATATGATCAAATTGAGTAGCATAATCTACCTCGATTTTGTCGTTGCGATGGACTTCCATCTTATCTTCTATACCTAGCTCCCGTAGGATATGAACGAGGTTGTAAGTGAATGAATCGTAATTATCTATGACTAGTACCCTTCCCATCAGTTATCAATTTTTTCAGCCATAGTCATAGCAGACTCCAATGCTGCTAGCTTATTATATACCTCCTGTACTTCACTTTTCGGATCTGATTTGGATACAATCCCAGCGCCAGCTTGGAAGAACAACTTGTTACTCTTACTCAAAAAGGTTCTAATCATAATGGCATGGTTGAAATTCCCATCAAAATCCATAAACCCGATAGCTCCCCCATAGAAACCACGTGACATATTTTCATTTTCATCGATAAGCTGCATTGCACGATATTTCGGCGCACCGCTCAATGTACCAGCAGGAAAGGTACTCCCTACAATATCCAAAGGGTCAACGCCTTCCTTGAGCTGCCCTGTTACTTTAGAGACCAAATGAATGACATGCGAGTAATACTGAACCTCTTTGTAAGTCTCTACTACCACATTGTCAGCACTTTTACTCAAGTCATTCCTAGCTAGATCAACAAGCATTATATGCTCAGAATTCTCTTTCGGATCTTCTAAAAGCTTCTTTGCAAGTTCAGCATCCGCAGCATCATCACCAGTTCGCTTAAAGGTCCCTGCTATTGGATAAATGACAGCCTCGCCATGATTCACAACGATTTGTGCCTCAGGTGATGAACCAAAAATCTTGTAAGAGCCATAATCGAAATAGAACAAATAAGGTGAAGGATTGATTGATCTCAGCGCTCGATATACTTGAAATTCATCTCCTTTGAAACTCGTATTAAATCGACGAGAGAATACCACTTGAAATACATCGCCAAGGTCACAATGTTTGATACCTTTCTTAACTCGATCCAAAAATGCGTCATCATCAAAATTCGAATGTGTATTACTTGTTTTCTTAAATGAAAAAGAAGGAATATTCTTTTGAGCTATAAGATTCAGCAGCTCAGAAAAAGAATCTTCTTTGGGCTCATCGATATAAGTTTCAATGAGATGACATTCATTTTTGAAATGATCAAAAGCAATAACAAATCGGAAAACGTGGTATTGAACCTCAGGAATTTTTGAATCCTCACTTTCGACACTTTTAAAAGTGATATCCTCAAAATATTGGACCGTATCATAAGCCATATAGCCAAAAAGACCAGTTTTGATGAACTTATCTTCAGTGCTGGGTCTGTCAAAGCAATCAAGAAAACTTCTAAGTTCTCCTCTCAGCTGATTCTTGGCATCTAAAACAATTTCATCCGACTTCTCATCTGGGAAAAATCGTGAGATTTTGTTGTCTTCAACTTTAAAACCTGCGATCGGATCGCAACATAAATAGCTGAAACTATTGTCTGCTCCATGATAATCGGAGCTCTCCAATAGAAACGAATTAGCATAATTATCACGTAACTTCAAATACAATCCCACAGGAGTGATCATATCCGAAAGCAATGTTTTCTGCCTAATTTTTAACTTATACATCTTTTTCATATCCCAAAAGGTCAAAAAAAAACCCGCTGCGAACAGCGGGTTTGATTATGTCTATATCCTATTACATACCAAATCTGTTCACAGTCCGCTTTGCGCTGAGTGCCACCAGAAGTATGTAGTTGTTAAATTCATTCGGCTAAGCTAGTAAACCACTCAATTCAATTGCAAGACCTAACTTAAAAAGTTTTCAAAAACAATTTAAAATTCTCATAACAAGACAAAATAAATTGAGTTATTGGTTGAGTTCAAAGAATCCAAAGCTACTTTTGAATTGAGTCCAAAAAATAATTTATATTCACTGCATGTTATCTAATGAATTACAACTGAGCATATTGGTCCATTTATCAATGGCAGATAATTTTCTTGCGGAGCAAGAAAGCAAGCTCATTCACAGTATAGGAGAACATCTAGGTCTGACTCCAGAACAGGTAGAGATGATTATTGATAATCCAAAACAAATTCCAAATTTAAAAGACCTTCCACCAGATGAGAAGTTTGGCTACCTGCATGATGTTATTCAATTGATGAAAGTAGATGGGAAAATTCACCAGAGTGAAATTCAGTTCTGTGAAAAATTGGCAATTGCTCTTGGATATAAACCAGGTGTAGTAGCTGATCTTTCTGCATATATTTATTCTGATCCAAGTATTGCTACAAAAAGAAGCTACTTAAGGTCAATTGCTGATGGTCATTTAATTCCTAGAAAGTAAGATTAAAAAAGGTAGTTGAGGCATAAAAAAGGGTAGTTCAAATTGAGCTACCCTTTTTTTTGGTTGGTGATGTTTTTTTAGGATTTTATCGCTTTCGCAAGATCATCCAATATTTTCTTAGATACTTTTCGTGGATTATCCACTTTAAATTTCTCTAGTGCGGCCAGAGCTTCTCCAGCTTTTACATAAAGCCCATCAGAATTTTGGTCATGAGCAAAGCTCCCGAAACACCATTCAATTTCTGATACCAATTGCTCCTCTATTCCGAGTGAGGTAAGTTTTTCTTTTGCTTCAGCTAAAGCACTTTCAATTTTTGTGATTGCCATAATTTAATGATTTAAGCTATTAAGGATTCGTTGCAAAATTAGCTACTTAGTATCTACAATGACAAATAAATGAGTAATTAATTGCAATATCAACAACTAAACATTGATTCTATTGAAAATAATCGTTATCAGATAGACGATTATTCATAATTGAAAACCACAAAGGGGGAATAGTAGCCATCATCATCATGCCTGGATAGCCAGTTGGCATCTGAGGGCTATTATCCATATGTCGGAGGACTTGATATTTCCTGCTGGCGATAAAGTGATGGTCCGAGTGACGAGAAAGCTCAAATAGGACTATTCGGCCAACTACATGATCTGAGTTCCACGAATGTACTGGCATCACTCGCTCATATCGATCTCCCTCCTTTTTACGTGACAAGCCATAATGCTCTATATAATTGACAGTCTCAAGCAATAAAAATCCAATAATAGCTGCGATTATGAAATACAACATCACAATTAATCCAAAGAAGTAATAGATCAACGCCAAAAGTGAAAGTTGGATGATCTGAAAATGCAACATCTCATTCGAGATACTAAAAGCTGACCTACCCAACTTATTGAGTCTTTTAGACTCCAGCTTCCATGCAGACAAATAGGTATATTTGACTGAGCGAAACCAAAACTTATAGAGCGATTCGCCAAGCCTGGCACTTGAAGGGTCTAGAGATGTAGATACATTCTTGTGATGGCCTCTATTGTGCTCAATGAAAAAATGCATATACAGTGATGTCATCAAAAGCGCCTTAGACATCCATTGTTCATACTTTTTGGTCCTATGTCCCAACTCATGCGCCACATTGATGCCCATCACACCACAAAGCATACCCATGGTTGATATCCTCCCGATTTTTGTGATTAAGTCCAAATCAGGTGTTTGCATAGACCTTAAAAAAAGAAATAAGAAAATAAGCTGGACTGGCACCACTGAGTAGACCAGAAGGTCGTAAATCTTATTTGATAAACGTGATTTACTCTCCTCTTCTGAAAGATTATTAGGATTGGGCTTGAAAAACAACTCAAGTATTGGAATCAAGACAAATGCTTCAATGAGAGGCAAATAAGTCAACCAACCAGTGGAATTAAACGAGACATACGCCAGAGCAGGCAACGAAAAGACACTGAGATATTTCAAAGGGGCTAGATTCATTTTGGGTATAGATTTCTAGCATTGAAATTAGCTCAAAATTTCATCTTTCCGAAAGGAATCAAATACGCGAGACTAAATCCCCCTAAATAATGATTAGTGAGGTCAGGAAGTCTATCAGAGAAATTATCTGTCTTCATAAAACTACTCACCGAGTAGCCAATAAATCCATCAAGGTGGAGGGCTCCAAAAGGAAACTGATGCTGAAGACCGAGTGATGTTCTGATGCCATAACCGAATTTTCTGTCACGATCTGATTCATAAGTATAGAACTCTATACCATTGCCGAGATTATCCAAATTAGGATCAGGATCTTTATCCACACCTATTAAATACTCTGTATAGATCCCTAAAGTGAAGAAAAACTTAGTATTACCCTTTCCCGCATAGGCTATTGCCTCTATTGGAATGTTGATGTAATCCATTCTTATCTTATAAGTGGGCTCTGTGGTTTCGAAAGTTTGACTCCAACCCTTTCTCTCATAGTTTATACCGAATTGCATCCCTGCATTAAGGAATGATGAAGGAGATTGATAGGTGAAAAGCTTACCAAATACTCCTCCATGATAACCAGGAATAAATCCCGTATTCATAAAGGTATTATAGAGCGTATGCTCAATATATACCGTGCTAAGGTGTCCTCCTCCTTTGACGCCTACATAACCTTTGATCTGAGCATTGGTGCTAAAGCAAATAATTAATACAAACCCGAGAAGCAAAGACCTCATGTGCATAAAAGGAGACTAGAGAATAATATTAATATAAATACCTTTTTGAAATCAAAACTGACTATTGGGTATGAATGCAAAACTAACAAATCCTTAATCATGGTTTCACAGAGTTTGATTCAATCTCATTTAGTTTCACGAAATTAAAATGCGAGAAATGCTAGACGAAAACGACGATTTTGATGATTTAGTAGATGAGAGTTTCGAAGAATATGATGAAGATGAAGAAGATCAAGATTTCCATGATGGAGCAGATGAACTATCTCCACGTCTTATTTCTGAATTATAATTTTCTATAGAGATTCTTTTGGCTAAGTTTGCAGTCGGCAAACGGATGCGACCAGCTCCTGCTGAATCCCCCAGGACTGGAAGGTAGCAAGGGTAGGCGGTTGTAGCGGTGCGACATCTTGTTTGCCTTTTTTTTTGCCTAATTTTAAGCTTTAATTTGTTCTAAATATTTAAAACCGAAACAGCATATGAAGTTCTTCATAGATACCGCTAATCTCGCCGAAATTCAAGAAGCATACGACCTAGGTGTATTGGATGGCGTAACTACCAACCCATCATTGATGGCCAAAGAAGGCATCACTGGTGAAGCCAACATTTTGAAACATTACAAAGACATCTGCAACATAGTAGATGACAATGTGAGTGCTGAAGTCATCTCTACAGAATACAGTGCTATGCTCAAAGAAGGTAGAGCATTGGCTAAGATTGACGACAAGATTGTTGTGAAAATCCCGATGATCAAAGACGGAGTAAAAGCTATCAGAGCGCTTTCTGATGAAGGTATTCGTACCAACTGTACTTTGATTTTCAGTGCAGGTCAAGCAATACTTGCTGCTAAAGCTGGTGCTTCTTATATCTCTCCATTCATTGGACGACTTGATGACATAGGATTTGATGGCCTTACTCTTATCGAGCAAATCGTACAGATATTTGACAATTTCGAATTTGAGACTGAGATACTTGCTGCATCTGTTAGAAATAACATGCACTTGATCCAGTGTGCTGAAATTGGTGCAGATGTCGTAACATGCCCATTGAGTGTAATCACGGGCCTTTTGAAGCACCCACTTACTGATAGTGGATTGGCGACATTCTTGGCAGATTATAAAAAAGGAAACCAATAAAGTATCTCGTCAGTTGGGTGTAGAAATAGAATATAGCACGATGTACATCATTAAAGTAAAGGGTAAAGCAAAAATCCCCGACTACATCCAATTGCGCGACGATAACTTCGTCTTAATAGCCTATTTCAGAGCAGATCGACCATTACAAAAAATGGAAAAATATGGTCTGGAAGGCAAAGAAGACGCTATGAGATCACTTATAGATGAATTACCATTTGGAAAACTCCAAAAGCTAGAAATATAGAAATGACTTTCTCTGATGCTCCTATTGTTTCAGTTACCAATGCAAATATCTTTCAAGATCATGCTACGGTGCTCAGTGATATTTCATTCGACATAAGCAAAGGGGAATTTCTTTATTTAGTTGGCCGAACTGGTAGTGGTAAATCATCTCTCTTGAAGACACTTTATGGTGACTTGGAGCTCAGACTCGGTGATATCAATATTGTAAATTATAATATCCGAGGTATAAAAACCTCGGATATTCCATTTCTTCGGAGAAAAATAGGGATTATATTTCAAGATTTCGAGTTGTTTTATGACAGAAGTGTAGCGGAGAATCTTCTCTTCGTTATGAAGGCAACTGGCTGGAAAGACAACTCCAAAATGAAAAGCAGACTGGCCGAAGTACTCATGCGAGTGGGTTTAGGTGCAGTTTCCACAAAAATGCCACATCAGCTAAGTGGTGGTGAACAACAACGTGTAGTGATAGCTCGTGCCTTGATCAATGAACCACAAATACTCTTCGCAGATGAGCCTACTGGAAATCTAGATCCAGAAGTTTCAGATGGAATCATGAAGCTATTCCTTGAAATCAATAAGAGTGGAACAGCTATTATGATGGCGACTCACAACCATAATTTCATTAAAAAATATCCTGCTCGTATTATTAAATGCGAAAACGGCAAACTCAAAGATTCTTTGAAGGATAAATTTGAGTTGACCGAATTATTCTAAGCTACTTGATTTTAGCGTCTCCGTAACTCGACTTTATCACAATTTTCTTATTCGAATCCCCCCCACCTATTCTGGCTTTATATTCCTTCTTGGTGTCCTCTCTAGACTCATAATAGAAGTTTAAAAGCTCTGAATTATCTTTAAGGTTGCAGAACGACATATCAGCTTCCAAATCGGCTTTCATGTTAGGATCAAGTCCTAGTGAGAGCTGGCTGAACTTACCATAGAATTTAAAGAAGCTTGCATCTTTAGAGAGCATACCTACCTCGAAATCCGAAGAGTAGTTGCTTTCTACATATCCAGATTTGTTGATTTTCTCTATTTCAAATTCTGAAAACTGGACATCTGCTGTAATCTCCCCTACAGTATTCATAGAGAAGCTTCCATATTTACTTTCAAG
>CAYGOV010000041.1:0-26121 GCA_964351625.1 uncultured Marinoscillum sp.
TTCAGCCATCATTCGACCGCAATGAAAATGTGGACTTCAAAAGTCCGCGATGCAAACGAGGACTAGTTTGGGGTGAAGACGGGCGAGGGGTAAGCCGAACGATTGCTAACTGAATTTCTTGCTTGGATCTTGTCTTACATCGAAGAAAGCCAAGACTATGATTTTCTCATTGCGAATCCTGTAAAGTAATCTTGTCTGACGTGAAAGTTGGAATCGTCTTATATCGCCATTTTCAATCTGTCCCATTGTCGGATAGTTTTGGAGGAGTTGGAATATCTCATCTGTCTTATGGATGAATTGTTGAGCTGTTGCTTTCCCCCAATGATCAGCTATGTGGTTAACAATAGCAAAGTTCCTTTCGGCCCTGGCGGTAACAAAAACTTGCATTAATATTTCTTCATAACATCCTCCCAAGCAGTCAGTTTGGTATCGTCTTGAGATTCTTCATAGGAGGCATAGACTTCATTTTTCTGTTCGTCAGTTAATGTGTTCCACATTTGTCCGGCTTCAGTATTTTCACCTTCCTTGAGGAAATCATAAACTGTCCGAAGAAGCTGCTCGTCTTCAATTTTATTCAAAATTCTAAGTAAGTCCGATTTTAATTCTACAGTTCCCATATATCAAAGGTAAAAAATAAGCTTTCGGTTGGTGTTCTCTTAGGTTGAACCTCTTTCATTTGAGGATATCACGGACGGATGTGTGAATCGTTGAATTCTCATCCGATTCTGCCTCCGCGATTTTCAACAGTTCAACTATCGCATCTGGCAGTTCGTCTAGAATTGGCTTTTTTATTCTGGCAATTTGATCAAGCACTTCTTCGTCTTCTTAAGTTAGCTATCCACTGAATCAGCGTTATTTTTTTCTGCTCAATCGTCATGATATAAAGTTAACGAATTTATTAATTGAGATTATGTGTAGTTAACAAAGCTCTGGTAGGTATGCCCTTAGCTTGCTAGACCTCCGAGGTTTTCAAAACCTCGGAGGTCTCACCACGAGATATGCTCAGTTAAACTTGCTGGATTGAATGATATTGGTAATTCTAGCCATTATTTAGCCTCATTGAAAATACTGATTTCAAAAGTCCACGATGCAATCGAGGACTAGTTCGGGAATTGAGCTAAAGTCTGAATATAATTGGAAGAACCATTCTCACTTTAACTGGTCTACCATTTTGACTTCCTGGAATCCATTTTCCAGTAGTTAACTGAACTAGACGTACTGCTTCCTCATCGCACCCATATCCTAAAGATTTTTCCGGGTTAACATATTCAAGTTCACCACTTTGATTGATAACAAACGAGACATAAACACGACCTTCAATTTTGTTTTTCATTGCCTCATTAGGGTAGCTCATGTTTGCCCTAATCACGCTATAAAAGGCTGCAATTCCTCCAGAGTATTCAGGTTGTAGCTCAACATTAGATAAAATAGTGTTTTTAGATTCAAAAATCAAGGGTTGTTCAAAAGAGGTTGCCACTTCGGAATGTCTTTGATATGCAGGTATCCAATTAGGTGAATTTTCAAATATCTCTTTTAAAATTTTTATGTGGCTTAAATCTTCTCTAATAGAGTCAACCTTTAGGCTCCCATTTGCAAGGATGGAAAAGTTAATTTTTACGTCAATAGGGTTTGTTATCGAATCACTTAGTTCTAACAATCTTTCTTCTATGAAGGAATGAAATTCTTTAAGACCACCCGGAAATTCCGCCGGTATTTCAAGAGGAGAAGATTCTTGCGATCGCAAGATTACTTCTTGTGAATAGTAATCTTTATTATAATTGAAGTTATCGGTATTTTTAGAATACTCCGATTTCAAAGCTTGCAAGCTATATTTAATTGGCTGAAGTGACAGTTGAAATTTGGCGCTTTCAACATTAAGGGAGAAAGAAACTTTTTCATATCCAATATGTGATACAACGATTTCTTGGATGGATCCAATAATTTCAAAATAGCCAAGAAAGTTAGTGAAGGTTCCGGTAGTTGAGTCCTTCAAAATGACGTTAGCATTGGGAATGGGTTTTTGAGTTTCCGAATCAATGACTCTTCCCAAATATTTTACATTTTGTCCATTGGAGAATAGTGTAATATGAATTGAGCCTACTATTAATAATAGTTTGATGAGAGATCTTGTATTCAATTATGGTAAATTTTTAAGAGGAAAAACTCCTTATCAGTCGGTAATTGCAGATTTAAGCTTTTTATAATTTGGTAAAATAATCATTCCAACCACTAATTGCAATCTCAAGAACAATCAAATACAATTAGGCTTCCCAGCCATAATTAATTGAATATGAGGATTTAAAAAATAAAAGGCACGGGACACCTAAGTTCCCTTACCTCTCTTGGGGGCTTGCGGGGATCAGCTAGGCTGAAGGCATAGATCAGGGAGATTTCATGGGCGCCACCACTACCGATACCCAAGTCAGAAATGGTGTAGTCGAAGCTGTAACCCACGGTCAGGTTGCCTTTGTTGAAGCCCGCCATAGAGATGATCGCTTCGCTGTTTTTACTTCCATCTAGTCCCTCTATAGGTAATCCTCGGTACCACACACCCAATAGAATTGGCTCAAGTGTGAAGTAAACGCCCAAATCCAATTGCTTGAAAGGGCCTTGCTGTTTGTAATTCGCACTAGGGGTCATGCTTCGCTCGCGACCTTTTTCTGGTCTTCTAGCACGGGGACTTAGCTCAAAAAAATGAATCTTGTATCCACCATGAATGGAGAATTTCCTCGGAAGCGGGGACTCACCACCTGCTATGGATTGGTTAGGCTCTAGGATATGATGCATAGAAGCGCCCACCCAAAGATTTTTTCCGTAAAGGATCCCTCCAAGTGCCAGATCAAAAAACCTTGCACTGAAACCAGTATCAAAGGTTTCGCCAGTAGTCGGACGGACCTGGCCAGTATTGTCAAATTGGTCACCGAAGGTCAGTCGATTAAAATTAAGATCTCTCCAATAGTACGAAGCTTCTACCCCTGGACGGAAAGTCCAGTTTTGGTCAAGCTGTACCTGATAAGCGTATTGAATTCCGACATTCGTAGACTTCAAACCAGCAATTCCTTCCTGATCTGTATTCACAATCAGCCCAATGGCATTGTTACTTTCTTCAAGAAAATAGTCGATATAGAAGGAGTAGGTCACATAGCTGGCGTCTATCTGCGGCCATTGATTTCTATAATTAAGGCCAGCGCGCCCTTTTTGGTTGATGCCAACCAAGCCTGGATTGAGATACATCGGCGCGGCATAGTATTGAGAAAACTGTGGATCCTGCGCGGCAGCTTTTTCTGAAGAAAATAAAGAAACAGCAACGAAGAACATCAGGGTGATGCCTTGGCTCAACTGTCTAAATGATGGTATCCGGATCAAATTAATCGCTGTGTTCGATTTTGTCATTAAAAATGCTAAACTAGGTAATGTAACGTAAACTATACCGTTAGTATTTTGTGCTAAATTTACGAGGTGTTGTGATGATAAGGACATTTTCGTTCCAAATAACCCTAATTCGTTTGATGTCAAAGATTTTTAGGTCAGGTGTAATGTTTTTCTTGCTTAGCTGCCAGCTGGTCATGGCGCAAAGCATTACGGAAACTCAATGGTATTTTGGTGCTACTAACGAAGCATTGGTTTTTGACAAAAGCAGTCGTGATTTCAATCTTGTAGTTGACCAAGCCACGCCTTTTCGATCCAACGGATCCGCAGTGATTACGCATTTGCGAAAAGGCAATTTGCTGTTTTATACAGATGGAGATGTGATCTATGATGGTAGTCATCAGCCCGTCCCAGGCATTGTGGGTAATAGTCTAAATGCAGATCCTACTAAGATCCAGCCAGTAGTTACCTGTCCAGTTCCGGGTGATACGACTAGATATTATGTGTTTTCCAATACAGGCACTGAGATACTTTACACCATATTGGATGCGTCTATTGTAGGAAATTCGTCAGTTGCAGAGTTTCCACTTGGAGATATATCTGGAGCCATTGGGCAATCTACAGGGCTGACCAATCCGGGTGAATTGATGAAGATTTATGAAAATCAGGGGAGCTCTTCTTTCTGGTTGCTTTCTCAGGATACCAGCACTTATGAACTGATCATGACGGAAGTAGGTGCGGCAGGGATAGTAGCTAGCACACGATTTGACGTTTTTTCAGGCGGTGTTCCACCATTTGAAATCACAAGTGCAGCTTTTCGTAGAGACTCAGTTGCTGCTACTTTGGCGATAGCGCCAAAATCCAGAAATAGAAATACACATTTACTAAAAATAAATCTCACAACCGGCGAAATCACTTACAATGAGCCCGTTCGAAATACTGGGTTTGATGATGCCTCAGCAACTGTAATTTTTGATATCGAATGGTCCAATGACGGAACCAAGCTATATATCTCCCGTCAGGGTGATGGTGTGAATAGTGGTGATGTTTATCAAATAGATTTTTCTGATACGGTGAGTGTCAATCCGCCTGTAGTACCAATTCTCAATACTCCCGTATTTGCAAGTTATGGTTTAAGAATGGCGACTGATGGCAATATTTATCATCTCTATCAAGCAACCTCAGGCGGTCCTTTTACACTTGGAAGTATTAATAGACCAGATAGCTCCGCAGCTGTTGGAGTGCTATACACAGATCAGGTTTATAATACAGATTTTCAAGGCGTGCAATTTCCGGAGTTCGCACCTGACAATATTTTTGGAGGCTATTTTGTGATGGATTTCACCTACATAGATTTTTGTGAAGGCACACCAACGAAGTTCTTCGCAGATGTTACGCCATTGCCTAACAACTATTTTTGGGATTTCGGTGATGGAGCTTTCGGCGAAGGACCAGCACCAATCCATGATTATGGCGGTCCTTTCGGGGGAATGGTCACGCTGTTTGTAGAGATAGATGATGACTTGCAATTCATCAACAAACCTGTGGATGTGCTACCTCTTGATCCGGCGGTGGATTTGGGTAATGACACTACCATTTGCGTAGACGAAATATTGACTTTAGATGCCGGAGATGGTGTTTCTTATGTTTGGAGTACAGGGGAGACCACCAAATCGATAGCTATAGATACCGCGGGTACCTACTGGGTGGAGGTCACCAATGCTGCTGGTTGTACTTCATCAGATGATATCATTGTCACAGAATATGGTGTAGTTCGACAAGTTTTCAATCAATGGTATTTTGGTGATCAGGCTGGTCTAGATTTTAATTTTAATCCCCCCGCCGTACTTGAAGATGGGATGATTTTCTCAAATGAAGGATGTGCTACCATGTCGGATGCCAATGGTCAGCTGCTTTTCTATACCAATGGCTCCACGGTTTGGAACAAAGAGCACAATATCATGGTAGGTGGGATGAATATAGGAGGGGATAGTACTGCAGCACAATCCGCTATAATTATACCTTTTTCGGGAGATGCTACCATGTTCTACATCTTCACCACAGAGGAGGTCTACGGAGACTTTAGCTTCAATATGAAAATGTCTGTCGTTGATATCAAAAAGGATACTGCACGTGGGGAAGTGGTCGTGAAGGCGATTGGTTTGGTAGAGTGTAGCACCGAGCGCGTCACTGCTTCGGGATTTTCGGGCACACCATGGCTGGTTTCGCATGAGTACGGCAACAAACATTATCGGGCATATGGAATTAGTAACAATGGAATCTCCAACCCTGTGCACTCAGTGGCTGGAGAGCCACATATTTTCCAAAACGAACCCAATGCCACGGGATATATGAAATTTGCTCCAGGCGGAAATCTAGTAGCGACAATAATACCGGGCAGCCCCAATCAGATTGATATACTCGATTTTGATATTATCACTGGAGCAATGAGTAACTCCAGAGTGATAGATATAGAGGAAACCAATCCTGCCTACGGGTTGGAATTTTCAGGTGATGCATTGAAGCTCTACGTCACTACCAGAGGAATTGGTTCGAAATTGATTCAATATGATCTGGATAGTTTGAATTCTGCGGATCCTGTAGCAGACATTATGGCGACTAAGTTTGATGGTTATGCTACCACTTTGAGTAACTACGGTGCGATTCAGCGAGCTCCAAATGGTGTAGTCTACATTGCTATTGATGGCACCAATCAAGTGGCTCTACTCAACAGCCCAAGCGGTGATAATGCGAGTGCAGGATTTCAAGAGTTAGGCGTTGATCTTCTGACTGGTGTATCGCGCCTTGGTTTACCGAACTTCAGTCAAGTAGTATCAAGCGCTACACAGTCACCAGGGCTCACTTATCAGGCTGCTTGTGCGGGATTACCGACTGTATTCTCAGGAACTGGGAGAGACAATAGTATAGAAACGTACGAATGGGATTTTGGGGATACGACTGGAGTGGCTACAGACCAAAATCCGATACACACCTACTTACGACCAGGATCATATGTAGTCACATTGACATTGAGCAATAGGTGTGATACGGACAGCATTTTCACTGACACTGTTGTGGTAGCTAATCTTCCAAATACACCAATGGTGCCTAGTGATACCTCGCTTTGCGGAGGCCCTATTACATTGTCAGCTTGGAATGTGGATGATCCAACGTTAACTTATTATTGGTCATCGGGTGATACCACCCGGAGTGTTGTCTTTGCAGCACCAACCATAGTAGATGTTGCCATTATCAGTACCAATGGATGCTCTTCTGATACATTGACTGTTTTTATCGGTCAAGATGAGGCGTTTATTGATTTAGGACAGGATCAGTTGCTATGTCAAAATGATACATTGGTACTGGATGTCAATGATCCAGGACCTGACTATGCATGGTATAGAGACGGTGTTTTAGTAGGAGATCAAAGACTCCACACTGTCAATACCAGTGCTGCTGGCACCTTCTCTTATATTGCAGAGGTGACCAATGGTGTGACAGGCTGTATTTACAGAGATACCATTCAAATACAAGTACAGGTAGGTCCAGTGGCTTCACAATCCAACATCATCATTCCAGATTGCGGGGAAGCCAATGGTTCTTTCACTTTGGATATAGCAACCGCTGGTAGTTTTACTTATAGTCTTTCTGGTGCGGCTAGTCAGGGTCCTTTTTCTTTTGATGGACCTGGCACTACACCTGCATTTACGGCACTTCCGGCAGGTACATATACATCTTCTGTGACCAATGCCGTGACTGGTTGTGTGATCAATGAAATCGTCCAACTGGAAGATGATGCTCCTTTTGATATGGAAGCAATCGCTAATAATGCATGCGCAAGAACTGGTGATATCGCAGTTCAGTTTGCCAATAGAATTCCTGCTCGAGTAGAAATTAATGTACTTAATCGTCAAGGCACCTCTGTCTTTTCGGCTACTGAAAGCTTACGCACAAGTAGATACGAAATCTCTGATTTAGACACTGGAATGTACTTTGTGGAAGTACGAGACCTTAATCCACCAAACTGCTTGCAGACAGATACAGTGCAGCTGAACGTTTCGCAAGAGTGCTACCGTCAGATTTTCGTGCCTAATGCATTTAGCCCCAATGGTAATGGCCTGAATGACGAGTGGTTCATCTTCCCAAATGAGTTTGTAGATAAGTTTGAAGTATTTATTTTGAATCGTTGGGGGAAAGTCGTTTTCTATTCTAATAAGAAGGATTTCCGCTGGTCGGGTGAGCTTCGTGGCGATGAAGTGTTGCAAGGCACCTATGCCTATCGTATCCTTTTTACCAGTACATTGGAACCTGGGCTTGGCACCATAGAACAGTTTGGCTCTGTGACTGTTGTAAAATAACATGACGTTTTTCGATCAGATTTTTGATAAACTTTTTACGGGGAAGCCCAAAAATGAAGTGCTTTCTTTTGAGACACTCCAACGCTCCGAGGAATATCAATCTCAATACCAGCAGTGGGTTCAATCTGATCAGCCAATGATATTTCTTGAGCGAGTTGCAAGCTCTTATCAGCTCAAGCAAAATGATCAGATTGGCGATCCTGATGTGCATTTATTTGCGAGCAGCCAATCCAATGGTTTTGCGATTTCTTATAATGACAGGTTGAACCAGCAAGAATTTCAATTTTTCTTCGATTGGTTAGCAGAGCGTGTGGCTGCTATGGGATACAAAAAGGCCAATAGTGATTGCACAGTTGCGATCAAGAACGATCGATTGGAGCAGTTGGAAAAACACTACATGAAGCCCATTCAATCTGGAGATGGTCCGCCATTTGATCAGTTTTTTGGTAATATTCTTATCGAGTATATTTTGATTGATGATCGTCCAAGTTATTTGAAGTTTGTGGCCAACACATATAGTGATAGATCGTATAAAGAAGCGATCAGTTTTGATGAATTGGTCAGATTTTTGTTCACGTTTGGTTAAAATTAATTCTATGAAAAAAGTAAGATTCCTTTCTCTTTTTATCCTTTCTATTGGCCTATTCGGCATCTTTTCTTTTGCGCCAGCAAGTCCTCAATTATTTCCTACCAAGTTGAGAGTTACAGTCCTCGATGGACTAGGCAATGCCACAGAAGGTGCAACTGTAGTACTATATGCTTCGCAAGAGGACTACAGGGATAGTAAGAACGCAATAAGTACTCAGATGACAGATAAAAAAGGTAGAGTCGTTTTTACTGAGCTAAAGTCTCAAGCCTATTTTATAGATGCCACAAAAGGTGATATGAACAATGATGGCGAAGGTGTGAGAACTTCCTCACTCGATGAAGGCAAGCTCAATAAAGTGAATACTGTGATCGAATAGTGCGGCGCATCTTCTTCCTTTTAGCTCTTTTAATCTTCACCTTAGTACTTAAGGGGCCAAATACCCCTTTTTTATATCCTCTCGTTTTTGAATCTCAACGCTCAGCTCTTGGGACTAGAGAAGATCCTATGGCTCGGGTCAATTACGAAGCTGCACTACTTAGGAATCCTACCACTGGAGTAATCCCTCAAAATATTCGTAAAAGAGAATTAAGCTTCTCGAGTAAGATACCATCGCGAAAGCAATGGCAGGAAAAGTCGAATCTACGCACTAATTCTAATGATTTTGAGCTAGCTGGACCATTCAATGTTGGTGGGCGAACCCGAGCGGTGGCCTATGACGTGCTCGACGAACGTAGCATGGTTGCAGGTGGTGTATCGGGGGGAATTTGGAAAACCAACGACAATGGAATCTCTTGGACAAGAAGATCTGATCCGAACCTTCGCAATAGTATTTCCACTATCGTCCAAGACAAGAGACCCGATAAAGAAAATATCTGGTATGCAGGTACCGGTGAGCTTGTAGGTAATTCAGCTAAATCTCTTTTGGCGCCATATAGGGGTGCAGGAATTCTAAAGTCTATAGACAATGGACAGTCTTGGTTTACACTTGAAAGCACGACTGATGGTGCTACTCCGGATAAGTTCCAAAGCCAGTTTCAGTACGTCTGGAAAATAGCCGTAAACGAAGCAAATGAGCTACAGGAGGAGGTGCTAGCAGCGGCTTTCGGAGGAGTGGTTCGTTCTTTGGATGGTGGTAATTCTTGGGAGAGTGTGCTGGGGGAGAAACTTTTTGACTTAGATGCTGCAGCCGACTTGAATGACTATAAAGTTTCTTTCTATACCAATATTGAGCAGATTAAGGCTGGTCAGTTAATAGCTACATTGAGTAGTGCCACATCTGATGACAAAAAATTAGACGGTAATGCTGGATTTTACTTTTCTACCAATGGAACAGATTGGCAAAACATTACGCCACTAAATTTTTCTACTTACCACGAAAGGACGGTCATAGGAAGCTCTGCTGACGGTAAGAAAGTATATTTTCTAACCCAAGGCGCATCTCAGGTAATTCTCTGGCTCTTAGAAATCAACGGAGTATCTAATGGTAATTTGGTTGGTCGTTGGACCAATCTATCTGGCAATATTCCTGCATTTGGTGGTGATTTTGGGAACTATGAGAGCCAAAGCTGCTACAACATGCTGATCAAAGTTCACCCAGAGAATGACCGTATAGTATTTATTGGAGGAACGAATCTTTACCGATCAACTGATGGATTTGCTTCCCGCAACAATACGAAATGGATCGGAGGATATAGCCCAGAGAATGATGCAAGTATTTACAAAGGACATTATGCCGATCAGCACGATTTGATTTTTGATGCTGTGGATACTCGTAGAGCTATCAGTGCCAATGATGGAGGCATTCGATTCTCAACTGATATACTAGCGGACTCAGTAAGCTGGACCAGTCGTAACAATGGCTACCTCACTTCTCAGTTTTATAGCATCGCACAGCGAACCGACGAGCCAACAAGAGAGCTGCTAGGTGGGATGCAGGACAATGGCTCTTATCTGGCTGATAGTCATGGCGAAAATCCAGCTTGGAATCGAATATTGGGTGGTGATGGTGGCTATTGTGCTATCACACCGAACCGAGATTATCTCTATGTGTCTTTTCAAAATTCTCAGATTTATCGTCTCACAATCAACTCCAATTATGGCCTCTCTAGCTTTGCGAGGGTTGATCCGTCTGGAGGAGGTGGAGAAGACGGTGCAGAATATTTATTTATCAACCCCTACATTCTTGACCCTTGGAATCCGAGTAGAATGTTCTTAGCAGGAGGTTCTGTGCTGTGGAGAAATGATAATCTAACACAAATACCTGCGGGCTCCCAATTGCCAACTCCTCTTAATTGGACTAAAATACCAGGTACAAGGGTAGGTGGATCGGTCTATACCGCACTGGATAAATCACAAACGGCAGATTTACTTTATGCTGGCGCATTGAACAATACTCCTTTTATAGTGAAAGTGGAGCAAGCATCCGTGCCCGAAAAGGAAATAGTATCCACCATCACATCACCTCTATTTCCCACTAGCGGTCACATCGCTTCCATAAGTGTGCATCCTGAAGATGAAAAGCATTTGGTAATAGTATTTTCAAATTATGGGGTGCGCTCTGTTTTTGAATCTACAGATGGCGGAAGTTCTTTCATGGATATCAGTGCAAATCTTGAGGAGACAATAGATGGATCAGGTGCAGGTCCAAGTGTTAGATGGGTGGAAATAGTACCACTACAAGATGAGTTAATGTATTTTGTTGGCACCTCTACTGGCGTTTACAGCATGATCCGCACTTTCAGTCCGAGTGATACTTGGATGAAAGATGGGGGGGATGTAATTGGAGCTGCGGTGGTGACTATGCTCGATTATCGTGATGTTGATGGACGCTTGGTAGTTGCTACCCATGGCAATGGTACCTTTCAATATTATATCGATGGTTTTAGGAAACTAGCCAACGACCCCAATGTGGAGGATAAGGTGAGGCTTTCTCAAAATTATCCTAATCCCTTTAGCGGTAGCACATCCATTTACTACTCTATACCAGAAGACGGAATAGTGAAGGTAGATATTCATGACAATGCTGGTGGGCATATCAAAAATCTATTGTGGGGGCCGCAGTTTTTAGGTGAAAGCCGCCTGCAATGGGATGGAACCAACACCGCAGGCAACCCAGTTGCACCAGGTATTTATTTTGCTACGCTCAGTTTCAAAAGTGTAAAAGAAACCAAACGTATAATCTTCCAGCCTTGACTATTTGTAGGTAATGATTGCTAACGCATATGCTACAATCATAAACCAAAATTTATAGTTGAGTAGATCTGGAATAATGTTGAGTTGCATGAGGACCAAAGCTAGTACGATGATGGCAGAAACTAATCTTATCAGGTTACGGGTACTTTTGTTCATTTGACTGGTCTTTGGGTTGAAATATATTGATCTGTAAATATAAGCACCCAAACTATTGTTCTTAATAACTTTGACGTGAGTAATCGAAATAGATGGCACAAATAGGACGAGATATTGCATTGGCTAAAAAGCTCTTGGAGCAAGGAGACCTTGTTGCTATCCCGACGGAGACTGTCTATGGGCTAGCGGGCAATGCTTTGAATGAAAAGGCACTTTTGGAGATTTTCAAAGTAAAGAGACGCCCAAAGTTTGATCCTTTGATCGTGCACACGGATTCAATTGAGAAAATCAAAAGACTCGTTACACATATCCCTGATCAGCTTCAGCAATTAGCGGATGTTTTTTGGCCGGGACCACTGACTTTGCTTTTAGAAAAGCAAACATTCGTGCCTGACTTGTTGACTTCAGGCTTGCCGCATGTTGCAGTCCGCATTCCACGCCATCCGGTTACATTGGACCTTCTTGCCTCATTGGACTTTCCACTTGCGGCTCCTAGCGCCAATCCTTTTGGATATATTTCGCCTACCACTGCCCAGCATGTAGAGGATCAGTTGGGCACACTTATACCTTACATTTTGGATGGAGGTGATTGCCATGTAGGTCTCGAATCTACAATTATCGGATTTGACGAGCTCAACCGACCAGTTGTGTACAGGCTCGGTGGTAAAAAAATGGAAGACATAGAGGCAGTGATTGGCCCGGTAAGGCTTAGGTTAAATGAAAGCTCCGACCCATCAGCTCCTGGCATGCTCAAGTCTCATTATGCCCCTAAAAAGCGCCTCTATATAGGGAAAGTAGAAGATTTACTACTCCACTATCGAGGCAAGAAAATAGGTGTAATCAGTTTTATGACCACAAGGCCAAGTTTATCTATAGCTAGACAGATCGTACTTTCATCTACCGGTGACGTGGATGAAGCGGCCAGCAAATTGTTCGGTTCACTACGGCTCATGGATCAAAGTGACGTTGATATTATCATAGCAGAAAGATTCCCAGAGGATGGTTTAGGAGCAGCGATAAACGATCGACTGAAAAGAGCGTCTACGAGATAAGTCTTTTTTACCTTTGCATTTAAAAATAGAAAGTTGAATTTAGCGACCAAATTTTGCGAATATGAAAACGATAGATGATTTTAATTTTAGAAATCGAAAAGCTTTAATACGAGTGGACTTCAATGTGCCTTTGAATGAACACAATGAAATCACTGATGATACCAGAATCAGAGCGGCCATCCCTACGATCAAAAAGATCATAGAAGAGGGAGGATCTGCTATTTTAATGAGCCATTTGGGTAGACCAAAAACTGGCCCTGAAGAGAAATTTTCTCTAAAGCATATAGTTGCTGATCTAAGCGAGCAGCTGGGTGTAACTGTAGAGTTCGCCAATGACTGCATAGGTGCAGAAGCAATTGATAAATCCAAGTCTCTAGGAACTGGACAAGTGCTCCTTTTGGAGAATGTCCGTTTCTACAAGGAAGAGGAAAAGGGAGATGAAGCCTTTGCGGAAAAATTGGCTGCATTAGGAGATATCTATGTGAATGATGCATTCGGTACAGCCCATAGGGCGCATGCCTCTACTACCATTGTTGCGAAGTTTTTCACTGACAAATGTTGTGGATATGTGATGCAGCAGGAATTGGTAAATGCTGAGAAGGTGCTAGGTGAGCCAAATAGACCTTTTACTGCGATCATGGGCGGAGCTAAAGTATCTGACAAAATCATGATTATTGACCGCTTACTAGATGTAGCAGACAACCTTATTATAGGAGGAGGAATGTCTTATACTTTTTCAAAAGCAAAAGGCGGGGACATTGGCAAGTCATTATTGGAGGCGGATAAAATGGACCTTACCAAGGAGCTTGAAGCTAAGGCCAAGGCTAAAGGGGTGAATTTGATATTGCCAGTTGATACTGTAATAGCAGATGATTTCAACAAAGATGCTAATACGCAAACAGTGGCAGCAGGAAATATTCCAAATGAGTGGCAAGGATTGGATATCGGGCCAGAAACAATAAAGTTGTTTTCAGAGACCATCAAGAAATCAAAAACTATCCTTTGGAATGGTCCAATGGGTGTTTTTGAATTTCCAAAGTTTGCGGTAGGTACTGAAGCTATTGCTAAGGCATTGGTAAGCGCAACTGAAGGTGGTGCGTTTTCACTGATAGGCGGAGGAGATTCTGCTTCAGCGATCAACAACCTTGGGTATGGTGAACAAGTATCTTATGTGAGTACAGGAGGTGGTGCTTTGCTGGAATATATGGAAGGAAAAGTGCTTCCTGGCGTAGCTGCATTGGAAGACTAATCAAGAGAATAATTGGCAAGTAGAAAAGAGTAAGTAAGACTTACTCTTTTTTTATGCGTTTCTTTTAATAAAATGGTTATTTTTGGCGCTTAAATTACCTTTCTCGAGAATATGGAAGAGTGGAAAGTCTGGGAAAGCGAAGAGATCAGAAACAAATTTTTGGTGAGCAGTTACGGTGAAGTAAAGTCGCTCTATTTTGATCCTCCGAAGCTTTTGAAGCATTACAAGAACATGGGTTATCGTGCTATCCCTACACGTAAGACCGATGGCAAGAATACTTTGGTTTATGTACATAAGGTTGTAGGTGAATTATATGTGCCTAATCCTGAAAATCATACACATCTGATCTTTGTAGATGGAAATAAGGGCAATCCCGACTCATATAATTTAAAGTGGGTGGATGCTGCGGAGTTCAAGACACACATGGCCAAATTTCATAAGTCAGCATATACTTATGACAAGGATTTCACGCCAAATAATAAGCTCTCAAGGACACAAGTAGCTGTTATCAAAAAGATGATGCTAGACCCGAATCGTAAAACACGGGTTAAATTGATTGCGAAACAATTTGGGGTTTCGATAGGTACCATCTTTAGCATCAAGCGTGGCGACTCTTGGAAAGATGTGAAACCAGCAGGCAGTTCTCGGCAGGCCAGCTAATCTATCTTGATAAAGAACTCCTCCATCGTGAGGGTGATTCTTTTCATGTCCATGAGTGTTCTTAGCGAAGCGACTAGATCGTCCTCTGGGATATCTTGAAAGCGCTCAATTATTTCTGTCTCAGTTTTGGGTTGGCCGGAGATAAAAGCTTCGACTTTTTTGAGTGGAAGAAGCATTTGTGCTTTGTGTTTGGCTAGGCATCTATCACATACGCCACAATCTTTGTATTCATCATCATCAAAATACTTCTGTATGAAGGAAGTTTTGCAATGGATCTCGTTAGTAGCATACTCTACCATTTTTTTAGCTTTAGAGATAGCCACTCCTCTGCGCCATTCTATTTGCTGTTGATCCAATGGTAGATTGTTGGCGTCTAATCTTGGGGTCAGAAAAGTGATTCTGGGCTTGTCATGCGCCTCGTGATAGATAATTACCTCCGACTGATGAAGGTATTGTAATTGTTTTACAACATTGATGTGAGGAACTTTGAGCAATGCAGCTATGTCTTCCTCTTTTATAGAAACAAAATCCAGAAATAATTCACCGCCATATAGCCGCATTAGCACTTTGATCAATGCGTCCATATTGCCATGAGCTACCTGATAACGATAGATTTCAGACTGATCTAGTGAGAAAATAATCTTAGAAGATTCACGAAATGCTTCAGTCATTTGCACGAGACCTTCCTCCGAAAGCTGATTCAATGCATGATAGGTTTCTAAAGTGGAAAGCTCATAGTTTTTGGTGAATGCTGATAGGTCAAAAGGAAAGCTTGTAAAAGCTTCACTACCAACTGCCAGTTTGTAGAAGTTGGCCAATGATTGATAGGCCTTTTTTAAGAATTCTACTGAAACGATGGATTGTTCGGCACGGCTTACCAGATTGCCAGTTTCATTTTTTCCGTAAAGCAAGACAGCATAAGCTTTCTTTTCATCACGTCCCGCCCGCCCGGCTTCTTGATAGTATGCTTCTAGTGAATCAGGTAATTCAAAATGAATAACCGTACGCACATCAGGTTTATCGATACCCATTCCAAAGGCGTTGGTAGCTACGATGACTCGGATTTTTCCAGAAATCCATTCGTCTTGTCTCGCAGATCGGACATGACCTGGCAATCCTGCATGGTAAAAGCTTGCAGAGATGCCATTCGCTCTGAGATACTCAGCTAATTCTTTGGTTTGCTTTCTGCTGCGCACATAAACAACACTACTTCCTGGCACGTTGGTCAGGATCTCGAGCATTTTTTGTTCTTTGTTTTCCAATTGAAATGCAGAATAGGAGAGGTTGGCACGGGCAAAGCTTTTGCGAAAGACTTGGGCATTTTCCATCCCAAGTTTTTCTATGATGTCCTCTTTTACTGCTTTTGTCGCAGAGGCTGTGAGCGCGATTACGCGCTTTATATTGAGTGCTTTGATAAATTCATTGATCTCAAGATATGGTGGTCTGAAATCATAGCCCCATTGAGAGATACAATGCGCTTCGTCCACTGCAAGCATAGAGATATTCATCTTTTCAGCTCGCGCCAAAAAAAGCTCTGTCTTGATCCGCTCTGGAGAGACGTAGAGGAATTTCATATCTCCGTAGATACAGTTGTCTAGCGTGATGTCTATTTCTTTCTTATTCATCCCTGAGTAGATCGCAGACGCTTTGATTCCACGTTTACGCAGTTGCTCTACCTGATCTTTCATAAGAGCGATAAGCGGTGAGATCACGATACAGATGCCATCCATACTAAGTGCAGGCACTTGAAAGCATATGGATTTACCACCACCAGTTGGAAGCAAAGCAAGGATGGATTTGCCGGATACTGCAGCATTTACAATATCCTCCTGCAATGGGCGAAAGGAATCGTATCCCCAGTATTGTTTTAATATGTCTTTTGGGCTGCTCAATTTTACGTTTTTCTCAGTATCCAATGCTTAAATCTAAAGTCCAGAATCCATCTTGGGTAAGACTGTGCACAGGTATGTTTGTTGCGCTCAGCATTTCTTTTGCTGTTCTGATGTCATAGTATGCAAACCCAGTCCCCAAGATGATCGCTTTACTCTTGAGTGGCACTTTCATAATAATTTTCGGATCATTGAAATAAAAATAGTCCGCGACCAACGTATCCGTAATGTCATGATTGCTCAAATCTTTGATGATAGCTATTCTTGTGTTTTCCCAGAGAAGAAGATCGAAAGTCGAATCCTTTTTGATGAGATTCGATTGACGAAAGTCCGTCCATGTTTCTCCCGATTTTGGCAATCCATTTGCCAATCTACTCGGGTCTATTTGGAAAGATACCACCTCTTTTCCTCCCATTTCAGGATTATCCAAAAGCAGCTGCGCACGGTTACCAGCTATCAAGTCGATAGCCGTAACTTCATCTATTTCGTAAAATGTAATTCGCTTTTGATCAAGCTGAGTGTAGCTTTTGAAATAAAGCCATCCGAATAGGAGCACTGTAGCTACCGTGGTTAATACCGCAAATTCGTAGCTGTATTTTATGAAAGTGAGGATAAGGAAAAACAAAATGAGGTAGACCAGTAGGGTATCCAACGCATCAAAATACAACCAATCAAAAATAGGTTTCGGTAGAAATTGTAAAGCTGTAATGATCTCATTGATGAGCCAAACAAATTTTTCCAGGATGAAGCCCATCCATTCTCCCACCATATCAAATATGCTTCCTAAAAGGAGCATACCTATTCCTGCTCCAAGCATAACTGTGGCTGCAGGTATTACTACTAGATTGGAAATAAGAAAATAGGTGGGGAACTGGTGGAAATACAACATAGACATGGGAAACGTGGCTAGCTGAGCCGCTATCGAAACACAGGTGATTGACCAGATGTAGTCGACTACTTTCCTATTAAAATCAATCAAATGATAAAGCCTAGGGTGTAGTATGACGATACCAAGCACTGCCGCAAAGGAAAGCTGGAAGCCAACCGAATAAATCATGAATGGATCGAAAAGGATTAAAACTATTGCGGCTATGCCCAAGGAGTTGTAAATGTTAGCTCTTCGGCTAAGTCCACTACTGATGATGATCACCGTAAACATGGTGGTCGCTCGCATGACAGACGGTGAGAAACCAGTAACTAGGGCATATAGCCAGATGATCAATACTGAGCCAATTGTGAAAATGATATTCCCAACTTTGGTGTCCTTCCAAGACTTACAAAGGAAGCTGAGCATGATAAAGACTATACCGACATGCAATCCAGAAACTGCCAAGACGTGCATAGCTCCTGCTGAGGCATAGGCCGTTTGGAGATCATCATCTAGATAGTCTTTTATTCCAAGCAGTAGCGCTGTGAGTATGGATCTTTCTCGGTCATCCTCAATGTATCTTTCTAGTTGATCCTTTGCTCCTGTACGGATACTGAAAGCCCATTGTAGTAGTGACGATTTTGGTTGGAAACCAATCTTTTTGGTTTCTTCAAGTGCGACAAATGCATGCGCAAAAATATTTTGCTTCTCGAGATACGCTTTGTAATTGAACTCATTAGGATTCTTCGGAGGTGCTACATCAAAGTAACTTCGATTTACAGCTAACACATCTCCGTATTGGAAAGGTGCACTTGGTGATGATTCCTTGCTTACATAGAAATAAATTTTTCCGTGTGATTCAATAGTCGCATAATCTTTATGAAGAAGCTTTATGTTCATTTCGTAGCGGTGGTGCTTATCTCTTTCGGTATTGTCAGAAGTGATGATACCTACAAATCCATCAACATATGGATGATGTGCATAGTGGTTTTCTGATCTTGAGGAATCTGCCTCCATTGCGAGAAAACCACCTAAATAAGTAATCACCAAAAGGATGCTGGCGCCTTTCCAAACAGGCAATTTTACCAAAATGGCAGAGCATAAAATACAAATGATACCAATAGTAACCCACAAAGGAGGAAGTGTTTCCCAAAACTCTGGAAAGTAGGAGTGACCAACTATGCCCGTTGACAGGCACAGCGCAACTCTGATAAACGGAAAGGCTGTCCACTTGTACATAACTAAACGTAGATGTTTAATATCTACATTTTTCACATAACAAGCAACGGACTATTGAATCAAATTTTTGTTATGACTGAAGAAACATCATATAATGCATAATATCGCATTCGCTGAATTGCTCTCCTTTGGTTTGGAAGCCAAATTTCTTGTATAGATCAACGGCAGTAAGCTGAGCATGCAAATAGAGAAAATGTCCTTTGCCTTTCTTTTCAGCAATATCTTTTAATACAGACTTGACAAGCATAGAGCCTACACCCTGACCTCTATGGGTAGCTTTTACAGCAAACCTCTCCAGCTTTATTCCTTTTTCAGCCACTCTCCAGCGTGCTGCACCCACAGGATTTTCTGATTCATCCAGTGCCACGAAATGCTGACTGATGGTTTCATACTCATCAAATTCATCTTCTCGCGATACTTGCTGCTCCACTACAAATACCTCAGCCCTTATGGCGAATGCTTTTTCTTGTAAAATCTTCGTATCAGCTTTTAGTACTTTGATCATGATTATCGTGATTGTTATATGCTTTTATGATTTCTCGTACGAGTTTGTGACGAACAACATCTCTTTCGTCAAGCGTGACAAACCCTATGTTTTCCACATCCTTCAGAATGTTTAGCGCTTCTATAAGTCCTGACTTTTGATTGCGAGGAAGATCAATTTGTGATCTATCACCAGTTATAATCATTTTGGAATCAGGCCCCATACGTGTCAAGAACATCTTGATCTGCATGGCGGTAGTGTTTTGTGCCTCATCCAGGAGAACGTAAGCATTATTCAAAGTTCGTCCACGCATATAAGCCAAAGGGGCTATTTCTATCACGCCACTTTCGCGATACTGCTTCAGTTTCTCTAAAGGTAGCATATCATTAAGTGCGTCATGGATTGGGCGGAGGTATGGATCTATTTTTTCTTTGAGATCACCTGGAAGAAAACCTAGATTTTCGCCAGCTTCTACCGCCGGTCGGGTGATGATGATTTTCTTGACCTCCTTATTTTTCAAAGCACGTACTGCTAGTGCAACAGAAATGTAAGTTTTACCAGTTCCGGCAGGCCCTATGGCAAAGACCAGATCATTTTTCTCAACAGACTCTACGAGGAGTTTTTGATTTTTGGTTTTTGGGACAATCTTCGCGCCACGTACGCCAAACACCAATATATCACCTTGGTTGCCCGTGTGACTGTGCTGACCCTCCTCGATAAAGGATTTGACATTTTCATGCGATACGTTTCCGTATTTCTCGTAGTGACTCAAGAGACCAGTCAGGATGTCGTTTATTTTTAGAATTTGGGTGGATGTACCTTGGATTCTAATCTCATTTCCACGCGAAATAATCTTACTCTCAGGGAAAGCACTTGCGATTTCTTTTATGTTTTGATTTTGAACTCCGAGGAAGTCTATCAGGGAGATATTGTCAAGAGTGATGATCTTTTCTAACAAATGATTGTCGATTTACAAGTGATTAATTTTTCTTGGTAAGAGAATAAAAAAGCTTTTATGACGTATTTAAAGGCACTTTATGAGTTATCAAGGTACAAATGAGATACATTTTTCATGTTTATTGATGGTAAAATTAAGCTATTAGCGCTGAAGCAAACAATAGCCATTACTCATAGTAATACTATCCTTCTTCTCTATAAAATGGAACCCCTAAATAGAATTTAAGTTTTCTGAATCGTGATGCTAGTAGGCCTTACCTCTTAGTTTCACTTCGAACTATGTCTTGTGTTGCTGATACAGTATAAACTCCTCACTAAATTTTCTGGTGTCTGGCTTTTGATTCTAGGCTGCCTTTAGGAATAATAGGGATATGAAACGTTATTATTCTACACAATTCTCTTTAACAGAAAAGTTAAAATTATTCAGCTATCTGTGCCTCTGCCAAATTATCATTTTCAGTAAACAGTGTCAATGCTAGTCAAAAGTTTCCTCTTACTCCCCAAACCCAAACTCCCTAGAAAGTCTCGGAAATAGGTCAAATATTTTCTGCAATACTGCACTATTAGCAGCAGTCATTTTGAACTCGTGACCATCTTCGTCTTTCCAGTTGACAGTAACTCGGAGTTGGTTGATTTCTATAGGCTTGGTAATGCGCTTTACAAGCTGGTAATGATGAACCATGTCTTCCTCACATCGTTCTGCTTCCTCGGCAAAGCCATGATCAATTTGGATATATTTCTTCCTTTCTTTGATGAAGACTCGCATATAGTGATAGGTGGTACCGAAATACCCATCCTTGACTTTTACTTTGTAATACCCAGGTTCAAATTTCATTATGCTAATTAAAATAGTAAAACTAAAATAATTAGAGATTTACTGAAAGATGTTTTTGGAGCTGGTCTATCAGGTGTATGGTGTTTGTGTGGTGTCAACACTCAAACACCACAAGACCGCATCCACCCTAAAGAGTCTAAATAGCAATTTTTAGATGCTTTTAAGTGTTGATACCAAACACCACCACACCAAACACACAAACACCACAATCCCTTCTTGCCTTCCCATATGTGTAAATAATATCAATATTTACACATGTTAGAAATAGGTGTGTAAGGACTGCTCATATTGGTAGTTATTCTTTTAAGTCTATTCGATATGATCGATGAGTTATTTGAAGTAACAGCCATCACCAGTCTTCCACACACGCACACCCATAAACACCATAAGAACGCACCAATACCATTCTTACACACACCAAACACACAAACACCCATGACACCACGCACATTATAAAGAGCCTAAATAGCTGTTTTTGGATGCTTTTAGCAGTTGACACTAAACACCACCACACCAAACACACAAAGACAAAACTACCATCACGCTAGATCGTCTGAGGAAGCGAGGATATCAATCCCTCAGTGAACACTACGCCAAAGTATCTCCATTAATTAATGAACCGCCGTATACGACCCGTACGTACGGTGGTGTGAGGGGTGCACCGTAGGTCTTATGGCCTACGGCCATCCACTCGATTAGATGCCGGCTTTTTAGTCATTCCACTCAGAAAATTCCATCACAAGCGTCAATGTGTCAAGTTTGGCGGTTACACCCGTTCGGTTGTTTCTGTTCGCGAAGTAATACCCAGTGTTAGTTCGATACCAAACAGCGTTGGCTGATTCATGAGGAAACCATTGTTGTTCAGTTAGTTCAGTTCCCATGACAGTTGGATTAAATAAATCTGAGGAGCGGATGGATTTTGATATTTCGGCCAATTGTGAAGTCGTCAGTTTTATTGAGTATTCAATCGAATAATCTTGCATCATGTCTTGATATTCGTCATTCCATACTTCAATGTTACTTGGGATTGGAATGTCAGTTGCTTGTTCAAACCGATCTTCACTTGGAGTTTGTCCGCAGGAAGTGAATACAACTAGTATTGCAAAAATCAGGTTTCTACGAGTTCCGAGTTTCCCAGAGTTCAAGTACTTCATTGGTAATTTGTTGCACGTCTTCATCCGTAGTTGAAAGTCCATATCTTGAAATCAGTTCACTTCGAATAATGTTGAAAATCTTGGATACATCAGCACCTTTCCAAAGATGCGATAGAAGTTGGTTAGACAAATAGTCAAATTCATCCAAAGGTGATCCAGGTATCAGTTCTAAATCTCGAAACAGTCTGTTCAGTTCAGATTTGATAGACTGGAATTCCACTATAATTTGCTTGTTACTGCTCATTTGATTCTTGGCACTTCTGGCATCTAACGCCCGTGTATGGCGCTGTGTGCGCCCCACCGGCTAATAGCACTAAAATAGTGAATCTGCCAGTGCTTCCAAAGTATCTAAGAGGCAGTGCGCTCAGAAGATAAAAGCTCCTGCGAGCTGAGCTTGGAAGAAAGCTGAGAAGTTTCCTCAGCGGTAGATTCACGGTCGAGTTCCACCGAAACTGGCTAAATGCTCAGTTCGCACATGCGTCTATACACAATGTTATGTACCGCTTAAATTGAGTCGATTTCAAACAGTTTGTCCAGTGATTCAAATTGGCTAATCTGTAGGGAGTTAATGATGGTGTTCACCTCTTCACCTGAAGTTTCGAAGTTATGAGTTCCCATGACTGTAACGTAAAATCCAGAGTTAGAGAAAAAGTATTGAGATTGCAACAGCGTTCGGTATTCGCCCTCCACTTTATAACGTACAACAAATAGATCCTGACCGTTTATTTTCACTGGGGTTATGTCTTGTTCGAGAGATCTATTTTCAAGGTTCAATTGACGTTCCCTAAATTCCTCCAAAAATTGTTGAAAATTCATTACTCCAACCTGAGTAAAATTTAATGAATCGCTCGAGGCGATGATTACGCTTGGGTTTTCGTCCATTGTTAACGGATTCAACTCCTTGCTTTTCGCAATCGCTAATACCATTCCCTCTTGTTCAAGATTCACCCAATTGTTAGGATATTCGATACTAAAAAGGGGGTGTTCGAATGTTACCAGTTCAGAAGGGCTCGAAGTGCAGCCAAGGGCAAGTAAAAGAAGTAAAATTGCGAAGTGCTTCATGTGGTACATAACGCCAAGCAGGAGTGCGCCCCGAGCCTGGCAAGTTCCAATAAAACTAATGAATCTGCCGGTGCTTCCAAAGTATCAGATACGCACTGCGTCCAGAAAGATGAAAAATCCTGCGAGCCAAACCGATAAGAAAGCACCGACCTTTCCAAGCGGCTGATTCATGGTGAAGTTCGCACAGAAGTCTGTAAAGTGGCAGTTGGCGCATTCGTGCTAGCGCTTGTTACATGGCGTTTATTTCTTCGTGCGCTAACAATTCTTTCCACTCGGTTTCAGTGAATCCATGATTGCCAAAACTTGATCCTTTTCCGAAGTTACTGTCTCTAATATCGACCAGTTCAACTGTGAAGTTTTCCGTTGGTGATAGTTGAAGATTTCTACCGGAAACAGTTCGCAGTTCAATAGTGTTGGTTGGTTCATTAAGCGAAATACCGTTAATAAAGTCAATTCCAGAAATTCTGTTGTTATCATCGGTCAATTCTGAGTTGCTAACTCCTAAGAATTTCAGTTCAGACGTTTTTCCCAGATATTGAGTTCGATTCCAAAAAAGCCACTTTGTTCTTCTGACTGACTCGAAGGTTCTGCGTTCGAGAGTGAGTAGGAGTTGGTTGCTCTTAAGCTCTTGAGTTAACTCTTCTGGTTCAACACTTGCATCAAAAATTAAGGTTGAAAGAATATGAAGTTGCGATTTATTGAGTCTGTATCTCATTGTGACAGTGCCATGTAACGCCTAACTATCGGTTTGTGTGCCCACAGCTGGCAAGTACAGCTAAAATAGCGGAAGTGCACTACAAGCACTACGGTATCTATGAAAAACTGCGTTCTGAAAGTCTAAATCCAGAAGCACAGACCTTTCCAAAGGAGATGAAGTTTTAGAAGGTGCACTGGAGCGGGCAAGTCCTGATGAAGCAGGCAAAGAGGCAGTTTGGCACATAACCGATAGTGATTGTTATATTCTTTTTTCTCCGTTCCCGTTCAGACGTTCGCAGTTGTTCCGGATATGTTGAGCAGTCGTTCAAGTTTGCTAGTTGAAAAGTTCACCCGCATGCCATGGGTTAGGAGTTTATCCAAAACCAGTTTGTTAGTTGCCCACAATGTTGCTCCGAGAAATAAGACTTGAAGGCCAGATTCTTGGTAAAACCAGGTGTCGCGGAAAATCATCTCCGAGCCAACTTGTTCAAATGTCCAGAGTAAGAAGTTCAGCACGAAACTCATTGTAGTTCGACCAAATTTGAAGTTAGTTGTTAATGCGTAAAAGCAGAGTTGAAGGAGCAATATGAGAATGTAAGTTGCAGTTATGAAGTGCCAGCCAATATCAAAAGAGATTTGTTCTTCTAGCCAGATGGTTGCAGGAAGAGCCAGAGTTAAAACCATTGCTAGTATGTAGTGGCTTGCGATTCGCATAATTGAATATCGCACAGCTATCGGGCGTATGTCCGCAGCTAGTGAATAGCACTAAAGTAGTGAAATCTGCCGAAGCTCACAACGGTTTCAAATGCCACTGCGTTCTGAAAGTCTAAATCTCCTGCGAGCAGAAGTAAGTAGAAAGCACTGCCGATTCTCAGCGGCAGATATCACGGTCGAGTTGCACTGAAACCAGCCAGAAAGCACTAAGACATATGCCCGATCAGCGTCTGTTATCTACAGGGTTTTTCCGTTCCGAAGATTCCTTGATCGTATGCTTGTTGAAGTAGTTCGGGCTGTTTTGCAAGGTACTTTCTTCGTCTCCGTTGGTTCTTCCTATACGACCGATGACAGTAGTTGCCTGCGTACATTCGGAGGACATTAACTGTGTTGCAGTTAGGTTCTAGTTCGACCGTTTGCCACTCCATTCCAAGCCACCCGACAAGAATCTTGGTTGTGTTTGATGGTACTTCGAATTCAAATGTTCCGTTCATTTCAGTTGTTCCCAAAACAACCGTGTCCATGTCATAGATGTCAACTCTGGGTAACAGTTCCATATCTGCACTAACTATCGTTCCTGAAATTGTTCGTGTCTGTGCAACACAAATGTTGGTAAATATGATGGTTAATATGGTAAGGGTTGATTTCATTGTTCGTTCGAATCTACGTCCAGCAGATCCTTGTAGATAATGTCAACTATCGGTTTGTGTGCCCACGGTTGGCAAGTACAGCTAAAATAGCGGAAGTGCATCACAAGCACTACGGTATCTATGAAAAACTGCATTCTGAAAGTCTAAATCCAGAAGCACAGACCTTTCCAAAAGCGATAAAGTTTCAGAAGGTGTACTGGAGCGGGCAAGTCCCGGTAAAGCTGGCAAAGAGGGATTTAGGCACATAACCGATAGTGCCTGTTAGCACACGTTCTTATTTGATTATTACAGTCTCGTTTTTCCGTTTGTAGAGATCCTCATTTTCAAATTTATCAAGGCCTGCTTTTGTTTCGAGACCAACAATTTTAACTCCATATTCAACAGGTTCGGACATTTGAATTGCAGTTGTTCCAGTCCATATGATAGCAGATGGCTTATACATATCACCATAGAAAAAGAGTTCGAAGAAATAATCTTTTCCAGCTTCTGGCTTGAATGTTATGGATTCATCGGTCTCTTTATTCATCAATTTATACAGTCCAGAAACTGTAATCGAATCGTTGGGTTGGTGTTCGTAAATGAGCCGCTGGCCGTTTTTCAGTTTTCCAATAATTGAGTCGTTAACAAGCACGTTTACACTTACCCATTTCCCATAAAATCGATCTGTTCGTAGAAAGTGAATCTTGGAGGTTGTTGGTTCGTTTTGAGCATTCAGTTCCAAAATTGAGATGAAAGCTATGAAGCCGGTTAAAATGAGTTTTCGCATCTATGTTCCACTATATGTGTGCTAAGCCAAGCTAAAATCCGTAGGCTTGACCTCTGTTAATTTCCTTAAAAGTATCTGATTCAAATGCCCTTTGCAAGTAGCTCATAAGCCTATGGATTTTAGCGACTGTGTGTGCCTTGAATGGTGAATTTAGCTCATGAAAATGAGTGTTCCAAAGGGTG
>CAYGOV010000042.1:0-26100 GCA_964351625.1 uncultured Marinoscillum sp.
CCGTATTCTGCGTGGTTTGTTCTGCTTTGATGGTAGTGATATCGGTAGCATTGCTAACGATTGAATCTGCTTGGTCTTGAGTGATGCCCACTTTAGCCGTGTTGGCCGTAATTTCAGAAGCTTGTTGATCGGTGATTCCAGTTTTGGCCGTATTTAATTCAATGGCGGTATTCTGAGATGTTTGTTGTGATTCCAAATCTCTTATAGCGCTGGTATTAGATGTAATACCTGAAATGTCTTGGTCCCCAGTATTTACGCCGCTTGTGGCCGCAATGATTGCGGCTTGCTCCGAGGTAATTCCCACTCTTCCTGTATTTATTTCAATCGCCGCATTCTGAGCTGCAAGTATTGCTTCAATCTCCTCAAACTTCGTTTTACTCAATGCCCCTAAAGAATCTAATTTGGCCTGTTCTTCTATGATGATAGGAGAATTTTCCAACATCAATTTGACCGTTTCATTATCTATGGGCTGTGGCATGTAAGAGAGAGATTGCTCGCTTAGCTCCTCGTAACTAACACCTTCTCCCTCAAAATCAATTGCTACACTTAGCTTCTTAATTTGCCCATTCCAGAAAATATCAGAAAAACTAGCTGAAGTAGTAGGGATTCCTGCCCCCACCAATAGATTAATCATGCCATAATTATCTGTCTGAGTATTATGATATTCTTGGTATTCTTGATTTCCAAACTCATCCAGTATGGTGAACAGAATCACAATATCACTATTGGCTAGGACTCCTTCTTGTGCATTTTGACCAGGTAACTCTTCCTCATTTGGGTTAAGAATTACGGCCTGATAGCTTATGCCTTTGGTCTGTCCAAATCCTAAAATAGTTGAGAGTATTATTAGGGTAAATATTAGTGCTAAGCGTCTCATTATCTTGTATTTTATTTTGCCTTAATTCTTTTCTTTGATTCTCTTTTGATTGTTTCGCTGATGAGTCGAACATTCAATAGCCACTTTATTTCTGATTATTTTATTATCTAAACTTTGCATTTCTGGGATGGGTAATATTTATAGCTATGCCAAATACGAAAGAGAGACTTTCAATGCTTAATGTTTCCTGCCCATACTTTTCAGCTGAACCACTCTTCATATTTAGGCTCTTAGAGTAATTGAAATGGAAATAAGCGCTCAAGCTTCTAGAGAGATCGTATGAAAAGCCAATACCGGGCTTTAGATTGATCATTACCTTATTTAAATCCTCAGTTTTCTTAGCGTCGATGACTTGATTATTAATTCTTTGTATACCATGGACCAGATATGAAAATGACGTGAAGCCCTTCACGTATAAGGTCATTTTATCATAGTAGTACACAGGGTAATCCAATCCTAAATTAAGCTCCAAATAATTGAGCTGCCATTGTATAAAATTTCTAGATATTTCAGAACTGCCTATAGCTCCATATCCTGCATAGGATAATCCCACATTACCAAAGCCCCTTTCATTGAAAACGGGCACTCGATAACCTATCGCCATCATATTTTGAGGTGTAGCGTGCAAATTTTCTAGCGCTGCACCTTGAGAGTTGTGATAATCAAATGATGTAGATGAACTACCTCTCTCAAAGTAAATCTCTTGTGATTTTGCGATGGTTGGAAGCAGAAAAAGAAGGAAAATTATTTTGACAAGCTTTTTCATGACTGACAGGTTATAGTTGGTTTGCTAATACTTGATTTTTTACTTTTTAATTATTTGTTTGACAAATTGACTTTGTCCGAATTGTATTTTTAAAATGTAGAGTGAGCGCGCTAGTTCTGGTAGGAATAGTGTGATGGTTTTGTCTTCAACATATTGGTTTTCATTGTGTACCAATTGACCAAATTGATCGTAGATGAATAGTTGCACCTCGTTCGCTATATCATCAGAAAATTCGATAGATATCTGAGATGTGAAAGGATTTGGATAAACGACTAGATCCATTTTCAATTCTAGATTTTGATCTATCATTCCAGCAAGAATACTTGGTTGAATAAATCCCTGTCTGACGATATAATTTTTGGTTTTAAAAGTCTTTATGCTACTCATCTGGCCTACACTTTGTTGAATTAGGTATTTTTCATTTTTTACGGTGACGTTCTCAGAAATTCCAGAAGCTGAGATCGTAGATCGAAGTAAATAGGGATTAGAAATTGGCTGAGCTATCAACCCACCTATTGAGAAACACAAAATAATGATTGCGGTGATAGGTCGTTGCAATTTTAAGCTCCCTAAACTGATGAGGCTTATAAAGACCATTTTAGTTATGGTTTTCATTTCCATTGCTTTATTGTCATACAAAAGTGGGTACTCTTTAGGTCTTATATAAGCGTAAAATGCGGAGATGTCCATATCAGAGAATTACCTAGTTTTCTAAGCAATTCACCTAATGAAATAGGATAAAATGGCGCTTTTCAATTAGGTAAAGGCTGTCTGCTGCATGCCTTGGTGGTAATTGAGCAAGTTCTATCATTACAAGAGTCAGAATTATTACCACAAAAGAATGCGTACAATAACAAAGCGAGATAAATATATTATTTATCTAGTGTTATAATAAGCATGAATAGCTAGACTTGGGGGAATTCTCTTTCAATTTATTGAATAATCAACTAACCAAATGACTTTAAAGTCATTCGTGATTATGACTCCTATCATTAATTCTGATTGTATTTGGACGTACATTCAAGTCAACTCAATGATGATCATTCTATTGAGTTGTAATTATTGAAGGTTTTGAAAAACCCCTACCTCCTACCTGTATTTACTCAACTTAAAACAACGGAAATATGAAAACAATAAAAGTGTTAGGTTCAGGATGCCCTAAGTGCAAACAAACTGCATCGGTGATAAAAGAAACCTTGTCTAAACTAAATCTAGAAGCCAATGTGGAAAAGGTAGAAGACATTCAAGAGATCATGAAATATAAGGTCATGACCACTCCAGCAATAGTGATTGATGAGGTCGTAGTACTAAAAGGACATGTACCCTCTATGCATGAAATGGAGCTATTGCTTCAATAATTAATTTTCCGAACCTATGTTTGACTGGATTCAAGAATTCTCAGATTGGCTGATCTATGGTGCTTTGCAGATAGCCTCAGATAGCCATTTGGGCGAAGCGCTTACCTTCTTCGTGTATGACACTTTGAAGATCTTGTTGTTGCTATTCGTAATTGTTTTTTTCATGGGCATTGTCAATGTCTATTTTCCAGTAGAGCGATTGCGAAATTTCCTCAGTAGGAATAAGCTCTATGGGCTGGAATACTTGTTTGCTTCCATCTTTGGAGCTGCTACGCCTTTCTGCTCTTGCTCATCCGTTCCTTTGTTTATAGGTTTTTTGCAGGGTGGCATTCCTCTTGGCGTCACGTTTTCCTTTCTGATCACTTCTCCTCTAGTCAATGAAGTGGCTTTGGCTTTGTTCATTGGCTTGTTTGGTTGGAAGATTACTTTGATTTATGCCGTGTCAGGTATCGCTTTGGGAACATTGGGCGGCTGGGTTCTTGGAAAACTAAACCTTCAAAACTACCTCTCCGATTGGGTCAAAACCATTTGGGAGAACGCGCAATCTGATCAACGCTCTTTAGAAGTGACAGCACAAACCTTTTGGCAAAGGTTACCTACTATAGCCCAAAGTGCTTGGGCGATAGTCAAAGGTGTATTGCTTTACGTAATCATCGGAATTGCACTTGGAGCAGCCATGCATGGCTATGTTCCTGAGAATTTCTTCCAGCAATATCTCAGCGGTGGCGAATGGTGGACTGTTCCTGTAGCTGTGGTGGTAGCAGTACCCATTTACGCCAATGCTGCTGGCATAGTGCCGGTCATGCAAGTATTGGTTGCTAAGGGGGTGCCAATAGGTACTGCGCTAGTCTTTATGATGAGTGCCGTTGGTCTCTCCATACCAGAGGCAACACTCCTGAAAAAAGTCATGACCATGAAATTAATAGCGATCTACTTTGGTATCGTCACGTTCTTTATCATCCTATCTGGCTACTTGTTCAATTTGCTATTGTAACCGCTATTAATTTCATAGGTATAACTTTTGCAAATTATCCTTTCGCCAAAATTCAAATAAATTTTCTATTGGCAAAATCACCATGAAAGACCTGTGATTAATGTAAGTCCAACCTTTTTTTATGTAACAATAGTGATCCCACTACATACTATTTTCGCACTCTAAATGGTTTATACCTAACACAATCAAAATTGACTTCTGAAATGAAAAGAATCATCCTCCTATCGAGTTTAATATTTTTGATCTTCCAGTTTGACGGGCGAGCTCAAGAAAAATATGGTCAGGCACTTAATTTAGGCGTAGGCGTAGGTGGGTATGCTGGCTTTTTTAGTTATTCCAGCAGGGCCATACCTGTAATTAACATCAACTATGAACTGGATGTAGCTCCTAATTTTACGCTAGCGCCTTTTGCTAGTCTATATACCTACTCCGACAGACGCTACTGGGGCAACAATAATAATCCTGACAGATACTACAAGTACAGAGAAGTAGTAGTACCTATTGGAATTAAGGGATACTATTACCTTGATGATATTATTGACTTGACGTCAGAATGGGATGTTTATGTTGGAGGATCTGCAGGCATAGCGCTCGTCAGCTCTTCATGGGAGGATGGTTATCTAGGAGATAAAAATTATTATCATTCTGGCAGTCCGGTTTTCTTTGACATTCACATAGGAGGCATGTATCATTTGAATAGTAAAATGGGTGTTTACATTGATTTATCTAGCGGTATATCCACCATTGGGGTACAGTTGCGTTAATACTTTCAGTCTCATTGCATTAAAAATCAAAAACCGATTCAGCAATGAATCGGTTTTTCTATTTCAGCTCAGAAAACGCTACTGAGTGAAGTTTACCAATTGACAAATGATCTAGAGAATAAAGTCCATGCAATCGCCTAAAATTGCACAAACGATGGAACAATCAATATTTCTAGATCATAACTTCCTTGACTTCCATACCCATAGTATGAGGCATTCAGAGAGAACGGATGTATTGGAAATAGTATCGATCCATCCTGGCAAGGATCGTGAATACCAATACTTCACTATTGGACTACACCCATGGTGGACAGAAAATACCATGTCCTCTGACCAAAAAGCTATGTTTGGTTCTTTGCTTCCTTTGCCTAGTTGTCTCGCCATGGGTGAAATGGGTCTTGATCAACTTAAAGGTCCTGCGTTAGATGTGCAAATGGATGTACTTAGAAGTCAGTTGGTTTTCGCTCAAGAGTTAAACAAGCCAGTGATCATACATTGTGTACGAGCGTTTGACCAACTGATTAAGATCAAAAGAGAATTTCCAAAAATTCAAAAGTGGTGTGTACATGGTTATGGTCGTCATTCGATACTTGCAAAGCAGTTGATTGATCAGGGATTCTATCTTTCGCTGATGCCTTCTAAGCCTGAGAAGTATTCGGATTGGTTCGCTTCACTCCCACTAGACAAGCTATTTTTAGAAACTGATAGTATGCCTGATGTCACTATCTTAGATGTGTATAACAATGTATCTGCTTTGACAGGTATATCAGTAGAGGAGCTAAAGAGACAAATGAATAGTAACGCAAGAGAATTTTTTGGAAAATGAGTGATTGGTTAGAAAGAACGGAGTTGCTCATTGGAACCGAGGCACTTACGAAACTTCACAATGCGCACGTGCTTGTTGTAGGTTTAGGTGGTGTTGGTAGCTATGCGGCGGAGACTCTGATCCGTGCAGGTTTGGGTGAAATCACTATTATAGATGGTGATGAAGTAGACCCGACGAATAAGAATCGCCAGCTTCAGGCATTGGATTCCACAGCTGGTAAAAAGAAAGCTTGGGTACTCAAAGATCGTTTCTTGGATATCAATGCTGATCTCAAGATTCATGTGATGGATGAGTTTATGATGCCAGAAGTCATGCATGAGTTCTTAGTCAAAAATGAATTTACCTACGTACTTGATTGCATAGACAGTTTTGCGCCAAAGATCTCGATGCTTCAAACCTTACGTAGATTGAAGTGTAATTTCATTTCTTCTATGGGTGCTGGAGGCAAACTAGATCCATCCAAAATACGTGTCGCTGATCTATTCAAAACGCGAGAATGTAAATTCGCACAGCAGCTGAGAAAACTGCTCAAAGGAAAAGGTGTAACACGCGGTATTCTGTGTGTTTACTCTGAGGAGATACAATCCAAGCATTCGCTAAAACTTACAGATGGTTCGAAGTATAAGAAGTCCTTCTATGGCACCATTTCCTACATGCCAGCTATGTTTGGTATGACCATGGCATCTGAGGCGATCAAGCATATAACTTCTTAAGGTTAAATAGAATGGCCGCTCTTATCCAACTTTAGCTCATGATTATAACTACCTGCTTGTAAGTCGCTCCACTCCCATCCATCATCTCTAATAAGCGATAAGAGGATTTTCCTTCTGTTATTGAGTTTCGTAAACTCGTCATTGACATCCTCGTTATTTATAATCGGAATTCCAATTTTCACGAGCTCTGCTAAATCTTGTTCTGGTGGTGAGTCCTGTCCTGGGACTATAAACACCGCTGGTAGTGTAATTAGATAGCTTGAGATAGCTTTCCTCAAACTCATCAAAGTGTTGTAAGATGGGCGATGAATAGAAGGTACTTGATGAAGTAGGATACTCAAGGTTTCATCTAAATTGGTAAGATTAAGGGCGAATGCTTCTTTTTTATCAGAAGTATGAAAATAGTGTAGTACGGAATAAGCCTTATGGTTTTGTGCATGTAAAATGATCATGCTGGTAAGGCTGAAGAAGGGCTGCTCTAGTTCTTTAAAGTCCTTTCCATTCCAATAATTACTCAAAATTTCATTTACAGAGCATCCAAGCGTGGTAATGTACACGCTCAACCGTCTCTTTTCTATTTCGCCATTCACTACTGGTATCAAATAAGTGATAGCAATGGAAATCAGGATTAAGCCTGCAAAAGACAGAATAGCAGTCAAAATATCCCAAAATGGACCTGTTGGCTCCATATCTCCCAAACCCAAAGCAGAAAGCGTGTAGCCAGTGTAAAAGACCTTGCCTATTATCGTGGGTTCGGTATTGGTTTCTACATTCATCAACGAACCTGGATCACTTATAAATAATAGGCTTGCAGAAAACCATATCATCACCAACCAGTTCACCACGACAGATACTAAGATAATTACGCCACCCAAATCCAAAATTTTTCGAGTACCTGTTTTTCTACTAAGTAGTAACAAGGCCCACCAAATTCCTTTTGCTAGTTTTTTGGATAGAAACCCCGCTCCTTTTACCGAAAGTGCTGTATTAATAAGATCACTGACCATAACCAAAAGTATGGCCACACCGACACTGAAAATGTAATAGTTCATAAGTAGATAATTAGAAGAAGCCTTGCTGCAAGTAAGCTTAAAGTAGGTGAAGAGGCTCGGGGCTGACTAAGACGATTCGAAAGTACGCAGGATTTATGGCTAATTGTGGTGGGACCATTTAGGTGGTTCTCTCTCCAACTTGCCCAATTCGCACAATAAGCTGTAATTAAGCAGAATTAGGAGGTTTTATTAAGAATGCTCCCCTTTGAAATATGTGATGTATGTAAGTCTTTGAGTTTATTATGTAATGAAATGACGTATAGACTCACCCACTTTTGTGAGAATCAAAATCACCTACCATTATGAACTTAAAGAGAATCTTTGGCTCCATCCTTACATTATTAGGAATAGCAGGTCTAATCTATGCTGCGATACGTTTTGTAAGCAACTATGGGACAAGTGACCTCAAACTATTACTCACTTTTGGTGTTCTTGGATTCATATTTTTTATTTCTGGGCTAGGTTTAATACGTACCACCAAGGACGAATCTTGATAGTCCTGTCTTCATTCCATATGTGAACTATGTAACTCTTGTCATTTAGTGTGTAATACATACGGCTAAGAACCGTCTCACCTTTGCACTTAATAAAGTCACTTAAATGATAATGAAATGAAGATTTTAAAAAACATATTAATATTTACTCTGATGCTACCCATACTGTTTGTGGTAGCCTGTAAGGATGATGAGAATGAACCTACAATTACGCAACCATCGGTAGTTTCTTCAAGCCCAGCTGCAAACGCTGAAAATGTGGCAATAGACGCCACTGTAGAAATCACCTTTAATAAGGATATGGATCCTTCTACAATAGATGCAACCACTTTTACCATATTCCATGGTGCCAATAAGGTAACAGGTTCGGTATCCTACGCAGATTCTACTGCTACTTTCACACCTGACAATGACCTGTTGGCGAGTGAAAACTTTGTCGTAAGTCTCTCAAAAAATGTTTCAGATACAGATGGCAACAAGCTAAAAGACAATTTCACTTTTAGCTTTAAATCCGGCATAGCTCCTGATGTAACTGTGCCTATTGTTATTTCGACAGATCCAGCTTCAAATGCTACAGATGTTATGTTTAATAAAGTAATAACTGTCACATTCAGTGAGGAAATGGATGCAGCATCAATCAATGCAACCACCTTTACTTTGAAGCAAGGTGCCTCGGCAGTTGCTGGGACTGTATCATACGCGTCTTCTTTAGCTAGTTTCACTCCTGCAGCAAGTTTGAGTGCAGGTATGGAATACACTGTTTCCGTTTCTACAGGTGCAAAAGATGCATCAAATATCGCTATGGTAGCGGCAAAGGAATGGTCATTTACAACAGATGAATTACCTACCGTTTCGGAAGTCTTACCTGCAAATGAATCTATGGATGTTGCTTTGAATGCAAAAGTGTCTATCACTTTCGGCGAAGCAATGGACGCAACTACAATCAATGGCAACTCCTTTACTGTGAAGCAAGGAACATCAGCTATAGCTGGAACTGTTGCTTATTCAGATAATAAAGCTACGTTCACTCCTAGTGCTACTTTAGCTGCTGGTCTACTTTATACAGCTACAGTAAGTACTGATGTTAAAAATCTAAACGGAAGCGCCATTGCTGTTGCAAAAACTTGGGTTTTTACTTCAGATGCTTTGCCAACAGTAGCAAGTGTTACTCCGATGGCTGATGCAATTGGAGTGTTTCGAAATACTTCTGTTTCTATCACTTTCAGTGAATTGATGGATGAAAGCACTATCACTTCTACTTCATTCAAAGTAATGCAAGGGAATAATACTATCACAGGGATATTTAATTTCTCTGATAAGTCGGTCACATTCTACCCATCAGTTGCCTTGAGCGCTTCATTGGTCTATACCGCTACTGTGAGCACTGATGTAAAAGATTTAGGTGGAAATGCCCTCATTATTCCTAAAGTCTGGTCTTTTACTACAGGATCTATTTCAGGTTTATCACCAGTAAATCTCAGATCTTCAGCTAATTATGTAATCCTTGCTAAAACAGCTATCAATAACACGCCTAACTCCCCAATTACTGGAGATTTGGGATTGAGCCCTGCGGCAACTTCTTATATCACAGGTTTTGGCTTGACAGATGCTACGGGCTATGCTACTTCACCACAAGTAACTGGTAAAGTATATGCTGCAGATATGGCTACTCCTGCAAGCTCAAACTTGACTACAGCAGTTTCAGACATGTTGACAGCTTATACAGATGCTGCAAGTCGCCCTACTCCTGATCATTTGAATTTGCTCAGTGGAAATATAGGCGGACAAACGCTTCAAGCCGGACTGTACAAATGGGGAACAACAGTGACCATCCCAGGCGATGTTACCATCTCAGGTAGTGCAGATGATATTTGGATCTTCCAAATAGACAATGACTTGACAATGAGTGCAGGTAAGAACATCATTCTTTCTGGCGGTGCGCAAGCCAAAAACATTTTCTGGCAAGTAGCTGGTGAAGCTGTAATTGGTGCCAATTCACATTTCGAAGGTATCATCTTGTCCAAGACAGGTATTACTTTAGAAACTAGTGCTTCATATCACGGACGTATGCTCGCACAAACTGCAGTGATCCTTGATCAGAATGCAGTTACAAAACCCGATTAAAAAGAAATTTAGTTAGTTGGTTCATATGGCCATTCTGCACGTTGCAGGATGGCTTTTTGCATTGTATAAAACTCAGTCTGCTTATGCGAAACTGTGATTTATGTAACTCTTGAAGTGTACTTTGTAACATTCACTGCACTGATCCTGCTGACCTTTGCTCTTATAAATAATGAGACAATCATTACTACCCGCAGTTAGCGGGGATTAAAAATAAACATATGAAAACGACAAAATTATTAACGGCCTTTACTTTAGCCTCGGCTCTATTTGTAAGTGGTTGTAAGGACGATGAACCTTCACCAAATGATGGGATAGTAATACCAATACAAACTACTTCTCAAACTACTGTAGCGTTGGCTGGAACCTCTTCAATTGCGATTTTAGCAGGAGCTTCTATTACTAATACTGGTGCAACAGCGATCACTGGTGATTTGGCTTTAAGCCCTGGTTCTTCAATAGATGGATTTCCTCCAGGAGAATATACTGGAACACTTCATGTAAATGATAATATCGCGACTCAAGCGAAGCTTGATTTGACAACAGCTTACAATGATGCTGCTGGTAGAACAGCCACTGATATAGTAACACTTTCTGGAAATATTGGCGGTTTGACGCTTACTCCAGGTTTGTACAAATCAACGTCTTCTCTTGCGGTATCTTCAGGAGATGTCACATTTGATGCTAAAGGAAATGCGAATGCAGTATTTATCATCCAAATAGCCACAACATTGACTACTACATCAGGAAGACAAGTAATACTAGCTGGCGGAGCAAAGGCTTCCAACATATTTTGGCAAGTAGGAAGTAGCGCCACTTTTGGTACTACTTCAGTCTTCAAAGGTATTGTGATGGCTTCTCAATCTATCACTTTCAATACTGGCGCATCGCTAGATGGTAAAGCACTGACTAGCTCTGGTTCTGTGACTTTGGAAGGCAACACCATTGTGATGAAATAAGAATCATAAGTTTCCCAAAAATGAAGGCTATCTGCAACGCAGATGGCCTTTTTTATACCCTAGCAGTACCCCTATCCAATTAACCGTGATATATGTAACATTCTAAATATAGATGTAATGCATTGGAGAGCTAAGAGGGCCACCCTTAGTCTTTCAGTATTCAATTAAATACAAAGCAAAATGTCAACATCCGTAGCTCCAAACATAATGGAGAAGTCAAATGGCCTCTCTAATGATATTAATAAAGCAACAATGAAAGGACTTGTTTATGACGGGCCCAGAAAGATCGAATGGAAAGAAGTGCCCATGCCAGTAATCGATAAACCAACGGATGCACTTGTCAAAATCATCAAAACAACGATCTGCGGAACAGATCTTGGCATATTGCATGGCAAGACGCCCTCTGTGAAACCTGGGACTACTTTGGGGCATGAGGGTATTGGCGTGATTGAGGAAGTTGGTTCTTCTGTTACGAAATTCAAGAAAGGCGACCATGTGATTATTTCTTGCATTACCTCAGATGGCTCATGTGAGTATTGCAAAAAGCAAATGTACGGACACTGTGAAGACGGTGGCTGGATCTTAGGCAATCTCATCAATGGTACGCAAGCTGAATACGTCCGCATCCCTCATGCAGATAATAGCCTCTATGCCGTCCCAAAAGGAATTGACGAAGAAGCATTAGTGATGCTAAGTGATATCTTACCTACAGGGCATGAAATGGGTGTAATCAACGGAACAGTAAAGCCCGGTGACACCATCGCCATTATAGGTGCAGGACCTATCGGTATGTCCGCGCTACTTACCGTACAATTCTACTCTCCTGCCAAGATCTACATGATAGATTTGGATGCCAATCGTCTGAAACTCGCTAAGGAATTAGGTGCGACCAAGATTATCAACTCTGGTGATGAAGATGCTGTCAAAAAGATCATGTCAGAAACCAAAGATGGAGTAGATGTAGCCATTGAAGCAGTTGGTGCAGCGGCTACTTTTGAAATCTGTCAGAAGATTGTACGTCCAGGTGGACATTTGGCCAATATTGGCGTACATGGTCACAGCGTTGATCTGCAAATCCAAGATCTTTGGATTAGAAATATCACCATCACTATGGGGCTAGTGAATGCCAATACCACATCTATGCTCATGAAGACGGTAGAGTCAGGTAAAATCAAACCTGAGGAATTGATCACTCACCGTTTCAAATTAGATGAAATCATCAAAGCCTACGAAGTTTTCGGTGATGCTGCCAAAGAAAAGGCGTTGAAGATCATCTTGACAAATTCATAATATCACAACAAAGGCTGTCCTCTCTTTCTGTGCGGACAGTCTTTAAACATCACGCATATGAAAATCATACTTAATACTGACAAAAACATACCTGGGGACACAAGACTTGAAGAGTATTTGAGCACCCTAATAGAAGAAGAACTCTCCCATTTCAGTGAGCACATCACTAGAATAGAAATACATCTGGCAGATGAAAACGGACCTAAGAATGGACAAAATGACAAGCGTTGTACGCTTGAGGCACGGCTTGAAGGAAAGAAACCTATTGCAGTCACCTGCCATGCAAACTCTGTAGAGCAATCAGTGAATGAGGCGCTTGATAAATTGAAGAACATGCTTTCCAGTATTATGGACAGAACAAAAGAGCATTGAGTTTGGCTAAGTCAACATTGGTTTGGTTCCTTCACTTGCACTCTCTCGGTTGTTTGTGTTCGGCTAGGATGAGTGAGAAATATTTAGAGGGCATTTTGCCCGCTATTGAAGTCTAGCATCAGAATTAAATTTTTAATTCTAGAATTCTATTGTTATTTAATAACAATATATCGCCATAGTATTGTGCTGATATAAGTTATAGCACAGTAAAATCAAATGATATTTCACCAGAAATATTTCAATGTTTATATTTCGATATCAACAAATTAGTATCATGACATCATCAAGAACTAAATACATAATTCTCTTTTCAATAAGTTTAATTTTCTCATTTGAAGATGCGCAAAGTCAAATTTCTTTTAAAAAAGGCGACGACTTTTTTAAAGTTCAACCAGTTATAACATTACAATCAATACAAGAAGTAAAGAACAATATACCCAAAACGACTATTGAGAATGAAATCAGCAAAGCAATCCAACTTGCTGAAAGTGGTAATTATCGAGAGTCTATATACTTTTTCAATCAACTAATTCCACAACTCCATAATCCCTATTTGGTTGAATTTTATCTAGGAATAATCTACCTGGAGAATGGACAATTTCCATTGTCCATTAAGTACCTACAAAAGTCACTTACCAATAATCAACTTTTTGTTGAATGCCGATTCTATATCGGATTAGCATATTTAAATATGGGTCATTATGATAAATCCAACCAGTATTTTGAATCCTTGTCAAATTTAGAGGGGTTTGCGCACCTTGAATATTGTGGTAAAGGATTTATTGCTTTGAGGGAAGGAAACATAAAAGAGGCTGAGAAACTTTTCAAACAAAGCCTCAAAATAAATTCCGCATTTTTACCATCAATTGATGCATTAGCCAGAATCAATCTAACAATAGGAAAAAGAGAAATTGCTCAGGAATGGATCCAAACAGGATTAGAAGTTAATCCAGAGTGGATTTCAGGCCCTTTATATCTAATAACCAATGATCTATATAATAAATCCACCTCATCAGATAATTTAGAAATAGTAAATAAAATTCTCAGTAAGTACCCCGAGAATAGCCAGTATCACTTTTTAAAGGCCTATCACTATTTACTGCAAGAGAATTATAGAAAAGCTGTAGGATCATTCATCCCTGCATTTCACTACCTAAACCGCTCAGGAAACAATGGGATAGAATCGGAAATAAGCAATCGAATAAAAATCGTTAATCTTATATTATTGTATTATAAAAATCATATATCATCTGATCCCAAACTCGTAGAATTAATGGATGAAACCATATGTTCTTTCATAATGGGTGATGAAAAAACGAATGACCTACTTAAGAATCTACAATCTTTAGATTCGGGTAATAGCTCTTTGACTATGATGATAATAGGAGTTATTTACAAAAATATTGATCAAGGGTCGGCTGCAATTGATATTTTAGGTGAAGCGATTCTTAAAGACTCTTCAAATTGGGCTGCACATTTAATAAGGGCGGAACTATTTAATAAATATGGCTACTCGGATTATGCAGATCAAGATTGTGCTATGGCACAATCAAAAGCGCCTAAAATCAAAGAAAATTACACTGTCCAAAGCAGGATTCAATACCAAAATCTAGATTACAAAAGTGCATATTTATCTTTATCAAAAGCACTAGCAATTGACAATCAAGATATTAATATCTTCAGTTCACGAGGATCTATCGGAATGAAGCTGCAAGCATACAAGGAAGCTATAGTGGACTTCACGCAAATCACTAATCTTGATCTATTTAATTCAGATGCATACTTTAATCTGTATGAATGTTACAGTCATTTAGGTGATACCCTTTCAACGTTACTTTATCTGGATACTGCTTCTATGTACTCTGTAAATGACGATCTTGCTCATTATGAACTTATCAAGTTAGGTGAGATCCTTAACTTTCCTGAAGAAGTGCAAATAGGATACAACAGGCTTGTTGATTATCATCCATTTAGAATTGAAAATGTATTTTATCGAGGCAAATACTATTTTACTAAAGGAGAGTTTCAAAACGCGGAAATAGATTTCAAGAGAGCTCTTTACCTTTCAAAAAATTCTGAAAATAAAGAATATATAGGTGAATTAAATATCTGGTTAAAAAAATCACAAGAAGCAATGAAAGGTGAAGGGTAGCCCCACATCCCGCAAGTTTATTCCTTGGTCTGTGGCAATCCCCAATCCCGCAAGTTTAGCAAAGCGTAACTTGTGGTTCTCAGGATTCAAGCTTTTAGCTTGTTTGACCATTTCACGAAAATATTCAGAATCATAGCTGAGGAGATTTAGATAGCATATCCCAAGAAACCGTCCACTTTCTCCAGACAACTTGTCGTTCCGCTCCTTGGTACTTGTTGCTTTGCTCTGAGGTACTTGTTCCATCGCCAAAAGGTACTTGTTCCTCGGGCCTGTGGTACAAGTTACTTTGACCGGATGAACCTTTTGTTTTTCAAACTGGCCAATTTAGCTCTTGTTAGTACTCATTGCTACTTTGATAATTGCAAGTTTTCATAGCGAAGTGAAGCTAGTAATCCCCTAGCCTCAGTTCGCATTTACCGAATCGAAACAATAAAGCCAGTTTACGAAGACACAAACTATGTCCTAAGACATTTCAATCTTCATATTAATATGCATCCATTTGGTAGGAACGCTTCCCGTATCGCTGTTTACTATTTTATCATAGTCGATACCCCAGTCAAACAAATTCAATTGACCTTCTAGCACCAATGTAGTTGACATAGTATCATTTGCGTCTCTAATCCCAGTTACAAATAACATTACTTCGCTTTCAATTCCCTTTATTGACATTTTGCCATTGACCTGATACCAATCCATCCCCATCGTAAAAACCTTAGTAGATCTGAAGCTAATCTTTTCATTATTCTCACTAATAAAGAGACCTGGAGTTTTAATCCTTGCTGTTGATTCGTTTCCAGAACAAACAACAAATGAACTAGGATCAACTTCAAATGAAATCTTCATATTTTCTATAGGATTCCCAGCGTCATCCCTTTCAGGAATGATTACTTGCAAACCTTCTACTTTGCCAGCAAATGGAGTACTACCATGGCCATGGGTAACAAACAGATTGATAGTTTGATTTTTGTATAGCTCAGTGATTACGTGGGCTTCTGTTCTTTGACCTTTTGAAACGCTAGATGCATAGCCACTAGTAGCAATGATAATTACCAATACGGCTATTTGTGAGACAATTTTCTTCATTGGATTTGTTTAAAATTTCCACCAATGTATATCCTATTAAATAGTAAGCCTGTTAATGAGATGTTAAACACATTTATTTGACTGAATTAAAAACTTGCACAGGCTTAACGATTCTTGCTACAGAATGCTTTTAAGAACTGCATCTTTCAAACATTAATCAAAACTACAATTAGGAAATAACCATCTAACTCTTTAGTATTGCAATACTACAATTAAGAGAAAACTATGGGTAAGTATCAATTAGGAGAATTTGAAGAAGTAGTAATGCTCACAGTGGCTTTGCTATTTGGCAATGCTTATGGCGTGAGTGTCAAAAAAGAAATAGAGGATCGGTTGGTTCGGAATGTCAGCGTAGGTGCTCTGCAATCCGCTCTTAAAAGGCTCGAAGACAAAGGCTACCTCACGTCTGCCGAAGGAGAAAGTACCAGTGAGCGTGGTGGCAGACCTAAGCGCTACTTTACGATCACAGCTTTAGGCAAAAAGGCCATAGAAGACACCCGAGAAACTCGAAACGCATTGTACAGTGCTATTCCTGAAGTGGCGCTGGACGTGAAAATCGGGTGAGATGAACAACCACCCTCCCCGACTCCCACTCCGCTTTCTGCGCTGGTTCTGCAATCCACAGCTGCTTACTTATATCGAAGGAGATCTGCTTGAATTATTCGAAGAGCGTAAGGCTATCAGTAGTCATCGAAGGGCGAAATGGCTTTTCTTTTGGGAGGTGATCAAGCTTTTCCGGCCGGGAATTGTTCGGCCTTTTGGTGGTACTTATCGATTAAATCAATTTGATATGTTTAGAAATTATTTCACTGTCAGTTTTAGAAATATCCTTAGAAACAAGACCTTTTCCTTTCTCAATATTACTGGTCTCGCTTTAGGAATCGCTAGTTGTATTCTCATTTTGCTCTATGTGAACAATGAGCTTTCTTATGACACCTACAATCAAAAGTATGAGCGTATTTATAGAACAATTCACTATTTCGGAAATGAGGAAAAGACAGAGTTACAATCAGTAGCAAAAAACGAATATTGGGTATGGGGCAATGCTCCCGTTGGACCAGCGCTAGACGAATATTTTCCAGAGATTGAAACTGTATTTCGCTTTACAAGCCCGGCCCCTTGGTTGGTATCTTATAAGAACAATGTCTTTAATGAAAACAATATTGTATTCGGTGACTCTACTGCTTTTCATATTTTTGACTGGCCCATAATTGCTGGAAATCCTAAAACCGCGCTTACCCGCCCCAATACCATCGTACTCACGGAGCAACTTGCTCAGAAGTATTTCGGAGATGAAGATCCTATAGGAAAATCCCTTCTCATGGATAGTGAAGATTTGTATGAAGTAACTGCCGTTATTCAAGTTCCCAGTAATTCACATTTCACTTTTGATGCTATGGTGTCCATGGCCACCTTTCACAACTCGAGACCGGGGATTTTTAGCAGCTGGGGATATGTGGACTTTTACACTTATTTCTCACTTGCACCAGATGCAAGATTATCAGGGATTCAGGAAAAATTACCTGCCTTTTTGGAGAAATACTACACACAGTCGGATAGTTACTTTCTTGATTTTGAGCCATTGAAAGATGTCTATTTACGCTCTGAAGCTGCACGTCAGCCAGGGCCAGTTGGTAGCCTTACCAATATCTATGTATTCACATCTGTGGCAGTTTTTATTTTACTGATTGCTTGCATCAATTTTATGAATTTGTCTACGGCCAGGTCTGTGGAACGAGCGAAAGAAGTAGCTATCCGAAAAACCATAGGGTCTTATCGCCAATCCATCATTTTTCAATTTTTAGTAGAGACAGTGCTGATATGTATGGCTGCATTCGTAGTGGCCTTGATTATACTCATTGCCTGCCATCCTTACATCGAGCAAATGGCTGGGAAACCTCTTCCCTACACTTGGTTGATCACGCCAAAGATCGGTTTTTTGACCCTCACCGGTCTGTTGGGTTTAGGAATTATATCAGGAAGCTATCCAGCTTTTGTTCTTTCGGGATTTAAGCCAGTGACTGTACTCAAAGGTTCTTTCAAACATTCAGATTCTGGAGTTTGGCTGAGAAAGTCATTAGTGGTTATTCAGTTTTCCTTGTCTATCATACTCCTTGTTGGTACAAGTGTGGTCTATTCACAGCTAACTTTTTTGCGTAAGCATGATCTAGGTTACAATCCCAATCAAGTCTTGGTGATCGATTTTGGATACGATTACAAAGTACAACATCAGGTAAAATATTTAAAACATCAGTTGATGGCTCACCCGGATGTAGAAAGTGTTTCTGCTTCCAGAGCTACCCCAGGAGATTTTTTCCCTCATGCAGGTACAGAAATAGAATCCCTCTCTGGAGAGATGGTACATGAAGGACCAGCTATATATGAGATCGATGAAGATTTTATAGAAACCTATCAAATGAAACTAGTTGCTGGACGCAACTTCAACATGGATTTTCAGCTTGACTCTATGCAATCATTGATACTCAATGAGTCCGCAGCTAAGCTTTATGGCTATGCCAACCCAGAAGATATAATCGGAAAGTCCTTTGAGCAATGGGGAAGGAAAGGCAAAATCATAGGGGTGGTAGAAGATTTTAATTATGTGTCATTGCATAGCAAAGTGGAGCCGCTAGCGCTACGCTACGGTACTCAACGGAATCTGGCGATGATTTCAGTACGTATCCTATCCAGGGATTATGGTAAAACAGTTTCTGAACTTGAGGAAATTTGGGCTGGTATTGTGCCTCATTACCCTTTTGACACACACTTTAATGACCAGAACTTCGATGTGCAATATGAGGCGGACGAGCGATTCGGAGTAATATTTTCAGTTTTTGCAGGACTTGCTGTCTTTGTGGCCTGCTTGGGACTATTGGGTTTGACTATTTATAGTACAGCCCAGCGAAGTAAAGAAATTGGAATCCGAAAAGTCCTAGGAGCATCCATTCTGAATCTGGTGTCTATTTTGTCTTATGATTTCATCAAGCTCTTTTTAGTAGCACTAATTGTAGCAGTTCCAGCGTCTTGGTACATCATGCAGTTGTGGTTAAATGGGTTTGCTTATCGCATTGCCATGAGCTGGCAAGTATTTGTACTGGCGGCACTTATCACTTTATTTGTGGCCACACTCACCATGAGTATAAAAACGATAAATGCCGCGCTAGCCAATCCAGTGGATTCCCTTAGAGATGAATAAAGGAAATCTAAAGACTTAATATTATCCTTAAACTTGTAAACTAATTTTGTAACGAGCCAGAGCGTTATATTCCTTTGGGAGCTCTTAGCATGAAATATTTAATAACTTCATTTTTCATCGTTCTAATGGTTTCAACTGCCTTGGCACAGCGAACCTATACTTCACATAAGGGGTCACGGTTTTTCCCGGGACATTTGGACATCTCCATCACAGTGGAAAACGATACAATACTGTATGAGCTTTTTAACCATTGGTATTCTTTGTCCTACGCTGAACTTAGACAACTATCAATTCCAACATCTGAACTGGACAAATGGAACCTGAACGACTCAATTAGAATAACAGCATCTAACTCGCGTAACTTCAAACTTATAGATAAGCGGTACAACGTACGCCGAACAATTAAACATCGAAATATCTGCGCATCAACTGAAACAATGCGAAAAATCTCGTTTGCTTACGAAATTTCACAAGCCAACGATCTCAGGGATTATGCCCTTTTCGAACGAACAGACTTACAACTGTCAGAACAAGATTTCCGAGCCCGAGTACTCTCGAACCTAAACGGAAAAAAGAAGGAGTAACGGAGGCCGCCTATGTGTATGGACGAATGGTCTAAGGAGAATAATTTGATACTTCTGTGCAAATGGACCTTGAAGCTATATTACTAACAAGGCAGGCTGTGCCTCTTTGAACCGTTGTGAGCTTCAGAAGATTTTATTAGTTTAGTGTTACTAGTCAATTGAGCGTAAAAAGCGCGATACACAGGCGCTTCTAATTAATGGGAATAGTAGAATTTAAAATCGATTGTAAAATTTAAGTGTGATTAAGTATGAAAAGCATTCAAGAATTGACAAAAGAAGAACTCAGCTCTAAAAAGAAAAAATTGCTAATACTATTAGTTGTATTAAGTCTTCTTATTCTGCTTTATGCAGGTTATTTTGTTGTTAAACTCATAAACGAAACATGGCAAGCAAATAATACCCTAGGCGTAGTAGGCTTAGGAGTAGTAGTTGTTTTTATTTCGAATGCAACAATTCAACTCACCGCAGTTCAAAAAGAAATCAAAAGTCGAAACGACAATAAAGGATAAAGATTAAAAAATTGAACAAAGAAATAAATAAGCTACAACAAAGTATCTAGTAAATAATATCGCACTTCTTTGGCAATGCCAAGTAAGTGCTATTTCAAGGACATTGCACCCTGTCTTATAGTCAAGGATCATGTTTAAATTATGGTAATGTCCGGTCCTGATCTTTGATATAATGCTGCATCCCATCATTAGCTGTTATGAGTTTTCTAATAAAGAATAGCTCACCCAATTTTCACATCAAAATTGGTTGAGCTATTTTCGGAATTATAGAAACCACTCTCAGAGCCCAGAAAGGCCGTTTTTATAGTTCTTCAAAAACATGGCTATGTTTTGTCCAATTCATGGCTATGCTTTGGTGATTTCATAGCCATGGTTTCTTCATTTCATGGCTATGGTTTGCTCGTTTCATAGCCATGATTTTTAAAGTTTCTTTTTGAAGAGGAAATCGGGTGTGTCGTATGGTGAATTATCAATGGTAATCTTTCCCTTTTTCGGTACACCCCTACTGCGTTTTCCAGAGCTTATTCCAAAAAGAGATTTTCAATCAACTAAATATTTAGTTCATAATATTTGTTATACTCAAACTAAGGATTTAGTTTTGAACTAAGGATTTAGTTATATGTTGAAACAAACTGATCACTCGATGAAAGAATTAACCAAAGCTGAAGAAGAAATTATGCAAGTACTCTGGGACATGGACTCAGCCTTTGTGAAGGATGTGATCCCCAAATTACCTGAGCCCGCACCTGCTTACAATACGGTTTCTACCATCGTGAGGATTTTACAGCAGAAAGGATTCGTAGGATATGAAGCACATGGTAAGTCGCATAAATATCATCCATTGATCACCAAGGATGCCTACACCAAATCATTCATGAAAGGCTTTGTGAAGCGCTACTTCAGTGGATCTTATCAGCAAATGGTCTCCTTCTTCACGCAGGAAGAGAGTCTGAGTCTGAATGAACTAGAGCAATTACTCAAAGAACTTAAAGACAAAGAATCATGAGCAATTATATCCTGGAACTCTCGGTCATCCATTTGGTATTGATTCTTGGCTATTGGATATTCCTCCGTCAGGAGCGCCAATACGCTAAAATGCGTTTTTACCTAATTGGTGCTACCCTTTTGTCACTAACCATCCCCCTACTTAAGCTTCCAAAGCTCTTATTCAATAATGTTGAGCCCCTTGCCGTGGCTCCTGTAGGTACCGTCCAGCTTGAAGCCATGTCTATCACGGTCGGGCCAGAACCATCAGGTTTTGATTTTAGCTGGCTCTTCTGGGTTTATGCTGCTATTACGATTTTCTTTTTGATCAAATTCCTCGGCAGTATTGGCTATCTCGTTTACTTGGAGAGCAAGAGTAGTTATGAAAAATTCAATGAGCTCTACATCAGAAAAGTCAAAAATATCAATGGGAGTTTCACCTTCTTCAATTGGATATTCTTAAGTGAAGAAATAGATAGAAGCCAGCAGGATTATGATGTGATTTTGAGACATGAGCAAGCACATGCTTCATTGGGTCATTCCTATGATCTCGTATTCTTCGAGCTGTTCAAAGTTTGCTTTTGGTGGCTCCCATCTTCTTGGTTTATCAATAAAGAAATTAAAAAAATACACGAATATCAAGCTGATGCTTACGCCCTTAAGTCGTACAACATTGAGCGGTACTCGTCTATACTGATCAGTTCTACTTTAAAGTCAAATGGACTGAGCTTGGCCAGCTCGTTTCATGACGGTTTAATCTTAAAACGACTATTAGCAATGAAACAACAAACAAAAAAAGTAAGCCCCTGGAAGCTAGGAGCATTATCAATGATCTTCACAATGCTTTTTGTGGTATTCGCATGCAGCGAAGAAGTGGATCAGGAGATCAAGAAGATGGGTAGCCAAAGCAACCTAATCACCTTTGATCAATTACCCACTGACATGCAAATGGATCTGGTTGAAATCAAAAGTGATCTTTCATTCATGAAAGTAGAAATCCTAGAAGGCGATAAAATGTCAAACATCGAAGAACTACAAGATTTAGATCCAAAGACCATTCACTCTATGAATGTAGATAAGGTGAATAAAGCGATCTACATCGCCATCAAAAAGGACGGAGCTAATTTTGACTACCTAGCGGAAAAGTCCAAACAAGATGGTGAGGTTTTCACCCTTGTGGAAGAGCAGCCTGAATTTGAAGGTGGTATGGGTGCATTCTATAAATATGTAGGAGACGAGATGGATTACCCAAAGCAAGCTCGTGCTGCAGGTGTAGAAGGTCGCGTATACATTCAATTTGTAGTGGAAACAGATGGCTCCCTTTCGGAAGTGAAAACTGTCAAGGGTATAGGTGCCGGATGTGATGCAGAGGCTGTCAGAGTGGTTCAAAACGCTCCTGCATTTAAGCCAGGTAGTCAGCGAGGAAAGCCAGTGAGGGTACGAATGGTTCTACCAATCATCTTTCAACTCAATCCTGAGCTGAAGAACATCGACAATACCTCGCAGGGAATCATTATCATTGAAGAATTGGATCAAGACAATAGTCAACTCAAGATAGATGCGCAATATACCAATGGCATCTGGTCTGGCACAGTCTATAATCCTGAAGGCAAGGCCCTTCCTGGGGTAAACATAGTAGTGGCTGGCACCACAAGAGGAACAGTGTCTAACCTTGAAGGTAAATTCAAAGTGCAAACCAATGAATCCGAAGAATTGAATGTTAGTTTCATTGGCTATGAAAGTGTGAGACTAAAAAGTAAATAAGATTGATAATCCCTCACCTAGAGACGTCTAGTGAATGAGGTTTATTTATACCAAAAGGGTGGTTTCAACTTTGAAACCACCCTTTTTCCATTTAGATAGCTCTTTCTTCATAGTGGTAGAGGCTTAACATCTCATCAGAGTCACTCACTTAAAAATCTGAGATAAACATAATCCGCTTCAATTCCTCAGCATCCTTTTGAGGTTACACTGAGTAGGATAAATTGGTAGATGCCGTGATTTTAGAAGCTACTTTCAAACAGGGGGAAAGCGTAAACGAGTCGCTAAATCTGAGTTATCAAAATACCGTTTACATAGGAGCTTCTATATACAATAGTAGCCGAAAATCAGCTTCTTATTTTGCTCCTAAAAACAGAAAAATCGTTTGTGGGGAAAGCTACAGATAATATCACGCTTCGATTTAAATCCAAAGAACAAGTTGTATTCAGTGATCTACTAGAGGGAAAACATGCCTTAGTGAAAAAAGCTATATTAATACTATTTAAATAGGCTCCATGCAAGCTCGATTACAGGAGATAACAACTTATTATTATAATAATAATCCTCTTTAAACGGCGATTTGCAAACATCCAACAAGGTTTTGAGTTATCTTAGGGCAGCAAAAAATCAACTATGACCGATACGACTGAAGACTACTTAGACAATCACTATATCCAAAGAAGTAACTGGCTAAGAGCAGCTGTATTAGGCGCGAATGATGGAATTCTATCCACAGCAAGTCTTGCGATAGGTGTAGCTGCAGCTAGTGATATGCGCGAGCCTATAGTGCTAGCGACCCTAGCGGGATTGGTAGCGGGAGCGCTATCTATGGCTGCTGGAGAGTATGTTTCTGTAAGTTCTCAAACAGATATTGAATCGGCTGACATAGCTCGAGAAAAGCAAGAATTGGAAGAGATGCCAGAACTGGAACTAAAGATGCTTGCACACATCTACGAAGAGCGTGGACTCAAGAAAGAGACAGCCATGATCGTAGCTAAAGAATTGACAGAGAAGGATGCGCTCGCGGCTCATGTGCGTGATGAATTGGGTATCAACGACACAAGCAAAGCAAATCCTATTCAAGCGGCGTTTGCTTCTGGAGCAGCCTTTACTGTCGGTGGCATGCTGCCGCTATTAGTGGCCTTATTTACACCACTAGATCATATAGAGTATTCGCTCTACGGTTTTGCGATTGCATTCCTTATAATCTTAGGCTCAGTATCCGCTAAAACTGGTGGGTCAAGCATCATGAAGGCTGTACTAAGAATTACCTTCTGGGGAACTGTTGCTATGGGCTTGACTGCTGTGGTTGGTTGGTTGTTTGGAGTTAATCTGGCGTAGGTTAAAATCTATTTCCTTACTATTCGAAATTGCTTATTCAATGTAGGGATACTTATGAAATATATTCCTGAATCCCCATTGATAATGATTGGTTGCTCATTTAGCATACCTTGAGAAATAAGCTTACCAGCAACATCATAAACACTATAGTTTAACTTTAATTCTGCATCTGGATTATTTATCCATACCGTACCGTCAATAGTGGGGTTGGGATAGACTACCAGCTCTTCTGATTCAACTATTGACAATGGTTCTTTTTCAATTGCAATACAAGCTGATTCAACTCTGCATAAACCTTTAGTGATAATTACACTGAATCGACCAGGCCTATTGGACTTGTATGAACTTTCGGTGGCATTCGGTATTTCTTCTTTGGTGTCACAGTTAATCCATTGATAGAATGTCGAGTCCTGCTCCTCTGTCTCTAAAAGGTATCCAATCGCAGTTATAATAGCTCTTGGTGGATCTTGCACTTTCAAATCGAGCAATACCAAACTATCACAACCAAATCTGTCTTGAAAATCGAAAGCATAAAATCCAGAGGTTGTCATGGTAGAGTCTCGAAGGCTATAAGGCCCACAGCTTTCTACTTCGACCTGAGTTTCTAGGTTTCCACTCCCATTTGTTAGCGTTACCCTAAGTGATTTCTGAGATGATTGAAAGCATGTACCATCATTTGCAGTAATGTCCAAAATAAGCGGAGAATATGAACTCAAAAAACAAGATGGAGCACAAACGGTAAAAACAGATGTTTCACCTGAAATTCTATTTTCTGTGATAGTCAACTCATTATCCAGCTCATAATTTATCGGTACAAGTCGAATTGTTGGATTTAATTCATTGGTCAAATTAGTGACCAGCACTTCAAAGCATTTACTTTCAATCTCGGATAAGTCAAAAGTGGCTTCTTGATCAAATATTTCACTGGATTCAGGAAGTCGTACAGATGCGTTTATAGATACTGTATTGGACGGCTCGATGCAATCATCAAGCACTAACAGTTGATATTCACGCATCACTCTTCCGATCAACTTACCCCATCTATATTCATCCACTTTCACAGCATATTGAAATAGCCCTGGCAAGGTTGGCTTCAATTTCAAATGACCTTTCGGATCTATTGTAATGCTTCCTTCAATAGGTATTAGACTCTTAAGAGTGAAACCTTCCCTTAATTGAACATTAATATGAGGTTTTGGTGAGGGTATTGGTAAAGCATCATTCGAGGAAGAATTTAAAGGCACAGCCAATGAATACACTAGAGAATCTCCATCAGGATCAAATGCGTTCAAGAATATTTGAAAGGTCTGTCCAGCACATGCATAATCCAATAATGGCTCGCTAAGTATTGGGGACGAATTAATAAAGGGTTCCTCTCCTATTTCAACAGCTGGAAAATCTAGAACAAATTTGATACCTGTCCCTGTTGGGTTACTAATATTGGCTACCTCTGCGTTTCTACAGCATCTTTCCCATACAGCATAATAGCCATTAGGATCATTGAACGTTACTTGATTTAGTGTGACTATCGCTGAATATTCGACTTTTGAATTGCTCAAAGTTGGAATGGCACATTGTGGACTAGAACTATGTAATTCCTTAATATTTGCGCGATCCAATACCCAAGTATTAATCAGAGCATTATCAATATTGCTGAATATGGACAACTGAACAGATGGATCAAAAATGACGTTTTGATTCTGCGTATTGTCTATGTATAAGATTAGGCTAAACTCATAAGAAGAACCAATTAGGTGCCTTAGTTTAATCTCCCCGCCTACTATATGAAAGGCACTAAGTTTGATCGAACTGGCTGTGATAAAAAAAAGAGTGATTAGTATCGATCCTTTCATAGCAACTTAATCAGGCAATTATATGAGGCTTAACTCAAGTAATTTAATAAA
>CAYGOV010000043.1:0-25092 GCA_964351625.1 uncultured Marinoscillum sp.
ATGGGCTCAAAATATACACCACAATTGATAGTCGGCTTCAAACTTTTGCGGAAAAGGCAATGGAAGAACACATGGATACACTCCAGCAAATATTCAATAAACATTGGACGGAGATTGGTAGCAATCCTTGGATAGACAGTGAAGGCAATGAGCTAGAGGGATATATAGAAAGCTCTATGAAAAAATCGTCTGTCTATAAAGAATTGGTTAGTTATTATGGTGAAAAATCCGACTCCATTGATATCGCACTAAATACCAAAAAACCTATGACAGTTTTCAGTTGGGGTGGAGAGATAGATACATTATTCAGTTCCTATGATTCATTGAGGTATTACAAGAAATTCCTTCAAGCAGGTTTTATGGCAATGGATCCAAAGACAGGCCATATCAAAGCTTGGGTGGGAGGTATCAATCATAAATTTTTCAAATATGACCATGTTATGCAAACTAAGCGTCAGCCAGGCTCCACTTTCAAACCCTTTGTATATACAGTAGCTATTGACAATGATTACTCGCCGTGCTTCCCTGTTACGGATGCATCAGTGACTTTTGCAATGCCAGGTCAAGACCCGCCTACCTATACTCCAGAGAATGCAGATGGTAAGTTCAGCGGCAAAGTCATGACTATACGTCAAGCGATGGCAAGGTCTGTCAACAGTATTACCGCCTTCATTATGAAACAAGTAAAACCAGCCACTGTGGTTGAATATGCGCACAGAATGGGAATTGAAAGTGAATTGGTGCCAGTACCAGCACTGGCCCTTGGTGCTGGAGGAGAAGTTTCTCTTTATGAATTATTAGGTGCGTATTCTACTTTCGTAAATAAAGGAGTTTACACCAAACCCTATTTTATAACCAGAATAGAGGATCAAAACGGAAAAGTGATTCAAAGTTTTGTTCCGGAAACAAGAGAAGCTTTGAATGAAGAAACTGCATACATTATGCTACACATGCTAAAGGGAACTACTGAAGAGGCAGGTGGTACTGGTCTATCAATTCCATGGGATTTACGCAACAACAATGAGATAGCAGCAAAAACTGGAACTACTCAAAATGCTTCAGATGGTTGGTTTATGGGTGTCACTAAAGACCTAGCCGCTGGTGCTTGGGTCGGAGGTGACGAACGTTCTATTCATTTCAAATATTGGGCTATGGGACAGGGAGCACGAACTGCTATGCCTATTTGGGTAAAATTTATGAATCAGGTTTATGCGGACCCTACATTAGGATATACAAAAGGCCCTTTTGATCGACCAATTAAGCCTATTTCAATTGAATTGGATTGTGAAAAATATAATGGATTGAATGTGGCCTCGGACTCCATCCGCTACGATATTATTAGAGAGGAAGATGTGAATTTTTAATGGATTCGCACATTTTCCAATCAGATCAATACAAAACATTACCACACGAGCCTGGAGTGTACAAGTTCCTTAATAAGGATCTTAAAATTATCTATGTAGGCAAGGCAAAAGATCTCAATAAGAGAGTATCTAACTACTTTCAAGAAGGCCCGCATTCTAATTACAAAACGACCAAACTTGTCAAAGAGATTACAGGAATAGAAGTGGTACTTGTAAATAGCGAAATTGACGCTTTACTCTTAGAGAATACACTCATAAAAGAGAATCAGCCTCGATTTAATATCCTTTTAAAGGATGACAAGACATTCCCAAGTATCTGTGTCACAAAAGAAAGATTTCCCCGAGTATTTGCTACACGCACTATAGATCCGAAGGCTGGAACCTTCTACGGCCCTTACACGAGTGTGAAAGCCATGAACGGTGTTCTTGATTTGATTCGTAAGCTTAATAAAATTCGGACATGTACCTTAAACTTAACACAGCGTAATATTCAAAACCGGAAATTCAAAGTGTGCTTAGAATATCATCTTGGTAATTGCTTAGGCCCATGTGAAGGCCTACAAAATGAAGAAGACTATTTGCAAGACATAGAGAATACACAACTAATATTAAAAGGACACATAGGTCAAGTCAAAGCAGTATTCAAAGACCTTATGAACACTGCTGCTGAAGGAATGAACTTTGAAGAGGCAAATGATTACAAAATCAAAATCGACTATCTAGAACGTTTCCAGAATAAATCAGTCATAGTAAATCCGAAAATGGATGATCTCGATGTAATCGGAATTTTACCATCAGAGGACTACTATTACGCTAATTATATGCGCATATCAAATGGTACAATAGTGCTATCTGAGACTGTAGAAGTAAAAAGAAAGTTTGAAGATGTAGAATCTGAATTATTCCAAATAATACTCTTCAATCTTAGAAACAAGTTTCTCAGCAACAGCAAAGAAGTATTATCCAATAAATCTATAGACGCTTGGGGTACACTGGAAATCATTATTCCCAAAATAGGAGACAAGAAAAAACTTTTAGACTTATCAATCAAAAATGCAATGTTCTTCAAAGCAGAGCGTCTACGAACAAATACTGAAAAGGAACCATTGTCAAATGCAACCCTCAAAATATTACAAAATGACCTTAACCTAGATTCCATTCCTAATCATATAGAATGTTTCGATAATAGTAATATTCAGGGTACGAATCCAGTTTCCTCAATGGTCTGCTTTAAGAAAGGTAAACCGTCTAAAAAAGACTACAGAAAATATCATGTCAAAAGTGTAGTTGGGCCCGACGACTTTGCTAGTATGAAAGAAATAGTTGGTAGACGGTATAAACATCTAAAGGAAGAAAACAGCTCAATGCCAGATCTTATAGTAATAGATGGTGGAAAAGGTCAGTTAAGTGCAGCTTGTTCCGCTTTGGTAGAGCTTGATTTATATGGAAGAATACCAATCATTGGTATAGCAAAAAGACTTGAAGAAATATACTTCCCAGAAGATCCTATTCCAGTTCATATAAGTAAAAAATCACCTTCACTGAAGTTACTACAACACCTTAGAGATGAAGCTCACAGGTTTGCAATAACCTTTCATAGAAATACCCGCAGTAAACAATCTATTAAATCCTCAATTAACGAGGTTGAAGGCATAGGGCCTAATACAATTCAAAAACTATTGAAGCATTTCAAAAGTGTAAATCGAATACGAAAAGCAAGTAATGATGAATTAAGTGCAGTCATAGGCCCTGCTAAAGCACAATTTATTATCGATTTTTACAAAAAAAGAGAGTCATAAATGACCCTCTTTAAATCTTATTCAACAAGTGGATTAATATTCCCAAAGTTCACTTTCATATTCCATTAGATCATACTCTAGCTTTTGCTGTAATAGCAAATTATCATATGGTCCTCCACCTTGATCGCCTACTATCTGACGAACATCCAAATTCTGAGCATTTGAAACCTGAACTATCGGCGCGGAAAACAACCTCAATTCAAGTGCATCACCAAAGTTACGGTGTGCCGCTTGATTCTGGTTATTATACCAAATAGCTCTATCAGCATATGGTCCTCTAAACAATGCCACAACATCATCATACTTAAAATGAGCTACCTTCTTTTCGAAACCTGCTGGATTATAAGTAGCGCCTGCATCGCCAGGCAGAGCGACAGAAACAGTTCTAATATACCAATACATCCTCGAACGATTCTTGTCAAAAATCAATTCTTCCTTAAAATAAAGCACATTAAATATATCCTTTGGAATAGGGTCAAACTGAGGTCCTGATGCTTCATTAGAAGCAGTTTCATCACCGAAACCGCCACCGAAACCACCACCAAAACCGCCACTTTGTCTTTCAACAGAAGTGTTATCCTTAAAAGTCTCCTCAGGCATTAAATTCAAACACGAATCTGTCATATACGGTTTGATTAAGCCAGCATCTACCCCTTCTAAAATTAACTTAGAAATTTCACCATTTTTAGAGAAAAAGGGCATATTCTGCTTTTCCTTAAGATCCATTCTCCGCCAAATCGTCTTTTGAAACATGATCTGTTCTTTGATCACCTCAGCCTTGATAATAGGTATTTCAGATTCTTGAGCAACCGCACTACCAGCTACAAAAAATCCCAATACTAATGCATAACATAACTTTTTCATAACCTGTATAATTAATTCAGAGAGATGTTGATAAATCGATTGAAATTCTTGAAATCTTCAACTTCCTTCCTGAAATTTTGTCTTTGAACTTGCTTTATCTCTATAGATAATTGGTCCCCTTTTCTTGCCTGAGAAGTTAAAGCAGATAGATTAGCATTCTCACCCACAGTTATCGTCTTTCTACCTATCCCACCACTTACAAGAGTAATTTGTGCTTCCGCCACTCTAAATTTAGCATCCTCAGGTAAAAATTCTGCAAAACTAGCATCCGGAACGGCCTTAATATAGATTCGAGGTGTTTTAAAAGAAATACCTGTCTTCATATTAATTTCACCTTGATCAGTATAAGTAGTTATAACAGGCGCAGGAATACCTCTAACTCCAAACTCTCTTTCACCGATAAAATTGCCACTACTAGAAACTTTTAACATAACCTTACCAGGAGCCTTCGGCACAATAGTTACTTGTCCTTTAGCTGCTCCATTGTAGGTATTCGCATTTGAGGCTGTAAAACTTGGATTATAAGCTACGCCTAACTGAGGCACTTGTACGTCCAAGTTATTCCCACATTTTAAATAAAGAGCATTAACAGAAGTCGATTGAATTTGAATTGTCGGCTTTACTACAAAATACTCAATTTGATCCGTAAAAGTCGTATCAGCACCGCCAGGCATATTCACTGTAATCGCCGCCTCGTAGGTCATTTTAGCTAGTCCTTCTTTATCAAAATTGGAAGCATTCGCTGTAAATTCAACTAGACCCTGTCCACTTGCATCTACAGGTATTTCTTTGCCATTATAAGTCATAGTAGGAGTCACTCCAGATGAGGAGGCTGCAATGAACATTTTAGCAATATATTTTGTCCCAGCGGCCACATATCGTGACTCAGGCTTTACCATTGGCACAATAACGTCAAATTTCAAATCACCAGCACCAACCTTTTTGGAAAGATAGTCTAGTGCCCTCATCTCATATCCTAAAATCCTAGACTGTAATTCACTAATAGTAGCTATACCAGCAGGGGTTGGTGAATCGTTAAACGCCAAACTTGAAAAAGGCTTACCCTTTTGATTGGGGTCCTCTTTATAGACAGGATCTTGATCAGCATCAAGTGCTACCGGCCTATATGCCTCTAAATCTGTCTCGTTTGCACCGACACCAGCTAATTTTTCTTTAACGAATTCAGGATATTTGTTAAGTACTTCTTTAAGCTCAGTACCGTGTCCGCCACCGCCCTCTTGAACAGGCATCATGTAATGACCTACCGTATTATAATCTGTTTTGCCAAGCAAATATTTAGCATCCCCAGGATATTCAGGACTCTTCCCTTCTTCATAACCACCCGTCTCCTCAATCAGAGTAACTTTGATCTCAGTAAGTTCCGTTAATAACTTCGAAGTTTCTAATCTGATTTCTTTGGCTATTTCTGCAACTTTTACATCCTCTCCCCTATTACCCGAATCTTCGACGGTCTTAGCAATACCTTTGATGATTTGATTATTCCTCTCCTCCGTCTCAGAGTTCGCCCTAACCAAAGAATCATCTAAGAACACAAATTTATCAATAATTGTAACGGACACATTCATTGCTAACAGAGCTGTTAACACCAAATACATCATTCCAATCATTTTCTGCCGCCCCGTTTCTTTTCCTCCTGACATAGTTTTTCTATTTAAAAGTTTAGATGGAAAATTAACCTTGCTTCATAGCACTCAACATATTTCCATACACCTTATTTAGTGATGCAATATTTGTAGTGAGTGTATTCAATTGAGCTTGGAATGCTGAAGTTTCCTTACCAGCTTCTCCCATACTTTCGAGGGCTCCAGTCAAATTAGAATAGAACTTATTCATAGACTTAACATGTCCTTGAGCATCCTTCAGTTCCATTTCATAAACGGCATTCAAAGCACCCAAGCTTTTTGTTACATTTTGAACCTGACTGTGATATTCCTTGGTGTCTTTTGAAGCTTCAGCCATTGCAGTCATTGCTTGCATTGACGTACCATATGCCTTATTCATTTCCACTAATGAATTAGATGCAGTCTTGGCATTTTTGGCATACTCGTTAGTTGCAATAGTAGCATCACCTAACTGGGCCATTTTCTGTGCCGAATCAGCTAATCCTTTCATGCCGTCACCCAGACTTTTGATCAATTCAGGACCAACCTTTGCATCAGCAAGCATTTTATCCAAACCAGCTGCTGCACCAGTGCTATTATTACCTGTAGTAACTTTTCTAGCTCCTGCGGGTGGTCCGTCATAGTCATCTGCTAATTCAGGATATACTTTGGACCATTCAGGATCTTTATGCATTGGCTCAAATGCACTTAGAAAGAAAATCAACGCTTCAACACTCAACCCAATAGTAAGCATTGCACTTGCCCCAGGAAGATGAAGTATTTTAAACATTGCTCCTACAATTACTACGGCTGCTCCAATACCATAAATTTTTGGCATTATTGTCTTGAAGAGAAGCTCCATAAATCCGCCTTTACTGCTCATTTTTCAATTATTTAGGTTAGTATTTTTTGTCTATAGTTAAAATTCATATCCAGATGATCGACCAAGATACGTCATAGCGCATCTGAATCCAATGGATGATCGAGCCGTGTCTCTGTGTTCAAAGGTACGTGTCCCTGTTTCAAGATAATAAGCTATATCTTTCCAAGAACCTCCTCTGATTATTTTATTATCTATTCTCTCATCATAATATGTCGGATTCAAATCCCAAACTAGTGGCATAGCTGAAGGCATGTAAGCGTCTTCACACCATTCAGCAACATTCCCTGACATATCAAACAAACCATAATCATTAGAGAAATATGTACTTACTGGAGATGTGTATGCAAAGCCATCATCAAAATAATTTCCTCTCCCTGGTTTAAAATTTGCCAAAAGACATCCTTTTTGATTTCGAACATATGGGTTACCCCAAGGATATTTCGCCATATCTCTTCCTCCTCTAGCTGCATATTCCCACTCTGCTTCAGAGGGCAATCTGAAAGCAGGCATTACTGGCATGCCTACGCTTTGTCTATACTCATTAAGATATTGAGTTCTCCATTTACAGAAATACTGAGCTGCATTCCAATCAACCCCCACAACTGGATAGTCATCAAAAGCAGGGTGTGACCAATAATAAACCACCATAGGATCACCCATATGATGGGTGAAATCAGTAGTCCAAACTGATGTATCCGGCATTAAGTCAGCAATAGAAAATCCTGCTGGCAAGTCAACTTCAGAACCCTCTGTAATTGCTTGAGTAAATTGTCGATACTCATTATTTGTAACTTCGGTATCATCCAAAAAGAATGCACCAATAGTTACTTGTTTATTGAAATTGATTTGAGTGGCGGCTACATCTTCATCTGCTTGACCCATGTGAAAAGTACCAGCAGGCACTGCAACCATGCCATAAGGGCGAGTCATCTCCCATCCTTGTCGATCGAGTACACCAACAAGTTCTCCATTATCCGAAGATCCTCCTCCAAATAATCCACAACTCTGTAACACTACACTTAGCGAAAACATCGCTAATGTAGAGAACTTAAAAACACGCATATTCTTCATAACACCTAAATTGAACCTGCAAGTATGTAAAATAAACAAACTTTAGCAAAACATATTGTAACTAAAGTCAACCTAAATATAGAACCTTATCTTGCTCCAACGCAAGTTTTGTAATCAAATTATATAGGATTGAAAGAAAAACTACCCATTTAGAAAGAATATCTTGGTGTTTTAACTCTCTTCTTACCTCCAATGACAAAATTCGGTAGGTCATATTTCACATAAAGCTCATGTGAGGTTGAAGCCTTTGCGTTTCGATTTTGAACGACATAGTCAAACGAATAACCTACTTTTAGTTTATTGTCTTGGAGTAATCCGTAACCCAAAAACAGTATGATGGATTCCGATTTTCGATAAGATAATCCTGTCCAAATTTTATCATTTAACGTCAAAATACTTCCTAAATCAAATGTCACTCCTTTTCCATTACTTCTTATCAACACGGAAGGATTCAATCTAATGGTTTCTGATAAATTCCACTCATACCCACTATTTAAAGAAAATGTTATTGGTTGTTGATTTTCAATCGATCTGCCGAATGAGAAAGTTGGTTCCAAAATATTAATAGCACCAATACCAACGTACCAGTTATTATTAGATGAATAAGTCAATCCTGCAGCCAGATTTGCTTTGGTCTGCACTTCTCTTCCTCCTTGAAGCAAAGGATCCGGCTCATTTGGTCGTAGTTCATTGAAATTTTGTGCCAAGGAGTAAAGACCCGGAGCAATGCCAAAATGGATTGCTCCACTTGATATAATGCGTGAGTATGTAAGTGGGACGCTTATTTGAATGCTAGACTGAGGACCTACTTTATCATTTGATACAATCAGACCCGTAGATGATAAGAAAAAATTCCTAATAGGCGCAATTGCTGTAATCATTTGAGAAGTAGGCGCTCCTCCGGATCCATCAAAACTACTACTATAGCCTAGCCATTGACTTCTGTGCTGAAAGATGATGGCTCCTTGTGAAGATAAAGCTGTGGCGCTAGGGTTGAATAAAGATTGATTGAATACGTAATGTCCAAAAAAGAGGCCGTTTTGAGACCATCCAACAAAGCTGCAAACTAGAAACAAAAGCAGAAGGAATAGTTTTCTCATGATGGAATTTACAAAGTAGAACGCCCTTAACAAAAATACCCTTAAGTGGAGAAAAACTAAAGTCCGTTAGCCTTTTTAATATAATACTCAAGAGCTCCAGTCATACTTGGCGCATTTGGTAGCGGTGCCTGAATATCCAAAATTAGGCCAGCGTCTTTCACTGCTTTGGCTGTAGTTGGTCCGAATGCGGCTATTCGAGTCTTATTTTGTTTGAAGTCAGGAAAGTTATCAAACAAAGACTTGATACCCGACGGACTAAAAAATGCAATGATATCGTAATAAATTTCTGATAGATCTGACAAATCACTAGCTACAGTCCTGTAGATAATAGCCTCAGAAAAAGTAAATCCATTTTTTTCCATGAATTCTGGAATGTCATCCTTTCTAATATCTGAGCATGGAAACAAGAATTTCTCTTTTTTATGCTTTTTCATCACTTCTAGGAGATCTTCTGCTGTTCTCTCGCCAGTGAATATTTTACGTTTTCTGATTACGATATATTTCTGAAGATAATTGGCTGTTTGCTCTGAAATACAAAAATATTTCATGTCAGTAGGTATCTCCACCTTATTTTCAGTGGCTAACCTAAAGAAATGGTCTACAGCGTTCCGACTAGTGAAAATTACTGCCGTATGATCAAGGATGTTTACCTTTTGTTGACGAAACTCACGAGCACTCAGAGGTTCGATTTCAATAAATTGTCTAAAATCGATTTTAAGATTATACTTGCTTGCTAACTTATGATAAGGGGAATTTTCATCTGATGGCTCTGGTTGCGATACAAGAATTGATGCAACACGATTCAATCTTTCTTTGTCTGTAACTAACAATTCTTCACTCATATTGCTAAATAGAATTTAGTGCCTCTGTTACCCCAGTTTTCCAAGCCAATACAAAGCCAGAAACCCAGGCGCCATTTCTGTGGTGCAAAGGTAGGTAAATATCATTAGTTTCCTACCGCCAAAAAGTTTGTCCAATTTTAGAAAAGCCCAAACTTGTAGCACTAAAATTGACAAGAATACACATCCGATAGCAAGTGTTCGCCAACTTGATTCAACTGCTTGGTCAATACTGAAGTCAACTGCTAGGAATGTTAAACAGATACTAGATGAAATAATTAGAAGACTTGTTTGCCCATTGAGCTGGATAAATGGCGCGAGTTTCAAGCCAAAAAGTTTACTTATCAATAAAGTCAAGATATGTTTTCCAAAGAGGAAAAAGAAAATTACCAGACCATTAACTATCCATACAATAAGTGCTCCACCTAAAGTATCTGGGGCATCAATAAATAAATATGGATCTAAATAATAGAAAATAACTGAAAGAAAAAATGCAAGAAAAACATTTCTTAATAAATTTTCATTACCTGCTAGATCTGAGGTGACATCTGACGTGCCTTGGATTCTAAGAAGTTTGAAAAATCCGCTATAGATTGACGGGGATATTTTCATGAAAAGACCCCCGATAAGAACCATCATTATTATAAGCATTACAAAATACTGTCCATGACGGTCTAGCTGTCGGGAGTTTGGTTTCCAAAGTATATTTTGCCCTCTGATTTGTATGATATCGCTTTGAAGATCGATTTCCTCGTTTTTCTGATAGATTGAAATCCTAGGCTGAGCTCCATGATTTGCTCTGATGGAGTCCAATGAGAGTAATCTTGTCCCAAAGAATTGAGAAATGGCTAATTGATCGTTGATCCAGACATCCGAAAGATTGTCCGACTTAAGTCTGAGATAGCCTTCTGCATCACTAGGCAAACTGAAGATGATAAACTCACTTTCAGCAAGCCCTACATTGGTGAGCTTGCCCTCACTATCTATTGTTTTCCAGTCTAGTCGTAAATCTCGATAGACTATCGTATCACTCTGAGCAAACAGTGTGACTATTTGAAGGTAGATAATACTGGTAAGGATGACCTTTCTCAAAATACTGAAGTGTAACCAATATGAATTTTAATATTCGAGGGATTGAAGCTAATATCTCTTGTGATCCCTGTTGCAACTGCAAATGTAAGAAAGCCATTACTAGTATTGAGTGACAAACCTCCACCATATCCACTAGCAAATCGAGTAGTATTCAAACTCTCCATTAATAAATGGTCTGCAAACAAATGAACGTAGGAAGACCGCTCAAAATACTGTCTAATCTCTAGTCTATTTAGCACATAGTGTCTCGCATAGAAGTTATTCTCATTAAATCCACGGATAGACTTTATACCACCAAGTCTGATCAGCTCATTTTGAAGAAGCTGATCATTATAAAATAATCGCCCAGAAAGTGATTGGTATAGGGCGTAATTTTTTCCAAAAGTGACTTGATGTTCCACAGCGGCTTGAGCTTGGAGACTTGTAGTTATCAAATTCATATTATCATAGACATCATCAGAAATTGCCGAATTGCGATTGATCTTCTTTTCTCCTAAACTCACTAGCGAAGTTATTCTCACGTCATTCCTCCATGAGAGTGGAGTTCCAAATTGATCATTCTTTAAGCCAATTGAATACTCTGACGATTTGTAATCTGAATAGCCCAACGATATTTGCTCATTCTCTGGATTAATAAGGCTGCCATTCGATCTGTTAAATCCAAAGTAAAGCTTAAGCTTACGGCCTAAAGGTGTGCCAGCTATTACATGCCATTCTTGATTGATAAAAGTGGAATCCTGCTTGAGAAGGTTGAAATCAAATCCCATAAATAATCTGCTTCCAAAAATGTAAGGCTGACTATAGGTTAGCGACAGCTGTTGAGAAGTAGCGTCAAATTTGTTCCATGTGATTCCAAATCCTTTTCCTGAGTTGAAAAGATTGCTGAGCTTAAGATTCAAATAGCCAGTTACAATGAGTTTGCTTTGATCATTTTGTGGAGGAAAAATACCAACAATCCCTTCAAATAAATTGCATTTAACCTCCTCTAAATCCAGATAAATCTTCGCTTTCCCTTGATCAAACGTGACTTCTGGTGCTCGTTTGAGTCTTACATATTGTAAGCCGGCAAATACTACTGGAATATCTCTAAAGGACCTTTCGCTGAAAGGAGTTCCTAGCTCAATATTTAGAACTTGTGAAATAAAACGCTTTGATAACTTAGTCTTACTAATAAGCTCCAAAGAATCGTAGGAGACTTTTGGGCCTGTGGCGAGAGTCAAATAACCATCATAAGATTTCTCAAATAGTACTATAGAATCCCATCGAACTGCAGCAAAAGGATATCCATTATTTGCGAAAACATCGAGTTGTTTATTAATCTCAGTAGGGATCGCTTTAAGTGGATTGATACCAGCAGCCATTGATGTATCGTTATCCTCATCGATAATAAGAAGTGAGCACAACTGGCCTTTGTATTTCTTACCTAAATAAAAATTTGAATTAGAGGTTGCAGCTGAATCGAATGAACTGAATATATATCCCCGTGTCCAAAAGGACTTAAGCTTTTGTTGTAGAGAATCACTGTTAGCCCAACCATTTTGAGGGTATACAACGTTGGCTTGGCCATGTATGGCAAAGACTGTGATGATAAAGACTAAGCAGCTTAAAGCGTGGCGCATATAAAAGTGATGACCCTTTCCTTTTACCTTAGCAAGATAATCTAAAGTAAGTGGCAGGAATCTATCTACATATCCCCTTTTGTAAACAAGCATGCCACTATTGTGACTTTCACTTTTCTACCAATCTTTCTCGGCAAGAGGAGATGGTTTCCGCAATAGGTAAGGAACTAAAGATTCGGAAAGATGAAATGGATTTGGGAGAAGTTTCTTCCATATACTTTGGTGGTGGCACGCCCTCTCTGCTATCAGAAAATCAACTCGTTTTTCTTCTTACACTTATAAGAGAGCAATTCACTTTAAGTGAAAACGTAGAGATCACATTAGAAGCAAACCCTGATGATTTGACTGACGCCAAGCTTACTGCCATCAAAAACGGTGGAGTTAATAGGCTAAGTATAGGCATTCAGACATTTGATGAAGAAAGACTGAAATATATCAATCGCGCACACAGATCCAAGGAAGCATATGATTGTTTAGTAATTGCACAATCCTTAGGTTTTGAAAACATCTCTGCGGATTTAATCTATGCCATACCACCTGCAGACATAGGTTATTGGAAGAAAGACTTGGAAATTCTATTAAAATATGATCTTTCCCATATCTCTTTATATGGCTTGACGATCGAACCTAATACCGTTTTTGGGAAATGGTCTGAGAAAGGAAAACTAAAAGAAACACCAGAGGATATTTCTCTTGACCAATACCGATATGCCATTCAAACGCTATCTGAAAGCGGCTATGAACACTACGAGGTTTCTAATTTTGCCAAAGAAGGTAAGGAATCACGCCACAACACTAGCTACTGGTCTGGGCAAAAATATCTCGGGGTAGGGCCCGGTGCGCACTCTTATGATGGAAACACTCGTAGCTACAACATCAGCAATAACGCAAAGTATATCAAGGACATAGGTGAAGGTAGACTTCCTCAGACTATTGAATCACTTACTGAGGCAAATCGAATCAATGAATATATCTTTACTCGTCTACGAACAAAGCGCGGTTTTTTACTTGAGGACTTTAGGAAATCATTCAGCTTGGATTTCTTAGTGCTCAGCGGAGAACAACTAAGTGAGTATGTTCAAAATGGTTTGGCAATCAATGAAAAAGGGAATATTTCCCTAACATCCGAAGGCCTCATGTTGGCTGACGAAATCACTTGGCGGTTGTTTTATGAAGAAGATTTGAAGAAGTAAAATGGAAAAAGATCTCAAAAAATGCATCATGCTACTCAAATCCCTGATCCTACATTATCATGGATTGGATGAAGATGAGCAAAAAATCCTCGAAAGTGCGGCTAAAAAGCTAAATGCAGAAGAAGAGCTCAACTGGACTTACGCATTCATATCTGATGATTATCTTTCCGCCTTTGAACGATCCAAAGAGTTCTTTTCAAAACACATGAGTCATCTTAGTGATGTGGAAAAGCTTGCCCAGCTTCAGGATGTTTGGGAAGAAAACCACCAAAAAGGCTACGTAACAGAAATGGAAACCACTGCCATCATCAACCTTGCAAAAGAGTGGGGAATAGAGCATGACCTACTTAAAGTCATCAAACTCTAGAGACTCATTTTCTCTTTGAATCTAGCCGCTTGGCGTCTACTAACTTCTATTTTTTCACCGCCTTTCAGCTGAACAAGAAGGCCTCCGTTAAACCAAGTATCAATATTTTCTACCCAGCCAAGATTTATAATATGCTTGCGGCTAGCTCTGAAAAAAGTCCTATCATCGAGTCTTTCATCCAATGCATTGAGTGATTTATGAATCATAGGGCGATTGCCAGCAAAGTAGACCTTGATGTAGTTGCCGTCTGACTCAAAGAGTCTTACATCAGCCAACTTGACAAACCAGCATTTGTCTCCATCTTTCACGAAAACCTGATCATCCTTACTTAAGGTTTTTCTAGCTTTTGCTTCAGAAATGATCTCCGCTTCATGCAGCTTACCAATCGCTTCTTCCAATCGCTCTGGTTGGATTGGCTTGAGAAGATAATCGAGGGCATTGACCTCAAAAGCTTTCAATGCGAACTCGTCGTAGGCTGTTGTAAATATTACTTTCGGCACAGAATCCAACATCTCTAATAGATCGAATCCCGACTTACCTGGCATTTGAATATCCAAAAAAATCAAATCGGGCTGTAGCTCATTGATCTTCTCATAGGCATCATCCACATCCGTAGCCTCACCTATTATTTCTATTTTCTTATGGGGTTCTAATAAGCTCATCAACTCTTTTCGAGCCAGACGTTCATCATCTACGATAAGTGTTCTCATAACGATCTAGGTAATAATATTTCTGTAAGTACGGTGTTTTTGTTTTCATTGACAATCTGTAAAGATGCCTGATCTCCATAGATTAATTCGAGTCGTTTACGGGTATTACTCAAACCAAAACCCTCCTCCGATTTAGTCTTTCCTGGCACCAATTGTCCTGCATTTCTCACTTGGATACAAAGTTCCTTTTCCCTGGTCAATGTAGTAACTGCTATGGTCCCACCTTTTTTAAGTGTGGCTATGCCATGCTTGATCCCATTTTCAACTAACGTTTGAAGCATAAGCGGTGGTACAAGAAAATCGACTGATTTGCTATCAATATCAAATTTCGTTTTTAAACGCTCCTCATATCGTATGGTTTCCAATGCCAGATAATCCTTCACTGTTTCCAGCTCCTCCTGAAAAGTAACTAACCGTTGACGATCTACCGTTAGAGAGTTTCTCAGGATATTTGACAACTGTGTAATCGCATTTTTTGACTTGACTGGGTCTTCATCCACAAGGGCTCTTATACTATTGAGGGCATTGAATATAAAATGTGGGTTGAGCTGAGATCGAAGATTACGTAGTTCTATTTCATTGGCAGCAGCCTCATATTTAAGACTCTTGTTGTAGTTTTCAAAATAGTGAAAAGTGAAGTAAAAAAGTGTCCAAAGAAAATAGATGATCATTGACCCAAACACATTCAATACGACTGTGAATGTCAGAAAATCTCTTCCTGTCAGCTCATCCATCACAAATGAATAGCTAAGCAAAAAGCTATAGTTGAGTAAACTCAACACAAGTATTGCGAGGAGTAGCCTTGGCAGAAGTTTGAGCCAAGAATAGCTCAACCAGCCTCTTTTGATAACAGTGTGGCGAAGACAATGAGTAGAGAGAATATAAAATCCAACTTGCAACACCTCTCCCAATATATGGGTGATATCCAACTGCTGCGCGGTAGCATAGAGGAATATCTGAAGAATGCCATAAAAAGACCAACCACCCAATTGGCAAATCCAGTATATCCTCCTTTTATTCATTGACGGTTTACTTGAAGTGAATCATGTAAAAATAGCACGCTTCAGTAGATACAAATCGGATTTTTGATGGGCGGTTAATCCGCTAATTCCAATGCAAGAAAGCGTCCAGTATGGCTTTCCTCTACTCTTGCTAAATCCTCAGGTGTACCCTTTCCCACTATTTGTCCTCCTTTATCTCCACCTTCTGGACCCATATCCACCAGATAATCTGACACTTTGATCACATCCAAATTATGCTCTATGATGAGAACCGAATTGCCCTTATTCACCAGCTTTTGAAGCACCTCGAGCAAATGAACAATGTCTTGAAAATGAAGTCCAGTAGTTGGTTCATCTAAAATATAGAAAGTGTTTCCTGTATCTCTTTTGGAAAGTTCTGTAGCAAGCTTTACACGCTGAGCTTCTCCTCCAGATAAGGTAGTCGCATGCTGACCGATAGACACATACCCAAGACCAACTTCATTGAGGGTTTCTATCTTCTTAAGAATTTTTGGCTGGTTTTCGAAAAACGAAACAGCCTGCTCTACGGTCATATCCAGTATATCAGAGATTGATTTCCCTTTGAAGCGAACCTCAAGTGTCTCCCTATTGTAGCGTTTTCCTTTGCAAGTTTCACACGGCACATGCACATCTGGTAGAAAGTCCATTTCAATCACGCGCATCCCTCCGCCTTGACAAGTCTCACACCTTCCCCCTTTTACATTGAAGGAAAAACGTCCTGGTTTATAGCCTCGAATTTTTGACTCTGGAAGTTCTGAAAAAAGAGACCTGATATCCGAGAACACTCCTGTATAAGTAGCCGGATTGGAACGAGGCGTACGGCCTATTGGCGACTGATCTACCTCTATTACTTTGTCCAAATGTTCCAAGCCTGAGACTCCTTTATTAAGCAAAGGCTCAGCTCGGGATTTGTAAAAGAACTTCCTCAAGATCGGATACAATGTCTCATGAATCAAGGACGACTTACCGCTCCCTGATACTCCGGTAATACATACCATGGTGCCCAATGGGAGTTTCAAATCTACATTTTTCAGGTTGTGGCCCGTGGCACCTTTCAATTCTAGATAGTTGCCATTGCCCTTTCTGCGTTCAGCAGGTATATCAATCTTCAGTTTTCCATTGAGGAAATCTGCGGTGAGGCTGTTGTTTTTTATAAACTCTTTTGGAGTCTCAGCAGCCATGATCTGACCGCCATGTCTGCCGGCACCCGGCCCAATGTCCACGATGAAATCTGACTCTAGCATCATGTCCTTGTCATGCTCTACTACTATTACTGTATTGCCAAGATCACGAAGATCTTTGAGTGCTTGAATGAGTTTTACATTGTCTCTTTGGTGCAAACCAATACTTGGCTCATCCAAAATGTACAGCACATTTACAAGCTGAGTTCCTATTTGTGTGGCAAGCCTGATACGCTGAGCTTCTCCACCTGATAGTGTCCGCAAGGAGCGATTGAGACTCAGATAATCCAAGCCCACATCCAACAAGAAGCCTATTCGCTTTCTTAGTTCCTTCAAGATCTCAGAAGCAATTACCTTTTGGCGACCATCCAAGTGCTCTTCAATATCCGAAAACCAATCTGCAAGATGATTGACGTTCATCTCAGCTAGCTCACCGATGTGCTTGTTGTTTAGTTTGAAGTGAAGTGATTCCTTTTTGAGACGATAGCCATCGCATACTGGACATTTGCGATTATCCGTGTATTCATCCACCCATTGTCTGATCTTCTCACTTCCCGTCTCTTTTTGTTTTTCCAAAAACTGGATAATCCCTTCAAACTTTGTATTCCAATCCGTTCCTGGGTATTTGACAGAGCTTACTGCCACCGGCACATCGTCACCATAGAGCAAAATCTGCATGATCGGCTCTGGAATATCTTTGATAGGTGTGCTGAGGTTCACCTTATTTTTCTTGAGAATGGCCTCTATCTTTTTAAAAATCCAGATATCTCGATACTCTCCAAGAGGGGCTATACCTCCTCTGCTGATGGAAAGATCTGTATTCGGAATAACCGAATCTCTGGAGATCTCCAAGATCTCCCCCAAGCCATTGCAACTTGGACAAGCACCATAAGGAGAGTTAAAGGAGAACGTATTTGGAGCCGGTTCGTCATAAGATATACCCGATTCTGGATCCATAAGATATTTGGAGAAATGTGCTGTATTGTTCTCCTCATCACAAACCATTAAAATGCCATTGGCATGTTTGAAAGCTGTCTGAACTGACTGTCTGATACGCTTTTCATCTTTGGCTTGAACGAGCAAACGATCTACGACAATCTCTATATCGTGTGTCTTGTAGCGATCAATTTGCATCTTAGCGACTAGTTCCTGTATCTCGCCATCAACACGGACTTTGGTAAAGCCCATTTTCCTGATCTGCACAAATAGCTCACGATAATGACCTTTTCTGCCCTTTACCACTGGTGCGAGCACAATCAATTTTTGAGAAGGGTAACTGCCGAGGATATGCTCTACTATCTGGTCTTCGGTCTGACGAACCATTCGCTTTCCAGTGACATACGAATACGCTTCTCCTGCTCTGGCAAAAAGCAATCGCATGAAGTCATAAACTTCCGTGACCGTGCCTACAGTAGACCTTGGATTTCGAGAAGTGGTTTTTTGCTCAATGGATATTACAGGACTGAGACCATTTATCTTGTCTACATCTGGTCGCTCCATGTTGCCTATAAAGGAGCGAGCATATGCTGAGAAGCTCTCCATGTACCTTCGCTGACCTTCGGCATATATGGTATCAAACGCCAAAGAGGACTTGCCACTACCACTGATACCTGTGATTACCACGAGTTTGTTTCGTGGGATTTTCAAGCTTATGTTTTTCAGATTGTGTTCTCTGGCACCAAAGATCTCTATAGATTGATTGTCAGAAATCTCAGTCATGGTCACCTCCTCAGGCACTATATCGATTGAACTCATTGAGCAAAGTAAATTTAGAAATTCGGACTAAGCAGATATTTGTTGTAGAAGTCGTCAATTACACCGACAGCCTCTTCCGCAGTATCTACCAAGCAAAACAGATCAAGGTCTTCTTTATTGATATTATTGGCTTCAACTAGCATTGTTCTTCTGACCCATTCAAACAAACCAGCCCAATATTCCCTACCCACGAGGACTATTGGAAACTGACCTATCTTCTTGGTTTGAATCAATGTAATCGCTTCGAAAAGTTCATCCAAAGTGCCAAAACCTCCGGGCATCACGATGAAGCCTTGCGAATACTTCATGAACATGACCTTTCGGACAAAGAAATAATCAAAGTTGAGGAGCTTGTCTCTGTCTATATAGACATTGTCAAACTGCTCAAATGGAAGATCGATATTAAGACCTACGGATTTTCCACCTTGAGCATGAGCTCCTTTGTTACCCGCTTCCATAATACCAGGTCCACCACCAGTAATAACACCATATCCGTGTCTCACCAGTTTAGCAGCTACTTCCTCCGCCATTTTGTAATACTTGTCATTGGACTTGGTACGCGCAGATCCGAAAATAGAAACACAAGGGCCAATCTTCGCGAGCTTCTCAAAGCCCTCAACAAACTCGGACATAATCTTGAAAATGGCCCAAGAGTCAGAACTCTTGATCTCACTCCAGTCTTTGTCTTTAAAGGCCTCTAGGATTTTGTCTTCCTCCGCGTGGTTGTCTTTCTCTGTCATAAAAAGGGGGTTAATGGGGTTAAAAAATGTTATTGGGTTATCTATTTCAGCAAGTCTCGAAGCGCATCCTGAAGCTGATCATATTCAAATCTAAATCCAGTTTTGATGATTTTTTCATCAGAGACATTATTGCCACCTAGCACTATTTGAGCCATTTCACCGAGCATTAGCTTCATCACAAAGGCAGGCACATTTGGTAAAAAAAGGGGCTTGCTTACCGTTTTGGCAATAGCCTTGGTCATGACCTCATTGGTAACGGGATTTGGTGCTGTGGCGTTGTACACTCCTTCCAAATTGTTAGAAACCACATGCGTAAAGATCGCACAAAGATCATTGATATGTATCCAACTCAAGTACTGTTCACCAGATCCTAAAGGCGCTCCAGCATACAACTTGATCTGCCTAAGTATCTGCGGTAAGGCTCCTCCTTTTTCACTTAGGACTATCCCAATACGAACTTTAGCAACTTTAGTAAGCTTATTAAAAGTATCAGTCTCAGCTTCCCAACTTTTCACAACTTCAGCTAGGAAATCATTACCGTAAGGTGAATCTTCTTTGAGTAAAACATCCCCAGTGTCCCCACCGTAAATGCCAATTGCACTAGCAGAAACGAAAGATTTCAGCTTCACATCGAGCTTCGAGACATAGTCATAAAGCAACCGAACGCTATCCACACGGCTATCTAAAATCAATTTTTTCCTCTTCTCAGTCCATCGTTCGTCTGCAACACCCGCGCCAGCTAGATGAATAATGTGATCAAGACCAGCGAACGCTTCCTCATCGATGAAACCCTTGCCCAAGTCCCATTTGAAAGTAGGATAGTTGCTCCCTCCAACTGTGCGACTCAGATGAGAAACTTGGTGACCATCTTTAGTCAGTTGCTCACTGAGTTGGGTTCCCACTAGTCCACTTCCACCGGTGATTAATATCTTTGCCATAGATTACAGATAGGTTTTCAATGTAATAAACTTATGACAGGACGAATCCTCCTCGTTTTTCTCATGTTTTTTTCTCTCTGTGAAATCAATGCCCAAAATTTCATAGAATCTATCGCTTCAGATAAGCTCACAATTGAGTCTGTGGCATATAAGGCATATAGTACGGCTTTCGATGCTTCCGCAAAAACAATAGAAAAAGCATGGTGGAGACACATTCGTGAATTTGGTAGGCCTCTCAATATGAGGAGCTATTACATCATAACCATCCCAGCCGAGCTAAATAATGGTACTGTGGAGACACAGCTTTTTTCTCGTGTGCTTGCTACCAAAACCGGAAGTAGATTTTATCTGGCACTTAATACGAAAGATATTCCCGCAGTGAAAGTAGCTGGATACAACAAAGAAATTGAATCCATCATCCAGACTTTTAAGAAATCGTACTATATCTCGCTGTTTGAAGAACAGCTGGATCGGGAAGAGAAAAAAGCAGTGCGAACCAGCAAAAAAGTAAGCAAAGCAAAAGGTAAACAACGCGAAAAAGCCATAGAAGAACTAGAGCAAATAGATGCTAAAAAAGAAGCTATCCAATTGAAGCTGAAAGAAGTCTACAACGCATACCAATAAAAAAGGCTCCAGTTGGAGCCTTTTTTATTGGTATATGAAGAGGATTTAAAAGATGGAATAACGGAGAGTAGCACTGTATCTACTTCCTGGATTTAAGCTTTGGAAATAATCATTTCCAGTATTCTTATAAGACTTATAAATCTGTTCTTGCTTATCTCCTAAGATATTAGTTGCCTTCAGACTGATTTGGAATTTTTCATCTTTCCCAAAATTCCTATTGGCTGTGAAGTTCAGGCTATGAAAAGGCACAGAGTAGATATCTGGTCTATCAGCAATCCCTGTGTATACAAGCGTAGCACCTTGTACATTGTAGTATATACCAATTTCTAATCCATTGTCTTTACCATCATAGGCAACTCCAGCATTTATTATATATGGTGCTTGCCCTTGAAGCGCTCTGTAGTTGTCTACATTTTGGCCTTCTCGTGCATTTGCAACGCGAGACTCATACTCTTCCTTGTTCATGTCAATTCTTGAATTAAGGATAGTAACATTGGTGCTCATCATGAAAGGTGAGAGCTTTGGTGAGAATAACCCAAGACTTTGTCTAAGCTCTATCTCAGTTCCTAAAACGCTAGCATCCCCAATGTTTCTTGGTTGGAAGTTATTATCTGCAACAGCACTTTGTACCACTTCGATTGCATCTTGGAAAGACTTGTAAAACAAGCTCACTGAGACAGTTTGACCTCTTTTTTGGAAAGCCTCCCATCTCAAGTCAAGATTGTCCACCAAAGTAGATTTGATATCACCATCCCAGATCACATCCCCTTGTCCATTCTCAGCTGGGTTAAGCGATCCGAGGAATGTACGACCTGTAAGTGGGTCATAAATCGCCGCATATGATGCTTCTTTAAATGAGAAACGTGCTATTGTTCTAGAATAAGAAAATCTCAAGTTCTGGTTTTCTGTCAAAGAATAAATCAAGTTGGCACTAGGAAAAAACTTCAACTCATCCACCACTTTCAATTCATTGAAAAGCTCACGATCTGAGTTTCGACCAGTATATAACTGTTGATAGTCTTCAGCTCTGACCCCTACGATCGCCTTCAATCTCTTTAATGGTGAAAACTCATTAGAAACGTAGATAGAGTTGTTTTGAATAGTCGACTCATAGAAGTTGGCATTCACTGGATTGAAGTCCGCAGAATAGTAATTACCGCTTTGGTTTGGATAAAGATTTTCTTCGTAGAAAAGTTCATCAGGATTTCCCGTCAAGTCTCCTGCTGAAGGAGGTACGTTGATAAGAAATGTACGAATACCAAAATCTCTCGATTTGATAGTGTTGCCAACACCAAATCTTAACTTGGCATCATTACCATTAAACTCATATGACTTTGTAAGGTCAATACGAGTTGCGATGTTGAACTCATAAAGCTCCCTCCAGATGCGCTGAGGAAAACCAGCTTCTCCGCTACCAATAAGAAACTCGCCACGTTCTAACTGATACCTCGTGAAACGGATATCTGGGTCGGTAATAGATGAGATGGTTGGAGACGTTTTCCACTCAAGTTTCCAATCATCAGTGATACGATGCTCACCACCCAAGAAAAAATTAGTCAACTGACGCTGGCTATACTCTAGGTTGTGCTGAACTCCGACAAAGTCAGATCCCTCATCATTGCCGATGTAGTCGAAGATACCAGCCCTTGTTTCACCACTCTGAAGGTGAAGAATGTTGAGTTTGTACTTTGCCCTGTTCCTTTTCAATGCTATTCCGGCCATTCCCCCAAGGAGTACATTATTACTTCCCTGAGAACCAGTCTGAAGCTCTCTCAATTCTAGCTCATTGGTTGCATCATCGGATGCTAATCCATAGCGAGAGTATTGCACATCTTTATAGAATTCTGTGGTGTTTCTGTAAGTAATGGCCATATTGTAGCCAATGGTATTTTCACCTTTAGTGATCTGGTTACCAGTACTAAAACCAAGGTTGTAATCCATGAAAGAGGTTTCCTTTATTGCTGAAAGGGTTTTATTGAATCCACGTAATTGTTCAGCATATTGGATTCCATTCTCACTCGTTGGTCTATTTGCATGACCATTGAGCAGCACTTCATCATCAGAGATATGAAGTGCTCTTGTGCCATCGTCAAACCCAAGGAAATCCGTAGCACCGCCATCATAAGTAAGGTAATTGCTATTGAAGTGCATTTTTGGGTTGTAGCCCAATCCGAAAGAAGCATTCATGGTCTTCATCTCAGGAAAGTCTTTAGTCTCTATATTCACTAAGCCTCCAGTGAAATCTGCAGGCAAGTCAGCGGTGAAAGACTTAGATACGACGATATTGTCAAGTACGTTGGTTGGAAAAATATCCATTTGCAAAGTGTTTCTGTCCGGATCAAGACCTGGCACATCCATACCATTCAATAGGGTCTTAGTATAACGATCCCCTAGACCTCTCACATAAACATAGCGACCGCCCTCAATAGATACTCCAGTGATTCTTTTTGCTGCAGAAGCCGCATCATTGTCTCCTATTTTTCTGAAACTGGCTGAAGAAATACCGTCAAGAAGGTTAGCAGATTTTTTCTTTACAGTAAGTAAAGCCGCCTCTGTAGTGCGTGTAGCTTGTGCAGTCACTACTACTGCTTCAAGCTCTTCCACAGATTCTTTCAATCTTATTTCATTAACAAGATTTACTCCACCACTTTTCACTTCAAGACCAGTGATAGTTATCGGTTGGAAAGAAACAAATGAAACTTGAATAGCATAAACACCTGGTTCGATGCTAATATTGAATTGACCATCAAAGTCAGTAACTGCTCCCTTTGCAGTGCCGGAAACCATTACAGTCACTCCGATCAACTCTTCTCCAGTAGAATCATCAATGACACTACCTCGGATAAAGCCATTTTGCGCGCTAAGCGCAAACGAACTGAGGATAACTAAGGAGAAGATAAATAATTTTTTCATTGTAAATAACTGAGTAAAATTCTCTAAAACTGAACAAACCCGCGGAACGAATTCCACGGGTTTGTGTTAATGAAGACTTATATGAAAATTGACAATTGGTATTTTTAGTAATTAAAGTCCTAGACCAGAAAGTGCTCCCGACTTACTTGCAAGTGAGAAAGAAAATTCTGAAGTAGTTGCTCCAACGGTGTTAGAACCTTCAGCTATTACACTTACACCTGCAAATGTTCCAAAAGCAACATCGATAGTTTCTGTTCCAATGATTTCACCATCTTCATCTACGATAGCAGGCAATACTGATTCGATAGATGAAGCTGAAAAACCATCAGTGTTAGCAGCAAAACCGCTATATCCTTCGATATCTTGACCCGAATAAACCTCGAAGAAATAGATATTTGAGATTTTCACATCAGAGTTATCATCAAAGTCGATAAGACCACTTGCTCCCAAAGCTGCTACTGTACCGTTTTTGATAGTATGACCAGCACCCACGTAAGATCCCTCAGGGCCATCTAATTCGAAACACTCATCACCTGGATTCACGACGATGAAGTTGTCAAGTGTACCAGCCCAAGCTTGATCTGTATCGATAGCATCATCACCAGCATTCCAAACCAAAGCATATGATACATTTACAGTACCACCAAACCACTCGATTCCATCATCTTGATTTGCTACTACTTCTACGTGATCGATAGTAGTTCCACTACCTACTCCACCTAGTGTCAAACCATTGATTTCGTTTCCTTCACCGATGTTTGCTCCACCATGTCTTATTGAAACATACTGGATTGTACCAGAATTATCAGCATCATTAGTGCCACCGTAAAGTCCGTTTGGATCACTTGCAGGGATACCTTCAATCTGCTCAGACTCATTGTCTGCAGAAATCTTCGCATTACCCAAAACAATGATACCACCCCATAGACCGTTGATACCAGCGTCTAGGTTAGGGCTTTCTACTTCCCCTGGCTGTATTTCATCAGCAACAGATGTGAATATGATTGGCGCAGCAGCTGTACCAACTGCCATTAACTTAGCTCCGCGTGCCACAATAAGCGCAGTTGCGTTAGTTCCTGTTCCAGCCTGACCTTTGATGATAGTGCCAGCTTCTATTGTAAGAGTTGCTCCAGAAGTAACAGCGATACGCCCCCCTAAGACATATACCGAATCTGAGGACCATGTAGCATCTGTAGTTATATTACCTTCTATAAGTACTTCTAAACATGCATCTCCAGAGCATACAGGTACTGGTTTCTCTATAGTAGTTTCTTCGCAGGAGATTAGGACTACTGAAAGTGCAACTAGTGCTAATGTGAATAAATTTTTCATTTTTTAGTTTCTTTTAAATTCGTTTTAAGCGTTTGAGTTCTAATTAACTTCGACGCAAAGGTGT
>CAYGOV010000044.1:0-23117 GCA_964351625.1 uncultured Marinoscillum sp.
TTGAGAAGATCGATCATCGCATCGTCCAACCGGTCTATTTCCTTTCTAAAATCCTCCAGCATGATTTTTATAACTAAAATGAAAGGCTAAAATAAGTCAACACCCCCACAAATACGAGTATTATTCGGATTGGTAAAGTGGGGGTGTTCGAGTAATTTTGCCGCTCGATTAACCCTCATCAATAAACCGAAGTATTCACACGTAGAAAATTTATCATGAAGAGAGACGAAAAATTATTTGCACTCATTGAGCAGGAAAAGAAAAGACAAATAGAGGGAATCGAGCTGATTGCATCTGAAAATTTTGCTTCTCCTCAGGTAATGGAAGCCGCTGGAAGTGTGCTTACCAACAAATATGCAGAAGGTCTCCCGGGCAAAAGATACTACGGTGGATGTGAAGTGGTGGATGAGGTAGAAACACTTGCAATAGAGCGTGTAAAAGAACTTTTCGGCGCAAGCTGGGCAAACGTGCAACCGCACTCTGGTGCTCAGGCAAATGCAGCTGTTTTCTTGGCTTGCTTGAATCCAGGAGATACTATTCTTGGATTTGACCTTTCTCATGGAGGTCACCTTTCTCATGGCTCTCCGGTGAATATGTCCGGTAAATATTTCAATGCAACCTTCTACGGGGTAGAAAAAGAAACTGGCCTTATCGATATGGATAAGGTAGAAGCGAAAGCGAAGGAGGTCAAGCCAAAAATGTTGATTTGCGGTGCTTCTGCCTACTCTAGAGATTGGGATTATGAAAGATTCAGAGTGATCGCTGATGAAGTAGGAGCCGTACTCCTTGCAGATATCTCTCACCCATCTGGGCTAATTGCTCGTGGCTTACTTAACGATCCTTTGGATCATTGCCACATCGTGACTACTACTACTCACAAGACCTTGAGAGGCCCAAGAGGTGGATTGATTATGGTGCGTGAGGATATGGATAATCCTTTTGGAATAGTGACTCCAAAAGGTGTAATCAGAAAAATGAGTTCAATCCTTGACTCAGGTGTTTTCCCAGGGACTCAAGGCGGACCATTGGAGCACATCATAGCTGCAAAAGCAGTGGCTTTCGGCGAAGCTTTGAGTGACGAATACATGGATTACATCATGCAAGTACAGAAAAACGCAAAAGTGATGTCTGATGCATTTGTGCAGCGTGGTTATAATATCATCTCTGGTGGCACAGACAATCACTTGATGCTGATAGACCTTCGAGGTAAAAATCTTACAGGTAAAGACGCTGAGAATGCTTTGATCCAAGCGGATATCACTGTGAATAAAAACATGGTGCCATTTGATGATAAATCTCCTTTCACCACTTCAGGAATACGTGTGGGAACAGCTGCTATCACGACAAGAGGGATGAAAGAAAAAGACATGTCCAAAATCGTGGAGATGATCGATCAGGTCATTACCAATTTCGAGAATCCTGCGATACTTCAGGAAGTGAAAAAATCCGTCAACAATTGGATGATGGACTTTCCTCTTTATTCTTAAAAAATGGCTCTAGACCAAATAGGTGATGAGGGTGAAGTAGAGATGTCCTTTCTGGACCATCTGGAAGAACTCCGTTGGCATCTCGTACGCTCACTTGTCGCTATCATGGTCTTCACAGTGGGTGCATTTGCAGCGAAAACATTAGTTTTTCATGACATAATTTTGGGTCCAAGTCGCATTGACTTTTGGACCTACCGGATGCTATGCCAACTTGCTGATTTATTGCAATCACCAGCGCTTTGTATAGACCAGCTTCCTTTTATCATCCAAAGCAGGCAGATGACTGGACAGTTTTCTATGCACGTTACATCTTCTTTTGTTATTGGGATAATATGTGCGTTCCCGTATGCTTTTTGGGAGATTTGGCGTTTTATTAAGCCAGGTCTTTATCCCCGCGAACAGAAGGCTGCTCGCGGAGCTACGTTTTACGTAAGTTTCCTCTTCCTGCTGGGAGTGCTTTTTGGGTACTTTGTGGTCACACCTATCTCCATCAATTTCTTAGCAAACTACCAGTTGGATCCAAGCATATTGAATGAGTTCGACATTGTTTCTTACGTGTCTACCGTCATCACCCTAATCCTCGCTTGCGGGATTCTTTTTCAACTACCAATCGTCATTTTCTTCTTGACAAAAGCTGGTCTAGTCACTCCAGAGTTTTTGAGAAAATACAGGAAACACGCGATCGTTGGGATCCTGATATTAGGAGCGATGCTTACCCCTCCCGATCCATTCAGTCAGATCTTGATTGCCATGCCTTTGTACGGACTCTATGAGGTTAGTATTATGATTTCTAAAAGAGTGGTAAGCCGTGAATTGAAAAACAGTAAAAAATCTACAGAAATTGAAAAAAGCCATGAGTAAAAGAATTGCAATAGGTGGAGATCATGCAGGTTTCTATTACAAAGAAAAGTTGGTAGTATTCCTCAAAGCAGAAGGTTATGAAGTGACCGACTTTGGTCCTTACAATGCAGACTCTGCGGACTATCCAGATTTTGTACATCCAGCATGTACTGCAATTGAAGAAGGAAAATGCGAGATGGGAGTGTTGATCTGTGGCTCAGGACAAGGCGTGACAATCACTGCTAATAAGCATCAAAAAATACGTGCAGCTTTGTGCTGGGATACAGATCTAGCTGCTGTCACGCGCCAGCACAACAATTCCAATGTGATATGTATTGCTGCACGCTGGACTGCATATGAATTGGCCGAAAGCATTGTGAAGACTTTTCTAACTACAGAATTTGAAGGCGGCCGTCACCAGCGGAGGGTGGATAAGATCAGTTGTTAATCTTTCGATAAACATCTTTGGCTTCTTTTTTATAATCTTTCCCAAGTAAGGGAAAGCGGTGAAAAAGCTTATCAGCTATATCCATGCGGTCTATGACTAAGTCTGCATTTGAACCTTCTATGGCTTGATAGACCTGAGGAGCGCCATCATAAAAGTTAATATCTGTTAACTTCCTTTCAGAGATAAATGGATCTAAAAACGGCCCTGTGAATACACAGTTTTGGTATTCACTGACATCTAACCCAATACCCATCACCCTATCTGAAGACTGTGTATGAATGGTCACTGGCTTTACTAAAAGATCATTTTCGGAGTTGTAGGTAAGCCAGATTTTAGGATAAAAGAGAAGTCCTAATACGATCAAATAGGGCATCAAGAATTTCCAAAAGCGCTTTTTCAGATTCAAAAAGAAATAAACCATAAAGAAGGACAGGCTGGGAACGACAAAGAGCAGGTCTGCGCTCATTAATTCACGTGTAATAAAAGCTATGAGAATAGCGGCTAGTAGAAATAATCCCATCACTTGCTGCATCTTCAGCTGAAATTGTGTCGATCTGTAGGTAAAAATGACAGAAAGTGATAATAGTCCCGTCACTAATAGCACAGCACCAATCTCCAAATATTGAAACAAAGAAACGTAGTAGATCTTTGGTTTGATCACACCTAAGTAGAAAAAATCGGTGAGGAAATCTTGGCCTGCATTCCGCCAGATGAAATAGCCAAAGGTCAATAAAAGCACCACAAAGGTCCCGTAAACGAATAAAAGTAACCTGCGCAGAATGGCTGTAGAAAAAAGCAAAAAGCTAAGCAGCAAGGCTGGGAAGAAAATGATAGCGGGAAAATAAAATCCAATCGCTATTCCGATAAACAAGCCTGAGCTTAGAAAAAGCTCATCAGTCACTACATTATCTATTCTTCTGAAAACTTGATTGAGTGCTGCAAGGACAAACGTCAGACTCATCAGCTGAGGAGAAAGTGACATAAAATCCAAAACAGACGAGGCACATATCACATAAAAAAATGCTGGTAAATAGGAATTCTCTGAGTAGGCCTTGTTGCGAAGCAGTATGCTATTGAACATCCCCGCCTGAAAAATCAAAATCATCGTACTAAGCACAATGTGCGCAAACCTACTTCTCCCAAAAACAAGATCTAAGACTTTGTAAACAAAGGCAGCAAGCGGCGCTGTGGAATCATACAAGTCTTTGTACATGGTAAAGCCATCACCAAGCCGCTCCCCTATCAACAACCACTTCAGCTCAGGGATAGAAAGCTCCAACCCTGTAGTCAGCCATACCGTCCTGATCCCAACAAGGATCAAGAACACGAATATCATTCGGTAAGGGTCGTTTATTCTGAAAAACTGTAGCAATGTGGACTTGGATAAGAAACTCGAAATTAACCCCGATTATTCATTAGAAAATGAACAATTGACGAAAAACACTGAAAAACGTGTTTTTGTCACTGTTAATCCTTCATTTTCAAATAGTCAGCATTATGCAATAGATTTCATCTACATAATGAAGAGTTAACAAATAATAGCTTTTCCAAGCGGGGATAAATACTTGTAATCCAAAAACTCAACTAGACAAATTAACAGGAAGCAAAGCGAACCTTGCTGCGAATTATGGATATTTGCAATCATGACACAGAATAAGCGACAACACAAGTTTGGCAAACAGATCCAAAAGGATTTGAGTGAGATATTTCAAAAGGATTCAAGACACTATTTTGGCGGAAGCCTAGTGACAATCACAGATGTAGAGATGTCCCCAGACCTTGGTTTTGCCAAAGTGTTCCTAAGTGTTTTTCCAATAGTAAACACAGAAGAAGTTTTCTCAAGCATCAATGACAAGAAGCGCGAAATCAGAGGCCACCTAGGCAAAATAATAGGCAAACAAGTGCGCGTAGTTCCTGAAATTGCTTTCTTCCATGACGATACCGAAGAGCGAGCCTCTGAAATGGACCGTATCATCAGAGGTCTGAATATTCCTAAATCTGACGAAACCAGCGAAGAGTGAATCTTTCGTTTTTCATAGCCAAGCGATATTTTCTGTCAAAGAAGAAGAAAAGCTTCATCAATGTCATTTCAATAATCTCAATGCTCGTGGTGGCCATCGGGACCATGGCGCTTATCATTGTCCTGTCGGTATTTAATGGTCTTGAAGGAATCCTTCGCAACCTCTATGGTACAGTAGATGCCAACCTTGTAGTGCTGCCGGCTTCTGGAAAGTCGTTTTTATATACCGAAGACATTACCTCCTCTATCAAAAACACAGAAGGTGTCTTGTCAATCACCGAAGTACTGGAAGACAATGCCCTCATCAAGTACAATGGCTCTCAAAGGGTGGCTAGGATAAAAGGTGTCAGCGAAAATTTTGTCAAAGAGGGGCGATTGGACAATTACCTGGTTTTTGGTGACCTGAAGCTCAAGGAAGATGACATTTCGTATGCTGTGGTAGGAATGGGCGTGAGGCATGATCTCTCCATCAATCCGAGAAATGACTTCTACACTTTGCAGATGTACTACCCCGATAAACTCAATCCGGGACAGCTCAACCCTGAGAAGATGTATCGGCTTAAAAACATCCTGCCCGCAGGCGTTTTTGCCATCGAGAAATCCTATGATGAAAACCTTGTTTTTGTGCCAATGGACTTTGCCGAAGGTTTGTTTGGCAAAAAAGGCAAGCGAAGTTCTTTAGAATTAGAACTGGCACCTGGCACCAATCTCTTACAAATCAAAGAGAGCCTTGCTGGCAAATTAGGTGACTCATTTGTGATCAAATCCAATGACGAAATACATGGCGATCTTTATCGGGTACTGTCCTATGAGAAGTTTTTTGTGTTCCTCACATTCTCTATCATCATTGGTATAGCAGCCATCAACATATTCTTCTCACTTAATATGCTAGCCATTGATAAGAAGAAAGATGTGGCCATACTCACAGCAATGGGAGCGAAGCGTACATTGATCCGCAACATATTCCTATTTGAAGGGAGCATCGTGGCTTTTACAGGAGCTTTCACAGGTCTGGCGCTTGGGTTGATCATCAGCTATGCCCAGCAAGAATTCGGATTTGTGACCATGGGCATGCAGACGGCTATCATTGATGCATATCCTGTACGGGTGGAGTGGCTAGATGTTTTCTTCACTGTTTTAGCGATTATAGCTATCACTATTGCCACCGCAATACAGCCAGCGATCAATGCCTCAAGGAACATCATTCTGCACGAGTTGCAATAATCGCCAAGCGCTATGCGCTTAGCGCAAATAACTATCGTTTCCTTTTCCCTTTACGCTTTCCATTACTCATTCTCAAAAGCCGAGGACTGAGTACTATTATTATTCTCAGTTAATTTCTAAAAGTCCCGCCTGTAAGAGCGTCTAGTTCGCTCAGAGTTTATTAGTTTCGGAGTTGCCCTAATCGCAACCGACATGAATGTTGATATTGATCAGCCGTTTCAAATTGTATATTCTCTGTTTCAGCATGAATATCTAGGATTCTTGTTTGAGTCGTTTGTGGTGCAGGTGAATGAGAAGGGCACTTTGACCTACTCACATCAGAACATCTCTTCCCAAAATGCCAGTGAGTTTGACAAGGGTTTGAATGCTGTTGACTATGAGCTCATCAAGATCATGGATCAAATGCAGCAAGCCACTGTCTGCAGCCACTTCCAGAAAAAGAAAATGAAACCTGAGGAATTCTTTTTGAAAACCTATCATAAAGAAACGGGTGACAAAGTGCTCCAAGGCGAGATAGACAGATACTTAGAAATCAGACGAAGCAAGGTTTTGTCAAGAATAGAAGGCAAACGGCTATTCGAAATGGGTAAAGACGGTGAGCCAACTTGGAAAGAAATCACCATTTCGGATAAAAAAGCAACAGTCCTTTTTCACTTTCGCCGAAACGAAGAGAACACCCATTACTTCCCCACGATCAAGATGGGCGAAGAGAAAATACACATCTTTCAAAATGGAAGCTATCTCCTCTGCAAAGAGCCAGGGTGGATGGTCGCCAACGATATTCTTTTCACTTTTCAGAAAGAGGTAAACGGCAGCAAGCTCAAGCCATTTTTCAACAAGAAATTTATCCTTATCCCAAAAAATGTAGAGGAGACCTATTACAAAAAATTTGTGGCGCCCTTGATCGCATCATTTGATGTGTATGCCCAAGGCTTTGAGATCAAAAGTGAATACCTCACTCCTACACCTGTGCTTTCATTTTCGGAGTTGGCAGAGGCAAAACAAACAACCGGTTCGCTATTCGACGCTCCAAAAATCAATACGGAAGATGATGTCTCAAAAATCCTATTTGAGCTCAGCTTCAAATATGGCACTTATAACTATACGGCAGACAAGCTCAAGAAAGTAAGCGTCTCCGTAGAAAAACATGCCGACAACTATGTGTTTCATCGGGTAACGCGTGACTCTAGTCAAGAAAAAGCTCTTTTAGAAATGCTGCAAGGCACGGGGCTTCAGCTCAAAAGCTCGCGATCTACGCTGAACAAAACCAAAGCAATCTCTTGGCTTAACCTTAACCTAGAAGCCCTTAAAGACAAAGGTTTCGTGATAGATCAGCGAGACTCGCATTTGAAAAAATACTTTATCGGTAGCACCAAATTTGATCTCGAGATCACAGAAAACATCGATTGGTTTGATATCAAAGCGCTCATCACTTTTGGTGAATACGAGATCCCTTTTGCTACCATCAGAAAATACATACTTGATAAAAAGACAGAGTTCAAGCTGCCGAGCGGAGAGTATGCAGTGATTCCTGATACATGGATCACGGAGTATAGCGATCTATTTGCTTTTACAGAAAATCAAGAAACCCTCACACTCAATAAAATCCATGTGAGCTTGGTGAAAGACCTGAAAGATGGAAATCACGCACGGGTAGCCATGACGCGAAAGCTTGAAAAGCTTTTGGACTTTGACGAAATAGAAGAGGCTCCACTTCCCAGAAACTTCAAAGGAACACTGCGTCCTTATCAGCATGCAGGATTCAGCTGGCTCAACTTTCTCAACCAATATGGCTTTGGCGGATGCCTCGCAGATGACATGGGTCTTGGGAAGACTGTGCAGACATTGACGCTCCTGCAGGGAGAAAAAGAGCGGGAGACTGGCTCTACCAGTTTGCTCGTGATGCCTACTTCACTTATTTACAACTGGGAAATGGAGGCGGCCAAATTCGCTCCCGATCTAAAGATTCTTACCTATACAGGCACTCAGCGAGAGAAGAATCACGAACAGTTCGCAAACTATGATCTCGTCATTACCAGCTATGGAATCACACGAATAGATACCGATCTGCTAAGTCAATTCTATTTCAATTATATCATTCTAGACGAATCCCAAGCGATAAAGAACCCAGATTCTATCGTGTCAAAGTCCGTACGAGAGTTGAAATCAAGAAGGAAATTGATCCTATCTGGCACGCCCATCGAGAATAGCACGATGGACCTTTGGTCACAGATGTCTTTTGTAAATCCTGGGCTGCTGGGAAGTGAAAGTTTTTTCCGCAAGGAATATCAAATTCCGATAGAAAAACGCAAAGACGAAGGTAAGATGAGACGCCTCAACGCGCTGATCAAGCCTTTTATACTCAGAAGAGAAAAGACCCAGGTGGCAAAAGACCTTCCGGAAAAAGTAGAAAACATCCACTACAGCGACTTGTCCCCTACCCAGCGTGAATACTACGACAGGGAGAAAAGTGCCTTCCGTAATAAAATACTAGATCTAATCTCAACGGATGGTTTGCGCCAGTCGCAAATGATTTTACTCCAAGGACTCACACGTCTCAGACAAATCGCTAATCACCCGCTCATGGTAGATGAGACGTATGAGGGCGACTCTGGAAAGTTTGAAGACATCCGCCATATGATCACAAATGCGCTTGGCAAAGACCACAAAATTTTGATCTTTAGTCAGTTTGTAAAGCATCTCAAAATTGTAGAGAAGTATCTTTTGGAAGAAAAGACTCCATACGCTTACCTAGATGGATCGGTGAAAGATCGCAAAGCAGAGGTGGAGAAGTTTCAAAACAATGAAAATGTACGCGTCTTCCTCATTTCTCTAAAAGCAGGCGGGCTTGGGTTGAATCTAACAGAGGCAGATTATGTCTTTTTACTCGACCCTTGGTGGAATCCTGCCATTGAGGCACAAGCGGTAGATAGAGCTCATAGGATTGGTCAAACTAATAAAGTCTTCACCTATAAATTCATTGCGCGAGATACCGTAGAGGAGAAGATTCTCAAACTGCAAGCCTCAAAACTAAAACTAGCTCAAGAGCTCATTACCATAGAAGAAAGCTTTGTGAAAAGTCTCACCAAACAAGACATCACGAACCTTTTTGAATAATCTCTTGGCTTTGAGTCGTGAGAATTTTAAGTAATTTACCAAAGGCGATTTGCTCCAAAATATAGGGAGAAGTGTTTCGCAGTTGTTAGAGTACATATGTCAAAGAATCCATCTCGTAAGCCTCTTTTCGCGATGCTCTTGCCGTTCCTTATGCTAATTAATCTTAGCAGTTATGGACAGCAGCAGTTGGGTTTTAGCTTGCCGCCTAATGCAACAAGGGTAGAGGTTCCCTTTGAGAAATTCAGCAATCTCATTGTCATTCCTGTCACTATCAATCGCCTTGTGACTCTGAAGTTTGTGCTTGACACTGGTGCCGAAACAGCCATCCTCACCGAGAAGGTTTTTGGAGATTTGCTACAACTGAATTATGTTAGGGAAATCACACTTCAAGCGCCTGGTGTAGAAGATTCCTTGAGCGCATATGTTGCATCGGGAGTACATATGGCGCTTCCAGGAGGTGTACAAGCAAAAGGCATGAACATGCTCGTACTCAAAGACGACTATCTCGAACTCAGTAAAAATCTTGGTGAGGAGATTTATGGGATTCTTGGCTATGATGTTTTCAGTCGGTTTACTGTAAGTATCGACTATGATGCCAATGTCCTAACCCTATATGATCCACAGTTTTTCAAACCTAGAAAATCTGATACACGAATCCCTCTGAGCATAGAAAATACCAAGCCTTTTGTAGATGTAGTTATCAGTCAGAGAGAAGAAAAAGATTCTCTTAAGCTCATGGTAGATAGTGGAGCTAGTCATTCATTACTTCTGGATGTGAGAGAATCAGAAAAAGTGAAAATGCCTAAAAAAACCATTGAAACTAGATTGGGTCAAGGGCTAGGTGGAGAGATCCCTGGTTATCTAGGCAGGATGAGCATGTGTGAATTTGGTGGTTTGCAATTCGAAGAAGTCTTGGCATCCTTTCCGAGGGAGGGTGTTTATTTGAAGGCAATCAAGCGTGGTTCGCGGCATGGCACCATGGGTGGTGATATCCTTTCACGGCTCAAGGTCACCTTCGATTATCGAAACGGCTATCTCTACATGAGAAAAGGTGAGACTTATAAAGATCCTTTCGAATTCAACATGAGTGGAATGATCGTGATAGCAGAAGGGAAAAAATTAGACACCCTCCGTATCAATAGAATCATGCCGAATAGCCCTGCTGCTCACAGTGGGTTGCGAGAAGGGGAAATCATTGTGAAAATCAATAATATGAATCTGGAAAACTCGTCCATTTCAGAAATCAATGGATTGCTTCGTCGTAAGCACGGTGTGAAAGTAGTCGTCACTGTGATGCGCAATGGCCGAAGGGTAAAAAAAGTAATGCGTTTGAAACGATTGATTTAATTTGGTCGGTATCAAAAAGAATAGCAAAATCAAAAAGCATGAGGTCATAATAGTAGGTGGAGGATTGGCCGGACTGGTCAGTAGTATTCTGCTCTCTCGCAGTGGCATAGATGTCCTCCTCATAGAAGCTAAAACCTACCCTTTTCACCGGGTTTGTGGTGAATACATCTCCAATGAAGTCATTCCATTCCTTGAAGCCCATGATCTATTCCCACATGAGCTAGGGCCTGCCAAAATAGAGCAATTGACAGTCTCGGCCATTTCAGGTAGGTCCTTTTCTACCATGCTCGATCTTGGAGGGTTTGGTATCAGTCGATATGCTTTCGATCAGTGGCTAGTGGAAAAAGTTAAAGAAAGTGGGGTGACGGTCTTGGAGCATACCAAAGTCGCTGAAGTGGATTATGTGGACTCTCAATTCCTAATCACCACAGATAAAGAAGGAACTTTTCAGTCCCAGCTAGTTCTCGGTGCTCAAGGCAAAAGATCCAAACTGGACAAATCCCTGAACAGAGATTTTATAAACCGACGATCTCCTTATGTAGGAGTCAAATACCATATCAAAGCTGACTTTCCAGATGATCTCATCGCCCTTCATAATTTTCATGGTGGCTATTGTGGTATCAGCCAGATAGAAGATGGCAAGCACAATCTGTGCTACTTGACACATCGTGATCAGGTAAAAAAGCATGGAAGTATCCCAGAGTTTGAACGCCAAGTCATGTGGAAAAACCCGCATTTAAAGGAAATTCTGAGAGGCAGTGAGCAACTCTGGGAAAAGCCAGAGGTCATCAATGAGATCAGTTTTGAAAAGAAAGAGCCGGTTCACAATCACATCTTGTTAGCAGGTGATGCTGCTGGGATGATTACTCCTCTCTGCGGTAATGGCATGGCCATGGCCATCCATGGAGCCAAGGTATTGTCAGAAATCATCATTGAAAATCAATCACATAATGGTTTTGAACTTGAAAAGATTGAGCAAGAATATACCTTGGCTTGGACCAAACTCTTTTCAAATAGACTTTGGGCGGGTCGTCAAATTCAAAAGACATTTTTCGGAAATAACCTAGCTTCTGAAACCGCCATCTTTACCGGAAAATATCTGAAGTCAATCACCGAAACCCTCATTTCCAAAACCCACGGAACGCCTTTTAGCTAACCATCAACCAGATAAAAAACAGGTTCAGACAAAGGCTAGAGATGAAGTTAAGGCGCATCGTATGTGAATGATCCGCCATACTTACATCATTCCTCACCTTCCAATACCAACTCCCGAAATAGACCAAAACAGGCAGTAGGGCAACCGTAAAGACGACTGCTACATCTATAGAATAATATTGAAAAAAATACAAGGCAAATAATGACGTAGAAAGCATGAAAAATCCTGCAGTGAAATGGAACGTGCCCAGCACCCCTAGCCGAATACTGATCGTCTGATCGCCTCTTTTGCTATCCTCCTTATGTTGGTAAACCTGCGTCATAGGATAAGAACCGAAAAGTAGCATGGTACTCAAAAGACCTCCTAGCTGCAGCTTCCAATCCAGTAAAATCTCAAACTCACCACCTAGCAAACCCATCACCACCATCAGGAAGGTGAAGTAACCCTGAAAGACTCCCGCCGCTACCCAACCAACTATAGGCATCTTCTTCAGACGAACGGACGGGTGGCTATATGCTTTCGAGACCAATCCATAAATAAAAAGCATCAATACAAATTGCCAAGAAATAAAAAAGCCCAACGCTAAGGCTATACTATCAAAAATTAGGGCTGCGAAATATAATTCCTTACTCACTTTTGGTGGGTCTTTTAGACCGCCAATACTTTCTTCATCTTTGTCAAAATAGCTGTTGTAGCCATTGCTAGCAGGGTAAAGTAACAAATGAAGAATGATAAAAATCAACCAAAACTCGACAGAGTTTTCCAAGCCAGCCACAGCAATAGCGAAGAAAAAAACAGGTGCCAAAAAGAAAGAGAATGGAATCCGCAAATGCAGTAAAGTGGACTTTTTCATAATTAGCTGTAACTAGGCAGGCAAAAGTTAGTTATCATTACTTCAATAGCATGACCTCCTCATATATTTCTTCCATAGGCGTAGCCTTACCATCGCACCGCATCAGTCAACAAGAGACTGGTGAGTTCATGATCCGTCATTTGGGTCTGGATGAGGAAAGCAAAAAAATGCTTGCAGTGCTTTACCGCGCTAGCGGTATTCAGCAGCGGTATTCAGTGATTGGAGACTTTGCTAATGACCCTGAGAATTTTACTTTCTTTCCAAAAAATGATACGCTTGAGCCATTCCCGACTATTGGTCAGCGCATGAAATTGTACGAGGAGGAAGCCATCAAGCTTTCTGTTGAGGCAGTGAAAAATGGTCTTACGGCAAATGATCTCGAGCAAATCACACATTTGATCACAGTGAGCTGCACCGGCATGTATGCGCCGGGGTTAGATATAGACTTGGTCACTGAACTGGGTTTGAAGACTGATATCCAACGCACAGCAATCAATTTTATGGGATGCTATGCAGCATTTAATGCTTTGAAAGTGGCAGATAGCATTATCGCGAAAAATCCAAAAGCCAACGTGCTCATCGTGGCGACTGAGCTTTGTAGTATTCATATCGTCAAAAGCAACAATCCTGACAGCCTACTTTCCAACGCACTCTTTGGAGATGGGGCAGCAGCTGTGCTAGTGCAAGGCAAAAGACCAGAAAAGCTGCAACTGGAACTCGCAGGTTTCTATGCAGACATGGAGCCTGATGGCATTGCAGATATGGCTTGGAGAATTGGTGATCATGCTTTTGAAATGAAATTGTCAGCGGAAGTTCCCGAGACCATCCGAAAAGGCATAGGTACCTTGACGAGTAAGTTGCTTTCAAAACTAAGATTGGATCTAGCAGCTATCGACCATTTTGCTATACACCCTGGAGGAAAACGGATACTCGAAGTGATCGAGGAAGAGCTCGGCATGACCAAAAGTCAAAACGCACATGCCTATATCATCATGCGAGAATATGGCAATATGTCGTCACCTACTGTGCTTTTTGTCTTGGAAAAAATCATGCAGTCGCTAAACTCGCAGAATAATAATGACAACATTTTAAGCTTTGCTTTCGGGCCAGGTCTTACCATGGAGAGCATGCTCCTAAAAGTGTCACATCCATGAACCTCAAAGCACGATCTTACCAAGAGGAGATCATGGATGACTTAGACATCTCTGGAGAGGTAGTGCCTCAGACGCTGCGAGAGCTAGATTATATCAATCGCAAACTTGGCGGCAATCAGATTAGTCTTTCTGTTTTCAAAAAGCTCATAAAAAACCATAGCATTCGATCCGTGGCGGACTTAGGTTGTGGCGGAGCAGATATTGTGAAGCAGATGGCGAGAATTGCCAAGAATCATGCTGCCCAAGTGCAATTCACGGCTATAGATGCAAATCCGCATATCATCGCTTACGCAAAAAGCAATACGGCTGAGTGTCCAAATATCGAAGCAAAATGTGCCAATATCTTTGACAAGAACTTTCAACAAGAAACTTTTGATATCATACATTGCTGCCTATTCCTACATCATTTTACCCACGAGCAGTTGGTGGAACTCTTTACGCTCTTTGCAAAACAAGCGCAAGTAGCCATTATTGTCAATGACCTGCAGCGCCATTTTCTAGCCTATCATTCTATCAAACTACTCACACGGTTCTTTTCAAAATCCTACATGGTGAGGAATGATGCAGCCGTCTCCGTGGCTCGTGGATTTACCAAAAAAGAGCTAGTCTCAATCCTACAAGAAGCAGGTATTACCAATTATACACTTCGCTGGAAGTGGGCATTTCGGTGGGAATTGGTCGTAACAATGGAAAATGATTAATTGAAAATTGAGAATGGGTTTCTTCGATCTTAACTTGCTTTAGGCCTCTTTTTGCTCTTCTCAGAGTCACTCGTAGAGGACTCTGAGCATCCGGAAACTTTGTGTAAGTGGTTAAAAGTTAATGAGCAGCTTGTTGTTCAATTCCTCGATATTTGTCTCTTCGCCAGAAGAAACAAGTTGTTTTGAAAACTTCCCTTTTGGAAAGCTTTAACATTTTCTGAATGCTCGGAGAAGTAGAACCACAATATGGTCAACTTATTTTTAGGACGATACATTAAGGTGAAGCACAAACGGACTTGAGCGGATCTAAGAATGAACCCCAATGCTACGCTGATCACAGGCTGTCTAAAACTAATTGCTTTTCTTTGTGTTTAACACTGCAATATGAAAATATTTAGACACAGAGAAGACCGGTTACCCGTATTGATATTTACTCTTTACTTTCTAGCTGATTTTGTCTTCTACCTGAGTGTTGACAATATCTATCTGCTTGTAGGTTGGTTTGCGATTGGCATTTTCCCTAAGGCTAATATTTGTGCCTGGAACCATCACCACCAGCACTACAAGACTTTCAAAAAGTCCTTTTACAATTGGGTACTAGAAATAGTCTATTCTTTTCATACAGGCATTACCTCCAACATGTGGGTGCTCCACCACAACTTTGGGCACCATCTGAACTATCTGGATCAAGAGAAAGACGAATCCAGATGGAAGGATAAAAAAGGGAATAAATTCAGTGCTATTCGCTACACTTTGAATGTCACCTTCACGAGTTACTGGAGAGCTTTTAGAGTTGGTAAAAATCACCTTCCGATTAGAAGGACATTCATCGTCATGCTTATATTGGTTTGTTGCTTTCTAGCGGCTCTCATTTATTTCAGACCTCTCCAAGCGCTTTTTATATTCATCCTACCAATGATCACGTCACTGTTGCTTACATCCTATGCGACCTACAGCCACCACTCTGATTTGGAGGTAGACGATCACCTACATGCCAGTCGAAATATCGAAAGTAAGTGGTACAATAAGCTCACTGGGAATCTCGGATATCACACAGCGCACCATATGAGGTTCGGGGTGCATTGGTCGAAACTCCCAGAGTTACACAAACAAATAAGAGCCAAAATTCCCATAGAGTGTATCATTCCGCCAACCTACATATTTAGGCTATTTGACCAAATCGATCATTGGGTAAAGCGTAGGAGACTGACGGTATAGTAACCACTACAATCGAGTCCCTTTTTCGAGGAGGAATCCTATCTGGTAAAAAAGAAGACGATCTATGTTTTCTTTTGTTTGGTTATTATTCAGGACGATACAACACAAAAAAAGGCCTCCTCGAAATGAGGAGGCCTTGCGCCGGTTGAAACCCCTTTAACTAATTATCAATGTTTGACGATTATCTTATAAGTGATCTTTTTCTTAGGATCATTAGCGTCTAGTACGTTCAAGAAATAGATGCCGTTTTTCACCTCACGTAAATCAATCTCTAGAGGCGAACCATTTTCTCTAAACTCAAACCTTCCTACTTCGCCACCTGACACAGATACCAAGTTCACATAAAGTCCACTTTCCATGTTGCCGCTGCTGATAAATACGCGATCCGTAGATGGATTTGGATAGACTTTGAATTGATCAAGCTCTAGCTCTGTGAACCCAAGGGTTATAATTCGCTCTACGGAAACTCCATCTTCCGTGATGGTGGCTTCCAAGACAAAGACATTTTCCCCGCCTTCTCCAATCACAAACTCTACGAAAGAATTTGGATCCATCGGAATACCGGGATATTCGATATTGAATCGGTAGGTCCCCGCAGGGATGAAATCAAACTGGAAGCGTCCTTCGTCATCAGACTCTACAAAAGCTATCAACTCCCACTCTTCCTGAAGTGTACGTCCAGCTCTTACAAATCGACGCATCGAACAGACTGCTTTCTTCACTTTCCTTCGTGAGCTTATACGGCCGCCTTCTTCTCCTTCTGGGTCTGCAAAATCCGATTCTATAGTTCCTGAAATGTCTCCATCGCCATCGCCCGGTCCAAGCACTGGTGGTACACTTACCATTTTCATGGTCTGTACTAAATCAGCTTTGAAGTCTAGTTTATCTGCTTCCTCCCACAAATATGTATTGCTGTAGTAAGAAGGCAAATATTTTGTAGGATCTGCTCTGATGGAAATCAAATACTCACCCAATAAGAGATTTTCGAAAACAGCCTTACCATTGGTAAATGCCAACCCATTTGGGTTTTGAATTCCATTGATTTTCGGAATACTGTCATATGGAAGACCAGGGCCTCTATTTCTGAGTGCATAAGCAGCTCCAGCAGCGAGCGGTGCGTTATTCTCACCTGTCACATTCATTTCTAGGGTGGCTGTGGCCCATAGCTGGATCTTGCCTGTTTCCAATGTCAAAGCGGGAAGTGCAGGGTTGGTCACCGATAATTGATAGGTGCCCATATTATCAAAATCCAGACTGTTGATCTGAAGGATATTGGAATTCACACTCTCCAATTCTGTGAAAGTCTTATCGAAGGTATTGTAATAGTCAACTGTCCAGTTATAGACATTGCCCTCACCAAATACTGCTGGGGCAATTGTATAATTGTTTCCCCTACGAATAGCTAGGCTATCTTTTTCGAGCAACAAGGCCTGTGGGCTGTATTGATCGCCAGATGTAAATACCTGCGCATTAGGCAGTAGTCTGCTGAACTCTAGTGAGTTATTGGATACATCCAAAAAGGTCAGAGCCCGCATAAAAGATACATTTGGAATACTAGTCAACTGATTGTCACTAAGGTCTAGAGAACGCAATGAATCCAGATTGGTCACTGTATTTGGGAAAGTAGACGCTATACCCTTTCCAGAAAGGTCTAAGCCTGTAATCCTGTCCTGTCCTACAGTGATCTCTGTTCTGTCAGCTATTGGTAGTTCATTCCAATTCTCAGCGGTGTTTTCCCAGTTAGCGCCTGCTGTTTGAGCATAGATATTATCAATGACAATAGAGTCTCTTTCAAAAGGGGTAAACTGCACAATCACGTTGGGTAAAGATCTACCTGGGTTGAGTTCTCCTTCAGCATCCTCTGCTGAAAAGTAAAAATCATACCTCGCCTGTCTCACAAAAGATGCGGAGCCCGTTTGTATCATCAGCTGACTGACTGGTTGATCTGCAAAAGCACCAAATGCTGCCTGGCCCGCAAGGGTAGACGTTCCAGTAGCAGCTGCCTTGATTTGCTCTCCACTTGGAATACTATTGCCATCTGCTAAAGCCACGAAATAAACAGTCCCTGCTTCACTCAGGCTGTAGCTTAATTCATAATCGTCACCTATCACGGTAGCGTTGAGCGACTGAAACTCTGGAGCAGTAGGCGCTTCGATAATTCTGAAAACTGCATCGGTAGTGTCTGCTACGCCTCGATTAGAAACCAAAATCCGTAACAACCCATTGTCAGTTACTGCACGATTTACGCCCCAGATGAAGGAGGTGTCAGACGGGTATTGGAACAACGATCCAGTCGCGATCAAGTCCGTAAAAGTCGCTCCATTATTTGGGCTGTAATAAACGGAAATATTATCAGAGCTAATGATCCCCTCTATTTCAAATTTTACTTTGACTGCCTGATTTCTTATCAAAGTCTCTCCTCCGTTAGGGCTGAGCAGTTTTATGCTGCGATTAATGGTCCCTATCTGGAATACGTCCGTTGTATCAGAAACATTTTGAGTAGTGTTTAATACGATTATTTTAGCATTAGTCGTCACATTGTCAGGCACTGTGAAAACATATCGATGTAGCTGATTGACATAAAAATAACTGCTGCTATTGGCTTGGCTGAGAATAGCACTCGAAAGACCTCCATCTGTACTCAACCTAACCTGTATTGCATCCGAAGATGAAAAATTAACAGCGTTCCATGTAATTGTCTGCTGCGTGCCTACCTCCCAGAATGCTCCCGCTATAGGGGCCGTAATATTTACAGAAGGGGTATTGTCTATCAGTGCCTGTGAACTAATCCACCTAGGTGTAGTAAAGCCACCAGCAGGACCAGTCCAAACCCCTTTTCTATCCTTCACACTTTGATCAGAAATCACTGATCCTCCATTATGGTTGAGTTGGTAATACCCCTCTAGTCCCTCTTCATCTCCTTCCAGCTGTACCAAATAGTTGCTGAAAATAGAGTCTGCTGAAAGTGTTTGGCTCCATAGTCTTACTTCGTCCAATGACCCCTCCATTGGGAATGACCCATTGAAAGATCCCAGAACATACGGAGCGTTCATCGTGCCAGTAGAGGACGGAATTGTTCCTGAAAAAGTGAGGTTATCTTCCTGTCCATTAATATACAGCTTTAGTCGGTCAGCGTTGGTCGCTCCTGTGCCATCATACGACATTGCAACGTGATACCATTTACCAACGATCAATGACCTAGAGGATTCACCATAAGCTTCCGCACCATTTGCTACCACAGCAAGGAGCTTTCCTGTGCCACCATCCATCTGTAGGTCCACTCGATTCGTCAGTGAAGATCCGGTACCCATCAAAACATCAAAGGCTCCAAGCGAGTTGAGAAATACCCAAGCTTCCAAAGTGAAGTTCTGGGTGTTGTCCAAATGCCTGATGCTGTCAATCTGTACTTGGTCATCTGTCCCATCAAACTGCAGCGCTCTGCCAGCGTTCGTAAACCAACCCTTGTAAATTTCCTCCGAGTAAGTTGTATTCACTCCAGTGCTCACTGCAATTCTCCACCAATAACCAATATTGAAACTAAAACTGATGGCGGAGCTACTAGCATTTACTCCAAGGTTATTTGTCCAATTACTCCAAGTGGTCTTGTTGCTTGACGACTGAATAGTGTAAGAAATCTCATTCGTAGCATTATCTGTCCATGAGAAATCTAAACCATTGCTGCCATTATCTTTAATGACAAAATCTGTCGGGGCTGCTGGTGGTAAATTGTCCACCAAGGCCCCAGAGGTAACCCAGCTAGGAGATGTGACGCCTGCCGAAGCTCCTGTCCAGTCTGCTCCAATTCGCTTGGTGATCTTATTGGCTATGCTTGTACCGCTTGTATGGTTCATCTGATAGTATGCGAGCAATCCTGCTTCATCACCATTTAGCTGCGTATAGTAACGGGCAAGTAGATCCTCCTCGCTTACTGCTACATTCCAAATCCTTACTTCATCTATCTGACCTTTAAAGTTAAATCCTGTTCCAGATGCTTGTTTTCCAATAGTCATATTCACATCAGAGTTAAGCGATCTAGCCACCAAACCAGAAGTAGCTGCTACTCTGCTCCCATTGAGGTAAAGGAAAGCACTATCCGCAGCACGTGTCAGAGCGATGTGATCCCATTTGTTAAGAGTAAGTGTTCCCTCTGGTGATTTGAGGTCATAGACATCACTTCCAATAGAGGCCGCCAATTCACCAGTTGGTGTTGTCATTAGTCTCATCGATCCTGCCGCTGAGTTGTTGAAATCAGAAATGATTCCATGAGTTGTAGTTAGATCATTGCTATTGATCCAAGCCTCAATAGTGAAATCCCCTGTACCAAAATCGAAAGCCGTAGAGTCTCGCACTACGATTGCATCATCCGTCCCATCAAAAGATAATGCGCGAGCAGCCGTGGTAAACCTGCCTGCGAATAATTCTTCTGAATACGTAATAATGGTGCCAGAACTAACTGCTACCCTCCACCAATAACCTGTATTTCCAATATTTGAAATTACATAGCTATTGGCTCCCGCTCCCAAATTGTTTGAATAGGAAAACCAATTTACTTTATTATCAGAGTATTGTAATATGTATGAGGTTTCGTTGATCGCATTGTCCACCCAGTTAAAATTAAGCCCAGTCGTAGCATTGTCGGAGATAGTGAATCCCGAAGGATTTGCCGGTGGTAAGTTGTCCACCAAGGCTCCAGAGGTAACCCAGCTAGGAGATGTGACGCCTGCCGAAGCTCCTGTCCAGTCTGCTCCAATTCGCTTGGTGATCTTATTGGCTATGCTTGTACCGCTTGTATGGTTCATCTGATAGTATGCGAGCAATCCTGCTTCATCACCATTTAGCTGCGTATAGTAACGGGCAAGTAGATCCTCCTCGCTTACTGCTACATTCCAAATCCTTACTTCATCTATCTGACCTTTAAAGTTAAATCCTGTTCCAGATGCTTGTTTTCCAATAGTCATATTCACATCAGAGTTAAGCGATCTAGCCACCAAACCAGAAGTAGCTGCTACTCTGCTCCCATTGAGGTAAAGGAAAGCACTATCCGCAGCACGTGTCAGAGCGATGTGATCCCATTTGTTAAGAGTAAGTGTTCCCTCTGGTGATTTGAGGTCATAGACATCACTTCCAATAGAGGCCGCCAATTCACCAGTTGGTGTTGTCATTAGTCTCATCGATCCTGCCGCTGAGTTGTTGAAATCAGAAATGATTCCATGAGTTGTAGTTAGATCATTGCTATTGATCCAAGCCTCAATAGTGAAATCCCCTGTACCAAAATCGAAAGCCGTAGAGTCTCGCACTACGATTGCATCATCTGATCCATCAAGTGAAATAGCTCGATAGGCTGTGGTATATCTTCCAACAAATAGTTCTTCTGAATAGGTCGTGAATGTTGAAGTGCTTACCGCAACTCTCCACCAATATCCAACATTCCCAATACTCGAAATAAGAAAACTGCTAGCATCTACACCCAAATTATTAGACCATGCAAACCAAGATTGCTTATCAGTAGAATATTGCACGGTGTAGCTTGTTTCATTGATCGCATTATCCATCCAACTAAAGTCTAAACCAGATGTGCCATTATTCACGATGGTAAATTCCGATGGGACAGCTGGAGGTAAATTGTCGACTAAAGCCTGAGAAGTAACCCATGATGGTGCGGTGCTTCCGCTCTGCGAACCCATCCAAGTTCCGTTATAGTTATTTGGCGTTCTATCACCAACCACGAGTCCAGCAGTGTGATTCATCTGGTAGTAGGCTACCAAGCCGTCTTCATCTCCACTTAGCTGAGAAAAATAATTAGACAATAAATCGACTGATCCAACTGCTTTATTCCAGATCCTTACTTCATCTATTGCGCCGTTGAAGTAAAAAGGCGAACCAGCTGGCTGACTCCCTATGGTAAGGTTGAAACTCGAACTCAATGATCTAGCTGCTAAACCAGATGTTGCACTTACTCTTGCACTATTGATATACAGAAAGGCACTATCCGCAGCTCTGATCAATGCTACGTGATCCCATTTTCCAACCTCTAGTACACCGTCTGGCGATGATAAGTCGGCGGCATTCGCACCTATGTACGCAGATAAGCCACCATTTACATTGGTGAAGAAGGTCATCGAGTTATTTGGCGAACCATTGTAATCAGAAATAATCGCATGATCAGTACTGAGGTTATTTGGCTTAATCCAAGCTTCTATAGTAAAATCTCCAGTCCCGAAATCAAATGCACTTGAATCTTGAATTACTACCGCATCATCTACACCATCGAAGGTTAGTGCTCGAGAAGCTGTAGTAAAATTACCCGCAAACTTCTCCTCAGAGTAAGCCTTAAAAGCACTAGAACTTACCTCTACACGCCACCAATAACCGACGTTATTGACACCAGTAACTGAAGTAGAATTAGCATTTGCTCCCAAGTTGCTAACCCAAGGCAACCAGCTGACCTTATCGGAAGAATACTGCAGCGTGTAGCTGGTCTCATTTGTGGCATTATCTGTCCAGTTAAAATCAACTCTACCAGAAGCTAAGGTAGCCACTGCCGTAAAATCAGTAGGTGGTGTTGGTGGTGTTGTAATTGTGAATACAGCATTACTTACATCATTGATACCCTGAGTCACATTGGAGACCCTTACTATTCCATTAGTAGTCTCAGTATCCGGCACCATCCATGTTATCTTATTCTCTGTTAATTCAGAGTAGTTTCCATCAAATATGGCTGGGCTCACGAATGTGGCACCACCATCAGTGGAGTAGTCTATTTTCACATTATCAGTACCTACCCATGTAGAGCCAGAGTTCCATCCTATTTCAATATTTTGTCCAATCGCGAGCACTTCACCACCGTTTGGTGTATAGATTGCAAGGGCTGGGCAGGTTGTACAAATGCTGAAGGAATAAGTCGTATCAGCAACAGCTCGTGTCGAATTCAAAATTCGAAGCTTTACGTCAGTACTTTCTATATTCGGTACATTCCAAGTATATCTGGAAGTGTCTCCACTGTTAGTTAATTGATAGATATAACCGTTATAAAAATTAACAAAATTTGCACCGTCTTTGGAATAATAAAGCTGGAAGTAATCTGAAGTGCCTGTATCTCCATTTTTCCAAGAGATAACCTTAGAAGTAGCCGGCAAAACAAACTCGCCCGAGCTTGGGGCTATAATTTCAACTTTTGGCTCGTAATAAACCCGATAGCTATTACTTGTATCTGCAACTGATCTGGTGGAGTTCAATACTCGGATTCTTACCTGACTTTCCGAGTCATTGCCAAAGTCTGGAATTGTCCATGTGTATTTCGAAGTATCTCCGCTATTGGTTAACTGGTAGATGTAGCCGTTATAGAAATTGACAAAGTTTGCCTCGTCCTTCGAGTAATAAAGCTGATAATAATCAGAAGTTCCAATGTCTCCATTCACCCAAGATATAGTTACCTGATCCTGAAATTTAAGCTCTTCTGTCCCATCGGGTGTCTGGATATCAACCTTTGGTTCATAGTAAACCCGATAGCTATTACTTGTATCTGCAACTGATCTGGTGGAGTTCAATACTC
>CAYGOV010000044.1:23217-23567 GCA_964351625.1 uncultured Marinoscillum sp.
TGTATTTCGAAGTATCTCCGCTATTGGTTAACTGGTAGATGTAGCCGTTATAGAAGTTGACAAAGTTTGCCTCGTCTTTGGAATAATAAAGTTGGAAGTAATCTGAAGCGCCTAGAGTTCCATTTTTCCATTTAATTTGAACTTGCTCATTAAACTTCAAAGATTCTATACCATTTGGAGAAATCATTTCCAGACTGGCCTGCCCGAAGGAAGCCCCACTTAAAAAAACAAGGAAAAGCATTGAAAGGAGAGCTGATTTGAAAAGAGTCTTCATAGGTCAAGATATTTGTACACGTCAAAATTATACTCAAAGTAGGATCAAGCACATACCGTCCTCACGGTATATTGTG
>CAYGOV010000045.1:0-23182 GCA_964351625.1 uncultured Marinoscillum sp.
CGTCATTGAGATTGTCCAGTACGAAAGGGGTGTCTTCATTGATGTGGAGGAGTACATGCGCGAGCTCATGTGCGATGGTAAACCAGAAGTTGTCAATACGCTTGTATCGCCCTGTATATACGACTACAGGATTGGCACCATCGAAGAATGCTGCTCCGTCTAAGTAGGTTTTTTCCAGATGGGGTAGCAAGATCATTTTGATGCCAATATGATTGAGTTCGGCAAGAAAGGCCGCAATGCCTTCTTCATTTTCCGTGTAAATATGGAGTTCCTCTAAGAGCTTGGTAAGTTTTGCTTTGTTATATGGGCCAAGGTTAATCTTTGCGCTTTCCTTTTTGGCTTTTTTGTACCAAGTACTGGCATAGGAAGCGTTGAACTGGTTGAATGCCTCAGACTTGCGCGTAAGGCAAAGTTGTGATTCCTCCAATTCGCTGAAATCAAGTTTATCCGTTTCCCAGAAAGCGCAAACGCCAGCAACCAAGTCTTCTACGCTATTGGACGGAGGAAGCCAGCCCTTCTTTACCATGTCTCTGATGGGCATGCGTTCATAGATCTGGGCTTTTAGTTCTGCTTGTTTTTCCTTTTCGGTAGGTTCTGCCTGAAGCCACAGTCTGTAGCTATTGTCCAAATTGAGCCAGTACTGTGCGGAAGTATCAAAAACTTCGCTAAGAATCCTCGCCATATCAAGTGTAACAGGCTTTTTGTCTGTGAGTACTTCACTTATGTGCTTCTGAGAAAATCCCGTGATATCAGCAAGCTCCTCTTGGTTCCACTGGCGGTAATCTAGTTGCTCGCGGATGAAATATCCAGGTCCAAATCGTCTGGCTGGTCTGATTTTGTTGGTGGAAATCATGTCGTTAATGGTAGTGGTTGGAAATGGTCAGGAGAATGAAATCACCTATGGTGTTAGCTTCATTTTTCCATTCTACGTTCATTTCTAACCTGTATTGGTCGTTGAGTCTCATGGCATATCTGTCGGAGTTTTTGAGCAACTTAAATCTAAGTCCTCTGTCCGCCAACAGATCGTGAATATCTACGGCAGATTCAATCTTCTGTACCGTAGCGAAAAATTTATCTACAATCTTCTCAGGCAGTCTAAGTTTTCTCGACTTGCCTGTTTCAAACAATTTTTGTAATTCTTTATCATCTATATAAACTTCCAATTCGATAAAATGTTATGCGAATATATACCTATTAGGTAAATATAAAAATTACGTTTTGAAAACTACCGACTATTACGCTACCAGTTCCTCATTTAATTGGTCAATAATTGTCTCCATTTGCTCACCGAATAATTGCCACATTTTACCTCTGCCTCCTTTGCTATCGAATGGTACATAGTCTAAGTCCTCCACCTCTATGTGGAAGCTATTGGCTACCTGATCTTTGAGCATTCTGAGCCAGCTCATCTGCTCCTCGGAGAAGCGGTTGTGCTGACCTGCATTTTGCTTAAAAATCCACTTACGGAAATTCTCATCTATAGTATTATCAAATGGTGTGAGTGTATCATCTAGACCACAGGCCTTCCTTATCAAAGACACCAGTGCTGTTAATTCCTTTTCAGGTCGAGTGCTTTTCACTGTCTCAAGTGTAGCATAGGCATCCCAGACATTATTGGGCGCAAGCAAAGGCTTCTCTTGCTTCAGTTTTTCCATCACCTCTTTGATCATTTTGAAGGTGACTTCTCGCCTATTGTATGGCTGATCATAGAAGATACTTAGTGCTTTGATTTCGTCTTTGTTGGACTTAAGATATTCGGCAAAGTCTTGGACAATTTCCTGTGCTTTATCTACAGAGGTCGTGTCCCATTCAGACTTAGTCACCCGGTCGATATTATGGCTATCTATGATTTGCTCATGCTCCTTGCGAACATTTTCGAGGTAATTATTCAAAGTACCATTGAAAGTAGTGGCAGCATTAACGATTAGCTGTTCTTGTACTTTCTCCTTGGCCAGTTCAAGGCTGGGTAAACTTTCCTTTTCTTGCAAAGCCAAAGCCTGAGTTTCAATAGCATCTGGATCATACGCATTGAGCAATTCCTTAGTGATTTGCTTTAGGTTTTTTCCACCAGAGTATTCTAGCATTTGCGCGGCTTCCTTGGGAGTGATTTGCTTTTCCAACCGGATCAAACGATTGGCCAGCGACATGAACAAATCTTCATCTGCCACTCCCATGGTCACCGCCCCGAGTAGGTCTTTGAGAGGTATGGATGGCTTACGCTCCAATGGTCGGCTATCTGTCTTCTTAGATTTCACAGCACCTACTGCATCCACTATGACAAAATGCGTCTTGGATGAAGCTGTAGCTGAAACCTCACGGAGTTGATCGGAATTGATAGTTCGCGTACCCCTGCCCTTCATTTGTTCGAAGTAATTGATGCTTTTCACATCGCGCATGAATAGCAATACCTCCAGCACTTTTACATCAGTACCCGTGGCGATCATGTCCACAGTTACAGCTATTCTGGGATAGTAGGAATTGCGAAACTTATTCAGGACCGTCTTCGGGTCTTCCTCAATTTTATAAGTGACCTTTTTACAAAAGTCATCCCCTTCGTTAAACTCTTCCCTGACGATTTTGATAATATCATCCGCATGGCTATCGGTCTTTGCGAAAATGAGGGTTTTAGGCACTTCATATTCTCCATTGGCATTGATCCGCTTTGGGTATATATCCCTTTTCAGTGCGGAATGAAACTCCTTAATGATGTTGCGGATTTGACTTGGATTCACAACTTTCTTATCCAGATCATTTCTGAAATACTCCGTATCCTCGTCCTCTCTTTGCCAGCGTTTTTGACGTGTAAGCTTGTCACGCCGATCTACATACCAGCCTGCTTCAATCTTACCTCCCTTTTGTGACACTTCGGTCTCAATCGTATAGACATCATAAGGCACGTTTACACCATCGCTGACAGACTCTTCGTAGGTGTATTCGCTGACCACATTTTCATTAAAAAAGCCAAAAGTGCGTTTGTCTGGAGTAGCTGTTAACCCAATGAGGAAACCATCGAAATAGTCCAGCACTTGTTTCCACAAATTGTAAATGGATCTGTGACATTCGTCAATAACGATAAAGTCAAATTGCTCAATTGGCACCTTCTCTGTGTAAACAACTGGAAGAGGTTCTTTCTTCTTAGCATGAGACTCCATCCAACTTGACTCGTTTGGGTTTTCCTCTTCTACACTTTCGTCAAGTTCTTCCCCTTTGAGAATAGCATATAATCTCTGAATGGTAGATATGCAGACCTGACTATCAGAAGCTATATAGTGGGAGCTTAGTCGTTGGACATTGTATAGCTCACTAAATTTTCTATTGTCATCATTGGGCTGAAACTTCATGAACTCCTGCTCTGCTTGTTCTCCTAGATTTTTGGTATCAACAAGGAACAAGATGCGTTTGGCATCAGCATGTTTCAAAAGTCTATAAATGAAGGTAGCTGCGGTAAATGTTTTACCTGCACCAGTAGCCATTTGAATAAGGGCTTTTGGTCGGTTGTTTTTAAATGAGTTTTCCAAATTCTCAACAGCCTTGATCTGTGCTGGTCTAAGACCTTCATGATCTAGCCCAGGTATATCAAGCAGCCTCCCTCTTAGTGATTTTTCCTTTTTCAACCATTCAGCCATGGTTGCAGGCTTGTGAAAACTGAAAACGTGTCTGCCTCTTGGCTTTGGATCTCGGAAATCTCTGAACCGGGTCAACAAACCCGTACTTTCATAGACGAATGGTAGTGGATCATTATCCAAATATTTCAATTTTGCATTCGCGTAATCACTAGACTGATCTTCAACCACTGTTAAGCGGTGGCCTTCATCCTCTCGCTTAGCCTCAATAATCCCAACAGGTTTTCTGTCAACGAAAAGCACATAATCAGCTGGGCCAACATCTGTGAGGTATTCACGCACAGCAACACCTTTATTAGCTGCCAGATTTACGCTGCTCTTAGATTGAACAACCCAGCCAGCATCATTCAGCATCTCATCGATACGATCTCTAGCAATTTGTTCTGGATTTTGATTTGTCACTGGTCATCAAATTAACAAGCATGGAAGATAACTATTTTGTTAAAAAGTATCTCATACCTTTTGCACTTAACCCCAATGACTTATTTTGCACTTAGGTCATTTAAACTACCTCCATGAAAGCCCAACTGCTTTTACTTCTGATCGTGTTAGCACTATGTATCCTTAGCTGTAGTGAAGGTGATGTTGCCACAGAAACATTAGATGACGAGACGCCAAATGATTCCTCTGAAGTTATCTTTTGGAAGGATACCATTAGCCTTGATTGCAAGTTGGATACAACCTCCTCCCTTGACTCGCTTTTGGCCTACTGGAAGGCGCATGAGCCAGCGCATTATAGCTATCAAGTGAGAAAGAACTGCTTTTGTAGTATCTATTCATTTCAATTTGAAGTAAGAGATGGCGTCATTGATACTGTCTTCTTTGCCAATGAAGAAGATTACGAATACTATTTAGGATTTGGCGCTGAACAGGTTGAATATTTATTGACTACTGTTGCTCCAAGCTTTGTCATTACAGAATTATTTACTGATCTGAAATACGTAAGAACGCTGGAGCCTTTCTTTCATCAGAGCTATTTTCATCCTGAATATGGGTTCCCATGTTCGTATTGGACCAATTTTGAAGAGGCACTTGCAGATGAGGAATACGGTTATACTGTTTCTGATTTTGTTATTGCAGAGACTAAGTGGGTGGATTGAATTGTCTTATGCTTCGAGTCCTAGCCGGTCGCAAACTCAGTGGGACAATTTCATTCCGTGTCATCGTGAGGTCCTGAGCCTGACGAAGGACGAAGGGTAGACACTGTGCAGAATTGCCTATGCTTCGAGTCCCCTCGTGCCTCTAGCCGAGCGCCTCGGTATTGTTTCTCTTTACTTTTTGTCTTGAGACAAAACGTAACAAAAAATTCAAGGCTATAAAGAAATCCCTAAAATTCAGGGTGATGATGCACTGAAATCCAAACTCGCCAGCGACTGGGTCGCTTGGCTCAAACACGGATTTCAATATGATTGTATAGCCCTGAATTTCTTGACGGGATTTCTTTAATGCCAGAGGTTTAAAATTGAAAATGTGTTTGTTTGTCATCCTGAGGCGGCTGACATACTGAGCCTGTCGAAGTGCGGGACTCGAAGGGTAGACACGTTGTTGAATGGAATTAGTATGGCATCCTTTCTAAGTACCAAGATGCCTGCGGCATGACTCTGGGATGGTGTAGATGATGCTCCAATGTCCGTCATTCCTGATGAAGCGCAGCGGAGTTCAGGAATCTTATCACAGGTTTACCTCAGATTCTGTCAATACAAGCGGTTGAAGTGACAACCTAAAAAAGGCAGGCAATCTTTTGATCTAATGTTAAATTGATAAGATGCCTGCATGCGCAGGCATGACGCCCGAAAAAAGAGTTCCAAATAATCCGCCCTATCAGCCTATTAAAGAATTGTCATACCCTTCGATAGGTTAAGTATTGCTCAGCCAACAGAGTCACTCCCGAAGGGAGTCATATATTGATCCTAACCAAGACGCTTCCTTTCAAGTCAATCCAAATCCCTCACACTTGGAATTCTAATAAACTATTGATCTATTTGTACGTATGTAATATCAAATAAACACACGTGCTATGAATACTAAATTGACACTAACATTAGAAAAAGAAGTAATCGAACAGGCTAAAAAGTATGCTTCTACCAAAGGAAGGAGCCTATCAGAAATGGTTGAAAACTATTTTAAATACATAACCGATTCAAAAGCAACTGGTGAAGGAGATCAATTATCCCCAAGAACTAAAAAACTGCGAGGAGTCTTGAAAGTGGAAGCTAATTTCAACTACAAAGATCTTTTGGACGAAGCTAAGAATAGCAAGCATGGAATCTAAAATATTCATTGATACTGATGTGATCATTGACCTTCTCATCGATAGACAACCTCATGCAGCAGCGGCATCTATTCTTTTTGATTTGGCTGAAAAGAAAAAACTGAAAGTATATACTTCATCACTCTGCTTTAACAATGTGCATTATATCCTAAGGAAGGAACTTGGTGATAAGAAGACACGAGAAATCATAGGTGAGCTTCTAGAAATAGTAGAAGTGCTAAGTGTAACTCGAAATGATATTATAAATGCCGTAGTGAGTGAATTCAAAGATTTTGAAGACGCTATACAGCACTCTGTCGCTATTTCCGAAAATGGAATAAAGACAATTATCACTAGAAACACCAAAGACTACAAGAAATCAAAAGTCGCTGTATTTAACTCAGATACGTTTGTTCAAATGATATTGAACGGAGAGTAACTATGGCTGTATTTTAGTAATCCTAAATTGACATCCTGAGGCGGCTGACATACTGAGCCTGTCGAAGTGCGGGACTCGAAGAGTAGACACGTTGTTGAATGGAATTAGTATGGCATCCTTTCTAAGTACCAAGATGCCTGCGGCATGACTCTGGGATGGTGTAGATGATGCTCCAATGTCCGTCATTCCTGATGAAGCGCAGCGGAGTTCAGGAATCTTATCACAGGTTTACCTCAGATTCTGTCAATACAAGCGGTTGAAGTGACAACCTAAAAAAGGCAGGCAATCTTTTGATCTAATGTTAAATTGATAAGATGCCTGCATGCGCAGGCATGACGCCCGAAAAAAGAGTTCCTTATAATAAACCGAAACAGCCTCGTAAAGAATTGTCCTATGCTTCGAGTCCCCTCGTGCCTCTAGCCGAGCGCCTCGGCCTCAGCATGACAATTCAAGGTGGTTCGCTTCACTTTTAATTAGCGTGACAATCATCAATATTTGTCATCCTGAGGCGGCTGACATACTGAGCCTGTCGAAGTGCGGGACTCGAAGAGTAGACACGTTGTTGAATGGAATTAGTATGGCATCCTTTCTAAGTACCAAGATGCCTGCGGCATGACTCTGGGATGGTGTAGATGATGCTCCAATGTCCGTCATTCCTGATGAAGCGCAGCGGAGTTCAGGAATCTTATCACAGGTTTACCTCAGATTCTGTCAATACAAGCGGTTGAAGTGACAACCTAAAAAAGGCAGGCAATCTTTTGATCTAATGTTAAATTGATAAGATGCCTGCATGCGCAGGCATGACGCCCGAAAAAAGAGTTCCTTATAATAAACCGAAACAGCCTCGTAAAGAATTGTCCTATGCTTCGAGTCCCCTCGTGCCTCTAGCCGAGCGCCTCGGCCTCAGCATGACAATTCAAGGTGGTTCGCTTCACTTTTAATTAGCGTGACAATCATCAATATTTGTCATCCTGAGGCGGCTGACATACTGAGCCTGTCGAAGTGCGGGACTCGAAGGGTAGACACGTTGTTGAATGGAATTAGTATGGCATCCTTTCTAAGTACCAAGATGCCTGCGGCATGACTCTGGGATGGTGTAGATGATGCTCCAATGTCCGTCATTCCTGATGAAGCGCAGCGGAGTTCAGGAATCTTATCACAGGTTTACCTCAGATTCCGTCAATACAAGCGGTTGAAGTAACAACCTAAAAAAGCGAAGCAATCTTTTGATCTAATGTTAAATTGATAAGATGCCTGCCTGCGCAGGCATGACGCCCGAAAGAATAGTTCCTTATAATAAACCGAATCAGCTTATTAAAGAATTGTCATATGCTTCGAGTCCTCTCCTGCCTCTAGGCCGAGCACCTCTAGCCGAGCGCCTCTAGCCGAGCGCCTCGGCCTCAGCATGACTATTCAATTTTGTTCGCTGTTCTTATACTCAGTCTTAGGTTTATCAAAGGGTCAAATGATGACACCCCTGCAGACCATAAATTTCCGTATCAAACAGTTTTCCTGTCAAATTCGTATCTTTGGTATATGAGCAGAGATGAAGTAAAAACAGCAATTAACGAGCTTCTGGAAAACACTTCTGAGCAAGTACTTCAAGAGGTTTTTGACTATCTAAAACTGGTACATGGGAAGTCAAATGAGTCCATTGTTCTCTCACAAAACCTCAGAACTATCTTAGATGAAGACAAAGAACTTCTGACAAGACTAGCTCAATGATCTCTGAAAAAGAAACGCTTGAAATGCTCAGCCACCAGAGTGACTCCCGAAGGGAGTCCTTTTCATCTCCTCAGAGTTTCTCGCAGAGAACTCTGAGACAACCCTTTTTCAATTTCACTGCACGAATTGATAAGATGCCTGCATACGCAGGCATGACGCCCGAAAGAATAGTTCTTAATAATAAACCGAAGCAGCCAATAAAAGTATTGTCTTATGCTTAGATGGGTTAAGCATGACAATCATCATAATTTGTCATCCTGAGGCGGCTGACATACTGAGCCTGTCGAAGTGCGGGACTCGAAGGGTAGACACGTTGTTGAATGGAATTAGTATGGCATCCTTTCTAAGTACCAAGATGCCTGCGGCATGACTCTGGGATGGTGTAGATGATGCTCCAATGTCCGTCATTCCTGATGAAGCGCAGCGGAGTTCAGGAATCTTATCACAGGTTTACCTCAGATTCTGTCAATACAAGCGGTTGAAGTGACAACCTAAAAAAGGCAGGCAATCTTTTGATCTAATGTTAAATTGATAAGATGCCTGCATGCGCAGGCATGACGCCCGAAAAAAGAGTTCCTTATAATAAACCGAAACAGCCTCGTAAAGAATTGTCCTATGCTTCGAGTCCCCTCGTGCCTCTAGCCGAGCGCCTCGGCCTCAGCATGACAATTCAAGGTGGTTCGCTTCACTTTTAATTAGCGTGACAATCATCAATATTTGTCATCCTGAGGCGGCTGACATACTGAGCCTGTCGAAGTGCGGGACTCGAAGGGTAAACAAATAGTGGCATTCTTAAGCCAATCTTAAGAATCCTTTAATGCTTGCTTAAGTGCCGATTGACGACCTTTGATCCATGAGAATACTCGTAGTAGAGGATGAACAAGGCATAGCAGCTTTCCTAAAGCAAGGACTGGAGGAAGAGTCCTATGCTGTGGACGTGGCGGATGAGGGCAAAAAGGGTTTGCAGCTAGCATTATCCGGTGCTTATGACCTCCTCCTATTGGATTGGATGCTTCCAGGACTCAGCGGTATTGAGATCTGTAGGCAGTTTAGAAAAGAATTTGCGGACACGCCCATTATCTTCCTTACAGCAAAAGACACAATAGACGAAACCATCTTTGGATTACAAACAGGCGCTAACGACTACATCAAAAAGCCTTTCCACTTCGAGGAACTACTGGAACGTGTGAAAGTACAGCTCAGACCGAAATCAGGAACCTCTTCCACTTTCGAATTGGGAGACATCATTCTGAATACGGACACCCATCAAGTCCACAAAGGCAGTCAGGAAATCAGCTTGACGCAAAAGGAATTTGCATTACTAGAGTACCTCATCAGAAACAAAGGAAAAGTCTGCCGGAGGACGCGTATCATAGAAAGTGTCTGGGACATCCACTTTGACTACAACACCAGCGTGATAGATGTCTACATCAATGCGCTGCGCAAAAAGCTCATGCTCACAGATGAGGAAAACTATATACAGACCGTGCGTGGCGTGGGCTATATCGCAAAGGAGCCATGAGTATGAATTTCAAAAATAGGATCGCCTTTCTTTACATGATCGCCACAGCGGTCATCATGGCTTTTGCATTCACGGTCATCTACTTCCTCGTGCTGGAGACGGTCATCAGAAACCTAGACAATGAACTCTCCTATGAGGCAGAAAAGCACTCCAAGGAAATAGTAATCAGTGGTGATAGCATCATTTTCCGAAACAAGGCTGAATGGGAAGAAAGAGAACACCGAGAGGTTCAGGTCTATCCAGTTTTTATTCAATTGATTGATAATCAATATCGAATCATGGATAAGTCTCCCAACCTTAAGGAAAATGCTTTATCCTTTGAGTCACCTGCCTTTAATGGTCATTTTGATTCACAAATAGATGATCGTACTATTAGACAAGTGCAAGTACCAGTCCTACGCGATGGAGAAATCAAAGGCTACATATTGGCAGCTGTTTCCTCAGAGTCGGCCATCACCATTCTTAGCAAATTGAGAAACGTACTGCTCCTATCCTACCTGATCGTCTTGATAGGCTTGTACTTCATATCTAGGCTTCTTGCAGGGCGAAGCATCAAGCCAGTACAAGAAGTCACAAATACCATCACTCGGATCACCAAAAACAACTTAAAAGAACGGGTGGTACTTCCTCAAAACAAAGATGAAATCTATGAGCTTTCGACTAATTTTAATGCATTACTAGACCGTCTCGAAAACGCACTGGAGCGTGAAAAACAGTTCACCTCAGACGCATCTCATGAATTGAGAACTCCTATAGCCACGTTGAGAGGTACGCTCGAAGTGCTGATCAGGAAACCGCGAACCCAGCAAGAGTATGAAGAGAAAGTAAAGTTAGGCCTTGCGGAAATAGAGAAAATGGCATTCACACTCGAGCAATTGCTCTTGCTCGCACGGCTCGATTCTGATACGATAGCAAAGGAACGCAAGATGATTTCACTGCCTACTATTCTCGATGAGTCTTTGACCCGCTTCAAAAACCAAATCGTAGAGAAGAACCTTAAAGTTGAGTTTCCTTTTGATGAAAATCAGAAATTTCTAGTTCCCTACTATTATACCAATGTGATCATAGACAACATCATCAACAATGCCATCAAATACTCGCACAACGACTCATCGATCAAGATAACATTGGCAGAAATTGATCGTCGCATTTTCTGTACCATAGAGGATGAAGGTATAGGCATCAAGGAGGAAGATCTGAGTCACATTTACGAAAGCTTTTTCAGATCAGACTCGCTGATTCACAAACAAATACCTGGTAATGGTCTGGGGCTTTCCATCGTAAAAAAATGCGCTGACGCTATCCGTGCGAGCATAAATATAGAAAGTCAGCTAGGCGAAGGGACGAAAGTGAAAATAAATTTTAGTGGAATTGATGGAGGTGAAATAAAAGACAATTTGTCAACTTAGTCATAGCCAACCTTCAATAACATATTTAATAACCATTGCTGAAGAAATGGTATTGAAAACAACACCAATTGTCAAAGTAACAATTTACCCCAAGATGCATGAGCAACATTAGACTTACACTTATCTTCTTGCTCCTATTGCTGAATATCCCCTATCTCTTCAGTCAAGACAATAATGAAGACGAAGAAATCTACCAGCTGTTTGATATTTCTCTAGAGGACATATTGAATGTAGACATAGTATCTGCTACACTTCAGAAACAAAGTGTTCAGGATGCCCCGGCTAATGCTGTCATAATTACCAAGGAGCAAATAAACATGCGCGGCTATCAAAACCTTGTGGATTTGTTGATGGATATCCCACAAGTCGAGCTGCAGATCAATTCCGATCCTGAGCATAGAAATACGCTCTCCATGCGTGGAGTTGTGGGAAATGAAAAAGTATTGATTCTATTGAATGGCAACAGGATCACGCCTACTACTGGTGATTTCTATACGCTCGGGCAGCAATTTTCCCTGCAAATGGCAGAAAGAGTAGAAGTCATCATTGGACCAGCTTCTGCACTCTATGGGGTAGATGCATTTGCTGGGATTATCAACATCATCACCAAAAACCGTTCAGACTCTTTCGAAAAAGCTGATGTCGCTTATCAACGAGGGAGCTTTGGATCTTCCAGCCTTTCCTATAGCGCAGGCCAGGATTTTGGAGAGGTAAGATTATACCTCTCAGGTCAAATAACTAAAGCAGACAATCCTTACTATCCTAAATATTACCCTGAACACTACGCTTGGTATACCAATCAATTCAAAGCGAATGGCTATGTAAAGCAAAGCGCGCTTAACCCTCAAATTCTGAATATGAAGCAATTTGAATATGAAGCAGGTGATAGCTTCTTTGGAAATGAAATTTCTAGGGAATTTGATATCCCCTCTTCATCTTCCTCCTTTTTTGTGGAAGCTACGATAAAGGATTTCAGCGTGGGATATGTGCGCATGGAAGAGATACATAGCACTTCCTATGGCATTGACCCTAGTCTCACGAGCTATGACGGGGCTGCACAGATAAGAACCACCCAAGATGTAGCTTATATCTCCCATGACTACTCATCTTTTGACAATCGGCTCCAGGTGAAGTCTCAAATCAATTTCAACCTTCACGAAATACACCCAGAGAGTCATTTTGCCAATGTGACTTCTATGTGGCAAAGGGGATACTTCTACGGGTACTCTACCAGTGGGAAAATGTCGGAGCAAATTACCTTTCGAATAAATGACAAACTCAACCTGACTGCTGGCGGAAGTGCAGAGTTTCTCACAGCGCTACCAAGGACAGCACTCTCCCCCCAACCATTTCAGGAAGACAAGACACTCGGTGAGCAGGAATTTTACTATTTAGGAGCAGCGGGCTACCTTCCTTTACAGTATTTTGATAATGGGTCTCTTTACCCCAACCTAGATAATCCTAGCGATCCCGCCATACCTTTTGCAGACTCACTTACCTTGACACAGGTCTTTCACTTCATTCATTATTTCAACAAAGGGATCTTTTCGCAGCTCATTTGGGATTTAAATACGCAGACTAATCTGACACTAGGATTCAGATATGATGTCAACAGTAGATATGGCAAGACCTACAATCCGAGAATTGGTCTGGTTAGAAAATCAATGGACAATAGGTATCACTTTAAACTGATGTATGGGACGGCATTCCTAGCACCATCACCTAGCAAATCATTCAAGCAAGAAGGAGCCTTTTTTGGTCCGAGTTCTCGGTTCCTATTAGATGGAGGAGTTGCAGTTCCAGGTACATTTTTCGCTGCTAGTTTTCACCACCCAAATCCAAATCTGAAGCCTGAGAGATTGGGAACATTAGAATCCTCGGTCTCTTATCTTTTCAGCAAAAACTTCTCGCTGGACCTGAATGCATTCTCAAGTACCATCAAGAATAACATCAATTTGTTTGCCCCCTATTCCGATGAAGATAAAGCATCGCATGTCTTTAGTGAAAAGGAAACAACCTCTTCTAATACTGGAGATCTAAACGTGAAGGGCATTTCGCTCAATGCGAGATATTTCAATAAGATTGGCAATATCCAGATCAACTCCTTTGTGTCCGGGTTTCTCATGGAAGGCACCTCCAGAACATCTAACAATGAATTAATTGATCTTCACTTCTATCAGGCTGAGCGCACTCTCAAAGGTGGTGTAGAAGTTTGGAATGATAGATTCTCAATTTCTACCCGCGTTAATTGGAAAAACTACACAGAGAGCAATCCAGATGATCCATATAAGGTGCCTTGATTTTTCTTATTGAATGCTAGGACTGGTTTTGACGTGCTGCAGAAGAAGGACTATACGATGAATATTTACTGTGCAGTTTCAAATGTGTTAGACGCTCGCTATTATAATGCCTTTTATGGCAGTCTTGAGGGTTTTGAAGAAGTCCCGCAAGATCCTAGAAATATTAAGTTCGGAATTTCAATGGCACTGAAATGAAAAACACACTTCTCTTAGCTCTTCTAATCACAACATTCTCATGCCAAAAAGGTGAGGAACTAACCATTCAGTCTTTTGCCGGATCCTATCAATTGAAGAACGTTCAGATCCAATATCTCGATGAAGAATTAACAGGCCTCACTCCACTCACGGCTAAGATTCAGGATGCTTCCTTCACACTTTTCAATGATTTCACATACACTGTGGACACCTCATATATCGACTATCTATTCTTCCTTCATCCAGGCAAAGCATTGACACATGGGAAATTTATAGGTATCTGGTTTTTAGATATCAAAGATCAAATCCTCACCTCATCACTAGCTCAAATTGCGTTCAGTATCGCGCGCAATCAGTTCATAATATATACAACCTCTCTAGGTCGGGTGAATTTATCAACCGAAACATTGCAGGAAAATATCCCTAACAATATTCAAAGCCATCTCTTCCAGCAATTAGGTGAGGATCTAGGTTTAGCATCTCAGGCATTGTATCAGTCTGGATCCACCTTTGACGATGGGCTATCCTTAGGAAATGAGTATGGCTACTATATGGGCTATCATGAGCGATATAAATCCAACGGTAGCACTTTCGAGATAGTAGCATTGGATCCAATAGATGAGTATGCCGCGCACTACTTAACGCAGATTGATACCCTTTCTAATAACAATACCACATTCCTTTCAGGATTCAAACAAGGGTTTAATTCATCAAAAGAACTGGGGCGGTCAGGCGCTGACAAATACTTCACACAAGAAGCCAAAGTGCTCAATTTTGAATTTGAATTTGAAATGATCCAATGAATATGCGTCTGGCTTTATTCACGGGAATATTGATTTGCCATGTAATGCAGGGGCAGTCTCAGTCTCCATTCCTGCTGTATAAATCTACTTCTTCGTTGAAAGCAACTTACCTGAGTGGACAGCTTGATTCATTAGTAAATACTACTAGAGGAGAATTTCTAATCCTTCAAAAGGAACGCCAATCTGATGCCTATTGGCAGGCTTATCAAGATCTCCTCTATGCTTACTTTACTATCCAGAAGTGGGATTTGGTATATCTAATGGCTGATGACCTATCGATAAGCGCACTGTCGCAATATGGTAAAAACTCGGAAGAGTTTGCAATAGTATCTCTCATCAAAGGAGTGGCATTGAATGAATTAGGAAAGGTCAACGAGGCTGATTCATGGTTTCGTGCTGCTCATGAAATAGTCAAGAAAAACATTCCAACTAAAGAGGCACAATTGTTCATCCTGCTGCACTATGCTAGTTATTTACGACAAGTAGGAGAATATACGGCTTCAGGAAGGATCTTCGATCAAATAGAATATTCGTTCCATTTTCTTAATGGTCAGTTTTCACAATGGCGCTTGGATATACTTTGTGAAAGAATAAGCCTAGAAATGGAAATGGGGCTCATTGATAACGCACAGCAATCGCTCGAGCAAATCAGACATGCCCAGCTATCCAATATCAATGGAGAAAGAAAAATCAAGTTGTCTTTAACTACTGCCGAATATTACTTGAGCATTGAAGCCTACGAAAAAGCCAGTTTGGAACTAGAAAATGCAGCAAAGAGCCTTACCAACTTTCCTAACCTATCGAGCCAAAGGTTGATTTTATCACTACTGACAACACGACTGAAGAATCATTTGCATCAAGAAGTTGAGATAGTCGAAGAAGAATGGAATCAATCCAACCCCTCCATAGTCATCAGATTGCTGATTGAGAAAGGTAAATCAAAGCACCTTCAGGGAGCGTATCTTGGTGCGATAAAGGTATATAACGAAGCGATGGTGCACGTTCGAAATAACTACACTCCCGAGCATCCCACCTATCAACAGCTGCTGACACTAAAAGGGATCTCTGCATGGGCAAATGGGGATATCAATAAGGCTGCCAATAACTTAAATAGAGCTGCACAACTCAATCTCATCCATTACATCAAGCACTTTGCTTTTTTGAGTGATCATGAAAAACAAGCATTTTATGATGCCAACAAATCATTCGAAAATATCTACGGCACATTTGTAAGGCAGTACTACCAGAGCAAACCAGTCCTTAATGAAATGCTCATGAATCATCTTATCACCTTCAAAGGTTTGCTTTTCAACCAGACCCTTGCCTTGAGACAGATGGTCTATGAGCACAAAGACCTCAGGGTGAAATTTGATCAATATTTAGAAACCAGAGCAAGAATTCAGCTAATCAGACAAGTATCAAGGGCTAGTGCTAATCCTGTACAGGTCAATATGTATGATAGCCTTATTGCTGTTTCGGAGGAATTAGAAAAAGAACTTTCTCTGAGGACTTTTCTGGTCAATAAAGAAAATATAGCCAAGTCGCTGACTAGTTCATGGAGTGAACTTCGGTTGAACCTGAGTCCTTCACAGGCTTTGGTAGAAGTCATGCATCTGCAAAAGTTTGATCCCATGAGTATGCAATTAATTGAAAATCAATTCGATTATCTCTTTTTGTTTTTCAATAGACACTCAGCTAAACCACAATTATTGAGCTTAGATGGCGAGCAAATCAAACGCCAACTGGCTTACTATAGAAACGCAGTAAAGCATCAAATTCTGGACACAAAATCTTACGACATCTTATGGAAACCTGTGGAAAAAGCATTTGGATTACGAAGGTATGAGAGCATCTATTTAGTCCCAGACGGGGTATATAACCTCATCAATTTGACTTCACTTTTTAGACCATCGGACTATGATTACATCATAAGCCAGTACGCTGTTGATATCTTAGGAAACTCAAGTGATCTAAAGTCTACAGCGTTTAATCGCATAGATCTAAACAGAGACGCCCTACTAATAGGCTATCCTATTTTTAGTGCGATAGATCCTCTACTGTTGAATGAGATTAACAAGAGACCACTTGATCAACTTTCTAGAAACAATGTAATCACCCTCTTACCTGGCACCAAAGAAGAGATTGAGAAAATAGCTAATATCCTAGAAGGCTCGGACACCCCAGTGATCAAAATGCTTGGAGAGGAAGCATCAGAAAGCCAGCTCAAGCAATTGACCAAAAGCTGGAAATCTCCTCAATTGATACATATTGCTACCCATGGTTTTGCTGGTGTGAATAGCTCTAGTTCTTCTCTCGATCCTTTAGAGGATTCGGGCTTGCTATTGGCTGGTGCTGAATATGCTAATGATCGAGTAATACTTGACGAAATGATTCTTTCATTGAGCAATGAAAAAATCAATGAAAACGGGATACTGCTAGCAAAAGAAGCCATGGACATGCATTTGATGACGACTGATATGGTAATCCTATCAGCATGTGAGTCAGGCACAGGGAAAGTTACATCCGGTGAAGGGGTATACGGTTTGCACAGAGGTTTTCAGACTGCCGGAGCTAAGTCAGTCCTCATGACACTCTGGAAGGTAGATGACCAAGCCACTAAGGACTTTATGATCAGCTTTTATGAGGATTGGGTTTTGAGTCATGATGTTAAAAGGGCCTATCAATATGCACAAGAGCAGACCAGAGAGAAATATAAAAACCCCTACTACTGGGCAGCCTTCATATTAGTGGGTAAGTGATTATTTCTAAGTACAGATAAGAAATGGAGGTTTGTATTTTCAGTGAACATCCGCATATTTTAAGCTAATCTTAAGAAAACCTTCAGCTTAACCTTATAGTGCCCCAAGTACCTTTGGTATATAATTAAAAAATCTCCTAACAATGCTAGAGCGAATCATTCAGTACAGCATCCATCATAAGCTCATCGTGATGCTATTTTCAGCAGGCATCATTGGCTTTGGCCTTTATTCTCTCTCTGAGATACCTATTGGGGCAGTGCCTGATGTCACCAATAATCAGGTGCAAATCATTACTACTTCTCGCAACCTCGCTACCGAAGATGTAGAGAAGTTCCTCACCTATCCAGTCGAGCTGGAAATGGCCAATCTGCCAGATGTGAAAGAAATTCGTTCCGTCTCTAAGTTCGGCCTTTCGGTCGTTACCGTAGTGTTCAATGACAAAATAGGCACTTATCTGCCACGTCAGCTTATCGCTGAAAAGATCAAAGCTGCCGAAGAGAAGATTCCAAAAGGATTCGGGGTTCCATTCATGGGGCCGATCACCACAGGTCTAGGTGAGATTTATCAATATGTAATCGAAGTAGACTCAGCCCACCGAGGTGACTATTCATTGTCTGATGTTCGTACCATCCAAGATTGGGTGGTCAGGCGACAGCTTTCCGGCATACCTGGCGTAGTGGAGGTCAACACATGGGGAGGCTATCTAAAGCAATACGAAGTAGCGATCAACCCTGAGAAAATCAGAAGCCTGAACCTATCAGTTCCTGAGATCTTCACGGCTTTAGAGCAAAACAACAGTGTTGCTGGTGGTGGCTATATAGAAAAGACCAATCAAACCTTTTTCATCAGAGGTGAAGGACTGGTGGGTTCGCTTGAGGACATTGAAAACATCGTCATAGAAACTAGAAATGGCACCCCGATATTCATCAAAGACGTAGCAGCTGTTGGGTTTGGTCATGCGACTCGCTTTGGTGCCATTACTGGAAATGGTGAAGGCGAGAAAGTATTGGGGCAAGTGATGATGCTCAAAGACGCCAACTCCAAAGCAGTCATAGAGGCTGTGAAAGAACGAGTGGCTCAAATATCTCCTTCCTTGCCCCCAGGCATCAGTATCAATCCATTTCTAGAAAGAAGTGAGCTGATAGAAAAAACAACACTTACCATAGCAGAAAACTTAATCCTCGGTTGTTTGATTGTGATTTTCGTAGTGGTTCTCCTACTCGGCAATATCCGCTCTGGTTTGGTAGTCGCCTCTGTAATTCCTATGTGCTTGCTCTTCGCACTGTCTCTTATGTACATCTTTGGTGTAGACGCCAACCTGATGAGTCTTGGTGCCATTGACTTTGGGATCATCATTGATGGAGCGGTGATCATCGTCGAATTCATTGCTTTCAAAATTACTGCTGAACGCACTCAATTATTGGCTTTACCTAAAGGTGAAAGACAAAACTTCATTGACAACATCACCCACCTTGGCGCCACTAAGATGATGCACTCCGCGGTATTCGGGCAGCTCATCATCATCATTGTTTTTATCCCTATCCTCTCTTTGGTAGGTGTGGAAGGCAAGATGTTCCGACCTATGGCCTTGGTATTTTGCTTTGCGCTGATTGGCGCAATGCTGCTCTGCTTCACCTATGTGCCGGTGATGGCGTCACTCTTCATCAAACCTACCGATCCAAGCAAAAAAACCATTTCTTCTCGCCTCATTACTTTCTTGGAAGACAAATACAAACCAACCATAGCTTGGGCACTTCGCAGGAAAAAGCTCGTCCTCAGTATGGCCGCCATGCTTTTAGTAGCTGTTGGTTTCCTCTTCACTCGCATGGGTGGCGAATTTGTGCCTACTCTAGATGAAGGTGATTTCGTGATCCAACCAGTTTTGAAAACAGGTACTTCTTTGAGCAACACGGTAATAGCTACTACTCGAATCGAGAACATTTTGAAGCGCTTTCCGGAAGTAGATCAGGTTGTAAGTAGAATTGGAGCGGCGGAAGTTCCTACCGACCCTATGTCCATGGAAGAAAGTGACGTGATCATCAAACTGATCCCAAAAGGTGAATGGACTTCTGCTGAGAGCAAAGATGAGCTGGCTGATAAGTTCAAGGAGGCCTTGTCAGAAATACCAGGTGTAGATTTTGAGTTTACCCAACCTATAGAGATGCGATTCAATGAGTTAATCACAGGAGTTCGTGCTGATTTAGCAATTAAGATTTTTGGTGAGGATTTAGATATCCTTTTTAGAGAAGCTCTGAAGGTTGAAAAAGCCATTCAAGGTATTGAGGGAGCTGCTGATATAATCGTAGAGAAAGTGGCTGGTCTTCCTCAGATGACTGTAAAATATGACAGGAGTAAGATTGCCAAATACGGGCTCAACGTTGATGATTTGAATAACATCATTACCATGGGCTTTGCTGGCAAAACAGCCGGGACGGTATTTGAAGGGGAAAAGCAATTTGATTTGGTTGTTCGCTTCGACGAAGCTCACCACAATGGTATTGACGATATAGCGACAGCTACTATCCAATTACCAAATGGAAACCACTTACCTCTGAGCGAGTTTGCCACGATCACATTTACCAAAGGCCCTGCGAAAATATCCAGAGACAATACCAAAAGAAGAATAGTGGTCGGTGTGAACGTAAGAAATAGAGATTTGGAATCTGTAGTGAATGACGTGCAGCTAGCCATCAATCAAAAAGTGAAACTTCCGACTGGCTATACCATCGAATATGGTGGACAATTTGAAAACTTGAGAACGGCCAAAGAGCGATTGATCATAGCTGTTCCGATAGCGCTCCTATTGATCTTCATATTACTCTACTTTGCCTTTGATTCGGTGAAGGAAGCACTTATCATCTATAGTGCCATCCCAATGTCAGCCGTTGGCGGGATCATCCTACTCTATATCCGCGACTTGCCGTTCAGTATATCTGCAGGCGTTGGATTTATCGCCCTATTCGGGATCGCTGTTTTGAACGGAATCGTATTGATAGAAGAGTTTAAAGAACTCAAAGCGCACGGCATCATTGACATCAACAAACGAATACTTATGGGTACCAAAAACAGATTAAGACCTGTCTTGCTTACCGCGTCGGCAGCTGCATTAGGATTCTTACCAATGGCTATTTCCACATCAGCTGGTGCGGAAGTGCAAAGACCACTCGCCACCGTGGTAGTTGGAGGATTGATCTCTGCTACAGCGCTTACGCTCATCGTATTGCCAGTGCTTTATGCGCTCTTTGATAGAAAAGGACATTTTCCAAAGGTGAAAATACCGGCAACCTTGCTAGTGACAGTTTTGTTGATCGCCTTACCTGCTTTAGGCTACAGCCAAAACAAAAGCATTACAGTTGATCAGGCCGTTGAAATAGCCATCCAAAACAACCTTGGTTTGAAGGCGTCAGCCCAACGAATAGACCAAAGCGAGCAATTGATCGGGAGTTCGATAGATATTAACAAAACGGAGGTCTATTTCAATAAAGATGCTGCCAATATTGCTCCAAACAATCAACCTCTCAACACCTGGGGTGTGAGCCAGACCTTTCAGTTTCCGACGGTCTACGGTGCACAGCGAAAGGTCATGCAAGGCAAATCTCAATTGACCAAAGATCAATATCTGATGGACAGGCGCATGGTTACCAAAGAGGTTCAAAAGGTCTATTATGAAATTGTCTATTGGCAACAGATGCAGAAAAACTACGACTATCTGGATAGCCTTTACACCACTTTCGAGCTTGCGGCCAATAGAAGGTTTGAGCAAGGAGAATCAAATTATTTGGAGAAGCTCACCGCTCAAACTAAGAAGATAGAGATATCGCTTCAGCTCGGTCAAATTAGCGAGAGCATCCAGAGAAACTACATTGTTTTGAACCAATGGCTACAATCGGATAGCAGCTTTACCGTGAGTAGTGAGCAATTGGAAAGGATAGCGTTGATCCCGCTCGATACCATTACCCACCCTACGCTCGGTTATTACTCCGATGCGATGGATCTTTCTAACCAGCTCTTGAATATGGAAAAGCAGAAGTTGCTACCTGACCTTAACGCCTCGGTATTCCAGGGCACCAACAACGGAACAGGCCAGCAGAGTTTTACAGGGTTTCAAGTCGGAGTGGGAATTCCGCTGTGGTTCGGTACTCAGAAATCAAAAATAGCTGCCGCTAAAACTGGAGCAAGCATACTAGAGATTGAAAGTGACAACTACAAAATACAATTGACCTCAAGCTACGAAGCCTTGCAATCCGACTTGAGTCAACTTGAAAAGGAACTCTCCTACTATGAAAATACTGGTAAGAAGCTGTCAACGGAGACTTTATTCCACGCAAACAAGGCTTATCAAGGTGGTGAGATCAACTTCCTTCAATACACACAACTATTGGAAAATTCCAAATCCATTGAATCCAACTATCTCAATTCGCTTTTCAAGTACAACACAACCGTCTTGGAAGCTAACTATTTGATGAACTAAGCAATGAAAAATCACACATATCACACCATGAAGAATCTTTCCATTAGCCTTTTGGCTTTAGCCTCCTTATTGGCATTCGCCTCTTGCGCTTCCAAAAGTGAGACTCAGGAAACTGATCAAACCACTAACGAAATGCCCACTGAAGGCACCTACGAGCTCAGCAACACACAGTTTGAATCCTCAGCCATGAAGTTGGGCAAACTGGAAATGAAAGATTTCCATGAAATAGTAAAAGCCAACGGCATCTTCGATGTACCTCCAGGCAATCGTGCTTCCGTAAGTTCATACTTCGAAGGAACCGTCAAGAAAATCACGCTACTTCCGGGTGAATATGTAAAAAAGGGACAGCTGCTATTCATCTTGGAAAATCCGGAATTCGTACAAATACAACAAGACTTCCTAGCAACAAAAGGACAATTGACTTATCTGAAATCAGATTATGAAAGACAGAAAAACCTTGCAGTAGACAATATTTCCTCTCAGAAAAACTACTTAAAAGCAGAGTCAGACTATACAGTGACCAAAGTAAAAGTCGAGTCTTTGAGTAAGAAACTTGAATTGATGAACATCAATCCTAGCACGCTTACTCTTGAGAATATGCAGACCACAATCAATATTACCTCTCCTATCAATGGCTATATCACAATGGTTGATGTATCGAGAGGCACTTTCTTAGTTCCTTCTCAGCCAGCTATTACTATCGTCAATACTGACCACATACATCTAGAATTAAACATCTTCGAAAAGGATCTTCCGAAAGTGAGCATTGATCAATCCATTCGGTTTAGAATCCAACAAGATGATCGGAACTGGTATAAGGCATCTGTCCATTTGATAAATAAAACGGTCAATCAGGAAGATCGCACGATTGGCATCCATGGACATCTTTTAGATGAAAAGTTGGCTTCACAATTTAATCCAGGCATGTATGTAGAAGCTGAAATTTACACCACCTCTACATCAAAAGCCGCTCTACCAGAAAACACCTTAGTGGAAGCCGATGGTAAATATTATGCGCTCGTTCTTGCTGGCACTTCAGAAAAGGGTTACTCCTTCATAAAAAAAGAAGTCATTAAGGGTGAATCAAACAATGGTTTTGTCGAAGTGCTGAACACAAAAGACTTCAAAGCTGACTCAAAATTTCTAATCGACGGAGCCTTTAATTTGATTACGGATTAAATTCTCCTCTTGGGAGGAGATAAAGAGGTGGGTTCTCCTCTTGGGAGGAGATTCAGAGGTGGTTTCTCCTCTTGGGAGGAGATAAAGAGGTGGGTTTCTTCTACGGTGCAAATAAGCGGTGCGTTTAAATTGATTAAGTTAACTTTTCTTAATATACAGGAACTAGTCACTATAATGGTATGCATGATCGAATAAATCAGTTTTGGCCTTGAATTAATCCCGTTAAGAAATTCAGATTAGGATAATTGTATTGAAATCCTTGTTTGAGCATAGCGAGTTTGGATTTCATTATCCAATCAAGCTGAATTTTAGGAATTTATTCACAGCCTTGAATTTTTGGTTACTTTTTGTTTCAAGACAAAAAGTAAAGAAGATAGTCGGCTATTCATCCCTATTCTATTGACTTAGACGCGTCATTTATACTATTTAAGCCACCACCATTCTAAATTGTGGCTGCAACATCATAACTGGAATCTCTTGCCCTTCGATCCTTATAAAATAGACCT
>CAYGOV010000046.1:0-23101 GCA_964351625.1 uncultured Marinoscillum sp.
CACCCTTTGGAACACTCATTTTCATGAGCTAAATTCACCATTCAAGGCACACACATTCGCTGATCAGTCATGGGGTTTCTGTGGTTTAGGAAAGATCGAAGCTGTTGGAAATTTCAGTGCAATATTTAACTTTAGTAGATAAAAATCCCCACGCCTGATAGCGTGGCGTAGTAATGTGAAAAAACCAAAATCCTGACTAAAAACAAACCTGAATGAATTCTGGAAAACCAATAAATATTGTGCTAGTGACAATCCTTTTGCTCATTTTTAGTCATACCTCGTTTGGCCAAAAATTAGAACCAAAAGAAAGAGTAACAGAACCTGACCATACGATGACGTCTACAATCATGGACAAGGAGTATCATTTACATATTTCTTTTCCATCAAATTATTCGACCAAAGACACCATTTCGTATCCTGTTTTATATGTTTTGGATGGAAATGATCTTTTTCAATCATTTCATTCAGCTCAACGATATTTGAATTATGGTGGGGAGCTGGAAGATATAATTATTGTCGGGATTAGTTCAGGAAATGATTTAAGGAGTTGGTATTTAAACAGATTCTATGATTACTCACCATCGGTCGACACTATTAGTGAAATTGAGACTGAGGAAGCATTTGGTCTTGCTAGAGGAGCGGTAAAGACGGGTGGAGCAGAGAGATTTTTAAAAGTTATCAAAACAGAGATTGTCCCATTCATAGATAAACATTATAAAACCAATGGCGACAAGGGAATTGCAGGCGTTTCATTAGGTGGTTTGTTCACAGCGTATTGCTTTATAAATTCAGATGGTTATTTCACACATTTTGGAATAAACAGCCCCTCTCTTTATTGGAATAAAGAAGAATTATTAAACAAAGCCATGACAAAAATTAAACATATACATGAAAATAAAATTCAGTGGAATATACCTCCCACCAAAGTATTTATTTCGGTCGGCAAATTAGAAGACCCAAGTATGGTTTCAACAATGGTTAAGTTAAGTACCTATCTTGAGGATTTAGATTATGACCGAATAGATTTGGATTGGCAGATTTTTGAAAATGAGACACATACATCTGTTTTACCTGCGAATCTAAGTCGCACCTTATCTGTTTTGTATGGTAAAAATTAATTTTCCACCCCTCAGGGTCACCTGAAAGGGACCCTGAGGTAAGAAGTAACTAATAAAGCTCGGATGTCACTCGCCATATTTGAGAGTTTCTCTTAGAATTAACCCATTTACTCAATCAATCTTAGCCACTCCCTTAGCTGTCTGAGTGATCTTCTGAATTGTACCATCCTCGCCGTAGCTCAGGTAATCAATACAAACTGATCTTCGAAATTCGCCACCATTTGGCAGTTTACCATTGTGGTAAACAAAATACCACTGATCCTTGTACTCCACGATCGCTTGGTGGTTGGTCGGTGAGTTGGATGCGAGATCATTTAATCTTCCCTTGTACTCCCACGGTCCTTCGGGACTGGAAGACATGGCGTAATCTATGACCTCTGGAAACTGTGCCGCAAAACTTAGGTAATAGTAGTCACCGCGCTTATGTACCCAAGGCGCCTCTGTAAAGGATGGTAGGTCTATGGTTTGAATAGGACCATCCAGCTCAATCATATTTTCTTTCAGCTTCGCCCATTTGCAGACGGTGTTGCCCCAGTAGATATAAGCTTGTCCATCATCATCAATAAAGACTGCCGGGTCGATATCGTCCCAACTAATGTCGGTCTGAGTGGTCATATCATTGGTAATCAAAGCTTTGCCAAGCGCATCTTCAAATGGTCCTGCTGGACTATCAGCAACGGCCACACCTACAGACAAGCCGGGTATAGAACCGTGATCCACAGTTACATAAAAGTAATATTTAGCGTCTTTCTTCACCACATGTGAAGCCCATGCCATGCCTTTTGCCCAGATGAACTGGTTGCTATGAAGTACTGGGCCGTGTGCTTTCCAATTCAACATATCAGTAGTGGAGTACAGCAACCAATCGTTCATGAGAAAGCCTTTCCCACCTTCTACTTGCTCATCATGACCAGTATACAAGTAAAAGGTATCATTCGCCACTAAGGCAGCAGGATCAGCAGTGAACAGCTCTTTAATGACAGGGTTTCCAGCCAATTCTTGAGGAGCAGGTTCATTGGTTACCTTATCTGATGTTTGCTTATTACAGGCAGCTAATACGATCAACCCTAGTAATGTGAATAAATGTATTTTCCCTTTTAACATTACTCTTCGAGCTTCACTTGTTTTGGCCAACCATCTTTGGTCCACTCCAACTCTTTGATGATCAATTTGGCATGTCCATCAGCAGTCATGTCATAGCCATGAAAAACCAAGTAGTCTTTTCCATCAAAAGTATAGGCACTATTATGTCCAACTCCTGTCCATCGTTCATTCCCTTCCACTACTAGGGTACCGCCACCTTGGTTCATAGCCTTACCCTCCAGATCGTAGAATGGACCTAGCGCATTGCTGGATCTGCCTACCACTACCTTATAAGTACTCTCTTTACCTCTACAGCAAAAGTCCCAGGATACGAAAAGGTAATAGCTCGTGTCCTTTTTGAATATGAAAGGCGCTTCTATGGCTGCATCACCAGGGTTCGCATCATCCAATTCAAAACTTCGCTCTCTCCTAGCGATGGTTTTCCAAACCTGAGGCTCCGCAACCGTGGTACGGTTTGGAATCAGCTTCACAGCTTTCATACCTTCCCAAAAAGATCCAAAAGCCATCCACGGATAGCCGTCTTCATCCACAATGATATTGGGATCTATGGCATTCCACAAATCTCGATTAGGAAAAGACTGAACAATGATACCCTGATCTTGCCATTCGAAATCTGGACTATCTGGATCAAGAGTTTTATTAGTGACTAAACCAATTGCGGAGGTGTTTTTTCCGAAAGCGGAGACAGAATAATAGAGGTAATACTTTCCATCAAAAAGATGAATATCTGGTGCCCAAATGTGACCTCTAAAGCCCGGTACCACCGCATCTGTCCAAGTTGGAGGTTTGCTAAAGACTGGCTTTTCCTGATTCCAGTTTTCCATGTCTTTAGAAGAAAACACAGAGATCCCCCAACCTGTACAAAACAAGTAATAAGTATCACCTTCTTTGATCATTACTGGGTCGTGAACGCTAATATCCTTTGATTGACTAAGACCTTCGTAACCAAACAGTAAAACCAATGATGATATCAACAGCCAACGCTTCATAAGACTAGATTTATTATTGTACTTTTTTACCCCAAATGGCCGTTCCGGATTGATTCAAGCCTGAAAAAAGGATGGTTTCATCTACATTTTTCTCCCAATCACGTCCTCTCTCCACATGTACTTTGTCAACAAATTCACCACTGTTCCAATTGAGGATAAGCCATGGTGCCGCATATGTCCAAGTGTTAGATGAGGAGCCGTTGATAGTTCCTTCTGAGTCCAGTGAGAGTGCCACTGATCTTTGAAAATCTGGAGAGGTCTGCGTATCCGCAAAGCCTGGAACTACATTATAACCAAAAACGATTTGTTCCCAATCGCCAACAAGCTCACTTTGCTCCACGGCTGTCTCCTCTTCTGCGGCATAGCGCTCTGGCGAAACTACTGGCCAGCCATCTTCTGTCCAGTGGATTTGACGAATATGGAGTAACATAAAATAAGCATCTACTCCCGGACGCCCTTGATGGCCCATGTAAAAGTCCTTTGACTCCTTGTCTTGGAATACGGAAGGGTGAGACACGCCTTGCCAACCTGAGTGTCCATTGAATCTATATGGAGCCAAAATCATCGGCACATCGTCAACAGACTCATTCATATTTCGACCTAAATAATCGAAAAACGGGCCGTCTGGATTGTCTGACCTACCTACGCGAACATTATACTTAGTATGTAGCCAGTCATATGCTATAAACAAATAATACTTGTTAAACTCTTCATTGTAAATGATCTCTGGACCTTCAATGTTCCCATTGATGGTATTCCCAGTAAAGCCTCTTTGGGCAACTCTGGTACCAATATCACCAGATTGTAATGGCAAACCAGTGGAGGGTTCCAATTCCAATTTATAGATACCATCCCACGCCGAACCATAGAAAAACCAATGAGCTCCCGAAGGTGATACTGTGACTGTTGGGTCAATCGCATTGGTTTGACGGGTAGAATTATTCTTTGAAGTCACAACTAATCCTCTTTCAGTGAAAGGGCCATATGGTTTATCTGAAACCATCAACCCAATGGCGCTTAGGCGTGGAACCTCCGAAGAGAGAGAGTAATAAACCCTGTACTCATCTTCATATTTCATCACGTAGGGTGCCCATAAGTTACCAAATGGTTCACCCCCATTGGACACAATATGATCCAGACCTAATGGAGGATAAGCACTGTCTGTGGCACGATCAACTGGTAGGTTATTACCACCTACTACCCATCCAACAAATTCCCATTCTACCAGATTCTTGCTTCGTCGAATATTGTGTCCCGGACGAAGAGCGGCTCCATAGGCAACATCGGTAGTGTAGCAATAGAAGTAGTCACCATTGTCGATTATGGATGGATCATGGATGTTGTAATGAGCCCAGTCTTTGATGTTAGCTACAGGTGCTAATTGCGCATAAGTATCACTAAACTGTGTAAAATCAATCGGACCATCGCCCAACTGAGAAGCTAGGGTATCTAGATTTGGATCCCGCACTTTAATACCTGTAGGACCCTGATCTTCCTCACATGAGGTGATTAAAAGGATCTGTAATGACAAAAAACCAATAACCAAAAAACGAAATACAATCTTTAACATAAACTATAGTGTCTCTTACTATGAAATGAAAATCAATATTTAATAATAAGCGCTATCGAATTACTTTACTTCTAAAACGACAACAGAGAAAGCAGGTAGTATCACTGACAACTTGCTACCACTCTTTTTGAAACCTTTAAATGATTCTGGAGTGATCTTATTTGGATTATCAAACGAGTTGTAATCCTGCAGCTTTGCTGATTTCAGAATCTCTCCGGTGATTTTACCTTTGAACTCCATATCTAATACTAGGGTGTGCTCTTTTTCTGGATGCATATTGACCAAAGAAATATGAATCTCTCCCGCTTCATTCTTAGAAGCTGAAGCTGAAACCGCAGGCAGTTTTTCATCATCTTTCGAGAAGTACAACATGTCATCACCAATGGAAACTGGTAGCATGGTAGCATCCTGATGGACATTGTACATTTTCATGACATGGTAAGTTGGCGTCAGCAATAACCTTTCCTCGTCCGTCAATATTACCGCTTGTAGCACATTCACAATTTGAGCCAAGTTGGCCATCCGTACACGGTCTGCATGGTTGTGAAAGATGTTCAAAGTGGCACCTGCGATCATGGCATCACGCATGGTGTTTTGCTGATAAAGCGCTGTTTGATCCTTTTCAGTTTCATACCATCCTCCCCACTCGTCTACGATCAGCGCTATTTTTTTCTTTGGGTCATACTTATCCATGATGGCACTGTGACGTGTCACCAATTCCTCCATATCTAAAGCATCTTTCATCGTCTCAAAGTACTGATCATTGCTGAAATCGGTCGCAGAGCCTTTGTCATACCACTCAATGACCGCATAATTGTGCAAAGCCACTCCTTCGATCATGTTATTCGGAATATCGCGCATGAGCACTTCTGTCCATTCAAAATCCCATTCATTAGCACCAGAAGCAATTCTAAAAATCCCATCACTGTTGGTCCAGTCGGTCATAAAGGTGGCATATTGTCGATAGAGGTTAGCATAGAACTCAGGCTGCATATTGCCTCCACATCCCCACATTTCATTTCCCACACCCCAGTATTTCACACCCCAAGGCTCTTTTCTACCGTTGGCTATTCGCAAATCTGACATTGGGCTTCCTCCAGGATGGTTTACATACTGCACCCAATCAGAAAGTTCCTTTACCAAACCACTTCCTACGTTTCCTGCTAGGTAAGGCTCGGCATTGATAGACTCACACAAGTTCAAGAAATCGTGCGTACCAAAGCTGTTGTCTTCTATAGTTCCTCCCCACCACTGATTGACGATAGAAGGTCTTGTCGATTTATCTCCGATCCCATCCATCCAGTGATAAGTATCCGCAAAACAACCCCCTGGCCACCTTAACACTGGAACTTTCAAGTCTTTCAATGCTTCCACCACATCAGTTCTAATTCCGTTTTTGTGAGGAATCACCGTATTGTCCTCTCCCACATAGATCCCTTCATAAACACATCTTCCAAGGTGCTCAGCAAAATGCCCGTAAATGTTTCGGTTTATTACATACTCTCCTTCATTTTTGATGGAAATTGTCGTCTGAGCCTCTAGAGAGGTGATTGCTGCGAGAGCAAAAAGTGTAAGAAAAAGGTTTTTCATCGGTCTGATTTCTTGTTTAAAAGAGCTACGCCCTTAGTGGGCGTAGCTTCTGAAATATGAAGAAGAAATTTTTAAATATCTACTTGAGTCATTTTGACCCTCAGTATTGAGAATGAATTAGAGGCTGCAAGCAACTCAATAACGCTTCCCGATACAGCTACTGTTTCATCTTTTGGTTTGATGTTTTCTGCATCCATTGAATTTTCTGATGATAGGTCATCATTTTTCAAAACTGTAAGCATTCCACTATCTTCTAGACTAGCACCACTCACATTTACATTTAACTTTTTATCTGTACCGGTGGTATTCACGTACTTAATGATCAAGTCACCAGTCCTTTCATCTTTAGCTGCAGTGGCATAAATACCGTTTTGACCAGCTATCTGTTCTCCATCTTCCAGAATATTCAGCAAATGCGTGCCTGCGTTGGTCGAGAAGAGTTTCTGTACATAGTAATTTGGCGTGGCGAATGACTGCAGGTTGTTAAACCAAATCAAATCAGGAGTCCACTGCCAACCATCCGCATGCGCAAATAATGGGGCGTAAGAAGTCATGGTAACTACGGCAGCATTTCTTTCTAGCCCGGTAATAAATGCTGCTTCTGAAAGAGCTGTTTCCCAGTTGTTTTTATTGTCAGGGCTGGCTACCGCTACACTTTGCGAAGCATACTCTCCTACAAAAAGTTTTGGACCATTGCGGTCATAGTCATCGTACCAATTGGCATTCTCTCTAAACCATTCCGGATTGCGGTAAAAGTGCTCATCAACAATTTCTGGCTGAAGTTTGCGCCACTGCTCCCATAGATATTCAATCTCTTCTTCACCATTTGGAAAGATTGAACCATCAGAACCTGTTGCAGCAATGATTTGCATTTCTGGGTATTTACCCTTGATGGCTGTCACCATAGGTACATATCGCTCGATATATTGCGGGCCCCATTGCTCATTGCCCACTCCTATCATCTTCATGTTAAATGGCTCTGGATGACCCATATCCGCACGCAGCCTCCCCCACCTAGTATCTACAGCTCCATTGGCGAATTCTATGAGATCCAAAGCATCCTGAATGTAGGGCTCCAACTCATCGAGGGATACAAGCTCACCCGTATTAAACTGGCAAGCCATCCCACAATTAATAATAGGCATTGGCTCAGCGCCTAAGTCCTCAGCAAGTAAGAAGTATTCATAAAACCCAACGCCGAAGCTTTGATAGTAATCAGGAGCCGGTCTGTGGTCAAACTCAAAATTCCATCGATTGATCGTGGTTACCCGATCATCAATATCGCCAACCGTGTTTTTCCATTGATAGCGCTGTGAAAGATCAAAGCCTTCTACAATACAACCACCAGGGAAGCGTAAGAATCCCGGATCCATATCAGCAAGCTTCTGAACAAGATCAGCTCTTAAACCCCTTTTTCTGCCTTTCCATGTATCTGTTGGGAACAGAGAAACCATATCAATATCCACGGTGCCTTCTCCTTCAAACCAGATATTCATGGTAGCATTTTCTGCTGTCTTGGTAGGCGTAAATATGGTTTCAAGTGTTGACCACTTTTCGGTTATTCCTTCGACACGACCCTCTCCAATAACCTCACCTTTGGCACCAACGAGTTCTATTCGGATGGCTGACACATTACCGTTTACACCTCTTACCTGAATACTAAAATCATGTGGGACGTTTTCTTTGATCCCCATGCCTCTAAAACCTTCATTATTGAGACCTGCTCCCGAACCCGCATTGTCTATTTGGATTCTCATATAGCGTGGGTTTCGAGGATTCCCAGTGTTCATTGGTAAAGTCCTAACTCCCAAACCTTTGTCTTTGAGCACAGTCCAGCCACGCAGCGGCTTGTCAAATTCGAATGAACGGTTTTTTACCAATTCTGCATAGAGTCCGCCATCAATAGCGAAGTTGATATCCTCGAAAAAGATCCCATACATGGTGGGCTGGATTTCCGTAACTACTTCTGATACATTCACATCTAGATTAGAGGTGAGCGATGTTACTTCGTTTCCCTTCTCAGCTATTGCGGCCTTATTTTCACTGCATGAGATCCCTGTCATCAGGATCAAAACAACAGGGAATGCTACTATGAGAGATTTATAAAATTTATTCATTTCGTTAACCATTAATCCTATCAAATTTTTAATGATTTCGTTACTAAAAATACCATCCGAAATCAACTTCTCTTCTTTCCCCAAACAGATCAACAGGATGAGTTCAATCTGGAAAAAACAATGATCAGCTTTCTTGGTAATGTTTAAAAACACCAACCATAAGTGTCCAAATTAGCATGCCACTCACCTTTTGAGCTAATCCACTTTTTTTTTATACATCCCTATTGACATATCAATATGCCAATAGGGAGTATGATTCATTCACAACCAATTTTATTGTACCACAGGACGAACAGACCATTTCGACAAGAAATCAGGTCCATTGTCTTCGTTCATGTTTGCCGAATTACCTTCAAGGTTAGGATTTGCATTAAGCGTACCTTGAAAAATTGGAAAATATTCATGTCCTGGGCTATAGTATTCGTATGAAGAATCGTCAGCAGTTGCTACAGTCAGCTCCTCTGTAGAAGCAGTACCATCACGCTTATAAAAAGCATGCTCTTTTATCTGATTAAGACGACCAGCATCATAAAAGAACCCCCAACGAATCAGGTCGATACCTCGGCCATTTTCACAACCGAATTCTTTCGGACGCTCCACGTTAGCTATTTGCTCAAAAAGATGATCCGCGGTTGGGAAGTCAGAAAGTTGAAGATCAGCAAGTGCAACACGTCTACGTACTTCGTTTATATAACCTATAGCTTCCGCATTCGGTCCACTGATTTCATTGATACACTCTGCGGCTCTTAGCAATACATCACTATAGCGCATCAAGCGAAGATTAACTCCACATTGCAATCCATTAGTAATGGACGCGTAGATATTGTTTCGAGCATTGGTGTGCTTAGCTATTGAAATTCCTCCTTGAGCATTATTAGATAAAGGAGTGGCTGTTCTCTCTTCCTGATAAATGACATTACTACGTGGATCGCCATTTGGATAAGCCGCAGTAATAATGTCTGTGTAATTGCTATACTCAGCTTCGTAAGTAACCAATGTCCAGTATAATCTAGGGTCGAGACGACCATCTGTGCTGTTCTCAGCTTTGAATAGGTTATACAACCAAGGCGAGCCCGCCAAGTCACCCCAGCTACCCAACTCCTGCGAAGCAAAATTACTCTCTACAGCATGTCCTTGAGTGGCATCTCTGCTGATGTTTACTGGAGTCCACTCTTCATCAGTTCCACCAGATCCAAAGTTCAAAAACTGTACTTCGAAAAGGCTCTCAGAATTGTTTTCAGTACTTTCTCTGAAGTTATCACCATAGTCAGCTGTAAGGGCATATGTGCCATAAGTACCAGCCATGATATCTCTTAATACTGGCAAAGCTTCAGCGAATTTGTGACGAAACATTAGTGCTCGTGCCATGTAACCAGCCGCAGCACCGCTCGTGGCTCGGCCTTGTGACCATTCACCACCTTTGTCTCGAGATGGTAATATCTGCATAGCTTCTGCAAGGTCAGTCTCTATTTGGTCAAACACCTCGTCTTGTGTATTATTAGGTGCATACAATGAGTTGATATCTGAATAAGATGCATAGTCTGTGATCAAAGGAACCTTTTGGTAATAGGTAGCCAAATGATAATAAGCTAGTGATCTAAGGAAAAGTGCTTGACCTTTTATCTGATTATAAGCATCTTCCGACATAGTAACTTCATCCACTTTAGATAAAATAAAGTTTGCTCTATTTACAACATGATAGTTGTCGCGCCATGGCCACTCATCACCTATTCCTATCGTTCCAGGAGAGTTGAGGTTATCATATTCCAAATACCACTGCTGAGATGAGTTCCAAACTTCATCGCCTCGGACAGCATCCAAAGTGTAGCCTACACGTGCAAAAGAACCATCGAGACGAATTCTGTTGTAGCAACTTATTACAGCTTCCTGCAATTCGGCTTCAGAGTCACCAAAATCAAAAGTGGTCTGACTGTTCGGGTTTTGAACTTCTAGTCGGTCGTCGCAGGCTGTGACACCTACAATTAACGCCAACATTGTGAGAATTATATTTAAGCTTTTCATATTGATTTCTGTTTTTCAGAATGATGATTTAAAAAGAAAACTGTGCTCCAAACATTACTGATCTTGGCGAAGGATACGAAGCATAATTGTAACCCGGAGTAAATGTGCCACCCGCAAAATCTACGTTGTATCCTCTGTACTTTGTAAATACAGCTAGATTCTGTGCCGATACATATACACGTGCATTACTTATGATATCTCCAAACCATTTATCTGGGAAATTATAACCCAGTTGGATGTTAGCAATTTTCAGATAGTTTGCATTTTGGATAAATCGGCTGCTGAATGCATCGTTTGTTACTGAACCTGTTGGTCTGTTCGAAACACGAGGTACAGAGGTACTTGGATTTTCTGGAGTCCAAGCATCCAATAGTTCCACACTTTTGTTAAGCGAGCCGTAAGAGCTACGTAACATGACATCAACAAAATCAACAGCTTTGAAACCCGCAACACCAAAAGTCATTATGCTCAAGTCTATTCCTTTCCATTCCGAACGCAAATTCAAACCAAATCGATAGTCTGGCAATCCACTTCCTAGATAGGTTTGATCCAAGTTATTAATAGTACCATCATTGTTGATATCGGCATATGCTACATCACCTGGTTGAGCTCCTGGCTGATTTACCGAGCCTCCCTCTGCATTGATTCTGTTATCAATCTCATCTTGCGACTGGAAGATGCCTTCATATACATAACCATAAAATGATCCTATCTCACGCCCTATGTCAGAGGCGGAGTTGCCATCGACTTGCTGTGCGTTTAATACTCCCAATTTTTTCACCTCATTATTTACAGTTGAGAAGTTGGCAGATATGTCAAACTTAACAGGGTATTGATCATTGTGATAAGTAAGCAAAAACTCTAGTCCCGAGTTGACCATGGTTGCTGCGTTCATTCTCACTATATCGTTTGTAAAACCTGCCTGAGTTGGCACTCGCACACCATAATGAAGACCTTCTGTAGTTGCCTGATACCAATCGAAAGTAAATTCCAATTGATTGCTAAAGAACCCAAGGTCCAGACCTATATCAATCGTTTTTTTCCTTTCCCACCCTATGAGTTCATTTACAAAGTTGGAAATGGCTGAACCAGTAACTTTGTTGTTTCCTAAGCTGTAAGAGTAGTCACCTCTCTGCATGGTAGCCATATAATCATAGGTTCCAAGGGTTGAAGTATTTCCAAGTTCACCATAGCTACCGCGAACTTTGAATAGATTGATAGTCGATGCACTTACCGGAAAGAAACCTTCTTTATCAATTCTCCAACCTACAGATGCAGACGGATATATACCGACATTGTCATCTGGAGAAAGTCGACTTGAAGCATCACGACGAACAGTTGCCGTAAAAAGGTATTTCTCATCGAAATCGTAAAGTACACGACCAAGATATGAAACTATATAGCTTTCATTTTCATCACTAAAAGATGCTGTTTCATCTGCCGTATTCAAATGCAAATAATATGGTTCAGACAGTGTATTACCTGTGCCCCTTGTTCCTTGATAGGCATCATGTTGGTAAGTCTGCCCAACAAGTACATTGAAGTGATTCTTCCCAAACTTGCCATCATAGGTCATGGTGTTCTCAATCAGAGAGTTGCTAAACTCGCGGTTTTCTCTAATCAAGACTTCATTGCTCTTTGTTAAGTAGTTTGTAGTGCTCTGAATGAATGCAGGTATGAATGTAAAATCCCTAACATTGGTAATGCCGAATGCTAAATTGAGGTTATAATTCAATTTGTGATTGTCATTAGTTGCACCAAACATTTCCATAAAGTCCACATTGGCACCACCTGATCCAACAAGACGATTTACCTTAGAATTTCTCTCCAACAAATTATTAGTGAGAAGTACGTTGGTTACCCTTAAATCCCCATGAACATCATCATAATAGGTTCCATAACCATAGGAATCATAGCTATATTCTGATGCAGGTGAAAGTGTACCGTCTAGAACCCATGTAGATTCGTCGTAAGCTTTGATTGTCGGAGGAGTTATCAAGGCTGAGGCCATTACTGGAAATTGTGCTCCATATAATCCCTGAACAAACTCATTGGCATTACTAAGCGCCATATTGTCCTGATCACTGTGACTATATACGATGTTGGTATTTAGTTTTATAAACTTTACATCCATTGTGTTCTTGAAACGAGCCGTATAACGATCCAAATTTGGACCAGCTCCTTCTATAGTCCCTTCTTGACTGAAATAATCGATCGCTACATTATACGTATTGTTAGCACCACCACCTGAAAAATTGATGTTATGGTTTTGACGAATACCCGTTTTGAAAGCTTCATCTTGCCAGTTGGTGTTTACCTGACTTGGATCTATGTATTTAGCACTTGTTGGATCATATCCAGCTGGTACAGGTTGGTTACTGTTATTATATGACATATTGATGTACTCACCATATTGATAGGAATCCATCACGTCATAAACTCCGTCTTGCACCCTATCAACCCCTACATATCCACTATAGTCGATTCTCATAGGTTGGTTCTTTCTACCAGATTTGGTTGTAATAATCACTACGCCGTTAGCAGCACGTGATCCATAGATAGCAGCAGCAGATGCATCTTTAAGCACCTGAAGTGATTCTATGTCATTCGGTGAGAAGTCACGAATGGTTTCCCCCATAATCACACCATCAATAATGTAAAGCGGGTTCGTACTACCAAATGTTCCAATACCTCGAATACGCACCACGGGATTAGCACCTGGTTGCCCGTCTGATGTAATTTGAACACCAGCTACTCTTCCTTGAAGCATTGTTGAGATGTTTGAATTTGAAATTTTCTTCATCTCTTCAGTGTCAACAATTGCTACAGAACCGGTTAAGTCAACTTTACGCTGAGCACCATAACCAATAACTACTACTTCATTAAGTTGTGTTAGATCCAGTGACAATGTGATACTGCCCAGATCAGTTTTACCACCAACATTAATTTCAATAGTTTCAAATCCAATAAAGGATACGGTCAGCGTCGCATCTTCGGGAACAGATAAGGAGAAATTTCCATCTATGTCCGTAATAGTGCCATTGTTCACCCCCTTTTGTTGAACTGTTGCGCCCGGAAGCGACTCTCCACTTCCATCTACGATTTTACCTTTTACAGTCAAGTCTGCTGGTTGTGTCAGTCCGATATTGTTGGTTATGCCAGTCCCTTCTGCATATGTTGCTGGTACGAAAGCCAGCAATCCCAAAAGGATTAAATATAAATATTTCATAGTTTGATAGTTTAGCTTAGTGATTATTCAACAATTACAAGATATGCTCCTTCCAATACGAGTGCGCAATTCAAATCAGCACTGTCTACTGTGATGCCAGCATATTGCTGGAAATGAGTCTCCCCATTTGCATAAGTAACATCGTATCGGATATCCGCAGTATTGTCTCCATTATTAGTCACTTTAATGACCACCTTGGAGCCACTGATATTTGCGGCGAATATGTCATAGTTCCAATCATTTGTAAGTGTAGCAGTGGCATAGCCATCACCCCATCCAAAGTTGTCCATTCGAACTACAGCATTTTCTGTGTTGTCCGCTTTACGCAAGATTGTACTAGGGCTGTGCCAGTTATTCACACCATTTGAGTATGTGTACATCGTAATGGTTTTACTGGAGCCTGATGCTACTGGGAAGTCTTCAGAAAATGCAGTCCACCATGCAGTAGAAAAGTCAGTAGCACCAACTTGAGCCACTCCTTTCACAAGAGTCAATGGAATCGTTGTTGTCACGGTGCTTGTTGCGCCTTCAAAAGAAACATCAACCGTCTGTGCACCTTCAACTGCTGGGACCGTGCCAAAGCTAAGATTTGTATTTGCCAAGACACCTGTGGTTCCGTCAGAATAGGTGGCTGTAACAACTAAACCTCGGCTATTGAAAATGATCGGGTCACTATTGAAGAAATAATAGGTATTTACAATAGGCGGTGTTGTAATCTCTAAGCTAGATACCGAATTGGTTACTTGCAGATTGTAGTAGGTTGATACAGCTTGAGTGAATTCGCCTTGCTTGGTTTTACTGTAAGCGACTAAGACGGTCTTTTGCCCAAGAGTAGTCATATCAGGAATTACAGTAAAAGAAAGATCGGCGGAATCAGCTTCTGTATTGGATCCATCCGTGAAAGTAATTGTAGCCGTTGCCTCACCCCAGAAATTTTCATCTCCTATCTCAACGAATTCTGGAGATCCATTAATAGCTATTGAAGCAGGCTGAACGTCCTCGATGGCTGTTACCTGTGAGGGTAGCAAGTATGCTTCCTTCATCACAAAATGACTACCATCACAAATCAAAAAGGCTGTGATATCAGCAGTGGCGGAAACTGGTTGATTGTATGTCATCACCAGTTCTGTACCATTAGTACCAACGGCAGTGGCCGTCACAAATACATTACCAGTGGCAGAATGGTCTATATCTAGAGAAACATGCGCCCCTTGCATAGTGGTGCGGAAATCATTCCAAATATCACTGTCACCATCTGTGTCGGGATAGTTTTGGGAAATCAGACCTAAATTAAAATCACTATTTCCCCAACCGAATGCATCAGCGCGGATAGCGAAATATTCCGCATATCCCTCCCCTTCTCTATCTGCAACTTCATTGGTTACGGCAAGTGTCCAATTATTCCAGTTGTTAACTCCCGTTCCGTTGTTGATAAACTCTAAATGCAAAAGCTTATTAGTAGGAATGGTGAAGTAATCTGAGAATGCGGTAAACCATGGTGCACTGTTATCTTCGGCTCCAACTATAGCCGTAGCAATATCGATAAACGTAGTGTCGCCCGTATCAACTGCTGCCTTAGCCGCCGCAATTGAGTCAATCTTGGCTTGAAGATCAGAAGGAGCATCGACTGAATAAATATCCAATCCTTCCTCACATCCAAATAAGCCTAAGAAAACCAATATAATAGCACTCAAAGTGCTCCTCATAAGTATGGTTGTTTTCATAAATTTTAATTTGTTTGGGTTCATTTCTTTAAATAATAAAGTGCCTTATAAAATTCTTTGAGACAGTCACCAGCTCACGCTGATTCCATTTCTACTAGACTTTGGTGATACATTTCCTACCTCCGAGCTGCTAATCGCACATCCTTTCATCTGTTGCTGTTTATAAGCAGAATCCGATAGAGGTACTAAGTTCTCACTTGGTAAGCAAATTTTTAAATTCGTAATTTTTCTCATATTAAATCATTCAGGGTTGATGAATTGATTATTTTAAATAGACTTTTTGCCATTTATGCATCAAAGGTGACTACATGGATCTTAGAAGTGGTGGACTAATGTCTTTTTGAGGTGGACGGATTTATACTGCACGCATTTTTTGATAAAATGGCAATATTTACTTTAATGCGTTGTAATTATTAATGCAGAAAGTGAAGATCTATTAAAAATCAATCAACCCTTAACCAAAAAAGAATTGACATAATCCTTTGGAGACTGTCCGTTGAGCTTACTAAAAAGTCGTGTGAAGTATTTCGGATCATTATACCCTACTGCATAAGCAACCTCAGAGATGTTCAACTCATTATGTCTGAGTAGTACTTTGGCCCTTTTCATTCGGAGATGATTTATAAACTCTGTGGCTGATTGATCTGTGATACCATTAAGCTTTTTATGCAATAAACTCCTACTTATGCCCATAGACTCGACAAACTCTTTAGCCCCGAAATCAGAATTCGACAAGTTGTCTTCTACTACTTGTATAGCATGCTCTAGGAACTTTTGATCTTTTGTATTGGTGGTCACTTCTTGTGGTGACACATCTGCAGATTCCGAATACAACTTTCTGAGTTTTGATCTTGATTCGATCAGATTTTGAACTTTGGCTTCAAGTAAGTCAAAGTTGAATGGTTTCGCCAGATAGTCATCAGCACCGATTTGTAAGCCTTCAATCTGATTCTCAACTGCGCTTTTAGCCGTAAGGAGAATAATTGGGATATGACTAGTACTTAAATTATTCTTTAAGGTCGCGCATAGTTCAAGTCCATCTACATTCGGCATCATCACATCGCTAATAATAGCATCTGGACTCACTTCCTCTGCTTTAACTATGCCTACTGCGCCATCTGGCGCTTCTACGACATTGTAAGATTTACTAAGCCTATGCACGATGAAGCGACGTAAATCATTATTGTCCTCCACAACCAACAGTGTTGGCTTATCATGATCCAGGTTTTGCAAGATATCCGAATTACTGTAAGCTGACTCTTCAGTCTCGGGCACCAAAAATTCATTCTTGAGAATGGCTACTTGGTCATGCAAATTCAAACCCTCAGATGCCTGAGTCTTTACTTCCTCGCTAGAATAAGAACCTTTAAGACATGGGAATTGAATTTCGAACGTGGAACCTTCGCCGAGCTTACTATCCACAAATATGTCTCCATGGTGGGTTTTGATGAGCTCTTCTGTCAAGGCCAAACCAATACCAGAACCACTTATTCGAAAAGCTTCCTCAGATTCTATCCGATAAAACCTTTTGAAAACAAGCGGTAAATTCTCCGAACTAATTCCCATTCCAGTATCAATCACTTTAATACTTACCATGGTCTTAGCATTTGCTGGCAAATCTTCATCTAGACTAAGACGTGATTCCGATGGATTCAACCCCGAAACCTCCAATCTTACGCTCCCACCATTTTTGGTATACTTGAAAGCATTCGATAGCAAATTGTACAATATATTCTCCATTTTCTGAGCGTCAAACCATACCTCGTTTGGCAGATCATGCTCGTGAAAATCAAAGCTTATTTGCTTGATGGACGCAAGTGGTTCGAAAGCACTAAATACATTTTTACAAAACTCACCTATACTGCCTTGAGTCACATTCAACTCCATCCTGCCCTTCTCTATCTTTCTAAAATCCATGATTTGATTGATAAGGTGGAGTAATCTCTGAGCGTTTCGATTCATCACATTTAAGGTATTCTTAACCTCATCGCTAAAGGAGTTCTCTTTGAGCAATCGCTCAATTGGCCCAAGTATCAATGTAAGTGGCGTCCGAAATTCATGGGATATATTGGTAAAGAAACTGAGCTTGAGTTGACTCACTAAGTTGAGTTTTTCATTAAGACCAATTACTTCATCATGCTGATTCTGGATTTCCTTATTTTGGTTTTCTAATTTAAGATTCTGACCTTCAATGAGCTTTTGTTTTTCCTCAAGTTCACTGTTGTTTTTTTGAAGCTGAATTGCTTGATATGATAAAGCTTCATTCTGTTGGTTGATGCGCACGGTTCGTTCCCTGACTTGCTCCTCGAGGATTCTTTTTTGGCGCTTCAAGCTATAGGTGCGGTAGCGTACATAGCCAAATAATACAGCTAGTAATGCCAGCATAATAATTCCCATAAACCATGGCGTATCCCAAAATGGCGGGGCAATGTAGATATTAAGCGTTTTAGTCTCTCCTGTGAATTCACCATTGGAACCTGAGGCCTTTACTTTGAATACATAATTTCCTGGTTTCAGGTTGGTATAACTTGCATATCGTCGATTGGAACCGACATAATTCCATCCTTTCTCAAATCCTTCTAAGATATATGCATAGCGAATCATTCCCGACTCTTGATATTTGAGTGATGAAAACTCTAGCCCGAAAGTCTTTGCCTTGTAGGACAGTTTTATCTGATTGACCCTATTTGGATTACCCTTCAAAACAGTTACGCCATCGTATTCTTTACCGGGAATTACAGACTCATTAAGCAGCTTTAGATCGGTTATGACTACATCCCTGCTGCGCATATCTTCTTGAATCCAGTCTGGATAAAAAGCATCCAATCCATTCATGCCACCGAAATACAGTTTCCCATCTTTGTTTTTATAGGCGGCTGACCAATAGTATTGATTATTGAGGAGGCCATCTAGTTGATAGAAGTTTCTCACCGATCCATTTTTCTGATCCATTCGGGAAAGTCCATAATCGGTACTCATCCACAAATCCTTATTCTTGTCTTCAATTACTCCATAAATGACTGTATTACTCAGACCTTCAGCTGACGTATAGGTTTCAAACCAAGTCGAGTCATTCTCTTGGTGCAAGCGATTCAAACCTTGACCATAGGTACCAACCCAAATCGCGCCCTTCGAATCTTGATGAATGGATAAGATGTAATTACCACTGATTGATCCTAAGTTATTGACATCATGCGTATGACGCGTGATCGTGAAATCTTCAAAAAGTCCATCTTTAGACTGCAGGTGATAAAGTCCATGTCTAGAACCAACCCAAAGACTGTTTTCAGAATCAAAAAGTAGACAGCCAACATTGTTCATTTTGGTTTTGGTATTATCTGATAACACTTCAACCATATTACCTGATTCGAAATTATACTTTGAAATGCCTCCTAATGTGCCAATCCAAATATTGCCATTTTTATCCTCCTCCATTGAGGAAACAAATCCACTAACCAAGCCCACACTAGAAAGATGCGTGAAAGACTGCTGATTGGGATTTAGTATGTTAATTCCCGCTCCCCACGTACTCACCCATAGCCTACCCAATCTATCTCGGCGAATCGCAGTTATGAAATCGCTCGAAATACTAGCCGGGTCGGTTGGGTCATTTAAATAATGCCTGTATTGCTGTGTTTGCTTGTCATATCGATTCAAGCCTCCACCTGCCGTGCCTATCCATAAATATCGATCATCCTCGTAGATAGAGTTAATAGTGCTACTACTCAAGCTATTCGGGTTATCCGAATTGTATTCATAGTGTTCAATTTTATTTTGACTGGTGTTATAAAAATTGACTCCTCCTCGTTCTGTACCAATCCATATATTATCAGCATCATCTTTGACTAAACAGTTGACAAAATCATTGCTCAAACTATGTGGCACATTTGTCTCATTGACATAGCTCGTCATAGTTCCCGTGCCAATATCGAGCACACTCAAGCCACCAAGTGTCGCCACAATGAGCTCTCCGCCATTCCCTACCAAATCCATTACTGTGTTGTGGGTGAGCGAAGCACTATTGCCCGGCACATTGAAGAATTGATCAAATATGCCATCTCCCCGATACCTATTCAATCCGAACTCTGTTCCAATCCAAATATCCTTATTTTGAGTTTCTGCTATTTTAAGGACCTGGTTTGATGATATACTTGAAGGGTTAGTTGGATCATTAATAAACTGAGTGCGCTCAGATCCATCATCAGGAAACATGGTAATACCACCATCTGTCCCTACCCAGATATTGTTCCAAGTGTCCGTTAAAATTGTATGAACGATAGATCCTTGCAAATCTCTCCCAAACTCCAAATGCTTTTGGAACGCTACAGTCCCATTACTACTTAAAAGTTTCAAAAAAGTCACGCCCCGATCTGTGCCTACCAATAGCACAGAATCTTTATAAAGCGCTAAGCTTCTAACTTCTTGAAGTTTGAAATCTAGTTCGATGGGTTTAAACTTACCCGCGTTGTAGCTATAGATGATTAACTCTTGACGTGTGCCAACCCAAAGGTTTCCAAATGGATCTTCTAGCAGCGAATGGACGAAATTATTATCCATGGAATTAATTGAACCTTCACCATCGAATACTTCAAAATTATAACCATCATAACGACACAATCCATTCCATGTACCAAACCACATGAATCCCTGACTATCTTGGAGCATACAATCCACCATATTCTGTGGAAGTCCATCTTCAATTGTCAAGTGTTGAAAACGAGTATTCCGACTCTGTGCATCTGCCAGCAATGAGCTTGACAGAAGAAGAGAAATAATCAGATATTTGTTGTAAACTCGATTCATTGCGAATGTCTCAGGCTGAGAATTGTTCAATTTACATATTCTCGAGAGTTCCAATCACTCCCTCACTCAAAAATCTAACATCTAAAACACGAGGAAGGTGGCTCTGATTTATGGCTTCAAACCTTACGATTATTGATTTATCCTGTTCTATATCAGGCATTGGGTAAGTTTTTTGAGACTTTTTGTCATCCACACTTAGCGAATCAATTCTTCGACCATTTAGAGAAACCACGAAACTTGAGGGTCTGTCAGCAGCAAATGAGAATTGAAAGAATCTAGCCTTTTCTTGAGGGTTTCGTAACGTGTACTCGAACCATCCATCACCACTTCTCCAGTAGTTCTCATCTGAATATCCCATATAGGTTCTTTCACCCTTAAAGAAATGATCAGCCTCTGGTTGTTGTTCTCCATCGATTCCGGCTACAATCCATGTTTCACCAGATCCTGGTGCAATTGCCCCCAACTCACTAGGAAATCCATCAATAAAAAGGCAATTACAAATTAAGGATTTGTCTCTCTTAATTGTTGCTCTTTCGGAAATGGATAGTTGTAGAATAATGCATAATAGTACTAGATAGACAAGGATAAAGGCAGAACAAAACGCAAAAGCACTAGATACAATCTAGCAGCCAGCTTGGGACCCGAAGGGCAGACAGTGTGCCGCTAGCGGTCCGCCGATGCGGCCCTCTGGCTGGTCTGGTGATTTATGTACCACGGCTGGACAGCACACCGCTATACCTAGTTAGTTGCATTGCCCCTCGATGGGGCTTTCCAACCAAAATTATACGTTACTAAAGGCTGGATTGTGCGGTGGGTTATTTATCCGCGTAATGCGACCAAGCACTCACCACGTACACGGTCACCACTTCCTCATTGATTGAGTAAACCAAGCTGTGTTTTCTATTTATACGTCTGGAAAACAAACCCACCAAGTCATGTTTTAATTTCTCGGGTTGCCCCGCACCTGTCATTGGATGTTCTTGTAATTCATTGAGTAATCGCTGTAACTTCTTTAATACAGAATGATCCCCAGCCTTTTTATGGTTTTCTATATCCTCTAAAGCCTGATCTGAGAACTCTAAAACATAACTCATAAACCTAGCAAATCATTAATCTCCTCAGGAGTGGTGATCCTTTTGGTTTTTCCTGATTCAGCCTGATTCATGCTTTCCTTTATTCGCTTGACCATTTCTGCGTTGAAGTAAAGGTCTTCCTCCCCCACAGGAGTCAAAGCATAGGATTTATCTTTTCCTCTCTGAACAATAATTTGCTCTCCTTGGTCTGCTCTTTCGAAGTACATCTTTTGATTCTGTCTAAATTCTCTACTGCTTATTACTAACATATCAATATTATCAAACGTACCATAATGGTACAAATATACTACATCTTCGGCTATTGTGTTTAACCCTCCAGAGCCTTAAACCTGTAAACTTATTATAGGACGAGACAGTTGGTCGTGTGTTTTGGGGCGGACTTGTGCGGTAATATTATCCCCTTTTACATCTTCAATGATTGGGGAGCTTTGTAAGTATTCCAAAAACGTACAAGGTAAATGGACGATCTTTTCTCTTGGTAAAAATGTGTGATCTGCTTTCGGATTACTGCCCGTCTAATGGATTTCTAATCGCTCTTAGAATAAAGTTTTGGGTTGATTTTTAACAGTTCTAAAACGGACTCAACTTCCTCAATAAAGTTAGCGGCAGATTCTTCAGACCACTCTCTTAGGAGGTATTCAATGTTTTCATCGTAATCTAGCCTAGCATCATCTGACCATATGATTTCCATAAATTATTTGAAGAGGTTAGGGTATTTATTCTTCGTGGATTGCATGACGGATTCATGGGTATGAACCTTGCCATCTGCAATAGATTTTAAGCCTTGATCAATGGCTGATTTTTCAGATGATGTGAGCGAAGTTTCCACTTGTTCCTGATTGGATTTTTGAAGAGTCTTGAACTGCTTAATGATTCGGTTATCATTGATTCCTGCTAACCATTGGATTAAACTTAGTTTTTCCGCTTGTATGTTCATTTGTGTCATTTTCCATTCCTTAAAGTTAACGATTACCTTCTTTTATTGGTTTATCCAAGAGGATGATATTGTTGCACTTCTTCTTGTAAGCTTTCCATTTCATTATCTAAAAAGCATTCTGTACTGCTGATGTAGCGATGGCCAGCCAGATATTGAAATTCTCTCAGGTTGTAGGTTTTGAGCCATTTTGTGATCACTATTGATGGTACCCCAAAAAATGAGACAGTGAGTTTAGTTTTAATTTGAATACTAAATTTAACGTGAGTTCGGGATAAATAAAAGCCGTTATTTATTATAAAATAAAGGTGTTTTTAAGTATATTAAAGTGTTGAATTTCAATAGGTTAAACTTAAAAACGACCCTCATGTTAAGAGATAAAATTTCCGAATTCTTCGTCTTGATTGATGACTTTTGCTTGGAATTTGAGCGAGAAATCCAAAAACATTTGCTCGGATGTGTCGCTGTTGGAAAACGCAGACGAGTTTCCCAGCTTTCTGACTCTGAAATCATGAGTATTTTGATACTGTTTCATTACGGCCAGTTTAGCAATTTTAAAAGCTTTTACACCCTTTATGTGTGCCATCATATGGGCGATCTTTTCCCTGGATTGGTATCATATAACCGTTTTATTGAATTACAAAAGAAGGTGGCGGTTCCATTGATGTTGTTCCTTAAGCATAGAGGACTTGGCAAATCCAGAGGGATCAATTTTGTGGATTCCACCCACATGAAAGTGTGTCATAATCGGAGGATACATCAACACAGGACCTTCAAAGATGTAGCCGAAAGAGGGTTTTGTTCTAT
>CAYGOV010000047.1:0-22554 GCA_964351625.1 uncultured Marinoscillum sp.
TGGCGTCAGATTTTGCCAATATCCAGCGAGATGTAGAAATGCTCAATGAGAGTGAAGCGGATTACATTCACATAGATATCATGGATGGCGTATTTGTGCCAAACATCTCTTTTGGATTCCCAGTCACTGAAGCCATTGCAAAACATGCAACCAAGCCATTGGATTTTCACTTGATGATAGCCAATGCAGACACTTACCTAGAAGCATGCAAAGCAAGTAATGCTGCCAACGTTACTGTGCACTTTGAAGCGTGCAATCATCTACACCGTACAGTTACGGCTATTCAGGACATGGGCATGAAAGCAGGAGTAGCCATCAATCCCCATACTTCGATAGAAATACTTGTTGATATCCTTCCGCAAATTGATTTAGTGTTAGTGATGTCTGTCAATCCAGGTTTTGGAGGTCAGAAATTCATCGAGCATACTTTTGATAAAGTTGCACGTCTGAAAGCACTTGCCAATACACTAAATCCTGATTTATTGATAGAGGTAGATGGAGGTGTCACCATGGACAATGCTGCCAAATTGAAAGAATGTGGTGCTAATATGCTCGTTGCTGGAAGTTTTGTATTCAAATCTTCCGACCCAAAGCATACGATCACTTCATTGAAAAACGTTTAGCAACCGGATGATTTCAAGACCGGTCCTTTTTTACTTTTTACTGCTTATCTCACTTTGCTCGCAGGCCCAGACGGCTCTCATTTCTGGTTATGTCTATGATGAAGATAAGGCAATAGTACCCGGGGTTTCAGTAATTATTGCTGGCACTAATCAAGGCACTATCTCCAATACAGAAGGTTATTTCAACCTAAGAGTTCCAAAAGGAAAAGTTGCACTCGAGTTTTCACACGTTCAGTTTCAAGTATTTAGAAAAGACCTCATTGCCAGTATTGACGAGGAAATCGCCATTTACCTTACTGAAAAGACCAACCGACTGCAAGACGTCAGTGTTACCGCCAGCCCGACAGATGTACAAAATGATATCGTGAATTTTCAGCGCGTTGATGCCAAATCAGCGAAGAGCTTGCCAAGTACATTTGGTGATTTCAATAAGGTATTGGTTACGCTTCCTGGAGTTTCTGGAAACAATGAGTTGAGTTCAGCATATAGCGTGCGTGGTGGGAATTTCGATGAAAACCTTGTTTATGTGAATGATATGCCTGTTTACCGTCCTATGCTGGCCAATGCTGGTCGCCAAGAGGGTTTGAGTTTTGTCAATCCTGACATGGTGGAGGATATTGAGTTTTATGCCGGCGGTTGGGAGCCAAAGTATGGCGATAAGCTATCAAGTAGCTTGAACATCGAATACAAAGAGCCAGACAGCCTCGAAGGATCTGTCACTATTGGATTACTCGGCGGTACAGCTTACACGGGAGGCAAGGCAGATAGAATGTCTTACTTAATAGGTGCCAGATATCGTGATTCTCGCTATTTGCTGAATACACTCGAAACGAAAGGACAGTATTTTCCTACTTATACTGATGTGCAATCACTCTTCACTTTCGACCTTTCCAGACGAGGGTCGGCTTTTATCAATAAGACAAAACTCAGTATTCTACTGAGCTATGGGAGGAATAGATACCTAACTCAGCCGACTTCACAAACCACAGACTTTGGCTCAGTTCAGCAAAATTTTCGATTGCAAACGGCATTTATTGGTCAAGAGATCCTACGGTATGATACCTATCAAAGCGGTTTCCGGTTGACACACCGCTTCAATGAGCGATTGCGGACGCATTTTATTGGCTCGGCGCTATTCACCTCTGAAAAGGAGCAATTCGATGTGGAAGGAGCTTATCGTCTTTGTGATGTCAACAACGATCCAAACTCTTCCTCCTTTGATGAATGTGTGATCGTTCGAGGAATTGGCACGAACTACGACTATGGACGAAATAGCTTGGAGGCAAACATTCAAACCATTGAAAATCGTTGGGAGTTTTTGCTCTCTGTCAATCATGTGCTGGAAGCAGGAGTGGGGCTGACCCATCAGTCAATCAATGATCATATCAATGAATATTCTTTCATAGACTCCTCTGATTATGTCCACATCAAATCAAGCATTTTCAATGATATCGAACTAAATACCAACCAGTATTTTGGCTATTTGCAAAACACTTTTCTTTGGAAAGATTCAGTGCATGCAATAGTATCTGGTGTGCGATTGACCTATTGGGATTACAATGATCAGGTTTTGGTCAGTCCTCGTATCTCCTACCGAATAGCACCAAAGTGGGAAAAGAACACCACTTTCAAATTATCTGTGGGTCTTTATCAGCAGCCTCCATTTTATAGAGAGTTACGAAGATTCGATGGTAATCTCCAGCCAGGCGTAACCGCTCAGAAATCCATCCACTTTATTGCTGGATTTACTCGTCTCTTTTATATGTGGAATCGTCCATTCCTCTTCACTTCAGATATCTATCATAAGCAACTTTTTGATATCATCCCATATGATATTGACAATGTACGCCTGCGCTATTATGCCGAAAAAACAGGAACTGCCTTTGCTCGTGGTTTAGATTTCAGGGTACACGGGGAGTTTGTGAAGGGAACTCAATCGTGGTTTAGTCTAGGCTTTTTACAAACCAAAGAAAATATCTCAGGGGATAGACAGGGACCAGTACGTAGACCAACTGATCAGCGGATCAACATTGCCGCTTACTTTGAAGACCATATGCCCAACGACCCAACATTGCGTGTATATTTAAGTATGGTTTTTGGTTCTGGTTATCCTTTTGGACCTCCGGGAAGAAGTGATTTAAGAAATGCTTTTAGTGGTGATGAATACTACCGTGCTGATTTGGGACTTTCAAAACAGTTTGATTTTTCTATTAATAATTTCTTCAACAAGGTTTGGGTGAGATTGGAGGTATTAAATGCCCTAGCAGCAGACAATACGCTTTCTTATACATGGATAGAGGACGTAAATGGAGCACAGTTTGCTATACCAAATTCATTATCGGCAAGATTTTTGAATATCAAGCTAACCGCAGAGCTGTAGTTACGTTCTGCACCTAAAACACAAAGTTGTAAACCTATTTTTTTATCATGAGAAAACTTCACATCCCTTTATTGATGCTCGCAATTATGGCCTTAGCATCTTGCACCAACCGTACAGTTACTAGAGTAAGCCCTGATCAGCAAATTGATCTAAGTGGCAGATGGAACGATACAGATTCCAAGCTGGTAGCTGAAGAAATGATTAACGATGTATTGAATAGACCATGGCGCGAAGACTTTTCAAAAGCTAAAGGAACTAAGCCAGTAGTCATCGTTGGGATGATCCAAAACAAAACTGCAGAGTACATCGAATCCGAAACTTTCATCAAAGACATAGAGCGTGAGTTTATCAACTCAGGAATGGTTCGAGTCGTACAAAACTCAGTATTTCGTGAAAAACTACGCGAAGAGCGTGCCGACCAAGGAGAGTTTGCCTCTCCAGAGACTCAATCCAAATGGGGACGGGAACTTGGGGCAAACTTTATGCTTTTCGGTGTGATCACTGCTATCACAGATTCCTACAAAAAGGAAAAAGTAGTGAGCTACAAAGTAAATCTAGAATTGGTAAATCTTGAAACCAACGAGAAAGTATGGATTGGTGACAAGGAGATCAAGAAATTCATTAAGAACTAATCAAGCCATAATAGCGTGAAAGTATTCTTGAAAAAGGTCTGCTGGCTAGTACTTCTAGCTGGCAGCACCTTTTCATGTGCGACTTATTATCAAGTCAACTCTGAGTTTAACCAAAGCTTTGAGGCTGGCAATATTGAGGCTGCTCAAAAAGTCCTCGAGTCCAATAGCAAGGCCATGAAGAAGAAGACCAAATTCCTCTATTATGCCAATGAGGGGTTGCTTTACTCCATGGAAGGTGACTTTGAAAATAGCAATAAATGGCTCGAGCGTGCTTACCTTTTTGGCGAGGACTATCAAAAGAACCTCGCTAATGGAGCGGCTTCATTACTTTTAAATCCAAATACCACTGTGTATCCCGGAGAGGATCATGAGCACTTATTGCTTCTGTATTATAAGGCACTGAACTACTTAAAGATGAGTGATTATGAATCAGCTTTGGTAGAATGCAGACGACTTAATAATAGATTGAATGAATTGTCCGATAAGTATAAGGGAGACAACAAATACAAACGAGATGCCTTTATACATAATCTCATGGGAATCATTTATGAAGCTTCTGGTGATGTGAATAATGCGTTCATAGCTTATCGCAATGCCTATGATATCTATGAAGAAGACTATCAGAGGCTTTTTAAAGTAGAAGCACCACGCCAGCTAAAGGTTGATTTGCTTAGATCCGCCAAACTCAATGGCTTTTATGCTGAATTGGACTTCTATGAAAATAAGTTTGGAATGAAGAGTGAGGCCGTGTCCAGCGAAGAACTGGTTTTCTTTTGGCACAATGGACTTGGTCCAGTAAAAGACGAGTGGTCTATCAATTTCACTACAATCCCAGGTGGTGATGGCTTTGTCACCTTTGCAAATGAAGATTACGGTTTCAATTTTCCTTTTAAAGTTGGAAACCCTCAGGAGGCAAGCTCACTTGCTGATTTAAGGCTTTTCAGAGTGGCCTTTCCGAAATATTTGGAGCGCACACCTTACTATAATAGGGCAGTGCTAGAAGTAGGTGGAGGGAGATATAATCTAGAGATGGCTGAAGACGTGAATGCTATTGCTTTTAAAACATTGGATGAGCGTATGCTAAAGGAACTGAGTAAAGGGCTTTTGCGTGTAGCTATCAAGAAATCTATTGAAATGTCAATCCGCGGAGATCAATCCGGTGGAGAAAAAACAGAGGAAGAAAAGAGGGAGGAGGCCCTCCGAGAAGGCTTGTCTTTCCTAGTTGGTGTCTTCAATGCAGCTAGCGAAAAGGCAGATACTCGAAACTGGCAAACGCTACCTCATAGTATTTATTACAGCAGAGTTCCTATGAAAGAAGGAGAAAACAATGTCACATTGAAAACCATCGGGCCGAATGGACATACCGTATCTGAGAGTTTCACTTTTACTGCGAATGAGGGACAGACTGTATTTCATTCATTTCAGTCTTTGGAATATTCCACTTTGGAGTAGCAATGAATCTGACAGTTTCACTCTTTGTGCCTAGATTTAGAGATATTTTTTTGCTATTTTCCGTTTTTAAATCCAATTAATCCACCAGAGATATGTTTACCGAATACGAGATAGAGACGATGATCGAATTACCTGAAGTCCTTACGGCCACTCAGGCTTTAAAAAAGGATTTTTGCAGAACAGAAGCACCGTATCTCGAAATTAGTGACCATGACTTTTTTTCACTCATCATGATGGCGCCTACTTTAGGTATCGCTTTGGCAGATGGAAGTGTGAGTCTATTTGAGGAAATAGCCTTGAATAAGAAAGCACGAAAACTCTCTAAAGGTGGATATTTCATGAAAAAGGATCCGGTGGTTTATGCAATGAAATTCTTGTTGAAGAAGTATGATATCTGGTCGGATAAGTTCTTCAATGTCCTTATAATCGCTATGCATGCATCTTTCAATATTGGGAAACTAGAGAAAGCTGTGTTTGATGAGTCTCGTGAGGTAGAGTACGGTGAGTATAAAAAGGAGGTATTGAATATGCCGTATATTTTGATAAGGTTTATAGCGAGTTTCTTTTTGGAAAATGATGAAGAGATTATCAGCACCAACAGACATATTGATCGAAATGAGTATTTGCAAATGCTTAAAATAGGAGAGCAGTTAGGATTGAATAAGCTACCCGTCTTTCATATGTTCATGTTGACATTCGATCAAAAAGCATAACAGGTTTATCATAATTCAATTTTGAATACGTTCTGCAACTTGTGAAGCAATACCTTTTTTACTTAGTATTTCTTTTGACGCTTGTGATTGTCTCTTGTAAAGGAGATTCAACTAAGGAAGCTCAAGTATCTGAGGAGGTCCTTATACAGGCTTATATCGATAGTCTTGCACTGGATATAAGTGCAGACGCAGATGGCTTGTTTGCATATCCTGTGACACTCAATCCAGGAGGGAAAACGCAATTAGAAGGGGATGTTTTGAAGCTCTATTATAAAATGGATGTATTGGATGGAGGAACAATTGATGTTCAAGATTCTTTAGATACAGATTCTTTAATCGTTAAGCAAGGAGCTAATGCGATTTATCCTATTGGTCTGGACTTGGCACTGGCATATATGCGTGAAGGAGAAAAATGGTCTTTTATCATTCCATCTAAACTAGGGTTTAGTGATTTCGCTTTTTCTAATTTGATACCTGAAAATGCCGTATTGCTAGTAGATATTGAGCTCCTTTCCATTCAAAGTGAAGATGATATACTGAATCGTGAGATTGTAGCTATTGGTAATTATGTGGATAAAGAAAATCTTCGTGATACAGCGATATACCCCTTAAACCAACCCGAGTTCTTACCTAATGGAATGGTAGTAAAACGCATAAAAGGCAGCTCTGGCAGCCTTTTGGGCACAGCAGAACTTGCAGCAGTACTTTACGATGGTTATTTCTTGGATGGTACAGTTTTCGATCGTGCAGCAGCAGGAGCCCCTTTTCAGTTTAGTTATGGAGAATCTTTATTAAATGCAGGTTTTCAACTCACTATTGACAGAATGCGAAGGGGAGAGCGTTTTCTCACGATAATTCCTTCATATTTAGCCTATAAAGAAAGCGCACAAGTAATACCTGCTTTTCTCACAGATGAGATGATTGCTAGAAAAATAGTACCGCCATATGTGGCGAAAGTACCACCCTATAGACCTGTTGTATTCCAAATTGAATTGATTCAAGCCAATTGATTGAATTAATAAGTATTTTTAGACTGTCAAAATAGGTCAATGAATTGTGCGTAGGTTCCTTTTTTATATCTGTCTGATCATACTTAGTTTTCAATGGGCCGCTTCACAGTCTAATGATATCTATCGTATGTATGATATCTACAGGAATCCATTTAGGGTTTTTGTCAATAATATATCCTGGACCCTTACTACTGGTTATGCCGCTACAGATTACAAACACGACCTTGCTGGGTTCTATTTCTATCAAGATGCTCAGAATCAATTTATTCTCGACAATGATGTTCAACTAGGGTCAATATTTGAGGGTTATCAAAATTGGATGAGTAACGCTTTCCCAGGGCAACCTGTAATTGTTGAAAATCAATTTGACGTGCCTTATGAATATTTACCAAATCCGGTCAATAATCCAGTATTGTTGAATCAACAATTCTTAGCAGATGCTGATACCTTGGGACTTTCATTTTCATCGTTGGCTTCTACTATTCCAGTTTTAGCTTCTATTCATTATGATTGGAAGGATTTTAGATTTGGGTTTGGCTTTCAATATGAGAAGCATTTTATGAAGCCATTGCAGCCTTCAGTACTTTCAGAAACTATAAGACCTTATGAACCCGCTTTCAAGTCTACGCATTATACGAAGTGGTTTGGAGTAATTGGATATCGTTTTTATGAATACTGGAATTTTTCTTTTGTTGCGGAAGCGCAAATTGGTCGAGCGAAACCAGGCCCTCAGATCAATTCTTCTGCTTTGGGTATAGGTCAGAAATTCTTCGCAAACTTGGGGGTGAGCATTGAAAATAACTTATCTGAATATGTTCGGATAATCTTTAAACCTAGCTTTGATATCAAAAGCTACGTTATCAATTTGCCAGATGCTTCAAGTATCCGTCATAAGAATTCTGCATTTATGTTTCAGTTTGGTTTGAGTATCAATATTCCAGAAATACCACGCTCACCAATGAAGAGTGATCACGTGCAATTGAAGCATGTTATTACTGATCCTGCTTCTGGAAGATTGATGGAAGTGAGGGGTCAGCCCATGTGGAAAAAACAGAATCCGAAGGTTGGTGAAAATCATAGAAGATTATGGAGATATAAACTCAAGAATAGACGTAAAATTGACCCGTATTAAACGCGTTAAACGGGGAAAAAATGATTAAATTACAGCATATTTTTTAAGGTCAATTTTTAACCCGTTTTCATGTCAGACGATACTGAAAATCTACCCGAAGAAGAGTCAAATTTGTACTCGGGGCAGAATATCATCCCAATAAATATAGAAGATGAAATGCGTGGCGCCTACATTGATTATTCAATGTCGGTTATCATTTCAAGAGCCCTCCCAGATGTAAGGGATGGACTTAAGCCTGTTCATAGGAGGATTCTTTATGGAATGCTTGAGCTGGGTGTCAACTACAACAAAGCACATAAGAAATCTGCCAGAATTGTTGGTGAGGTACTTGGTAAGTACCACCCGCATGGTGATACTGCGGTCTACGATACGATGGTACGTATGGCACAGCCATGGTCACTCCGGTATTTGCTTGTGGATGGTCAAGGAAACTTTGGTTCGGTAGATGGAGATTCTCCAGCTGCGATGCGATATACTGAGGCGCGTTTGAAACGAATAGCGGAGGAGATGCTTTCGGATATCAATAAGAATACCGTTGATTTCGTACCCAACTTTGATGACAGTCTCAAAGAGCCTTCAGTACTTCCAGGGAAGTTACCAAACTTACTCCTGAATGGTGCAAGTGGTATCGCTGTAGGTATGGCTACCAACATGGCTCCACATAATCTATCGGAAGTTGTAGATGGAACTATCGCCTATATTGATAACAACGATATCACTATTGATGAGCTCACACAATTCATAAAGGCACCGGATTTCCCTACAGGAGCAATAATTTACGGTTATCAAGGAGTACGTTCAGCATTTGAAACTGGACGTGGAAGAGTGGTGATGCGAGCAAAGGCGGAGATTGAAGTAATGAAATCTGGTCGCGAACAAATCGTAGTTACAGAGATTCCATACATGGTTAACAAAGCGTCGATGATTGAAAAGACGGCTGGATTGATCAATGAAAAGAAGATTGAGGGTATTTCTGATATTAGAGACGAGTCGGATCGTGACGGGATGCGTATTGTTTATGAATTGAAAAGAGACACCATTCCGAATGTTGTTCTTAACAATCTTTATAAGCAAACTCAGCTACAGTCATCATTCAGTGTCAACAACGTTGCACTGGTTGGTGGACGTCCTAAAACATTGAATCTTAAGGATTTAATTAAATATTATGTCGAGCATAGACATGTAGTTGTCGTTCGCAGAACAGAGTATGAATTAGAAGAAGCTGAGAAGCGAGCGCATATTCTACAAGGTTATTTGATAGCCTTGGATAATCTAGATGAAGTTATCGCTCTGATTAGAAGTTCTAGAGATCCGGAGATTGCCAAGCAAGGCTTGATTGAGAAGTTTAGCTTAAGCGACATTCAAGCTAGAGCTATCCTCGAAATGAGGCTGCAGCGACTTACCGGTCTGGAAAGAGAGAAGATTGAGAAGGAGTATGCAGAAATCATGGCTTTGATTGAAGAGTTGAAATCAATTTTAGCTGACGAAGGCAAGCGAATGGAGATCATCAAGAATGAACTCATAGAAGTAAAGGACAGATATGGTGATGAGCGAAGAACTTACATAGAGCATGCTGCTGATGAGTTCACTGCTGAAGATATGATACCAGATGATGAAATGGTACTTACCATTTCTAAAGAGGGTTATATCAAGAGAACGCCGTTGATTGAATATCGTACTCAAAATAGAGGAGGAGTTGGTTCTAAGGCTGTTACGTTTAAGAATGATGATTACACAGAGCATCTTTTTGTAGCTACCAATCATAACTACTTACTCATCTTCACAGAGTTTGGAAAGGTGTTTTGGCACAAGGTGTGGGCTATTCCAGAAGGTAGTAAAACTGCTAAAGGAAGAGCCATTCAAAACCTTATCAATATAGACGCAGCAGATAAAGTACGTGCAGTTATCAACGTGCTTAACCTTGATGATCCTGACTACATCAACAATAATTTCTTGGTGATGTGTACTCAAAATGGTACAATTAAAAAGACTACACTTGAAGCTTACAGTCGTCCAAGACAGAATGGTATCAATGCGATTACCATCAATGAGGGAGATAGACTGCTGAATGTGAAGTTGACCAATGGCGATAATAATGTTATCATAGCTTCTAATAGCGGCAATGCGATCAATTTCCATGAGTCAGACGTGCGTCCAATGGGTCGTATGGCTGCTGGGGTTAGAGGAATTCGCTTGAAAGAAGGAGAATTTGTCGTTGGCATGGTCTGTGTTGAACAGAAGAATGCGCCACAGCTTTTGGTGGTGTCTGCTAATGGTTATGGAAAGCGCTCTGAGCTAGATGATTACCGTATCACCAAGCGTGGAGGTAAAGGAGTCAAAACAATGAGCATCACTGAAAAAACTGGAGCTTTGGTATCCGTCAAAGATGTTGAGGAAAGTGATCATTTGATGATTATCAATAAATCTGGCATTGCAATAAGAACAGAGGTGAGTAGCCTTAGGATTATGGGAAGAGCTACGCAAGGTGTTCGCTTGATTAAATTGAATGATAAAGATTCGATTTCTGCTGTAGAAAAAATCTCTAATCTCGAGGTTGAAGAAATAGTAGAAGGAGATCCAGATATTGAACAAACACCTCCAATTGACGAAGCGCCTAGTGGTGATACTAATGAAGAAAATTTAGATTAACATTAATTAAACAACAACTGAAAGATATGAAACGTACCTACATGTTCGCATTGGCCATAGTAGTGAGCTTTGCGAGTTTTTCTCAAAAGAAGCCCAAAATTAATAATGCCAATAAAGCTAGAGAAAATGGGGATTTGGCTGAAGCCAAATCAATTATTGATGAGGCTTCAGTATTTGAAAAAGTAAAAGATGATGGTAAGACCTGGTATTACCGAGGCTTGATCTATGCTACAATAGATACCACATCTAATGAACAGTATTCAACTCTTAGCAAGAATCCGCTTGAAGAAGCAATGACTGCATTTAGAAAAGCAGACGAAATTGATCCTGAAGGTAAGAGCTATTACGTGACTGATGCCAATGGTTTCCCATTGTTAAAAGGTCAGCAGATAGATGGTTATTATTCTTATTATTATAACAAAGCAGTAGAGAAATTTCAAGAAAAGGAGTTTGAAGAAGCTGTAAAAGCCTTTGAAAGCGCTTATTATATCATACCAGAGGATACAAATGCATATGTAAATGCTGCATACGCTGCCCATAATGGTGAACTTTATGATCTGGCTAAGAGAAACTATCGTTTGGCTATTGATAATGGAGCTACTAGTAAGGACTTGTATTACAACTATGTTTCAATTCTTACCACTCAAGGTGAGAAAGAAGCGGCTTTGGAGTTGATCTCTGAAGCTTTGGGTAAATACCCTACAGATGGGGCTTTATCTAAAAATAAAATCAATCTTTTGATTGAATTGAAAAGGGTAGATGAAGCCAAGCAAGATTTGTTAACGGCTATAGCAGATGAGCCTGAAAATCCTAATTTGTATTTCACATTAGCTGTGCTTTACGAAGAAACCGGTGAACCAGAAAAGTCTATACAAGCATACAAAGATGCATTGAAAGTTGATCCAGATCATTATGAGTCGAACTTTAACTATGGTGTAGTATTAATCAATGCCGCCAATGAGGTGATCAAAGAAAGTAATGCACTTGGAATCTCTAAAGCTGATATGAAAAAAGCAGATCAGTTAGAGCCAGTTATTAGTGAGAAATTAAAAACAGCTCTTCCTCAATGGGAGCGAGTACACCAAGTTCGACCGACAGATAAAACTGCAATGGAGACCTTAGCTTACATTTATACGCAATTGAAAATGTACGATAAAGCAGAGGCTATGAGAGCTAAACTCGAGGATTAAACTTTTTTAAGGTTTACTAAGTAAAAACAGCGATGAGAATTTTCTCATCGCTGTTTTTTTTCGTACTCTTTCAAACAAAAAAAAACCTTACCATGGTGGTAAGGTTTTTTGTGGGCCCACCTGGAATCGAACCAGGCACCTACTGATTATGAGTCAGTTGCTCTAACCGAATGAGCTATAGGCCCTACAGTTTTTTGTTATCCGAGATGTGAGCTCGAACCAATGCTTTCTCGCTTTCGACTTGACGCATTGTGCAAAGACGACCCTTCGACTGTCTTTGTTTTGGAGGTGCAATATTAGATATTTGCCGCTAATTAAACAACCCATGAAGTATAGTCTCTCTCAATTAGATACAATAATTTTTGATCTTGGTGAAGTCATCGTAGACTTGGATACAAATGCAGTGATTTCTGCATTCAAAAAACTAACTGAACCACAAAGAATTGACTTCAAAACTTTCTTGATTGACTCCTCGGCTCTCTATGATTATGAGACAGGGGTGATTACTAAATCTCAGTTTGTTGATCAAATGAATCAGGAGATGGGAACGCTAATCTCGCTAGGCGATTTTGAAAATGCATGGAACTTAATGATCAAGACAGTACCTCTTGCACGTTTGGAATTAATGGAACGTCTCAAAAAAACACATCGTGTACTCATATTGAGCAATACCAATTGTATGCATGAAGATAGGTTTGATGCGATGGTAGAAGAATTGACTGGCCAAAAGATGTCTCATTTCTCTCATACCGCTTATTACTCGCATATTATAGGCAAACGAAAACCTAATAAGGACATCTATGAGTTTATCATAGATGATCAAAAACTAAATCCTTTAAAAGCCCTCTTTTTGGATGATAAAAGGGAGAATATTGAGGCTGCAAGAGGGGCAGGTTTAAACGCCGAGCAGGTACTGAAACCAGATGATATTTTCTCAATAATTTCTTTATGAGCGAACAGCAAAGACAAATACTTATTCATGGTGGACTGTTCTTAGTCACACTTATTGTGACGACACTAGCAGGAACCGAATGGATGTTGGGGAAGTATTTGCTATGGGTGGACGAAAAAGCTCTAATGGGGTGGAGTGATTTTCTTAGAGGATTTGAGTTTTCAATTCCATTTCTACTCATCTTGACTTTTCACGAGTTTGGTCATTACTTCATGGCGAAATATCACAAAATAGGTGTTTCGTTGCCCTACTACATTCCCATGTGGTTAGGGTTTATTTTGATGCCTACTTTCGGTACGATGGGTGCTTTCATTCGAATCAAGGATCCCATATATACCCTAAAGCATTATTTTGATATTGGAATAGCTGGTCCTTTAGCTGGATTTGTGGTTGCCTTACTAGTGATATGGATGGGGTTTGCTAACCTACCAGAACCAGAATATATCTATCAAGTGCATCCAGAATATGAGCAGTACGGGCTTGATTATGCTGATTACGTATATCAAAATGATGAAACCACATCTTTTAGATTTGGTGATAACTTGATCTTTTCGTTTTTTAAAAAGAATGTAGCGGATCCGAATCGTCTGCCGAATGAAAACGAGATGATTCATTATCCAATGATACTTGCGGGCTATCTTGCATTATTCTTCACAGCATTGAATCTCTTACCGATCGGTCAACTAGATGGTGGGCATATTCTGTTTGGTCTTCTAGGTCCAGAGCGACATGAGAAAGTATCTAAAATACTGTTCACGGGATTTATTTTTTATGCCGGATTGGGCTTGGTGACGGTTAATGATTTGGTAGACTTAAGTTTAGAAAGTTTATTGCAATTCTTGCTTGCGGTTATTGCCTATTTGTATTTTTTACAATTTGCTGCCACTTCACTCTTCAAATCACGACAGGATAGATGGGTGTTTGCAGCGGCAATATTCGGCGCTCAATTCATTCTAAGCCATTTACTTGGTTGGCAGGGTTATAGTGGATGGTTGCTATTTGCTTTGATTTTGGGCCGTTTCATTGGCATCAAACATCCTCCTGTTTATGATACAACCCCACTCACAATTGAGAGGAAGATACTTGGTTGGATTGCATTATTAATATTCGTGCTCTGCTTCAGTCCAGAGCCTTTTGTGATTGGATAACTACCTTTTGATGAACCTAATTGCTTCAGTATGATCCAAGTCTTGCACCGAAATTAGATAGGTGCCAGAATTCAATGATTTCAGATCGATTCTGATCGATTCTGAATCTGATTTAAAAGTCATTAAAACACGACCAGAGAGATCCATCAAGTTTATTTTAGAATTTAGTCCAGCATCTACCGAGATGTAGTCTGATGCTGGATTTGGGTATACAGTAAAAAACGAATGATCATTAACCAGTAACGGGACAAAAGAAGCACTCTTGATAGTTTTTGCAAAAGCACAACTTGTGTAGACCATAAGCTCAATTGACACATCTTCATTTTCAGCTACATAAATGACTGGGTTTTCTTCAGTGGATACTAGACTGTCATTTAAATACCATTCATAGGCAATGCTTTCTGACGTTTTATTTGTCAAGGTGATACTCGAGTTGTTAGCATCTACGGATATTTCAAAATCAGCAATTAAGCTTTCGGAGATTGATTCTATTTCGTACTGAACAGGAAATGTGTAGAATACATTTCCATCCTCATCTAGAATTTTACAACGAAACACATAATCTGCACTCAAATCCGTAGGAGAAACAATCAGCAATGAATCCTTTGTTCCAATTATTTGAGGACTATCGTTTAGAGTGCCATACGCTTTGTTGTAAAATCTTTCCCACTGGTAGGTGAGTGCCTTTCCGTCTACACCAATATTGAAACGCGCTCCTCCTGTACTACATTCTGACTGATCCTGAGGTTGGCTGACAATTGGGTCCTCGCTCAAATCTAGTTTAAGAATGAAAAGGCCATTGTTGATATCCGATACGATGATATTTCCACTTTTGAAATAAGGGTAATTACTCCATGCGCCATTATAGTCCAGGTTATTTCCTTGTGGATAGGTATCAAAAAAAGCTTTTTCTCGCAGTTTTCCCTGTGCTATGGCACTCATGTCTAATACCCTTAAGCCACTTTCGTAATTTGATTCAAAGACCAAATTGTTATGTGTGTATAGGTTGTGATCTATAGCTGCCGCGTTGTTGTAGTAAAGACCAATGAGTTTTGGATTTTCCAGATCATTTAGTTCCCAAATGAGTGTTTTAGCGTAGATACTTACACCAGCTGTTTCATCCAACTCATCATTAGATAGAAAGTATTTATGATCTTCAGAAAGCCATCCTTGATGTGTGTAATGGACATTTTCGTATGTTTCTCGTCCTAGCATCACAGGATTATCTTTATCTTCTACATCTACTATTGTGAAAGTGTCTTCGTTCGAATTAAAGCATATTTCCCTACCGATATACCTTTCATCAGACCCTTGATATACCACACATTGTGCGTCATGTGTGTATCCATCTTCTGCAAAACAGCCGATAAATTGTGGAGAAAGAGGTGTGCGAATATCCACCATATGCAATCCACCTGAACATGCTTGTCTAGAGCCTACTATATATGCATACCCTGTCTCTTCATTAATAACAATATTATGCGCTGAGCCTATTTCTTTATATAAAAAGTCTTGTTCAAAAACGATCTCGCTACTACCATCATGATCTCTCAATTTTGTAAGATCAAATACTTGCATTCCATGTTCTGAATTGATGTCACTTACTATGAAAGCATGATCCTGATATACTTTAAGGTCTCTCCAATAGGATTTTCCGTGAAGCACCCTTGAATTATTGCTACTTGGTGGCTCTGGCAACTTGCCAATAAGTATCGGATCTGTTGGATCTGAAACATCAACGAATATTACAGCATCCGTAGCACCAATTAGGGCATATTCTTTATCATTCATAGGGTCTGTCCAGCCCCAGATATCATTCAAAAAGAAGCCGTTAAGTTCTACAGCTTTGAGTTCTTGCGGGCTGAGATGGCCCATTAATGTAACTTGATTGCAAGGGTATTGACCATCTGCTAATCCAGAGACGCAGGGTGATTGCGCAGGAGCATATAGAAAGGAGAGACTGATAAAAAGTGTCAATATTTGCTTCATAGCTTCATTCGTTTAAATATTGATCGAAACCGCCGATCAGGGACCGTACATGAGTGAACTCATGTTGTGTAAGGTATTTTTTTGCTTGTCCGCTGCGTTTGCCGCTTTTACAGTGAACGATTATTTCCTTCTTTCTAAAATCTAAAAGTTGATTGAGCTTTTCAGGAATAGAATTGAGTGGAATATTGAGTGCGCCTATATTGCTTTCATCATATTCCCATTCTTCTCGAACGTCAATGATGATTATTTTCTCTCCAGAAGTAAGGCGCTTTTTTAGTTCTTTTGGGCTGATATCATTCATTTCTGGATGATGAGTTTTTGAGTAGTTATTTTATTTGGGTGCTCAAATTTAATAAGATAGATTCCATTATTCAGCCTGCTAAGATTGTGGTTTTCTTTATATGCAGCTTTATACACTAGTTCACCTGAAAGGTTGAATATGTTCAGTGAGCGATAGTCTCCTTCAATAGAAATGATTCCATCAGTAGGGTTGGGGTAGACATGTAATCTTTTAAGTAATGGTTTTACGGGTAATAAGCTGAAAGCTGTATCAGTACCAAATACTGGTCTAATCATAATTGCACCTTTTAAACGAGTATTTTGAGTCCAAGCTCCATCTACGTTTGTGTAGATATTGTCACTTGCTAAGGGGTTGTTTCTGTCAAAGCCAATCCCAATATAATTATCGGTGGATTGCTGATAACCAATGTATATGCTGTCTCTAGTAAATACAGGCGAGTTCAGCTTGATACGCTCGAAAGCATTCAAACCTACAGGCGCTTTTATTGTGTAGGTCTGTCTTCTTCTGAGTTTACTGTCTTGTAGCTGATCCCAAACCATCAAATCAATCGAACGACCTGCTGATTCTGGAGCTATACTAGGGAAATAAATATCAATATGTGTAAGTGTGTCAGGCTGATCAAGTACGAATTTGACTGCAATTTGACCTCTACTAATATTGATAGCCACTGCAAATTCAGCCGAACCGTCATCATAGGCATAATGATCTTGCAGGAGGTATTGAGTTTTTATTTCATCGTTGATGGAAAGATCTACTGGTAAGAAGACTGTATCTGTACCATTGACTTCCTCGAAGAGAAATTTGTCATTGGTCAAATAATAGAAAGATGACTCCAATACCAAACTGTCTCTCTGATTAAGTGGTGTTGAAATATTGAAAGTTTCAGGACTTGTTATTGAGCGATATTCTAATGGCCTTAAACCTCCCAGGCCTCCATTTCCCAAGTTGATAGAGTCCAATGTGACTTGATTCGTTAGGTCTCTGAGTGAATAGAAATATTCTAGAGGGTGACCAACAGCAGTAGCTCCATCTAGATTGACGGCAAGAATTGATTGCTGAGTCAAATTACGTGTGGGGTTGGAGAAAAAATGTTCTGAAGGGATCTCAAAATATGGAGCAAATAGTAACGATGGGCTTCCAGAAAGTGTTCGATCAAAATGTGAAAATTCTGACCGAGATCTATTTTCGTTTAGATAGATATAATCTAAGTTCCAAGTGTCAAAAGGGCCCTTTTGGCTACTATAACTTACAAATTTGAATTGAAAGTTGCCATAAAAATAGGAGGGACTGTCAAGCTGTATGAGGACTTGTTCGAATTGCTCAGAAACGTTCTCATCACCACCAGTTTTTGACCATTTAATGTCCCATATAGGTACCCCATTGTCATTGGTGTCAGAGCTTAACTTGCTGAAGTATAGTACTATTGAATCACTTTTATCCGGTATTTCTCCATAACCTCTTGCTTGCCAATAGAAGCTTAGAAAGGTTGATGATTGTTTGTTTAAGGCTATGCTCGTCAAATCTATAGGCTGTGAAACCAAGCTATCACCAGCTCCATTGAAACCGCTAGCTATATCATGCGCGAGACCATTCAACTTAAGTCCGTCGAAGGTGGCTACATTGTAGGAAGGTGGGTTTTGGCCTAAGGTTGCGTTGATAAAAACATCTGATTCATTCAGCCATCTGAGCGTGTCTGGAGTGCTTTTAGAAGTGGAAAAATCCTCCCAAAATGGTAGACTTAAACTTGTTCGGAGCTGTGAAGTTTGTTTTTGTTGCTGCTGATTTAGGGGGTAGATTTTAAACTGGGCATGACAATTTATCCCAATGAAAACTCCTAAAATATAAAGGATTGACTTATTCACTATCTATCGAGTAGCGTAGGGTTGTTGTTCAGTGAGTCAGGACTAAATATCCAAAGATCCACTCTTTGTCCAAGGCGCATGCTTGTGCCTTGAGCAGGGTATTGTTGAAAAATCGCCCCTGGTGAAACTATCTCATATGTGGTTTTGACTGTTCCATCCTCCAATTCTTCCTCAATAGCGGCTTTGCCTTCTTTTTCGTAAGTCATTTTTCCGATTTTAAGACCAGATCCCACTATTGCGAACTGGGCACTTTCTAAATCCAAACCAAGCAGATTAGGAGAGGACAAAGATTGCTGCCCTAATCCATCACCAACCACAATATCGATAACGGAACCTTTAGGGATTTTAGTACCTTCATCGATTCGGATACCATCCATTTTTTGCTCAAGGATATAATTCAAGGCTAAATCTGCAACATATTTAATTTCGCCAAGTCTCAAATCATAGGTTTTAAGTACCAATTGGGCATTTTTAACAGAGCCTTTCACGAGTTTTGGCATGCGCACCAGAGGTGCATTCTCAGCATTTAGCGTTATGTATATTTTCCGATTTTCTTTTACCTTATCATTAGCAGCTGGGAATTGCTTGAGTACAGACAAGGGTGGCAAATCGGCAGAAAATCCAGAATCAGCAGTCACCTCATAACGCAAGTCCCGAGCGTTCAAAAATTCATCGAGATCAGCTAATAGCACTCCTTCTACATTCGGAACTGTGATAGTTTCACCATGATTAGTGCTTGCTGGTAAATAGATATAGAAAAATCCAGTCACCAATATGGTGGCTATACCACCAACTATGACCAAATGAATTAATAAATCCTTCCAAGAATTGATTTTTAAAAACGCCATAGTGCGATTTAGAGATTGGTATTACTAAAGTCTTTCGAAGATAAACAAACTAGAAATGCCATTACAGTCGAGCTGATTTTTTGGCAAAACCAAATGATATAATTCTGTCAATAAAGTCATAAGGCCTCATATTGCTCAACGCAGCTTGGTGAAAAATCGCTGTTGCAGGAGTCATGCCAGGAAGAGAATTGATCTCAATAACGACCGTCTCAACCCGATCTTTAAAGATCCTTACAAATGCATCAATTCTGCAATATCCCACAACACCTATCAGTCTTGCGGTGGTTTCTAGTGTTTGCTTGACTGAAAGAGAAATCCGTTCATATTCTTTTTGAGAATCTCCAAATCTAGCAGGAGTGATGTTTTGACCTTCACCTGCTAAGAATTTTTCTTCCAAGGAAAGTACTTCTCCACTTGCCAAAGCTTCTGATGGTTCAAAAACGAGATATTGAAGCGTACCATTTTCATCGAACGAGGTGAGCATACCCCCAGTGATCTCCATAAATTGATCTGCTGACTCTGCACTTATTAAGGTTTCCACGAGAAAGTATGACTTCCTAGGAAACTCCTCGTTGGCTTTCAACTTTAAAGTAGCCATCAGATCTTCAGGAAATTCTTCAGACTCACGGAACATCATTTTAGCGAAAGCCTCTAGTTCTTCTTGGGTCTTTATTTTCTTGACAGCTGACGAACAGCCATCATCCGCAGGTTTTGCGATGATAGGAAAATGAAAGCGTTCCATTACTGATTGAATCGCAGCCTTTGGATTGGATACAAAGTCTTCCTCTTGCACGAGCATATGATCTGCCACTAAAATGCCATTGTCTCTGAGGATTTTGTTGGTGTCATACTTATTGATGGAAATCTGGGAGCTTTCTACACCTGATCCATTGTAAGGAATGCCTCTGGCTTCAAGGTGTGCTTGAACAGCACCATCTTCACCTGGTCGTCCATGCAATGCTATAAAAGCAAAGTCAACCTCTTTTGCCAATTGGTCGTAATCCCATTTTTCTAAAACAGAGGTTTCACCGATAACAAAGTTTTGGATAATAGCTTCAGCACTCTGGCGTACTTCTGAGATTACCGGATGTACTGCTTGATCGGGATGAAATACTTTCTCTTTTATGTCATCAGCATTGTCCTTTAGCATCACATTTATCGGTAGACGATATAGCAGATGCTCTGATTCGTCACCTGTCAAGAAAACTGGTATGGCCTGATATTTAGATGAAGAGGAAAGCTTCTCATAGATATTTCTGCCACTTTCCACGCTGATATGCCTTTCGGATGAAAATCCGCCCATTATCACTGCCACTTTAATTTTATCAGCTTGCGATGCTTGAGCGTTTTTGATACTCTTGGTAAGTGATTCTTTGAGTGCGTTCAGTTGGAAAAGTTGCTTTCCACTTTGGATTCTAGCGTCAATACTTTTGCTGATGATATAAGTAAGGAACTGTGAGGGATTTAGTCCTATCTCAGCAGCCTGATGAAAGAAAAATGAAGATGGCAACATACCACTTGTGGTATTAGGGTCATTTAAGAAAATGCTTCCATCTTCTGTGAAAAAGCCGTCCAGTCGGGCATATACCTGACTATGAAGTGCAGTATATAGCCGCTCAGCACTTTTTCGAATTCTGTTGATGTCCGCAATTGGGAGATCAATAGGGGTCACTTTGCGACTAATACCAGGTAGGTATTTCGATCGATAATCAAATAGTTGAGAGCTCTTGCGAATTTCAGTAGGAGGCAAGGCTAGCGGTTCTCCATTTTCATCTTCGATCACAATACAAGAGAATTCCTTGCCTTTGATAAAAGACTCCACCAATATGGCTGATTCTCCATTAGGAGACTCCAATGACCAGCTTTCAGCATTACTGCTATCTAGGTGCTCCCAAAGATCTTCGGGGTGATAGATCTGCTTACCATCCACCAATACAGGAAAACCAAGTCCCTCACGGATATCTGTAAATGAGACTAGGAAAGCGCGTTTTTCCGCATCACTTTTTGCCCGCCAAGCACTACCAATAATGACTTCCCTGAAAAATGACTTATTGATTCCTCGAAATAGTTCTTCGTGATCTTTAGCAATCGTTACACCTATTGACGAGCCTTGATGTGGTGCTTTTACGACTACTGGATATTCGAATTTTAATTCGATCTGGGCAACAATGGGAGAAGGATCTTTTACCCAATTCTTACGATTGATGTGCACAAAGTCAGGTGTTTCAAATCCTGCAGTTACTAATACTTGTTTCTGTATTTCTTTATCAATGCCAATGCTGCTAGGTAAGATACCAGCTCCGGAATAAGGAACACCATACCATTCAAGTATACCTTGGATGTTGCCATCTTCTCCATAAGGTCCATGGAGAGTTAAGAATGCGAAATCCATCAAAGTGGAAAACTCTGATGGTGATATTCTTTTACCAATCGCAGCAATACTTTCTTCTATTTGCTCAGGGTATTGGGCTATTGACTCAGCAAAGATTTGAAAGAAGTGCTTTCCAGATGTTTGAAATCGGGCTGCTGGATAAAAGTCTCTTACGGTGCCTTTGTAAAGGTATTGCCAATCAAGAAGTATGAAATTACCAAGGCTATCTACAAATATTGGAATAGGAGTAAAGAGCTCTTTATTCAGGTTGTCATATACTGTACGACCTCCAGCAAATGAGATTTCCCTTTCGCGCGATTGTCCTCCAAAAAATATTCCTACATTCATTTGTGGTAAAATTAAGTCAATTAGCAGGACCTAGCGCCTGATGAATAATCTTTTGATTTGATTCAAGTTATTTTCTCCAGTTACCTGAATCAGGTAAAACCCACTTTGAGAAGGAGCCTCAAATTCCAATGTCTGATTGATACTATTTGGAAAAGGCTTATCAAATATTACATGTCCACTCATATCCATAATTCTGACATGAATGGTTTGCTTGCGCTCTAAGTTCAAGGCTAAGTTGAAGGTCCTGAATGCAGGGTTGGGGTAGAGTTGAACAGGAATGTCGAATGAGGGCTGATCAGGATCATTCGTTGTAAGCACCTCTATATTATCAATATAGAGGTGATTTCCACTACCATTAGAAAAGACAAAAGCTACTCTCAACTCAGGCCAAGTCATGTGATCGGAGATATCCAGAAAGTAGGTTTTCCAATCAAGTTCATCAGGTACCCAAGCTTCGCTGCTCAAAGCTGTAGCAAGTTGATCTGCATTCAGACTCAGCAACTCTATATCAAATGTTTTGCCGCAGTTTGCAGAGAGCAAGACTTTCAAATTGTCATTGTAACCCAATCGCTGACCATAAGAATAATCAAATCGAATCGCTCCCTTTCGGTAATTTCCGGTGAGGATGATAGGTGAAACTAAGTAGCTCGAAGCAATGGTATCGTTGTTGAAGCTATTACTTCTTAGTACTTGATTGCCTGATAGGTTTAGGTTTTCAAAAAGTAACGTCTGATTCGGATTGGCAATGGTCCAAGTGCTATTTTCGAAATCCTCACGAATAGGCATTGGCTCCTGTTTATCGACTACTTGACTCTGAAATTCATAAAAATTATTGCCAGAAAATTGATCCTGACCACCGTTAATGCCAGTTATGCTCATCTCGATTTCATTGAATCCATCGATGATGTTTTTACTAATATTCAGGGGGAATCTTTGAGTTTTACCCGATGAGAT
>CAYGOV010000048.1:0-22454 GCA_964351625.1 uncultured Marinoscillum sp.
GTATCCATTATTGGCTACAAAAGCATCTACTTCAGCTTCTGAAAGCTGTGTGTCTATATTGTCAAGGAAAGCAGAAAGATCCACTGTACCACCATCTTCAAGGGTTAAAATGTTTCCATCTAAGCTGATTGCCTGATCATCAGTTTCTATAGTTAAGTATCCATTATTGGCTACAAAAGCATCTACTTCAGCTTCTGAAAGCTGTGTGTCTATATTGTCAAGGAAAGCAGAAAGATCCACTGTACCACCATCTTCCAGCTTAAGAATATTGCCATCAAGTGAAATTGCTTGATCGTCCGTTTCTGTCATCAAGTAGCCATTGTTTGACACAAATGCATCAACTTCAGATTCTGATAATTGGGTGTCAGTATCATCTAAAAACGAAGAAAGGTCTACTGTACCTCCATCTTCCAGCTTAAGAATATTGCCATCAAGTGAAATTTCTTGATCGTCTGTTTCTGCTGTCAAATAGCCATTGTTTGACACATAGTCATCTACCTCCGACTCTGATAATTGGGTGTCGGTATTATCTAAAAACGAAGAAAGGTCTACTGTTCCTCCATCTTCTAGCGAAAGAATATTGCCATCAAGTGAAATAGCTTGATCGTCTGACCCCACACCATCTAGAAGTACAGATAGATCCACCATGTTTGAGTTGCTGATGGTAAGTTCAGTACCATCAATAGATAAACTTTGAATCTCATTGGTGGCATCTGCATCGTCATCCTCACCATAAAGCGCATATGGAACAGATAGTAATTGTTTAGTGCCAAAATCTTCTAATCCATTACCAAGATCCACTTCTGTTTGAACAAAAAACAGGCCTGATGACCAATTTATGTTCTCAAATAGATTTGATGATGACCCTGTCCCAATCGCCAAATTTATTAGACCAAAATCATTAGTTGTGACTGAGTGAGATTCGGAATAGACTGAAATACCTATCTCTGAACCTTCTATAATATTGAACTGGACAGTTAATGTTGTATTAATGAAAGGCTCGCCTTCAGCGTCTCTAATTACGGCCTGATATTGAAATGCCTCTGGAGCTTGTGCCCACAGAAGACTATTAAAGACCAATAGGCTAATAAATAAAACTATGTTTTTCATGTTAAAAAAGGTTTTGACTAACCGGATTTGTTTATTTCTTAATGATTTTGAATTGTTGCAATGGTTGACCATCCGCTTTGATAGTAAGCAAATAGATCCCGTTGGCATATTCAACCATGTTGATTTCGTTTTCTTTTGAGAAATCTACATTTGATTGATTAATCAGAATATCACCTTCAATTGAGATGATTTGATAACTCCCAGTTCCAGTTTTTGATGATGATTGAAGATTGACATAGTCCACTGTTGGATTAGGATGGACTTTTATTATATTTTCATTTGGAGTTGCTCCTAATATGAAGGTCTTTACTTCACTTTGATGAAACCCTTCTATAAGTAAGACAGAATTTTTAGTACTACTTGAAGTCACCACCTGACCAATAGTCCAACTAAGCTGAGCAGTACTGGAGGTGAAAGTATCACTTGCTGTTGCAATCACTTGCTGGGCCACATTTTGAGACTGTACAGAACCTATTATTCCAAAAGCGAAAAATATAGAGAACAGATACTTTGACATAAGGCAGTAATTTTTACTGGCAACCTATGCTTAGGATATGAAGTGATAAAATAAAGGTGATGAATCAGTAAAACTGCTATTTGAAAAAGCTAAATACGGTGATAGAAGTTTGCCTTACTTGTTCTGCTTAATCCTAAAAGCTCTTCTTCAATACCAAGTATGTTTTAAAAGAACAAAATGGTCCAATGTGCTCTTAAAAAAGAACTTATAAGCTGGTTTTCAAAATAATTTCATCCAAAAAACTTGATGCGAAGAAATCCATCAATTCTTTCAATTAGGCACTTTAATCACTAAATTCTTTTGGCCAAAATGGATTAAATTGGCCATTCCTTTATTACCAAAGTATGAGTCTTCAGGAATTTATCAACTACGAAATCCTTAATATCAAAGGATTCATTCTTACCCCAGCAAATATCCTACAAGTTGTAGTGATCCTTGTGAGCACATGGACGCTGCTTTGGTTTACTCACAAATTCATTAAGCGAAGGTTTATTACCTCAGTATACGATGTAGGCAGAGGGGAGGCTTTATATCAGATCGTGAGATATGTGGTGTGGATTCTCTCTGTAGCCTTGATGCTTGATTCAATCGGCGTGGAAATCACTTTGCTATTGGCAGGTTCAGCTGCCTTATTGGTAGGGCTGGGATTTGGTATTCAGCAGATTTTCAATGATGTGGTGAGTGGTGTATTGTTGCTCTTTGAAGGAACCGTTTCAGTAGGTGATATCGTAGAGATAGAGCATATTGTAGGTAAGGTTCAGAAAATTGCACTTCGTACTTCAATTATCCAAACAAGAGATCATATTTCCATCATAGTGCCAAACTCTAAACTGGTAAGTGACAATGTGATCAACTGGACTCACAATAGATCTCAAACTAGGTTCAACATCTCTGTAGGAGTTGCCTATGGATCTGATGTGAAACTAGTCATGCGATTGCTCGAAGAGGCGGCTATCAGTCAGAAAGAGGTTGCCAATACTCCAAAGCCCAATGCCCGTTTTATAGATTTCGGTGATTCAGCATTGATGTTTGATATCTTGTTTTGGAGTGATAAGATGTTTGAAATAGAATTTATCAAAAGTGCAATCCGCGTAGAAATTGATTCCCAGTTCAGACAACATGGTGTTGTCATTCCATTCCCTCAACGTGATCTTCACTTGAAGTCAGTTACTACGCTACCAGTAAATTTATCAGATAGCAATAAAGTCTAGGAGTAGCAAAATTTCCAATGACTCTAAAGTCTTATCAACACATTGGTATGCACAAAAGGCACGTCAGAATAATTTGTGGTAAGCCCTTCAAATCGATGTATAAAGTTCGTTTCAAGACGAAGAGATTCAGAAAAGACAAACCCTAAACTACCACCTATTCTATCAGACCATTCTTCATTTGTACCCTTTTCTACTTGTAGGAGCAGTTCATTAGATATAACTAAATAAAACTCACCTGGATCAAGCTTTTCACCTGACAATGGAATATCTAGAGAAGTTCGGCATCTAAGACGCTGAGCAAAGTCATCCTGAAAGAATCTCTGTTCCAGTCGTAAACGACTTACTAATCGCCATTTCCGTTCAAAATGCGTACAAGACAATTGCTCAGTAAAGCGATGTTCATATATATTCAATTCGTCAACAGGATAATTAGACCTATACTTATAACCCAAAGCTGCATTAAATTTTGGATTGATTTTTCTGTTGAAAAATTGATTCAACTCCAGATAAGACAATTGCCAATATTTGTCATTTTCAGCCTCTAAATGACTGGTTCGTTGCACAATAGACGTATTGAAATTCCAGCTTCTTAGTGGTTGATAAGTCACAAAAGTGCCCGCCTCCCAAACCACCAACCTTTTACCTTGGGCATTTGCAATATGCAAAACAGAAAATAAGATGAAAATGAGTGTTAAATATTTCGTCATCTGTAATCAATAAAGTCTGATTCCCTTTTGATAATCTTCCGCTTAGAAAGGAAATAGCCATTAGCATCAAAAAGTATCTCAGCATCTTCCCAGTGATCATCTATCTTCAGACTAACCTCCAATTCATATCGAATTGTGACATCTTCTGAATCATCAATTGCCGCTTGAATTACTTGCATATCAGACTGTCCTTGTGCCGAATATTGCTTTTGAATATTGTGGATTCTGTACTTTTGATTTGTCTGAAATGTACTATCAATCCGCTGCTTTAATCCTTGGTAAAGGGTGCGATACTGAATATCTTTTTCCACATCTTCTAAAACCAACCCTTTAGAAAATTCGACACTGTATTTTCGGTGCTTAAAAACAAACTTTACCTCATAGCTTTCATGCTCCCCGTCCGTCTCTTGTAAGTACTTAATCTTCGAAGCATTGGGCACCAAACTATCCAAAAGTCCCAAAATAGCCACAGGCATCTCCGAACGATCTATATAAACTTCTCTTTCCTGCTTGATCTCTTGAGCATGAAGCAGAATGCCGCATAAGAGAATGAATAAAATAAGAATAGAGTTTTTCACCATTATAGAAGTAAGATAATTAGGAACTTGAATATGACGATTCCAAAAATGCTAGACCTGATAAAGCTAAAACTGCCCATCAGATTTAGCTTGCGAAAAAGCGTCATTGATAGGCAGAATCATTTTTCTCGATAATCTCGAAATCTATCCTTTTGGTTTCTTCTTATCCTTGTCTTTTTGCTTTTGTTTTTCTTTCCCCTTTTCCTTTTTTTCATTCTGATTGAGGTTCAATTGAGCTTCTTGTAGTTTCAACTCAGCCCTTTGCAATTTGATTTGCGAGTCTTGCATTTTTCCCTCCTCTTGGATCAATTTTGCTTGAGCCTGCACCAGTGCTGCTTCTTGATTGGTCATTGCTTCCAAATACCTTTCCTCAGTAGCTTCAACTTTGGTTAATTCCATTTCCTGGATATTAAGTGCTTCTATTTGCTTTTCAAATGACTCCCTTAAAATACCTGAATCCAATTGTAGGTGGGCATATACATCTTCATTTGCATTCCTCATGCTACCGGTTTTTACACCAGAGGCATCGTCCTTTTGGAAATTGTAGTCTTTGATATAATCGACTGGGTTTACAGGATTAGAATCTTTGATTACTGAATAATGTAAATGGGGTCCTTTGGACAACCCTGAGTTTCCAGTCGCTCCAATAATCTGACCCTTTTTCACCATTTCACCTTCTTTCACTCCGAGCTCAGATAAATGAGCGAATCGAGTTAGGAATCCATCAGAATGCTCAATATCAATTCTCTTTCCCCAGCTCGAAAATTCATCTGAAACCACGACTTTACCGTCTGCAGTAGCCATGATTTCGGTGCCTACCGGCGCCCGAAAATCAATCCCACTGTGATGCTTTTTTACTTTCTCTATGGGGTCATACCTCATCCCAAAATGAGAAGTAACCCTGATTTTATCGTCCAATTTCAAAGGGCAGATTTCAGGAATCTCAGCATTTTGATATTCGATTATGTTTCCTCCTTTTGACACACTCGGGAAAGGCCCCAAAACATCTACTATTTCATTGGACATTGAATGAAATGGAGTTGACGCTTGTCTACCAGAAAAAGCAAAAATTACCAATGAAATTAATGGCAACACGATCGCATATTTCAGCGGCGAAAATCTATTTTTTCGTTTGTTGATCATGACAATTCTTTTTTTAATAGTTGAAAAATTGAAATGACTCACCAAACCAGAATATCTGGATGATTGCAGTTCTGCAAACAAGATTTCTTGATAACCCCTCGGGTCACCATACTGCGCTATTACGCGCTCATCCGCCTGATATTCGTGGATTTCAATGAGTGCGTTTCTATACAAATACATGAAGGGATTGAACCAAAACAGCGAAATCATTAAATCCATCAGCAGCCGATCCACAGAGTGGCGCTGCCTTACATGCACACATTCATGAGCTAGGATCTGATCAAATGCACAAGTCCCGAAAGTTTTTGTGGGGATAAATACACTTGAAAAGAAGCTGAATGAACGCTCCTGTGCAGTTTTGAATAATTTATACCAATGTTTATTTACATAGTCTGATTGTTTTTTGAGTTTAAAAATGAAGGATATATAAAAGACAGATCTCACTAGGGAAAATCCAACAACAGCGAGGTAAATCCAGAAAACCAAAATCCAAGGACTAAAGCCCATTTCTTGCTTGACAAGAGTGGGTATCAGCACCTCAGCATCGCCAGAAAAGTATGAAATACTATTTGTTGGTAACTCAACCAAAGCCAATGGTGCTACTGTAGAAGTCAACGAAATAAAAGGAACCAAAAATGACCCCACCAACGCACCTAAAAGAAAGAAACGATTCCAAGAATGACGCAAAGAATCAGCTAAAAACATGCGATAAACCAAATAGCAAATTGCTTGAATGGCCACTACCTTGACAAGATATATGAAGAGCTCAGACATGGCTATTTCCGTTTATCGATTTGATCGTCTATCAACTGACGAAGTTCTCGCAGCTCCTCAACGGATAATTCCTTTTGACTCGCAAAGAATGAAGCAAATTGTTTCACGGAGCTATCAAAAAAACCATTGATGAGGCCAGTCATGGACTGTCGCTTGTATTGATCTTTAGAAATCAAAGGATAATACTCCCGAGATTTGCCGTGTTCGTTAAAGCCAATCACATCTTTCTTCACCAACACATTCACCACCGTAGAGATGGTAGTGTAAGCTGGCTTAGGTTCATCATATTGCGCTACAATGTCTTTTAAGTAGGCTTTCTCCAGCCTCCATAAGACTTGCATGAGCTGTTCCTCCGCTTTGGTCAATTCCTTCATGAAGCAATACTATAACTATAAACATAATTATACAACTATTTTTATAGTTATTACTTCTTACCGATTAGACACAGATGCTGGCATTCATCACAAAAAGCTATTTAAAACGCATCAGTTTTTATAATTTGGATGACCAAACTAAAAAACCATGAAGAAAAAATTTATCAGAATAATCGCCCTTGCACTCATTGCAGGGTTCGGCTTTCAGTCCTGCGATACGGCAGAGAAAGCTAAAACATACACCCCAGAAGAAATTGCGGAAGCATCTAAGGTTGCCAACGAGTACTTCGACAAGACTTTTAACGCGATGGTTGACAGATCACCAGAGTACCAGTCATACTTGGGCATCAAAAAAGACTATGGCCAGTGGGATGACTACTCTGCTGAAGCTGCAGCCGAGGAACTTGAGCACACAAAAGAAGCCTTGGCTTATACCAAAGCCAACATTGACCGAGAAGCGCTTGATGCTCAGACTAAGATCAGCTACGACCTTTTCATCATGAATTCGGAAAATGAAATAGCAGATTATCAATACAGACTGTACAGCTACCCTGTACACCAAATGCGAGGTACGCATACCAACGTGGCGAGCACACTCATCAATATCCACGGCATCACTGACTCTAGCGATGCTGCGGCATACATCTCCCGACTGAACGGTGTTGAAGGCATGTTTGACCAACTAATAGACAATCTGAAAGCACGTGAAGCAGCAGGCATCATGCCTCCTAAGTTTGTCTTTCCTAAAGTATTGGAGGCTTGCGCCAATATTGTGAAAGGTTCTCCGATAGAAAAATCCAAAGAGGTGAATACGCTCTATGAAGACTTTTCTGGTAAACTAGACAAAATAGAATTGGACCCAGCTACTAAAGAAGCTTTACTGAAAGGTGCTGAAGATGCGCTTGTAAATAAAGTAAAACCAGCCTACGACAAATTGATGGCTTTCCTAAAAGATCAGGAAACCCGCGCTACAAGTGATGATGGTGCTTGGAAATTCCCGAACGGAGAGGCATTCTACAACAATGCTTTAAGCAGAACAACCACTACAGATCTAACTTCTGATGATATTCACGAGATTGGGCTCAAAGAAGTAGCGCGTATCCATGGCGAAATGCGTGAGATCATGAAGCAAGTAGCTTTTGAAGGAACATTGCAGGAGTTTTTTACTTTCCTAAAAGCGGATGATCAATTCTACTACCCAAATACGGATGAAGGAAAAGTGGCTTACATCGATAGCGCAACTGCTATCATTGATAATATGAGAGAGCAGCTAGATGCACTTTTCATCACCAAACCAAAGGCAGAAATCAGAGTGAAACGTGTGGAGGCATTCCGTGAGGAAACTGCTGGAAAAGCTTTTTACCAGTCACCAGCACCAGACGGATCAAGACCTGGCACTTACTATGCCAACCTCTTCAACAGCAGGAACATGCCGAAGTTTGAGATGGAGGCATTGGCTTACCATGAAGGAATCCCTGGCCATCATATGGACCGTACTATTGCGCAAGAGTTGACAGGTATTCCAAAGTTTAGAAAGTTTGGTGGCTACACGGCTTATGTAGAAGGATGGGGACTTTACTGTGAGTTTATCCCGAAAGAGATGGGTATGTACAGCAATCCTTACTCCGATTACGGAAGATTGGCTATGGAGCTTTGGAGGGCTTGTCGCCTCGTGGTAGATACTGGTATTCACTCCAAAAAATGGACACGTGAAGAAGGTATTGATTACTACATGACCAATACTTCAGGGAGCGAGCGTGAGTGTGAGCGAATGGTAGAGCGTCACATCGTGATGCCTTCTCAGGCTACAGCTTACAAAATTGGAATGTTGAAAATCTTAGAACTCCGTGAAAAAGCACAAACTGCTATGGGAGATAATTTCGACATCCGTGAGTTTCACGATGTAGTATTGACCAGTGGATCTGTACCATTGAGCGTATTGGAAGATCTAGTTGACGAATATATCGCTAGCAAAGCGAGTTAATAGCAGATTTTGGCTAATTGAGACCACCTCGCTCGGCAAAGCCGAGTGGGATGGTTTTTTTTATGGGGTTACTTGGAGTTCTTTTTGGAAATTCATCTATCTAATAACGCCCTATTTGGCTCTCTGCCTTTCGGTCCAAAACAATTATCTTTGAATTACTAAAGGCTAAAGCGATGAAAATAATCCTTGACATAAAAGATGATAAGGCACCATTTATTATGGAGCTTTTGAAGAATTTCTCTTTTGTAAAGACCAAACCACTCACCAATTACAAATATGAAGTATTGGAAGGTTTGAGAGATGCAGTGGATGAAGTGAATATGGCAAAAGAGGGAAAGGTAAAACTTAAATCTGCGAAAGAATTGCTTGATGAGCTTTGAGATTGTTTACACGGACAATTTTGAAAGAGAGATTAAGCAACTCGCGAAAAAATACCACTCACTTAAAAACGACCTTTCTGAATTAATAGAATTACTTGAAGAGAATCCCAACCAAGGGGTCGCTTTAGGAAACGATTGTTTCAAAATCCGTCTAGCAATAAAATCTAAGGGAAAAGGTAAATCTGGAAGCTCGAGAGTAATAACCCATCTTCACATAGCTGGAAATACAGTTTATCTGCTTTCAATTTTCGATAAATCTAGCAAAGAGACCATTTCTGATAAAGAACTTTCCATTCTACTCAATAATCTCTACTAAACCTCACACCTCCATCGCCATATAATTCAAACGCTTCATCGCGCTGACTTCTATCGTGATCGCATCGAACTCCTCCATCACTTTACCACGCATCAGATAAATCCCCTTCCCCGTAAACGGGAATTTCTTCGCTACAGGCGGAAAGTGAACCGTATCGATGAAGTTGCCCTCCTCATCCAGAAACGTCCCAAAGTACATCCGATCTCCTTTCGCTGTGCTCGTAGGTTTGGTGGTGATGAGATAGCCCATCGTAAGGATCACCTGATTGATATACCGAGTAAACTGGCTCGCAGGTATGGTACGATCAGGACGCTTTTCCAGTAAATAAAAAGGAGTCTTTAGCGGAAAGCCTAGCAACTCAATTTCATCAAAGACATCTTCTAAGGCGTCATGATCAATCTCCGGTAAGGTGTATTTCTTCACAGGTGGATCAAAGAGTGACAGTCGCTTCTCACTTTTCTTGGTATTGCCCAGCAAAAAATGAGCATGCCACAGCAGCGTTTTCTTATCCTTCCCAGAAAAGCGAAATGCCCCGATCCGCACAAGCAAACTCAGCTGATCCAAAGAAATCCCAATGCGCTTCACAAAATCATCAACTGACTCAAAAAAGCCATTAGCAGCCCGTTCCTCCAGCAAATCTTTGATGGTCTGATCCGTCAGTTCTTTGATAAAGTGAAAGCCCAGATAAATCGTCTTGCCCTGAATACTCGTCTCATATTCGCTTTGATTGACACAAGGCAACTCAATCTGCGCACCCTGCATTCTTGCCTCATGTAGGTACAATTCCTTGCTATAAAACCCACCACCATTGTTGATCACAGCCACCATAAACTCTAGCGGATAGTGGGATTTGAGAAACATACTTTGATAGCTCTCTATCGCATAAGATGCCGAGTGACCTTTTGCGAAAGCGTAACCAGCAAAACTCTCAATCTGTCGCCAGACATCTGAGGTAAGCGCATCCTCATATCCCTTGGCACTGCAGTTGTTAAAAAATTTCTCCTTCACCTGCTGAAATTCCTCGCGTGAACGGTACTTTCCAGACATCCCCCTTCGAAGCACGTCTGATTCCGCCAATGAAAGTCCCGCAAAATAATGCGCCACCTTGATCACATCTTCCTGGTAAACCATGATGCCATAGGTGTCAGGCATGATCTTCCAAAGCACAGGATGTGCCTCCTTACGCTTTTCGGGAATCCTATATCTTAGGATATACTCGCGCATCATCCCAGACTGAGCCACACCTGGCCGAATGATCGAACTAGCCGCCACCAACGTGAGATAATCATCCGCCCGCAGTTTGGTGAGCAACATACGCATGGCAGGAGACTCCACATAGAAGCAGCCGATCGCCTTTGCTTCACGCAAATTGATCTGCACAAGGGCATCTTCCTTGAACAAGCGAATATTGTGAATATCTATGGGCAGCCTGTCGGGTTGATTTTTCTTGATGATCTCCAAAGCATCTTTGATCTTACCCAATCCCCGCTGGCCAAGCACATCAAACTTATACAGTCCTACATCCTCTGCAATGTGCATATCGAAATGTGTCAGCGGAAACCCTTTGGGCGGTAAAGATGTGGCTGTATAATAATGAATAGGCTTTTCCGAAATCAAAATCCCGCCAGCGTGCACACTCAGATGACTAGGAAATCCGGAAAGTCTATCGGCATAGTTGAGGATAAGACGGGCGTGATAGTCTAGATGATTTTCGGGAGTCTTTTGCAGCTTCTCTATCTCATAAGGTGGCATCCCAAAGGCTTTGCCCACTTCACGAATAACCGCCCGCCACTGAAAGGTGCTGTGGGTAGCAAGCAGTGCAGTATGCTCGTACCGCTCAAAAAGATAGCGGGTAACATCTTCCCGATCCCAAGACGAAAAATCCATATCAAAGTCCGGGGGACTCTTGCGGAAAAGGTTGATAAATCGCTCAAAATACAGATCCAGCTCTATAGGATCTACATCGGTAATCCGTAGCAGATAGGCCACCACACTGTTGGCCCCACTCCCACGACCGACATAGAAGTAGCCCTTCGACCGAGCGTATCTGATCAAGTCCCAGCTAATCAGAAAATACGACAAGTAGCCCATCTGTCGGATCACACTCAACTCCGTAATCACACGGCGCTTGATGTTCCACGCAGGCTGATCACCATAACGATATGCCATGCCTTCTACACATAGCTGACGGACTTTTTGGTAATCAGTCTTTGGGCTTCCTGTCCATGTTTTTAGATTTTGGGAGGTGGCTTCTGGTCCAAGTGTGAAATCTATCTGGCAGTTTGCTATTACCTCTTTTAGGTTAGAAAAAGCCTCCGGTAGCTCCTCATAGTATGTAACTAGCTGTCCTTTTGAAAGGAAAACATCCTCTTTACGGGCTGTATCAGCATCCGAAAGTTTACTCACTAGCGTATTAAGATCAATGGCTCGCAACACACAATGCAACTCAAAATCCTCTACTTGAGGAAGCGTATAAGTGGGGCAAGCGATCAGTTTGTCTTTTGGGAGTTTGCTTAGAAATCTTATATGTGTGACCTGATGAGGCTTCACGGCGATATACTCATTATCTGAAAGTGGCCGAGCAGGAATGTTGTCCTGAGGGTAGATAATGTAGCTATTGCTAATTTCTACAGTACTGGCAGGGATCAGAATTGATTCGTGCAGGTGTAAGGACAAATATCGATTGATGGACTGAAAGCCTTCGTTGTTCTTGGCGATTGCGATGAATTGCTGGTTGGCTCCATTCCTAAAATCAACACCCAATATAGGGCGTATGTTGATCTTTTGAGCTTGCCTCACAAATTCCAGCGATCCTGCAGTACTATTGACATCCGTAAGCACAAGCGTTTTAATATGGTAATGCTGTGCCCATTCCATGAGTCTTTCGATGGACATCAGTCCATACTTGAAGCTATAATATGAGTGGGTATTGAGCACTCACAAATCTAATTATTTTAGCTTTACTAATTTATTTAGTTTAACAACCTGGATGGTTTAATTCTATGCGTTGTAAGAAAAAATATAATAAATATGTGATCTAACTAATCAACGATATCAATCAGTTCGTTTTACTATTTGAAAGATTGTTAAATTCCGATTTGGTTTGCTTCTTAAAAATCAAGAAATCACAATAAAAGACTAGCATCTTTCCTAATATGAAATCCACGTATCACAGGATATTTCTATCTTCATTATCACTTCTCGTATTCCACATTGGGCATTCTCAGCTCAAAATCAACGAAGTGATGTCATCTAACACCACGACCATTTTGGATGAGGACAATGATGATCCTGATTGGATAGAGTTATTTAACAGCAGCAACGAAACCATACAACTAGAAGGATACACCATCTCAGACTCTTCAAATGAGTGGCAATTCCCTAAAATGAGTATTCACGCCCAGAAGCACTTATTGATTTTTGCCTCCGGAAAAGATCGAAAAGAAGCACCAATACAATGGAATACTATCATTGATATCGGAGATGAATGGCGTTACAATATCCCAAATAGTGACACACCTTCCAATTGGAAACAAAACACTTTTGACGACAGCACATGGCCTCAAGGAAAAAGTGGTTTTGGATATGGTGACAATGACGATAGCACAATCATAGACAATACCATTTCACTTTTCATCCGTAAAAGTTTTGAAATAAATAGCCTTGACGATATCGAGCAACTCGCGTTGCATATGGATTACGATGACGCATTTGTAGCTTACATCAACGGAACCGAAATCGCAAGAGCCAATATTACATCTAACGGACCTCCTAAATTTGACCAACCTGCAGATAATTTTGATCACGAAGCTCAAATGTATCAGGGAGGAGCTCCTGAATTTTTCTTAATAGAAAATATATCACAAGTGCTCCAGCAAGGAGAAAATGTGATCGCTATACAGATACACAATCATAGTACTGGATCATCTGACATTACTGCTATACCATTCCTCAGCACAGGGTCATCATCAGGGGAAAGTTCACCATCTCCCTATCTTCAAACCATCAAAAATAACCTCCACACCAATTTCGAACTCAATGCAGATGGAGAGACATTATTACTATTCAATGCTTCGGATGAATTGATAGACTCTCTGACTTTCAAGTCCATTGCCACTGATATTTCTTTCGGCAGAAAGCCTGATGGCAGCAATGACTGGGCATACTTCAGTACGCCAACACCATCACTTCCTAATAATACAGACGGATTCTCTTCCCAATCTAGCGAGGTGAGTTTTTCTAAACTTGGAGGAGCCTACACCACCGAACAAGAAATCAAGCTAACATCCAGCGGCACACAGGACAACATCTATTACACTACTGATGGCTCTCTGCCCACCACTTCTGGAACCATATACGATGGCAACCCTATCAGCCTGGCCATAACAACTTGCTTACGCGCCCAAGTGATTAATGAAGACGCACTACCAGGACCAATAACTACTCAAACATTTCTGATAAAATCAAACCACAAATTACCAGTCGTGTCACTGACTACACAACCGGATAACCTTTGGGACTATGAAGAAGGGATATATGTACTTGGCCCTAATGCTGAGTCAAACCTACCATATTTCGGAGCGAATTTCTGGATGGACTGGGAAAAACCAGTGCATTTTGAACTGATAAACACTCAAGGAGAATTAGCTCTTGCGCAAAATGTGGGGATAAAAATATTCGGCGCATGGTCTAGAGCAAATAATCAAAAGTCTTTTGCAATTCATGCCCGTAAATCTTATGGCGACAAAACACTCTCCTACGCATTCTTTGAAAATTTAGACATGGATCAATTTTCAAGTATCGTGCTGAGAAATTCTGGTAATGACTGGAACAATACCATGTTCAGAGATGCATTCCTAACCTCCCTTTTTCACCCTGAAGTGGATAAGCAAGCCTACCAGCCAGCGGTCGTATACATCAATGGAGAGTACTGGGGCATTCAAAATATCCGAGAAAAGGTCAACGAAGATTTCCTTGCAGCACATCACAACCTAAACCCAGATGACATCATCATTCTGGAGGCTGATGCCATTCCAGTAGAAGGAGAAGAAGCCGAGTATGTTAAACTGATTGAGTATGTAAATAGCCACAGTCTTTCCGAAAATCAATATTATGAGTATGTAGCCAGTAAAATAGATATCTCCAATTTTATTCAATATCAGATTGGAAATATATTCATTGCTAATACAGACTGGCCAGGAAATAATATCAAGTATTGGAAATCGACAGCACCAGAAAGCAAATGGAGATGGATAGCTTATGATACAGATTTCGGCTTTGGTATTTGGGGTGAAAGTCCTAACCATAACACCTTGAATTTTGCACTTGAATCAAATGGTCCTGGCTGGCCAAATCCGCCATGGTCTACTCTTCTCCTTAGAAAACTTATCCAAAATGAAGATTTCAAACAGCAGTTTGTTAATGCTTTTGCCGATCAACTTAATACCACATGGCAATCCAACAACATTACTAACATTATCAATGAAATATCTTCAGGAATCGAGCCCGAAATAGGTAACCACATGAATAGATGGGGAGGAAGTTCTAATAATTGGCGCAATCAAGTCAATAATTTAAAAACCTACGCCAGTGCGCGTCCAGGCTATGTTTATAGTCATTTGACCACTCGCTTTAATCTTGGATCTCAAACCACTTTAATAATAAACGCTAACAGCTCAGAAGGCCTAGTAAAACTGAATACACTTAAACTGAATACTTTCCCATGGTCTGGGACATATTTCAGCCAAATGCCTGTGGAGCTTGAGGCCATACCACAGGCGGGTTATCGCTTTCTTAGATGGGAAGGAGATTTCGCCTCTACAGAAAGTGTAATAGAGATATCACTCTCAAGCACGACTGAATTAACTGCCGTTTTCGAACGTGCTAATGAGCTGAACGCAATCGTGATTAATGAGATCAATTACAACCCTCCTAAAGAATTTGACACAGAAGATTGGATAGAATTATTCAACAAGTCTAGTAAGGCTGTTGATCTGACCGGCTGGATACTAAAGGATGATGACAATGAGCATTCATTCAGTTTGCCAAGCATATCCATAGCTAGTCAAGAATATCTGATTGTTTGCAGAGACAAGGTTAAATTCGAATCATTTCATCAGGATGTCCCAGCAGTCGGTGACTTAGATTTTGGTCTTTCTGGAGATGTGGATTGTGTTCGTTTATATAATAACGCTGGTGAGTTAGCTGACGAGACGTGCTACCTAGCAGAAGCACCTTGGCCAAAAGCAGGCAATGGATACACACTGGCTTTGAAGCACCCAAGTATGGACAACAGTCAAGCTGACAGTTGGTATTTACTTGAGGAAAATGGGAATCCAGGGGAGAGAAATGTATTGGAGGGTTCCTTTCAACTCAAGGTGCCTATAGATGAAGATATAATCATATTCCCCAACCCTGTTCACAGTGACTTGATCTCTTTCACCCTTTCAAATCCTATTCGGAACGCCAATATCTTCCTGATTGATTTAAATGGGGGGAAACTAGACCTATCAAATACCCTTACAAGTGAGAATGATTTGATGACAGTTCAGCTACCCTCAGAACTCGCCAATGGATTCTACCTATTGCAAATCGAACTAAATAACGACACTAAGGTCGCTAGAGTGTTCATCAGCAGGTAGCCCCTGCTGAGGCTGCATTCCCGTAAAAAGATAAGTCGGACTAGATCACCTATGCCTATTGGCTAAAAGTGGAGGTGGTTCACCGGTAAAGGGGTTCCACCTACCGATGGTTTTGGCATCCATACCAGACACACGCATCACAGATCTATCTCCATAGCGATCACGGATATAGTCCATCGCTTGATAAAGATTCAGCTGCTCCTCGCTATCATCGAATAGATCGATCTGATAAAAGCCATTGACCAATTCACTCATGCGCACACCAATGAGCCGAACGAGCAGCCGTTTGTTATATAGCCTATCAAATAAGTCCAATGCCTTAGGAATGAGCGAATGATCTGCTGCCGTATAGGGAATCCTAGCCTGCAGCGTATAGGTGTTAAAATCCGAGTAACGCAACTTCACCGTGATACAAGAGGTAAGCTTCTCCCCTCTCCTGAGTTGAAATCCAAGATTCTCCACCATCGCCGTGAGGATACCTTTGAGCTTCACTACATCTATGGTGTCTCTATCAAAAGTACGCTCTGTAGAAATCGACTTACGCTCAGAGTAAGGCACCACTAGTGAGTGATCTATCCCGTTGGCCTTGTGCCAGATAGCTACTCCATTGGCACCAAAAGCACGCTCCATCAGATCCACAGACATCTCCTGTATGGTATGGATTTTCCGTACACCAAGACTCACCAGCTTGCTGTAAGTCTTCTCTCCCACCATGGGAATTTTCTTGACCGACAGTGGAGCTAAAAATTGCTTTTCGCGACCATAGTCTATCATGAGGTGATTATTGGGCTTTGCTTCGTTGGTGGCTACTTTGGAGACGGTCTTGTTTTCGGACAATCCAAAAGAAATAGGCAGCCCAGAGTCGCGAAGCACTTTTGCTCGAATCTCTGTTGCTAGCTTTAGATTACCAAAAAATCTATCCATGCCCGTAAGGTCTGCATAGAATTCATCGATAGAGCTTTTCTCCAATACTGGCACCTCTCCACGAATGATTTCTGTTACCATTTTGGAGTACTTGGTATAATCTGCGGAGTTGCCTCTAATGATCTGCGCCTCAGGACATAGCGATTTTGCCAATTTCATTGGCATAGCAGAGTGCACACCAAACTTCCTTGCTTCGTAACTGCAAGCAGCCACCACACCACGGTCACTTGTGCCTCCTATCAGCACAGGCTTTCCAATAAGAGCTGAATTCTTCAATCTTTCTACAGAAACGAAGAAGGTATCAAGATCAAGGTGGAGGATAGATTTCATTTAGTAAAGCTAATTATTTTAGCTTTACTAAATATAATAGTTTTACTGAGTTTTCTAGAAATTTATTTCAGAAAGATCTTGTCGCTCTTACAGCCTGAAGCATCGGATAACTACTGGCATAGTAAAATTGCTTTCCGTCAACAAAATATTGCATCCATGCACCATCAGCATCTTCTTGCTCAGTAGAACTCCAATAGTAAGTTTCTCTTTCGTTACCACAGCAATCTTTGGTCACTTCACTGAAGGAAACACCACCACTCAGTAATATGGACTTGTTTTCGTAGAATTTATTCAATTCATCTTTTGACGGCAAGTACCAATCGTCATAGTCGTTTAAAACCATATTAGCACATAACATTGCCGCGGTAGGGCTTTCATAAAAGGTATTTGATTCATTACATGCAGCCATAATATCCAATGTATTCTGAAGGCCACTACCTATAGCTGACTCATCCGCTCCAGAGACATTCGTGGCAAAGCAACCCCATGGGGCTTCAAGACTTAAATCAGTCTCGGAGATAATCAAACCATGAGGTAACGAAGGGTCATAACCCAAATCCCCCGAAACAAGAATATAAGCAACAACACCACCTTCAGTGGCATCCCCAAGAATCAAAGGATCGCTGGTGGTCGTGAATTGGATTTCTTCACTATAATCAGTCCCAAACTCACTTACCACGTAAGCCCTTGCATAATAGGAAGTATTCAAATTCAATTTAGTGACCTGAACAGTGAAGGTACCAAGCCCCATATCATTGGTGGCGGTAGGAGAAGTGTCAATCTGAGGGTTAGGATTTTTACTCCAAGTAATACCACTTTGAAAAACCATTCCACTACCCTCAGACACCAATTGAGCTTCTACTGTGGCGTGTATATTACCGATAGCTACGGGTCGTGAGGAAATTGTGATTAGTGGGTGTATCTCTTCAATTGTTGAAAAAACCAGTTCATCTCCATAAATAATTCTTGTGTCGTTACTATGCTCACTAAGATCTGTAGCATAGGCTCTAAGGTAATAAGTGGTTTTCCCTTCAAGTCCTGTTATTTGAGTCTGCCATTGCGTAAATCCACCTTGCTCGGATTTTGTATCCAAATCAATCGTTGGATTAGGATTTAAACCCCAGACAACACCGCTCATACTTGAAAGAACCATTTCTTCCGTAACTCCAATTAACGTACCACCACTAGAAGCCGAAGTAATGGAGATTTCGGTAATCGGCTCAGTGACCAATGTAGGCCTTACAGAGGTAAAGACAATATCAGATCCATACCCGGTTCCAGCTGCGTTAGTAGCGTATGATCTCACGTGATATTCAGTATCCCAAGCCAGTTCAGAGATATCACTAGTGAAAGCCCCTATTCCATTTCCGTCCTCCGTTTTGCTTGCAAGTTCCACTGTTGGGTTTGCATTGACACTCCAAATGACACCTCTTGTCAATATAGGTGAATCTCCATCATCTTCTACTGTACCACCACTCTTTGCGGTGTAGACTGTTATAAGAGAAATAGGATCGGTGGATAATGTAGGTGCTGACTTACTCAGTGTCACTGAATGAGCAATATTGGAATATTCACCGGTAGGAAATGATGCATTAAAAGCATGTATGCGGTATGAATAATCCGTGTTGTCGTCAAGATTTGTATCGCTGTAACTCGTCTCGTCCGAGCTTAATGTTGCAATTAGAGAGAAATTTTCTGTATCTCTTTTTCGCTCTATTTTAAACCCATTTTCATCACTGGAATTGTCTTTCCAAATCAGATCAATTTGGCTTACAGAAATGGTAGTAGCCGTAAGGTTTGATGGTGCCACGGGAGCAGTTTTTAGATCATCATCTTTGTTACATCCTACGATTAGTAAAACCATTATCAGGTAGAGATAATTGCGAGATTTATAATTTTTCAGCATGGCGGCAGGGGTAATTGTGGTTTTGAGAATTTCGATAAGTAGAGGAATATATGAAGAAATTAATTAGCGAATTGATTTATTATTATCATGCCCAAATTCCTTATTTGAATTCCTTCCATTGGCATTTACGGCAGAGGTATTTACAAATGAAACTAATTCTGCTTGCTAATTTGTGTTCTTATTCGCCCCCCCTTGAAGAGTAAACTAATTTTAATGTTTAGCAAAAACTGATTGATCGAAATGATTGATTAGATTTTTCAGGACAACTATATTCAAAACTCGATGACGCTATGACATCTACCAATAAAAAAGCCCCAGCGATTTCGCTAGGGCTAGACAAAGGGTAGCAGTAAAAGCTCAATAAGAGTGATTTTCACCACTTATATGAGGGCTCAATAAGAGCAAAAGGCTACAGCATACAATCAGTTACTCAACTTCAACAATTATTTCAAACCTCTTAGAGGTATGGTTCTTTTCACATGAACACAGATTATCCGGATCATCACTCTTTTTACAGTTTTTCAAAGTAGCAAAAACTGTAGCCGTTCCCGGTGCATCAAATTTTAAAGTCCAAGTAAGATCAGAAGTAGTTACACTCGAAACATCTGTAAAGTCAGGACTATCACTAATCACACCCCAACGAACACAGGTATAATCTTCTGCATCATGAATGGTAAAGGTGACCTCTTCACCCACAGCAACTGTTGATTTGGAAACAGAAATAGACCCTAATGGTTCTTTCCTGCATGACATTGTTCCAAGCAATCCAATCAACACTAAAACACTAAAAATTCTATACATATCAATAAATTTATTTTAAAATTAATTTTCCAAAATCCATAATTCCTCAACTTAGATATCACCCATAAAATCTGAAAGTAGCTTTCAAATAAAATATATTAGTCCTAAAAAAGCACAATTAAATATTGTTTTTTAACCAGCTAATTAGCCATTAGCATCATCTATTCATACTATTTCCACATTACTGAATGAAATCCTGAATCTCCAAGTGAAGAATAATACTCACAGATCTAAACGAATTTTTAGAACCATAAATTATTTTGACTTTGAAAAATCTAAGATTTTCTTCACAAAAATCATGAACCGTTCTTTGACTGAGTGAATATCGATTCTCGGTATATCACGTATAGCTATCGTTCAATGAAAAATACAATGTGCAAAAGAATTTGGTTAATCAATGGATGAATATTCTAACAAACAGCATATAGCAAAAAAGCCCCAGCGATACCGCCGGGGCTAGTTGAGCTCGTTTCTAGAACAAGCTGCCTTAGTATTATTCTACCTATTGCTTAATGATCGTGCCTAGAGGCTTCATGCCTCCATTAACCTCTATTAGAATGATGTAAACACCCTGACTTAGGTCTGTCAAATCATAGTAGTTGCGGTTATTGATCAAGAAGCGCTTCACTTCTTGGCCTTGCAAATTATTGATGCGTATCACCCCTGCTTCTATGTTTTCAGAATTAGACAACTGGATGAAATCAGAAACAGGATTAGGATAAATAGTCAGTTCATCTGACTGTTCCAATCCCAGAACTGTCTCATCCACATCATTGAGATTGATGGTAATCAAAGCCTCCGAAGAAAGTTCGCCATCACTTACCACCACTTTGAGACTAAAGGTCTCTGTTAGTTCGAAATCAAGTTTGGTTGCGTCCGCCACCGCAATTCTTCCTGATGCGGAACTGATTGAGAATGCACCGTCATCATTTCTGGTAGTGATACTATAGCTCAATATATCTCCCTCTGGATCTGAAGCTGCCACCGTGCCTACTACAGTACCTGACGGGCTGTTTTCATCAATGCTGAATGTTTGAGCAGAAATACTAGGCGCAGTATTTTCAGATACATCATTAAGATTAACCGTAATCATAGCTGATGCAATAAACTCTGAGTCGTCTACCTGAACTGTCAATGAAAAACTAGGCATAGTTTCAAAATCCAAAGCTGAAACATCTGCCACAGTCAGCGCTCCCGTTGATCCATTAATATCAAAGGCATTATTCGTATTGCCCGCAGTTATGGAATATGTCAATGCGTCTCCTTCGGGATCTGAAGCCGTTACAGTTCCTACTGAAGTACCATTTGCACTGTTCTCATCAAGACTGAAAGCCTGATCCGAAATAGTAGGTGCCGAATTTTCAGCCACATCATTCAGACTGACCGTAATCGTCGCAGAAGCATTCAAAGCTGCATCAGCTACTCGCACAGTCAATGAGAATGTAGGAGTCGTCTCGAAATCCAGCGCTGACGCACTCGCTACAGTCAAAGCTCCGGTTGATCCATCTATAGCAAACGCATTGCTGGTATTGCCAGCAGTTATAGAATAAGCCAACGCATCTCCATCTGGATCAGAGGCAGCTACAGTTCCTATTGAAGTGCCATTCGCACTATTTTCGTCAATACTAAATGTCTGAGTTACAATTTGTGGTGCCTGATTCACGGACTCATCCACATCGTTCAAGGTAATCGTGATGGTAGCAGAAGCATTCAATGCCGCATCGGCAACCTGCACAGTCAATGAGAATGTAGGAGTTGTCTCAAAGTCTAACTCAGACACATTAGCGACTGTCAAAGCGCCAGTTGCTCCATCAATGGCAAAAGCAGTGTTCGTATTGCCAGCAGTGATAGCATAAGTCAATCCATCTCCATCTGGATCAGAGGCTACAACTGTTCCTACTGATGTGCCATTCGCACTGTTTTCATCGATACTAAAGGTCTGAGACACAATCTGTGGTGCTTGATTCACGGACTCATCCACATCGTTCAAGGTAATCGTGATGGTAGCAGAAGCATTCAATGCCGCATCCGCAACCTGTACAGTCAGTGAGAATGTAGGAGTTGTTTCAAAGTCTAACTCAGACACATTAGAGACTGTCAAAGCTCCAGTCGAAGCGTCAATAGCAAAAGCATTGTTCGTATTGCCAGCAGTGATGGAATAAGTCAACACATCTCCATCCGGGTCAGTGGCAACTACTGTTCCTACTGAAGTGCCATTTGCGCTGTTTTCATCGATACTAAAGGTCTGAGACACAATCTGTGGTGCTTGATTCACGGACTCATCCACATCGTTCAAGGTAATCGTGATGGTAGCAGAAGCATTCAATGCTGCATCCGCAACCTGTACAGTCAGTGAGAATGTAGGAGTTGTCTCAAAGTCTAACTCGGACACATTAGCGACTGTCAAAGCGCCAGTTGAGCCATCAATAGCAAAGGCATTGTTCGTATTACCTGCAGTGATAGTATAAGTCAATGCATCTCCATCTGGGTCAGTGGCCACAACAGTTCCTACAGAAGTACCATTTGCGCTGTTTTCATCAACAATAAATGACTGATCAGAAATAGCAGGTACCGAATTTTCATTCAAATCGTTCAAGTTGATCGTAATAGTAGCAGAAGCATTCAATGCAGCATCTGCAACTTGAACAGTCAATGTGAATGTAGGAGTGGTCTCAAAATCTAAAGCTGAAACATCCGCTACAATCAAAGCGCCAGTTGCTCCATCAATAGCAAAAGCATTGTTTGTATTGCCACCAGT
>CAYGOV010000049.1:0-21973 GCA_964351625.1 uncultured Marinoscillum sp.
CGGTAACCAGCGTGATTGCTACCGATGCACTCGTTGCTGCGAACACTGCTAAAGTGGGCATCACTCAAGACCAAGCAGATTCAATCGTCAGCAATGCTACCGATATCACTACCATCAAAGCAGAACAAACCACGCAGAATACGGCCATTGGATTGAATACTGACAAAGTAGGTTACACAGATGCTGCGGTAACCAGCGTGATTGCTACCGATGCACTCGTTGCTGCGAACACTGCTAAAGTCACCAACGCTACCCATACTGGTGATGTAACTGGTGATGTTGCATTGACAATCGGCGATAATAAAATACTTGAAAAACATTTAAAAGCCGTTAATGCACCAACTGATGAGTACATATTGACCTATGAGGCTACTACTGGAGATTTTGAATGGGTAGCTCCTGCTACTGTAGCTTCTACCGTAACATGGGATGATTTACAAGTCAATTTAAATTCAGTTAAAATCAAGAGAGGGCTAGCTGAACCTAAGGATGTTGAATATCGAGGCGGTGGCCTATTAAATTTTGAAAATGGTAGTACTGAAGGTATCTACTTTACCGCACAGCTTCCTCACCAATATATGCCAGGAACAGACATAAAATTTCACATTCATGTTGTTTATAAATCTGGTAGTGGCGGCAATGTAGATTGGACCTTTACATATTCCTGGGCAAATGTTACAGATGATTTTCCACAAGAAGGTCCATATACAGTTAATACTACAACTGCTGCAGGAACAGCGGATAAACATTATGCCCAAGGGATAGCAACCTTGGATGGATCAACATCAGGACAAGGGGGAACTGAAAAAAGAGAAAGTTCTGTTCTGATTTGTTCATTGACTCGCAATGGCGGAAGCGGTACAGATACGTACGGTGATGATGTGTATATGGTAGCATTGGACTTCCATTATCAAAAAGAGAAAACGGGAACTGTTGACGAATATCCTACAGGACTTTAAGATCATAAAAACACAAATAGCGTCTTTTGTTTTTGCTATAAATCCTCGACATGTAAGCGTCGAGGATTTATGCATATAAGATAAGGTAGACTGCTACAGTATTAGAGTATATATTCTAAAGCATGAATCCATCTGCTAATTGAGTTAGAAAGGTCAATGGATGAAGTAAAACACAATAGGCAAAGTGAGTAAGCCTATGTAACATAAGTAACTCCAAATGAAGCTTTTAGGCTGCACCTTTGTTTCATAATTAATCGAATTCACTCAAATTTTAAACGATAAAATCATGGAACCTCATTTTTATAATGTTGACATAAATTGGAATTCAGACCGAAGAGGAGTGATGTGCTCGCCAGAACTGACTAAAGATGCGGGCAGTTGTATTGAAGTAGCTACACCACCAGAGTTTCCCAAAGGAATACCAGGTATCTGGTCTCCAGAGCATCTATTTACTGCTGCAGTGAGCAGTTGTCTGATGACTACATTTTTGGCCATAGCCGAAAACTCCCAACTTGATTTCACAAACTTCCAATGCAAGTCTAAAGGCAAGCTGGAAAAAGTAGATGGTAAATTCCAAATCAGCGAAGTAATCCTAGAGCCGATAGTGACCATTACTAATGAAAAAGACCGTGAAAAGGCCGAACGGATCCTTCAAAAGTCGGAAGCAGCTTGTCTCATTTCCAATTCTATCAAATCGCAAGTGACGATGATCACAAAAATCGAACTGAACTAAGTTCATCAGCCTATGCAACTGACCAAAGTCATCCGTTGCATAGGTTTTTCAGATTCATTAAAGTCTCGCTAATAGATAATAGGAGTGAAGGGAGAAAGCACTTTTACTCCTTTCTTGCTATTTCAGTTTTGAGTCAAAAGGAGGTAGTCTTGCTTATATTTTGATCGTGAATGTGGTTCCTTTACCGATCTCGCTGGTGACTGAGACTTCAGCACCAAGCTTGTCCAAGAATTCCTTCGACAACATCAAACCGATACCTGCACTACTTTCTCCTCTGGTTCCTAAAGAATGGTTTTTATCGTACTTAAAGAGCTTACTAAGTGTGTCTTGGGACATCCCTTTTCCAGTATCCTGTATTATAATCTGATGTTTACCAGCTTCAAAATCAACTTGAATGATAAGCTCTCCATTATCGAGGTTATACTTTATAGCATTAGAAACTATGTTTCTTAGTGCCACCTCAAGCATATTCTGGTCTGTCTCAATTAAAATATCATTGGAGTAATATGATTTCGATACATGGATGTTCTTCAACAGAATGACCTGTTTAAAATGAAGCAATATTTTTTCGATTACTTCGATCAAATTAACAAGCTTAAACTCTGGATCTAAATGAACAACGTCCTTCATTGACCAATTGAGCAAATCATGAAGCGTATCATTAGTGGTTGAAGCTGTTTCGCTCAGAGACTTTAATATTTCTTCGAGATCTTGTGCAGCATATTGGTCAAAATCATTGATTAACAGCTTTAAAAACTCATCCATGGTCGCAATATTCCCCCTGATATCATGTGACATCAATGAGAGGAATCTCGACTTGATATTGTCTCGTTCCTGAAGCAGCATGTTTTTCTTCGCTAAATCATGGTTAAGAAACTGAAGGTTCAAGTCACTTTCTATATGTTGCTTTACCTGAAAAAGTAGATCTTCAAAGTCTTTATTGTAATGATTTTCTTTTTTGTCCAATAGACATACCGTACCAAATACTTCACCATCAGGCCAATTGATTGGAAAGCCTAAATAGGAAATCATATTGATATCTACATCGGGATTATTGGCTTTCCAAACGTCGCTATTCCTTGCGTCTGGAACCAGTAATTTTTCTTGGGTTCCAATGACTGTTTCGCAATAAAGGCCGTATATCAATTTCGCTTCTTCACCTTCTTTATAGGGATTACCATCAGTATCACTCTTAAGAAATACCTGAATGGTGTTTTCTTGCAGCTGCATAATCAAACCCGATGGAACGTTTGCTAATCTGGCAGCAGTATCTATTAAAGACTGCCATTTGCCAATAATGCTCTTTTGGAAATCTGCTTTTACAGCCGTTCCAATTTTTACTTCTTTTGATTGGGCATTCTCTCTTATTGTAACTTTCGAAAAACGTTCCATTTCTTATGTTTTCAAGCGCTAGTTTAAATCCGAACTGGAAATTTATAAACTTAGCAACTGATCATTCTCGTGACATTATTGTCATTAAAGTTCAGCGATCAACTGCACTACTACCTCTGGTTTTAGTGGCTTGCTGATAAAACTCTCCACAATATTAAAAGCTAAAGCTTTGGCCTTGTCTTCCTCATTTATTGATGTGGTTAACATCACGACGATTTTGATTGCCTTATTGCCTTCGGCTAGAGCATTATACCTTTCTAGAAACTGCCAACCATTCATAATCGGCATATTGATGTCTAAAAAAATCAAATCTACTTTGTGGTCAACTATCTCCAAATACTCTATAGCCTTTTTTCCGTTCTGGAATATGACTATCTCCTCAGCAGCATTTGCCTGGTTGAGTATGATCTCGTTGTATATGTTGGTGTTGACATCATCGTCTATCAACATGATTCGCTTTAATTTTTTATGCATTAGGTCAGTTTTTTGAAATTGAAAAATAAAATATGGAGCCTTTTCCGGGTGTTGACTCAAGCCATATGTGGCCTTGATGGAGTTCTACGATTTTCTTGCAATGCGCCAGTCCGATACCCGTTCCTGAGTATTGATCATTTGTATGTAATCGCCTAAATACCTCGAAAATTTTATCGTAATATTCGGACTCTATACCAATGCCATTGTCGGTAATACTAAACTGATACGTATCAGCTAGCTCGTTAGCATTGATAACGATAAATGGTTTTTCGTCTTCTTTTCTGTATTTGATTCCATTGACGATGAGGTTTTGAAAAAGCTTGATCAAATCCGTTTGATAAGCACTGAGGGTCAGATCTTTTCCAATATAGGTAACGGTAGCATCTGCTCTTTCAATTAGATCATTCAGGTCTGACTTGAGGTCTTCCAACAGCTCAGGGATATTTACATTATACTTTTCTTTCACTCTACCTATTCTTGAGTACTCGAGTAGCGAGACGATAAATTGCTTCATTCGGATAGCTGACTCTTCAATGATCCGTACACTCATTTTACCTGTCTTGTCGAGTTTACTTTCTTCGGATTGTTTCAGAAGGGAGGAGAAGGATAGAATGGAATTTAGAGGCTCTTGCAAGTCATGTGAGGTGATGTAAGTGAATTGCTCTAATTCTTTGTTTTTACTTTCCAATTTCTCCTTTGATTTGAGCAAAGCAGCTTGAGATTCCACGAGCATCAAGTTCGAGTTATTTAGACTGGTGATCAAATTCTTTTGGTAAGCAATGACACTGTAGATGACCAGCCCAGTAATGAAAAATGTATAGATATGCCACAGCCACCAATTGATATCCCATAATGATGAATCATAGAAGGTGAGATAGGAAATAGAAAAGATCAAGAAAATGAGGCTGTGATAAGTATAGTTGTAAGTGCTCTTTTTAGATACCTGATGCAACAGAAGCTTTAATGCGAGCATGAGGAATGAGAAGCCAGCGACTAGGTTCATACCAATGGCCTGCCCTGAGAATTCATTTTCAGTACCCATAAAAGGAGCTAAATCAGGAAAAGCTATGAAAATCGAAAAGATGATCACTGAAAAAATAACCATCAAGCGAAAGCCATATTTCAATTCTGAGATCTTTCTTAAGAATGTTGGGAAGAAAACGACCAATGAAATCATTCCCGCAAAGAATCCTCCAAAGGAATGATAGAAGATGAATAGATTGTTGGGCTCCTGGAAAGAATGAAGGATGTCCCCAAAACCGATAATGAAGAAGACCAAGGAGAGTAGAAACAGCACCGGATAATCTGACTTGTAATAATCTTTGTTGATCAGGAAAAGACTCAATATCACGCACATGATACCGCCTATTCCTTCAAGGGATGAATGGAGCTCGGGGCGATCCCACTTTTGATCCAAGTTGAAAAATCCCAGTATAAGACTGATAAGCAATAGTGATGACCCCACAAGTATGTTTAAAGTGATGGGGTTTATTGAATTAATCCGCATATCTATTTTATTTACCTTCATCACAGGCTTGTTTATTCATTGTTAGTATCGGGGTTGTGAAACAAAAGCACCTGAATCTGCTTCATGCGTTTTGGTAATTTCATCGGTTTCCTATTCAAGTTCTTTCTTCTTAAAATGGGCGCTAAGATTAATTCTCAACCTTTAAGCAATTTCATTAACTCATCTTCTGGTATTGGTTTAGTAAGGCAATCGTCAAATCCTTCTTTGCGGAATCTCTCAAGTTCGGTATCCATAGCAAAGGCTGTCTGTGCGACCACCTTGATATCAGGATTGATCTCTTTTATTCGTTTCATCGCTTCTATACCATCCATGCCGGGCATTCTGATGTCCATGAGTACCAAGTCGATACTTTCAATGTTTTGTTGATAAAGATCGATGGCCTCCTCTCCACTCTTGGCTAGGAGGGTGTCCACTTTGAGTTTTTTCAGAATGGTCTTGTAAAACAGTCTCACTGAGGCACTGTCATCTGCCACCAGCACTTTATTGACAGGTTTATCTGATCGGCTAATATTGGTGTTTTCGGTAGGAGTGGCCTTGATGAAATCAGCAGAAACTCTCGGAAGGGTAAACAAAAATGTTGAGCCAACATTGATTTCAGACTCTACCCAAAGTTTACCTCCCATGACTTCTACCAAACCTCGGCAGATAGAAAGTCCCAGTCCTGTGCCTCCATACTTATCAGAAGTGCCTGGTACTTGGGTGAACCTATTGAATATGGCATCCTGCTGGTTAGGAGGAATACCGATCCCATCATCTTTCACAAAAAATTCTATCTCTTTTGAGGTTAGTGTATAGCCTAATTCAATCGTTCCATTTTTGGTGAATTTGACTGCATTATCAATGAGATTGTGCAGTATTTCTTTGAGTTTTATTTCATCTACTTGAATGAGATTTTGTTCCGATTTAGGAACAGTCAGTTTTAACTCGATTTCTTTATGATGAGTCTCTATGTATTGGTGATGTTGTGCGAAAATTGATCGAACAAGTTTATTCAAGTCTACAGGTTTATTCATTAAAGCTACATTTCCACCTTCAAGCTTAGTGAGATTCAATAGATCATTTACGAGAGAAAGGAGCTGCTCGGAGTTGCTCTTAATTTGATCAAGGTAGACTTCTTTATCTTTCTCGCCCAAATCATCACTCAGTAGTCTTGAAAAGCCAATAATAGCGTTCAATGGTGTCCTGATTTCGTGGCTAGTATTGGCTAAAAAAACGTCTTTCAGCTCATTAGCCGCTTCGGCTCTTTCTTTGGCTACTTCGAGTTCCTTCATCAGGGTCTTCTTAACTGTGATATCCTCTTTTACAGCCACAAAATTGGTGGTTTCTTCTTTGGAGTTTTTAAGTGGGGAGATGCTTGCGCTTTCCCAATAGAGTCCGCCATTTTTATTCTTGTTAAGAAATTCCCCAGTCCAAGTTTTACCTGATATGAGGGTTTTCCACATGTTTTTATAGAAGGATTCATCATGATAGCCTGATTGCAAAACTTTAGGGTTTTGTCCTATAACTTCCTCAAAAGAGTATCCGCTTATCTTAGAGAATTTTGGGTTGGCGTATTCTATGACGCCATTGGTGTCAGTGATCACTATGCTCACAGGGCTTTGTTCTACAGCGGTTGATAGTTTTCTCAGTTCTCGCTCCGAATGTTTACGTAATGTGATATCCTGAGCTATACCCGTGAGGGCATATATTTCTCCGTTATCATTTTTTAGTGCTTCACCCCGTGACGTTATCCATCCCAAGGTTTTGTCATTTCGAATGATATTCAATTCAAGTTCATAAGGGACTCCATCTTTTGATGCTTTTTCAACCGCCGAGGATAATAGTTCCCAGCTTTCATTGGTATAGTATTTATGTTGTTTATCCCATTGGGGAGCAGCCATAACAGGGTCCAGACCAAACATTGTAAACAATTGATCTGACCAGTCAACTCGGTTGGTTTTAACATCAAGATACCAGTTACCCAATTTGGCGATCTGCTGGGCTCTTTGAAGACTAGCTTTACTTTGCCTGAGAGATTGTTCCTGTTGTTTTTTGTTTGTGATGTCCAGAGCCACACCCGAGAGGGCATAGATTTCTCCATTATCATCTTTAAGTGCCTCACCTCGTGCCAATATCCATCCCATATGTTTATCTTTTTGGATGATATTCAATTCAAGTTCATAGGGTACTCCATCTTTCGATGTTTTTTCTACAGTTGAGGATAGTAACTCCCAGCTTTCTTTGGAATAGTTTTTTGGCTGTTCATTCCATTTTGGTGCAGGCATGTCTGCATCCAAACCAAACATTTTATACAGTTCTTCCGTCCAGGTAACAACGTTCGTTTTAATATCATGAAACCAGCTGCCCATTTTGGCTATCCGCTGGGCGTTTTTAAGATGACGTTCGCTTTGCTCGAGTTCTCGCTTTTGTTCCTTTTGCATTGTCACATCTCGGGCGGCTCCCACCATGATATGCTCGTCTGGAAAGGGCTGAGATTTCCAAGAAAGCCATTTGACCGAACCATCTTTACAGATGTACCGGTTTTCAAACTCTAAAACTTCCTGACCATCAACAATCACGGTTTTGATATCCTCCGTATTGTTTTTGTCGTCAGGGTGAATGAACTCGATCCAGGGTTTGGTTAATAACTCTTCTGTAGTCCAACCGAGGGTTCGCTCCCATGCTGGATTGAGGTATTTGAAGTAGCCATCAAAGCCGGCTATGCAAAACATATCGACCGCTAAATTGAATACTCGATCACTTTTCCTTAATTCTTGCTCAATCTGCTTACGCTCGGTGATATCACGATTGATACCAATGAATTGGGAAGGCTTGTTATCTTGGTTATATATAGGTGTACCAGATGCTTGAATATGACGGATTTCTCCGCTCCTTCGGATGATCCTGAACTCCACATTATGAAATGCCTCGCCTCTAAAAATACCTGCTAATTTCTCGTTGGCAAACTCAGCATCTTCAGGATGGAGTTGCTTTTGCCAATCATCAATCCCTTCTTCGAATTCATTCCGAGACAGTCCGTAGATTTCAAGCTGCTCATCATTCCACTCTAGTTTGCCAGAAGTGATGTCTAAAGTCCATAGTCCTAATTCCCCTGCTTTCATCGCCAGATTGGCTTGTTCGATCAACTTTTGCTGCTCAATCTCAAGGAGCTTACGTTTAGTAATATTGATATGAGAAATAACGATATTTCTCTCATCGGTCTCCATGAGTTTTGCCCGTAACAAAAACCATTGGTTTTTATCTGGAGCATGACATGGGTATTCATGCTCAAATGAGTCTATATCGCCTTTGAGTAACACTTGAAGTCCGTAGTACACAACCCTTGCGTCTTCGTTTTCAAAATCGGCCTTACATACATCGAAATAATTATAATCAGAAAAGCATCCTGGAGGCCTATTATGACCACCTGCTTCTGCAAATTCATCCCATGTCTTGTTTACTTGCAGTATTTTACCAGTTTTGTCAATAACACATATACTCGAAGACAGTGCATTCAGTGTGGCACTAACGCTGGCTTCACTATCTTTTAATTTTTGTTCATGGATCTTTAATTCCGTGATGTCCTGAATTGCGCCAACCATTCTGATTGGTTTAGCTTCTTCAAAGATCACCCGGCCTGTTGTTCGAACATTAATTTTGCGATTTTTTGCAGTGTTTAGTTCAAGTTCTAACTCAAAGCCATGACCTGATTCTAGAGCGGATTTGAAAGCTTCGGTTAGCGCATTATAAGATTCTGGTAAGTAGAATGCAAGGCCTGATTCTGCTGTGGTCGGTTCAAATTCTTCCGGCGTGGTGTCATGGATGCGGTAAGTTTCTGCCGTCCAAATGAGTTTTTTAGTGACCAAATCCAGCTCCCATCCACCTACTTTGGCAGTAGACTGAGAAGTCTCAAGAATTTGGGCGTTTTTAAGAAGCTTATTCTCTAACTCTTTACGATCCGTCAGATCACGTATAGTACCGATAAGAAACTTATCTCCTTTGCTATCAACGAATCGCGTCTTCCTTGTAGAAATAGTTTGAGTTTTGCCTTTTTCTATTGTGATTGTCTCTTCAACGATGCTTTCCACTCCTGTGGTAATGACCTGCTGGTCTATTTTTAGAAAATGCTCTTGCTCCTCAACTGGAATGTGCTCAGCAAGCGTCTTGCCGATGATGTCCTCTCTTGACATACCGAACATCTTACAAAATGTGTCATTCGCAAGTAGGATTCGACTCTGATCATCCTTTACAAAAAAGGGATCTCCTATTGAGTTGATGATGTTATTGAGGTATTGCTCATTTCTCTCAACTTTTTCTTTTGCTTCCTTAAGTTCAAAGAAAATCTTTCTTTTCTCGGTGATGTCTTCCTTTATTGCCACATATTTGGTCACTTCCCCAATAGAATTCTTTAGTGGAATAATACTGGCGCTTTCCCAATAGAGGTCGCCGTTTTTTTTCTTGTTCTGAAACTCACCTTTCCAGCTTCTACCTGCAGTGATAGTGGCCCACAAATCATCATAGAATGCTTCAGTGTGCTTCCCTGAGCGCAGAATTCTAGGTTTTTCACCTAATACTTCTTCCTGAGAGTAACCTGTTGCTTTGGTGAATTGCGGGTTTGTATATTCTATGTTTCCGTCAATATCTGTAATGATTATACTTTCTGGACTTTGTTCTACTACTTTGGATAATTTGACAATTTCAGCTTCTCTTTTTTTCTGGTCTGTGATATCCTGAAAGGTGCCTGTTAGTTTGATAGGCTTTCCATCCTTAAGGATTATTTCACAGGTGGATCTTACATGGATTAAGCGACTTTTTATGGTTTTTGCCTCTAGCTCCAGATCATAGCCTTTTCCACTTTCCATGGCAGATTGTATTGCCTTTGATAGAATCTCAGCCGATTCGGGTGGAAAAAAAGACATCCCTGATTCCAAGGTGGGATTAAAGTCTTCAGGGGCCATTTCGAATATCCGATATATCTCAGGAGTCCAGAAGAGTTCATTGGTGACGATATCCAGCTCCCAGCCTCCTACATGTGCTATGGATTGAGAAGCTTCCAGTAATTGATTGGTTCTTTTGGATTTTTCTTCTTCTAGCTTTATCGAAGTGACATCTCTACTTACGCCAATCAGAAACTTATTGCCTTTATGGTCAATATATCTTTTCTTCCTTGTGGAAATAATTCTGGTTTCTTCATTTCTTAAAGTAAGTGGCTCTTCGCTTATTATTTCCTGTCCGGTGGCAATGATCTGTTTGTCTTTCCTTACAAAATGCTCATGTTCTTTGGGCAAGACGTGTTCAGCGAGCGTTTTGCCTAGGAGATCTTTTCTTGCTACTCCCAACAGATCACATATCGCGTCGTTTGCTAACAAAAATCTACTTTGATCGTCTTGTACTATTAGGCCGTCACCAATTGAATTGATGATATTGTTCAGGTAATTCTCATTTTGTTTGGTCTTCTCCAGAGCAATCGATAGCTGATTTTGAGCCGTTTTCTGATCCGTAATATCTTGGAAAGCACCTGTCAGTTTCACGGGTTTCCCTTCGGCGATGGTCACCTCACAAGTGGTTCTCACATGGATATTTCGACCTTTCGTTGTTTCTAATTCAAGTTCCAGATCATACCCTTCACCATCTTCGGAAGCTGCCCTTAATGCCTCTAAAAGAATTTCCCTAGACTTAGGTAAATAACAGCCCACTCCAGCATCTAGAGTAGGATTAAACTCCTCGGGTGTGGTATCATGAATGCGATAGGTCTCTTTTGTCCAGAAAAGATCTTTGGTGATGAGGTCAAGTTCCCATCCGCCTACATGAGCGATAGACTGAGAAGCTTCAAGTAACTTATTGGTACGATCATGGATACTTTGTGCTTCTTTCATTTTGAACTCAATTTTTAAATTGTCCACCTAGGTGATATCAATTACTCTGGCCAATAATCACGACCATTTACAATGCATTTGACTCCTTCCACTAGTTGATCCAAATTAGGGATCTTTAATAGACGTCCACGTAAGCTGGCTATATCACTATCCCGTCCTGGTGTAAATGGGCTAAAGTACTGCGATACCAATAATATGGGCGTTTCAATACCCGATGACACTAGGGCTGCGGAGAACTTCTTGAGTCTATTAAGGTTTCCATCATAGTCATATATGATTAAGTCTACATCATTGCTAGACAAGCATGCTTTACGCTCTTCTAATGTGCTGCAGCTTGAAAAAGTGGTTTTAATAATCTCAGCATGAGAACCTTGGACTGAGCTAAAGTAATCTACATCTGAAGACATCAGATATACATCATAGCTAGGTCGCTCCATCACTAAGTATCTGTATAGTTCTTCTAGATGTTTATGAATGCCAGTGAGGAGAGGAGTTGTGTCTTGTGACTGATTTTTGCCTTTGATGATGCTTTGTAACGCTATAATTTCATCCACCAAATCGCTATAATTCAGGATGCGAGAGGCTCCTAACATTTGATGAAGCTCACTTCTTGAAGCGGTTGTATCTTTCTTTTCAATCGCAATTTGCAAATTGAACAAGCAAAAATCCATTTCCTTCAAATAGGTGGATAGAAATTCCCAATTGTCAGAGTAAGCAATATTTTGAGGCTGAAATGTATTGTTGTCCTTAATCATTGCCTTTGTCGAGTATGCCTGTGATAGCTTCTTCTAACTCCAATAGTTCTATAGGTTTAAACAAATATCTATAGGTGTGCGGCTTGAGCGTGAAAGTCACGAAGCTGTCAGGATCCATTGCCGTAGTAACTACCACTGGTAATTCCTTGGTTTTAGGATTCTTTTGGATGACATCTATGATCAAATCCATGCCAGTTTTGCGTGGCATATGAAGATCTACGAAGGCAATATCAAATTTATGCTGATCAAGCAATACCACTGCTTCATCATAATTTTTAGCAGGAAATATTTGCTCTTTGGAGACGAAGGAGGACAACTTCATAGTAAGATCAGCTAGGGCGGTCTGGCTGTCCTCTACAACTAGTATTTTCAAATTACTAACTGTCATATCGCCTTTTGTAAAGGGTTAAAATAGTGTTAGTAAGTAAAGAAAATTAGATAGAAATATGCATGATGAAAATCACCTTATGACCATATATATATCACACCAAAAACAATATCGGATTCGTCTTAAAAGGAAAGTAAAAGAGTGTAATTCAGAATTTTAGAGCAGAAAAATTGCCATTGATTGTTAGCTGATTGCCATTCCTCTTTTTTAGTTCTGACGAACCCCGTCAAACTGGCCTTTGCGGAAAGCACCGGAAAGTGCTGCTGGCAGTGCGGTCTCTGCCTCAATAACCAGTGCCTTAGCCTGCTGTATCTTGGCGAGCATTTCTTGCTCTAGTGCCACAGCCATGGCACGTCTTTTCTCTGCTTTGGCTTTAGCAATCTTCAGGTCGGCTAGCGCTTGATCTGTTTGTAAAATAGCACCAATGTTTTTACCAATGTTGATATCGGCTATATCAATGGAGAGGATTTCAAAAGCTGTACCTGCATCCAGTCCATTAGCCAATACTGCCTTGGATATTTTCTCAGGTTGCTCTAGGATTGTTTTGTAGCTGGCTGCTTCACCAATACAAGAAATGATTCCTTGGCCCACTCGGGCGATGATCGTTTCTTCTCCAGCACCACCTACCAGCTGAGCGATATTGGTTCTCACAGTCACTTTTGCTTCAGCAATTAACTGGATTCCATCTGCAGAAACGCCAGTAATTGAAGGAACATTGATCATAAAAGGAGTCACAGAAATCTGCACCGCCTGAAGTACATCACGCCCGGCCAAATCGATGGCTGTAGCTTGTTTGAAAGACATATTCATACTTGCCTTATCCGCAACGATCAGCGCTTTCATCACATTGGTAAGATTTCCTCCCGCCAGATAATGGGTTTCCAACACGCTAGAGTTTAGGTCTTTGATCCCAGCTTTCACGCCTAGGATAAGCGTCCGTGCAATCAGAGTTGCAGGTACCTTTCTAAATCGCATAAAAACCATATCCATAAGGTTGATCTTTACACCAGAAAATACAGCCGTAATCCATGTGCCAACAGGGACAATCGTGAAGAAAAGCCATAGGCCTACTATCGCTGATCCTATGATGATGTATTGCTGTATGGACATGGACTGGGTCTTTTTGAAATGTTTGCGGAAGTTAGACCTAATAGTTGGTATGTGTATAGGATAAAGATATTAGGTCGAAAGATTGGAAGAACCAGCTCATAGTTTTAAGTCAAAAACCAAGGGGTTAAAATCACTTTTGGCTAGTGCGGTAATTAGCTGCTGCTACCAAGCACTACTATAAAGAAAGGCCAAAGCCACTTGATGAATTGGTTCAATCTTTTTTTAGTGTCCTCCAGTGTTTGGTAGCACCAAACGATCTTTTATTTAGTGTTACCTGCAAGGTGTCATAAATGACAAGTTTGGATCTAAATTGATTCTAAGAATCGAAGCAAAGCACTTCGATGAGATTGACTTTTGTAAACTGGAACCGAAAGGTTTTATTTTTTCATTTTTCGCTGATATCACGACTTTGCAAAGGCATTTTTTATATTATTGAAAGCTGAAAAACGAGTACAAGAGGAGTGGAGAAGATCGATTGGATGTATGGACGTAGTAGCTTGAGTATAATGCTAGCCTTTTTTAGCCTAAGCGTATTAGGTTTTGCAAATGCTCAAAACATCTTAGAGCTGTCAAGTCATGATAAAGTTCTCATCAACCCCTACGCTCGAGTGTTTCACAGTCCTGAGCTTCTTTCGGGGCAAGTGGCTTGGGAGAAAATAGACCAAGAAGCGTTAATGGAAACCGATAAAAAGGTCAATCCCGCTATGTCATTTCCTAAAGACAGCTACTGGCTCGTGTTTTCACTTGCTAATGCGTCAAAAGAAGAAGTCAATCACTTTTTGGAGATTGACTATCCACAAATGGATTTCATTGAGTTGTTTAGCATCAAGGAAAACAAATTGGATAAGATTTTTACCACCGGAGATAACTTTCCTTTTGACCAACGTCCGATTTATGATAAAAACTTTATCCTGCCGCTGGTGCTGACTTCTGAGGACACCACCACGTATTTGTTGCATTTACAAAAGTTTAATTCAACTATAAGATTTCCGATTTATTTACATTCCGAACGTTCCTTTAATAAAGAGCACTTTTCTGAAAGCCTCAAATACAGCTTGTATTTTGGGTTTATCCTTTTGGTGGCCTTCGCTGCATTGGTGATTGGTTTTGTGGTGAAAGTGAATACATTCAAGATTTATGCTTTCTATCTTCTGGCGTTCGCCTTGTGGTTGTTTACCCGATTGGGATATTCTTATCAATTCTTTGTTTCAGATTGGCCCGAATTTAACCGCCACCTACTTTCTGCCGCAGGGCAGCTGGCCATCATGGGGCTGATTGTATACGTTCGTTCCTTTTTTAATACCAAAACATCACTACCGAGGTTTCATAAGATAATGAGCATCGTCTTGATCTTCTTTTCGATGGGATACGTAGTTTGGATCATGTTTCCCGCCGAATTTGTGGAATATGCCACCAGACTTTTTGTGGTCAGGTATACACTATTTAGCACGGCAATAATTTTCGCATTTACTGCAGCTATCTATTACCGTAAAACAGATCGTTTTAGGGCCAATATGTTCTTATTGGCTTATTCGCTTTTTTTATCTGCAATCCTAGGGAAGATTGTTGCAGATTATGGCGTTATCAATGAGCAGAAACTCTGGTTTGATCCCATTCTCATTGGATTTTTAGTGGAAGTCATCGTGCTATCTACTGCCATGTCCATGATACTCAAAAAGACCATCCTAAAGACACAATCCATTTCTGATGATAACAAAGCACTCAAAGCTTTGATAGAAACCAAGGAAAACACGGAGGCCACTGGCTATATCAAATTAAACAGTAAAGCCATAGTGCCTACATCTACCATTGCTTTTATCAAATCAGATGATCATTATTTGGAGTTTTACTTGACCGATGGTAAGAAAGAGGTGGACAGAAATTCTCTCAATTACCTAGAGGATACCCTCCCGGATAACTTCATCCGTACACACAGAAGCTATATTGTGAACCTTGATGAGATTAAACTTTCATACTCCGACAAGATCATCATGAATGATGGTGAAGAGGTCAAACTATCTCGTACCTATAAGCAGAGATTTCAGTATCTATTAAATGGGGCACAGCATACCAAAAACCAAATGGAACAGTGAATAATTCTGATAACTATCTAGCAGAGATCAAAAAAACATTTTACGATAGGTTAGACCTTCAAAGGAAAGAAAGCTTCTATCGTATTCTATATAATTGTCTTTAGCGAATGATGATCAGTTTTTGACTAGTTAATTCAAATTCAAACGACTTTTCCAGTTGGCATCTTCAAGAATGGCACTGAGAAAGTTCTTCTTTTCGAAAGTGGTTTTAAAGCTATGGTCGCGATGAAGTTCTGCATATTTCATCTCCGATTCATCTACCAGATAGCTCGCATCTGGTTCTAATTGCGCTTTGAAAGTGGAGTATTCTTTTCTATTGTAAAGTAAGCTCTTCGCGTCTACGATTCCACTTTCCAAGGCGACAGACACTTTTTTGTGGCATCTGCAAGGGTTTGATTTATCAATGAGTCCGCACTTGTTCTGCATGAAATGATATAAGTCTTTACGTGCTTTGCTTAGCTTCATTCTGTAATTGTCTTTGCTTATTTCCATCATTTCGGAACCGACAGTATGGTCTGCTCCAAAGATCTCACCGATGATATAGATCAAGCGTTGTTCTTTATTGAGACAAAGCAGCATACCAGAAAGGCAAGTCAAGCGCACTTCACGAATGGCCTCTTTTTTTTCTTCCTTTTCATCGGCGCTTAATTCAATACTTGGAGCGGCATCTAATGCTTGTCCCATATCCTCAAAGTTGGGAGGGAAGTGAGTTTGAAGTTTCTTCTGATCATTGAGAAAATGATTCATCACGATACGATACGCCCAAGTTCGAAATGAACTCTTGTAATTGAAGCTTCCTAAATTAGACACAATCTTGATCAAGGCCTCCTGACTCAAATCTGCCGCATCCATAGGGTTGCCTACCATCTTCCAAGCGATATTGTAGATATAAGGCTGATGACGCTCGATGAGTTGATTAAGTGCCTTTTTACTGCCTTCCAATGTTTGTTCGATGAGCTCTTTGTCAGAGGCATCAGAAGGGTAGGCGTTCGATAATGGATTCATGCAGTTAGGTTTTGGGTTTCGATCTCAAGATAAATATCGGAAGTTTAGAAGCATCTTTAGTCAATAGATGATCTCAATGACTCCTTGAATGCTTTCAATCCAAAAACAGCAGCAGTTATTGCCACAACGATCCTCACCCAATGAAAAAATACCCAGCCTTGGAGTTTACTTGTGGCTTCTGCAACAGTGTACTTCAACTCCATAAAATCTAAATTCATTGGTAGGTGATAGGCTGCAGTTTGGATATTGACTAGCAACAGTGCTATAACAGCAAACAGCCAGTAACGTTTGGATTGTTTGTTATCCTTAGTGATAAAATACATCCATATAGTCGCAATAAAAGCCGGCATTAATGTGACAGTAGTAGGACCAAGCAAAAGCGGAAAATCAACCTTAAAGGATTCCATAAAAGCGATGGGATCTAAAGACTGCCAATGAATGGCATAGCTTAGTCCGATATTAATCATGTTACCAACAAAGGCTCCTGTACCAATAATGGCAATGTAGGGTAGGATCTTTTTCATTGATTTTATAAATTTTTATACCAGCTATTAAACTCCTGACTCATTTGTTTGGGATGGCTTTCCGTAAGGAAATGCTTCCCTTCCCCAAGATAGACATAGGTAGCGTTTTTGAAGTTCTCTTTGGCATAAGCCACAGCTGCCTTCCTGTTCACCAATCCCTTTTTTACATAGAAGTAAAGTATTGGAATATTAGTTTCTCTCATGCCGTCAGAAATAGTATCCAACAGACTCGCAAATTCACTTTCTCCTTTTCCTTTGGTGTAAGACAATACTGCAGGGTCAGGGCCTCTAGTGATAGCATATCTTCTTTCTTTTTCATCCCAAGGCTGGTTATAATAAGGATAAGCTTCTTTAGGAAGTTTTCGCCCTGTAAAGAAATTGACGGCTATTTTTTTACCTGCAAAGTTTCGTTTCACCATCCATTTTTCATTCCCTTTTTGGGTTCTTGTGATGCGCATAAAAGCTCTGAAACTAAAAGGAAGTTGGTCATACATCACTTCAGCCGGCATAAATGGCGCCTCAAATAAGGCTAGCGCTTTTACATTTTGAGGCTCTCTGATGGAATAAAGCATTCCTGCAATAGAACCAATATCCTGTACAAAAAGCGTTACATTTTTAAGTTGCCTAGCCTCTATAAAATCTGTTAGCATCTTGTATTGCACTTCAACTGAGGTGATGCTATCAGCTGGGAAGCTGGATTTACCAAAGCCTAAAAAATCGAGTGCAATCACTTTTTTATTGCCATCTATGTTAGGGATGATGTTACGCCACAAATACAGATTAGCGGGTAAGCCATGAAGTAATAAAATGGGATCTCCTTCTCCAGATTCTACATAATGCACTTTCTCCGATCCAATGTTGATGTATTTGGATTCAAAGGGGAAATCTGCGGAAATGTCCTTTTCGACCTTTGTGGCCTTTCCGGGATAGATTTCCTGAGCTTTTGCGCTATATGAGCAAAATATAGTTAAAATGATAAAAGTAATATTTCTAAATTTTGAAACTTTCATATGGTTGTTTTATTAGGAATAGGTTCTTTATTCAATTGATTGAAAATAAACTTAGGAGCCAATCGACTCATGAGTTTTAATTGACTGGAAAGACCTGGGGTTATTTCCTCTTTGCCATTGGTATAGTCTTTCCAAAAGATGTCTGCCAGTTTTTCTGGAGGCATTGGTTTGAGGTTATCGTCTTTCAAATCAGCGACTTTGGCAAGTTTGGTATCCACCACTGGTGGCAGCAATTCCACAACTCTGATTTTATGTTGCTTGAGTTGTGGTCTAATCGCTTGTGTCCAAAAATGTATTGCCGATTTCGTACCCGAATAAACAGGTGCCTGACAGAAGGTAACATATGCCAAACCAGAAGAGACGTTGATTAGCGTGGCATTTTTGCTCTTCTTGAGTTGAGGCAAGAAGTAATGAAGCATGCGGATGGGAGCATGGTAATTGATCGCAATTTCTTCGAATTGCTTTAGCAAATCATTATTTTCATCCGCAGCATCCAAGAGGTTCATAATGCCGGCATTATTAATCAGCACATCAATCCCTCCAAATTTCTGTTCTATGTCATCCACCAACATTCTTACTTCAACATCATTAGTGACATCACTTTGAAAAGTATGTATGCTTGGAAGTTCAGCTTTTACTTTCTCCAATTTGGATAAGTTTCTCCCGGTGATAATAACCGTATGCTCATTTGATAGAAATTTTTTGGCTAGGGCAAGCCCAATACCTGAACCACCGCCAGTAATGAGGACTTTTTGATTGGATGATAACATTCTTTATCTTTTTTCTTGGTTAGACAAAAGATTTCGGAATGTGTAAAGACTTTAGGTGAAAAAGCTGGAATTATTTTCGAGAGACATCCGAAGTTTTAAAACGCGGACGGCTAGTCGCGGACGGCTAGTCGCTGACGGATGGTTGTGGACGGCTAGTCGCGAATGTCTTAATTTTACTGTATCACTTTTGTTATTAGGCAACAGGTTGTTCGAGCCTTGCGTGGTACTGTAAGTATGCTATCATAGGCAGATAGGTAAACACGAGAGATAGCATTGTGGTGTTAAAGGGCGCATCAAATTCAGGGATATTAAACCACTGGCGAAAAGAGACGCTACCTATGGTCAATAGAAAGACTATGCCGAATACAAACAGCCCTGCTATTTGCAGCCTGTTTTTTGTGCTACGGGGTTTGCTATTTTTAGAATCAACCCTAAAATAATATGCGAGTGCTAATCCTGTAAATACCGCCTCTATTAATATAGCTAGGTACACGTTAGAATAGTAAAGCCCTAAGCCCACATCATGAGTATCTCCGCCAAATACGTGATGAGGATAGCCTGATAGCAGATCGAGCAGGTAATGTCCAAGTACTAATAAGGCACCAGCTATGGCGATACTGTTTTTCTTAAATAATAGCCGACCTATTAAAAAAGTGAGGACCATCCAAACAAGCTGGGGCAATAGATCGTGGCTATAGACCATATCCACGGTTATATTCATCAATGTAACGTTCAGCAAGTCTGCCGGGACCGTGGGTTCTAAACCCAAATAGTGAAAGCTTAGCCAAAGCAGATCTTGCAATTGCGAAGCAATCAGGAAGAAGAGCAACGCGCCCTTCTTAGGGATTTTCTGATGGGCAATAAGGGCGGTAGAGAAGTGTCCTGCCAGCATAATTTTGTCGGTTTTTTGTGAGTATTTGGGTTTAGTTTTTAGCGATCAAATTTTCCAACTAGTATGAGTTGCTTGATCGCAGTAGTCCCACATCTTTTTTCTTAATACCGGGTCAAGAGATAGTTTCGGATTGTACTCCTTGATAATTTTAGGATTTCCTGTCATCCCAGTAATGCCTCCAGGTCCAATAAAACTACCATCTGGAAGTGATTCATCTACTGTGGCTCGCAGAGTAGATAAAGCGCCTTGAGCCGGATCCATCATGAAAACACCTTTGATACTTCTGAAAACCGTAGCAAAAAGACCTCTAGAAACATCAAATAGAGGTGTGGCAGTTAGGCCAGGATGAGTGGAATATGCATGAATTTTATCTTCTAGTTTAGCATCTTTAATGATTTTGCGAAGACCATCTCGGAATTGCACTGCGGCTATTTTGGAAAGACCATACACTTCCCATGCGTCATATTTTTTTTCTGTATTGAGATCATCCCAAATCCTCTTATCACTCACCGTGCTACTGGCTGAAGAGCTGGTAGAAACAACCACAGCTCTCGTTGCAAGTTGAATTTTCGGCATTAATAAAGAGGTAAGCAAATGATGTCCCAATACATTGGTGGCCATCTGCAATTCAAAGCCATCTACCGATTCCTTCCTCGTTGGCAATGCCATGATCCCTGCATTCAGGAGCAATCCATTGATATGTGTGATATTGGGATCCGCATTGACTACTTCAGCAAACTCCCGTACGGACTGCATTGAAGAGATGTCTAGCTGTAATATGCGGAGACCACTTAAATCATCTGAACTTCTCTTGAATTCGGCCATTGCCTTTTCCGCTTTGGCTACATTTCTATTGCCAGCAATCACCTGAGCGCCTCTTTTGGCTAATTCATAGGCTATCACTGTTCCAATGCCTGAGCTGGTGCCAGTTATAACGTAGGTCTTATCACTTAAATCTGCCGGAATATCGGCTCTTGTCCAGTTTTTCATAATTCAATTGAGTTGTAGTCAAATTTTGAACCTACCAAGCTTCGGTAGTCTTTGTAGGAAGTCAGAAGAAATTAAAGTAAGCCAGTATTCAATAATTTTGAATGAATATACCATAAAATAGGAGTGGGGATCACCTCGAGTGCTATACCTGCAAGTATCGCAGGACTAGGGGGATAATTGAGTAAGGAGATCGCCCGAACAATTCCACCTATAAATATGGCAATCATCAGGAATCTGAATAACACTACTTCCGAAGGAACCCAAGCAGTATAGAAAAAACCTAGTGACATAGATGCCCAGATGGCTGCTATGAACCGATGATTGTTGTCAGTCATAGGTTCTATATCAGCAGAGTATTTAGCAAAGATTCCAAGGAACCCTGTTCCAACAGCAATCAGACCATAAAGGACTAAGAAAATACGAATGAATAATAGCATAAGGTTTGGTTTTAATAAGTTGGCATTAAGATGTCCAAAGTTTTGGAACGCGGACGGCAAGTCGCGGACGGCAAGTCTTCAGAAGTCTCAGCTTAGCTAGCTGAAGAAACCGGATTCGGTTTGATCAACCGATAGAAAATATAGAAATGACTGATGACGTTAACTACTCCGATGGTGGTGAACGCCCACCACATGGTGCCCAAATCATAGTTATAGAATTCAATAGCAAAGACTTGTGGGAATGCTACAACAAGATCTGTGAAGCCAACAAGGTTGAAAACCCACGTCAATGCAATCGCATATTTCCATTTGTTTCGCAGAGCAAAAGCCGTAATTACTGCCAGAATAGCTGTGCTGTAATCCCAGACGCCTACTGTAAAAGCCAAATCATCTGGAAATGCATCATAAACTTGTGTATCTACCATAAACACCATCCCTAGGTACCTCAGACCATGAATAAGAACCATTGGTACCAATGCATCGTAAATGCTGAGTTTTGCTAGTTTAGGAAACACAAACCATTTAAAGGCGAAGAAGAATACAACCAAGCCAGCCGTGGCTTGCATTTGGAAAATTATGAAATTGTTCATCTTATTTCTTTCTTAAGTTTTTGAACAGGGAGATAAAAATGTAGATATGGCTAAGGAAAGCTACCAACCCATAAGTGATAAACATCAACCAGATGGTACCAAGATTGTAGTTATAAAGCTCCAAAGAGAAGAATTGCGGGAATGCAGTAATCAAATCGGAAAATCCAACAATATTGAAAATCCATACCATAGGAATAGCAAATCCCCATTTGTTTTTCAATGCTATCACAGTAATGATGGCAAGAATAGCTGTGGACATATCCCACAATCCAACTGTTGTTAGAAATTCAGTTGGGAATCCCCCATAGAATTGTTCTTTGGCCATGAATGATAAGCCGAGATATCGAAATGTATTCACAAAGACTAGAGGTATCAATGCATCTTGAAAAGTCATCTTTGCTAACCGAGGCTGGATCCACCATTTGAATCCGATGATAATACTGATGGTACCAATGATCGCCTGTAAAT
>CAYGOV010000050.1:0-21531 GCA_964351625.1 uncultured Marinoscillum sp.
CTCCGCTGCGCTTCGAAAACCGGTATGACGAAAAGGAAAAAGTGCTTCGAAAACCGGTATGACGAAAAGGAAAAAGTGCTTCGAAAACCGGTATGACGAAAAGGAAAAAGTGCTTCGAAAACCAGTATGATGAAAAGGAAAAAGCGCTAAGGAAACCGGTATGACGAAGAGGAAAAAGCGCTGCGAAAACTGGTATAACGAATAGGAATTGGGCAAGTGGTTTTAATCCTTACTTATTATAGTGTAAATACCACATTGAATTTCATCAGTTTCTTATAATTTTAATGTGATTATGACGCCAGTCTTCCAACTATTTTTTTAGCAATTGCGTCTTTCAAACTACCTAAAACCAATCGCCTTGACAAAACATATTCTCGGGTTGCTAGTACTCGTTTTTGCAACCAGTGCATCTGCACAGAAATTTACCCTAAGCGGATACATTCGCGATGCTGACACTGGTGAGAACTTAATAGGCGCTACCGTCATCGAACCATCATCGTTTCAGGGAACTGTGAGCAATACCTTCGGATTCTACTCTATCACTTTGCCTGCAGGTGAATATTCATTGAGATTCACTTTCGTTGGATATCAAGCTCAGGAGATGGCCATATCTCTGAATGAAAACATATCACTGAATGTGTCTCTGAACCCTGGTACTACGCTAGAGGCAGTGGTGGTTACGGCTGAAGAAAATATTGAATTATCACCACGGATGAGCACCATCGACGTTCCAATTGAGCAAATAAAAGCACTGCCTGTGCTTATGGGAGAAACTGATCTCCTGAAGTCTTTGCAACTACTTCCCGGAATTCAGGGAGGTACTGAAGGTGCTAGTGGCATCTATGTGCGAGGTGGTGGGCCAGACCAAAACCTCATCTTACTAGATGGAGTACCTGTTTACAACGTCTCCCATTTATTTGGATTTTTCTCTGTCTTCAACCCTGATGCTATCAACCGAGTAAGTGTCGTTAAAGGTGGATTTCCTGCCCGATATGGTGGTAGGCTTTCTTCTGTTATAGATATCTCCATGAAAGAAGGCAACAACCAGAAACTACATGGCGAAGGAGCCATCGGGCTTATTTCTTCTAAGCTCACTTTGGAGGGCCCTCTAGGGAAAGATAAGAAAACCACCTTTTTGGTTTCTGGCCGCAGAACGTACATTGACTTACTCACACGTCCTATTATCAGAGCATCTTCTGGTGGTGATGCTTCAGGCGGTTACTTTTTCTATGATTTCAATGCTAAGGTAAATCGGGTGTTGTCTGAGAAAGACAGGATTTACCTGAGCTTTTACAATGGCAAAGACAAAGGCTTTGCAAAAGATAAGTATGATTGGAGATCCGACGGAAACACCTACGAGGAAGTCAGCCAATTTGGGTTGCAATGGGGCAATACAATCACCGCTCTTCGTTGGAATCATGTTTTCAACCCAAAACTATTTGCCAATGTGACAGGTACTTATAGCAAATACAAGTTCAGAATATTTAGTGAGTACGAAAGTAACAATAGGATCGATGGAGAGATAGAGAAAGAATCTGAGTCTATAGAGTATTTCTCAGGGATAGATGATCTCGGGATCAAAGTAGATTTTGATTTTCTCCCCAATCCCAACCATAGCATCAAATACGGAATCAACGCCACGCACCACCAATTCAACCCAGGTATACTCGGCTATGAAACCAATGTGGATGGCCAATCTGATACCACAGTGGGTGCTAATAAAACCTATGCTATGGAGTTTTCCACTTATGTGGAGGACGACATTCAGCTCTCCAATAAACTTCGTGCAAACGTAGGATTACACTACTCCAATTTCATAGTGAACAATTCATACTATGATGGTCTGCAACCTAGAGTCTCTATGCGCTACTTGATTGATAATAGTTTTTCTATCAAGGGATCTTTTGCTACCATGACCCAATACATTCACCTACTTACCAATGGTGGTCTGGGACTTCCTACAGATCTATGGGTACCAGCTACAGAAAACATAGGTCCACAAAGGAGTTGGCAAGCCGCCATTGGCGCAGCGCGTACTTTCAAAGGACTAGAAGCTAGCGTGGAGATGTACTATAAAGAGATGACCGGACTTATTGAATATAAAGAAGGCTCCTCCTACTTCAACTTAGGCTCTGATTGGCAGGAAAAGGTGACTACTGGAACGGGTGATAGTTATGGATTGGAAGTGTTATTGCAAAAGAAGACGGGCAAGCTTTCTGGATGGGTGGGCTATACCCTTTCTTGGACCAATCGCCAATTCGATGAAGTGAATTTCGGAAAGGAATTTCCGTACAAATACGACAGACGACATGATATCAGCGTTGTAGCAGTCTATGATGTAAGTCCTCGCTTTTCTATCTCTAGCACTTGGGTATATGGTACAGGCAGTGCCCTTACCCTACCCATCAGTGAATACCAAGACAATTCAGGCTCGTACTATTATGGAAAAACAGTCATACAATACTCTGATCGCAATGATTTCCGAATGCGTGATTATCACCGCATGGACTTGGGTCTTACTTGGACAAGGCCGAAAGGAAAATACGATCGATCTTGGTCGCTGGGCGCTTACAATGTTTACAATCGTAGAAATCCATTCTTCATGGATCAGAGCTTTGACAACCGTGGCAATAAGAAATTTGTCCAGTACAGCCTCTTTCCTCTCATTCCATATGTTCGTTATAGCTTCAAATTTTGATCGCCATGAAAAAAGCTCAATATATCCTTATCACTTTGCTTCTAGCCGTCATGTTCGGTTGTGAACTGGTGGTAGATGTGGACTTGCCAGAGTTCAAACCTTCTTTGGTGGTCAATAGTCTTCTTTCTCCGGATGATACAGTGATCACCGTTTTCGTAACCGAAAACAGGCATATTCTTGATAATGCCTACGATTTCAAAACAGTGAAAAATGCAAAAGTGGAAGTCTTCGAGGATCAACAGTCAATAGGCGTACTGACGTATTCCGATGGGGATAGACCCGGATATTATCTTGAATATAAACCCAAAGCCGGCAAAACTTATAGACTAGATGTGAGTAAGGATGGTTTCACTAAGGTGAGTGCCACCACTACCATCCCTTTGAAAGAGCCTATCTTTTACTTTGAAAGCGCTAGTATGAGAAAGGACGAATACGGTAGTGAAGAAATTCGTTTAGATTATATCTTGGAAGACCCTAAAGGAGATGATTATTATTGGATAAAGCTTTACGCCAATTATAGCTACTATAACTCCTATTACGATGAAGAAAAGGATAGTTTGATCACTGAGAAATACACTGATTGGCAAGAATGGTATTATTACCTATTAGGTGCAGACCTAAATGAATTCGAAGACTATTCACTGTATGAATACACTACGGATGAATTATTCGATGGCTCCAATAAAAAATTCAGCATAGAGTTTCCTGATATTTATAGCTATGACTCTGAAGACTCAAAATCAGACACTAGCCAATTCAGGCTAGAAATACACCGAATGACAGAAGCATTTTATCGTTATACCACCACTTCAGAGATTCAATATTATAACGGAGACTCTCCTTTCTCAGAGCCTGTAAAGGTATATTCCAATATTGAAAATGGATTTGGAGTATTGGGTTCACAAATTATTGGTCGAAAAGAATTTGAAATAGCCAATGGTAAGTTGATCGATTGATTGAAAAGGATTATTAATCTTTCGTTGAATGAAGAGTGGTATTCCTAATGTGAATTGCAGACTTCACTTCGTGCAAAGCTAAAATTCATCGTATGGTCAGGAGTCAATATCAGACTTACATGTACCAGGCTCCCTTAAAAATTCCTAGTTTTGGCGGATGCATAAACTACTGACTGCTCTTTGCTTTTGGGTCTAGAATCTAAGGTCTATATAAAGTCAATTTCGAACATTCCAATTTGTCCTGAGTAATTACCAGCACTGCTGTGCAAGTAAACCTCTAGATACTTTAGCTAGCCTGTTTGCTCCGAATTGATATGTATATAATCAGATTTGCGATCTATCATTTGATGATTGTTTAACTCAACCCCATCCTAATTATCTGTCTAAAATCCACACAATCGACATTTCATTTAGCACTAGTATTTGCCACTTATGTAAGAATCTGACTATTATTATACTTTTTTCGCATTAAAAGACATCTTTGTTTAGTATTTCAATATCATTTTGCCTATTTCATGGAAACAGCGACAAAATATCTTTTAGCTACAACCCTATTCCTCACGCTTCATTCGGCTCTTGCCCAAGACCTATCCATATCGGGTATTGTGCGAGATGCTAAGGAGCAAACCACCTTCCCCGGTGCTACCATCATGGTCACCAACCCTCAGGACACATCACTTATCAAAGGTGGCACCTCAGATTTTGATGGACAATTCTCCATTTCAGGACTTTTAAAAGGTGATTATTTGATCAAAGTTAATTTCGTTGGCTTTAAGACGTTTTACAAAAGCATATCACTAAAAGCCAATGTGGACTTAGGTCCCTTAGATCTAACCGAGAATACCGAGGTGCTTGCGGCTGTAGAGATCGTAGGTAAAGCTGTTGCGGCTATGCAGAAAGGAGATACTTCTCAGTTTAGCGCCATGGCCTACCAGACCGCTCCAGATGCATCCAGCCAAGCGCTCATAGAGAAACTACCTGGCATTTCCACGGTAGATGGTAAGATCCAAGCGAATGGAGAAGATGTCCAAATAATCCTTCTAGATGGCAAACCATTTTTCACTGGAGATGTGAATGCAGCACTTCAAAATCTTCCAGCCGAGATGGTAGCAAGCATTCAGATTTTTGACAAAAAGAGTGATCAAGCGCAGCTTAGTGGGTTTGATGACGGTCAGCAACAAAAGACCATCAACATCATCACTAAGCCTAATAGAAAGGTGGGGCAATTCGGCAAGTCAACAGTAGGCATTGGTACCGACAAGTCTTATCAGACTGCTGCGAGTATTAATTTTTTCAATGATGACCAAAGAATCACTGTGACAGGGTTAAGTAATAACACCAACTTGGTCAGATACACCGCCAACCCTAATGACCTAGGTGACTCCCGTCAGCAGAATGGCCTTATCAAAACGAACAACCTAGGGATCAACTTCAGCGACAATCTAGGAGATAAATTTGAAATAAACGGAAATTATCAATTCACCAGACAGCAAAATCAAGAAAGCACCTCTTTGCTACGTGACTATGCCTTAAACTCAGACTCAAGTCAATTATACAGTGAGACAAGTAATGCGAACAACCTGAACTCAAGACATAATATTAACATGAAACTTGAGTACGATATCAATGATAACAATGTGCTTTTGATGCGCCCAAACATCTCCTTCAGGCATGAGGATCTCAATAATCAATTCAACGGCAACACTCAATCATTGAATAACCCGATCAACGAAACAGACAACAAGTCTGAGGCATTCAAAAAGGATTATGACTACAATAACAATCTGTTTTATAACCGAAAATTTCAAAAATCTGGTCGCAACCTAACGGCTCGTCTCCATACAGGGTGGCACTGGAATGAAGACAATTCAAGCCGAAATGCTACCAATGTCTTCTATGAGGACGAAACTAGGACTTCCATCATCAATCAAGAAACAAACAGACTGAGGACAGGCATCTCATGGGAAACTCAAATTTCATATACTGAACCAATAGGCGAAAATGGACTGGTGGAGCTAGAGTACGAAATAGGTGACAGGATCAATGACTCAGATCAGCTGACCTTTGAAATAGACGAGACTAACACCACACTAGATACTGCTTTGAGCAACACTTTTGAAAACAGCTACTTAACCCAACAAGTAGAGCTCGGTTACCAGCATCAGTTTGAGCGACTGAAACTCCAGTTTGAGACAGAGTATCAGCGTGCTCGTCTGAAAAATGATCAAGGTTTTCCTATGGCTGATCAGCAAAATGTGGTGTTTAGAAGTTGGCTGCCTTCAGCTAGATTTGATTTTAAAATGAATGAAAGTAGTAGATTACTACTCACTTATAGGACCTCAACTAACGAACCATCCACCTCAGACCTTCAAAACGTCATAGATGCCTCAAACCCACTCCAATTGAGATCAGGAAATAGTGATTTGAAGCAAACTTATAGCCACGGATTTAGGGCCAGATACTGGTTGAATAATATGGAAAGTGGTAAATCCCTATTTGCTACTATCCGTTCGGATATATCGAGCAATCTCATTACCAATTCGACATTCTTAGCAACGCAAGAAACCGAAATTTCAGATGGCGTGGTACTCGAACGTGGATCACGACTGACTAAGCCAGTGAATTTAAATGGGTATTATCATATCGGAAGTTATGTGAGTTATGGACAACCCTTGGATATTATCAAATCTAATATCAGGTTTAATGGAGGAATTGGGCATAGCCGAAGGCCAGGTCAGGTCAATGATGCAATTAACTTCTCGAATAACACCAATTACAGATTGGGAGCATCACTTAGTAGCAATATCAGCGAGAAAGTTGATTTTAATATCTCCACACGCTCGAGCTATAACGTCATTGAAAACTCCATAAACAGCAATTCCAACCAGAATTACTACAATCAAACTACCAATGTCGAATACCGATGGATATTCTTAGGTGATTTTGTGTATCGAATGGATATGCGCCACCAAACTAACAGTGGACTTTCTGCAGGCTTTGACACCAGCTACACCCTGCTCAATATGAGTCTAGGTAAGAAATTTCTTAAAAACAACTTGGGTGAAATTAGTCTCAATGTTTATGACCTGCTAGAGCAAAATAATAATGCACAAAGAAACGTAAATGAGCTCTACGTAGAGGATAGACAATCCACGGTGTTGGAGCGGTTTTTCATGTTGACTTTTACCTACAATATCCGTCACTTCAATGCTGGCACGACGATGGAGGATTTTGAGGATATTTAACACCTCCGCAGTTCATTAGCTCCTAGGTTAGAGAAAGTAGAGGTTAATAGTCATAGTCAAGGTCAACAGTTAAGGTTAAAAGTCATATGTCCCCTCACTCAAAATCCCCTATTTTTGACCAATGCATAAACTATTCATACCTCTCCTTCTTATTTGCTTAAGCAGTACACTCCTCACCGCTCAGATCGATAAAAAAGAACAAGCTTTAGTTACTTCCATCGATAAGCACAACGCCTATCATACTGAGCTCCTCAAAGATCTGGTAAGTATCAACAGTGGCACCATGAACTTTGAAGGTGTAAAAGCTGTGGGTCAAAAGTTGATGACTGAGTTTGACGCGCTGGGTATGGAAACCGAGTGGGTCGAAGGTGCTTCTTTCAATCGTGCTGGGCATTTAGTGGCAAAGACCAAAGGCACCATAGGACCTAAGTTCCTACTGATTGGTCATCTGGATACGGTCTTCGAACCTGACAGCCCTTTCCAAGCTTATAAAATGCTCAACGACAGCATCATGAAAGGTCCCGGCGTAGCAGACATGAAAGGTGGGGATGTGATTATTCTCCTAGCGCTTAAGGCACTCAAGGAAGCGAAGGTTCTGGACAAGATGCAGATCCAAGTGGTAATGACGGGTGATGAAGAAAAGAGCGGCAGTCCCATCGAACTATCGAAGCAAGCGCTGGTAGAGGGTGCTGAATGGGCGGATATCGCTTTGGCTTTTGAGAATGCTGATGGAGACTCCAAGACCATCGTGGTATCGAGAAGAGGCTCTTCAGGTTGGAAATTGAACGTGAGAGGGAATGCTGCGCACTCATCGCAGGTTTTTACTGAAAAGGTAGGCTTAGGCGCCATCTATGAAGCTTCCCGCATTCTAAATGAATTCTACACGCGGCTTTCTGTAGAAGAAAACCTCACCTTTAACCCTGGAGTGATCTTAGGAGGGACTTCCATCAACTACAATGAAAATGAAAGTGGCGGAACGGCCTTTGGGAAAAAGAATGTCGTAGCTCAAGATGTAACTGTAGAGGGAGACATCCGAGCGGTCTCTTTGGTGCAATTAGAGAAAGCGAAAGGAATCATGAAAGGGATCGTAAGCGAAAACTATCCTGGTACCTCTGCCGAGATCTTATTTGCTGATGGCGGCTACCCTCCTTTGGCTCCTAGCAAAGGCAATATGGAGCTGTTGAGTAAATACAATCAGGCAAGCATAGACTTGGGCTTTGGTCCTGTGGAAGCTGTGAATCCTAGAAATGCAGGTGCTGCAGATGTCTCGTTCACTTCGGGCTATGTAGACATGGCCATTGATGGCATGGGCCTCAGCGGCGATGATGACCACACGATCAACGAAACGGGAAATCTGAATATGTTGAGCGTACAAGCAAAGAGAGCGGCGGTGTTGATGTATCGAATGTCTAGGTGATTGGGTTATTAGGTTTTTGGGGGTTGGTAGTTGGGATTTAGTAGTTGGTAGCTGGTATTTAGTACTGGGTACAGGGTCATTGGTATTTGGTATTTGGGTTGTAAATGTGGTATATCAAAGCTTTGTTAACTTACCTATTCTCTTCCTTCTCAGTCCAAAACCAAAAACCAAAAGCCAATAGCCAACAGCTAAAAGCGAACAGCCAAAAAAAGAATACCCAACTTGAAAGAAGGCTCTGTTTCAAATCGGAGCATTACATTTTCAATCGACATTAACTAGCTATTAATTACCATGAGCATTTTCAATATTATCACCATCCTGATTATCCTTTCGGCGGTTTTTGCTTTTATCAATACGCGATTCCTGAAACTTCCTTTTACTATTGGTTTGATGATCATAGCGATTGTTTTCACTGTGGCGATCACCATTCTGGGTAGTTTCAATCATTACATACTTGATGAAGCCAAGCTCCTGATCCAATCGGTAGATTTTGAAACGGCACTGCTCGATGTGATGCTAAGTTTCCTGCTGTTTGCTGGGGCTTTGCATACCAACCTCGATGCGCTCAAAAAGCAAAAAGGCCCAATCGCTTTATTTGCCACAATCGGCATTGTGCTTTCTACTTTCCTGATCGGTACGATGATGTATTATTTATTCATCGCTTTTAGTTATCCAATCAGTTATATCTACTGCCTGCTATTTGGCGCACTGATCTCACCTACTGACCCGATAGCCGTTTTAGGGATTTTGAAAGAAGCTAACGCTCCAAAGAAACTAGAGACCAAGATCGTTGGCGAGTCACTATTCAATGATGGCGTAGGTGTGGTGGTATTCATCGTACTTTTCAAAATTGCTCAGCAAGGCATCGACTCAATGAGTTTTGGGGATGTGGGTTTGCTGTTCTTGGTGGAAGTTGCAGGAGGACTTGCATTGGGTTTACTCTCAGGCTGGTTGGCTTTCCGATCCATGAAGGTCATTGATAATTATGAAACGGAGGTCATTATCACCTTAGCACTTGTTATGGGTATTTCTGCTTTGGCGCATTACTTACATGTGTCTGGACCGCTTGCTGTAGTGGTGGCGGGGATCTTTTTGGGCAACAAAGCCCCAACCATTGCTTGGTCTAAAAACACGCATACTTACGTCGATAAATTTTGGGAGCTCATTGATGTGCTGCTCAATGCCGTTTTGTTTGTCTTGATTGGGCTGGAACTCTTAGTCGTTTCTATGAATGGTAAGTATCTCCTATTTGGATTGATCGCCATACCGCTGGCGCTTTTGGCAAGGTACATTGCGCTCTCTGGACCTGTAGCCATTTTCAAGTCAAGGCTGGACTTCATCCCAAAGACAAATCTGATCATGACCTGGGGTGGCATTAGAGGTGGTATTTCCATTGCTTTGGCTTTGTCCCTTGAGCCTCAGATGAATAGAGAGCTCTTTCTTACCGTCACGTATGTAATCGTAGTATTCTCGATTGTGGTGCAGGGCTTGTCCATCGGGCCTTTGGTGAAAAGGGTTTTAAGGGGTTAGGAAGGGTATTGGGTACTGAGTACTGAGTACAGGGTATTGGGTACTGAGTACTGAGTACAGGGTATTGGGTACTGAGTACAGGGTATTTGGTAGTTGGTACTGAGTATTTAGTATATAGTATTTGGTTTTTAGTTTTTGGGAGTTCTATTTTAGCGGCTTTATGAAAATTAAAAGCTGTAGCATTAGGGCAATGACGATTAAGGCAACTATCTCAATTTTCGAAATAAGGTTACTCCTATTGATAGTTTCATTAGAAATAAAGAGTTCTCTTTTTACTTCAACGATCTGTATCTCTGAAAGCGCATCAAGATCGTCATATATTCTAGTGTAGTAACTTTCAGTGCTATTCATCGATGCTAGTTCTTCATTGATAAGTTCACCTGAACCAAATTTATCTTCATAGCTTTTAAGGGAAGAGATCTTGCTTGATAGAGATTCAAAGTATCTTGATTCTTTCTCTGTAAGCCGAGTTTCCGCATATTTAGACATAAGCTTGGCAATGGAATCATTCGCCATTTCATTGACTTTCACCCCATCTTCTGGATAACTGCCCTCAAGGATATCTTGCTTAATTTGCATCTGCCGAGAGATTTTATAGATATAATTCTTCGCTAACAATCTGTCTTCATATACTGAAGTAAGACTAGTTTGAACAATTGAGAAATGGTTACTATCGATCAAATTGGTCGCTAAAATCACCAAGAATACTACGATTAGCGCAGCTGCTGTTCTGATTTTTTGAGTTGATGTAAGTTTCCAATTCATGGTGTCTGATTTCAGGTTTTCGTAAATATAATGTAATCTGAATATCACAGATTACGATTTTGTGCGATTAACTATAGCTTTTTTTCTATGGTTATGAAAGTGCGTTGGAAAAGTGTTGAAGTTTGTATGCTTGATAATTTGGTACTGAGAATATGGTATTGAGTACAGCGTAATAGGTAGTTGGTAGTTATTTAAAGGGAATGACTATTTTTCAGCAATGGTAGTTATAGTAATGGGTGTAAGTGGAAGCGGAAAGAGCACTGTTGGTGCGTCTTTGGCGGAGAAACTTGGCCTTCCTTTTTATGATGCTGATGATTTCCACCCTAAAGCCAATATTAACAAAATGGCAGATGGAAAGCCTCTGGATGATGTAGATCGACTTCCATGGTTAGAAACACTAGCCGACTACATACAATTATGGGAAAATCAAAAAGGTGCAGTGTTGGCATGTTCGGCTTTGAAAAGCAGCTATCGGAGCATTTTGGGTGAAGAACATACTTATGTTTATTTGAAAGGAAGCTTTGAATTCATCAATCAACGATTGCAGCAGCGCACGAATCATTTCATGCCAGAAAGTCTTTTGAGGTCACAATTTGAAACCTTAGAAGAGCCCTCCAATGCACTCACTGTTTCCATAGACGACACAATAGATAACATTGTAAATTCTATTTTAGACGCAATCAAAAAACATGGAAATTAATCTCCTATTAGCCATTGCATTTGGGATCGCTATACTTCTCACCTTGGTATTGTGGCTGAAAATTCAAGCCTTTCTTGCCTTGCTCATTTCGAGTCTTGCGGTTGGGTTGTTGGCAGGCATGAGTCCTGAAATGGTCATAAAAAGTATCAGTACTGGTATGGGCAGCACACTGGGCTTTGTGGCAACTGTTGTTGGGCTTGGAGCTTTGTTTGGATCGATATTAGAACATTCCGGAGGCTCTGAAGTAATTGCGCGATTTCTGCTTGGCAAGTTTGGCGCAAAGAATGCCGATTGGGCACTCATGTTGGCCGGTTTTATCATTGCCATTCCAGTTTTCTTTGATGTAGCATTTATCATCCTCGCTCCTATTGTCTACTCCCTTCAAAAAACCTCAGGCAAGTCGCTCCTTCTCTATGCGCTACCACTTCTTGCAGGCTTAGCGATTACCCATAGTTTCATTCCTCCTACACCAGGTCCAGTGGCTGTAGCAGAGATAATCGATGCTGATCTGGGTTGGGTTATTCTAGCAGGGCTAATTGTAGGTCTCCCAACAGCGCTTGTGAGTGGTCTACTTTTCAGCAAATACATTGGAAATAAGATCTTCATCGCAGTGCCAGATTACATGGAGCAATCTCCCAGCGTGGAGAATAAACCATCCTTTGGTTCGATAGTCGCGATCATAGCTATTCCTATTATGCTAATTCTGCTCAATACAGTGAGTAATAGTTTGGAAGGGTTTAGCATTCCATTGATTGATCTATTTGGTCATCCTTTTACTGCTTTGATCATTGCCAATCTACTCGCTTGGTACTTTTTAGGAATCAAAAGAGGTTTTACCAAAGAGCAATTACTTGAAATTTCGAGCAAGTCTCTGGCACCTGCCGGAATCATTATCTTATTGACCGGAGCAGGTGGCGCCTTTAAGCAAGTATTGATCGATACAGGTTCAGGTCAGATGATTGCTGATGTGATGAGCAGCATGGGCATCCATGTGTTGCTCTTCGCCTTTATCGTGGCAGCATTGGTGAGAATCCTACAGGGCTCAGCTACAGTGGCAATGATCACAGCCGCCGGAGTGGTCTCAACCACCTTGGCTCCAGAGATAAGCGAGTTTCAAAAGGCGCTTTTGGTCATCGCCATTGCTTCTGGTGCTACCATATTGTCACATGTCAATGACAGTGGTTTTTGGTTGGTCAATCGATACCTCGGTTTGACGGAAAAGCAGACTTTTCAAACTTGGACGGTATTGGAAACGATCATTGCAATGTCTGGGCTCTTGCTCACTTCATTGCTCTGGAGTTTCACAATACTATGAAGTTTCGCAGCGAATACAAACACATCATAGGCAAAAGGATCTACTTCTCGCAAACCTTCTACAATCAGTATTTAACGCAAAAAGAATACGCACTTATTGCTATTCACAGACAGGTAATCTGGACGTTATATTGGTATGATGAAATCCACTTTTATCCTTCCTATTGTGTTTTTGATGTCAATCAACTTATCCGCAGAACCTGTCCGAAATATAGATGACTACTATGCGGAGCTTCATAGGGTGGAGAAAAAGATATTGGCCATTTCCATAAATATGAACATACAGATGATGGCCCTCTCTGAGTATAAGAACCTTAAGATCTTCTGCCAAAGTGATAGTTACAGAGCAACCATTTTCAACTTGCTTGAGGAAATACATCTATATCATGATATACTTGAAGATGACCTTCAGAAAATCACCTACAACCACTCCAAACGCACCATTAAAAGAATGTTGGCACATATGGATAAACTCGATCGTCATTTCAACTATGATGCCTTTACGGACTTTTTCAGTGAGCAATGCTCTTTCCAATCCAGAATAGAAAAGCACTCCACGCACTATAGTGCCGGATTTGCAACGCATTCTTACGGAGGCAAAGTATATGCACAGGAGGTAGTGATGTATAGGTATTTAAATCGACTGACCAAAAGAGTAGAGAAAATCAGAAAGCATGTAGAACGCTTTCATATCAGAAGAAAAGTTTGGGAACACTAATGCACTAAAACATGGAAGTAATGGACAATCTAGAAGCAAAGCAGCCTGAAATTAAGATGACTATGACGATGCTGGAGTACTGCAAAATCTTGTTGAGTAAAATGAGTTTTAGCCCAGAGCTATTGAATAAAGAGTACCAGAAAGGATTAAAGTACTTAACCCAAAGTGAGCAAATTGAGCTTAAGCAATGGCTACATCACAATGGGAAAATAGTAGAATAACAGAGTATAACATTGCATGATTGTAATCATGCAATGTTTGGATGTCATTATGAAAAAGGACTTGTCCTAATTTGATGTAAGCCCGCTGTTCTTCAGATTATTGGACCGATAGTTTTTCATCAATGTGGTAATTGTAAGTCCTTGGTAGAGTATGGAGCAAACAACCACTACGTAAGTCATAGTGACGATGATCTCTTTGCCCTCAAAGTCTTGGGAAAGCGACAAGGTGAAAGCTACTGGCAGACCTCCCCTGATAGCGCCCCAAGAGAGTATAGAGATAGTGCCATGATCGAATACACGGTTCATGGACATGAGTTTGATAGGAATAAATACACTCAGCCATCTCGCAAAAATCACAACATTTACTGCGAGAAATCCATATCCGAAATAATCCAATCGAAGAGGGATCACCAGCATCTCAAATCCGATAAGGACAAACAGCATGGCTGCTAAAGTCTCTTCAATCAATTGCCAAAACTTATAAATATAATCCCCTACCGCACTTTCCTCAGTTTCACTTCTCCCATAGTTGCCTATGATAAGACCTGTAAGCACGGCTATCATCATAGACGAAACGGCCAATGAATCTCCAAGATAAGAACCAGTCAAAACCAGCGCAAGGGTAATTAACACTTCAGCTTCTACTACTTTATTATCAACCAACTGTAGCAGTTTGAACCCGAGCCATCCGAAGAGCACCCCTATCACCAATCCCCCTACTATATCTCTCAGGAAGACAAGCGAGACATCCAGCACGCTTATTTCATTGCTTGTGACTAGTTCATTTTGCACATTCACGAGCGTGAATGCTAGTATAATCGCGATACCTCCGTTGAGGAGTGATTCTCCTGAGATCTTAGCTTCCAATTTTTCAGACAGATCATATTGTCTAAGTGTCTTAGTAATGGCAATGGGGTCAGTAGATGATATGAGTGCCCCAAAAATCATACACGGGAGAAAACTAAGTCCAACCCTTGTTATATCTAGCAAGATATATATGATGACTCCCACTGTGAAGGTGGAAATAATTACACCTACGAATGAAAGAATCAAAACCGGGATGAGCTGGTTGCCCAACTTACGAAAGTCGATTTTCAATGCGCCAGAAAAGAGCATCACACTCAGTACAAATCGATACATCACTTCAGTAAAATCAAACTTTTTCACGTGGTAAGCCAGGTGATATTCTGGGAAAACCCAACTAAAAGTGAGCACACCAATGGAAAGTATAAGCGCCAATATCATTAGCCCAATAGGTGAAGGCAGTTTTAGTGCAAAAGTGTTGATGAAGATAAATAGCCCAGAGAAAAAGATGAGCAAACTGATGATGTCAAATATTACCATGGTAGTTCGGTTAGTTTTCAGCTACTAAAGTAGGGCGCCTGATTAACCAGCAGAATGGCAATATCTTCGTAAAATCAACTCAGTACAAATACGCTAAGTAGCTCTAGATAAGTTGAAGTCTAGCTGCTTTTTTGATGAGTTCGGCAGAGTTTTGAACTTTTAGCTTTTTCATCATATTCACACGGTGCGTCTCTACGGTACGTGTACTTACAAATAGAATCTCCGCAATTTCTTTGGTTGTTTTACCTTCAGAAACTAATTGAAGTACTTCCAACTCTCTATCTGATAACTTATTATGAGACTCTCCTTCTATGGCCATATTGCCTATCATGAGGTGAGATATTTCCTTATTGAAATACTTTATACCCATTGAGACCTGCTTGATTGCATTCAACAGCTCAACTTCGTCTGAATTCTTAATCAAATAACCATAAGCACCACTGCGCACAGCTTTCACAACGTACTGACCTTCAGCATGCATAGTGAGTACGATAAACTTCACATTCGGGTGTGTAGTACGTGCCTTTTCTATGGCGTAAAGCCCATCCTCACCTCGCATTGATATGTCTATCAATACAATATCCACTTTCGTTTTTGCTAAGAATTCGAATAGTTCGTTTACTGAGGAAGCACTACCGACTATCTCTAGATTTTCGTTTCTGCTTAGCATTGAGATGATTCCATCTCTGAATAGTTGATGGTCATCTACGACCATTAGTTTTAAAGCACTCATATGTTTATTGGCATATCGATTTCAATCACAGTTCCACGCTCATCACTCATGATATTAATACTTCCAGAGGAAAGGTTGACACGCTCCCGCATATTCTTAAGACCATTGCCACTGCTCACTTTATCGAGATTAAACCCTCGTCCATTATCTGAAATAAACAGACTAAGATGGTCATTGAAGGATGTGAGTGAAAGTTTGATTTCCGTAGCTCCGGCATGTTTCAATGTGTTATTTACTGCTTCCTGTACGATCCTGTAAATAGAAATCTGGATCTGATCGTCGATGTTTACCGCTGGAGGAATGTCATGCTTGTAACGAATTGCAACCTTTGAGCTCCTTCTTATTCCCTCTACCATATTGGCAACAGCCTCTCCTACACCAAAATCTTCGAGCACGCTAGGCATTAGATTGTTGGACATATGCCTTACCTCATGTATGGTATAATCCAGTTTCTTCAGGAGTGCTGTTTTAAGATTATCATCTATAGATGTTGACTGCACATCAATCCTCAAGGTGGTCAACAATGGACCCAAACCGTCATGAAGCTCTTTAGACAGTCGAGACCGCTCTTTCTCCTCACCTCTGAGAATCGATCGTTGATTCTCCTTTTGATGTAAGCGTTCGTTTTCCTTGTATTGCTGCAGTTCTTCTTTCATCTGAATCAATGAAGATCCGAGTTTGTCTTGAGCACCTAGCGGTTTGAAATCCGCATTGATATTACCAGAACCTATCTCATTCGCAAACTTGATGGTATCGTCTAACGCATGAATAAGTTTATTCAAAGCCATGAACATATGACCAATTTCATCTTCGCGTTCGATATGGGAAAACTTGTCCTCTTGAATCCCTTGAGACATATTTATGAGTTTCCTCTCCATGGTCACAATAGGACTTACCAGCATGTTGGACAGATAATAGGATACGATCAAAATGAAAATAATGATTATCGTCACTATAAGAAATAGATTCTTTCTTAGGTGTAGTATGGGATTCAGCGCCTCTTCCGAATTGATCTCGCTGAGCATTATCCACGACAGACCATTAAAAGATATCCTTTCAAACGAGCTAAAGACTGGAATTCCTCTATAATCCAGAAAATGATCTTCTCCACCATCTCCTGCCAATGCTCTCAACACTCCTTTTGTCTTGACAGAAGTCCCTTTTCCATGTGGTGAATCAAATCTTGACTTAGATTTTAATTGGAAGTCCTCGCCTACCAAATAGGACTCTCCTGATTCTCCAAGTCCTGTTCTTTCTAAAAGGATTTGCTGTATTTCGGGAATCTGCGCAATGGCCAGATAGAAAAAGTCACCTTGCTTTCGTGCCAACCCTATCGTAATCTTATTTGTTGGATGTTGATCTGTAAGGTCAATTAGCTGAGTACTTGTCGACCATGCTAAGTCAAGTGGCAATTGATAATGGTCAATTGCTTTTGGCTGAACTAGTGTTTTAGTGAAGCCATAAAAACCTGCCGATCGATGCTGAGCTGAAAGCTCCTCCGTGAGCGAGTCAAAAAGAAGGATCCTATCGGTCACTTCTCCTTTGATTTTCACCAGCTTTAGTTGCTTTACCGACGATAGTTGTAGTTGGACGCGTTCTTTGAGTGCTTGATCAAATTGGTGGTAGAAAAGAGTAGCTAAAAATGTAGTCACTACTACAGCAAGGCCTATCATTATCAAAGCCAGCTTGTTACCTATTTTATTCAACCCTCTCACAAAACAAAGTTATTCTTTGAAGCCACCATATCTTCTAAGTATAAATACTTAAACCACTATGCGTACTTGAAGTATAAAATTTTACGAAATTTCAGATAGACAAAGAGCTCAGTCTCAATCCTAATTTTGATCCCCAATAAAGGCATAACAACATGACAAGATTGGTTCATCAAACATTAATTGTAGCGACTTTCATACTCCTATTTTCTCTTTCATCTAATGCACAGAGTGTTGAGGATAGATATCAAGAATTGACAACTGAATGGCTAGAGGTATCTGAAAAATTGAAATCCTATAATGGATTGGCCATGTTTTGCGAAAGCCCTGAGTTTCGCGAGCAGAGCATCAAAATACTCAGTCATCTACATCATTTTGATTCTGTGGTCATAGACTTTCTCAATGAGTCAACTACAGTTATGCTAATCGGAGAAAAGGAGTACACGAAAACGCTTAAGGACATCAATAATTTTGAAGATAAGTATAGCAACAAAGCCTTTCTGGATTTCCTTAGAGAAAGCTGTGTCACGCGAAACGACCTTGAGCGAAACAAAGAGGACTTAAAAGGAGAAATGGGAATAAACTCGTTTGACGGACAGGTATTAGTACTTGAAAGTGGGCTTAATAAATATCTAAAGCATATTGACAAGCGGATAGTTGCGATAGAAAAGCATATGCACATGATTCATCCAGATAGAATAGGAATCCAGCTTGCGCGAAATGACACGTTTTAGATAAGACTTAGGTGGTTTTCGCTGACATTTAAATAACTCAAAAATGGGGTGGAAACTAAGTTTACCACAAAGGGTAGATTAACTTATGTGCTTCTTTATTCAACTTATCAACACCTGAAACAATTCCTTATTTTGTTCCTCAAAAAAGAGAACAGGGGCTTTTAGTTTCTTGATGGCAGCCTCTAGATTGGTATAGTTCGATTGAGGGATGTGCAAAGGGATTTTATATAATCTGGGATCATTCTTTTCGAAAGGACATTTGACTTTCGATTGATACAAATACGGAATCAAAGTGGTGTTACAATTGAGCGCTAATCGGTCGATCTCAAAGGTCTCCAGAAGCTCCGTCAATGTCTCGTTGATGTTCTCGAAAAACTCAATTGTTGACGCCAGTCGTACTCTCGAGCCAGCTCTGGATTTACCTTTCTTCTTCAAATACTTGATCTGACTGAATCCTTGTTTCTTACGGGTCATGTATGCGCCAAAGGTGGTATGGTAAACGTTCTCCTCACCATTCACTAAACTAATGGCTGCATAACCTGACTCGATACTTAGGTATAGAACCTTTGCTGCGTCATTGATGGTAGTGAGGTCTTTATCTAGCTGCAGGTGTAGCGGAAGTCGAATGCTTCCGATAGGGTTATGATCTGTGTCTTTCAGCTGGATAGCGTGCCGTTTGAAATCGTACTCGTAGGTCGGAAAATGGTCTTTGACCAACTGGCTAAGTTGCTCGGCAGATAGGTGGAAGAGGTTGGCATTAAGCTGACTCATTCACAAAAATAAGATTATCTCAGTAGGTTAGATCATCTTGTATTTCATATAAATGATAGAACCTCTGTTTCTTTTTTTTGGAATTTAAGTCAGCCCCCACCTCTTCAAAGATTATACTTCAAATTCTTTCCTGAAGGTGTCCATTCCTCTGCCTTTCGCTATCGAAATTGACTCCTCAAAATGACCAATTAATCAAAAAATATCCCATGAAAACGTTTTCTAGTAATTAAAATCATATGGCTTACTGAGAACCGTCAGTGAACCTCGCTACCTCATGGCTGAACTTCGTAGTGAATTAAATGTCTATCGAAATAAAAGCAATTTATCATGGAAACAGTGCTAGAAGCAAATGCAATCGGATTAGAACAGTATGGGATAAAAGACGCCATAGTCAATTGGAACCTCTCTCCTGCTGAACTTCAAAAAATCACCGTAGAACAAGGAATGGGTAAGGAAACCAACAATGGAACCTTGGCTGTCAATACAGGAAAGTTCACAGGTCGCTCTCCGCAAGATAGGTTCTTGGTGAAAGATGATTACACCAAAGACAGAGTTTGGTGGGGTAAGATCAACAAGCCTATCTCTCCAGAAAACTTTGACAAACTTCAAGATGAGATTGTCAAATATCTATCAGGTAAAGAAATCTATGCAAGAGATGGATATGTCTGTGCAGATCCAAAATATAGAATGAACGTAAGGACTGTCACCCAGTACCCTTGGTCTAACTTCTTCGTAAACAGCATGTTCTTGCGACCAGACGAAAGTGAGCTGAAAAACTTCAATGAAGATTGGTTAATCCTATGTGCACCTGGATATGAATGCCCAGACCCAGAAGGTTTCGGAATCAGACAAGCCAATTTCTCTATCCTAAACTTCACTAAAAAGGTGGCCCTGATAGGTGGCTCTGCTTACACAGGTGAAATGAAAAAAGGCATCTTTTCTGCCTTGAACATGATCCTTCCTACAGACAAAGACGTACTCCCAATGCACTGCTCTGCCAACGTAGGTGAAGACGGAGATACAGCAATATTCTTTGGATTATCTGGCACTGGTAAAACTACCCTATCAGCGGACCCAGGAAGAAAATTAATTGGAGATGATGAACACGGATGGACCAAAGAAAACAGAATCTTCAATTTTGAGGGTGGTTGTTATGCCAAAGTGATTGACTTGACAGAAGAAAAAGAACCTGATATTTTCCGAGCTATTCGTCCAGGAGCGTTATTAGAAAATATCATCATGAATGACAAAGGTGAAGTGGACTATGAAGATAGCACGATCACTCAAAACACAAGGGTGAGTTATCCAATAGAACATATCGATAACATCCAGGATCCATCTTATGGAGACAATCCTAAGAACATCTTCTTCTTGACTTGTGATGCTTTTGGGGTCTTGCCTCCAGTTTCTAAGCTTACGCCTGGTCAAGCTGCCTATCACTTCATTTCAGGATATACCGCTAAAGTAGCTGGAACTGAGGCGGGTATCACAGAGCCAGTACCTTCCTTCTCTGCTTGCTTTGGATCACCATTTATGCCGCTACACCCCACTGTGTACGCAGAGATGCTGAGCAAGAAAATGCAAGAAGCTGGGGTGAATGTATGGCTTGTCAATACGGGATGGTCTGGAGGCCCTTACGGAGTAGGATCTAGAATCAAGCTGAAATATACACGTCAGATGATCACTGAGATTCTTAATGGTAAGCTAGACGAAGTGGATTTTGATGAGCATCCAATATTTGGATTGCTAATGCCAAAATACATCCATGGCATTCCTTCTGAGATACTTGACCCTATGAATACTTGGGTACAAAAAGGAGCATACATTCAGAAGTCTATTCAGCTCGCTCATAGCTTCCACTTGAACTTCGAGAAATTTGAAAGTCAAGCTTCTGAAGAAATCAAGAATGGCGGGCCACTTATTGATGAGCACCATCACCTTGATGATCACGTTTGATAGTTACTATCCATTTTTTAAACGAAAAGCCGAGTCTAAGACTCGGCTTTTTATTGTGTCTACTTGAATAAGGTGTGAGTCAATATATAGCTCTTTATCAATGACTTAACGCCTCTATGTGATCCAACATTCGCTCTTTGATTATATTGATGATTCGCTTGTTAATAGCTTTGCTCATGGAGCGATAGCTAGCATATTCATCCACTGTAAATTGACCCATGACCATCCCTCGAAGTTCAGCGCGGAGGGTGTTGTCTTGCTCAAAGCAGGAGTTTAAATATGCAATTTTCTTATCTGACCCCAACAATAGGAAATCCTGCTTTTTATTGTCAATGTACTCCTTTGTATAAGAGATAAACAAGTCGTGTTTCAACTTGATGATAGGTCTCAACGTCTTGTTTTGAAAGGCTTCTTCCCTACCCGTATTAGCGGTCACTTTCGCTTTGACTATCTCTGGTCTTTCATTCATGAATGTTTAAACACAAAATCAGTGTTAAAGTTGGGAAAGTGTTAATGTTAGCACGTACTAAAGTTGATTTGTCTAAATAGCGCAACAATGTCTTTCAAATTTTTCTCTTAAAGTCTTTACACATCCAATACTCTGTTGTCAAAGGGGCTGAACCAAACTAACAGAATGACAATGGACAATTTCTTAATTATCAATTTACAGGCGATCATTGGTACCATCAGTATTATCATCGGATTCAAATGGTGGAT
>CAYGOV010000051.1:0-20929 GCA_964351625.1 uncultured Marinoscillum sp.
GCTAATGTGTCTGAGTTAGACTTTGAGACAACTCCTACATTCTCATTGACTGTGCGAGTAGCTGATGCAGCTTTGAATGCTTCTGCGACGATTACGGTCAGTCTGAATGATGTGGCTGAAAATTCGGCACCTACTATTTCGGATCAGGCTTTCAGTCTTGATGAGAACAGTGCAAATGGTACTTCAGTAGGAACTGTAACGGCTTCAGATCCCGAAGGAGACGCATTGACATATTCCATAACTGCGGGCAATACGAATAATGCCTTTGATATTAATGGATCAACGGGAGCGCTGACTGTGGCAGATGTTTCAGCTTTGGATTTTGAAACTATGCCTAGTTTTTCATTGACAGTTCAGGTAGACGACTCAGAGTTTATTGCATCAGCTATGATTACGGTTAATCTTAATGATGTATCTGAAAATACTGCGCCTAGTATTTCTGCTCAAACATTCAGCATTGATGAAAACAGCCCGTCAGGTACTGTAGTAGGCACGGTGGCAGCTTCAGATCCAGAGGGAGATATATTGAGCTATAGTATCACTACCAGAAATGATGACGGTGCATTCTCAATCAGTTCCGCATCAGGAAGAATTGCGGTGGCGGACGCAACCAAACTTGATTTCGAACTAACAGAGACCTTTAGTCTCAAAGTGGTGGTAAGTGATGGCGAACTTTCTTCGGAGGCTTTGATTACCATCAATCTCAATGATGTGGATGAGACAGTTCTGGGATTGGAACAGTCAGATGAACTGACTATTTATCCTAATCCTGTTTCTGATTTCATCCAGTTGTCTAATTCTGAAAACATAGAAGCAGGGGTGATACGCATCAATAATTTGCAAGGCCAAGAAGTGAAGCGCTTCTTGATCAATAACCGCAACTACTATGATTTGACAGACCTAAGTCAGGGTGTTTACATCATTCTAATAGAGGTTAATGGAGGCATGAAGCCTCTAGGCACGATCATTAAGCAATAGGTAGAATAATACTAAGGCAGCTTGTTCTAGAAACGAGCTCAACTAGCCCCGGCGGTATCGCTGGGGCTTTTTTGCTATATGCTGTTTGTTAGAATATTCATCCATTGATTAACCAAATTCTTTTGCACATTGTATTTTTCATTGAACGATAGCTATACGTGATATACCGAGAATCGATATTCACTCAGTCAAAGAACGGTTCATGATTTTTGTGAAGAAAATCTTAGATTTTTCAAAGTCAAAATAATTTATGGTTCTAAAAATTCGTTTAGATCTGTGAGTATTATTCTTCACTTGGAGATTCAGGATTTCATTCAGTAATGTGGAAATAGTATGAATAGATGATGCTAATGGCTAATTAGCTGGTTAAAAAACAATATTTAATTGTGCTTTTTTAGGACTAATATATTTTATTTGAAAGCTACTTTCAGATTTTATGGGTGATATCTAAGTTGAGGAATTATGGATTTTGGAAAATTAATTTTAAAATAAATTTATTGATATGTATAGAATTTTTAGTGTTTTAGTGTTGATTGGATTGCTTGGAACAATGTCATGCAGGAAAGAACCATTAGGGTCTATTTCTGTTTCCAAATCAACAGTTGCTGTGGGTGAAGAGGTCACCTTTACCATTCATGATGCAGAAGATTATACCTGTGTTCGTTGGGGTGTGATTAGTGATAGTCCTGACTTTACAGATGTTTCGAGTGTAACTACTTCTGATCTTACTTGGACTTTAAAATTTGATGCACCGGGAACGGCTACAGTTTTTGCTACTTTGAAAAACTGTAAAAAGAGTGATGATCCGGATAATCTGTGTTCATGTGAAAAGAACCATACCTCTAAGAGGTTTGAAATAATTGTTGAAGTTGAGTAACTGATTGTATGCTGTAGCCTTTTGCTCTTATTGAGCCCTCATATAAGTGGTGAAAATCACTCTTATTGAGCTTTTACTGCTACCCTTTGTCTAGCCCTAGCGAAATCGCTGGGGCTTTTTTATTGGTAGATGTCATAGCGTCATCGAGTTTTGAATATAGTTGTCCTGAAAAATCTAATCAATCATTTCGATCAATCAGTTTTTGCTAAACATTAAAATTAGTTTACTCTTCAAGGGGGGGCGAATAAGAACACAAATTAGCAAGCAGAATTAGTTTCATTTGTAAATACCTCTGCCGTAAATGCCAATGGAAGGAATTCAAATAAGGAATTTGGGCATGATAATAATAAATCAATTCGCTAATTAATTTCTTCATATATTCCTCTACTTATCGAAATTCTCAAAACCACAATTACCCCTGCCGCCATGCTGAAAAATTATAAATCTCGCAATTATCTCTACCTGATAATGGTTTTACTAATCGTAGGATGTAACAAAGATGATGATCTAAAAACTGCTCCCGTGGCACCATCAAACCTTACGGCTACTACCATTTCTGTAAGCCAAATTGATCTGATTTGGAAAGACAATTCCAGTGATGAAAATGGGTTTAAAATAGAGCGAAAAAGAGATACAGAAAATTTCTCTCTAATTGCAACATTAAGCTCGGACGAGACGAGTTACAGCGATACAAATCTTGACGACAACACGGATTATTCATACCGCATACATGCTTTTAATGCATCATTTCCTACCGGTGAATATTCCAATATTGCTCATTCAGTGACACTGAGTAAGTCAGCACCTACATTATCCACCGATCCTATTTCTCTTATAACAGTCTACACCGCAAAGAGTGGTGGTACAGTAGAAGATGATGGAGATTCACCTATATTGACAAGAGGTGTCATTTGGAGTGTCAATGCAAACCCAACAGTGGAACTTGCAAGCAAAACGGAGGACGGAAATGGAATAGGGGCTTTCACTAGTGATATCTCTGAACTGGCTTGGGATACTGAATATCACGTGAGATCATACGCTACTAACGCAGCTGGAACCGGGTATGGATCTGATATTGTCTTTACCTCTGTAAGGCCTACATTGGTCACTGAGCCGATTACCGAAATCTCCATTACTTCGGCTTCTAGTGGTGGTACGTTAATTGGAGTTACGGAAGAAATGGTTCTTTCAAGTATGAGCGGTGTTGTCTGGGGTTTAAATCCTAATCCAACGATTGATTTGGATACAAAATCCGAGCAAGGTGGATTTACGCAATGGCAGACTCAAATAACAGGACTTGAAGGGAAAACCACTTATTACCTTAGAGCCTATGCTACAGATCTTAGTGAGCATAGTAACGACACAAGAATTATTTATGGAGATGAACTGGTTTTTTCAACAATTGAAGAGATACACCCACTAATCACAATTTCCTCACGACCCGTAGCTATCGGTAATATACACGCCACAGTAGAAGCTCAATTGGTGTCTGAGGGTAGTGGAATGGTTTTTCAAAGTGGTATTACTTGGAGTAAAAATCCTAACCCTCAGATTGACACTTCTCCTACCGCCACCAATGATATGGGGCTTGGTACCTTCACTGTTCAGGTCACTAAATTGAATTTGAATACTTCCTATTATGCAAGGGCTTACGTGGTAAGTGAGTTTGGGACTGATTATAGTGAAGAAATCCAATTCACGACCACCAGCGATCCTTTGATTCTTGGGGATGCCACTGAAGGTGGTGTTGTTGCTTATATTCTTGTTTCGGGGGATTTGGGTTATGACCCTTCGTTACCTCATGGTTTGATTATCTCCGAGACTGATTTAAGTCTTGAAGCCCCATGGGGTTGCTTTGCCACGAATGTCTCTGGAGCGGATGAGTCAGCTATAGGTAGTGGCCTTCAGAATACATTGGATATTATGGCTGCATGTAATGAATCAAATACCTTTTATGAAAGCCCTACCGCGGCAATGTTATGTGCTAATATGGTTTTAAACGACTATGACGATTGGTACTTGCCGTCAAAAGATGAATTGAATAAATTCTACGAAAACAAGTCCATATTACTGAGTGGTGGTGTTTCCTTCAGTGAAGTGACCAAAGATTGCTGTGGTAACGAAAGAGAAACTTACTATTGGAGTTCTACTGAGCAAGAAGATGCTGATGGTGCATGGATGCAATATTTTGTTGACGGAAAGCAATTTTACTATGCCAGTAGTTATCCGATGCTTCAGGCTGTAAGAGCGACAAGATCTTTCTGAAATAAATTTCTAGAAAACTCAGTAAAACTATTATATTTAGTAAAGCTAAAATAATTAGCTTTACTAAATGAAATCTATCCTCCACCTTGATCTTGATACCTTCTTCGTTTCTGTAGAAAGATTGAAGAATTCAGCTCTTATTGGAAAGCCTGTGCTGATAGGAGGCACAAGTGACCGTGGTGTGGTGGCTGCTTGCAGTTACGAAGCAAGGAAGTTTGGTGTGCACTCTGCTATGCCAATGAAATTGGCAAAATCGCTATGTCCTGAGGCGCAGATCATTAGAGGCAACTCCGCAGATTATACCAAGTACTCCAAAATGGTAACAGAAATCATTCGTGGAGAGGTGCCAGTATTGGAGAAAAGCTCTATCGATGAATTCTATGCAGACCTTACGGGCATGGATAGATTTTTTGGTAATCTAAAGCTAGCAACAGAGATTCGAGCAAAAGTGCTTCGCGACTCTGGGCTGCCTATTTCTTTTGGATTGTCCGAAAACAAGACCGTCTCCAAAGTAGCCACCAACGAAGCAAAGCCCAATAATCACCTCATGATAGACTATGGTCGCGAAAAGCAATTTTTAGCTCCACTGTCGGTCAAGAAAATTCCCATGGTGGGAGAGAAGACTTACAGCAAGCTGGTGAGTCTTGGTGTACGGAAAATCCATACCATACAGGAGATGTCTGTGGATCTGATGGAGCGTGCTTTTGGTGCCAATGGAGTAGCTATCTGGCACAAGGCCAACGGGATAGATCACTCACTAGTGGTGCCTTACTCTGAGCGTAAGTCGATTTCTACAGAGCGTACTTTTGATAGAGACACCATAGATGTAGTGAAGCTCAAAGGTATCCTCACGGCGATGGTGGAGAATCTTGGATTTCAACTCAGGAGAGGGGAGAAGCTTACCTCTTGTATCACGGTGAAGTTGCGTTACTCGGATTTTAACACCTATACGCTGCAGGCTAGGATTCCCTATACGGCAGCAGATCATTCGCTCATTCCTAAGGCATTGGACTTATTTGATAGGCTATATAACAAACGGCTGCTCGTTCGGCTCATTGGTGTGCGCATGAGTGAATTGGTCAATGGCTTTTATCAGATCGATCTATTCGATGATAGCGAGGAGCAGCTGAATCTTTATCAAGCGATGGACTATATCCGTGATCGCTATGGAGATAGATCTGTGATGCGTGTGTCTGGTATGGATGCCAAAACCATCGGTAGGTGGAACCCCTTTACCGGTGAACCACCTCCACTTTTAGCCAATAGGCATAGGTGATCTAGTCCGACTTATCTTTTTACGGGAATGCAGCCTCAGCAGGGGCTACCTGCTGATGAACACTCTAGCGACCTTAGTGTCGTTATTTAGTTCGATTTGCAATAGGTAGAATCCATTGGCGAGTTCTGAGGGTAGCTGAACTGTCATCAAATCATTCTCACTTGTAAGGGTATTTGATAGGTCTAGTTTCCCCCCATTTAAATCAATCAGGAAGATATTGGCGTTCCGAATAGGATTTGAAAGGGTGAAAGAGATCAAGTCACTGTGAACAGGGTTGGGGAATATGATTATATCTTCATCTATAGGCACCTTGAGTTGAAAGGAACCCTCCAATACATTTCTCTCCCCTGGATTCCCATTTTCCTCAAGTAAATACCAACTGTCAGCTTGACTGTTGTCCATACTTGGGTGCTTCAAAGCCAGTGTGTATCCATTGCCTGCTTTTGGCCAAGGTGCTTCTGCTAGGTAGCACGTCTCGTCAGCTAACTCACCAGCGTTATTATATAAACGAACACAATCCACATCTCCAGAAAGACCAAAATCTAAGTCACCGACTGCTGGGACATCCTGATGAAATGATTCGAATTTAACCTTGTCTCTGCAAACAATCAGATATTCTTGACTAGCTATGGATATGCTTGGCAAACTGAATGAATGCTCATTGTCATCATCCTTTAGTATCCAGCCGGTCAGATCAACAGCCTTACTAGACTTGTTGAATAATTCTATCCAATCTTCTGTGTCAAATTCTTTAGGAGGGTTGTAATTGATCTCATTAATCACGATTGCGTTCAGCTCATTAGCACGTTCGAAAACGGCAGTTAATTCAGTCGTGCTTGAGAGTGATATCTCTATTACACTTTCTGTAGAGGCGAAATCTCCTTCCCATCTAAGAAAGCGATAACCCGCCTGTGGTATGGCCTCAAGCTCCACAGGCATTTGGCTGAAATATGTCCCAGACCATGGGAAAGTATTCAGTTTAAGTGTATTCAGTTTTACTAGGCCTTCTGAGCTGTTAGCGTTTATTATTAAAGTGGTTTGAGATCCAAGATTAAAGCGAGTGGTCAAATGACTATAAACATAGCCTGGACGCGCACTGGCGTAGGTTTTTAAATTATTGACTTGATTGCGCCAATTATTAGAACTTCCTCCCCATCTATTCATGTGGTTACCTATTTCGGGCTCGATTCCTGAAGATATTTCATTGATAATGTTAGTAATGTTGTTGGATTGCCATGTGGTATTAAGTTGATCGGCAAAAGCATTAACAAACTGCTGTTTGAAATCTTCATTTTGGATAAGTTTTCTAAGGAGAAGAGTAGACCATGGCGGATTTGGCCAGCCAGGACCATTTGATTCAAGTGCAAAATTCAAGGTGTTATGGTTAGGACTTTCACCCCAAATACCAAAGCCGAAATCTGTATCATAAGCTATCCATCTCCATTTGCTTTCTGGTGCTGTCGATTTCCAATACTTGATATTATTTCCTGGCCAGTCTGTATTAGCAATGAATATATTTCCAATCTGATATTGAATAAAATTGGAGATATCTATTTTACTGGCTACATACTCATAATATTGATTTTCGGAAAGACTGTGGCTATTTACATACTCAATCAGTTTAACATACTCGGCTTCTTCTCCTTCTACTGGAATGGCATCAGCCTCCAGAATGATGATGTCATCTGGGTTTAGGTTGTGATGTGCTGCAAGGAAATCTTCGTTGACCTTTTCTCGGATATTTTGAATGCCCCAGTACTCTCCATTGATGTATACGACCGCTGGCTGGTAGGCTTGCTTATCCACTTCAGGGTGAAAAAGGGAGGTTAGGAATGCATCTCTGAACATGGTATTGTTCCAGTCATTACCAGAATTTCTCAGCACGATACTTGAAAATTGATCCATGTCTAAATTTTCAAAGAATGCGTAGGAGAGTGTTTTGTCGCCATAAGATTTACGGGCATGAATTGCAAAAGACTTTTGATTATTTGCTCTAGACCATGCGCCGAATATTTTTATCCCCACATTTTGCGCAAGAGCTAATTCTCCTTGAGTGTTTATCAGTTCAAAATGCACTGGTTTTTCCCAGTCCATCCAGAAATTCGCTCCGAAATATGGTAGGTTTGACTCAGCATTAGGGCCAAGTACATATATCCCTTCTTCATAGTCCCAAAGGTTATCCGGTTGTGTAGTCAGTGACACGACTGGTAATTTGTGGTTTGATTTTATCAGAAATGTTTGAGTAGTTATTGGTCCTGGTAGTGCGTCTTCATTAATCACTTGGGCGCGTAAGCAAGTTGTTATGGCCAGGCTGATAGGGTTGCCATCGTATATGGTTCCAGAAGTGGTGGGCAGAGAGCCATCAGTAGTGTAATAGATGTTGTCCTGTGTGCCGCTGGATGTTAGCTTGATTTCTTGTTCGGTGGTGTAGGCTCCTCCAAGTTTAGAAAAACTCACCTCGCTAGATTGGGAAGAGAATCCGTCTGTATTATTAGGAAGTGATGGTGTTGGCGTACTGAAGTATGCCCAGTCATTGCTGCCATCAGGCTTTCTGCCGAAAGAAATATCAGTGGCAATGGACTTGAAAGTCAGAGAGTCTATCAATTCATCCGAAGCATTGAATAGTAATAATGTCTCTCCATCTGCATTGAGTTCGAAATTGGTGTGGAGGTTATTTTTGATGGTTTGAAGATAGGGAGATGGTGAACTTTCCCCTGATGATGACCCTGTGCTGAGGAATGGTATAGCAGTAATGTCAGATGATCCAGTACTATGATTGTGTATCTGTATAGCGATCACATTTTCTCCTTGCTGGAGCACTTGTGATATATTTTCTATTAAGAAAAATTCAGGAGCTCCTCCCTGATACATTTGAGCTTCGTGATCAAAATTATCTGCAGGTTGGTCAAATTTAGGAGGTCCGTTAGATGTAATATTGGCTCTTGCGATTTCGGTTCCGTTGATGTAAGCTACAAATGCGTCATCGTAATCCATATGCAACGCGAGTTGCTCGATATCGTCAAGGCTATTTATTTCAAAACTTTTACGGATGAAAAGTGAAATGGTATTGTCTATGATTGTGCTATCGTCATTGTCACCATATCCAAAACCACTTTTTCCTTGAGGCCATGTGCTGTCGTCAAAAGTGTTTTGTTTCCAATTGGAAGGTGTGTCACTATTTGGGATATTGTAACGCCATTCATCTCCGATATCAATGATAGTATTCCATTGTATTGGTGCTTCTTTTCGATCTTTTCCGGAGGCAAAAATCAATAAGTGCTTCTGGGCGTGAATACTCATTTTAGGGAATTGCCACTCATTTGAAGAGTCTGAGATGGTGTATCCTTCTAGTTGTATGGTTTCGTTGCTGCTGTTAAATAACTCTATCCAATCAGGATCATCATTGTCCTCATCCAAAATGGTCGTGGTGTTAGATGACATCACTTCGTTGATTTTGAGCTGAGAATGCCCAATGTGGAATACGAGAAGTGATAATGAAGATAGAAATATCCTGTGATACGTGGATTTCATATTAGGAAAGATGCTAGTCTTTTATTGTGATTTCTTGATTTTTAAGAAGCAAACCAAATCGGAATTTAACAATCTTTCAAATAGTAAAACGAACTGATTGATATCGTTGATTAGTTAGATCACATATTTATTATATTTTTTCTTACAACGCATAGAATTAAACCATCCAGGTTGTTAAACTAAATAAATTAGTAAAGCTAAAATAATTAGATTTGTGAGTGCTCAATACCCACTCATATTATAGCTTCAAGTATGGACTGATGTCCATCGAAAGACTCATGGAATGGGCACAGCATTACCATATTAAAACGCTTGTGCTTACGGATGTCAATAGTACTGCAGGATCGCTGGAATTTGTGAGGCAAGCTCAAAAGATCAACATACGCCCTATATTGGGTGTTGATTTTAGGAATGGAGCCAACCAGCAATTCATCGCAATCGCCAAGAACAACGAAGGCTTTCAGTCCATCAATCGATATTTGTCCTTACACCTGCACGAATCAATTCTGATCCCTGCCAGTACTGTAGAAATTAGCAATAGCTACATTATCTACCCTCAGGACAACATTCCTGCTCGGCCACTTTCAGATAATGAGTATATCGCCGTGAAGCCTCATCAGGTCACACATATAAGATTTCTAAGCAAACTCCCAAAAGACAAACTGATCGCTTGCCCCACTTATACGCTTCCTCAAGTAGAGGATTTTGAGTTGCATTGTGTGTTGCGAGCCATTGATCTTAATACGCTAGTGAGTAAACTTTCGGATGCTGATACAGCCCGTAAAGAGGATGTTTTCCTTTCAAAAGGACAGCTAGTTACATACTATGAGGAGCTACCGGAGGCTTTTTCTAACCTAAAAGAGGTAATAGCAAACTGCCAGATAGATTTCACACTTGGACCAGAAGCCACCTCCCAAAATCTAAAAACATGGACAGGAAGCCCAAAGACTGATTACCAAAAAGTCCGTCAGCTATGTGTAGAAGGCATGGCATATCGTTATGGTGATCAGCCTGCGTGGAACATCAAGCGCCGTGTGATTACGGAGTTGAGTGTGATCCGACAGATGGGCTACTTGTCGTATTTTCTGATTAGCTGGGACTTGATCAGATACGCTCGGTCGAAGGGCTACTTCTATGTCGGTCGTGGGAGTGGGGCCAACAGTGTGGTGGCCTATCTGCTACGGATTACCGATGTAGATCCTATAGAGCTGGATCTGTATTTTGAGCGATTTATCAACCTTTTCCGCAAGAGTCCCCCGGACTTTGATATGGATTTTTCGTCTTGGGATCGGGAAGATGTTACCCGCTATCTTTTTGAGCGGTACGAGCATACTGCACTGCTTGCTACCCACAGCACCTTTCAGTGGCGGGCGGTTATTCGTGAAGTGGGCAAAGCCTTTGGGATGCCACCTTATGAGATAGAGAAGCTGCAAAAGACTCCCGAAAATCATCTAGACTATCACGCCCGTCTTATCCTCAACTATGCCGATAGACTTTCCGGATTTCCTAGTCATCTGAGTGTGCACGCTGGCGGGATTTTGATTTCGGAAAAGCCTATTCATTATTATACAGCCACATCTTTACCGCCCAAAGGGTTTCCGCTGACACATTTCGATATGCACATTGCAGAGGATGTAGGACTGTATAAGTTTGATGTGCTTGGCCAGCGGGGATTGGGTAAGATCAAAGATGCTTTGGAGATCATCAAGAAAAATCAACCCGACAGGCTGCCCATAGATATTCACAATATTCGCTTGTTCAAGGAAGATGCCCTTGTGCAGATCAATTTGCGTGAAGCAAAGGCGATCGGCTGCTTCTATGTGGAGTCTCCTGCCATGCGTATGTTGCTCACCAAACTGCGGGCGGATGATTATCTCACGTTGGTGGCGGCTAGTTCGATCATTCGGCCAGGTGTGGCTCAGTCTGGGATGATGCGCGAGTATATCCTAAGATATAGGATTCCCGAAAAGCGTAAGGAGGCACATCCTGTGCTTTGGAAGATCATGCCTGACACCTATGGCATCATGGTTTACCAGGAAGATGTGATCAAGGTGGCGCATTATTTTGCGGGACTTTCATTGGCGGAATCAGACGTGCTTCGAAGGGGGATGTCTGGAAAGTACCGTTCACGCGAGGAATTTCAGCAGGTGAAGGAGAAATTTTTTAACAACTGCAGTGCCAAGGGATATGAGGATGCGCTTACCTCAGATGTCTGGCGACAGATTGAGAGTTTTGCTGGTTACGCTTTCGCAAAAGGTCACTCGGCATCTTATGCGATAGAGAGCTATCAAAGTATGTTTCTCAAATCCCACTATCCGCTAGAGTTTATGGTGGCTGTGATCAACAATGGTGGTGGGTTTTATAGCAAGGAATTGTACCTACATGAGGCAAGAATGCAGGGTGCGCAGATTGAGTTGCCTTGTGTCAATCAAAGCGAATATGAGACGAGTATTCAGGGCAAGACGATTTATCTGGGCTTTCACTTTATCAAAGAACTGACGGATCAGACCATCAAAGATTTGCTGGAGGAACGGGCTGCTAATGGCTTTTTTGAGTCAGTTGATGATTTTGTGAAGCGCATTGGGATTTCTTTGGATCAGCTGAGTTTGCTTGTGCGGATCGGGGCATTTCGCTTTTCTGGGAAGGATAAGAAAACGCTGCTGTGGCATGCTCATTTTTTGCTGGGCAATACCAAGAAAAGTGAGAAGCGACTGTCACTCTTTGATCCACCTGTGAAGAAATACACCTTACCGGAGATTGATCATGACGCCTTAGAAGATGTCTTTGATGAAATTGAGTTGCTAGGCTTTCCGCTAAAGACTCCTTTTTATTTACTGGAAAAGCGTCCTGATCGTACCATACCTGCGAGCCAGTTTACTCGGTATATCAATCAGGTGATCCTTACGATGGGCTATCTCATCACCACCAAACCTACGAGCACAGCGAAAGGAGATCGGATGTACTTTGGGACGTTTCTGGATGAGGAGGGCAACTTCATCGATACGGTTCACTTTCCGCCTGTAGCGAAGAAATTCCCGTTTACGGGGAAGGGGATTTATCTGATGCGTGGTAAAGTGATGGAGGAGTTCGATGCGATCACGATAGAAGTCAGCGCGATGAAGCGTTTGAATTATATGGCGATGGAGGTGTGAGGTTTAGTAGAGATTATTGAGTAGAATGGAAAGTTCTTTATCAGAAATGGTCTCTTTGCTAGATTTATCGAAAATTGAAAGCAGATAAACTGTATTTCCAGCTATGTGAAGATGGGTTATTACTCTCGAGCTTCCAGATTTACCTTTTCCCTTAGATTTTATTGCTAGACGGATTTTGAAACAATCGTTTCCTAAAGCGACCCCTTGGTTGGGATTCTCTTCAAGTAATTCTATTAATTCAGAAAGGTCGTTTTTAAGTGAGTGGTATTTTTTCGCGAGTTGCTTAATCTCTCTTTCAAAATTGTCCGTGTAAACAATCTCAAAGCTCATCAAGCAATTCTTTCGCAGATTTAAGTTTTACCTTTCCCTCTTTTGCCATATTCACTTCATCCACTGCATCTCTCAAACCTTCCAATACTTCATATTTGTAATTGGTGAGTGGTTTGGTCTTTACAAAAGAGAAATTCTTCAAAAGCTCCATAATAAATGGTGCCTTATCATCTTTTATGTCAAGGATTATTTTCATCGCTTTAGCCTTTAGTAATTCAAAGATAATTGTTTTGGACCGAAAGGCAGAGAGCCAAATAGGGCGTTATTAGATAGATGAATTTCCAAAAAGAACTCCAAGTAACCCCATAAAAAAAACCATCCCACTCGGCTTTGCCGAGCGAGGTGGTCTCAATTAGCCAAAATCTGCTATTAACTCGCTTTGCTAGCGATATATTCGTCAACTAGATCTTCCAATACGCTCAATGGTACAGATCCACTGGTCAATACTACATCGTGAAACTCACGGATGTCGAAATTATCTCCCATAGCAGTTTGTGCTTTTTCACGGAGTTCTAAGATTTTCAACATTCCAATTTTGTAAGCTGTAGCCTGAGAAGGCATCACGATGTGACGCTCTACCATTCGCTCACACTCACGCTCGCTCCCTGAAGTATTGGTCATGTAGTAATCAATACCTTCTTCACGTGTCCATTTTTTGGAGTGAATACCAGTATCTACCACGAGGCGACAAGCCCTCCAAAGCTCCATAGCCAATCTTCCGTAATCGGAGTAAGGATTGCTGTACATACCCATCTCTTTCGGGATAAACTCACAGTAAAGTCCCCATCCTTCTACATAAGCCGTGTAGCCACCAAACTTTCTAAACTTTGGAATACCTGTCAACTCTTGCGCAATAGTACGGTCCATATGATGGCCAGGGATTCCTTCATGGTAAGCCAATGCCTCCATCTCAAACTTCGGCATGTTCCTGCTGTTGAAGAGGTTGGCATAGTAAGTGCCAGGTCTTGATCCGTCTGGTGCTGGTGACTGGTAAAAAGCTTTTCCAGCAGTTTCCTCACGGAATGCCTCCACACGTTTCACTCTGATTTCTGCCTTTGGTTTGGTGATGAAAAGTGCATCTAGCTGCTCTCTCATATTATCAATGATAGCAGTTGCGCTATCGATGTAAGCCACTTTTCCTTCATCCGTATTTGGGTAGTAGAATTGATCATCCGCTTTTAGGAAAGTAAAAAACTCCTGCAATGTTCCTTCAAAAGCTACTTGCTTCATGATCTCACGCATTTCGCCATGGATACGCGCTACTTCTTTGAGCCCAATCTCGTGAATATCATCAGAAGTTAGATCTGTAGTGGTTGTTCTGCTTAAAGCATTGTTGTAGAATGCCTCTCCGTTCGGGAATTTCCAAGCACCATCATCACTTGTAGCGCGGGTTTCCTGATCTTTTAGGAAAGCCATCAATTTGTCGTAGGCTGGTTTTACTTTATTTACAAGCGCATCTTCAGCACCTTTCAGTAAAGCTTCTTTAGTAGCTGGGTCCAATTCTATTTTGTCTAGTTTACCAGAAAAGTCTTCATAGAGCGTATTCACCTCTTTGGATTTTTCTATCGGAGAACCTTTCACAATATTGGCGCAAGCCTCCAATACTTTAGGAAAGACAAACTTAGGAGGCATGATGCCTGCTGCTTCACGTGCTTTCAGATTGTCTATTAGTTGGTCAAACATGCCTTCAACACCGTTCAGTCGGGAGATGTATGCCGCAGCATCGCTAGAGTCAGTGATGCCGTGGATATTGATGAGTGTGCTCGCCACGTTGGTATGCGTACCTCGCATTTGGTGTACAGGGTAGCTGTACAGTCTGTATTGATAATCTGCTATTTCATTTTCCGAATTCATGATGAAAAGGTCGTAGCTGATCTTAGTCTGAGCATCAAGCGCTTCTCGGTCAATGTTGGCTTTGGTATAAGCCAAGGCTTCTTTTGTGTGCTCAAGTTCCTCGGCTGCAGCTTCAGCAGAGTAGTCATCCCACTGGCCATAGTCTTTTTTGATGCCCAAGTATGACTGGTACTCTGGTGATCTGTCAACCATCGCGTTAAAAGTCTTGTCGAAGTACTCGTTGGCAACCTTAGATGCTTCCGCAATTTCTTCTGGGGTGTATGTTTTAGCTTTCTCTGCCGTATCGCAGGACTGAAAGCCGAACCCTGCAATGAGTGCAAGGGCGATTATTCTGATAAATTTTTTCTTCATGGTTTTTTAGTTTGGTCATCCAAATTATAAAAACTGATGCGTTTTAAATAGCTTTTTGTGATGAATGCCAGCATCTGTGTCTAATCGGTAAGAAGTAATAACTATAAAAATAGTTGTATAATTATGTTTATAGTTATAGTATTGCTTCATGAAGGAATTGACCAAAGCGGAGGAACAGCTCATGCAAGTCTTATGGAGGCTGGAGAAAGCCTACTTAAAAGACATTGTAGCGCAATATGATGAACCTAAGCCAGCTTACACTACCATCTCTACGGTGGTGAATGTGTTGGTGAAGAAAGATGTGATTGGCTTTAACGAACACGGCAAATCTCGGGAGTATTATCCTTTGATTTCTAAAGATCAATACAAGCGACAGTCCATGACTGGCCTCATCAATGGTTTTTTTGATAGCTCCGTGAAACAATTTGCTTCATTCTTTGCGAGTCAAAAGGAATTATCCGTTGAGGAGCTGCGAGAACTTCGTCAGTTGATAGACGATCAAATCGATAAACGGAAATAGCCATGTCTGAGCTCTTCATATATCTTGTCAAGGTAGTGGCCATTCAAGCAATTTGCTATTTGGTTTATCGCATGTTTTTAGCTGATTCTTTGCGTCATTCTTGGAATCGTTTCTTTCTTTTAGGTGCGTTGGTGGGGTCATTTTTGGTTCCTTTTATTTCGTTGACTTCTACAGTAGCACCATTGGCTTTGGTTGAGTTACCAACAAATAGTATTTCATACTTTTCTGGCGATGCTGAGGTGCTGATACCCACTCTTGTCAAGCAAGAAATGGGCTTTAGTCCTTGGATTTTGGTTTTCTGGATTTACCTCGCTGTTGTTGGATTTTCCCTAGTGAGATCTGTCTTTTATATATCCTTCATTTTTAAACTCAAAAAACAATCAGACTATGTAAATAAACATTGGTATAAATTATTCAAAACTGCACAGGAGCGTTCATTCAGCTTCTTTTCAAGTGTATTTATCCCCACAAAAACTTTCGGGACTTGTGCATTTGATCAGATCCTAGCTCATGAATGTGTGCATGTAAGGCAGCGCCACTCTGTGGATCGGCTGCTGATGGATTTAATGATTTCGCTGTTTTGGTTCAATCCCTTCATGTATTTGTATAGAAACGCACTCATTGAAATCCACGAATATCAGGCGGATGAGCGCGTAATAGCGCAGTATGGTGACCCGAGGGGTTATCAAGAAATCTTGTTTGCAGAACTGCAATCATCCAGATATTCTGGTTTGGTGAGTCATTTCAATTTTTCAACTATTAAAAAAAGAATTGTCATGATCAACAAACGAAAAAATAGATTTTCGCCGCTGAAATATGCGATCGTGTTGCCATTAATTTCATTGGTAATTTTTGCTTTTTCTGGTAGACAAGCGTCAACTCCATTTCATTCAATGTCCAATGAAATAGTAGATGTTTTGGGGCCTTTCCCGAGTGTGTCAAAAGGAGGAAACATAATCGAATATCAAAATGCTGAGATTCCTGAAATCTGCCCTTTGAAATTGGACGATAAAATCAGGGTTACTTCTCATTTTGGGATGAGGTATGACCCCATAGAGAAAGTAAAAAAGCATCACAGTGGGATTGATTTTCGGGCGCCGGTAGGCACCGAAATCATGGCTACTGCAGACGGTAAAGTCGTGGTTTCAGATGAATTTTCGAGCTGGGGAAAGAGAATTGATATTGAGCATTCTGATGGATTCCTAACTCGATTCGCTCATTTATCTGAGCTCGGAGTGAAAGAAGGTGAAATGGTGAAAAAGGGTCAGATTATTGGAGCGACTGGAAACTCAGGGTTGTCCAAAGGACCCCATTTACATTATTCAGTAATCAAAGATTCTAATCCTGTAAACCCAGTCGATTATATCAAAGACTACAATTTCCAAAAGGACGATGCCTCTGGTGTAAAAACCGGTAGCATGAGGAATGCAAATGAAGATGTATATGCCCACCTACAATTGGATTCAGGTATTTTAAGGGAGTCATTTGAAAAGCAAATAGAAGCACTTAATATCCAGGAAATGGAATTAACCAAAGTTGAAGCTACTGAGGAAAGGTATTTGGAAGCAATGACCAATCAAGAAGCAGCACTGGTGCAGGCTCAAGCAAAATTGATCCAAGAGGAGGGAAAAATGCAAGACTCGCAAATCAAATTGCAAAGGGCTGAGTTGAAACTACAAGAAGCTCAATTGAACCTCAATCAGAATGAAAAAAAGGAAAAGGGGAAAGAAAAACAAAAGCAAAAAGACAAGGATAAGAAGAAACCAAAAGGATAGATTTCGAGATTATCGAGAAAAATGATTCTGCCTATCAATGACGCTTTTTCGCAAGCTAAATCTGATGGGCAGTTTTAGCTTTATCAGGTCTAGCATTTTTGGAATCGTCATATTCAAGTTCCTAATTATCTTACTTCTATAATGGTGAAAAACTCTATTCTTATTTTATTCATTCTCTTATGCGGCATTCTGCTTCATGCTCAAGAGATCAAGCAGGAAAGAGAAGTTTATATAGATCGTTCGGAGATGCCTGTGGCTATTTTGGGACTTTTGGATAGTTTGGTGCCCAATGCTTCGAAGATTAAGTACTTACAAGAGACGGACGGGGAGCATGAAAGCTATGAGGTAAAGTTTGTTTTTAAGCACCGAAAATACAGTGTCGAATTTTCTAAAGGGTTGGTTTTAGAAGATGTGGAAAAAGATATTCAGTATCGCACCCTTTACCAAGGATTAAAGCAGCGGATTGATAGTACATTTCAGACAAATCAAAAGTACAGAATCCACAATATTCAAAAGCAATATTCGGCACAAGGACAGTCTGATATGCAAGTAATTCAAGCGGCAATTGATGATTCAGAAGATGTCACAATTCGATATGAATTGGAGGTTAGTCTGAAGATAGATGATCACTGGGAAGATGCTGAGATACTTTTTGATGCTAATGGCTATTTCCTTTCTAAGCGGAAGATTATCAAAAGGGAATCAGACTTTATTGATTACAGATGACGAAATATTTAACACTCATTTTCATCTTATTTTCTGTTTTGCATATTGCAAATGCCCAAGGTAAAAGGTTGGTGGTTTGGGAGGCGGGCACTTTTGTGACTTATCAACCACTAAGAAGCTGGAATTTCAATACGTCTATTGTGCAACGAACCAGTCATTTAGAGGCTGAAAATGACAAATATTGGCAATTGTCTTATCTGGAGTTGAATCAATTTTTCAACAGAAAAATCAATCCAAAATTTAATGCAGCTTTGGGTTATAAGTATAGGTCTAATTATCCTGTTGACGAATTGAATATATATGAACATCGCTTTACTGAGCAATTGTCTTGTACGCATTTTGAACGGAAATGGCGATTAGTAAGTCGTTTACGACTGGAACAGAGATTCTTTCAGGATGACTTTGCTCAGCGTCTTAGATGCCGAACTTCTCTAGATATTCCATTGTCAGGTGAAAAGCTTGATCCAGGTGAGTTTTATTTAGTTATATCTAATGAACTGCTCCTACAAGTAGAAAAGGGTACAAATGAAGAATGGTCTGATAGAATAGGTGGTAGTTTAGGGTTTGTCTTTTCTGAATCTCTTCGTCTTGAAACGAACTTTATACATCGATTTGAAGGGCTTACCACAAATTATTCTGACGTGCCTTTTGTGCATACCAATGTGTTGATAAGACTTTAGAGTCATTGGAAATTTTGCTACTCCTAGACTTTATTGCTATCTGATAAATTTACTGGTAGCGTAGTAACTGACTTCAAGTGAAGATCACGTTGAGGGAATGGAATGACAACACCATGTTGTCTGAACTGGGAATCAATTTCTACGCGGATTGCACTTTTGATAAATTCTATTTCAAACATCTTATCACTCCAAAACAAGATATCAAACATCAATGCTGAATCACCGAAATCTATAAAACGGGCATTGGGCTTTGGAGTATTGGCAACCTCTTTCTGACTGATAGCCGCCTCTTCGAGCAATCGCATGACTAGTTTCACATCAGATCCATAGGCAACTCCTACAGAGATGTTGAACCTAGTTTGAGATCTATTGTGAGTCCAGTTGATCACATTGTCACTTACCAGTTTAGAGTTTGGCACTATGATGGAAATATGATCTCTTGTTTGGATAATTGAAGTACGAAGTGCAATTTTCTGAACCTTACCTACAATATGCTCTATCTCTACGATATCACCTACTGAAACGGTTCCTTCAAAGAGCAACAATACACCACTCACCACATCATTGAAAATCTGCTGAATACCAAATCCCAGCCCTACCAATAAGGCAGCTGAACCTGCCAATAGCAAAGTGATTTCCACGCCGATTGAATCAAGCATCAAGGCTACAGAGAGAATCCACACCACATATCTCACGATCTGATATAAAGCCTCCCCTCTGCCTACATCGTATACTGAGGTAATAAACCTTCGCTTAATGAATTTGTGAGTAAACCAAAGCAGCGTCCATGTGCTCACAAGGATCACTACAACTTGTAGGATATTTGCTGGGGTAAGAATGAATCCTTTGATATTAAGGATTTCGTAGTTGATAAATTCCTGAAGACTCATACTTTGGTAATAAAGGAATGGCCAATTTAATCCATTTTGGCCAAAAGAATTTAGTGATTAAAGTGCCTAATTGAAAGAATTGATGGATTTCTTCGCATCAAGTTTTTTGGATGAAATTATTTTGAAAACCAGCTTATAAGTTCTTTTTTAAGAGCACATTGGACCATTTTGTTCTTTTAAAACATACTTGGTATTGAAGAAGAGCTTTTAGGATTAAGCAGAACAAGTAAGGCAAACTTCTATCACCGTATTTAGCTTTTTCAAATAGCAGTTTTACTGATTCATCACCTTTATTTTATCACTTCATATCCTAAGCATAGGTTGCCAGTAAAAATTACTGCCTTATGTCAAAGTATCTGTTCTCTATATTTTTCGCTTTTGGAATAATAGGTTCTGTACAGTCTCAAAATGTGGCCCAGCAAGTGATTGCAACAGCAAGTGATACTTTCACCTCCAGTACTGCTCAGCTTAGTTGGACTATTGGTCAGGTGGTGACTTCAAGTAGTACTAAAAATTCTGTCTTACTTATAGAAGGGTTTCATCAAAGTGAAGTAAAGACCTTCATATTAGGAGCAACTCCAAATGAAAATATAATAAAAGTCCATCCTAATCCAACAGTGGACTATGTCAATCTTCAATCATCATCAAAAACTGGAACTGGGAGTTATCAAATCATCTCAATTGAAGGTGATATTCTGATTAATCAATCAAATGTAGATTTCTCAAAAGAAAACGAAATCAACATGGTTGAATATGCCAACGGGATCTATTTGCTTACTATCAAAGCGGATGGTCAACCATTGCAACAATTCAAAATCATTAAGAAATAAACAAATCCGGTTAGTCAAAACCTTTTTTAACATGAAAAACATAGTTTTATTTATTAGCCTATTGGTCTTTAATAGTCTTCTGTGGGCACAAGCTCCAGAGGCATTTCAATATCAGGCCGTAATTAGAGACGCTGAAGGCGAGCCTTTCATTAATACAACATTAACTGTCCAGTTCAATATTATAGAAGGTTCAGAGATAGGTATTTCAGTCTATTCCGAATCTCACTCAGTCACAACTAATGATTTTGGTCTAATAAATTTGGCGATTGGGACAGGGTCATCATCAAATCTATTTGAGAACATAAATTGGTCATCAGGCCTGTTTTTTGTTCAAACAGAAGTGGATCTTGGTAATGGATTAGAAGATTTTGGCACTAAACAATTACTATCTGTTCCATATGCGCTTTATGGTGAGGATGACGATGCAGATGCCACCAATGAGATTCAAAGTTTATCTATTGATGGTACTGAACTTACCATCAGCAACTCAAACATGGTGGATCTATCTGTACTTCTAGATGGTGTGGGGTCAGACGATCAAGCTATTTCACTTGATGGCAATATTCTTTCGCTAGAAGATGGAGGAACAGTAGACCTTTCTTCGTTTTTAGATAATACCGACACCCAATTATCAGAGTCGGAGGTAGATGACTATGTGTCAAACAATGGCTATTTGACAGCAGAAACAGACGATCAAGAAATTTCACTTGATGGCAATATTCTTAAGCTGGAAGATGGAGGTACAGTAGACCTTTCTTCGTTTTTAGATGATACTGACACCCAATTATCAGAATCTGAAGTTGATGCATTTGTGTCAAACAATGGCTACTTGATGACAGAAACGGACGATCAAGCAATTTCACTTGATGGCAATATTCTTAAGCTGGAAGATGG
>CAYGOV010000052.1:0-20513 GCA_964351625.1 uncultured Marinoscillum sp.
GCTGGGCAAAGGATAAGGTAGCTTCCTGACTTTAAGGTGTAGGCTGGTAGGTTCCTACTTGAAGCTGCATCTCTGAACACAACGTTTTGCAAGCTGAGTGCTTGATCTGATGTATTGTAGATTTCTACATACTCGCTGCTCGGCAGTCCAACCAATGGCTCAGGGTCAGCCATAATCTCTGTGATGATCAAGTCACCAACAGCTGGTTCTTCTCCTAAAATTAAAGTGAGAGTCGTTGGCTCCATCTCATTACCAGAGCAGTCTGCTGCACCACTAATTGTTATATCATATGTATCACCATTCGTGAGCGGATTGGTAAATTCTATTATTGCCTGAGTACTCTCCTGATCAATTACACGCACATTATTAGAGGAGTTTCCTGTAAGGATCACAGTGATGGTCGTAATGGATGTACTGTCCATCACTTCACTGAATGTCACCTTCAGATCTGTATCATTCACTAAATTGTTACTGAGAATTTGTGGAATATCGCTATCAGGTCCTGATCGGAATACTGAATTTTGAAGACCCGGAGTACCGCCCGATGTTGAGGAAGATGCCATCCAATTGATGGAAATAGGACAATCTGAAAAAGGATCAATCAGTTCCAAGCTATAGCCTCCATCATCTTTATTGGCATCCTGATACCAACTTAGGTCATAGTCAACTTCATTGATCAAATTTCCAAATATGCTTTTCAGATAAAGTTGATCGGAAGTGTTGGTCAGGCTAGGAAGACTTGCTAAGCCGACAACATTAGTCGCGGCAAATAATGATCGGTTGGACTGTGCCACTAAAACCACATAAGTTCCTGCTTTGAGCTCATATGATGATAATGCATAGTCCTTGACACCATCACTTAAAACCATTCCTTTTAAGTCAAAATCCTTACTTGACGTGTTGAATAACTCGATATACTCCACCTCTGGAAGGCCGATAAATGGAGAAGGATCTGGCATTAACTCACTGAAAACTACCTCTCCAAGATCCGGAACTAGTGGTGGGTTGTAGCTAAACGTAAGGGTGTCAACAGCGCTAAAATTACCGGACAAATCAGGGAGACTTTTGACCACAAGATCATAGGATGTACCTGCAGTCAGCTTATTAGCAAAATCTAAGCGAACAATAGTCTGAGAATTTAAAACAGCTTTAGAAGGATTCCCAATGCCCAATAGTTCGTATTTACTAATAGAAGTTGCACTTGCATCCATTGCCTCAGAAAACTCTATGTCGACCTGTCCAAAGAAATCACTTTGAATAGACAATGGTTTTGGACGTTCGGTATCATAGTTCAATTCAGCATAAAAGTCAGGAAGCATTCTACCAAAACCATCTTCCAAATTGCTCCATGAGATTCGGAAAGTCTCATTTTCGGGAAGCTGCTCTTTCAGGGTGACTCTTATCCAGCCTCGCTCATTGCCATCAATAGTTGCCAGCAGCACCTCATTACTTGGAATTGAGAAATCAGCTCCTGTCATTGACTCAAAAGTCGTATTGAATTGAAGTAGAATGGTCTCATTATCCAAAATATCAGCTTTGGACAAAAAGGTTGAAAAAGTCATTTCTATCTCACTCTCAACAATTGATTGCCCATTTTGGGCAGTAACTCCTTTAGCTACCAAACTCAATCTTGTTGCTTCGACAAGTTTCTCCCCAAGTATCATTTGGACATTATAATCATCAATCTTATTCGCCGTGTTGATTGTGAATCCGGAGATTGTGTAATTGTTTTTATCAAAGGCATTTGCATTCATAGCATGGCTAAAACTGAGCACAAGAGTCGAGTCATTCACACCATCAAGTCCGACCAATGAAGGGTTGAAAGCATCTAATTCAATCTCAAGTGTATCAATTGTGTTTTGATAAAAATCCTGAATCTCGGAAATGCGTAGTGTCAAAGAACCAGCTAGTGATATCGACGTGAATTTCAATATGACTTGAATAGAATCTGGTCCAATAAGTTTTGCACTCGTAGGTTGAACACCTTCTAATAAATAATGCTCAAGATTTTCTACTGTGGACAGCTTAAGTTTTTCGTGAAAATTCAACTCAACTTCTGTCGCACTTATCATTTGAGATTTGGACAATATTGGCGCAAGGGTGTCATAGACAAAAGTGGCCCTGCGTGTGGTCGTGCTACTATTGCCAGACTGATCTTTTACACCACGAATAGATAGTGTCTTGGTCGCTTCTACAGCAAAAGGGTTTCTAAATGTCAACTGATAGGTATCTGCCTGATCAAAGTCTATTTGGATTGGCTGTTCGTCATCTTCTAATGTATAATAGCTCGAAGTGATTGCCGAAAGGGTGTCAAGCAATTCGCTCCACTGTACTTGGATACTTACTGAGTCAATCACGGTCACTTGCTCTATCGAAGGCGCTCGTGTATCATAGATAAAACTGGCTGCAGGTGTGCTCATGGCTTGACCATCGGAAGCGCGCTTCAAGTTTTGTATGTACAATAAGAGGGAGTTATTCTCTGTGAAATTCTTTTCAAAAGACAGTCTTATAGCACTTTGATCACCTGCCTTTTGGACTACCTGAGTTGGCCTCACTCCACTACCCAATTGAAAATTAGAAATCACCAAATCTCCCGTTCGAGGCACATCTGTAAACTTGAGCTCCAAAAGATTTGCAGCAACGACTTGAATAGATTCTAATTGATTTACATAGGTGAAATCTTGTGTGAAGGCTGCAATTACATTTCCAAGTGTATCTTCAAGATTTGCTATAGCAAAAGTATAAGTGGTGCCTTCAATCATGGGAGTGAGAAGAGTAAGATGAATACGATAGACAGCACTGTCCTGAAGCAATGCTCTGTCTATTTCAGCACCATCCTGATCAAAGTTATCTTCAGCTTCTGCAAGGCTTTCATTGAGAGGTTCATCAAAAATCAATGCAACTTGTGTGGGAGAAAGCACCACAATTTCTTCCAATATGGGCGCTTTTGTATCATGATAAAATTGCCAAGTTTGCGATGAGTTCACATTACCTCGACAATCTGCAACATTTGTAAGTGTTAGTGTATGAGACTGCTCAGATATCAAATCGCTTCCAAGGATCAACCAATATTCTGTAAAAGAAATAGACGTCAAATTAGCTATAGTATTATCCGGAAGCGAAGCAGATGAAATGGTGAATTGATCTTGATCCAATGGTTCGGAAAAAGTAAGATGCAAACTATCATCTCCTTGCACTTCCAAACTTAGTAGCTCCGGAGGAGTATCATCCACATTATTGAAAATCGAATTTTGCCTCCCGGGCGTACCACCAGTTGCATCTGCGGAAGCTCCCCAATTGATTGCATCGTTGCATGGCTGCAAAGGATCAATTCGTTCTAAAGAATATCCACCATCATCTTTATCGGTATCGTCATACCAACTTGAGCTGTAGGGAATAGTATCTATCAAATTATCAAATTGATCTTTTAGGTAAACCGTCTCGCCCGTGTTGGTCAAGGCGTCTAAGCTGGAAAGCGCTATGGTATTGGTTAAGCCAAAACTCGTAGAGTCACTTTTAGCACAAATCAGCACATAGGCTTTTGAGGCAAGCTGGTAGCTGGACAATACTTTGTCATTCAGCGTGAAACCATTGAGATTCAAACCATAGTCGTTTGGGTTATAAACCTCAACAAACTCTGCATCAGGAAGTCCGACAACTGGCGATGGGTCAGCCATCAATTCATTAATCAAAAGCTGACCGTACGACGAGGCCTTCGAAATAGCAAGTTCTTTCTCTTCGCTAGTGAGTGTTGAATTTGACACACGGTTGGCAATATCCGAAACAGTCAATATATAGGTGCTATTGTAGAGTTTATCCCAACTAATCGTCACCTGCTTGGCACCTGTCGAGGAAAGTGTTGCGGAAGTTGGAGGGCCAATTTCCGTAAGGGAATAATTCGTCAGAGTCTCTGCGCTAGTTTGATTCACTTCCTGATTAAAAGTAACTATTGCCCCAAACTCTCCTGATTGTTCAACTAATGCGATCGCTAGATTCAGATAAGTGAAATCATAACCACTGGTCGAGATCACATTGCCATCCAAATCTTCCAAATTGGAAAAACTGATCGTGTAATCTGCATCTGCAAAATCTGTCGCAAAAGTGAGCGTCACAGATTTACCATCTGTCCCGAAGGTCACAGCGCGAGGATTGCCAATGCCTTCATCCAGCGAATAATTGGTAACTGTCTCCGCAATGGTCTGATTGATAGACTTATTGAATGTGACTGACACACTATTTTTATCAACGACAATCACAGTGTCTATTACTAATGGGATCACGAAATTAAAATTCTGAACACCCGAATATGAGCTATTTACAAGTGTATTATCAATGGCAGTAGTGGTCAAGCCATAGTTTATACTCTCTGCCAAATCTGTAGCTAGCGTAAGTGTAACTGTTTTCTTGTTCGAGCTGAGGCTTGCAGCAGTCGGAATGCCGATGGCGTTATCAATAGCGTAGGTATTTACATTCTCGGCGGTTGTTGCATCGAGGCTGTCATTGAAAGTGATTAATAGCTCTGTAGCCGATAAAGTCAATACTGATGTGGGCTCAAGCTGTTTGTACCTGAATGAGAAGGAAGTTGGGTCATTTTTAGTCAAGCCAGCTGTAGCTGTCAATTCATAATCTGCAGTCAGTAAAGGTGATGGTGGATCTAAAGTCAAAGTCACTTTATCCTTTTCAGAGACTGATTGGGTGGCATTTGTAATCGTTAGTCCAGGAATGGAATAATTTGCAATTGTTTCAGCATCTGTTTGATTCAGATCTTGGTTGAAATCAACTGTTAATTGAGTACTTGACTGAACTGTGATTGTATCAATTGCTAATTGAGAAATTACTAAATCATCAAAACCAAAATCATCAAATCTAGAGGGAGTACTATATTGGAAAAACACACCAAAATGACTGGAACTCTCATAGGTGTTATCTAATACTGTTCCTTCTGATTGAAAATTAGTGCCGGCTGTTGGATCAATAAATAGCTCCCAATTTCCACTTTCATCCCTTGTTACTTTCATTCGCAATTCACCTATGGTGCTAGCACCAAAAGATGAAGTGCTTTGCAGGATTTCTACAATAGTGCCAGCATCGCTTCTGAAGAATTTTACAAAATCTGCATTGGTCTGACCCATTTGTAAAAAATATCCTGTAGGATTTTCCTCCAAATCAGCCTGATTCGACGTGAGATAGATGCGGATAAAATTCGAACTCGTTCCATTGAAATTCAAATCGATTAAAAATTCCCATGTGGTATAATCGATGAGCGAGCTTTCTGTACTAAGGTGTATCGCGCCACTTGAAGGCCCATTGCTCTCCAAACGCCCTGCATTTACAAGGAAATATTCTGTATCCCCACTCCAAACAGGATCACTTATAAAGTCTCCATCAGAAAAATCATCCTGAACCTGGCTCAAACACCAAAATGATGAAAGTAGGAATATGAGATAAAGACTGGTTCTTGATGTCATCTTACATTAAATTCGCCGTTCGTTAAAAATAGGGAAATAATCTCCCGTGATTGTTTAGAATTATATAAAATCATTATGAAGATTGCTGTAGTAGGTGCCACCGGTTTGGTAGGCCAAGAGATCTTAAAAGTCATTGAGGAGCGAGGGCTCCGTTTCGATGAATTGTTGTTAGTAGCTTCTGAGAGATCAGCTGGTAAGGAAATGACCTTCAAGAATAAACAGTACACTGTCATAAGCATGCAGGCTGCCGTAGATCAAAAGCCAGATATCGCACTTTTCTCTGCTGGTGGAGGTACTTCACTTGAGTGGGCTCCAAAATTTGCCGCAAATGGCACAGTAGTAATAGATAATTCTTCTGCTTGGAGGATGGACCCTACAAAAAAACTTGTCGTTCCTGAAATCAACGGAGATGCCATAGGTAAGGAAGACCTAATCATCGCCAATCCAAATTGTTCTACCATCCAAATGGTGCTTGCATTGGCTCCTTTGCATACAAAATATAAGATCAAGAGAATAGTGGTCTCTACCTACCAGTCGGTAACAGGCACTGGGAAAGCCGCTGTGGATCAAATGATGAATGAGCGTGCTGGCATCAAAGGTGAGATGGCTTATCCGTACAAGATTGACATGAACGTCCTTCCTCATATAGATGTGTTTATGGATAATGACTACACCAAGGAAGAGATGAAAATGGTAAATGAAACGAAGAAAATCCTTCGCGATGATAGCGTGCAAGTCACTGCTACTTGTGTGCGCATCCCTACGATGGGCGGACACTCAGAGTCTGTCAATATCGAGTTTGAAAACGAATTTGATGTGGCTGAAGTGAAAGCTATTCTTAGTGCTACTGAAGGAGTAATTGTGCAGGATGATCCAAAGAATAAAATCTATCCTATGCCCCTTAATTCACATGGGAAAGATGAAGTGTTTGTAGGTAGAATCCGAAGAGATGAGACACAACCAAAAACATTGAATATGTGGATTGTAGCTGACAACCTAAGAAAAGGTGCGGCTACCAATGCCGTGCAGATCGCAGAGTATTTGGCTGCAAAACAATAGGGTTCCTTTAAGGAGAGTAACTGCTAATTCATATATCAAGGATATCAAGACCACAGCATTTTAATAAGTTGCTGTGGTCTTTTTAAGACCTGGATGGTTTAGCTCTCCTTTCTAAAAAATAAAAGAAGACCTTCCTGAACAGCGTGAGAATCCCCAACAGACAGTTTGCCTAGTTTTTTGACAATCCTTTTACGATCGATTGCTTTTAGCTGATCCAAAGCTGCTTGACCTTTAGTCCCTTGGAAAGTAACTCCGATACGAAATCCCAAATCTTGCATCTTTGAAGTAAGAGGAACGACAACTAGTGGACTCCAATTATGGTTGATCTCGTTCGGTGAAACCACGATGGCCGGTCTTGTCTTTTTGATTTCTCTCCCAATAGTTGGATCTAATCTGACCAACACCACATCAAAACGATTTATTTCCATTCCCAATCATTTTCATCAAAATCATTGAGGATGAAATCGTCTTGCCCGTCACTTTCTACAACATTCTTGATTTGCCCAATCCAATCCTTGCGCGATTTCACTTGGGGAGTGAGTACTAAAGAATCTCCTTCTCGCGTAATGTCCAATTCAGCACCTTCGTCTAGGCCCTCAATGAATTCCTTTGGAATTCTAATGCCTTTAGAATTGCCAATTTTAGTCAACTTAACGATCATGAGGTAAATTTAGTAATTACAATTGTAATTACATTTATTTAAATGAAAAATCGAACCATTTAGAAGCCTATAACAAATTAAATGGACTCCAATCATAAGAGTTTGGCTAGACCAGTTTTATTTGCACCATGAGCAAACTCGAGTGGCTTCTATTACCAGATGTTTCATCATTCATCTATTCCAATCTCAATGTGGATGTGAAAAAGCTCATGCTCAATCCACCTAGCAACTTGAAAGCGAACATTGCTGCTATAGCAGATCAAATACTGTCGAGACAAAAAATCAAACAGAAGCTTCCAGATTGGTATGCAAATATGGATCTGGTCATGCCTTCACCTATTTCTACCGAACAATCGTCTAGTAAAGCAACTGCAAAATATAAGGCGGAATTGCTCAAGGGAGATAGACTCGTTGATCTCACCGGCGGCATGGGGATAGATACCCTAACCTTGGCAGCTAATTTTCAAGAAGTAACTTATGTGGAACAAAACGAAATTCTCTGTGAGACTTTCAAGCACAATGCATCCATACTTTCAGAAAGACAGATTGACATCTTCAATGGCCAAGCGGAAGACTACTTAAAAATTTTTGAAGGTCAAGCAGACTTCTTTATCGATCCAGCACGGCGAGATGAAAATCAAAAGAAGGTGTTTCATTTCGGAAATTGTACGCCTAATGTATTGGAAATGCTTTATGTTTTTCGGCAGTCTGCAAACGCAGTAATGATCAAAGCTGCCCCAATGATTGACATCACATTAGGCATCTCGCAGCTTCAGTATGTGAAAGAAGTGCATGTGGTCAGCTTGAGAAACGAAGTGAAAGAGGTACTCTTCCTACTTGACTTTCATTACATGCAGCCAGCAAAAATCACAGCTGTAAATCTTGAAAGTGAACATCCGAAGTTCGAGTTCACTTTGCCTGATGAGAAAGTAGAAGCTGTTACATACGGCGATACTCAGCAGTATCTCTATGACCCTAATTCCTCAATTATGAAAGCAGGGGCATTCAAAAGCATTACTCATCGGTTTGGACTGAAAAAAATCGCTCCCAACACTCATCTTTACACATCACAAACATTAGTAGAGAATTTTCCAGGTAGGCTCTTCGAAGTGATCCACAAAAACATCACAAAAAAGGAACTCAAAAAGATACTCATAGATGGCAAAGCGAATGTGATCTGTAAAAACTATCCGATTAAGGCTGATGCACTCAAACTGCAACTAGGATTGAAAGATGGAGGAAATTGGTTTATCATAGGGATAAGTGACAAGTCGAATAAAACATCTTTGATACTCTGTAAACGAGCATTGAATTATGAATAGAGAGCCAAATCAAGATAATTCTCAGATTCAAATATTTTTTGTAATTGGTGGGATGCTATTGCTGTTGCTTGTAGTATCAATTTCTTTATATCGCGGCACTTACAATATGCCAACCGAAGTGAGACAAAGAATTGAAAAGAAAAAACAGGAGAATAAAAGAATCAAACAAATGGAGCTTGATTCTCTTAAGCATGTACTTGATAGCGTGCAAGAAAAACCCAATAATTGAGGAGGTTGATTTTGGACTTTTTGGCAAACCCATTTTCTAATAGAATCGAATCAAAATCAAGTAGTTTACTCCCCTTTAATCCAGTAAAAAGTCTGAAGAACCTATACATTAATTGCACAAGAATGTTTCGCCACTTATTTGCCTTTTGAAAGTCCAATATGAGTAACTGACCTTGGAAATTAAGCAATTGTTTTGCCCTAGCAATAACTTCTTGAAGCTGCATCTCTTCAAAACAATCTAGAAAAAATGGCATAAGTATACAGTCAAATTTCCCTTTGCCTTGCCAAAGTAGAAAATCAGCCAGTATAAATTCTATATGAGCAGATGAAGATCTAAGCTTAGCCTTTTTAATCATTTTTTGCGAAAGCTCCAGATATGTCACCTTGATATTTCTGTCTAAATGGCTTAGAATTTGACCTGTGCCTCCTCCAACTATCAACACATTTCGAGCTTGATTTAGCTCAGAAATAGGGGCTATTTGGACTTTACGCCAAGCTTTTCCAAAGACCACATCAGCCAAAGCGTCATAAAACCAAACTATCTTGTCGAAATTCAAAAGAGCAGAAATAAAATGGGCAAATAGAATATGCCATCACCGACTGTTCTAAAGCGTTCAGACTTTCGAAAAAATGCAGGTCTCCAGTAGATACACCCCAAGAGGATTGTCATGGCGCAATAGAGCAATTGAATATCGTCGTAGATTAATAGATATGACGCACCAGAAAATACAATTATTCCAACTAATAGCATAGTTATAATCATGTCAGTCTTAACTTTTCCTAACCTTATAGCTAAGGAACCAAACCCTTCTACTTGATCGTTGACTTCATCGAATTTTGAAAAAATAAGTAAGTTGGTGAAAGCAACTAACGTAAGTTCCAAAGCGAGAATCAGATCATACATGCCAATACTTCCATACACAAAAGGAGCAATGAAAATACCACTAGCATATGCCAGCGCAACAAGTAGCTCTTTTACCCAAATGCGCTTGATAAAATAAACCAGCAGCAAATAAAGTATACAGCAAGCCGATAGTAAAGCTCCCATCTGTAAGATCCGAGACTCCAAAAAATAAAGATTGACCAAAGCAAGCGAAAGCACTAGACCACCAATAAGAATAAAGTTTGAAGTATGGCTTTTATGGAAATTACGTCTTTCACAAAGGCCAGTCGCAGGAGTGTGTGCATCTATTAGATGATCCACTGTATAGATTAACCAAACAGCTGAAGCTAGGGCAAAATAAACGTGAATGGTCAGATCTATCTGATAATAGTCTTCCAGATAGACCAAAAAAAAGATGGCTCCCAGAACTATGTCCAATGAGAGCCATCTAAAATATTTGTAGTACTGATCCATCTCAGATCAAGTTACTCTTATCCGTTCGAAAGTGCTTCTGCACCACCCACAATCTCTAGGATTTCCTTAGTGATTGCAGCTTGTCTTGTTCTATTGTAAGTAAGTTTCAACTCTTTTAGAAGATCTCCAGCATTTTCTGTAGCCTTATCCATAGCCGTCATCCTTGCTCCTTGCTCAGAAGCGTTTGACTCTAATAAGGTTTTGTAAAACTGGATTTTCAATGACTTAGGAATGATCTCTGAAAAGATAAACTCTTGACTAGGCTCGAAAATGTAATCTGAAGCTTCATCGCTAGCCTCATCGCCAGTTGGTTGCGCAGTGATTGGTAAAAACTGTTCGTTTTTTACAATTTGAGTAGCCACGTTTTTGAATTCATTGTAGACAATTTCTACTTTATCAAAATCTCCAGCAACAAACCCTTTCATAGCGTATTCAGCAGCCTCTAAAGCTGCTTCAAATTTCAAATCACCAAAAAGAAGTTGAAAATCTTTGATGACACTATAGCCTCTTTTAGAGAAGTGTTCGTACGCTTTCTTGCCTATTGGCATCAAAGTCACACGAGCATCAGCATATTGCGAAGCTATAACTGATTTGGTATGCTTGAAAACACTACTATTGAATCCTCCACAAAGTCCTCTATCTGAAGTAACCACAACCAGCAACACATTGCTGACAGAGCGCTCCTGAGAATATGGATTGCTAATCTTCTCACTATCCACCCCTGCGGAAACATTCTGGATTATAGCTGATAACTTCTGAGAATAAGGTCGCATCTGCGTGATGCGCTCTTGTGCTCTTCTCAGCTTAGCAGCAGCCACCATTTTCATGGCTTTTGTGATTTGCTGAGTCGATGTTACCGACTGAATTCTTCCTTTTACTTCCTTAAGATTCGCCATTTCGCGTTTTACTTAGTATATCTAGCAGCTATGTCTTTAGCTACTTCAGTCAATGTAGCTGTCACTGAATCTTCCAGTTTACCAGCTTTCAAAGAATCCAATGCACTTCGGTGAGAGTTGTTAAGAACACCCAAATACTCCTTCTCGAAATCCTTCACTTTATTTTCAGGTACTTTATCCAAATAACCTTTTGTAGAAGCATAGATGATCGCCACTTGCTCTTCTACTGGAGAAGGAGAGTATTGCGCTTGCTTCAAGATTTCTTGGTTTCTTCTACCTCTATCGATGGTACGCTTAGTAGATGCATCCAGATCAGATCCGAACTTAGCAAATGCCTCAAGTTCACGGAACTGTGCCTGATCCAATTTCAACGTACCAGCTACTTTTTTCATTGATTTGATCTGAGCAGCACCCCCAACACGAGATACCGAGATACCTACGTTGATCGCAGGACGGATACCAGAGTTGAATAGGTTAGTCTCTAGGAATATCTGACCATCTGTAATCGAGATTACGTTCGTAGGGATATATGCAGATACGTCACCAGCTTGCGTTTCAATGATTGGAAGTGCAGTCAATGAACCACCACCTTTTACAATACCTTTCAAGCTTTCTGGTAGATCGTTCATTTGCGAAGCGATCTCGTCGTTATTGATAACTTTAGCCGCACGCTCTAGCAATCTAGAGTGAAGGTAAAATACATCACCTGGATATGCCTCACGCCCTGGAGGTCTTCTTAGAAGAAGAGACACCTCACGGTAAGAAACAGCTTGTTTAGAAAGATCATCATATATCACCAATGCTGGACGTCCAGTATCTCTGAAAAACTCACCAATAGCAGCTCCCGCAAATGGTGCGAAGAATTGCATCGGAGCTGGCTCAGAAGCAGCAGAGCTCACTATAGTCGTATATGACATTGCTCCAGCTTTCTCAAGCGCAGCTTGTATACCAGCAACAGTAGAAGCCTTTTGGCCAACTGCTACATAAATACAATAAACAGTCTCTCCTCTATCGTAAAATTCTTTTTGGTTGATGATCGTATCAATAGCTACAGCTGTCTTACCAGTCTGTCTATCACCAATTATCAATTCACGCTGACCTCTTCCTACCGGAATCATAGAGTCAATCGCCTTGATACCCGTTTGCAAAGGTTCACTTACTGGCTCTCTGTAGATAACACCTGGAGCCTTTCTCTCCAATGGCATTTCATATAGCTTTCCTTCTATTGGGCCCTTACCATCAATAGGCATACCCAATGTATCCACTACACGGCCAGACATACCGTCACCTACTTGAATAGATGCGATGCTACCAGTTCTTTTTACAGTATCACCTTCTTTTACTCCTGAAGATTCACCCAAAAGTACAGCTCCAACATTATCTTCTTCCAAGTTCAAAACCATCGCTCTCAAGCCACCCTCCAATTCAAGAAGTTCACCAGCTTGCGCTTTAGTCAAACCATAGATACGCGCCACACCATCACCTACTTGAAGGACGGTTCCGACTTCTTCTAGTTCAGCCTCCGTTTTTGCATTCGAGAGCTGCTCACGTAAGATTGCCGAAACTTCATCTGGTCGAACATCTGCCATAATCTTATTCTTTTTTGGCCTTTAGAGCCGGTTAATTAAATCGTTTCTTTTTGAAATTTTAATTTGAGGTCCTTTAACTGACCACTGATACTCTCATCTATTTGCTGATCTCCAAGCTTTAGCAAATAACCACCAACAAGCTCAGGATTGATTTTTTCTTCGAGCAGAGGCCTTTTACCAGTGATGTCAGTCACCAATTGCTCAAATGCTTTCTTCATAGCAGAATCCAACTTGATAGTAGTAGTAACCGTAGCAGGTTGGAAACCCATTTTTTCGTTGTAATAAGTCTCGAATTGCTCCGCAATTTCTGGTAAATACTGCTCTCTACTTTTACGTGCAATAATTGTAAAAAATGTTAAGGTTAGTGGGTTTACCCTTTTGTCAAAAATCTTAGCTAGAATCGCCGCCTTCTTCAAATTGGTAATAATTGGGCTCTTCAACATGAGATCAAATTCACGGTTAGTTTTACACAACTGTGAAAAACCAATCATGTCGTTTTTTACAGCTTCCACTACCTTCTTCTCCTCCGCTAATTCGAAGAGGGGTTTTACGTATCGTGCTGCTATTCTAGCGCTTGACATCTTAGTTTACTTTTACTTCTTTCAAAAACTTATCTATAAGCGCTTTCTGCGATTTGTCATCCGAAAGCTTCTCACGCAACAGCTTCTCAGCAATATCTAATGATAGCTCTGCCACCAAATTCTTTACTTCCGTCAGGGCAGCCTTTTTTTCCGACTCAATGCTTGACTTGGCCTCAGCGATCATTTTCTCACCTATTGCAGCCGTCTCATTCTTAGCATCTTCCTTGATTTTATTCGCAGTGTCAGTTGCGGACTTCAAAATCTTATCTCTTTCCATGCGAGCTTCTTGCAACAGATATTCATTATCTGCTTTGATCTGCTCCATTTCTTCTTTAGCCAGCTCAGCTGCCTTTAAGGCATCTTCGATTTGACTTTCCCTTATTTTCAAGGCGCCTACGATAGGCTTCCATACAAATGCAGCCAAAATCGCAAAGACGATTAAGAAAATAATCGTTTGCCAAATTATCAATCCAATTTCAGGGGTAACCATATTGTCTCTTGATTAAATGAAACTAAATCTGACCTTGAAGCCTAATGCTAACAAGGTCAGATTAAAACTAAAATACTTAAGCTCCGATTGACAAGAATCCGATTACAGCTGCGAAAAGTGCAACACCTTCTATCAAGGCTGCCGCAATAATCATCGCAGTTTGGATCTTACCGGCTGCTTCTGGTTGTCTAGCTATACCATCAGTGGCTCCTTTACCTATCATACCGATACCGAGACCTGCTCCTAATACTGCTAAACCTGCTCCAATTGCTCCCATTTGATTGTTATTTATATGGTTAAAAAAAACGATTAATGATGATGCTCCTCAACTGCCTGTCCAAAATACATAGATGTCAACAGTGTGAATACATATGCTTGAAGTAATGCTACAAACAGCTCTAGCATGTTCATAACTGTAGCAAACAATGTAGCTGCCACACCTACTGCAATACTCTCAGCAATAAATGTCAAACTTATAATACTCAAAATGATGATGTGACCTGCCGTGATGTTGGCAAAAAGTCGAACCATCAATGAAAATGGCTTAGTGAAAATACCTATAATTTCTATCGGCCACAGTATCAAATACAAAGGCAATTTGGCAAACCAGCTCATGCTGCTACCCAAAGGATCCAGTATATGTAACCAATAGGTCTTACGACCTGATGCCAAAGTGATGATCAAACTAAATACAGCTAGAACCAATGTCACAGCAATGTTTCCCGTAAGGTTGGCTGCAGCAGGCAAAAGACCTAGAAGGTTTCCAAACCAAATAAAGAAAAACAGGGTAAGAAGGTACGGTAGATATTTTTCGTATTTAGGACCAATATTTGGTTTAACGATTTCATCTCTCACATAAACAATGATCGGCTCGAAGAACGACTGAATACCTCGTGGCGCACGACCTGCATTTTTCTTATATCCTCTAGCTACAGCCAAGAATATAAGCACCAAGATGGTGGAGTTGATCAAAAGGAAAAACACATTTTTAGTAATGGAAAGATCTAGTACATGATCTCCATTATCTAAAGTAATGTGCTCGTGCTCCAAGACATATCCATTATAAGCTACTATTTGGTGAGCTTCGTTATAGAAGTTGCTTGATGAAAATATATCCAGTCCTTTAGCCTCTGAATAGATAATGACAGGTAAGTGAACTGTTAGACCATGAAAAATCTCCCAGCTGTGTGCATCACTGATGTGATGGCTGATCATCGAACTTGGATCAAATTTTTCTCCACTTCCTGAATCGGAAGCAAAAGCCAATTGTGCTGTAAAAAGTGTTATTGTCAACACTAACAATTTGGCATTCAAAAATTTAGGAAGAAATGTCAGTTTCTTTAGGTTCATTGGGTTTGGATTATCTCCTCAATTCCGCCGCAAGTTAGGTAATACAGCAATTAATTCAAATATTAAATAACCCAAGTAGAGCATAATAAACTGAATCATCAACGAACGGAGGTCCTCAATTTTCATCACGAAAAGTATCACAAGAAAAAAGAGAGCAGTCAGAAATCTGAAAGTTATTGCAGCGAGTGCGTACATGGGCGTTTCCCAATTTACTTTTCCGCCTTGATAAAACAGCCAACCAATCATAAGTGATTGTAAAAAAAAGAAGAAAACTAGAGCAGGAAACTTGACATGGAGTGTTCCCCCTAATAGAAGATCATTCAAAAAGTAATAAAGCAAAATCAAGCCTAATGAACTCACTGTGGCAAACATGAGATACCTCCTCATTTCACAAATTTTTTGAGAAGATAGAATATGGTAGCAGCTACAGACAAGAAAATACTTCCCAATAAAATCCAAGGAATGTTCTCTCCAGAGAGGTCATGCAGATAATAACCGAGACCAATTATAGCCAGATTGATACCAAGCAATTCAAACGTAATCCCTGATATCTTGGCGTAGGTGTTGTCCGGTTTAGGAGTTGGCTTTGAGGAGCGGTGTGGAGGTTGCTGTTCCAATGTTGATCTCTTTACTTTTTACGCCCATATTACAACTTCCGTTGAAAACAGCACCTGACTCAATTACAAGCTTATTGGTAATGATATCTCCATCGATCACAGCGGTATCTTTCAAGACTAATATATCCGCTACTTCTACCTTTCCTTTTATATGGCCAGCGATCTCAGCATTCTGAGCATGAATAGAGCCATCTACTTCTGATGACTGACCAAATGCCGCTTTGGATTTGGTCTTCACAGTGCCAATCACTTTACCTTCAATTCTGATATTTCCAAAAGTTTCCAAATTGCCTTCCAGCACTGTCCCTTTCCCAATTATATTGTTCGATAAGCTTCCTTCTTCTACAACTTTCATATCTCTTTTATTAAACATGCTATTGAGGCTTTTGTTCCTTAGAACGTGATGAACTCCTGAGGGTTAACTGGATTTCCATTTTGCCACAACTCAAAATGCAAATGTGGCCCAGAGGTTAGTTCCCCAGTGTTGCCGATTACGGCTATGATTTCTCCAGCGCTGACAAAATTACCAACGTTTTTAAATAATTCCGAATTGTGTTTATACATCGAAATAAGATTGCCTCTGTGCTGAATGCCAATAACGTATCCTGTATCCAATGTCCATGAGGATATAATCACCACGCCATCAGCCGCGCATTTTACTGGTTCATTTTCCTTGGCTACTATATCTACACCGAAATGATCTTCTTTTGGGTTAAACCCATCGGTAACTAAACCCTCTATAGGAGTGAAAAGTAGAAATTCGCGAAATTCCGTAGAGCGATTTTCTGCATAAGAAACCAGCGAAATACCCTCATTTTCATATTCTGCTCTAAACTGGGAATCTATAGGAGGGAGATGCTCTTGAACGCCAACACCCTGTGGAATCATGGACCCTTCCGTGAAATTATCGCTCATCTCCTGCATAGCCTTCACATCCCCACCCACTATGAGCCGAATATTATTGAGATACTGATCTTTTAGTATTACTTCACTTTCGAGTGAATCAATTCGCATGGTAAGATCTACCAGCTCTTTGTTGGACTGTGACATTGCATACCTCGGATCAAGCCATTCCTCCAAAACGACCGTAACTATATATACAGAAATCCCAAGCGTAATTAGAAAAGCAATGGCAAGAATAAGAACGCCCCTTGCGATGTTGGACTTAATTGTCTTTTTCTCGGCAAAGTTCTCCTCATTCCTTATAATTATAAGGTATCGATTGGTAAGCCAATTTGATAAAGTTTTCTTTGGGGCCAAGTTTGCTGATCAGTTAGAAAGTCCAAATATATTGAAACGCTACTGTTTTATCTTTACAAGATTCTTGACTGATATACGTTAATTTGCAAAAATTGACTGTGCGGACTGTATTAAGCTTTTATTTGTTTTTCCTCCTTCTCTTGATAGGCGGATGCTCCTATACAAGCGCTCCTGTGAAGACTGGCTACCACAATCTCACGGCTCATTACAACGCCTATTTCATTGCGCATGAACGCATGAACGAAATAGAAAGTAGTATTCAGAACAATTTTCAATGGAATTACAATAAGGTACTTCCCATCTATGTACCCATTGACTCAAACACTGCTAAAAGCCATAGTGCGCAAATAGAAGACTGTATTGAGAAGGCATCGATTGCGATACAGCGTCATCCCGATTCCAACTGGGAAGATGATTCATATATCCTAGTTGGCAAGGCGAGGTACTATTCTGTAGAGTTTGCAGATGCCATAGAGACTTTCAAGTATGTCAATAAGAAAAGTGAAAATGATGATGCGAGACATGAAGCACTCATAGAATTGATAAAGTCGTTCGTTGACTTCAACGAGATCAATAATGCCATTGCAGTTTCGGATTACATGAAAAAGGAAAATCTGAGTCATAAAAACCAAAAAAATCTTAGCCTTGTTCGTGCATACCTTTTTCAAAAACGGGGTGATTTGGATCAGATGGTTCAAAATCTGGTGATGGCCGAAAGTCTTATGAATAAGTTCTCAGATCGGGCTCGCATTGATTTCATCATTGGGCAGGTCTATCAACAGCTAGGCTTTGAGTCTGAGGCGTACAATTATTACTCTAGCTGTCTTAAAGAGAACCCTGAATATGAGCTAGCCTTTTACACAAAACTAAACATGGCACAAGTAACTCGGCTAACGAGCTCGAGCGACGTGAAAAAGACGCGCAAATACTTCAAAAAGCTTCTTAAAGACACTAAAAACAAAGAATACAAGGACAAGATTTACTACGAAATGGCAAACTTCGAGGTGAAGCAGGGCAACTTGGATGAGGGAATTGCCTTCTATCGAGAATCCATTCAAGCATCTGTTAAAAACAAACGTCAGAAGGCTTATTCCTACCTCAAACTAGGGCAGATCTACTATGATAGTCTAAAAAATTTCGTTTTAGCTCAGAACTACTATGACAGTACTGTTGCGACCATGCCTCCTGATGAAGAAGGATTTGACAAGATCAAGCAACGCCAATTGGTTTTGAATGACTTCATAAAAAATCTCATGATCGTATACAATAATGACAGTCTGATATCACTTTCTTATCTGCCTAAAGACTCAGTGGAATCAATAGCATTGAGTGTGGTGAAGGCGAAATTGAATGCCGAAAAAGCCAAGAAAGAACGAGAGGAAAAAAGGGCTGCCAATCGAGTCCAATCGAGCGTCTTTGATCAAGGTGGGGGCAACCTAATTGGCGCAAGTGTAGCGCCCGGAGCTACTTGGTATTTTTACAATCCATCGGTTGTGGGCTCTGGTACTTCAGATTTCAAACGAATCTGGGGTTCTCGACCGCTAGAAGATAATTGGAGAAGGAGTCAAAAATCTGGTGTTCAAATTGCGACTGGTGATAACAAGAGCTCAAATGAAGATGAGACAAGTGGTGAAGGTTCTGAAGACGAACAACTAGCTCAGGAAGTCACACAAATGATGGCTGCAATACCGACCTCTGATGAGCAAAGAGAAAAGTTATTGATAGAGGTCGAAACAGCACTTTACAATTTGGGTAACATCTACAACTTCAAATTAGAAGAGAAAAAAAATGCAATCGAAAGCTTCGAAAGTTTATTGATTAGGTTTGAGGATTCCGAATATGAACCAGAAGTCCTTTATCAGCTCTACCTCCTTTATAACAAGTCTGAGGAAGAGACATTGGCTAATGGCAAAGCTGATCTACTTAAGTCAAAATATCCAGAATCAATATATGCTAAGCTTATAGACAATCCTCTTTATCGAGAAGAGAGTTTTGCAACTACAGAGCAACTTAAGAAAGTATATACCAAAGCCTACAAAATGCACAAGCAAGGTTCATTTAAGGAGAGCAAATACCTCTTGGATAGTGCGCTCTATGCAGTTCCAGAGAATGATTTTAGCGACAACATTGCTTTGCTCAATATCCTGAACATCGGCAAATTGGATGGACAAATCAAATACCAATTCGAGCTCGGAAATTTTCCTAAAGTTTATCCAAACAGCGAACTGATACCATATGCCAGCAAACTGCTAAAAGCAAGTGAGGATTTCCAAATCAACCTATATAATAGTGCTAAAGCTAAGTTTGTGGCTTATTTCCAGCAAAAGCATTATTTGGTAGTTGTCTATCCTAACGATGATAAACTAACCCAAGAAATTCCTCTGGAAGTAGAAGAATTTATAAAGTCAAAAAACTACGGGCTTACGACTGGTAATTTGATCCTAGATGAAGGGCATGCACTCGTTCTGGTCAATGAATTTCCTGCCAAAGGAAGTGCGAGCAGCTTCTTAACAACATTGAATGCCGATTTGAATATCAAAGAATTACATAAAGGGGAAAAAATCTACACCTTTGTGATTACCGAAGACAATTTCGATATCTTCTATCAGACAAGAGATATTGGAGCATACCTTAACTTCTTCGAAAAATATTATTAGAATGACTGGAAAAAGGATTTTAAGAATAACCGTAATTCTACTTTGGTTGGCTTTAATCGCTGGTGCGGTCTGCATTCCGGTATTATTCAACATGGTGAAAAACAACACCAATGGATGGTTTGGAGGACTGCCTAGCTTACAGGATCTCGAAAAACCAGATCCAGACTTATCGTCAGAATTGATGAGTGCTGACGGGGAGTCCCTTGGAAAATATTATCGCAAGAATCGAACTCCTGTTACCTACAATGAGCTTTCAACTGAGCTAGTCAATACTTTATTAGTCACAGAAGATATTCGCTTCAAAGATCACGCAGGCATAGACCTAAAAGGGTTACTACGTGCCGTAGTGGGTAAACTCACCTTCCAGTTCAACGGTGGAGGCTCTACAATCACCATGCAATTGGCAGAGAACCTTTACAATACATCTTCGATGAACAAGGGGAGTCTCTACAAGTACCCTTCCATCGGTCAGCTTGTGACAAAATTGAAAGAGTGGATAATCGCTGTACGTCTGGAGGAGTCTTACACTAAAGAAGAAATATTGGCGATGTACTTAAATACTGTCGAGTATGGAAGTAATTCATTTGGCATTAAGGTAGCAGCCAAAACATTTTTTAATAAACTCCCCTCTCAACTTAACTATCCTGAATCTGCAATTTTAATTGGAGCAATTAATGCGCCGACAAGATGGAGCCCTATTCTGAATCCCGAAAATGCCATGCGCAAAAGGACGGAAGTGCTGTATAATATCCACAAAACAGGACTCATTACTCGCGCAACTTTCGACAGCCTTAAGACCACTGATTTCGGATTAAACTACAAAGTGGAAAATCACAATACAGGACTAGCTCCTTACTTCAAGAAAGTTATTGGGCAATATCTTTTGTGGTGGGCAAATGATCATGGATACGATTTGTATGAGGATGGGCTCAAAATATACACCACAATTGATAGTCGGCTTCAAACTTTTGCGGAAAA
>CAYGOV010000053.1:0-14850 GCA_964351625.1 uncultured Marinoscillum sp.
TTATTTCACGTTTCTCCAGATCACTGAAAAATATTAATCCACTTGTTGACACTTCGATTTTTACTTGATTAGTGTCAACCTATTTCAGGACAAGACAAGGCGCCCCCAGCCCCTCCCAAGAGGGGAGTCTTGAGGTTTTAATAAGTTTTTCTATGACCGCTCACTGCTTAATAAGGCTATCAATCAAATTTCATTTTTGACTTTCGTCTAAAATCGTGAAATTCCGCACAATTAAGATTTTGAATGACTAATCAATAGAATTATGACATCAACTAAATATTACGCTTTGCTTCTTGCAGGACTAGCGATCGGCTGTACGCCAATACCCAGGGAAGGCGAAGAAAAGCCAGCCATAGATACTGTGGCTATGGCAAATCATATCGAGACACTCGCATCTGATGCATTTCTAGGTAGAAAACCATTTACGGAAGGAGAGACGAAGACTTTAGCCTACTTGGAAAAGGAATTTAAAAGCTACGGTTTGGAGCCAGGAAATGGAGACAGCTTCTTTCAAGAAGTACCGTTGGTGGAGCTTGACGCCAAGCCATCGCCTACTATGACCATCGGTGGCGGAAAGACCAATTTGGAACTAAAGCTCACGGATGAATTCGTAGCGGTGACTGAGCGAGTTGAGGAAGTTAATTCTCTTGTCAATTCAGAGTTGGTATTTGCTGGCTATGGAATAGTTGCTCCTGAGTATGGTTGGGATGACTATGCAGACTTAGATGTAGCAGGCAAAACTGTGATAGTCATGGTGAATGATCCGGGATTTGGAGGAGAGGATGAGACTTTTTTCAAAGGCAACACCATGACCTACTACGGACGGTGGACTTACAAATATGAAGAAGCGGCACGTCAAGGTGCAGCAGGAATTTTAATTATCCATGATACAGCACCCGCTGGCTATCCATGGTTGGTGGTGAAAAGTGGCTGGTCTGGATCAAGTCTTTATCTTGATCAAACAGGCGATTCATTCAAGCCAATTATGCAGGGTTGGATTACCAGAAATGCAGCTATTAAAATATTCGAAGCTTCTTCAGTGGATATGAAAAGCTATTCTGAAAAGGCTGGCACCAAAGGATTCAAGCCTTTCAGTCTTGGTCTGACTGCATCTGTTGAAGTGAATAATGTGATCAAGCGTGCGGTTTCTCAAAATGTAATTGCAAAGATCACTGGAACTGAAAGACCAGACGAGTACATTCTTTACTCTGCCCATTGGGATCATTTGGGTGTAAGCACGCCTGTAGATGGAGACAGTATTTACAATGGTGCTCACGACAATGCCTCTGGTTCGGCAGCTATGTTGGCCATTGCGAAAGCATTCTCTGAAATGGATGAGAAGCCGAAGCGTACGGTTATATTCCTAGAAGTTACTGCTGAAGAGCAAGGACTATTAGGTTCTAAATATTATGCTGAGAATCCTATCTATCCAGCGGCACAGACTGTGGCCAATATCAATATGGATGGCTTGCGCGAATTCGGTGAGATGAAGGATTTGACTGTAGTTGGTTATGGACAGTCAGAGCTAGAAGATATCGCAAAACGAGTGGCTGCTTCTCAGGGAAGATACTTGATGCCTGATTCTGAGCCTTCAAAAGGTTATTTCTTCAGATCAGATCATTTTCAATTTGCCAAAATCGGTATTCCTGCGCTTTACGTCTATGGTGCATACGAATCTTTTGACCCTGAAAAGGGTGTAGAATACTTCCAAGCGAAAGTGGCTGATTACAACGAGAATCGCTACCACAGACCGAGTGATGAGTTTGATAGAGCTACTTGGCAGTTTGGTGGTATGCTGCAGGATGCTACCTTATTCTTTGAAGTAGGCAAGCAATTGGCGAATAGTGAAGACTGGCCTAAATGGAAAGAAGGTTCTGAGTTTAAAGCAATCAGAGAAAGTTCGAAATAAAGACATTTTTGAATGCAAAAGTCAAAGCGTATCATCAGAAAATCTGATGATACGCTTTTTTTGTTTTAGGTGAAAAAGTTTTAAATCTATTTGATTTTTAGCCGCAGGATCTTACTATACATCTTATGCCTGCTGCCACATTTTTCAGACAACACTTTTTCCAGATATTGGGAATTGAATAATCTTTTTGGAAGCTTTTAGAATTTAGACTATTCAAAAAGAAAAACTACTCACTTCTCAAAGACTTCACCGGGTTGGACTTAGCTGCGCGACTAGCTTGATTGGAAACAATCAACATTGCATAGCCTAGAGCTACCACTCCTACCAACGGGAAGATCCACCACTGAATAGTGATCCGTATTGGATAACGATCTAAGTATTGGTCGAGGAGGTACCACGCTAGGGGAGAGGCAATTGCGAAAGCCAGTATCACTAGTTTAGAAAAATCTTGGGAAATCAGGACTATCAAATTTGGAACTGAAGCACCAAGCACCTTGCGAATGCCTATCTCTTTGATACGTTGTTCAGCGGTGAAAGATGCTAGGCCAAACAAGCCTAAACCTGTGATGAAAATAGCCAAGATAGAAAACACCAAGCCTAGCTTTCGAGTCATCTCTATTGTTGTGAATTTTTGCGCAAATACCACATCGGCAAACTCATAATCAAAAGGATAGGCCGGATTATGTCGATCGAAAATTACACCAACATTGGTCAAAGTGCTGGGTAGATCATTTGAAGGATTCAACCGCACACTAATAACGCTCACCCATCTAGGATCATAGATCATGAACAGAGGGGAGACTTCCGTGTAGACTGAGTTCATAATAGCATTGTCCATTACGCCTATCAAGGTTCGCTTTTCACCCCAAAGATCTAGTTGCGTACCTATTGGATCTTCTAACCCCATCAAATCCAGAGCCGCTTTATTGATTATGATAGCACTTGTGTCAGTTCCAAAATCTTTTGAGAGATCTCTTCCCATGAGCATTTTTATACCCATGGTTTTGCAATAATCATAACCTCCAGCTAAAGTAGCGAAGATTACTTTTTCTGAATCTGGTTTACCTGGCCATCCGAGGAAGTTGTGAGAAGATATATTGGTAATAGCGCTATTTGATCTTGTCACAGAAAGCACCTCGCCTGATTGGAGAAGGTCTTGCTTTAGTACATCATAGTTCTTGTCAATATCATTAGTAGTCTCTACTGTGATGAGGTTTTCCTGTTCGTATCCAAGCGCTCTGCTCTGAACTAGATTTATCTGTTGGTAGATCACTACCACAGTGATCATGAGCAAAATTGAAAAGCCAAACTGTAGTACCACTAGGACTTTGCGCGGCAAGCTGGCTCCCTTTCCTATTTTGATTGATCCTTTGAGCGTGGCTACTGGGTTGAAAGATGATAAATAGAAAGCTGGATAGCTCCCAGAGATCAAACCCGTGATAAAAATGATTGCAAAAGAGAATATCCAAAATTCACGTGAAGTGAAGTCAATGAACAAATCTTTATCTACAAGTAAATTATAGGCAGGAAGGACTAAAGTTGCAATAACTATTGCCAATAAAAAGGCAATGATGGAGATGATCATAGATTCACCTATAAACTGTAAAATCAATTGTCTTCGTTGTGAGCCTAGACTTTTACGTATGCCAACTTCTTTCGCTCTTTTTTCGGATCTAGCTGTTGCCAGATTCATAAAGTTGATACAAGCAATCACCAAGATGAAAATGGCGATCATCGTAAAAAGAGAAACATAATCACTCATGCCACCTTCTGATTTACCATTGACGAAATTGGAATGAAGCCTCCATTTTGAAAGCGGGTGAAGGAAAAGGAATCTCGGCATATCTGTTTCGCCATTTTCTGTGAGTAGGTTTTCAATGGCTGCCTGAGTTTCCATGTGCTTTGTTTCATCATAGAGTTCTAAATACACTTGAAAAGAGTAATTACCCCAATTGGTCTTATTTCTTCCTAACCATGGAGATACTTTAAGCCAATGTTCGTAAGTCATTAGATATTCAAATTCAAAAGATGAGTTTCCCGGAATATCAGCCAGTATACCTGTAACCTTTAAGGTTCCTTCATCATTCACTTTTATCAATTCACCCATTGCTTCCTTATCGGGAAACAATTGTTTAGCCAAAGACTCAGTAATTACAATAGAAGAGGGGTCGCTGAGTGCCTGATCTGCTTGACCCTGAAGCAATGGAAATTGAAACATATCCAAGAACTCTTTCCCGACGTAATAACCACGTTTGATCAATTTTTTGTCACCTACGGACAGGAGACCATTTTCACCCCAATTCGCTACAGTTGTATTCTTGATATTGCTATTGGCATCTTTCAATGCCTCATAGGTGGGTAGAGGGACTGAATTCCATGAGTTGATTTTGTTATCAAACTCAGCATTAACCCAGACTTGATGAAGCTTGTCTGCCTTTGGTAGGAAAAGATCGTATGACGTTTCATCCGCTACCCACAGTAAGATGAGAATGCTACACACAATCCCGATGGTGAGCCCGGAGATATTAATAATTGAGTAAAGGCTGTTTCTTCTTAGATTTCTGAAGGTAATTAGGAGGAAGTTCTTAAGCATATATGCAACTTTAGTAAATCAATCTTGGGAAGGACTTCACAAAATTTTCATAGTTGCATGATGAATGAATATTGTTGATGAGAAATCTTTTATCACTTCAAACTGGCTCTTAAGCCTAATTCTACCACTTCCAAGTTGTGAATGCGCGCATCCGAAATATCAAAGCGAAGCAACGTTTTCACTTTGTGAAACCCGTGCTTGCCTGCTGCTCCTGGATTCATGCAGAGCATTTTGCGAAACTTATCTTGCTCTACTTTAAGGATATGCGAATGCCCACAAATGAATAAGCGAGGATATTCTCTGGTCAGTACTGTTCTTACTTGTGGATTGTATTGAGGAGGTTTGCCACCTATGTGGGTCATTACCACTTTCACACCTTCTACACTAAAAATTTGATATTCTGGAGTAGCTGCCCTCAGTTCATGGCCATCTACATTGCCAAATACAGCACGAATGGGTCTGAACGCTTCTAGACGCTGGAGCACCTCTATGGTGCCAATATCTCCAGCATGCCAGATCTCTTCACATTTGTCAAAATAGCCAAATACAGACTCATCTAAATGTCCGTGGGTGTCAGAAAGTAATCCGATTCGCATGAGCGAATATACTTAACTAGTAGACAATAGATTTTGTGGAAATATGGCATTTCACCCCTCGATTTGCATATTGACTGCCTTTTGGGATTAAGAAATTATTAATATTGCAATGGGAAAATAGGTCACCATCTTTTTTCATCGCTTACCTAACTATTCATCGTGAATACTCAAGATCTTTATTATGGCAATACCATTGCTGATTGGGTAACTGCCGCTGGCTATATTTTAGCTGCTGTAATCATTGGTAGACTTGTTTACTGGCTTTTCAAAATTATCACAAGGCGTTTTGCGTCTAAGTCAAAGACGAGATTAGATGACATTATCTTAGATATGATCGAGGAACCGATCACTTTTATGATCGTGCTCTTTGGTATGCGTTATGCAGCCCATACACTCACACTTGATGAGGATTTGTTTATTAGGATTGATTATTCCTTCAATTTCATTCTTACGCTGGCTGCCACATGGATGGTCTCTCGCTTGTATAATGCGCTTCATAAGGAGTATTTGGTACCACTTGCGGAAAAGACAGCAACAGATCTAGATGACCACCTTCTTCCTATCATTGGTAAAGGGGTGATTATTACGGTGTGGACCCTCGGGATATTAATAGGGCTTAATAATGCTGGTTATGATGTGACGGCAGTTTTAGCAGGCTTGGGTATCGGGGGACTCGCTTTTGCATTAGCAGTACAGGCCACTTTTGGCAATATATTAAGTGGCCTCATCATTTATTTGGATGGGCATTTCAAAGTGGGCGATAGGATCCAATTAAAAGGTGAGTACTCTAAAATAGATGGCGTTGTAACGGAAATTGGGTTACGAACTACGAGGATCAGAACGAGGTATGAGAGCCGGATTGTCAATATTCCCAATATCATGTTTACCAAGCAGGAGGTGATCAATGTGGAAACGGAGCATGGCCGTCAGGTATTTCAAGTTTACAAACTCGATACTAAAACAAAGACCGCCAAACTTGAGGCTATGATGGCATTGCTCAAAGAAGCGGTAAAAGAGACCGAAGGTACTCAAGAGCTTTGTGTGACGGGAGTGGTACGCGTGAGCGAAGTATCTATTGATGTGATGCATTTATACTGGGTAATGCCAGAGTCTTCCAATGTTAATACTAAGTCGGCAGTATATATGTACATTCTCCGCAGGATGGAAGAAGAGGGTATCAAAATGTCCGAGCGAACTGCACTTAGATATAACCTCGATGCTGACTATTAATAATAGAGTTAGAATTGCTAAGCTCATATTCCTGTTTTTTCTCTTTTTACTTCTAGATGTCTCAGTTGCAGATGCGCAGGTAAGTGACTCTGCCACCATAGCACCAAAATCAATTTTTTCTGGTTGGGTCAATCTTGGTTATAGTGGATCAAGAGGAAATGTGGACAGGAGCTCTCGTAATTACGCATTAGATATCAACAGAAAAACCAAAACAAACGTACTCACCCTTGATGGTCAATTCCGAGACTTTAAGAGCAAAGGAGCTAAAGTAGATGAGAACATTGATGCCAGCCTCATTGACATAGTCAAAATATCCGGAGATAGTTGGTTATATGGTAAAGCGTCTTACTACCGAAATGTATATCGTGGATTTGACTCGCAATGGAAGTTTGGTGGGGGCTATCTACATTCATTTATAGATAAAGAAAACGTTGATCTATCAACACGCGCTGGCTATCAAGTACGTTTTAGTGAGGTGACGGGTCATTTAGAGGGTGATTACAATGAAGGCACTCATCATTTTGTATTGTTGGGTTTTAAGACAAAATTTAGAGTTGTTGAGAATGTGAATTTTAACACTAAAATTGATTTGGAATTAGATCTCGAGCGCTCCGATAACTACACTTTTATATCTAGTAGCACTTTCGAGTTCAATGTGAACAAATGGCTTGCTTTTGAACTGAACTACTTTTATCAATATGCTGGTCTTCCTGTTACTAGTCGGAAGACTTTGGACGAACGATTGGATGGTTCGTTCAAGATTAAATTCTAGATTTTCATTCATACCTAACACATTTTAGGTACCTAAAATACCCTATTAGTTGAATTGAACAATTCAATCAAATTGCCAGTCAGTTAACACTTTTTAACATGTGTTTTCCCTTGACAAAAAGGGCAGGGTCTTTTAATATTGCCGTCTATTTTTAGAATCCATTGATCAGTTATTATCATTTAAAATCTTTTGATTAATTCGAAGAAACCATGTCGATAATTGTAGAAAACCTTACCAAAAAATATGGTGAGCAGAAGGCTGTCAACGACATATCATTTGAGATAAAGACTGGAGAAGTGGTAGGTTTCCTTGGGCCGAATGGTGCTGGGAAAAGTACTACGATGAAGATTATCACATGCTTCATGGCTCCTTCCTCTGGTGATGTCCGACTAGATGACCACTCCATACACTCCAATCCCGAATTGATAAAGCGTAAAATTGGCTATTTGCCAGAGAATAATCCGCTTTATTACGATATGCCGATCGTTGATTATCTACGCTTCACAGCCGAGATACAGGGTGTTGCTAAAGCAGCTATTCCTGGGAGAATAGGCGAGATGATTGAACGTTGTGGCTTGGATCGTGAGAAGCACAAGAATATCAACGAACTCTCCAAAGGTTATCGTCAGAGAGTTGGTTTGGCGCAAGCCATGATTCATGATCCAGAGGTATTGATTCTGGATGAGCCCACTACGGGTCTAGATCCAAACCAGATCGTAGAGATCAGAAAGCTTATCAAAGATCTTGGTAAAGAAAAGACAGTGATTTTGAGTAGCCACATTCTTTCAGAAGTGGAGGCTACTTGTGATCGTATCTTGATCATCAATCGTGGTAGAATCGTCGCAGATGGTACGTCGGCTACTCTTAGAAGTCAATCAGAGGGTCAAGAGTTGCTCAATATCAGCATAGAGGCAGATCCTGCAAAAGTAGAAGCTGCAGTTCGCGGTTTAGCATCAGTTGAGAAAGTAACTGCTGTAGACGGAAAAGCTGGATGGTTTACCATCCAGAGCAAACCAGAGATGTCTTCACGCAAAGAGGTTTTTGATTTATGTGTGAAAAATAAATGGTATCTCATGGAAATGAGTGGTCTGGAAACCAGACTAGAAGATGTATTCCAAAAACTAACGAAGTAAGCAATGAACAAAGTTTGGATAATTACAAAACGAGAGCTAGCCTCATTCTTCGATTCATTGATCGCCTATGTGATGATCATATTGTTTTTGGGGCTCAGTGGTACGTTCACTTGGCTGGTGGGTACCAATGTTTTTTTAATCAATCAAGCGAGCATGCAAGTTTTTTACAGCATCGCTTTTTGGTCGTTATTTTTCTTTATTCCAGCCATCACCATGCGGATGATCGCTGAAGAAAACAAAGCAGGAACGATAGAATTACTAATCACCAAGGCCGTCACAGATAGCCAAATTGTGTGGGGTAAGTTTCTGGCCTGTTTCATATTGGTGATGATCGCGCTTGTTTGCACTTTGCCGTATTACATCACCATTTCACAACTGGGAAATATTGATGATGGAGCAGTATTTGGTGGTTATATGGGTTTGATGCTTCTTTCTGCGAGTTATATCAGCATCGGACTATTTGCAAGTAGCTTGACACAAAACCAGATTGTAGCCTTCTTGCTTGCCATGTTCATTGGTATATTTTTTCATATGCTTTTTGATGTAATTGGTTCAACCCTTCGGGGTTCATTTGGTGAAGTTTTTACCTATTTGAGCATGAGCAATCATTTTGAATCAATGAGTCGTGGTGTCGTGGACAGTAGAGATTTGGTCTACTTCGGCTCGATCATTACTGGTGGTATCGTATTTTCTCAAGCCATGCTTTCTAAAAGAAACTGGCAATCCTAATCGCATTTAAGATGAACAGAAAAAATATATTCCTACAACTCTCTATAGTACTGGCGATCATTTTGGTTGTCAATCTGATATCTAGTGAGCTTTATTTGAGACTGGATTTTACTGAAGATCAGCGCTATACTTTCAGTGATGCTACCAAAGATGTCATAGACGAAGTGAATGGTGTGATCACTGTTACGGCTTATTTCTCTGAAGATTTACCAGCTCAGTTGCTAAAGAATAAGCAGGATTTTCAAGATCAATTGATCGAATATGAAAAGAGAGCAGACGGCAATCTTGTGTTTGAATTTGTAAATCCAAATGAGGATGAGGACAAAGAGCGTGAAGCACAACAAAACGGTGTAAACCCAGTGATGATCAACGTAACTGAGCGTGACCAAGTACAGCAAATGCGAGCGTACATGGGTGCCGTTTTGAAAATGGATGATCGTTCTGAAGTGATCCCATTGATCCAGCCAGGTGCAGCAATGGAATACGCGATCACCACTGCAATTAAGAAAATCTCTATTGCTAACAAACCGAGGATTGGCTTGATCCAAGGCTACGGTGAGCAATCGATAGCAGCTATCCCACAACTAATGGAGCAGCTTTCGGTATTATATGCTGTGGAGCCATTCAGCATCAGAGATTCGCTCAAGGTTCCTCCTACCTACAAATCATTGGTTTGGGTTAACCCAACAGACTCTATTGATCAAAGAGATTTTGCTAAAATCGATCAATACCTGAATCAAGGTGGTGGTCTATTCCTAGCTAAAGACTTAGTGGAAGGGGATCTTCAAAAGGGTGCACTTACCAAGTCCACCGATATAGGAATCATAAACTGGCTTTCTGCTAAAGGGATGGATCTCAATCCACAGTTTGTGATAGATGCACAATGTGCATCTGTGAATGTGCAGCAGCGCCAAGGCTTTTTTACCATCAATTCTCAGGTAGAGTTTCCGTACTTCCCGAACATCAATTCCTTCTCGGATCATCCAATTACGAAGGGTGTTGAGTCGGTGATGTTACCATTTGCAAGTCCTATCACTTTCAATAGCCGTGATACTTCATGGACGCAAACACCAATCATGTCTTCTTCCGAGAAGTCCGGTACGGTGACTCCACCGTCATATATTGACATCCAGAAAAAGTGGACTGATGGCAACTTCCTTAGCGGTTCGCAAATATTGGCAGCAGGTTTGGACAATGGGCTTTCGAAGATTGTAGCTATAACTAATGGTTCTTTTTTCGTAAATGGGGAAGGTCAACGACCTCAGCAACAGTCAGAAGACAATGTTAACCTTGCGGCGAATAGTATCGATTGGATCGCGGATGATACAGGACTGATCAATCTCAGAACTAAAGGAATTACATCAAGACCTTTGGATACGGTAGAGGACAGCACTAAGACAATGCTGAAGTATGGTAACGTGTTTGCGCCGATCTTGCTGCTCTTGATCTATGCCTTTATCAGAAAGCAAAGACGCAACATGAAGCGCCAAAAGTGGATGCAAGGGAATTATGCCTAGGCGTTTGAAATCGAATTATTAGAGTTTAAAGACTAGCTAAATGAAAAAGAATAAATCATTAATACTCGTAATCGTGCTTGTGGTGTTGGTAGGTACTTTCGCCATTGTGAAATACACTGGCAATAGCGGAAGAAGTAAGTCTTTCCGGTCATCTCTTGTTGAGATCAATGAGCAGCTAGTGACCAAAGTGGAAATCCTTACACCTACAGATACGACCCTTCTGGAAAAAGTAGGGAGTGAGTGGAAGGTAGATAAAAGCAAAAGGGGAGATACCGCAACCATCCAAACGATGTTAAAAACTCTTCAACAAATAAAGCCGAGTAGACTCGCTTCTAGAAGTGAAGACGATTGGAGTGAATTCCAAGTGGATAATCAAGGTACACGGGTGACCGCCTACGAAGGGTCAAGCAAAGTGTTGGACATAGTACTAGGTAAGTTCAATGTGGAGGGGCAGCGTTCTTATTATTCCTATGTGCGATTGACTGAGGATGAAGATGTCTATATCGCCAAGGACTTTATGAAAATGGGCATAGGCGCAGATGGAGGCTCTTATCGCAATGATGATGTCCTGCGTGTGAATAAAGATTCGGTGACCTCTATTGCTTTCAATTATCCTGATAGTGCATTTAACCTTGTGAAAGCAGATCAAGGCTGGATCATAGGTGAGGTTAAGGCTGACTCTGCGGCTGTTGCCAAATATTTGCAATCTGTTACCTTTGTCACAAGTAGAAATTTCAGTGATAACGCAGCAACTGCTGGTCCATTGGATATTACCTATACTTTAGCAAATGGTGAGATTCTTTCTGTCTTAGGAAATGCTAACGCGGGTATTTCATCCTCTTACAACCCAGATGAATACTGGGAAGACAAAAGCGTCTTTGATAAGATTTTTAAAGGACAGACATATTTCTTAGGTAATTGATCAATAACATGCCTCAAATGAAAGCGCCGCAGGAGCATTGCTCCTGCGGCGCTTTTTGATTGTAATCAACAATTCAATGAAAAGAACTTTTCGATATTTCAATCCGTTTAAATTTTTTAGCTTTGAGAATTATGGAATTGAATAGCAAGAAATTCGTTTTAGCAATTGTATTGGTAGTGTTTGGCTTTGTGGGTCAGGCACAGGAAGTAGAGTGGATTTCTTTTGAGGAGGCAGTCGAGCGCAATAAGACAGAGCCTAAGAAGATGCTAATAGATCTCTACACTGACTGGTGTGGCTGGTGCAAGAAAATGGATCGTGATGCTTATGCTAATGAGAAAATTGCTTCTTACATTAATGAAAACTTTTATGCCGTTAAATTCAATGCTGAACAGAGGGAAGAAGTGGAGTTCTCTGGTCATACTTTTAAATTTATGGCACAGGGCACACGTGGGGTCCATGAATTGGCAGCTGCCCTTACCAACAATAAACTTAGCTATCCTACCACAGTCTTTATGGATGAGCAAATGAGAATCATCCAACCAGTGCCTGGCTACATGAATGCTGAATCGATCGATCCGATTCTGCATTACTTCGGTGATAATAAGTTCAAGAATACGGAGTGGCCTGAATTTCAGAAAAATTTTAAATCTTCGCTGTAGACGTGCAACTCTTTAGGGTTTGGATTGTCTTTAGGAGAAAAATAATACTTAGAGATATGAAAAAACTTACCCTATTCACATTGACAGTTCTATTGGCTGCTCAATTATTCGCCCAGTCAAGCACTCGCGAACTTTCCTCATTTACCAAAGTAGCAGCAGGAGAAAGTATAGAAGTATTTTTAACCAAGGGCGAAAAAGAGTCAGCTAGAATCGTAACAGATGGCATTGATCTAGATGAAGTGATGACAGAAGTTTCTGGTGGAAAGCTGTCCATCTACCTAGAAGGAAATTCTTACAGAAATGTAGATGTGAAAGTCTACGTCACATTCGTAAAGCTTGAAGGTGTGAAGGCATCTTCCTCTGCTAGTGTTACGATGAAGGAAAGATATGTCACTGATGGTGCTTTTGATATTGCCTGCAGCAGCTCTGGAGATATAGCTATGGAACTGAAGGCAAAATCGGTTGATATGGATGTGTCAAGTAGTGGCGATGTTGATATAATGTTGGAAGCCGACGAGCTTGACATAGAAGTATCGAGTAGCGGCGAGATTTATATCAAAGGGAGTGTGAATGAGCTGGAGGCATCTGCCAGCAGCTCTGGAGAGATAGATGGATATGAACTGATGGTTAAAAATGCAGATGTGCGTGCAAGCAGCGGCGGCTCTATCAAAATTAATGTGTCTGAAAAAATTGATGGAAGGGCAAGCAGTGGTGCCAGTATCAGATACAAAGGATCACCATCGAATACTTCTGTAGATAGCAGTAGTGGTGGCTCAGTAAAGAAGTATTAATTAGTCATTGGACTAAAAAGCTATTTCAAAAGTAAAGCAAATCGTCATCCTGAATTTATTTCAGGATCTATTTGCTCGATTAGGTTAAAAGGTCAAAGATTCTGAAACGAGTTCAGATTGACCTACCGCTTTTGAGATAGCTTCTTTATTTTGCACCTATGAGAAATTCGTTCTGGTTTGTAGGTTTTGCAATTTGGCTAATTGGATGTAGTAGTGAGGAAGTGAAGCGAGACCGTTTCTTCCTTCAAGGCAATGTGGCCATCGAAAATCGTGAGTTTAAGCAAGCCATTAAATATTTTACTTCGGCGATACAGATCGATCAGAACTTTTCTGCAGGATACAACAATAGGGGTGTGGCATATATCGAAGATGACCATCCCTATGAGGCAATTCAAGATTACAACATGGCATTGTCTCTGAATGATGATTATATAGACGCTAGATTCAATCGTGCGTATGCTTATGAGTCGGTAGGGCGGTTTGAAGATGCCTTGGAAGATATAGGTAAGCTGAAAGAAGATTTTCAGGACTCTGCTTATGTTCATTTTTACGAAGGTATTTTACTTTCAAACCTGAAATCCTATGATCAAGCGATGCTAAGTTTTAATAGATCGCTTGAGCTTGATCCTGACAATCTGGAGACTTTGGTCAATATCAGTACGCTTTATTACTTCCAAGGTGATTATCAATTGGCGCTCGCCAAAATAGACGAAGTATTAGCCATAGAACCTACTGAGGCCAATGCCCTCAATACTTTGAGCCAAGTTCGCTTGCAACAAAAGAAATTTCCAGAAGCTCTTGATGCGATTAACAAAGCTTTGGAAGTTGAGCAAGGGGAGCCTTATTTTCTCAACAATCGTGGGAGGATTTATTTGGAAATGGACTCACTTGAGTTGGCGGTGAGTGATATCAATCGCAGTATAGTCATCGATCCGAAAAACATGTGGGCTTATCGCAACAAAGGCATCTATTTCCTTAAAGTAGGTGATCCTGCACAAGCCATCCGACTTTTTGAGCGAGTAGTGGCGAGTAGTGATTTTGTGGATGAAGTGTATTCCTATTTTGGAGAAGCATATTATGCCCAAGGTCAACTTACAGAGGCATGCGGAAAATGGCAAGAAGGGAGACGTAGAAAAGAATCTAGATCTAAAATGTTGAGTGATCTTTATTGCGATTAAGAGTAGGAGCTATTCGAAAGGGATATTTTTAGCTGAAAATTCCTGAACTAATTGGGCTTTCAATTTTTGAAAAGAATTAGAACTGACTATGTAGTTCAAAGATATTTCCTGTCCATTTGATTCGATCGCAAGCTGATTTTTTAAGATTTTAGCTTTACTAATACTCTTCCATTTTAGTGTTATAGGTGCACGGAATAATCCTTTGAAAAGTGTAAGGCTTTGTTCTTCAAATTTGATACCCTTGGCAAATTGGTCCTTCTTATAGATTAAAAGGAATAGTTTCACTATTCCAAAAGCACAAGTAGCAATTAAAAAATTAGAAATCAGGACTGATCTTTCTCGGAAGACGATTGCCATTAATACAACAATTAAGACCCCAAGTCTAGTGCTTACCACGTCAGTTTGTGATAAGTTAATATCAAATTCGCCTTTATCTTTCATTTCATTCTTCGCTCAAAAATATCAACTGATACAGTGATACCAAATGGCTAAAAAGCACTACGGGTACTACGAAAAGCGGTAGTAGCGAAAAAGGAGAATAGAAAATAGCCATGTTAAATATTTGATCTGTTCCTGCTTCAGCAAAGTAAGGCGTTGCAAGTATTGCTGTGATTACAATGTTGAATAGCAGACCCATAGCCACCAAATTCCAGAGTATAGCACCAATACGATTACTGCGTTTTTTGCCTACCAGAAAAACACCAACAAAAGGGGCTGTGATTCCAGAGAGAATGTCAAGATTCGAGCCCTCGAATGTCATATCTGCAGGAACGACTTCATTTAGGAAAAGCCAGAAAAGGACGATTTCTACAGGGACTCTA
>CAYGOV010000054.1:0-14721 GCA_964351625.1 uncultured Marinoscillum sp.
AAAGGATGTGAGAATAGTATTACTAATTTTTATGCCATCACAGAAGGTTCTGTTGCCTCAGTGAGGTGGGATTTCGGTAATGGAATCACCACAAGTGGTAATGAAGGAATAGGCCCACATGATGTAACCTTACCACTAGGTGAAAACACTATTACCATGAAAATAACAGATTTAGCTGGCGCTGTTTTCAATATAGATACGGTCGTAGTTATAGGTGCCGCTCATAATCCTACGATTTCAACAAGTGAAAAAAGCGATGGAACTTATACACTAGAAGCTTCATCTGGAGATAGTTATCAGTGGTACTGGGATGGTAACCCAATAGAAGGTGCAGTAGATCAAACACAAAACGTTTCAGAAAGTGGATCTTATAGCGTGGAGGTTTTAGTAAATGGTTGTATAGGTAAGATTCCATCTGAAACTGTTACCATTTCTGTGCTCGGTTTGAATAAAGTTCAATCATTTATATATCCAAATCCAGCTAGTGATTTCATTATGCTGAAAGGGCTTAGCACCTCGGAAATTTATGAAGTAAGGTTATACTCCTTGAACGGGAAGATGATTTTAAAAGCAACATATGGGGACCAAGATGATCTATCTGTCATAGACGTTTCCTCTATAGAAGAGGGTTTTTATATATTGGAAATAAAAGGTCAAAATGGGAAAATGGAGAAAGGTAAGGTTCTGATTTCTAGAAGTTAATTTACAAATAGCGCTTATTGTATTAGGAACTCAGATTAGGAACTAATAATCTCTAAGATTCTTACTAGTTTTAGGTAAACGATTAACCTAGAACTTCAAAGAATGAGCCCCAATAAATTGCTTGCCTCAATTGTCTTATTGATTTCCTCTGTTTTGGTCTATGCCCAAGAAAGTATTCCAGGGAGGAAGATTATTTGCCCTGCAGACCCAAATCATTCGGATCATTTTGTCCCACCACCTAAAAGTTATCAAGAGCGTCTTGTAAATGGCCGATCAAACATCAGTGGTGGAGCGAATTTCGAGGTTAATTATATTGGCTTTTCAAATGAGGCCCAAGCAGCTTTTCAGAAAGCTGTCGACATTTGGTCGTCAATCTTAAAATCCGATGTTACCATACGTATTCAGGCCAATTGGACGCCTTTGGCGACAGGTGTGCTCGGTTCAGCCGGGCCAACCCAATTTTATCGAGATTTTGAAAACACGCCATATAAAAATACCTGGTATGCAGTCGCACTGGCTGAAAAACTTGCTGGTAAGGATTTGAACGCTCCCAACGAACCTGATATTACAGCCAGTTTTAGTAGCTCATTTGATTGGTATCTCGGTACAGATGGACAGCCTGGAAATAAGTACGATTTGGTTACAGTGGTGCTACATGAGATAGGTCATGGTTTAGGATTTGCTGCCTATGGCGCTGGTAATGGTGATGGCATTGGATATTGGGATTTATCTGGTGGATTTGCAGGGATGTACTCACCTTTTATAGTGGATGGAAATGGTGCTTCTCTATTAGATATGGAGGATGGTAGTACAGCATTGGCCACTTATTTCACAAGTAATAATTTGTTCCTCAACAATGAATTGGCAGTCAAGTCTAATAGTGGAACACCTCCCAAAATCTATGCTCCAAGAACATACAGTGGTGGTTCGAGTATCTCTCATTGGGACGATGCAACATTTGATGGAACCATAAATGCACTAATGACTCACGCTGTAGGCGCTGGAGAGGCTGTTCTTGATCCTGGGCCAAATACTTTAAGTGTTTTTGCAGAAATGGGATGGTTCACTTCGGGCTATCGTCACAAACCTGTTTCATTAATTGAAGCAACCAAACCACTTGTGATTAGCACTAAAATATTTTCAGATACTAGTATAGTTTCCAGTGACTTAAAGGTGAAATATTTCTACGAAGGCACACAGGATACACTTTCCGTAAGCATGGTTTTGGCAGGGGACACCTATTCAGCCACTATCAATTTGGATGGTCATCACAGCATTTTGAAATATTATATTGAGGGTCTTTCCGACGGATTCAATAGGTCATATACATCGCCCATAGATATTTCTGAAAGCTTATATTCAGTAACTATTTTAGGAGCATTCCAGCAGTTGAATACACCCTATGCATTGACAGACGGTGGTGATTTTGAATCAAATGCTGCGCATTTTTCTTCACTAAGTTCAAATTCTAATTATAGGCTTTGGGAGCGTGGTGATGCTACTGCAGATTTTTCAGGACTGAACACCACCACTGCTTGGAAAACGAAAATCGGAGGTGATATAGGGAAACCAAGTCTCCCAACTAGTAACATACTCTTGAGTCAACCCATTGATCTCTCGGATACCACAATGGATTATGTAGTTGCTTTTGATTATTTAATGGATGTTGCGAGTGACGGTGAACTTACGCTTTTATCAACCATTGACACCACCAGCACATTTGAGTCTCTAGATGCATTAAATACAGGGTTGGGTACCAACTGGTATGATATTGAAACAGCTTCTTTTTCCTCAAGCACTCTAGATGAAGGTGGGAATTTTAAGATAGTTTCTGTTGAGTTTCCACTTTATGAATTGGCAGGAAAGAAGCCAATGATTGGTTTTGATTTTAGGTTAGGTGGGGATAAGGCTGATACAGTCTATGAGGTCCAAGGAGTTTTGATTGATAATTTCGAAGTTAAAGCAAGCACACCAAAAGCAAGATTCTATTCATTGGAAAGCGGCAAGTCACTTTTCCCCGGTAGTGAAGTGAGTTTTTATTTTGCTAGCAATGGTGCTTCTTCTTATTTGTGGGAGTTTGGTGATGGCGAGACTTCCATTGAGAAACACCCTAAGCATATCTATGCCATTGGCGGTAAGTTTTCGGTGAAGCTTACCATTCAATACCCGAGCGGAAGCGATAGCCAAACACTTACAGAATACATAAGTGTCATCGAAAACAAAGGAGCTAATTATACATTAGCTGATGGTGGAAACTTTGAAACTGACAATGGAGATTTCACTGCAGAGAACATCGCTGGCACTAGGCTCAGTCGCGGAAAATCGACAATTACAGGCAAGGATGGAACCAACTCTGGTGATTTTGCATGGGTATTTGGCTTAAATGATGCTGAGTACACGGATGATAGTGAAGCATATCTCTATACCTCAGTTTTTGACTTTAGTCTGGTTGGCAAATACACTTTGAGCTTTTTTGCTAAATATAGCTTTGAGGATGAATGGGATGGTTTTATTTTGGAATATTCTATCGATCAAGGTGTGACATGGGAAAAATTAGATGATAATGTCCGAGGTGACTGGTACGATATGTTGTCGGATCCTGATGCAGTTTTTGGCCCGAATACACCTATTTTCTCCGGTAATACGAATGGAGTATTCGTTCAGAAAAAATCTGATGTTTCCTTCCTGGGAGGCCAAAGCTCGAATGTCGCTTTTAGATTTACAATACTGACAGATGCCGCTGTAGTCGATGCTGGAGTTGCTTTAGATGATTTCACTTTGACAGGTCCTGTTGTAGGACCAGTGTCAGCAGCTTTAATTTCAAGTAAGATTAGCGGAACTGGTGGTTGTGAAAATCAAGTAATTTCCTTTAGTGCAGATGCTTCTGGTTCGATTAGCGGTATTTCTTGGGATTTTGGAGCTGGAGCAACACCAGAAACTGCGACAGGTTTAGGCCCACACGAAGTGACTTTTTTAGAGGGCACTAACTTGGTGAAAATGACAGTAATAGGAGTTGATCAATCTGTAATTATTGAGGATACCACCGTAGTTTCAAGTGAAGCTCATATTGCCAGTATATCTGCGGTTAATAATTTTGATGGGTCTTTTACGCTTACAGCGTCTGATGGCGATTCGTACCAGTGGTTATTAGACAAAGAACCCATTGAAGGAGCCACGTCTCAAACCTTGATAACGTTTGAAAACGGCGAGTACTCTGTGGAGATCTACAGAGGTACTTGTTTAGGTACAATTAGCTTTCAAAGATTGAGGGTGGCAGGGCTACTTCCAGCAGATGATAATATCAAATTGTTCCCAAATCCTGTAATTGGCTTAACCAAGTTGGCCAATTCTGGAAAGTACGAATCCGCTTCTGTTAGAGTTATTGACCTTAGCGGCAAAGAGGTAATTTGGCAGCAGGTGGAGCATATTAAGGAAGACCTAGAAATAGACCTTGCTGTCGTCAATAAAGGTATCTATTTAATAGAGGTCGTTTTTGATAATAAATACTTCTACCGATCTAAAGTGATTAAGGATTAAGCCCTTTTAAGAAATCAACATATTCTAGGATTCCTTCCTCTAGTGACATAAAATCCATCGGACATCCGATGGATTTTAATTTTTGCATATCCGCCACAGTGTGATTTTGATAGGCCTGTTTGATTTTTTCTTCGGGTTCGAAATACGTCGTAGTTATTTGTTCATCCAATACAGTTGATAGGTGTTTAACGATATCGTTAAAACTGCTGGATATACCACTTCCAAGATTATAGATACCACTGTGCTTTCTATGGTTCATTAGCCAATACAGTGTGTTTACTACATCATCAATATAAACGAAATCTCGAGTTTGTTCGCCATCTCCGATTTCCGAATCTGAGGAGGCGAATAGTCTGATATTACTTTCATTAGTGGCCTGTAAATAAGCTTGATAGACCATTGAAGCCATGTGTTTTTTGTGTCCTTCTTTCGGTCCGTACACATTGAAAAACTTCAATCCGCACCAATAAAACGGTTTATCCTTTTGCTCCAAAGCCCAAATATCAAAATCTTGCTTAGACTGTCCATAGGCATTCAGTGGCTTCAACTTTGGAATCAAAGCATGGTCATCTTTGAAACCTTGCTCGCCAGCTCCGTAGGTCGCGGCACTACTTGCATACACAAAAGGTATCTGTTCTTCACAACAAACTTTCCAGAGCATTTTTGGATAATCAATATTGTGTTGCTGGAAGCGCCGTTGGTCAGTTTCCAGAGTATCCGTAATAGCACCCAAGTGAAATACAAACTCTACTTCCTGACCATGTCGTTTCAGCCATTCAGGAAGATTTTCAAAATGCAATAATTTGTATATCCGGAGGCCTTTGAGATAATTGTGTGCAGCCTTCACACGAAACTCGTCGACTGCCACAATAGCATTGAAATTCTCCTCATTTAGACGTTTGATCAATACATTCCCTATAAATCCATTAGCTCCAGTAACTACTATCATTTGATTGATTTTGGTAAAAATAACTAACTCTCTTTTAAGGCTTCTGCGAGCTATCGTTTCTTTCTATCTTTGCGCTAGATAAAGATTCGCATGATTTACGTCAGTAGGAAAGAACATTTCAACGCAGCTCATAAACTGTACAATCCCAATTGGACTGAGGAAAAAAACAAAGAGGTTTTTGGCCCATGTGCCAATGAAAACTGGCATGGACACAATTTCGATTTGATTGTGACTGTGAAAGGATTGCCTGATCCCGATACAGGATTTGTGGTTGATTTGAAGAAATTAAGCATGCTTATCAGGACTGAAATCACAGATAAAGTGGATCATAAAAATCTAAATCTTGACGTGGATTTCATGCTCGGCAAATTAGCCAGTTGTGAAAACTTAGTTTTAGAGTTTTGGAAAATCTTAGAACCTCTTATTGGCGGTCTTGGTAGACAATGTGCACTTCATTGCATTAAGCTCTACGAGACCCCTCGCAATTACGTTGAGTATTTCGGAGAGATGACTTCATGAAAATCTTCTTTCTTGCAGGAGAGCATTCAGGAGATTTGCATGCTAGTGCTGTCGCGAATGAATTAAAGCAGCAAGATTCAGACGTTAATTTAATTAGTTGGGGAGGTGATGCTATGCATAATGCTGGCGTAGCTATCCTTCGACATTACAATACTTTTCAAGCTATTGGATTCTCCAACGTCATCAAGCAAATCTTCAAATTCAGATCACTCTTTAAAGAATGCTGTCGCTCTATTGAGGAGACCAAGCCTGATGTGGTTGTTTTAGTTGATTTTGCAGGGTTCAATTTACGAATTGCTCGCTTCGCAAAGAAGCAGGGAATCAAAGTGGTTTATTATATACCACCAAAAGTATGGGCATGGATGCCGAGTCGTGTAAAGTGGCTTCAAAAGTATGTGGACGTCACTTTGGTTATCTTTCCATTCGAGAAATATTTTTTGGAGCAGCATGGAGTAAAGGCAGTTTATGTTGGAAATCCCACATTGAAGAGCGTTGAGGAATATCTGCCAGATATTGATTTTCTTAAAATTTATCAACAGAAAAATACTATAGTCTTTTTGCCGGGAAGTAGGCCTTCTGAGATCAAAAAGATGATTCCAATAATTATCTCATTGGCAGAATTACTTACAGATCGTAAGTTTTTGGTGGCAGGTATTTCTAATGTGGAATCAGAATTATATACTGATATTGCTAGTCTTTCGAATGTGGAGTTGGTTTTTGATCGGACATTTGATCTACTTCATTTATCCCGTTTATCAATTGTGACTTCTGGTACCGCTACACTTGAAGCTGCGCTCTTTGGTGCACCGCAAGTGGTTGTCTACAACACCTCAGCACTAAATTATTTCATAGCTCGGCTATTGATTAAGGTTAAGTACATTTCCTTGGTCAACTTACTTCTCAACCGAACTCTTGTTCCAGAATTGATTCAATCAAATTGTACAGCAGAGAGGATAGGTCAGGAAATAGAGAGACTCGAAAGTAACGAGCCGTTACAAAAAAAAATCTCCGAAGGTTATTCGGAGATTAAAGATATTTTGATTTTTAAAAATCAATCTGAAAGTGCTGCAAGCACCATTCTTAAATTATGCCGCTCTTAGTTTATTGAATTTCGATTTCTCAAATTTCTCCATCGCATAATCTAGCGTAACTTCTATTTCTTTGATTTCATCATCAGATGGTATGTCAAACATAGCATCAGTTATGATTGCCTCACAGATGGATCTAAGCCCACGAGCACCTAGTTTGAATTGTAGAGCTTTCTCAACTATATAGTCTAAAGCTTCGGGTGACATGGTCAGTTCAACATCCTCCATTTCAAAGAGCTTTTGATACTGCTTGATCAGCGCGTTTTTAGGCTTAGTCAAGATCTTTTTCAAAGCATTTCCATCCAATGGATCTAAATGAGTAAGCACTGGAAGTCGACCTATAAGTTCCGGAATCAAACCAAAGCTTTTTAAGTCTTGTGCTGTGATGTATTGCAGCAGGTTTGTCTTATCAATGCTATCAGAAAGTAAATCTTCACCGTTTGCAAACCCGATAGGTCGTGTATTGAGTCGGTTAGCTATATGTCTTTCTATTCCGTCGAAAGCTCCACCACAGATGAAAAGAATATTCTCAGTATTCACTGAGATCATTTTCTGATCAGGGTGTTTTCTACCTCCTTGAGGCGGCACATTTACTGCAGTACCTTCCAATAGTTTTAGTAAAGCTTGCTGCACACCTTCGCCACTTACATCCCGAGTGATAGAAGGGTTGTCAGATTTCCGAGCGATTTTATCGATCTCATCAATGTATACAATTCCTCTCTCAGCAGATTCCACTTCATAATTAGCAGACTGTAGCAATCTAGTTAAGATGCTTTCCACATCTTCACCGACATAACCAGCTTCTGTCAAAACAGTAGCATCAGCAATACAGAAAGGCACCTGAAGAATTTTCGCAAGTGTCCTTGCTAAGTAAGTTTTACCTGTACCCGTTTGCCCAACCATCACAATGTTAGATTTCTCTATCACCACATCGTCCTTTGATGAAACTTGCATAAGGCGTTTGTAGTGGTTGTAAACAGCCACCGACATAAACTTTTTTGCCTCATCCTGACCGATTACGAATTCATCCAAATGACGTTTCATATCGACTGGTTTGATTAGGTTGAAAGAAGGGCTTTCAGAACTACTCTTAGTCTTCAGTTCTTCATTCAATATTTGTTGAGCTTGTGAGATACATTTATCACAGATGTGGGCATGAATCCCAGAGATCATTAGATCTACATCTTTCTTATTTCTCCCACAAAAGCTACAGGTTACTTGAGCTGCCATTATTTTTTAGGATTTCTTTCTAATACTTCGTCTATCAGGCCATATTCTTTAGCTTCTGCCGCACGCATCCAATAGTCTCTATCAGAGTCTCTTTCTATTTCTTCATAAGTTCTGCCAGAATGAGAAGAGATGATCGAATATAAATCTTTACGGAGTTCTTGCATTTGCTTCAGCGTGATTTCCATGTCTCTTGACTGACCCTGCATTCCACCAGATGGTTGGTGTATCATGATTCTTGCATGAGGAAGAGCTGATCTTTTACCTTTAGCGCCACCTGTCATGAGTACTGCACCCATAGAAGCTGCCATACCAGTACAGATAGTGGCTACATCTGGTGCTACATATTGCATGGTGTCATACATCCCAAGGCCCGCGTATACACTGCCTCCTGGGCTATTGATATATAGTAATATATCTTTTTTGGAATCTACAGACTCTAAAAAAAGCAACTGAGCAGTAATAATATTGCCTATATTTTCTTCCACTTGCATGCCCAGAAAAATGATTCTGTCCATTATCAATCGGGAAAACACATCAATTTCACGAAAATTAGTCGGGCGCTCTTCTATGACGGCTCTCGTCATGTTCTCTACCGTATTTGCATAAGCATCAAATGTAGAACCGCTTATCCCTTGGCCTTTTACGGCAAATTTTCTGAACTCTTCTTTGTCTATTTTATCAAACATGTTTTCAATTTAGCTTAACTGAGTAAAAATAAAAAAGTCCTTATTATATAAGGACTTCTCTATAACCTGTTTTCGATAAGGTTAGTTTCGTTTATAGATTCCTAAATTCATCTATCGAAATACTTTTTTCTTTAATGGTGATATTGGCCTTCAAGTAATCAAATACCTTTTGGTTCAAAACTTGGTTGTGAACTTTCATGTAATTATCCCCATTTTCTGCCTGAAGGTAGTTTTGAGCAAACATATCGAGTTTGTCATCCATCTGACCCATGAGTCCTGCATTACCAAACTGCTGACGAATTAGATTTTTGGCCTCCTCAACTACGTCCTCATTTTCTACTTTGAAAGATTGAGCTTTAACCAATTTATTTCTGATCAAAGACCATTTCAACTCTTTGGCATATGCCTCGTACTCCGCCTGCAAAATCTCTTCAGTGATTTTATCGTTGGTTTTTAGCAACCAAGATTTCAGAAATGAATCTGGAAGACTGATTTTGGTTTTTTCTATTAAATGCTCTTTCAACTGATAGTCGAAATACTGCTCTTCTTCAGTTTTAAAGCTATTACCAACTGACTCCCTTACTTTCTCTAGGTAAGCAGCTTCGTCCGTAACTGTACCCTCTCCAAAAGTCTTATTGAACAACTCTTGATCCATAGCTGCAGGCTCTTGACGGGTGATCCCCTTTACTTTGAATGTGGCTTTAGTTTTTAGCGCTTCAAAATCGTCATGAGACATTTTGATTTGGTGATGCAACTTGTGACTGTCTTTGTAAAGCTTTTTTGGATCAAAGGTTACTTCGTCATTCTCTTTCAAACCGATAAATTTCTTCACCAATCCGCTTTCTACATCATCAAGATCAATGCTTACTTCATTATCAATTGATCCATCTTCACTTTTGATATCTCCATAAACAATGTCTTTATCATCTGACTCAGAAGGAGTAGTTGTTTCGCCAAATTGTCTTCTGAGATTATCAATGGTTTCTTTCAAGACTTTATCATCGATCTTGATAGCGTGCTTATCCACTTTTACCTTGCTATCTATGGTTAGATCAAAATCTTCAGCAAAACCTACATGATATTCAAATACGTAATCTTTTTGTGCATCGAAATCCAAAGTTTCAAAGTCATCTTTGGGCATCGGTTCTCCAAGAAACTGATATTCACTTTCTCTCAAGTAGCTATTTAGACTTTCAGAAACAATGCTGTTTAATTCTTCAAGGAGAATACCCTTGCCATACATTTTTTTCACAAGTCCTTCAGGAACTTTTCCAGGTCGAAAACCTTTAATATTTGCTTTCTTGCTGTAGTCCTTAATCTTTAATGATACGCGTGGTTGGTAATCGGATTCCTTTACGCTAACTTTAATTAAGGCTTCTGTCTTGTCGATTTTGTCGAGTGAGATGTCCAATGTGGTCGTTATTATTAATGATAAATTAAAAACCCTCTTACACATCCCGAAATGTATCGGAATCGGAAAGAGGGTTGATTTTTGGTGCGGATGGAGGGACTCGAACCCCCATGCCTCGCGGCGCTAGATCCTAAGTCTAGTGCGTCTACCAATTTCGCCACATCCGCATTTTTTAGGAGTGCAAAGATATGTAAAAGTTTAATTCAGAAAAATCTAAATAGAAGAATTTATTTGTAATGATTGAGGTCGATTTTGAAGAGGAGAAAAAAGAAATAATTCGGCGCTATAGAAGACTGCTGAGACATGCTAAGCCAATACTGAAGGATAAGGATTCAGAATTAGTTAGAAAGGCGTTCAATCTTTCTCTAGAGTCTCATAAGGATATGCGCAGGAGATCTGGAGAGCCATATATTTTCCATCCAATAGAAGTTGCACAAATCTGTATTAGTGAGATAGGTCTCGGGACCACATCATTAGTAGCGGCTTTGTTGCATGACGTGGTAGAGGATACTGATATCGAATTATCATTTATCGAACGAGAGTTTGGGCCTAAGATCGCCATGATAATAGATGGCCTAACAAAAATTTCTGGGGTTTTTGAGCAAGGAAGTTCTCAGCAAGCTGAGAATTTCAGGAAAATGCTATTGACACTTTCAGATGATGTCCGTGTTATACTCATCAAACTGGCCGATAGACTGCATAATATGCGTACGCTTGGAAGTATGCCACGAGACAAGCAGCTTAAAATCGCAAATGAAACGATTTATCTATATGCACCATTGGCGCACCGATTGGGCTTATATGCTATCAAATCTGAGCTTGAAGATTTGTATCTAAGGTATACGGATACGGACACCTATAAGAACATTGCTTCCAAGATCAACGCCACTCGTGATGCACGAAAGAAATTTATAAGGAATTTCATAAAACCTATAAAGGATGAGCTAAGCAGCCAAACTTTTGATTATGAGATAAAGGGACGTCCAAAATCCATTCACAGCATCAATAATAAAATGAAAAAGCAAAATGTCACCTTCGAGGAGGTGTATGATCTTTTTGCAATCAGAATAATTATTGATACTGAAATGGAAAATGAAAAGGCAGCATGCTGGCAGGCCTATTCTATAGTCACAGATTATTACCAGCCAAACCCTGATAGGCTAAGAGATTGGATAAGTATTCCGAAATCCAATGGTTATGAATCACTTCATACCACGGTGATGAGTAATAAAGGTCAATGGGTAGAAGTTCAGATTCGTACGCGGAGGATGGATGAAATAGCCGAAAAAGGGTATGCGGCGCACTGGAAATACAAAGAGAGCAAGAACAAAGACGCAGATAAGGGCTTGGAGATGTGGATTTCAAAGGTCCGTGAGATTTTAGAGCAAAACGACTCTTCAGCCATAGAGTTTGTCGATGATTTTAGATCCAATTTATTTCACGACGAAATATTCGCCTTTACGCCAAAAGGCGATTTGGTGACCTTGCCAAATGGTGCGACAGCATTGGATTTTGCATTCGATATACATTCAGAGGTTGGTGCGCACTGTCTGGGAGCCAAAGTCAATCAGAAATTGGTCCCACTTAATCACATTTTAAAGAATGGAGATCAGGTTGAAATCTTAACTTCTAAGAAGCAAAAGCCGAATGAAGATTGGCTTAAGTATGTTGTAAGTTCTAAGGCAAAGTCCAAGATCAAAGACTCTTTGAAAGAAGAGAAGCGACAGTTTGCCATAGAAGGTAAGGAGGTTGTCAAAAGAAAATTGAAACAGTTAAAAATCCCGTTTAGTCAGGACGCGCTGGTGCAGCTCACCACTTACTTTGAGGTAAAGACGCCAACTGACCTATTCTATTTAATTGGTAAAGGCAAGATCGACCATAACCTCATTAAGAAATTTACTGAGATAAAAACCGAAGACTCCAAACACAAGCGAGGAAGTGACCCAGAGCTATTTAAGGAAGAGACAAAACAAGCAAAGGGAGATAATCTAGATCTGTTGCTTATTGGTGAGGATATGGATTTGGTGGATTACAAATTTGCCAAATGCTGCAATCCGATTCCAGGAGATGATGTTTTTGGATTTGTCACAGTAAATGATGGGATCAAAATCCATAGAACTACCTGTCCAAATGCTGCTGAATTGCTTTCCAATTATGGTTATCGTGTTGTCAAGGCAAAGTGGACGTCAGCTCAGGACAATTCATTTTTGGCTGTATTGAGTCTAATTGGAACGGACCGGATAGGACTTATTAATGATGTGACAGGCATAATATCAGGAGAGCTTAAGGTCAATATGCGTTCAATCACAATCAATACAGAAGGTGGAATTTTTGAAGGTGAGATTCAGCTTTACGTCAGTGACACAAAGCATATTGATCAATTGACCAGTAAGTTGCAGCAGGTTGCTGGGGTAGTTTCAGTACGTAGGCAGAACTAGATATTCTACTTCACCTCTTATTTCTATATTTGCGCAAAATCAAATCGAGTTGTGGTTGTTTTCGAAGAGGTAAAAAATATTTTCACTCAATTTCTTGAGGTTCAGAGCTTGCGTAAAACTCCTGAGCGGTATGCTATATTGGAAGAGATCTATTCTGGCCAAGGTCATTTTGATGTGGAAAGCCTTTATATAAGTATGAAGGACCGAAATTACCGCGTGAGTCGAGCTACAGTTTATAATACCTTGGATTTATTAGTGGAATGCAACTTGGTAACCAAACATCAATTCGGGAAAAATTTAGCTCAATTTGAGAAAGCTTATGGTTTTCGTCAACATGATCATTTGATTTGCACAGAATGCAATAAAGTCATGGAGTTTTGTGATCCACGTATCCAAAACATTCAAAATACCGTTGGTCAACTTTTGCAATTTGAAGTTATTAGTCATTCATTAATTCTTCATGCAAATTGCAAAAAGGAGAGTTGTGAGAATAAAACAAAAGTCAATTAATGGAATACAAGCATGAAGTTTCGGGAAACCAACTAAGACTCACTTTTAGTGGAGATTTGATTGGCGAAAACAACGGTCCGCAAATAGTTGAAATAGTAAATGACGCTATCAATAAGGGAAGTCGTTACTGTCTCATTGATATAGACAGTGTCAGATATATAAACAGTAGTGGAATTGGAGTTCTGATCACAATATTGACAAAATTCCGAAATAAGGGAGGTGAACTGTTCTTGATCAGTCCTTCAGAACACGTAAAGAAATTATTAATTATTACTAAGCTTCAAGCGATATTTAACATCGTTAATTCAGTAGAAGAAGCATTGAGTAAAATCAAATAAATTAGATGGCAGTAGATATTTTGTTAGGTCTTCAGTGGGGAGACGAAGGTAAGGGTAAGATTGTAGATTATTTGGCACCAAAATATGATGTTGTCGCTAGATTTCAGGGTGGACCAAATGCAGGGCATACATTAGAGTTTGATGGTCACAAGCATGTGTTACATCAAATTCCATCGGGTATTTTCCATGAAGGAATTCTCAATGTTATAGGCAATGGAGTAGTACTTGACCCTATTACTTTTAAAAGAGAGATAGAGGAGCTAGCTCCATTTGATTTAGATCTTAAAAAGCACCTTGTCATTTCCAATAAGGCGCAAATGATTATCCCTACCCACAGAATGCTAGACAAAGCATACGAGTTAGCAAAAGGGGATAAGAAGATTGGATCTACTTTGAGGGGAATCGGACCTACATATCAGGACAAAGCTGCAAGAAAAGGTTTGCGTATTGGAGATATCAACGAGCCTGATTTCGAATCGAGGTATCAGCAATTGAGAGATTTCCATTTAGAGATTCTTGAAAGATACAATTACGAGGCTGATCTCTCTGAAGAGGAAAAGGCATTTTTTGAAGCTGTTGAGCGAGTCAGAGAATTCGATATTTTAAGTACAGAGTATTTGATCAACCAAGCCTTGGTTGATGGTCAGAGTATCCTTGCAGAGGGGGCGCAAGGCTCTTTATTGGATATTGACTTTGGAAGTTACCCGTTCGTCACCAGTAGCAATACAATAGCGGCTGGGGCTTGTACAGGCCTAGGCGTCGCTCCAGGGAGAATTGGTCAAGTTTACGGCATTTTCAAAGCTTACTGCACTAGAGTGGGTAGTGGTCCTTTCCCGACAGAACTTCATGGAGTTCCAGGTGAGGAATTGAGAAAGCTTGGTAATGAGTATGGTGCTACTACAGGGAGACCAAGAAGATGCGGCTGGTTAGACCTTCCTGCATTGAAATATACTTGCATGCTCAATGGGGTTACTCAGCTCTTCATGATGAAAGCTGATGTATTGTCTGATATGGATGAAATAAAAGTATGTGATGCCTATGGTGCTGGTGATTATGCAACTTCAGAATTACCGCTTTATTTAGAAGGAATTGGGGAGCAACTACAGTTTAGTGCATTCCCTGGCTGGAAAGATAATAACATCAAAAGCTTCGATAGTTTACCTGTGGCTCTAAAATCCTATGTGGATCATATTGAAAAGTCTACAGCTACTCCGATTCAATTAATTTCACTGGGCCCTGATCGCACCCAGACACTTTTGAAATAAACTATAATTCTTTTCAGCAATTAATTTTTCTATTGGGGTATTCTATTA
>CAYGOV010000055.1:0-13444 GCA_964351625.1 uncultured Marinoscillum sp.
GATTCGTAATAGAGTTCAGCCAATCGTTCCCAAATGCTGAGTTCGTTCGGGTACTCGTTAATCAAGTTCCTAAGCCGATTGGCAGACTTCAGTTTCAAGCCTGCCTCAATCTCTTCACTAATCCGATTTAGTTTTTTTTGGAGGTTCATTTACTATATACAGTCATGCACCCCAACGCCAAGCTCGTATGTTAGCGTTGCTTATTTAAGATATCTAAAGTAGCCATTAGATTTGGTAAAAAACAGTTTTGAGACAGGATAACGCACAGCTCGGAGGAGTGCGACCCGAGCTTAACAAGTTCCGATTAAACTAATGAATCTGCCTGTGCTTCCAAAGTATCAGAATGCACTGCGTCCAGAAAGTGAAAATTCTTGCGAGCAAAAGTCAGTAAAAACACAGACCTTTCCCAGCGGCTGATTCATGGTGAAGTTCACACTGAAGTATGTAAGTTGGCAGTTGGCGCATTCGTGCTAGCCTGTTATAGGCTTTCATGTTATCCACTGGAGAATAATGTCGAAAATTTTCCATTCTCCGTTCTTTCGTTCATACAATACTAGATAGCCAGCAGCACAATCTCGAATGCAGTAACTCATGGAAAATGAAATCAACCCCAAATCATCTTTTTGGTAGAATCTCGAAAAGTCAAGTTCACCACCGCTAACGAAGTTGAGTGTTCCGTTGTACATCTCTTCTCTAGGTGGAAATTCATCAATAGATCTTAGTCGGTATTTTCCTTTGTAGGTTAGTTCGTTAAATGGAACTTCTAAGTTTTTCATTTTGCCATTCTTCCATTTCTTAGCTAATTGTTTGTATCTGGCATATTTTGGATTAAGAAGTAATGTGTCTGGTCTAATTCCACACCACTTACATTTCCCGACAGTTAAAAAGTTATCAGTTGCCATATAGACAAAAGAGCTGTCGATTTCTCGTTCAGCAATAGTCTTCAAATGTTGTTCGTATTTGTTCTCTATCCTTGTAAAAAGGGAGTCTGATTGTTCAGCAGTTAAATCGACTCTAAGCTCAATGAAATACTCCCTGGATTCAGGCGGTGGCGGCATTAATGGATAAATGTCATCAGGAAACCAATTACGCTCTTCCAATTCAAATAGAAGTTGGCTGATAACCTTGAAGTCTTCAAACTGTTCTTGAGCAGTTGAAAATGAAGTTGAGAAAATTACGAGTAGAAAAAGCAGTGTTGATTTCATCTAGCACAAATTGCCTAAAACAATTCAGTAAACACAATGGTGTTTACTTACCTTATATTTTATTACCGAAAGCCGGTTATTAAGGGAAGTTAGTATTTATGACCACTAAATGCAATCACTATACTCATCTAACTATGCGTCATTGCTACCAGTCAATCGATTTTATAAATCAATTCCCGTAATCGCAGTTTTGTTTTCCTTCATGGTAAACTTGACGTATTTGTCTTTGCTGATTACCTAATACATCATTGACCAAGAAATCTTCAATCATAGAGATATAATCAGACCAGATTGGTTTTTCATTCCATTCATGTCCGCCATTAATATCAGAGACGAAATAGTAACTTCCACCAAGGCTTTCCAGCTTGGAGGCGATAGCTGCTGAGCCAAATAGTATCATAAATCCAGGCTGATCGGCTTCACAATAGTGATGTGGTGCAGTGCCATAGGGCACTAGATTGTCACAAGTACCATGGAAGAGGGCTGTTGGTATGGCAGACTCGCTGGTAATCCAGTTTTCATCTAGCAGAGCTCCAGCCATACTGATCACACCTGCATATTTGAATGTAGAATCGAGGATATCAGATTGTGTTTTTTTCCAATAGGCTGCTTGTATCACAGCTTCTGCACCAGCGCTACTTCCAGCGACGACCATTCGCGCAGGATCAACATTGTAGACCTGCTTATTGTCAATTAAAAAGGCAGTTGCTTGATTGACGTTTTGTGCTGAGGTGAATAGTGTTGCTATTTTGTTTGGAACTGCCTGATCACAGCCGAAGGATTTTCCTTTCATGGTAAGGTGATAGGAAATGGTAGCTGTAACCCAACCTCTTTTGGCGAAGTATTCACAAAACCAGAGGTGATTCTTCTGATCTCTTTTACCACCTGAAAATCCACCTCCATGAACATATATAAGCACTGGACGCGCCTCATTTGTTTTCAATTTTGGTAGAAACAAATCCATCGCTAAGGTGTCCTCATAGATCAAAGTTTTTCGTTCAAAATCACCATTTTGAGCACTGAGGCTCAAAACGGTGAAATTGCTAACTAATAAACAAACAAAAACTAATCGCATTATTCTTAATAAGTGTCTCTATAAATATGATCGAACCTTTTGCCTTGATCAGTCTTTAGTGGTATTGATTCTCCGTCCGTCTCACCCAGCCAGTTGAACAAAGAGGAGCGCAACCCCTTGGCAATTTCCTCATATTCAGGATTTCGGATGAGGTTATTCATTTCGTTGGGGTCATTCTCTATATCATACAGTTCATTGATGTCCCAAACTCCATGGTACCTAATGAATTTATATTTTGAAGTGCGCACCGCATGAACGGTAGGCGTTTGTGGAAATGGTCGCTCCCAGAAGTATTCATAATATACCGTATCTCGCCATGGGATTGATTCTTGATAAAGCAACTTCTTGAACGAGCTGCCATCCATATTCGGTTTGGTTTGCATGCCTGCAAAATCCATCACTGTGGGTCCTATATCAATGTTTTGGACGACTTCACTCACTACAGATCCCGCTGGTATGCCGCCACCCATAGCCAACATAGGCACGCGCATGGATTCTTCATAAGCTTGCCTTTTATCAATCAAGCCATGTTCGCCAAAGGAGAATCCATTGTCACCCATGTAGATCACTATGGTATTTTCCATTAATCCTTCTTTTTCCAGATAGTCCAAGACAGTACCAATACTTTCGTCAACAGACAGAAGGGTTTCGCAATATCTTTTATAAAAATCATCGAACTGGATTTGACCGTGGTACATGTAATCCACACCATGCCAACTGTTTCGTTGTGCTTTTACCCAATTAGGCAAATCATCGAAATTGTACGTTTCTTTCGAAACGGTACTTCTTTCATGGTCTGGAGGAAACATAGTAGGAGGGTAGGAGACTTGTTCGTTTTGATATTTACCCAAATGTCTGGGTGCAGGTTTAAAATCCGCATGAACACCTTTATGAGATAGGTACAAGAAAAAGGGTTTTTCCTGATCCCTGTTTCCAATGAAGTCCAAAGCATACTCTGTCAGTACATCTGTGACATAGGCTGAGTCTGTAAATGCTTGTTCGTTTCCATTGAAGTTGATGATAGGGTTGAAATAATTTCCTTGGCCTTTAAAGCTCGCCCAAAAATCAAAACCGGGTCTTTTACCTGAATGATGTTCACCCATGTGCCATTTCCCAATGAATCCAGTTTGATAGCCAGCCTCTTGGAGGTAAACAGGAAAGAAAACTGTTTCCTCAGGGATCAATGACTGATTATCGACCACCTTGTGTCTGTGCGCATACTGACCAGACAAAATGCTAGCGCGGCTGGGAGAACATAGAGACGTACTTACAAAGGCATTTTTGATATGGGATCCTTCAAGAGCCATGCGATCCATGTTGGGCGTTTCTAGAAAAGGGACTTTTCCAGTAAAACCCATAAAGTCATATCGGTGATCATCGCTAAGGATAAAGACTACATTCTTCTGAGGTGGTAAACTTGATGTCTGATCTACTGAAGAACAGCCTATTAACAATAACAGGCTTATTATGCTTCCGATATTTACATTTTTGCTAAACATTGAAATGGTTCTTTCATTTAGTCCAATTGATCGCTACTGATGCTACATCTCTCGAATTTCCACCCACCATGATTTCAAAATCTCCAGATTCCCAATCATAGTCCAAGTTTGAATTATAAAACTTCAAATCCTCAGAGGTGATTTCAAAGCTTATTTTCTCTGTTTCTCCAGCTTTGACCAATACCTTTTGAAACCCCTTCAATTCTTTTACGGGACGGGTAATGCTTCCAACTTTATCTCTGATATACAATTGGACGACTTCTTTTGCATCCCTACTGCCAGTATTTTTGAGGTCTATTGATACGGTAAGTTTTTGATTTCCTACCAAAGAGGAACTACTCACCTTTAGGTTTTCATAACTAAAACTTGTGTAGCTCAACCCGAAACCAAAAGGATACAAAGGATCATTTGACACATCTAAATAGTTTGATGTGAATTTTTTAAACCATTCACCTTTTGGTAAAGGTCTACCTGTGTTTTTATAACTATAATAAAGGGGTATTTGACCAGTGTTTTGTGGAAAGGTAGCACTGAGTTTGCCCGAAGGGACTACATCTCCAAAAACTACATCAGCGATGGCATCACCAGCTTCAGAACCAGCAAACCACACATTTAGAATAGCAGGAATGTTTTCACTTTCCCAATTCAAAGCAAGGGGTCTTCCTGTAAGTAAAATGGCGGCAATCGGCTTGCCGGTCTTTAATAATTCCTTCATCAAGCGTCTCTGGGTTTCAGGAATTTCGATGTTGGTCAGACTGGAACTCTCTCCGCTAGACTCTGCAGCTTCGCCTATGACCACCACCACTACATCAGATTGACGAGCCGCTTTAACCGCCTCAGCTATCATCACAGACTCGGATCTATCATCACGATTGGTTGGTTTACCGAAAACACTAATCTTGGCCTCTAAATCTGCATCCTCAACTAGGTTGCAACCTCGGGCGTATATGATTTTGGCGTCATTTCCGATCGCATTTTTAAAACCTTGCATGATTGAAATAGATTTGGTGAAATCACCAGCAACGCTCCATGTTCCCGACATATTTTCGCGGTTATCGGCCATTGGACCTATAAGGGCAATTGTACCTGATTTGGATAGCGGTAATACATTTCCTTCATTTTTTAATAGCACCAAACTTTGGGCCGCAGTTTGTCTGGCTATTTGTCTGTTTTCACTTGTAAATATTTCCGTTTTTGACCGTTCCAAATCGCAATACCGATAAGGATCATCAAAAAGTCCAAGCTTAAACTTGGCTTCCAAAATCCGTCTGCAAGCCGCATCGATTTGATCTTGAGCAACCATACCTTTTTCAAGTGCTAACTTTAGTCTATCTAAAAACGCTTCACTTACCATATCCATATCCACACCTGCATTTAATGCAAGAGCAGTCACATCTAGAGTATCACCCATGCCATGCTGGATCATTTCGTCGATACCAGTGTAATCAGTCACCACAAATCCCTCAAATCCCCATTGGTCGCGAAGCACGTCTGTCATGAGCCATTTACTCCCTGTTGCCGGAATTCCGTCAACTTCATTGAATGAGGCCATAACACTACCTACGCCTGCATCAACCGCAGCTTTGTAAGGGGGGAAATAGTCGTTGTACATGCGGATATGACTCATGTCTGTGGTATTGTAGTCTCGTCCAGCTTCTGCTGCACCGTAAAGCGCATAATGTTTTACACATGCCATCATCGTATTGTTTCTACTCAGATCGTCACCCTGATATCCTTTGACCATCGCTCTAGCAATTTGTGAACCTAGATAAGCATCTTCGCCTGATCCCTCGCTAAATCGACCCCATCTTGGATCACGCGATATGTCAACCATTGGAGAAAAGGTCCAAGCCAACCCGTCAGCTGTAGCTTCATTAGCCGCAACTCTTGTAGACTGCTCTATCAGATCCATATCCCATGTACAAGACATGCCTAATGGGATTGGAAAAAGCGTTTTGTAACCATGAATCACATCTAGTCCAAAAATTAGCGGAATCCCTAATCTGCTTTCTTCCACGGCAACCTTTTGAGTAGCACGAATTTTTTCGGCAGTTCGGATATTAAAAAGCCCACCAACTTTTCCTTCTTTGATTTTAGCCACGATACCAGTGCTTTTGGCTAAACCTGTATTGATATCCCCGGCAGTAGGCAGGTTGAGCTGACCAATTTTTTCTTCCAATGTCATCAGGCTCATAATTGAGTCTATTTTGGCATTATATCCATTGTTAGGTGCTTGTCTATCTACCTTATTGCCACAAGAAGCAAGTAGTATTACAAGCAGGAAAAGAAGAGGGGAGATGTACTGTTTCATTTTGATTATGTTATTAGATACTAGTCAGTTCTTTAGAATATTTGATTTCTCAGAGATACCATTTTCATTGAAGGCCTCTACCTGGAAATAGTAAGTTTGTCCTTTGTTTAGGGCTCGCAGCTCATAGCTACTTTTGTCATAGATCATGACAGAGTTATTGAGTCTATCTGGCGAGATGCCCCAATACAAGACATAACCCATGGCACCTTTGACAGCTTGCCAGCTGATATCGACGTTGCGTTCATCTGACTGTCTTTCTGCTGTGAATGATTTCGGAGTAGCAGGAGATTTACCAAGACCGTTTCCGAAAACTCTTAATTCCGCTATCGCCAAATACTTATTTGGGAAGTATACATTTCTGTAGCGTATATGGCGTGCTTTGACAGTGGACTGAAGTTCAATATAGGCGTGAGGTTGATCGCGCAGATTCTTTGAATAATCAACTGCCACTTGCCAGTTCTTGCCATCTAGAGATGTTTCGATTACAAACTGCTGTCTCAGCGTATCTGGTTTCCCAAATACATTGGCGTTGAAATCCTGAAAGTTGACCTGTACGGCATTCACTTCCATTGCCCTTCCTAAATCGATCTGCACATATATCGAGTCACTGTTGTTTTCAGCTACCCAAAAGGTTCGAATATTTTCATCATTGATTTTGTCGATAGTGTAGACTGGAAGTTCTTTATCTGGCTGATATGCCTTCTCCTGTTCATCTTCTTCTATGATCTTATTCTTGACTCCTTGAACATTGGAATTTGTCATCACTTTTTTACCCTTAGATAGCAGCATCCATCCTGTGAATCGATTTTTAGGATCTTCTACCTCAGTATCCGGTAGGTAGTGAGGGTAGTCTCCATAGGCAGTATTTACATACATCTGGCCATCTTCTTCAAAACCCGCTGGGAACATCCCTATTCTTCTTTCAAATTTATAATTGACGCCAATGGTCATACTGGCAAAGTGCCAAAAGCCTCCTTGATTATCTTCTACCGTACTTCCATGGCCTGCTCCAGTTAGAAAACCACCCGGTTTATAGGAGATCGGATTATATGCTGCATACTCGAATGGTCCCATCGGGTCTTTAGCGGTATAAACGCCATCCGCATAAACATTCCATTGTGTACCAGGAGCACTATACTCTAGATAATAGGTTTCACCATGTCTCGTCATCCATGGGCCTTCTAAGAATGGTGTCACGTCTGATTTGTGATCCTGACCAAAACGCTCCCATCCATGATTTTCAGGATCGAGCGTGAACAGGTCTTTTTGCTCTGATTTTGGGATAAACATATTTTCTCCATCCAACTCCACAGCGCGCAAAGGCCATTTGTTGGAAGACTCCTCATAGAGGTATACTCGTTGGTCCTCATCCACGAATAAGTCCGGATCTTGGATACTAATTGGGATCACGCTGTAGGTGGTTTCCCAATCTCCAAGTAATGGATTGTTTGTCTTAATGACAGCACCAATACCAGATGGGTCACCAAGGACTATTACTTCATCCTTGTAGACTGCTGCAGCTGGGGCATTACTTCCGTTAAAATACCAGCTCTGTGGTCGGATAAAAGTCCACTTGCTCAAGTCTTCAGAATACCAATAGCCATGTGAGCGAGTGACAAACATGAAGAATTTTCCTTTGTAATTGATAACAGAAGGATCTGCACCTGAGCGGTAAGAAACACCCTTGGATGCATAATGAGACATATAGGTGTAATCAATATCAACTGGATTGCAATAGGTCTTTTGGCTCTGCCCATTACTCCAAAACACTATAAAGGACGCTATGATAAGAATCAGCGCTCTCATGGATTCTTGACGTTTGAAAACAACCAACTCATCAACGCAGGCTCTTCAAACGTGGAATTCCAGCTATTGTGATTGGCATCTTTGTAAAGTGTGAATTTTGCATTGCCACCAGCGTTTCTGAGCGCTATCACCATATCAACTGAATTAGATGGCAGCACCACGTCATCTTTGGCTCCATGAAAAACCCATAAGTTCACTTTTTTTGCATAAAGTGAAACCGCTTCAGTATTTCCACCACCACAAATAGGAAAAGCAGCCGCAAACATATCGGGTCTGCGCGCGAGAATTTCGAAAGTACCCATACCTCCCATAGAAAGTCCACCAACATAGATCTGATTATCCCTAGAATATTTCAAATCACCAATTGAGTCCATCAGAGAAACAAGCATTGCCATGGCTTGAGTGGGCTCACCTAAATTTTTGAATTCAAGCCCAAAACCACCTGGTTTCCTATCTACATCAGCATTAGACCAATAACTTTCTTTGGGACATTGTGGGAAAATAACGACACATGGATGAGCCTTCCTGAATGATGAATCCAGAAACATTTCGCTTCCATGAACCAATTGCTTTTTATTATCATTGCCCCGTTCTCCACTTCCATGAAGAAAGAGAATAACTGGATAGCTCTTATTTGATGAGAAATTTTCAGGATAGAGAATCCTGTAATTAAGTTCTTCACCTTGGTTTTTGTAAACCTTGGCCTCATACTCTGACTGAGCTAGAGAGACAAAAAAGGAAAATAAAAAAAGGACGGACGTAGCGATCTTATTCATATCTAAATCCAAGTTTTACAAGACCTTGATTCACTTCTGGTGCTCCCATGAAAAGCTCCCATAAAAATCCACTTCTATAGTTTTCAATCATCACAGGAATTGGCCCCTGATCGATGGCCAAGTATCGAGGTAGATACCAATCGTTCTCAAAGCTGAATGCATCATAAGGGCCATATTCACCAATTAGAGAATCACGACTTGGAGCATACAAAAACTTCAACATCTGCATGCTTTCCTTTGGTGTATATGGAAAAGAAGACAAAGCAGCAGTAGGGGAGATTACCCCCAAATCATGTCCAGGTCTATGACCAGCATAGCCCTTCATAGAATAACTGGAGGTTAGTCCCCAGCAGTTTTCTCCATAGCCCTCAAAACCTTCCGGGTTCTCCACACCATAGGCATAATGAACTTTGGCATGTGACTCATTGAGGGTTTGATATTCTCCATATGTATCCACCAAGCCGCGAGGGTCCAATCCCAAATAAGAGTAATGAGCCCAAAAAAGTGGACCTACTTTAGCTTCATTACTTGCGTAATGATTTAGGACCAAATCATTACCATAATAAGTCTGATCGGACTCTATCGCACCATCTCTTGCCCAGCCTTTGTGATAGACATCAGCATCAATTCCATGAGTAGGGGATGCGGCTGCCAACACGTACATGATCAAACACTCATTGTATCCACCAACAGGAAAATCCTTATCCCATGCATAATTAGGAGACCAATGCCAGTAGAGTACATCTTCTCCACCTTTTGTATGCCAATCCCATTCTACATCTCTCCATATCTTGTCTATGCGCTGTGCAATCGCTTTTTCTTGAGAATTACCTTCTTTGAAGTATTCTCTGACCGTCAAGAGGCCTTGCATCAAAAAAGCGGTTTCAACCAGATCGCCACCATCATCTTTCTTGCTGAATGGCTTGACTTTTCCAGTATCACCGTACCACCAATGTGGGTATACCCCATGAAATCGATCAGCGGTTTCTAAGAAGTTTAAGATTTTTTCGTACCTGGTAACTGCTTCTTCTCGAGTGATGAATCCTCTTTCAATACCGACCAAAATGGCCATCAATCCAAACCCTGATCCACCTGACGTCACTACATTTTTGTCATTGCTTGGGTATATACCATCCATATGAACACGCTCACAAGCCATACCCGAAACAGGTTCGGCACCATCCCAGAAATATTGAAACGTTTGATATTGTACAAGTGTGAGCAAAGAGTCTTCATCAATCTGCAAAGCCAACGCTTCCAAGGGTAATCCTTTTTTTGATCCATTATTACATGAAACTGTAACAAGGATTATAATCAAAGAGGTTAATATGGTGTGGCACTTATTCATAAGTGAAACCAAGTTTTGTCAAACCATTTTGCACTTCAGGAGCAGACATAAATAAATCCCATAAAAGACCTGATCGGTAGTTTTCTATCATCACAGGAATTGGTCCTTGATCAATGGCCAGATACCATGGCTTATACCAATCATGCTCAAAGCTGAATGCATCATACGGTCCATACTTGCCTATCAAAGTGTCACGGCTAGGCTTATATAGGAAGCGTAGCACTTCCATACTCTCTTTAGGAGTATAGGGAAATGATGATAGCGCTGCTGTAGGAGTAATCACACCAAAGTCTTCTTCTTTGGGTCTGTGAGCAGCATAAAACCTTGGCGAGTAGCTAGCAGTTAAACCCCAACAGGTTTCCCCATATCCTTCATAACCCTCTGGGTTTTCAATACACCATTGTCTATTGATCAAGGTGTGATTTACATTGTGTGTCCAATAGTCAGTGTACTCGTCTTTTAGTTTGCGTGGATCAAGACCGAGGAAAGAGTAATGAGCCCAAAATAATGATCCGCCATATTGTTCAGAGAAGTTATGTTTGAGATCGAGATGGTAACCATACTGTTCATGAGCGGTATCATTCTTAATGCCACCATCTCGCGCCCAGCCTTTATGGTAGACATCTGCAGATATACCGTAAGTTGGGGAGCCTGCCGCTAGCACATACATGATTAGACATTCATTGTATCCTTTCACGGCAAAATTCATCTTCCATGCCTTATCAGGTGACCAGTGCCAATACAATATACTTTCACCTTCCTTAGTATGCCAGTTCCAATCTACAGCTTTCCAAATCTTATCGATTCTTTCGGCTATCGCTTTTTCTCTTTCATCACCCTCTCTAAAGTATTGTCGAACTGTCAAAAGACCCTGCATAAGAAAAGAAGTCTCTACCAAATCAGCGCCATTATCATCAGCTCCGAAGGGTTTTACTTTGCCTGTGGTGCCTTCCCACCAATGAGGGTACACTCCGTGAAATCGATCTGCCGTTTCTAGAAAATCAAGAATTTTCTCGAACCGCTTAATTCCCTCAATTCGAGAAATGAATCCTCGTTCTATGCCTACTATGATGGCCATGATTCCAAAACCTGAACCACCGGAAGTAACTACTGTAGGGTCATTGTCAGGGTATTCTCCATCTGAATGTATGCGCTCAGGAGCAAGACCTGAATTATTTTCTGCACCATCCCAGAAATACTGAAAAGTCTGATACTGTACCAAATTCAACAGTGAGTCATCAGAAATAGTGATTTGATCCGTTGTATTTTGAACTGCATTTGTCTTTTTATTGCATGAAAAGACCACAAAAATCAATATGAGAACTATATGTGTGTTGGGCCTATTCATATGTGAACCCAAGTTTGGTTAAACCATTTTGCACATCAGGATCAGACATAAAAAGATCCCAAATCAATCCTGTTCTATGATTTTCTATCATCACGATGATTGGCCCCTGATCTATTGCCAAGTAGGAGGATGCTGTCCAGTTCTCCTTAGGAGCAAAGGCATCATAGAACCCATATTCTCCCCAAAGTCTATCCCCGAGGATATAGTAGAAGTGCTTGAGTGCCTCCATGGATTCTTCTGGTGCATATGGAAATGACGAAAGGGCCGCAGTAGGGGTGATTACACCGAGATCATTATCAGGAGAATGAGCACTATAGCCGTTATAATTATCACTTGCTGTGAGTCCCCAGCATTGTGCGGAATAACCTAGGTAGTTTTTTGGATTAGCTATACAATAAGCTCTATTGATCATTGTATGATTCACATTCTGGGTCCAGTAGTTTGCGTATTGATCTGAAAGGTTTCTAGGGTCTAATCCTAAGAATGAATAGTGCGAAAAGAACAAAGGTCCACCTCGGTCTGTGCGCAAAGGCAACGTATAGTTATAGTAGCTATTTCCTGCTCTGTTGACCATGTTGCCGCTTCTAGACCATCCTGTTGTATAAACAGATGGATCGATGGAGTGAGAGGTAGAAGATGCAGCCAGTACATATACGATCAATGCCTCATTCCAACCAGTAATTTTATGATTCATCTCCCATGCATAATTTGTAGACCAGTGCCAGTAGAGTACATCTTGATTGTTTTGAGTGTACCAATCCCACTCTACTTCGTTGACCAAAGTATTGATCTTACTAATCACCTGAGATTCAAGGGTGTTTTGATTATCTAGATAATTCCTCACCGCTATCAATCCCTGAATCATAAATGCAGTCTCAACTAAATCACCACCATCATCTTTGGTACTAAACGGTCTTGTTTTTCCTGTAGAACCATTGAGCCAATGCGGCCAAACACCATGGAAACGGTCAGCCCATCCTTGCAGAAAATTCACAATTGTATAAAGGCGCTGAACGCCTTCTTCTCTGGTAATAAAACCCCTTTCGATACCTACGATGATAGCCATTACGCCAAATCCAGATCCACCGATTGTTACAGTTTCGCCACTTGTGTTTCTTTCACGAGCCATGCCGCTAAAGGAATGCCCAAAATCCCAGAAATACTTAAAGGTTTGTTGCTGTACTTTGGTGAGCAATTCTTCATCAGTTATCTCAGGGAATTTGAGTGTGGAATCTAATCCTGTGAAGAAAGTGCACTTAAAACCTGTAAAACCAAAAGCTCCGTTTCCAGCCACGGCAGAGCTTATTACAAGCTCATATGTGGACCAATATTTTATTTCATCATCATCAGATGTTATGGTGACAGTATTGTCGTTTACTGCCAATGATACCTTTACCTTAAAGCCTTTATTGTTTAATAAGTAGATGTTATCAGAAGAGATTGTGGTCTCGTCAAGACTCGCTGAAAAGACAGCTTTAATGTTCAACTCTACTGGTACATCTCGAACCAAAGTAGTTGAAATCAAATCAATGTCGTTAGATGTAACTGTTTCAATCAAAAGTATTCCTTCGACCGTGCTAAATGAATATTCAGCCTTAATATTTTTAGATTCACCATCTTGGCTAGTGAGTGCCTCTGTCAATGATATGGTGTATTGGGTATAGGTATTGAATGGTTCCTTAGGATATATAGAAACCGATTTATTACTATTAAAAAAACTGAATCTCAAAGGGACAGAATTGCCCTCTCCGTCTGTGATGGTTATGCCTTGCGATACTCTGGAGGTATCTAGCGAAAGGCTAAAAGAAGCGACCAAAGATTGGTCGACGGGGATATCTGTAATTTCTCCATTTAGCAGGCTTTGATTGCCTACGTTTAGTGAGGTTAAAAGTAAATGTGGTTTGGTATCAGGTTCATCAGTACATGCAGACAAAGTCAATAATATTATAAGAATTAGTCCTAAACAGGCTGTCCATTCTTTTACATGATCCATTCCAAAAGGCATTAATTTTTGATTTTAAATAAGGTTATTAAGAAACTATCCCGAAGCAAATGCTCCGGGACAGTCTATGAAAA
>CAYGOV010000056.1:0-13050 GCA_964351625.1 uncultured Marinoscillum sp.
AGTTGGTGGAGTCATAGAATTCGTATGCCCACAGCTTGTAAAGAGCACAATCTAGGGAAATCTGCCGAGGCTCACAACGGTTCAAAGAGGCACTGCGCTCAGAAAGATAAAAATCCTGCGAGCTGCGCTCAGTAGAAAGCACCGCACTTTCCCAGCGGCAGATTCACGGTCGAGTCGTGCTGAAACCAGCTAGAAAGCACTAAGGCATATAACCGATAGCGCCTGTTACCTCGCGTTTATTTTCGTTCGGAGTTGTCCGTTCGTTAAGAGTTGTAAGGCGAAAATCAGAAATAAAATGAGAAATGGAATTCCAAAGAAAGTGAACAACAGAGGTGGAAAAAGCCAAGTTAGACCTGATATTCCCAGTGTTACTGTTCGCCATGACTTGTTATCGAAGTTTGCTGATAAGTATATGGTTGCGGCAAAGTTCACCGCTCCAGTGAGGAAGGGTAAGTACCACGGGTATTCAATCGAAGAACCGAAAAGAGGATATTCCATAAGTAAGAAGCCGAAACCTAGATAGTTAAATACCAGGGTTAACCACGCCCCATAAAATGCAACTTGTTTCATTGTTCTAGCATTTTTCGGATCTCCTGTTCGAATGTCGGCTGTTCAGATATCCAAGATGCAAAATCAGCCGTTCCAATGTTGATGAGATATGAACCTCCACCTCCATGGTATTCAGAAAATGGCAGGAATTTAATGTAGTTGTTGGTTCCATCTGTTAAGTGAGTTCGCCAATTCACAGAATCAACTTCAACCTGTTCTAGAGTTTTAGCTATCGGGTCGGTTCCGGGTACTACGTTATGTGATTTATATTCCAAAGTTGCGAGTTCCGATTATGCGAGGTAACAACCGAGTATGTGACTAAATGTCACATATCCTCCTTATATCTTTATTTATTATTTACGATCTCAATCCTTTAAAGATCTCAGCCCTTCAGTTTCATGAAACAAATTAACCTATCCACCCATCAAATGCAATTCACTAATGGAAGGAGGATAAATCCACTATTCAATTTTGGCTGGTGTAACCCCAACAGTTAAAGGTCTATTAGCGGACACCTCAAACCTGCGCGGGTTTCACCTCAAACCTGCGCGGGTTCATATTCAAACCTGCGCAGGTTTTGCTTAAAGTCTGCGCGGGTTTTGCTTCGAACCTGCGCGGGGTTTTTAGGTTTGGATTTTCAATCAAGAACATCTTACAAGAATTATGACTCAGAGGCAGTCTTTTGAGGAGCGGATTGGCTTGTTTTCGAAACCGGTCTAAAGGGCTCCATTAGCATCGCTATTTTTCTATTTCTGGTTGCACACTCCTTTGGCTAGCAAGATCCTTATCTTGTAATAGTGCAATTTGGTAAATCTAATGCTTATTGGAAGTATTGGAGAGAAACACCCATTTGTAGAGTCAGATGATAAAAAGCGTCAAAAAAAATGTGTCTTTATAGCTTTTAAATCGAGTTTATGATGTCGCAAAAGTGACATGCCTATGTCACTCGATTAGGATGCTTATGTCACTCGAGTGACATGCCTATGCTACTCGCTTGAGATGCTTATGTCAACCGAGTGAGATGCCTATGTCACTTTGATGGTCATACGGTGGTTTTCAAACTACAGAGCATCCTGAAATAATACAATTGATGTTGTTTGATTGAGATGGTGAGGATAATCTTTCCTCCACGGAAGATGACTCACAGCTTGTCTTTCGGGGAGTGGATTAGTTTGTATGTGAATCGGGTCTGTTGGTCCCAGGGCTAGGAGCAATAATCGTAGCAAAGGATTATTGGTTTGCAAAATGAAATGCCTGATTGGTTTAAAAGATCATTCGATATTAGTTTAGCCACGTAAGTTTAGTTTTCACAGATCAGTATATTTTAGATTATTGACAAATACCTATGGAGCAAGTATGTCACTGTTATGCCAGGTTTTATATAATTGATTGTACAATTGAGCTGAATATTGGTGCATGAATTTACCTTGGAAATTCTTCATTTTAACCTTCATACTTTTTCATACTTTGAAAGTCTCAAGCCAAGATATAGAATTACTGAGAAGGGAGATGAGCCAGGAGGATTACATGATTCTACTTATAGATAGTCTTGAATTTTCACAATCCACAAGTGATACATCAGATGTGGTGCGATTCTCTTCGATACTCGTGACCGAGTTTCAAAGTTCAAGAATGAAAGACAGAGCCTTGGAATACCTCAATCTAGCCTTGCACTATTCTTCTAATTACTCAGATCCAGCACCATATTTCTATGTGTGTTATAGAGCAGGCATGTATTACAGTAGTAGGATGCGAGATGAAGGCATAGCCTCCCCTCATTATTTTAACATGATCAAAGAAGAAAGAATGTGGCATAATAGAGCAATAGCAAATGAAGCTGGCAATTTTGAAGCTGAATTCTTGGGTCATTTTGGGGTGCTCATGAATATGAAGATGGTATTTGATGATATAGGAATCAGAAATGACAGTATAGAATTCCATTTCGAAAAAATGACGGAAATCAATAAAATTGATTCAACGATACTTCTTCTTCCGGCATCCAAAAACTATATAGACTATCTTATTCATACCGATAATTTTGAAAAGGCGGACAGCTTGATCAACAGCATACTTCCCCGTCTTCCAAAGATGGACAACAAGACTCAAAAGGGCTTTTTGAATGCCATACATGATCTTATTGCTAAGAAGAATAATCTCGATACTCTTATCAACCTAAGAAGAAAGTCAGTGTTTCTGTTCAGTGAAGTCATGGGTGCCAACCATTCTGATAAATTGTATGCGGCAGATCAAAAATTTGAGGTGACTGTAACTAAGGATGCATTGAAGGACACAAAGGACCAATTGTATCAGTCCAAGAAAGTGTTAATTGGATCAATTATCACTACTCTGTTTATTACTTTCATTTCTTTCTACTTTTATAGTTTGTATCGAAAGAATAAGCAGCTTTCAAAACGAAACGAAGTTCTTCTTAAAGAGCAAAATCATCGCGTGAAGAATAATCTTCAGATGATCAGTAGTCTACTGAGTCTCCAATCTCAAAAGCTCTTATCTTCTGATGCCAAAGAAGCCTTGACGGATTCTCAAGCTCGAGTAAATTCCGTAGCACTGTTGCACCGTATGCTCTACGAAGGAGAGCAAGTCGGGTTTGTAGATGTTGATCAATACCTGAAGTCTTTGACTGAGGAAGTCAAATATGCGTCACATCGAGAACTAGAGGTTCAATTGGAAGTCATTGAAGGATTGACGCTCAAAGTGGAGCGTGCCACAAGTCTTGGCTTAATCCTCAATGAATTGATGACCAATAGTATCAAGCATGCGAGAACCAATATTATTCTTCTAATCAGTATATCAATCATTAAATCCGAGGATCAGATTACTTTAAACTACATTGACAATGGTGAAGAAATGGATATTGAAGATTGGAAAAACTCCGATTCATTTGGAAACCAACTGATCAAAATTCAGTCTGAGCAGATGAATGGTAAGTATCGGGTCAGCAACTCCAGTGGATTCAGTTTTAATTTACGGATTGTGGCGTGAGGATATTGAAGGCTCTTTTTGTGGTAATCGTATTGTTGATGCACCAGTTGGCGTTTTCTCAAAGGCCATCTCCTTTTAGAAGTCTAGTGGAGCAGGGAGTCTTAAATCCTGACTCACTTGTATCAAAAATTTTGTCTGATATCCAAAAAGCAGAAGCACGATTAGATACATCAGAGGTGGTTCTGCTTAACAATGAATTGATCATTAGGTATTCGCTGATGAAAAACTTGGATCGTGCCGAAGAGGTTGGGCAAATGAATATTGCTTTATCGCTAAAAATGAGAGATTCATGTCTCTTGGGTCAAACGTATAATAGTTACGGTATTTATTTGAGTCATCGGTTAGAATACGATCGATATGAAAATATTGCTGGAAAGGACTTTGATTTTTGGAATGATAGTGCCATTTACTTTCACCGTAAGGCCAGTTTGATCGATTATGATGATTGTAATCTGGACTCAAAAGGATGGGCATACGCTGGATTGATGCGTCGATATTATTTCACAGCAAGGATGGGAGATAAGAACTTTGATACGGCGCTCTTTTATGCGAGCAAAGCAGAGAGAGAAGCACTGATATACGCAGATAGACAATTGCAGCAGGATTGTTACATATGGACTGCTCGTTGCTATGCCCATCTCGCTGAATATGATTCAGCAAAGAAGTTTATAAAAATGGCGTATGAGATTGCCAAAGAGCGAGATGGTGGATATCATATTGTTTATGATGTTTGGTTTGGAGTGCTAGTAAAGGAGATTAACAATGATACCATTTTGTGGCTACAGTCTGAAATCATCAATAGATTGAAGTATCAGCTCGGCAGTGAAATGCAATCTGCTATCCAAGATGCTGATCGGAAATACGAAACAGAGAAGAAGGAACAGGAGATTATAGTTAAAAATGATACCATCAAGACACGAAATATTATTATCATTTTTGCCTTAGCAGTTATTGTAATAATAGTCTTGGTGTCATTTTATCTGTTTCAGCTAAATCGAAAAAACAGAAGGCTTTCAAAACGAAACGAACTTCTTCTCAAAGAGCAAAATCATCGCGTGAAGAATAATCTTCAGATGATCAGTAGCCTATTGAGTCTCCAATCTCAAAAGCTCTTATCTTCTGATGCCAAAGAAGCTTTGACGGATTCTCAAGCTAGGGTCAACTCCGTTGCTTTGCTCCACCGCATGCTGTATGAAGGAGAGCAAGTAGGATTTGTGGATGTTGCAACATATCTCAGGTCATTGACCGAGGAAGTGAAATATGCCTCACATCGAGAGCTAGAAGTTCAATTGGAAGTATCTCAAAACTTATTACTAAAGGTAGAGCGCGCCACAAGCCTTGGTCTGATCATCAATGAATTGATGACCAATAGTATCAAGCATGCAAGGACAGTTGATCAACTTTGCATAAGCATATCAATTATCGGATCAGAGGATCAAATCATATTGGATTATCAAGATAATGGTGAAGAAATGGATATTGGAGCTTGGGAAAGCTCAGACTCATTTGGAAACCAACTGATCAAAATTCAGACGGAGCAGATGAATGGTCAGGTCAAAATCTCATCGAAGAATGGATTTAATTACCAGCTCACGCTGAAGCTAGGTTAGAGGAATAGCTCTATTCGTAAGAGAATTAATAATACTAACAAGAAATAAAACATATGTCAGCGAAAAACTTGTAGACCATTATGTTTCAACTTAGTTTTATATTCAAGCAGCTAGTATTATGTCATATAATATTCTTACCATAGAAGATGATCTACTCATAGCAGAAGATCTGAAAACCAAGTTAAACTCACTTGGCTATCAGGTAGTTGGGAATGCTCGAAATGGAGCTGCCGCTATCGATTTAGCTAGGTCACTTGAGCCGCAAATTATCATTGCTGATATCATGATAGAAGGCGATATAGATGGCATAGAGACAGTCAAAAGGATTTACGAATTTCATCAATGTCCTGTAATCTATCTCAGTGCTAATTCAGAATCCGCAACAGTTAAAAAGGCTTTGGCGACACAACCAGCAGCATTTTTGATCAAGCCGTTTAAGATCAGTGAGTTTACGATCAATATAGACTTGGCAGTCAGAAACTTCGAGAACAAATACCCTCAACCAGTAAAAAAAGGAGAATTAAATGATTCCATATTTATCCCAGATAAGTTTTTGCATCATCGGGTTTATAAAAATGACATTCTCTATGTAGAGGCAGATGGAGCTTATGTAAAGGTGATTACTGAAAAGAAAAATTATCAGCTTACGACCAATTTAAAGACCTTTATTGGTCAATTTGAACATCCTAATTTTTTCCGAGTATCGCGTAAGCACCTCATCAATACGAATAAAGTAGATCGGATCAATGGTAATATGCTTTACTTGAAAGGAGAGGATGGAAAGGACTTTCCTATTACCATTTCCAAACCTCAGCGAGCAGAGATCCTGAGCAAATTTGAGATTATTAGGACGAAAGGGTGAGATTTGTTAGAATAAACTACAGGTAGCAAGGCGTTTAAAGCCAGCTAAGAACTTCACGTTAAAAGCAGCATTTGATTTTTTCTCTTTGTTAGCTCATTCATTCCTCCCACAAGAAAACTCAGCATCCCCGCATACTTGATTACCACCAGTTAGCTCTCAAAGCTATCTTCATTGAAATTTCTTAAATCCTAAACTGTCATGAAAAAATTATACGCACTAGGCTTAGCTTCATTTCTTTGTTCTCTTACCTCACAAGCCAACATTTGGCGTGTGAATAACCAATCTACCTCCACAACAGTTTTCACCAACGTGCAGGCTGCAATCGATGATGATCGAGTGAGTAATGGCGATACGATTTTGATTGAGGGGACTAGCCAAGATTACCCTGGCTTTGTTATAGATAAACGACTTGTTATAATGGGCCCAGGATATTTTTTAAATGAAAATCCATTTACTAGCGTTGAAGGTATTCATGCAATTATTCAAGGGAATGCATACTTTGATGCTGGATCAGAAGGGTCTTTGCTTCAAGGTGTTATTTTTGGGAATAACTTAAATAGTGGGTATGGTCCAGATATAGAAGTAGATGACGTAATTATTCAAGGATGCAACCTTCAAAATGGAATTGACATTTGGGATGATATAAAGGGGCTTGTATTAATTCAGAACTATTTTCTTGATGATTTTACTTTTCCAAATTCTGGATATTCCATTCAAGGAGTTGTTCTCAGAAATAATATCATAAATACTGATTTGAAGTTCACTACTACAGTGAACACGCCCCGCACTTTCGCAGCAGTTGAAAATAATTTATTTCTTGGTAGTGTACAACTTACCACAAGTACATACCGAAATAATATCTGGCTGCCGCTTCAGCAAGAATCTATCTCCGTCAATGCTGGAATCAAGGAATACAATGTGAATGTATCCGTAGATATGGGCGCTGAGAATAATAACAGTGTGATCACTGGACTTACCGAGCTTTATACTGGAGATGGCTCTACCGACGGTAAGTGGCAAATCAAAGCTGACTCAGATTATAAGGCTGCAGGAAAGGATGGCACTGATCCAGGACCTTTTGGTGGAAGCAATCCATATGTACTTTCCGGCCTTCCTGCATTGCCTATCATTTACGAAATCAGTACCACTGGTTTTGGAAGCACACAAGATGGTCTTCCCCTGACCATCAAGGTTCGCGCTAATTGATTTTCCCACCTATAAATTTTCATATTATGAAGCGATTCATACTGACATTAGGTGTAGTCGTCACCCTATTGTTAAGAACAGAAGCACAGGAAGGTTGTGGTACAGAATTTTCGGAAGAAGATAGGTTATATATCAAAAATGCCATCTCTAACTATTACATTCAGCAATCTGGCTTGCGGTCGGTATCAGCTCAGCAAGTTCGGTTTGTAGCTATTAAGCCTTATATTTTTCGTGAAGCTGATGGAAGTGGAGGGCCAAGCTTGGATATGCTTGAGGACGAATTGCTTTACACTAATACACTTTTTGCTCCTGCGCTAATTCAGTTTTATTTTTTAGAGAAAGAATTTATTGATGGGAGTCAGTACTATGACTTTGATCAAAATTCGGAACAAACGGCGCTCTTCAATGAACACGGAGAAGCGAGCACAATCAACCTTTACTTAGTATCGCAAATCACCAGAACGGATGGATCCGATGTTTGCGGGTATGCATATTACAGGACATCAGAGGGAGTTGTAGCTACAATCATTGAGAATTCCTGTATTAGAGGTGATGTATTGGGAACAACCCTTCCACACGAGTTAGGGCACCTATTTTCTTTGTATCATACTCACGGAAAGACGAATTTTGGAACCACAGACGAACTTGTCGATGGTAGTAATTGCGCCACTGCAGGGGATGAGTTGTGTGATACTCCTGCTGATCCTAATTTATTTAATCAACAGGAACGAAACTGTTCATATTCAGGAACTGCAACAGATGCGAATGGGCAACCTTTCAGTCCATTACTAGATAATATCATGTCATATGGCCGTGATCAATGTCAAGACAGATTTACTGATGATCAGATAAATAAAATGATTGCTGCAAGTGGCAGTTACCTATCAGGGTATCAATCTTTCGATGAGACTGCATTTGCCAGCTTTAGAGCAAGTGATAGGCCTTGGATATTTGCCGGAGATGACGTGCCATTTTTTGATCAGTCAGAAGATGCTGTAAGCTGGTCGTGGACATTTGAGGGAGGCAGTCCAGCTACCTCAACTACCCAAAATCCAACTATTAACTACGCCAATGCTGGTCAGTATGACGTCAGTTTGACCATTACCAACTCCGATGGAGGTACAGACACTTTTTCCTTCCCAGATTACATTACGGTAGATCCCTTTGACATTACCTATTATACTCCTGACGGCTGGGATGCACCTGTACGCTTCTACAAGTATGATTCGGATGGCTCGACCAAGATTTATCAGACAGAGTTTGTGGCGGGAGATGATATTTATTTGGAATATGGGATCATAAACCAAGGAATAAACGACGCTACTGATAGTAGTCTGAGAGTGAACATTTACGCAAATGACCAACAGAAGTGGTGGAATACCTGGACGATTTCTGCTCAGAGCAAATTCATTGGCACAACACCTCGGCTTGGTTTACTTCCTCCAGGGACTAACAATATCAGAATAGAGTTTGATGCCGAAGACGATTATCCTGAGTCTGATGAGACTAATAACACTTATGAAACCGCCCTTTCTGTAAGCGAACCAGCGGTCGATGCTGCTGGTGATTTGTCTCCTGTGGCTGGAATCGAGTACTTTATAGATACAGAAGTGGAATTTGGTTCAGGTACTTTTATCGCCGCTTCGGGAAGTCCAGCAGATACAGAAATATCTTTAACCATACCTATGACTGGCTTGAGCAATGGCCTTCATTATTTGTATGCTCGACCAAAGAATCAAGCCGGTAGATGGGGGCAAACATTCAAAAGAAACATTTATGTGGTCCCAGTTGAAGATCCAACCATTTCTCAATCTGAATATTATTTCGACACTGACCCAGGCTATGGGTTAGGAACTGCAATCATCTTAGCAGATGGAGAAACAAGCCATATGATTGATTTGACTGGCTTATCGAACGGTTACCACAGGTTTTATGTCCGTTCCCAGAACCGGATGGGTAGATGGTCTGTCACGCAGAATGTCTCTTTTATGAAGGTGGGGCAAAAGCTGAACCCGAAAATTTCAAAGCTCTCTTACCGCTATTATAATTATGCAACAGAAACCTTCGGAGATTACATCGATTATCCAATTGATCCAGCAACCGATAACTTTGAACAGATCATTTCTTTAGATAACTCTTCGCTGGAATCTGGGATACAATATGCCGTAGGCGTTTACGCCCATGACGAAAATGGCAATAGGAGCAGAATCGCTTGGGATTATTTTACTTATCAAGAGACTGTCTTAATTGATATCAAGGATGTAAGTGTCGTTGATGTGGCTTGCTTTGCAGATGCATCAGGTGCAGCGACAATTACCGCAACTGGCGGAGAAGGAACTTTGATGTATTCATTGGATAATGAAACCTTTCAGGAATCATCCCTTTTTGAAGGATTGGCTGCTGGAGATTATACTGTATATGTAAAAGGAAGTGCAGTAGGTTATGTGGAGGAGAGAAATTTTACTATTTCAGAACCTTCTGTATTGACTTTTTCGATTACCGAAACCATCGAGCCTACATGTCACGATTCTGAGAATGGTGGTGTTACGCTTACAGCTACTGGAGGAACAGGAGAATTGACATTTAGCTCAGATGGTGAGAATTTTCAAACAGATACATCCTTTGGTTCATTAGAAGTAGGGACCTATTCATTTTATGTACAAGATGAAAATGGCTGTTCAATGCAGGTAGAACTCAATTTGGGGAGTCAGGATGACGGGATTGCCCCAGACTTAGCAAGCGATGGTTTGTCGAGTACAATTGGTGTAACTAGTCAATTTGAAAGTTACCAATGGTATAACGATGAAAACGAAATTGATGGTGCTATTGATAGTGCACTTAATATCAACAGCTTCGGTAGCTATACTTTGTTGGTGACAAATGCTAATGGATGTAGCTTCTTCTCTGATACACTATCAGTCGAAGAGTTGATTATAGGTGAAGTTACCATTACTTCCCCTTCTTGTCAGGAAGATTCCAATGGAGTCATTTCAATTATTGCCACAGGAGGCTTTGGTGATTTGGCATATAGTTTAGACGGACAGAATTATCAGGTCTCAAATTCCTTTGAAGGTATCTCTTCAGGTGACACAACGGTTTTCGTGAGAAGTCTTTTTAACGATTATGTGGTCAGTCAGTTTGTTTCAGTTGAATCACCTTCAGGTCAAGAATATTTTGGTCTTGAAACGTTCACAAATTCAGCCTTCAATCTTACTGTAGCGAACCCAGATAACAGCAATTCATTCTCATTTCAATCTGACCAAAGTTATGATCAGGAAGGAGGTTCGCTCATTTTGGACTTCTACTCTTACAATTCTGAGATTGGGGCGAAGGACTATGCGATTTTACCCTTACTATCACCTTCGACGGTTCAAAAACAGTTGACATTTGCGTATGCATATACCTATTACGATAACCAATCCACGGATTCGCTTGCAATTGGGTTATCCACAGATTGTGGAAATTCTTGGGAGATCATTTGGCAACAGGGAGGCACGGAACTTTCCACCGTACCTCCTCCTAACGTCGCATTTTTCCCTGCCTCTAAAGGTGATTGGGGTTTAAAAAAAGTAGTTCTACCTAGTCAAGAGACGACTTATCAATTGGCATTCATTTCGATAAATGACTTTGGAAATAATCTGTTCATTGATAGTGTCAGCATTAGTGATTTCGTAAACATTGCGCCAACTATTGTTGCTCAAACTTTCAGTCTTGCGGAGAATAGTCCAGAAAGCACAGTTGTAGGAAGTGTGCTGGCATCAGATGCAGATGACGATGCTTTGAGTTTTTCGATTACTACAGGTAATGTGAATGATGCATTTTCATTAGAAGCTACAAGCGGTGTGTTAACTGTTCAGACGAGCTCAGCCTTAGATTTTGAAACCACGTCAACTTTTAGTTTGCAAATAGAAGTCAATGATGGCAATGGCGGCACAACTTCAGCCACAATATTGATTAATCTGACCGATGTGGATGAGAACCAGTTACCAACCATAGTGGCTCAAACCTTCAGTCTAGCAGAGAATAGTGCAGTCAGTACTGAATTAGGAATTGTCCAAGCAACTGACCCTGATGGTGATGTCCTGAGCTATTCTATCACTTCAGGGAATACAGATGATGCTTTTGCACTTGAAGTAACAAGTGGATTATTGACAGTTCAAACTAGCGCTGCTTTAGACTTTGAGACGGCACCAGTTTTCACTCTAGAAATAGAAGTCAACGATGGCAATGGCGGTATAGCTTCAGCCACTATCACTGTTAATTTGACAGATGTAGATGAGAGTAATAACACTGCTCCGACGATTGTAGATCAATCTTTCAGTCTTGCAGAGAACAGTGCAGTCAGTACTGAATTAGGAATTGTCCAAGCAACTGACCCTGATGGTGATGTCCTGAGCTATTCTATCACTTTAGGGAATACAGATGATGCTTTTGCACTTGAAGTGACAAGTGGATTATTGACAGTTCAAACTAGCACTGCTTTAGACTTTGAGACGACACCAGTTTTCAATCTAGAAATAGAAGTCAATGACGGGAATGGCGGCATTTCATCAGCCAAGATCACCATTAATTTGACGGATGAAGATGAGAATGTTCCTCCGACGATTCTGGATCAAACTTTCAGTCTTTTAGAGAATAGTGCTGAGAACACGGAAGTGGGAACTGTTCAAGCATCAGACGCAGATGATGATGCGTTGAGCTACTCAATAACTTCAGGGAATACCAATAATGCCTTTGCACTGAATGCTACAAGTGGAGTTTTGACAGTTCAGACAAGCTCAGCATTAGATTTTGAAACCACTCCAACTTTTAACCTAGAAGTAGAAGTCAACGATGGCAATGGCGGTATAGCTTCAGCCACTATCACTGTTAATTTGACAGATGTAGATGAGAGTAATAACACTGCTCCGACGATTGTAGATCAATCTTTCAGTCTTGCAGAGAACAGTGCAGTCAGTACTGAATTAGGAATTGTCCAAGCAACTGACCCTGATGGTGATGTCCTGAGCTATTCTATCACTTTAGGGAATACAGATGATGCTTTTGCACTTGAAGTGACAAGTGGATTATTGACAGTTCAAACTAGCACTGCTCTGGATTTCGAAACCACGCCAACCTTTAGTCTAGAAGTAGAGGTCAATGACGGGAATGGCGGTGTAGCTTCAGCCACTATCACGGCTAATTTGACGGATGTAGATGAGAACGTTGCACCGACGATTGTAGATCAAACTTTCAGTCTTGCAGAGAACAGTGCGGCGAGTACTGTTGTGGGAGCAGTTCAGGCAGCGGATTCTGACGGTGACGCTTTGAGTTATTCAATTATTTCAGGGAATACTGGTGAAGCATTTGCACTAGATGCTACCAGCGGAATTTTGACCGTTCAGACGAGTTCAGCATTGGATTTTGAAACCACGCCAACCTTTAGTCTAGAAGTAGAGGTCAATGACGGGAATGGCGGTATAGCTTCAGCCACGATCACCATTAATCTGACAGATGTAGATGAGAATGTCGCACCGACGATTCTGGATCAATCTTTCAGTCTTGCAGAGAACAGTGCTGAGAACACGGAAGTGGGAACTGTTCAAGCATCAGACGCAGATGATGATGCGTTGAGCTACACAATAACTTCAGGGAATACCAATAATGCCTTTGCTCTAAATGCTACAAGCGGAGTGTTGACTGTTCAGACAAGCTCAGCAATAGATTTTGAAACCACTCCAACTTTTAACCTAGAAGTAGAAGTCAATGATGGCAATGGCGGCATTTTATCAGCCACGATCACCATTAATCTGACAGATGTAGATGAGAATGTCGCACCAACTA
>CAYGOV010000057.1:0-12848 GCA_964351625.1 uncultured Marinoscillum sp.
CACTTTATCAACGCTGACTTATGGTCAGGGGAGACACATTATTTATCAAAAAGATAAAGGTACTGCTTCCATATCGGGTACAGTGCTAAATGAATTTTCAGGTGAGCCATTTGTAGGAGAGGTGATTGCCTACAAAATAGAAGATGGCCCCTACATGCCAATTGATACTGTTGAATTAGATGAAGAAGGAGTTTATTTTTTTGCGAACCTCCCTTTCAATAAGTATATCCTTTGGGCAGCGGCAAAAGAGGAAAGCGTTAGAAATCATTACTCTACCTATTATCCTCATGAAGAATTTTATAGCAATGCTGGTATTATAGATCTAAAGGAAAATATTGATAGTGTCAATATTTCAATGATATATATAGCTTTTCCTGTTAGTGAACCAGGGGATAAATTAGATGTTAAGGTGGAGGTTGATGAAGGGTTGTATCGCGAAAGTTATGGCCTTAGTCAAATCCAGTGTGCACTCTTTCGAAAAGTGCAATTTGCAGATAAGTCTATTGAATATCTTTTAAATGACTTTCGAAGGACGGATTCAAAAGGTGAATTTTATATCGGTAATATGGAACCTGGTCAATATTTGTTTCATGTTGAATACCCCGGAATACCATCTGATCCTGAGGCCTATTTTGAAATTGCTGATTACAATTATCGAACAGAAATACAAGCTGAAATCACACTAAGTAAAATCAATATTCAGATTGAGAAAATTTCATTAATTGCTTTGCAAATTGCAAATTTTCCGAAGATGGAAGGTTTTCCAAATCCAGTCACCCATAATTATATCCTGAATTATGAATTAAGAGGAAGTACTGAGAGTCTTCAATTTGCCTTGTATTCCACCATTGGTAAACTTGTCTTGTCGGATGAACTTGATTCAGGTATTGGCAAACATCAGAAATCGATTGATTTAGAAAACTTTAGAAGCGGTATTTACATTCTCAAGGTCTTTAATGCTGATAGATCTATCGCCAGAACACTGAGGATAGTTAAAAACTAAAATCCCTTTTCAAGACTTCCTCCACTAAGCCTAATCCTTCTCCAAGTTCTCTGTCTCGAAGACATTCTATATTATGTTTTGTTCCAAGTGTCACATATTGAGCAGATAGTTTAGCTAAGCAAAACACCTTAATCTGTTCCTTTTTTGAGCCAGCTTTTACCCATTAAATCAAGCGTTTCAAATAGCCCCTGAAACGCTCTCAAGAGGGTTTTTTAAAGCTATTTCAAAACACAGGTGTTTCATCGAACAAACACCTGTGTTTCAAGGCCGAAACACCTGTGTTTGTTGACGCAAACAAGGGTACTTTTTTGAGCGACTATTTGAGGAGGTGTTTTTGGGGTCTGGGCTGTCAGTTTTATTGGCTTTTTTGAGTCAAATTTTTCTAGTAGATCTGCTTTGAATCACTTGCCTTTTTTATGGTTCTTCTTCGCTCATCTAGTCATGCCGTAGGCATCTTGCTGCTAAGGTGATTGTATCACTGCCAAGTCTCCTGCGGAGTGACTCCTTGAGGTAGAAAAAAATAATTCAATACGTGATACCTTCGAGCGCTATTCTGTATTTGTAATCCAGAAGCCATTGGCATATGATTTCGAATCCTCATATTACAAATCTGAAGGAGCCAAAGGTCTGGAGCGGGTATGGAAGAAGACTAAAGGAAGACCGAAGCAGCACCGAACGAACACCGAACAAGCAGCGTATGGAATCTTAGCTCGAACAGGCATGTGAAGAGGTGAGCTGGAACTACAATTAAGGCATCATGTTTTTCATATTTAAAGCCAATATTAAGGGAGGTGTGAATTGAAGATTTCAAAATACCGTTTTTAGCAAGGGTTTGTTTGCATTTTAGATGAGAAATAACTTTTTTACGCGAGGTATTAAACTGATCTGATTGCTGGATGTCTTATTTTATTCAATATGCAGATCATATAGAAACACAGCTCACCTGATAACATTGCTTAACTAAAAGTTTTTTTTATGCTAAAATCTCTTTTCTATTTATGCTTCCTTTTTCTGGTGGTATTTGCGCATGCCCAGTCCAAGGTCACATTAAAGAAGTTTGAAGACCCTAACAAACAAGGGGTAAAAGAAATTGTCTTCGAATACGAAGTAAAGGAATCAGGGCAAGATGGTGGACAAAGTCAGAAGGTGACCAAGGTGTTTGATATTGAGGCGAATAATCCTTTCAATAATATGGGTTTTAAGAAGACTAATGATTCAAATAGAAATGGAGTTGAGGTTTTGTCACTTGATGAATCTTCCGTTAGTGCTTTATTGAATCAATTTGGGGTTTCAGAGTCAAGCTTACCTAATGATTTTAAGCAAAGCATAAAGTATGGTATTACTATAACCTCAGTACTTGAAAGAGGAAACCATATGGTTCTGACAAATAACTTTTCATTATACAATGAAAGTGGAGATGAAGTCGGAAAAGGAGGGAAATTTGGTTCTATCACTGTTTTAGATAATAAAGGAAATATCACATATGCTTTAGAAAATATAGGATCTGATATCTATCATAATGCAATAAGTGAAAATGGTAGATATCTCGCCTATGCATATGGAGGACCTACGCATGATTTATCATATGAGGGTAAGCTTTCTGGCTTTCGTATTATTGATATCGAAACTGATCTGATCTATTATCATCAAATTGCTGATTATGTTCCCGGCATTTCATCAACATATGATATGCTTGTTGTTGGCTATACTACAGAAGAAGGGTTAAAAACAATTGTTTTAGATGCGATAACTGGAGATATGTTCGGGCCAGATGATTTAGGAATTATAATAGGTCGCTTTAGGTTTAGGCAAAAGGACGGCAGCATTAAGGAGTTAAAGGATCTTAAGAAAATCAAATGAAGAAATTAATATTAACCTTTATTTGTATTGTTGTGGCCTATGTGATTCATTCGCAAAATCTTTACAGCCCGCTAGGTGTATTGCAGGTGGAGGACGATAATAATGGAGAGACTGTTATTGATTTGGGTACATCACATGTGATTAGCGATTTCGGTTTAAGGCGTGCTGGAGATGCTTCAAAGTGGCATAGAGGAATTGATATTAATCCACTAGGTGGAGAAAGTGATTTAGGACATACGATAAAGTCTTTTTCTAGCGGAAGCATTGCCTCAATACATGGAGATATAGGCTATAAACTTCTGGCAATTGATGGACCGGGCAATAACAACTTTGGTTATGGTCATATTTTTAGAAATAGCGAAACCGATCTGGGTGATTTTAAACTGATCTATGAAGATAATTTCAGAACATTTTTTATTATTTATCTGCCAGATGATGATGAAAATTCATATGCTCTAACCTCTTTGAATGGACAGGATTTTCAAGATGCATCTTTTAGCTACTTATCTGTTAATTACTCTGCAGTCTTAGGTAATTTGAGAAATACAGTAGAGTTTGGGGATGCTATTGCTCCTGTGGGGGATGCTGCTGCTGTAGGTCTGCCTCATATTCATCTTTATAATTTTGTGGATCCGTATATCGAAAACGTTTCATCGGGTTCAGGCGGGATACAACACGTAGATAATTGTAAAGATCCGCTTGAATATCTGTATCACGATGAGCCTAACTATGAGATTAAAATTAATCAATTAGTCCAGAGATATGGTACTTCACCGTGTACTGTAGAAGTACGGCCAGTAATGAAAGATGAAAAGGACGGTGCGACATACAAGGAGGGTATTTTGAATATTGATGAGGTTCGTGTTCATATTCGTAAGGAGCATGAAAGTGAAGCATCCAATCAGTTAATTAAGGGGCCATTTCTTGATTCGAGAATATCAGATGGGTCAAGGATCTCTTCACAAAGATATCCAGCCAGTAGTGTTAAGGACATAGTCACAGATTATGGCTCGATCACAAACACGGGTTACTTGCCTCATGCCTATCGAGACCCTGAGAATAATGTTGAGTTGGGTTTTCCCAGAGATGATTACTTTTTTGCTGATTTTGTCCTTCGAATAGATAAGGATCACAATCAAGGCCAAGCAATAAATGCCAATGACTTGGCTAAAATAAGTCAAGATGCTCGCTATGAAGATGGTTTACACATTTTGACACCATCCCTTATCACCGTGACATCATCTACCGAACTTATTAGTCATCCATTTGAATTGAAAATCGACAACTTTCGTCCTTACGTCCAAAGAGTGATCATCAAGAAAAAGGAATTGGGCATACCAACCGACATTATTTATGCTGGAGAATGGACTTGGGATGGTTCAGCTAATGCTTTTTCTAACGTGTCGTATGAGGCTTATACTGGTGATGCTCAGGTAATAGTCACTACAAGCGAACCGCTGGAGTTTCTGAATATGAAATATGATGGAATCTCTCTCAACGTGCCAGATGACCTGAATGCCGCAAGTACTGAGTGGAAGTATTCGATCAACATTCCTTCATCTGCTTCGCAGACTATTGCTTTTGAGGGCAGAGATATCAATAATAATCAACTAGATAAGGATCCATCCACTATAGCTGTGCGCACAGGATCAGGAACTAATTATTGGACAGCTGGTACAGACCCAGGTACAGATCAGAACCATAACTTCAATCAGCCTTGTGGGCCAGCAGGCGGAATTGCTCCCGGAATGCGTGGTAATGCTCTGAACGATGCTGTGAGCTGTGATGTGCCTTATGTATCTATAGAAGTGAGTAAGAGAAATCCGGAGGTAGGAGAAGCGGTTTATTTTAAAGCCACAGCTGCTAATGGCAGTAACCTAGTATGGGACTTTGGTGCAGGAGCTATTGCGGAGAATACTTACGCGGAAGAGGTTACGGTTATATATACTACAGAGGGCTTGAAATATGTAATGTTAACGATAGATGAGGGTTCATTGCAAGAAGCTGCGGCTTCATTGGTTGTTAATGTGGGTAATTCTTTTCAACAAGAGTCGAATTTTGATGTTGACTTTGTGGTTTCTACAAAGTATGCTTCAGTAGGGGAGGATGTTATGTTTTTTGAACCCCAAGTAGATGGAGCCTCTGGCGAGCTTAGCTATCGATGGGAATTTGGGGGAGGAGTGGATTTTTCATCTGGAAGTTATAATAGCTCCTCTCCAATAGTATCTTATTCTTCTGCTGGTCAGAAGACTGTTAGTCTGACAGTTACTGATGATTATCAATCTGAGACAGTTACAAAAAATAGCCTCGTTAATATAAGTGACCCTACTCGATCAATTCATGTCACTATCTCCCCATATAGTTGTTCAATCCCTGTCTCTTTCGGGCAGTATCAGTTCAGCGCAAATGTTTTTCCCGTTTCAGGTGATTACACTTACTATTGGGACTTTGGTGATGGAGTCATCCATGAGAGCACTGACCCAGGGGGAACAATAAATCATATCTATGATGAGATGGGGGTATACGATATATACCTAAGAGTGCGAAGTGCTGAAGGTGTCTGGGGCGAGGATGTGGTGAGAGAGTGTGTGCAAATTATTGAACCTGATGATAATGACTTTAGCATTAGGCATGGTCTTTTGGCCAATGGCCGTCCACTCCAAAACTTAAGATATCTTGAGCATAACCCAAATGAGTTGATAACAGTTAATCGATTCGAACCAGTTACACTTACGCCTTTGGTTGGAGGTGGAGTAGGTGAAAGAGAAAATTTCACATACACTTATACATTTTTCGGAGGTGTTTTAGCTTCTGACGGTCAAAGTGTGTCAACAACCGTTCACCCTGGTGAAGGACCAAAACCAATCGAAATGTATTTTGATGGATATAATCTAGGGACCAATATTGAGAATTATATGTGGGTCCGTCAATACATCGAAGACGAGGCTGGAAATGAAGTAGGGGGAGATAGTTATTATTATATTAAGGTAAATTATTCACCATTTTATGATCCTCGGAAATGTTTTGTGGATATTGGTGATGGGTATTTAGATAATTATTGCCTTGATGAATTAGGAACTCCAAAAATGACCATAGATGTTGGTGAATCGAGGTGTAAATGGGATGGTCTTAGAGTACATCAAGTGGTCAATGGAGTTAAGTATTTGATCACAGACAATTATGAGACAAGTTTTCCTTTGGATTTTAAATGGTTAGGCGCTCAGCACAGACCAATGTCCTTTCCATATGTGGCAGAATTTAAAGTAGAAGCATATCAAGTTATATTAGGAGTGACTAGCGAACAGATAATTGATTCGCACAATTTCGAAATCTCGATTTTTAAAAATGAAAAAATCGAGATTAATTCAGATTTGACACTTTGTAAAGGAGCATCTGTACAAATCGGAACTGAACCGAAGGTAGGTTTTGATTACAAGTGGTCAGGTGCTACTACTGCACAGCTTTCCTCTTCAAGCGTCGCTAATCCCATATTCACAGCTTTGAGTGGTAATAGTGAGACTTACTCGTTACTTATTACCAATTTGGAAACAGGTTGTTCATCTACAGAGACTGTAACCATAAATGTAGGTAGCAGCGATATCTCCACACCAAGTCCTCTTGCTTACACTGTAAACGCAGGAGATGGGTCAATTGTATTAGGTAATCCACTAGAAGGTATTGGGTATGACTACAAATGGTCGCCTGGCACTAACCTAAGTAATGATAAAGTGCCTAATCCTGTGTTCTCAACACCAAACACAAGTGGTACTTATACCTATAGTATCAATGCTTCTTTTAGGGAGTGTGCTGTACAGAGCGCGGGGCAGGTTACAGTTGTTGTGAAGAATGATCCTCCAACTAATTTGGAAGTAAGTGCTTCGGTAGCTGGAGTTATGAATTTGAAATGGGATGATAGATCAGTAGAAAAACGATTTGTCATCCAGCGAAAAGAATATGGAACTAGTTCCTGGGAAGTTCTAGCTGAAGTGCCTTCGAATATTACACAGTTTAGTGATGCCTATTGTTTGAATGCTTCTTTGAGGTATGATTATCGACTAAGAGTTTATGATTTGAATAATTCAGCTCTCACTACTAACAATGGTTATTCAAATACGGTAGTTGGTGTCAGACCAATGAAAGAATATTATTTGAAATGGACGACAAATGTTCAAGATATTGTACAGATTGGGCAAAGGAATATTACTTCCGCATCAAATGAAATATTGGTAACAGGTGTGACGGGTGATGATTCCAATGTAACAAGTGGAGGCCAAGATGATCAGAATTTAGTAGTAGCTCACATTGATAAGAATTCTGGGGAAATAACCCAAAGGAAAAGTAACGGGAGCTGTGGTTCCTTTAACTATTATACAGGAAATTGTGATGGGTATGCAAGGATTCATTCAGTGATTCAAAAGTCATCAAATGGACTGTTTCTGCTAAATCAACATAGTAACAGTGATAGAACGTTTCATTTGTTTAGTTATCAACAAGAATTTGAAAGGTTTGAATTTTTAACACCTTCAAATCAACCTGTCTTCGGAGCACTGAAATTAGTTAGAGAAGATGGTAATAATTTCATAGTAGCTGGTGTGAGTGAAATTGTAGGTACTAGTGGGTATAGACCCTTGATTGCATCTAAGTTTTCTTATGATTTGAAAGACTATCTTGGTGGAGCAAATGATTTTCAGACTTTGTCTGAAGCTGGCTTTAATCACCATTTATTCGATGTTATTTCAGTCGGATTTTATGTTTATTATATTACACTTTCTGGTAATTATGCATATAATCGAGATTTAGTAGACGCTATTCACATTTATAAGACAAACGCAGGTTTATCTCAAACCACAAGTCGTAGAGGTGTAGATAACTTAGTTTTAGGTAATCTTCAAGGAATTGAAGGTGTGAATTCTGGATTAATCCTTGGTGGTGAGTCTTTTGACTTGAATGCTCAAGGAGGAATAATCAACAGAAAAGTTGTTATTAAAAGTTTGAACTCAAATTTGAATACCTCTTGGACAAAAACGTTACTAATAGATGAATATGAAACGCGATTATTGGAATTATCTAAATTTGGAAACAATGAATATGCTGTGTTTTTAAGAGCGGATGAACTACCAAATTCTATTTTGATGGTAAATCTTGATAGTCAAGGCAATGAAATTGGTAGGTATCGAATTGCTCACCTGAACTCCTACGCAATTTTTGATCTGCTTTTAGAAGATGATAAGCTTTATGTTGCCTCTGGTGCAAGCTCAAGTTCCGTTAATATTTCTCAATATTCTTTGATTCCAGATTTAAGTCAAAAAGTCAATGTTTGCGAAAATGTAGGAGATAATGAAAGTTTTGGTAAAGTGGGGGCAATCATCGAAATAAGTGAAACTTGCGAATCGGTAGTATATGCAAGTGGATCCACTTCAAATTTTGTAGCAACAACATCAATAACTCTACATCCAGGTACTTGGATTCAAAACGGTTCCTATTTTAGTGCAATGGCAGTTGAATCAATCAGTCAAGGAGATTGCTCAGAATTTGGAATACCCTCTTCAAGGGTAACCTTTTCTGATTCTAAGGAGTTCACAAATGAACTTCAATCTGAAAGTGTATATTTGGTTTATCCAAACCCATCTATTGATCATTTTCTTCTTTCAATTGTTCTTTTAGCGGAAGCGGACATTAGTGTGAAATTTACAGATCTTATGGGTAGAGAGTTATGGAGTCTTGAGGCATCTGGATCATCTCTCGAAGAATCGGTTGACACCTCATCTTTGGCAGAGGGTGTTTATTTATTGAGGATTAATACGAGTTCTGAGCCTGAAAGAATAATTAAAGTGCTAATTTCTTCGCAGTTTTAGTAGCACGTTTACGCTTTGTCTTCCTTTGGGTAAGTGCCCTCAGATCCAGCTCTTCTTGATTTGTAATACAGAAGCCATTGTATTGGGTTTTCAAATACTTAAAGCAAAGCGTTGAGATTATAAACCTGAATGAGTGGTGAGGTAGAAGATATGCAGTGAATAGATTCCGGTATTTGTACTCATTGCATTCGCACAAAACCGGAAGGACGAGAGACTATTTGCACTCGTTACATTGGCATAAAAGTGGAATGACCAACAAAGCACATCATGCCTGCCAGCGGGCAGGTTTTCGTAGCGCATCTGAGAAATACCATCATCTTTTTTACCGTCCGTCATCCCGGCTGTAGCGAGGTGTAACCGAGCGAAATGCCGGAATCTGAAGTGTCGTGCAGAGATTCCGGTATTTGCACTCATTACATTCGCACAAAACCGGAATGACGGGATGGATCTAGCCCACATAGTTGCCCAACCCACAAAATCAGCTACTTTTGCGATAACAATTAAAGATCCTGAAATGAATTCAGGATGACATGTCGAACGTAAACGAGGCTTTGACCCTCGCGAAGCGAATTATGAGTAAACACGGAAGAGTACTAGTCGCCATGAGTGGCGGAATCGACAGCTCAGTCGCAGCTGTCATGCTACACGAACAAGGCTATGAAGTAATAGGGATGACCATGAAAACATGGGATTACCAGACTTCAGGAGGATCGAAAAAGGAAACAGGCTGCTGCAGCTTAGACTCGATCAACGACGCGCGAAACATCGCCGTAAGCCTTGGATTCCCACATTATATAGTAGATATCAGAGAAGAGTTTGGTGATTACGTCATCAATCACTTCACCAATGAATACCTCGCAGGACGTACTCCCAATCCATGTGTGCTTTGCAATACGCACATCAAATGGGATTCGCTACTGCGCAGAGCAGACAAGCTGGGTTGCGACTTTATCGCCACAGGTCATTATGCCAAAGTGCGTCAAGAGAACAATCGCTACGTCATTTCCAGAGGGAAAGACGAGGGCAAAGATCAGTCTTATGCGCTTTGGGGGATCTCACAAGAGAGCCTGAGCCGCACCAAATACCCGCTTGGGGATTTGCACAAGTCGGAGATAAGGGACATGGCTACCGAAAGAGGCTTTCATGAGCTGGTTTCTAAGTCAGAATCCTACGAGATCTGCTTCGTGCCAGACAATGATTACCGAGGCTTTCTTAAAAGGAGAGTAGAGGGCCTTGAGGACAAAGTGCGTGGCGGAGAGTTCGTGTTGGAAGATGGCACAGTGGTAGGTACGCATGAAGGCTATCCTTTCTATACTGTAGGCCAAAGAAAAGGATTGGGAATAGCGTTAGGTTTTCCCGTTTATGTCACGGAGATACAGCAAGAGAAGAATAGAGTGGTACTGGGTACTTTTGACGAGCTTTCCAGAGATGGGATGTATGTCAAAAACCTTACACTTCAGAAATATGACTCCATTCAAGGCGAGCGAAAGGATACAATTACTAAAGTCCGATACAATGATCTGGGAAATCCTGCTGTGATTGAGCAAGTGGGAGACACCATGAAAGTCTATTTCGGAAACGGCGTGAGTGCCATCGCCCCAGGTCAGGCAGCAGTCTTTTACGAAGGTGACGATGTGATTGGCGGTGGTTGGATCAAATCAAGTTTTAGACAAGAGCAGGAGCGAAATGCGGGCATGCCGTCTATTGGTAACATTGCTTTGAAATATTAATACTTAAATGAAGAATCTTTGGCTCATATTTCTTGGTGTGTTGCTCTTTTCCTGTGATGGGGAAGAAGTGACGCCCACTTTGAAATTGGCGTCTGTGTATTTTCCATTGGAGATTGGCGCTTATAGAGATTATGAAGTTGAGGAGATCACCTTCAATCTGGAAGGACCAGATACATCTCATTACTTTCTGAGGGAAGTATTTAATGACAGTATCGTGTCCGGACAGGGCGATGTAAGGTACTTGATGCAGCGCTTCACTTCGGTAGATCAAGTGGCTTGGACTTTATCCGATACTTGGACAGCAAGGAAGGTGGATCAGAGCATCATCGTCACCGAAGACAATATTGATTATTTAAAATTGGCTTCACCTGTTGCTTTGGGCACTACATGGAACGGCAATGCGTTTAATACCCTGAGCGCTGTAGGTTACTATTATATAGGGAACACAGCGTCCGTTTCCAATGTGGAGCTACCAGTGGAAAGTGAAGTGATCAAGCTAGTGATAGAAGATATAGAAGCCAATCTTGTCAATCAGGATCAGCGCTATGAATGGTATGCAGAAGGTATAGGATTGATTGCGAAAGATTATATCAGTTTAGAGTTTTGCACGATAAATTGCGGTGAATTGGGTGAGATCCAGAGTGGTCGCATTTTAAAACAGACATTAGTGGCTTATGGGGCGTTGTAAAATCCTCTTCTTTTTTGTTTTCGTCTTTGTGTCATCTTTGGCTTTCGGCCAAAAGGATCGCTATGCGGTCTTTTTGAGTGATAAAGACAAGGTGGCTTATTCCATAGATCAACCAGAGGTTTTTTTAAGCCAGCGGGCAATTGATCGGAGGGAGCGAATGGGAATTGAAATTACAGACATGGATTTTCCTGTGGATATGGACTATATCACTCAGGTGAAAGAGACAGGCGCAGAGGTTTACTTTTCCAGCAAATGGTTCAATGCGCTCATTGTACAAATGACTGAAAGTCAAAGGGTAAGTGTTCAATCCCTCAGTTTTGTGGACAGTGTGGTTTTTATCGCTCTCGGCGAAAGATTATTAAAGACTACTTCAGTACCAACAATAGCTAGCACTTTCAAGCCACCATCTAAGGTCAACGCGAGCACAAAGACTCAGCTAAGGTTGATAGACGTTGATGAAATGCACAAAGACGGTTTCAATGGTGAGGGTGTGCTCATTGCAGTTTTTGATGATGGATTCCAAGGAGTGAATGAATTTGAGCCTTTTGGTTCACTTCATAAAGAGAATCGATTAGTAGCCACTAAAGACTTTATTACCAATTCCGGAAACGTTTTCCAATTTGACGATCATGGTTCGAGCGTATTGTCTTGTATAGCTGCGGACTATGGTGATGAACTAAGAGGTACCGCACCCAAAGCTTCCTTTATCTTATGTGTCACTGAGGACAAAACTGATGAATATCGAATAGAGGAATATAATTGGCTACTGGCCGCTGAATTTGCCGATAGTGCAGGAGTAGATGTGATCAATGGTTCTTTAGGCTACTCTACGTTCAGTAGCATCGATAGTAGACCATCTATGAGTTATTCGCTCAAGGATATGGATGGGAAAACTACTGTAGTAGCACGAGCAGCTACCATGGCATCAGATCGTGGTATTGTAGTAGTAGTGAGTGCAGGCAATGAAGGCAACGGAAGTTGGGGACATATGACTAGTCCTGGAGATGTAGAAAATATCTTGACCATCGGTAGTGTGAATTCTTCTGGGGTTCGTTCCAGTTTCAGTTCTTACGGCCCTACGGCTGACGGTCGTATTAAGCCTGATGTCGTTGCGCTAGGTTCATCAGCTACTATCTTTTACATGTCTAGTGGTGATGGGGTAATAGAATCTGGGAATGGCACCAGTTTTTCTTCCCCTATGATGGCTGGCTTTGCCGCCAATCTCATTCAAGCGTATCCTACTTGGAGCAACACTAGGGTGATGGAAGCCATACGAGCCACTGGCAATAGATCCACGGTTCCAGATACTTTATTAGGTTATGGAGTACCACAATACCCATTGAAGGAGTACAATAATGTTTTGGCTACTATTGAGGATGAAATGGTCATTTACCCTAACCCATTTGATGAAGATATAATCACCATCGATTTTGGAAATATGGTATTTGATCGCACGTTGTATATCCAGCTATATGATATGTATGGGAAGGAGCTCTACCTAAAAGAAGTTTCACCCAAAGATTTTTCTAGTAAACTAGACTTGGAGTTTCCTGACTTGGGAAGTGCGGTTTACTTACTTAGTTTGCGTTCTCGAAAATTCAAAAAGACGAAACAATTAAAGAAGTTATGACAAAGTGCCTGATTGCACCTTCAATGCTGGCGTCAGATTTTGCCAATATCCAGCGAGATGTAGAAATGCTCAATGAGAGTGA
>CAYGOV010000058.1:0-11573 GCA_964351625.1 uncultured Marinoscillum sp.
TCACATCGACTGTACCTGTCACCTCTACCATGGTACTGATATCCTCAGCACCTAATGTAGCCACTACTCCTTTGTCATCATATGAAGTGAGCGTACCAGCCACATGAGTCTCATACTGTGCACCATTTAGCGTGATGTTTGGGAAAAGTATCTCTCCAGTTTGCACGTGGAGCGTTTCTGTGGGTGCTTCGAAGTACTCGCAAGCTGTAAACAGCATCGCGAATACTAGCAACCCCAATATATTTCTGATATTCATATTTATCGTCTTCATAGTCGCTTCGATTATTTATTCCACCATACAGGGTCACCTATGTTTCCATTGGCCACTGCATTGGTGTTAGTTGAGATTTCTGATGTTGGATAAAGTGCTCGCATTGGAAATTGACTTCCATTGAGCGAAGCACCAGTTCCAGCAGTAGACTGATCCAAATCCAAGTAGTTGAATCTTCTCAGCTCTGCCCAAGCCTCTACATTCATGATACCACACATAGCAATCCACTTTTGCTTAGCGATCATATTCAATCGATCAGCTGCAACCGCAGGATACTCGTAAGTGCCATCTATAAAGCCAAATTCAGCTCCAGCGTTTCCTGTGAATCTGAAAGACTCAGCCACAGCCGCACGATAAAGTGCAGTAGCATCACCTGTCCCCCAGCCTCTTTCTACTGCTTCTGCTTGTAGAAATAAACTTTCAAAAGTGGTCATCAGATAAACTGGTGAATTAGGAGCCACTATGTGTACAGAACTTGGTATAGAATTGTGACCGATAGGATCAGCTCCCAACTGGAGTATTCCTTGACCTTGCAAAATTCCTGATTGACCACCAGCAAAAGGTCCCGTCTTAGCTGGATCAAAAAAGAAATCAACTCGAGGATCACCTGCATCTACCAATTGTTGAATGATAGTAGAACTCCCATTGATATTCACGCCAGCCAAACCTTGCGCAGAACCATCTCCACTGTAAAGAGGATTCTGATTGTTAGCTCCACCAGGGAATGAAACAAATGCATCATCACCTACAGTTAGAAATTGTGCACCTGCGCTATACATTGCAGCGATACCCGCCTGAGCGACGCTCGGACGTGCCTCTGATTGGCGCATGTAGATTCGTAGTTTCAAAGTATTTGCAAATCGAATCCACTGTGCCATGTCTCCTCCAAAAATGAAATCATCAGCGCCAGGAGTAATACCTGCTGGATTGATCATCTCAATTGCCTCGTCAAGATCTTCAATGATTCCATCGTATACCGCAGACCCTTCATCATAAGTAGGATTTAGATTTCCCTCTTTCCCCTGAAGTGCCGTGCTGTATGGAGCTTTGTCCCAAACATCAACTATCACTTGAAAAGTATAAGCAGACATGATTTTTGCGATAGCCGAATAGTTTGGTGTACCATCTTCTTGCGCTTGCGTATCTACATACTTCAAATCCTCCAATGCCCATGCATAGGCATGTAGCCAAGCTGTCGCTGTTGCGTTACCATTGTAGTTGTACAAATCGTAAACCTGATACTGAGAAGCTTGATAAGCCTGTGTCCAATATTGGTTCAAAAAACCGGTCATAATGCCCAGATCAAGATTGATCATGTAAGCAATAGTGGTTTGTGCTACTGGCAAAGTAAATGCCGTAGTAGAGCTAGATGGTGCATTGGGCGACTGATTAATGTCCAACGCTTCATCACATGAGTAGCTGATCAGCCCAAGTAATACCAGGACTGAAAAGATCTTTTTATTGATATAGTTCATAATTGTCTGATTATTAAATGGTTATTTTCAAACGGATACCATAAGAACTCGTGCTAGGCGTAGTTCCAAATTCAAAACCTGTCAAGTTTCCAGAGTTACCATTTCCGCCTGTGAATGAATTCACTTCAGGATCTATAAATGTGTTGCTATCAGGAGTATGTATCCACAAGTTTCTACCATAAAGGCTCAAAGAAGCAGAGCCAAATGGTGACTTAGCAAGTAATCCTTTTGGAACACTATAGGAAAGCGTAAGCTCTCTCAGCTTAGTGAAAGTACCATCGATGATGAGGTATTCACCAAAACCATTGATTGTATTCCAATAATTCCTAATATTATTAGAAGAGTATGTCAACACGTTGGTATTTGGAGAGTAATTACCCTCACCATCATCCACTACAGAGAATGGAATGATAAAACGCTCACGATCATTAAAAGCAGTTTCCTTAGCAGTACCATTGAAGTAAACTTGTCCTACAGTACGAGAGTAGATTTTACCACCTTGTCTATGGTCAATAGTTGCAGAAAGCTGTAGACCCTTATAAGATAAAGTAGTGGTCACTCCTCCCAACCAATCTGGCTGTACCGAACCAAATCTTGCAGGATTAGGTGCTTGCTGTGGCAAACCATTACCATCTACGATCAACTTACCATCAGCTGTTCTCAGAGCTGTAGGTGCTTCGAAAATACCATAAGGCTGACCTTCAATAGCTTTCAAAGGAAAGTTCGCTAAACCTGTACCGATAGTAATCTCACCAGAAGGCAAGTCAAGAATCGTGTTTTCTATCTTAGTAAAGTTCGCAGATAGATTCCATTCAAAGTTGCTTGTCTTGATTGGGCTACCACTGATGAGCATTTCCAAACCTTTGTTTTCCATCTCCCCCGCATTGATTACTTGGAAAGAAAAACCAGACGCTGGAGCTGCCTCGGCTGTTACAATTTGATCTTCAGTTACTTTTCTAAAATAAGCAACATCAAGGTTCAATCTGCCTTTGAAAAAACGGATGTCTGTACCTACTTCAAACTCTTTTGTAAGCTCAGGACGTAAGTTTGGATTACCAATTACGTTGCCCTCAGTGAATCCAGGGACACCATTGATAGGGAAATCCACTTGACCAAAATTACCACGAAGAGCTAAAGCTCCTTGAGGAGCAAAAAACGTAGAGCTTGTTAGGTAAACAGGTGCATCATTACCCACTTCGGTGAAACTTGCTCTTACTTTCCAGAATGATAGGATATTCTCTATACCCAGATCGATAGCATCAGTCACTACAAAACTGGTATTCACACCTGGATAACCAAATGAATTATTTGCTATTGGCAATGTAGAAGACCAATCATTTCTATAAGTAGCTCCTACAAAAAGGTAGTTTTTGAATGCAAAGTCCATCTGACCATAAGCGCCCATCAATCTTCTCAAGGTGGTACCTTCAGCTACTGCAGCATTTACTGCTCCATTGCTGATGTTGTCAAAACCTGGGATAGAAGTCTGATTTACAGATGCTACCAAACTGCGGTTTTCACGCTGATTGTAGTTGTAGCCTGCTAGTAAATTGACATTGAAATCTTGATTAAATGCATAGCTATAATTTGCCAATAAGTTCCAATCAAGTTGCTTATTGGTATAAGCTTCTTCTTGGATAAAACCTGGCTCATCTGCACCACCGTTTGGACTGAAAGCAGAAGCGATTCTTCGCTCTTTCACACGCTTACGGTCATCACTGATGATATCCGCACCCAATCTTGAAGTCAGCGTAAGGTTATCTATTGGACGATAGTTGATTGCAAAGCTACCATAGATTCTATCCATGTCCTTTACATAGCTGTCATTCAGTAAGTTATAGTATGGATTCTGAATGAAAGGTGTATAGTACCAATCCACTCCATTGTATGGGTTAGACAAATCACGTTGCTCTACAATACTTACAGATCTACTAGTCTGGATCACCTGATTATAAGGGGATTCCCCACCTTGTCCGTTGACAGCCAGATCGTTTTTCTGTTTTACATAATTAACGGATCCTGTAAAGTCCACCTTGGTTCCAGCTTTGGTGGATCCGCTCATAGAAAGCGTGTTTCTTCTCAATTCTGTTTCCGGCACTACCCCACTTTGGTTAAAATCTGCCATTGACAATCTGAAGCTTGATACTTCATTACCACCACTCAAAGCGATACTATTCTGGAAGGTCTTACCTATATCCCAAAACTCTCTTAAGTTATCAGGTAGTGCAGAATAAGGCTTTGTTCGCTGTGTATTAAACAATGGGCTCGAAGGGTCTCCTATAACACTACCATAAGGACGCGCTATATTGTCAAATTTGTCTCCCCAGCTTTCTTGATCATTTAAGAATCCTAGGTTGTCACCTTGCTGTCCCTGACCAAATTCATTTTGAAGCGTAGGCATAAGCAAGACACGCTCGAAAGTCATAGATGTGTTATAATCCACATTGATCTTTCCATTCGTATTACTTCCCTTTTTTGTAGTGATCACCACTACACCATTAGCTGCTCTAGATCCGTAAAGTGCAGCAGCAGACGCTCCCTTTAATATGGATATCGATTTGATATCATCAGGATTGATATCATTGGCGCTATTACCACCATCAACTGCTCCTTGAAGCACACCACCACTGTTGTTCTGAATGTTATTGACAGGTACGCCATCTACTACAAATAGTGCCTGGTTGCTTCCAGTCAATGATGAAGTACCACGGAGCACGATATTCGTACTCGCTCCAGGTGCACCTGAAGCACTGGTAATCTGCACACCTGCCACTTTACCTTGTAGTGAGTTCAAAACACTTCGATCCTGACTTTTCACTACGTCTTCAGTGCCAAACTCTTGTACCGCAAAGCCAAGCGCTTTCTTATCACGCTCTACACCAAATGCAGTAACAACTACTTCAGTAAGCTGAGTGACGTCTGATGTCAAAGACACGTCTAAAACGGACTTGTTACCAACGGCTACTTCTTTGACTTTCATCCCAATAAATGAAAAGACCAATGTTGGGCTATCAGCACCCGAAACTGCCAACTTATAATTACCGTCGATATCGGTAATTGTACCTGTAGTCGTGCCTTTCACGACCACATTCACTCCTGGTAGAGACTCTCCTGTGTCATCCACCACCTTTCCAGACACGGTGCGCTCTTGCGCATGGAGTACACCACCTACCATGACCAGACATGCGATTAGTAGAATTTTTCTCATAAACGTTTTTGTTAGTTAAGAATTGATATTTAACAGCGTAATCCTACCAAAGACAAATAGTGAATACTTGTAAAAAAGAAGCTCGAGAAGAGTAAGGGTGAGGAGAAATCGTTGCTCAGAGGACGCAGAGCTAGATTATGGATCGGAAGCAGGGTTAATTGGTACCTGAAATAAGTTGAATTTTCTCGAGGAAAATGTTGGGTGGTGTTTGGGAGTGCCTTAATTGGGCTTCGTGCTGAACACTTATCACAGTAGGCTGAACGCCTAGCGCGTAAAAAATAACTTTGCGATAAGCGTGGGAATAATATGGAAGTTTTTTGAAGGGTGCATTCCAGTTCCTATAAAGTAAAAAAACATTCTAAATTTTCAATTCTCCATTAAAGAGCTGATGTCCGGAAACTGAGTGATGAACGCCAATAAATGAAATACTGTTGAAAAGACAACCTCCTACTACAAAAGCTGCCTTTTCAAAACAGTATAATATAAAGAGTGAAGCGAAATAAGGGTATTGGCCTTCGAAGTACTTGTAAAAAAGCACAGACAGTCGCTAGTTGTAAAAAAGCACTTGGGGTCAGCACTAAATAAGAATTTACTTTGTCGGACTTATGATTACAGAAATTTTTATTTCGATTTTCACTTGTGTACTTATGGGTTATCTGGTATTCCACTATTTCCAAAAACGCCGAAAACTCAATGAGTCCAAAGTCTCAGATATCTCATCCATTCTCGAAAAAGAACAAGACTTCAAGCAGGTAAGCAAATGGGTCATGAGCGACAAAAAATACCTTGACCCAAATCTGAAATTGGACAAAGTAGCAAAAGGAGTTAGACTTAGTGAAAAGCAAGTATCCACAGCCATCAATACCATTGCTTGTCAAAATTTTAATGCTTACATCAATAGGTTAAGAATAAAGGAAGCACAACGAATGCTTACAGATGATAATTATAATCACTTCACTATAGATGCGCTGGCTGAGATGGTGGGCTTCTCCAACAAGGTTTCCTTCTACAATGCTTTCAAAAAAGAAACAGGCGATTCTCCTTCTGGCTACAAAAAAGCCTCAAACCAGTTAAAATAAGGATACCCTTATTGCCATTCCTATTTTTTTGTAAACAATGGGAAATGTTTACTAAAGCATCGTCATTGTTTACATTTTACCTAAAAAAACAATAAGTGTAAGACTAGGGGCTTCGTGTTACAAGCTAAACCGAAAGCCATGTTCTACATACCGTCTAAGCCGTCCCCTAGTGAAGTAGTTGAGAAAATAAGCTCAAAAAAAGTACTAGATAGCAACGAGCGTATCCTTATGCCTAGTAATCATGCATTTATTCTCCTCAATACTGGAGAGCGTATTACAAGATCTATAATTGGTTCTATAGGTAAGACTCATATCGAGAAAGGAGATATTTATATCTTCTCTAGCCAAAGTCGTGGTGTTACGCTCAGTAGTGATAAACTCTCCTATTCATATGCACGGATCAATCCTGAATATACACAGGCCTTCTTCCCTACTACATCCAACTTAAGTAGGGATTGCTTCGAGAAACTATCATCTAATCAAATTACTTGGTCCGTTGTACATTTTGAAATGTACATCCAAGAACTATGCAATAAGCTTGATGCGAACGGCATCTGTAAAACTACTTTAGACACATTGGCATTGATACGTGAGCACAATGGTGACATCAAGATCAAAGAGATCTACGATCAGCTTGGCATTAGTAAGTCATTTTTAGAGCAGAAATTCTTCGCGGCTATTGGACTTTCACCTAAAGAATTTTGCAAAATCGAGAAGATGAAAAACTTCATAGCCCTATACAAGCAATTCTGCCAAGACATGAACCTCACCCAGCTCACTTACAAGTCTGGATATTACGACCAGTCTCATCTCAATAAGGACATTCAGTACTTTATGGGTAGCAATCCCCGTGAATTTGTGAAAACTCAGTGAGGCTCTTGAACTGAAATTATATCATACCATATGTTTTAGCGAAATTGCATGGGTATGATAGATCAAAGCAATTTCAAGTCGGGTTTCGTGACGATCATGGGGAAACCAAATGTGGGCAAATCCACCCTTATGAATCAGATGACGGGCGAGCGTATCTCTAGCGTAAGCAATCGAGCGCAAACCACACGTCATAGGATCTTCGGGATTGTGACTACAGAGGAATATCAAATAGTATACTCTGATACGCCTGGGATGCTTGATCCTTCCTACAAATTGCAAGAGCGCATGATGGGATTTGTAAAGAAATCTCTCGAAGATGCAGACGTGATCCTTTTCATGGTGGAGCTAGGCGAAAAGAATGACCACAAGCAGTGGCTGGAGATCGCAAGATCTACAGGTTTGCCAGTACTGTTTCTGATCAATAAAGCAGATCTTAACTCTGGTAGCCAATCTTATGACAAAATAAGCTACTGGAAAGAAGAAGTGGATTGGGTGGAGCCGATCTTGGTCTCTGCCATTACAGGAGAAGGTGTTCCTGAACTGCAAGCCAAGATTGCTGAATTACTTCCAGTACATCCGCCCTATTTCCCTGAAGATGAATTGACGGACAAATCTGAAAGATTCATTGCTTCTGAGATCATCCGTGAGAAGATCTTCATGCAATACAAGCAAGAGATTCCTTATAGCTCAGAAGTGGTCACTACTTCATTCAAAGAAGAAGAAACCATTATTCGTATCACCGCAGAGATTTTCGTGGAGCGAGATAGCCAAAAAGGCATCTTGATCGGCAAAAAAGGCGAATCAATTAAAGAACTGGGAATTGCTTCACGCAAAGAGATGGAGACCTTTTTCGGTAAACAAATCCATCTGGAGACTTTCGTGAAAGTGGAAAAGGACTGGCGCAAGGATGAAAGAAAGCTGAAGATGTTTGGGTATTGAGTAATCAAATCTTTAACTATGACAATGACCTTGATCTTTTGACTTGCCGAACTTTAACACCTTTCCAACCTCAAAAGATTAACACATTCCAAACATTAACACCCAACAACCTTAACCCCAATATCACATAGTTATTAACTCTTAAAAAGTCTACCTTTGCGGCATAATGGCAAATATCGTAGCAATAGTAGGCAGACCTAACGTAGGTAAGTCCACCCTCTTCAACAGACTTATTGAAAGTAAACAAGCAATCATGGACAATGAATCCGGGGTAACCCGCGATCGTCACTATGGCTTTGCTGAGTGGAATGGCAGACAATTCACCGTGGTAGACACTGGTGGATATGTTGAGGGATCTGACGATATCTTCGAAGGTGCGATCCGTACGCAGGTAAAAGAAGCTTTGGAAGAAGCTACTGTGATCCTTTTCATGGTGGATTGTCTTACAGGTCTTCATGGCCTAGATCAGGATTTTGCCAATGTAGTTCGTGAGCTTAAGAAACCTGTGATAATAGTTGCCAACAAAGCTGACAGTACTGAAAAATCATATACCGCCAATGAATTCTATTCATTAGGATTGGATGGAGAAATATTCGCAATTTCATCTGCAAGTGGCTCAGGAACTGGTGATCTTCTGGATGAAGTGGTAAAACACATCCCAGAGGAAGAAGAAATAGAAAGTGTTGATGATGTACCTAGAATAGCTATCGTTGGAAGGCCAAATGTGGGTAAATCATCTTTTGTAAACGCCCTGCTTGGCAAAGAAAGAAACATTGTTACGGATATTGCAGGTACTACTAGAGATGCGATCGATAGCCGTTACCGCCTTTTTGAGAAGGATTTTATCCTTACAGATACAGCTGGTATCCGTAAGAAGGCCAAAGTAAAAGAAGACATAGAATTCTATTCTGTACTGAGAGCCATTCAGGCATTGCAGGATTCTGATGTATGTATCGTGGTGATCGACGCACAAACAGGCCTTGAGGCTCAAGACATGAACATCATCGGTCTTGCTCACAAGTACAGAAAAGGCACCGTCATCATGGTGAACAAATGGGACCTTTACGAAAAGGAAACCAACTCTGCCAAAGAATTTGAAGATGTAATTGCTGAAAAGCTGGGACCTCTCTCCTATATACCAGTGGTTTTCACAAGTGTGCTTACTAAACAAAGAATCTTCAAAGCGATAGAGCTAGCACTAAAAGTGTCCGACAATAAGAAAAAGCGTGTTTCCACTTCGGAACTGAATGCTAAACTGCTAAAGGATATCGAAAAGTATCCGCCACCATCTGTGCGAGGCAAAAACATCAAGATCAAATACATCACGCAGCTGCCAACGAAAACTCCCGCTTTTGCTTTCTTTAGCAACTACCCTAAGGATATCAAGGAGTCTTACGAACGCTACTTATTGAATAAGCTTCGTACGCATTTTGACTTTACAGGTGTGCCTATCAAGGCAATCATGAAGCAGAAATAATTGCCTATTTCGCGTTAAATACTAATTTGCGAGCTGATCAACCAATCAGCCATGCTTGCAGTATTAATACCACTTTACATTTTAGTCACTCTCGGTATAGGCTTTTGGGCCTCCACCAAAGTAAAGAGCACTGAGGATTTCACCCTTGCGGGAAAAAGTCTCAGCACAAGTTTCGTGGGTGTCACCCTATTCGCTACATGGTTTGGCTCTGGTCAGATCATGGGCAATCCGGGCTATTTCGTAGAGGAAGGCATGGCTTCTTTCATTACCCTGACATTTTCTGGTACTGTTTGTTTACTCATCGTAGGTTACTTCTACGCCAAGAAACTCTACGCCATGAACATCGTCACCGTGGGGGATTTCTTCAGAGTGAGATTCAATAAATCACTGGAACTCGCCGTATCACTGATCACTATATTTTCTTATCCTCACTGGATAGCTGCGCAGTTTATCGCTTTGGCTTATCTCTTCGAGATTGTCTTTGGTATTCCAGTCACTTATGGCGTACTCATTTCGGCATCTATCGTAGTGCTCTACACCTATATAGGTGGCATGTGGGCGGTTTCTTATACCGACATGCTTCAAAGTATTCTCATCATCGTAGGCTTGGTAATATTACTCTGGAATGTGCTTTCGCAAACAGGTGGAATCGTGACAATCTTTGAGGACAAATCTGAATCCTTCTTTTCACTCTTCCCTCCTCCTGGATTGGAAAACTGGTCAGTTTATATAGCCACATTTATGGCATTTTCTATTGGTGCGATACCTGTTCAAGAGATCTATCAACGGGTATTCTCAGCAAAGTCTGAGAAAGCTGCCGTGAATGGACTTTACCTAAGTGCGGCTTTACTCCTTCTCATCCCTAGCATTCCTTTGGTCATAGCTCTTGGTTCTGTCTATCTGCATCCTGAGCTAATAGGTGATGATCATGGACAGAGCATCATTCTACTGGCTGTTGCGAAATTCGCAAGCTTACCTGTACAGGTATTGTTTTATGGCGCTATGATCTCCGCCATTATGAGTACGAGCAGTGGTGCCATGCTAGCACCTGCCACAGTAATAGGTGAAAATCTCCTGAAGCCAAATTTCAAATCACTGACTGATAAGCACATTCTTCTTTTTACTCGCTTGAGCGTTGTTTTGATGGCAGCCATTGCATGTTATTTCGCGCTAGGCGATTTGAATATTGTGAGTCTAGTTGTTGCTTCGCTAAGTCTCATTATGGTGTGCATCCTGGCACCTTTTACTTTGGGGCTGTTTTGGAAAAAATCCTCGATTGTTGGTGCTTGGTGCGGTGTGATTGTGGGCGGTTCGGTATGGTTTGTTTGCTACTTGATGGAGACACTATTAGATCCCACGATCATCGCTACTCCGATGAGCTTTATCGCAATGTTTGTTGGGAGTTTGATAGTCCCAGATAAAGAGAATGCTCATTAGTGATAATGTAGATTCACTAAAATATTTAGAAAGAATTTTTATGTTTTGATGCCTGAGTTTGATTCAAATATTATTTCAAATCAATAACTTCACACCGCACTATCGCTGGAGATAGTAACTAAACGACAAAGCCATGAGCAAAAGCCAAGACGCTAAGAAGAGTGTCAAAAAAGAAGCTCTAAAGACTCCTAAGGAGAAAAAAGAGGAAAAACGCTTAAAAAAGCAAGCAAAGAAATAATCATCTTAAATCAAAGGTCTGTGGCTCACAGGCCTTTTTTTTATGGTTGATTGGACTGCTAATCTTTACTCAGAGTCCTCTTCGAGCGACTCTGAGTAAAGCGAGTGAATAGCAAAGAACTTTATGTTAGCGACAAGACTACTTCACGCCAAACAGTGATGCCCGATAACCTCACAATGTAATCGTCAGCCTATCCAAGATCTTCCCCTCTTTCACTACCACCATGGTATTGACAGGTACGGACTCCCAGCCGGGATCTTCGCTGAGTGGTTCCGAACTGATAATCACAGCTTTCTCGTGTTCGCCCGGATCGTGCATGTAACACACACCATCGGCACATACATACTTACGACCCATATTGAGATACAATGAGTCAGCATTGGAAGGATCGTCTGTGGTGAAACGCACCGCTATGGCAATATGACCATCCGTCAAGACCATATTCATGTAGCTATGTTCGGTAGTTCCTGCAGCTTTGCCTAGCTCTGTGACCTTTCGGATGGTACTCATAAGCGAACTGCTCATTTGATCATGTGCCGGCAAGGTGTCTCGTTCTTTGAGTTCGTCTTGGAGCAG
>CAYGOV010000059.1:0-11210 GCA_964351625.1 uncultured Marinoscillum sp.
ATACTGAGCCTGTCGAAGTGCGGGACTCGAAGGGTAGGCACAGTACAGAATTGCCTACAATGTCGTTAAGTTAAGGTCATGCTGAATTTATTTCAGTATCTGAGATACCAATCCGTCTTTGAAAATAGATTCTGAAACAAGTTCAGAATGACCCCAGAAAAAGGTATTAACCTTAACTTAACGACATTGGAATTGACTATGCTTCGAGTCCCCTCGTTCCTTGGTTTAACGAAGCGTAGAGACCTGACAAGCCTACGCGGCTCGGTTCCAAAACCTGTCAGGTCTTTCTAAATCCGATTAGCCGGGACTCGAAGGGTAGACACATTGCACAACCCAACTACCAAAATAGCACTTTTACAATATGCCCCGTTTAAAACACCTCAGGCAACAATCAAGCTTGAATTTCATAAAAATGCCCTTTTTGTGAACAAAATGAAGTTTTCCGTGTTATATAGATACAAGTTTTCATTTTAACCGAAAAACATAAACTATGAATATTCAAGAAATAAAAGAAAAATCAAAGTCAAAAATAGATGAACTATTCAACAACGTAGAAGAGTTCAAAGTCAAAGGAGAGCGAATTGAAAATCAGTTTAAAGACAGCTGGGACCAAGCCGTAAAAGAGCTGACAGAGAATAAGAAGTCAATGGAAGATCTCTATAAGAAAATCTCTGACGCCAATGAAAAAACCATTGCCGAGCTTACTACGGCATTCAATAAGCACTCAGCCTCAGCTCAGGTGAGAGTGAATAAAATCAAGGAGATTTATTCCAAGACACTAAACTAAGAAGGTTTAGGTACAAGCAAATACATGGAAGAAGCGATCATAACGATCGCTTTTTTTATGTACTATCAATTATAAACGCTTGTTGCCTTTACTTTTCGGTTTCTAAGACAGAATAGCAAACAGTCTACCTCCCTCCGATCAACCAACCGATCCCAAAGCCTGCCAGACCTATCAAGACCTTCTCCACCGCACCTCGCCACCACAGTGTGCGAATAGCTCGTTTCAACCGCTTGATGGTTTGCTCCATGGCGTCTAGTTGCCGCTTGAGCGAAGCGTTCTGTTCGTCTAGCTGTGTATTTGTTGCTTGTAGCTGCTGAATATGACTGTCCAGATCGGTGAGCAGTTCATTGAGATTCATGGTCACTAGCTCTTCATCCTCCTGCATGCGTTGCATGAGCTGTAGCACGAGCCGCTCTATCTCTATGACTTTATCCAATAGCACTGCATTCACATCTACCAATTGGGCATTGGTCGCATAAGCGCGGTGTAGCTCCGCCAACTTATCATTAAGCAGCTGTGCCCTTGCTCCACTGATCACATAAGCACTGTCCGCCATGATCAAGACAGAGTCCATGTGGTAAACCTTCAACTTTTGATCTTCCGAACGAAAAGGTATCAACTGCCTGGCATTTACCGAAAGGCATACGATCAAGATCCATATGTTTAGCAGGGCTTTCATGGCGAAAAGGATAGATCGTGAGAAGTCATTTGCGGAAGCGTATAGGTACTAAGACTGTCATAGGCCAACTGGATGCTGTCCAGCTGCTGTTTGATGTATGTAAGAGCACTAAGCTGACCTGCGGAACGATCGTGAAGGTCGTGACCTAACTGTGACAACTGATCATGTGAAGTACTCAGCGAACTGTGGATCTCCGTATAGGCCACCTGCAAGGTGTGGTATTTTGTAACCATCGCCCTAAGCGTATCTAGCTGGGCTTCTAGGTCTTGGATATGGGTCTGCGCCTGGCCTAGTTGTCGGTACGACTGCCAGCAGAACAAGCTGATGATGATCAGCAAGACCCAAGTGATGTAGCGCATGTATGGAGATTTCATAGTGTTTGGGTCTTTAGGGTTTTGGGTAATTGGTTTTTAGGATTTGGGTTAATAATAGTGTCATCCTAAGGCGGCTATAATACTGAGCCTGTCGAAGTGCGGGACTCGAAAGGTAGACACGATGCAGAATTATCTTACCCTTCGATAGCACTCACTACGTTCGTACTCAGGGTGACAATTCAATAAAGTTCAGCATGGCAATTAATAATAATGTCATCCTGAAGCGGCTGTTATACTGAGCCTGTCGAAGTGCGGGACTCGAAGGGTAGACACGATTCCACAACTTAGCCCTACCCCATGTTAGGGTGAATAAAACCTTCCCGAATATCGGGAAGGCTTTAAGGTAAAGCATGAATCGACGAGCGATTACACTTCTGGTTCTGGCTCTGGAGCACTATCATCCGTTACTTTGTTAAATTCTACCTGAGCTAATTGCTTGCGCAAGAAAAGTCCCGGTCTAAAATTGACTTTGAAACGAACGATTGAAGACTTGGAAACTTCCTCAGCTGTATCTGCTCCAAGGCTATTGATACTCGGTGTGAAGGAACCTAGATCCCCTAGCCGAACAATCCTACCCTCTTCAAGATACTCGTGCAGGTTATCCAAAAAGGTCTCCAAGACACCAAAAACATCTGAGGTATTTAACCTACTCGTTCTGGCTATTGCATTGGCGAACTTTCTGAGTCCCACAGGTCGCTCTCTTACGATAGCGGCATAATACTTCACTTGGCCTCCGCCAGCTACTCCTGGCTCTGATCTCGGCACGGACTTATACATTACAGTCATGATTTTTAAAATTTAAAGGTTTACAAAAATTAAAGTGCTTAGCCTACTCAAGTATGCTTTGGACAAACCGATCCCGTGCTGAGAATCTGGCGAAAGCTGGTATTGCCTACCTGAAGCTTTACATGATCCTAGGTGTACCTTATGAGTGTACCCAAATCTGTACTTGTTTTTGCTTTGGTCAGTCTTGCTGAAAAGGGTGTGACCTCCGCGATACTTGAATTTGCTGAAGCTGTCGAATGCGCCTTTCGACTGGTCTTAAGATGATTTCTAAAAGGCAAGAACCGTTCCAGAGGACGTGCCAAAACATGCTGTGGGATGAAATAATAACTTTATTTTTCCTGATGGAAAATAAGTGCTTTGAAACGTATCCAACCATGCTATGTGATCGTTTAAAACGTCTTGTGTCCCGAGTCTTTGGCTGTGGCCAAAAGTGGCATCAAGGGTTCATTAAATGAACTGAGCCAAACCAGCCAAGACATTAAAGACCACAAGGCAATCAGTTCACGACCTTAATCGGATCAATTGGTTTTGACCATTCATTTTTATTGGAAAGAGCATCGGTCTATGACCGCACAATTTGGGCTCCAAAATAAAGGGTCCGATTGCAAAGGGTGAGCCTACATCCTTCGGAAACATTTTACCACAATTCCCATCCAAAAATCAGAAATTTCTCCAATTATCGGTTTTTGGGCTTCTCAAAAACCCCCTATACAGCTCAGAAACAGTGTTTTTAACACCCTCAAAAAACATGGCTATGTTTTAACAATTTCATAGCCATGGTTTCTTCATTTTATGGCTATGTTTTTATCATTTCATAGCCATGTTTTTTACGATTCATGGCTATGTTTTTTTGAAGGGGTAAATAGTGGCTATTAGTGGGGTGATTTTTAGACATGAAAGAGGTTGAAAAGTGAATCCATATCCGGTGTGACAATTCGTTTTAGTGTCACCCTAATTGCGGTGTAGCATCGTATTAGTGTCACCCTGAGGCGGCTGACATACTGAGCCTGTCGAAGTGCGGGACTCGAAGGGTAGATACTTCGCAGAATCAAATTAGTGTCATCCTGAGGCGGCGCTAGCCGGGACTCGAAGGGTAGACACAGTGCAGAATAATTCTTACTCTTTACTTTTTTCCTTCAAATAATCAAGCATCTCTTCTGTCAGGAGACTGAGATCTAGTATGTACCAATTCCTCCTGATCGCAAATTGGGAAAACTTCAATGCTAGCCAAGAAACTATGAAAATAATAAGAAGGCCTGCTCTTGCTGTATGAAGAAGTGTTTTCATGCTCTGCTCTTCTATATAGTCTACATCAATAATGGCTGAGTGCATTCCTTCCCAGATAGGTTGAATGAAGGTGCTGAGAAAAAATACTACGGCTAAAAGTAATAGGACTTTTAGAATCCACTTGAGTGTCCAAAGCATTGGCGTGTATCTTATTACACTAGGCGAATGCTCTTGCAGCTCATCATAAGCCACCTTATATTCAGCGTATTTGTCTTTTGTCTCCATTGTATGGTCTTTTTATGTAGGAAGCCGCGCGACTGGCCGTCAGCGTTTCAAAACTTCGGAAGTCTCTGATTCACGATTCTATGTTTGCGTAGGTCTCATTATAATAATCCCGAATTCTCTTGCCTTCAAATGTCCAATGAGGTCCGGGGGCTACGTTGTAGTCATTGTCGAGTATGATTTTCGTGGCTCGGGTTAAGGACACTTCTTCTCCTCGGAACAGAACTTTTTTGTTGGTGACTACTTCACAAGTCTCATTGAAATTGATAGCTTGAAGGAAGCTTCCAATCGGGATATTCATCTCGATGAAATCAAATGGAGGTCGCTTCTTACGGGCGTACTCCTTACCTGCGGATTTGGAGGCTTCATCTACTTTACTATTGAGCTCTTCATTGACCTGAGGCGTAACATTTTCAATACACATGAGCTCTAACAAGGCAATGGCCTGCTCGTCTTCAATCTCGAAAAATTCTCTACTCGGATTGATGCGATATGGACCGAATGCTGTGTGGAAGGCGCGCTCCACTTTCTTTACGTCCGTTACCCTACCAGCAAAGGAACATTCAAACGGAAGTGGTACTCCTGTAGAGTAAAGCTAATTCATCCGAATTTTCACCTCTTCTCTGGTGGTCATGCCTATTTTGACCAATCCGGGCATTGCCGGATTTGTGAGGATATAAACGATTCCTTCTTCCATGTTTTAAGTTTTATCATTTTCACCTAGGACATCTACGATCTCTCTAAAACTAGCCAGTCCAGCTTCTATATTTTCGATGATTTCAGCAGCCAGAATATCTGGATCTGGGAGATTGTCTAGGTCGGCAAGGCTTTTGTCCTTTAGCCAAAAAATATCTAGGTTGGTCTTGTCGCGAGCAATGATCTCCTTGTAGGTGAACTTTCTCCACTTTCCCTCGGGGTTGGTATCGGAATAGGTTTCCTTTCTTTTGTGGCGATTTTCGGGATTGTAGAGCTTGATGAATTCCTTCAGGTCTTCCAACACCATAGTCTTCTTTTTCAATGTGTGATGAATGTTTGTACGATAGTCAAACACCCAGACATCTTTTGTCCATGGGTCTTTGGATGCTGGTTTATTATCAAAAAAGAGGACATTGGCTTTCACGCCATTGGCATAAAAAATACCTGTAGGCAACCGAAGAATAGTATGCAGGTCGGCTGTCTTCATCAGCTCTTTTCGCACGGTCTCTCCTGCCCCACCTTCAAAAAGCACATTATCTGGTAACACCACGGCTGCTAGTCCTGTCACTTTCAGTAGCGACTTAATGTGCTGCAAAAAGTTGAGTTGCTTGTTGGAAGTGGTTGCCCAAAAGTCCTGACGGTTGTAGCTGAGGTCTTGCTTTTCCTGCTCACCTTCTTCATTGGTAATGGTCATGCTGCTTTTCTTCCCGAAGGGAGGATTGGCCAATACATAATCATATCTCTTGCCTTCATCTGAGATCAGTGCATCATTAGGAGAGATGAATGACTCGCCATCAATCTCACCGATATTGTGCAGAAACATATTCATCAAACACATTCGCCTGGTGCCAGCTACTATCTCATTTCCAGAAAAAGTCTGACTCTTGAGGAAGAACTTTTGATCTTTATCTAAAGGTTCTTTTGTAATGAAATCATAAGCCGCCAAGAAAAACCCACCAGTTCCACAAGATGGATCATGGATAGTACGCATAGGCTGAGGCCGCACACACTCTACCATGGCTTGTATCAATGCCCTTGGTGTAAAGTATTGTCCTGCTCCACTTTTGGTGTCTTCGGCATTCTTCTGAAGGAGTCCTTCGTAGATGTCTCCCTTTACATCAGCACCTACCATCGTCCACTGTTCCTTGCCGATCATGTCAATGATCTTTAGCAACTTGGCCGGATCTTGCACCTTATTTTGACTCTTGGTAAATATCTGTCCTAGTATTCCTTTTTCAGTAGCCAGGGAGCGCAACATCTGAGTGTAATAGGCTTCCAGCTCTGCACCACGCTTTTGGCTGAGGGTATCCCAGTTGCATAGTTCTCCATCAGGTATTTCCTGACCATCCATGTCTTTGATGCGAGGAAAAGCGATGCTCTTGTTATAAGGTGGCTTGGACATTTCATCCGCCATTTTAAGAAACAGCAGGTAGGTGATCTGCTCTAGATAATCGCCATAGCCTACGCCATCATCACGAAGCACATTGGCAAAATTCCAGACTTTTGAGATTAGGGATGATTCGGTCATTGTATAATAAATCTATCTTTTAATTGATTTGCGCCCTTTATGTAAGCCCAATATTCCAATTTGACGTCTAGTATCTCCTTTAGTTTATTTAAATAGTTGCTTTCACTTTCGGTGAGTTCAGCAGGCCCCACTATTACCAATCCGACTATTTGTGCGTTCTCATCAAGAAATGCGTACTCGAAGAGCTGACCAATTGCTTGGCGAATATTTCTAAGTGCAGTACTTGATGTTTTAGCTTCAAATAACCTCAATCCATTTTTTTCACTAACTGCAAAATCAATAATTGCCCCTCCGACACGAGTTTTTTCAGCAGATAAACAACCTGCTTCATAGCCTTTTACTACGTTAAGATATTCATACAGATCATCAGTAATTTGTGAATGAGAACGGTTTACCTTCTTCTTACCTCCTGATATATTTTTGGAATATGAACCAGTGGTTTTCGCCTTGCCAGACTTAAAAATTAAACTTAGGGCTTCTTCTGTATCAGAGCTTATAATATCTCCTAGTTTACCATCAATTATGTAAGGCTGAAACCTATTGAAACTACTACTATTTAAATAAGGTGCTGGAATTGGATCATTGAAGATCGTGACATCAGACCATTTGAATTTGACATTTGGAAGTAGATAATCATTTCGTAAATTTTCCGAATCTGCATTGACCGCATCTAACTCATGAACCGCATCATCAATATATTCTAAAAAATGAGGTTCGACTATTTCCACCTCATTATCATCACCTTCAATTATTGTAACACGGTTTATTTCACCTACGAGATACCTTTCTTTGTCTTTGGGATTGAGTGTATAAAGGATAATCTGATCAACAGCTTCCGCCTCAGCTGACATATGACTCGCTCCTCTTATATACCCGTATTGATAATCGCCTATTTGATACCTCCTATTAAACAACCATTCTTCATGACCATACCCAAACTGTTTTTCATACGCGATATTTGAATTTCCTCGATTTTCAGGTTTCCAGTCATGTCCACTTGGAAACTCCCAATTATTCTCGTTCCAAGTGAGACGCATCAAACGTCTATCATAATTAGAGAACAACTTGTCAGCTATTAAGGAATAATTCTTCAGTTGGTCAGTAAAAAAGTTATGACTTTCGTCGATAAGTCGAGTCCAGGAGTACTCGGCAAGTTTACTTACTTCAATTTTCTGCCATTCAATGCCCAAGCTTTTACTCAAAGTTTTGAATGTTGCATTTTGCTGATAATCAAAGAACTTAGCTTGCCACATACGGTCAAGTTTAAAAACTAGAGTGGCATCAGCATGAACACCTACAGTGAAGCATAAAAGGTCATTAATTCTATCTTTGGGATATACTCTAAACCACGTATAATCTTTAAAGGCCTGTCCGTTGCTTCCGTTTCTTTTATTCCAGTGCTTATTACCCTTTACTATCCAGCCTTTTTCTTTAAGTTTTTTTCCCCAATTTTTAGTTTTCTCCCAAATCACGTGATTCAGAAACGCTCCAATATTTCGATCGACTGGATTTGATGGATCGTAAATATTGCGTTTTACAAGCTGTTGAAATGAAATAAGCTCTTTTTTAGTAAAGAAATCTTCTTCATTTTGTTCAACGATTGGTATTCCCAATTCAAGAAGCCTTTTTTGGGCAGTAGCGGTCGTTACATCCTTTTCTCTATCTATGATCTGACCTTTTAATTCATATGCTCTCGTTATTACCCTAGCAGGCGAAATGTGCTTCCCTCTATACCATGCTCCGTATTCCGTATTTTTGAAGTTATTGGTATCATTGAGGTTTTTTAAAGTAAGGAATATGTCCTCTTCATTAAGATCTGTTAGGTCTTTCATATTATGGCTATTTAGTTTTGAGCTTCTCCAACAACACCCCCGCCGGCTCCCAGTCCGGTTCCTTTCTACATGCTGCCAATTCGGCCTCTGAGAGAAGCTTGCCTTCAAATGCTTTCTTTAAGATACTCTGGCGCAGGGCTTCTGCTTTTTCCAGACTCTCAGTGATACTCTCCTCCATTTTATCGCAGACAGAGAGACCGGATTCAATTTCTTTGATAACACTAAGTTGCTCTTCAAGTGAACAAATCGGGATTTGCACATTAGAAATATCTTGTTGATTTATACTTGCTTGGTTTACTGCTTGCTTTGCATTTTTAGTTAACTCAACTAATCCTTTTGTCGAGGATAAATAATGTTTTATGAAATTCGGCTCTGTCAAGTTCTCATCAACTTGTACTTTCATAATATTACTTTCAAAAACAGTTTCTTCTTCTAAATATTTAACTAAGCCACATTTTCCCAGGTGCGACATGCTGTTTACTCTATTGATTAAAATATCCCCAATAGATAAAGCGTATTTGGAAATCTCTTCAGGATTCAATTTTACTCGCTTGAAATCATACCCTTCTTTTATTACCCCATCATAAAAACCATCAATGCGTATAATCCTTGTTCCAATACCATATTCTGTGGAAGGTTTGTAAAGCCCATTTTGCGGCTTTTCTTTGAATAACTGACCGAATTTCACCCATCTCCAACCGGACGGTAGTTTTTTTCTGTCAGCATTCTGAATATTTTGATCTATCGAAGCATCATGAACGTAAGTTTCTTGAGGCTCGGCAGCTATGGACAAGTTCAGTTGATCATTATTCATCCCACCTTCAGAAAACCCTCCTTCAAACGCCTTCTTCAGCACCGCCTGACGATAGATTTTGAGTTGTGCTTGTGCGGTTTTGAGGTTTTGGATGCCACTGTCTAGCTCACTGAAAAGCTCCTCGATCTTGGCTACTATGGCTCGCTGTTCAGGGAGGGGGGGTAAACATATTTTTTGAGCAAACACATCTTTATCTCTAACAGCCGGATAGGAAGTACCAGTCTGCATCTCATTTAGAGGTTGTAAGAATCCATCAAAAAGACTCAAATGAAACAAGTAATTTGAGTTGGACAAACCGTCCTTACTACGAATAATGGTAAACCCAGAAGAGGCTATTTGTTCATCGTACAGTTCATTTTTGATTTGGGCAATATTCCTTAAATACGTTCTCACTGTTGAGAACAGCACATCTCCTTTGCGTACAATTTGCTGTGCCCTTGAAGGAGCATCTTTCCATGTGAATGCCTTATGACTAACAATTGTGTTTGTCAGGTTGTCAATCCCACCAATATCGAGATATATCAACGATTCTGAGGGTAGAATTTTCTTTCTATTCACTTTTACGGCTTTTTCGCAAACCTCTCGCAACTCGACTTCTACCCAGTCTTCTCTCATCTAGCCATAAATTTATCCACGATGTTTCCAGGCATGGTCGGTGATGAATCGTCTCTCAATAGTCCTGTATCTGCACGGCTGAATATGGACTGCATGATCAGGTGACGCTCCGTATCGTCAACACCTTTTTCTTTGACCAAAGCGAGATAGACATAAACCAACTGTTCGCGTTCTTCCGCATCTCTGACTAGGTGGTAGGCACTAAAAGTCAACTTGGCGAATGTCTTAATGCCATAGGCTAGAAAGGAAACAAACGTGATGAAAACCAATGACCAGCGGATGGCACTTCCTGTCTTCTCGAATAGCTCTGCAAGGGTGCCATCTGAGATGAAATAGAGTACAATACCTAAGCTGATAATAGCAATTGCCCCAGAGGCTATAAGCGCAAATAGCCATTTTTTACCTTCGGAGTTAAGTTTCAGTGCACGGTCGCTCCAGTATTTGGCAGGGGCTTCTAGTTTGAGTTTTTCTTGGTAGAGTTCTTCGAGTTCTTTAATTCGCTCGTGGCTTTGAGAGTTAAATTTGGTTTCGGAGGAAGATACTTCAGAAAACCACTTCTCGAACATCTCATCCTTTTCTTGCTTTAAGTCGTCCATCTGGACGGCATGCTTTTCTACCTTGCTTTTATTGTTGGCTAAGTATTCGTTGACATGGGTTTCGGTTTTTTCGTAGTAGTGTTCGAATTCATTTCTGAGTCTGGCAATACTGCTCTTTTCGACGTTTCGGCGCTTTACTATTCGTGAATCTTCCTGATGCCGAAATTCATAAGCCATTAAGGCGCCAGTCATATAATCAGCAGTTACCTGATTTAAGTTTAGGTTCTTCTCAATCAATAAATCATAGGCACCTTCAAAATATTCTTCACTTTGATAACTCAGTTCAATTAAAAAAGGCACTTCAGGAACTTGAAATGGCAAATAATGAACATCATTTGGATCTTGTATATCAGGTTTAGCTTCGTAAAAGCTGAGATCGCCGATGGATTCAGTCTTGCGCTTATTTTGTAAAAAATTGACTAGTTCTTTTCTTGTTGAAACAAAATACTCCTTACTCTTTTCTAGCTGACTTGGGAGTTCTGTTTTCACCTTTTCCCACCCACTAGCTTGTCTATCTATGTATTGAAAAACTTCAGCATATCCTTTTAGCTCTATCTTAATACCTAGATAGGACGGTTCCCATTTGAACTCATAGTTTTTGAACCACTCTGGGTCAGCTGCATTCTGTAGTAGTTCTCTTACTTCTTTTTGTGTCATAATTGAAACCGGTCAGCTAAGATTAATGCTTATACGTGTTCGGGATCAAGTCCAGCACGCTTTGCTTGTTATAGAAGTGGATGTGTCTGGCTGATATCTTCTGATCATGGGCGAGTTTGCCAATGATGATAGAGGGATGAATTTGTAGCTCTTCTGCTATGGACTCTACTTTGGCTTGGGTAAGTCTGTGTAGGTAGGGCTCAGTAGCAAGCTGAAGTTCCTCATGCTTGAGCCAGCGTGAGGCAAGCTCATTGGCCTCAGTTTCCATTTCGTTTCTATCTCCGTCATTGAGATTGTCCAGTACGAAAGGGGTGTCTTCATTGATGTGGAGGAGTAC
>CAYGOV010000060.1:0-11145 GCA_964351625.1 uncultured Marinoscillum sp.
AGGAACGACTTCATTTAGGAAAAGCCAGAAAAGGACGATTTCTACAGGGACTCTAATCAAGTGGATATAGGTCAATGTCGTAATAGGCATTTTCGCCAAGAAAGCCCTACTTCTAGGAATAGCAAAAAGGCTAATGATAAAGATCAAAGTGGCACCTACGAAAAGAAAGATCCTTGGTGGAAAAGCTTCGAAATTCTGGAAGTATTCAGAATTGGTAAGTATCGTATGTAAGCCAACCCACCCAATCATGCCAAATAAGGCGATCATTGGAGCTTTACTTTTTTCTTTCTTGTTAGCAGCTTGAGTTACGGCGTAATACATGAAACCGAAACAGGTGATGACGCAGGCAATAAAAGTGGCGCTGACGTGTATGGGGATGTCTTTCATCAAGGGTGAGGAAATGTTTAAAGTAAGTTAAGAAAAACCCCGTAAAATTGGTTTGGAGTTAACAACAAGTTAGTGGTTGTGGGATTTTCTAGCATAAAATAGATAGTTTAGAAGGATGATTGATTTGGTGGAAAAGCTACGAAAACGACTGGAGCAACCGATACCTGCAGAAGCTGCTTATGGACGATTTGTACCTAAGCTTACTTCTGGCCAACGAATGAGTTTTAAATACACCGAGCCGCCAAGAATGGGTGCTGTTTTGATTTTACTCTATGAGAAGAACGGGGAAATTCATTTTCCTTTGATCCAAAGACCTCAATATGAAGGTATCCATAGCGGACAAATGGCTTTGCCAGGAGGCAGACAAGAATTAGAAGATGCAGACTTGACCATCACAGCACTGCGTGAGACTCATGAGGAGATTGGCATAGCTCCAGAGCAAATCAAAATAATCGGAAACTTGAGTGAATTTTTGGTTTCAGCTAGCAATCACCTGATCCTTCCGGTTATTGGATACATGACCACTCAACCGCACTTCATTCCCGATGCAATAGAAGTGGATGAAATAATTGAAGCACCTTTGAGTCAGCTGTTGGATATCTCTCGGTTAAAAGAAAAAGAAATAGAAGCGGCTAGAGGATATCGCATGACAGCCCCTTATTTTGATATTGAAAACAAAGTGGTGTGGGGCGCTACAGCTATGATGTTGAGTGAATTTTCGATGATAATGGAAGAATTATGAATGAACCTTTGATTACTAATGATGCGGTAATATTTGGCATTATCATGCTTTTGCTGGGTCTAGTATTTACCACTTCGTCCAGCGAAAACCCTATCTGGAAGAAGTTTTACGCCGTGGTGCCAGCATTGCTCATGTGCTATTTCTTACCATCGCTGTTGGGCACTTTAGGTATTATAGATCCGAGCAAATCGCGATTGTATTTTGTAGCCTCTAGGTATCTTCTACCTGCATCACTTGTGTTGCTTACGATAAGTGTGGATTTGAAAGAAATTATCAAATTAGGTCCAAAGGCGCTCATCATGTTTATCACTGCTACAGTAGGGATTTTGCTTGGTGGACCATTTGCCATCTTAGTGTTTTCGGTGATTGCTCCAGATGTAATTGGAGCGGAGCCTGGTAATGAACTTTGGCGAGGCATGACTACCATAGCCGGGTCGTGGATAGGCGGAGGAGCTAATCAAGCGGCAATGAAAGAGGTCTTTGAGGTAAATGGCGAACTGTTCTCCAAGATGGTTGCGGTGGATATCATCGTTGGAAATACGTGGCTAGGAGTATTACTCGCAGGGATTGGTTATACCAAAATCATTGACCGAAAACTGAAAGCAGATGCGTCAGCCATAGAAGCTTTGAAGGCAAAAATGGACGCTTTTCAGCAAAGGACGGCCAAGATTCCTTCGCTGACAGATTTGATGCGCATATTGATGTTTGGCTTTATCGCCACAGGGATTGCGCATTATTTGAGTGACCTCATTGCGCCCGCTATTGCGGAAAACTTCCCGTCACTTGAGCGCTATAGTCTTACCTCAGGATTTTTCTGGTTGGTGGTGATTGCGACCACTCTAGGGGTGATTTTGTCATTTACCAAAGCGAAGGAACTAGAAGGGGCAGGAGCTTCCAAAATAGGATCAGTTTTCATTTACATACTAGTAGCGACCATTGGTATGCAAATGGATGTGATGGCGGTCTTCGATGATCCTGGATTGTTTTTGGTTGGGATCACATGGATGGTTTTTCATGTCACATTGCTAGTGATTGTCGCCAAACTGATCAAAGCACCTTACTTCTTTGTAGCTGTGGGAAGTACGGCGAATGTTGGGGGAGCAGCAAGTGCTCCCGTAGTGGCAGCAGCTTTTCATCCTTCTTTGGCGCCAGTTGGGGTGCTTCTCGCTGTATTCGGTTATGTACTTGGAACCTATGGTGCATATCTCTGCGGCATCTTAATGGGAGCAGTGTCGCCATGATCGAAGAGCGGTACATTCCTATTAGCATCCAAGCTTCCTACTCGGTATTGAATACCCTTACGGAAAAGACCAAGCGCGTTTGGCTGGTTTTCCATGGCTATGGTCAGTTGAGTCGATTCTTTATTAAGAAATTCGAGCAGCTTGATCCTGAAGAGAATTTCATCATTGCTCCACAAGGACTTTCAAAGTTTTATCTAGAAGGATTCACCGGCAGGGTAGGTGCTAGCTGGATGACGAAAGAAGATCGCCTCACGGAGATCGAGCAGCAGATGAATCTTGTTGATGAAATCATGAAGAAAGAAGGTGTTCAAAGTCAGAATATTGAATTGAATTACTTTGGTTTCTCTCAAGGTGTATCTACAATGTGTCGCTATGCGGCTCATGCCAAATTGCCTTTTGGTCAGATGGTGTTGTGGGCAGGGACGTTTCCACCAGAGTTAGAAAGAGATGATTTTCATTTTCTGAAAGGAGATGAGGAAGTCAAATATTTCTCCGGGAGTAGTGATCCATTTTACAAAGAAGGAATGAAAGAGAAGCAGGAAGAATTGGTTTTGGCGGCAATGGGTTTAATACCCACTTTATTCCCTTTTGAAGGGAAACATGAAGTGATCGCTTCATTGGTGGGGAAGCTTTAGTGTTCGTTTCACACCATAAGTTGTTCTATTTTAGTACAACTATAAAATCCGAGATTAAATAAATGATAGATTATCAGGGAGTTAGTAATTTGGTATCAGCTTTGAAGTCTCGCCTCAGAATTAATTAGAAAAATGATAAAACTCAATAACGTAGATAAGTTCATAGAATCACGCTATCAGCGCAATTTCATTCTCAAGAGCATTGATCTTGAGATCAATGCTGGGGAGTTTGTGAGTATAGTTGGGCCTAGTGGTTCTGGTAAGTCCACCTTGATGAATATCATCGGGATGTTGGACAAGCCATCTCAGGGTGAGTACTATTTCTTGGATGAACCTGTGCATCTTTTTAACGAACGCAAGACTTCAAAAATCCACAAGGAACACATCGGATTTATTTTCCAAGCTTATCACCTGATCGACGAACTCAATGTTTATGAAAACATCGAGACGCCTTTGCTTTACAGAGGTGTTGGCCGTAAAGAACGCGCCAGTATGGTAGCTGAGATGCTGGATCGATTCAATATGGTAGCCAAGCGAGATCTTTTTCCAGAGCAGCTTTCTGGTGGTCAGCAGCAGTTGGTTGGTGTGGCGCGCGCGATAGTTGGTCGTCCAAAGTTACTATTGGCAGATGAACCTACAGGTAATCTGCATTCCTCCCAAGGTGAAGAAGTGATGGACATGCTGAAAGAACTGAACAAGGAAGGGATGACTATTATCCAAGTAACACACAATGAGAAATTTGCGGGATACGCCTCCAAAATCATTGAATTGGAGGACGGGGGTTTGAAGCGTTAGTTTTGCCAAATGAAGCATTGTTTGCTGGCGTTGTTAATCTTCTCTCAATTCTTGGTTTACTCGCAAGACTACAAGGCGGACTCAGCTCAGAATATCTTCGGATATGAGTTGGTTTACTCAGCGCTTCCTTGGTACAATCTGAGCGGTGGGAACGCTTCTGGATTTGTATACATCGATAATGTTGACGTGGTAGGAAATCTTCATGTTGGTCAGATCTTCGGTAGTCAGCAAGACTTATCCATTTTCTTGTATGGTCTGGGAAACCATGGAGGCTCGGCAACCGCTTTGATGGGGGATTATCAGGTAGCCAGCAATATCGAAACGGTACCATCTTGGCGACTTTATGAAGCATGGGCTCAATACAATTTCAATCAAGATAGACTATCGCTATTAGCAGGGCTATACGATCTCAATTCAGAGTTTGACATACTGGAACCGGGGTTACTCTTCGTTCATTCATCCTTCGGTATTGGAGCAGAATATGCGCAAACAGGGGAGAATGGTCCTTCGATTTTTGCTGTGACATCTTTGGCCTTTCGAGCGGCTGGGGTGATAGGAGATCGTACTCAGTGGCGAGTCGGTATTTTTGACGGTGTGCCTGGAGACCCTAATGATCTCAAACGTAATAATATCAACCTGTCCAAGTCAGATGGAGCGCTCTTAGCTACAGAGGTATCTGTTTTTCTAAAATCCTTAACTTCCGCCCTAAGTGCAGCAAACCAAGGCCCCGTTCATTTGAGGCATAAGAAGGTAGGCAGGGAGCATGACCCGCATAAAAAAGATAAACTAAATATTGGTGCGTGGTACTACACGGCCTCTTTCGAGGAAATCGGTGATCCAAACAATACTTCAACGGGTAACTTTGGAGCCTATCTAGGGTATCAGAAATATATGAACCATTGGTCTTTGTTTGCGAGATACGGACTAGCCAATGAACGCTTCAACCGCTTTGGATCCGCCATTTCTGGTGGTTTTGTTAAGGATGGTCTTTTCAACGCATGGGATGATCAAATCGGCTTGGCCTTTTCCTCGGGTGTCAGTGGTAGGAGCTACCATGAGGCTTTCGATACCAGTGATCGTGTAGAGACTGCCATTGAGCTAACGTACGTTGTAGCACCTGCATCTTGGCTCAATGTGAAGCCAAATATCCAGTATGTGATCAACCCTGATACACAAGCAGGGGTGAAGAACGCCTTTGCCGTTGCTTTGATGGTACAGGTGGCTTTATGATTTATAGTATAAGTATAATATTTGCTGTGGAGTATTATGTTCAATTGGTTCTTATCAATCCTTATCTTAAGTCGCCCTTCATTTTCTTTGCATAACCAAAGAAAACAGAAGCAAAAGAAAAGGCACCAACGCAAAAAACCATTTTAAGTACGTTCAGCCTAAATAATAGGAGAGAGGTAATCAAAATGGTTCACGCTTGCCTTGGATGACCCTCCCTCCATTTTGTGGTTTATATATAAGAATTTTCTTGAACTAAGATCAGTTACAATTGCAAAAGCCTTTCTTGACTATTTTCTATTGCCTCAGCAGAAGAAGTATTACTTGCTTCGATTTATAGTCCCGGACTATTCTTTGCCATCTGCTCCAATCTTACTTTTCGCGGAAGCATCTGAGAAGCCCTTGTTAACAGTCGGTACTGTGTGCCGTTCACTATCGATGGATCTTTTCTTTTCGCTAGAGCGGACAAGGCCTCTTTGACGACCAGCTCAGGCTCTAGCACCAATTTCGCATCCATAGCTTCTATCTCACTTCCAGCATTTTCGTGAAAGGCAGTTCTTACCGCACCCGGTAGGTCAGCGAAGACGTACACGCCTTTTGACTTGAACTCGTACCAGAGACATTCAGTAAAAGAAGTGACAAAAGATTTAGTAGCCGAATAGACGGCTCCTCCAGGCAAGGGTAGCAGGGAAAGGGCAGAGGAGATGTTCATCAGTGCATCACCTCTTACGGCAGTACTCAGATAGGCATGGGACAGCCTCACCAGCGCATCCATGTTTAGATGCATCATATTCATCTGGTCTTTGATGGAGATATTTTCAAATCGACCATAGATACCATAGCCAGCATTGTTGATGAGGAGGTCGTACTTGGTTTCAGCGATATGTTTCTCCAGTGCGGTGATTCCTTTCTCTGCTGATAGGTCAGCTACCACATATTTACCTTCTCCAAAGGCTTCTTTGAGCTTGTCCTCTGAGCGTGCCACACCAGTTACTTCCCAGCCTTGCTTCTTCAGTGCTGTTGCGAAATGTAAACCTATACCTGAGCTTGCGCCTGTTACTAGTGCCTTTTTCATGCTTTGTGGTTTTTGGATGTGTGGTGAATGAAGATTCTTCTATTATCAATACACGCGAGAAGGTAATTTGTTTTGGCAATTAAAATATCCTGCCATCTCTCAAGTTACGCTTCACTGAACTTTCGGGATTAGGGGTTCTTCCTGCTTGGTTCTGTTAATCATCCCACTGAGGGCATTTATACTCCGAATTAAAATTGATTATCTTCTCACGAGCGTCCACTGATTTTTCAAAATGTCTGGATATGTTGTAAGTGATATCTGTGAAATTATCCATTGAATCATGGTAGTAGATATAGATGTCTTTACATTTTTCATCTTGAAAGATTTCTCTGAGTAATGTTCTGTCTGATAGTCCACAAGAATGCCCAATAATTCTGACGTCAAATTCATAAGGAAAATTAATCTGGCGATGTATTTGATTATGTGCACCATTAATCCACATTAACAAACTCTTGTAGTGAGGAGTTCTGTAATATGCATAGGATTTTAGGTGCTTTAAGATTGACTTATCATTTTTACTCAACCACTTTAGGTAATCTTCATGGTAATCATCACCATATCCTAAAACAATGGGATTGGGATTCTCATTTAATTTTTTATCAGTATTGCTGTAATTAAGCTCTCCATGAATTGGAATGTATATAAGGTTTTTAGCTTCAGTATAATGTTTACTAATCAGGTTGGTATAGTTGAAGTCTAATATCAATGATTTTTCTGGCGCATTGGCAAAAAGTTTCTGAAACCCATGTATCGGTTTTAATTCAGATTTCTCACTTTCATTTACCAAGTAATCTTGAAATGATTTGGAAAACCTATCGAGACTTGAGTTCAAAGAATTAATTCGATTTAAAACATCTCCGTTGACATATTTTCTCAATAATTCATAAAATGTATATTCAAAATCCGACCAATTTGTGTCCTTTTTGTTTATAATCTCTGATAATATTGGGTCATTGATAATCATTGAATAATCCTGGAGAAGCTCCTCTTTAAGGTCTTTTAAGTTTGTTGATTTAAGTGCAAATCTTTGTCCATATCTACCTGGTGTAATTATTATGTTTTCATCATCAAAACGATCCTTCAGTCTGATTGTTGAAACAATTTTTTCCGTATAATCGGCTAAGAAATGGCTAAAACTGCTTTTTAGTCCGTGAGCTAAATCAAAACCATTACCGATAATAAATAATTGATCCCTCATCTTTAAATAGTTACTTCCATAACATTTCTTGGATTACGTTGTAGCCACCTATTTCGAGGAGTTCTTGTTTCTTTTTTCTGCTGATTTTCCAGAGTGTGGGGTCGTCAGGATTGTCGTTGACCCACTTGCGGTAGTTGCGGAAGGTTCCTCCATTGAGGCCAAGCTGCTCTGATATGCCTCGTTTATTAATTAGCTCTTTGAATGCCTGGTCTGTAATCATGCTCATAATGTCTAACAAGTTAGATGGTTTGACATGATCATGCAAGATTTCAATGATTACAGTAGGCTTAAGGCCCATCAGCCCTCTGCTAGGTCTCCATTGCATTGTGACCTCAATCTTAGCCTGCATTTACAATGCACTATAGTAGTGGATCAGTACCAATCACATTCTTAGACTGACCTGAAAAGGTGAAAGCTTAAATCATAAGACCCACAAGTTACGCTGCGCTAAACTTGCGGGATTGGGGGGAGCCTTTAATTGCCTAGTTCCAACGGTCGATGAAGTAATGTAAAATGTTCTCTCGTTCGAGACCTTGAGTTGAAAATGATTTCTTCGAGTTTTACACTTGCCTCATATTCGGATTTGAGAATTTGCGTTAGTCCGTTCCACTCGTCCTTGTTAGCTGAAAATCCCTGCCATGATGCCATAAAATCAAAATGTTGGCCATGCCGAAAGAGTCGCCCAGGTAATGGATAATGTTTTCTGTTCCCAATCAAAATGCCATATCGTAAATATGGATGTACGTTTTTATGGGTCTGAGCTTTCTGACTATAAGTTATTGCGTCATGTGTTGTTACACTTTCTATCTTGGCTTCAACAATAATTCTTGGTTTCCAATCCTGTTCGTTCAGGAGTTCATAAATCAGTATGTCAGTTTCGTAGCTAATCAGATTTTGGTTAGTTGGTTCGTTACCAGAATATGTTAGGATTTCGTTGGAGTATGGAAGTTTCTTTCCGTCTGTTACTCTTAAGTTGGGGTTGACACAACGAAGAACATTCTCAAGATCTCCAACAATTGATTTTACCCATTCTCGTTCGTTCATGCGCTCCGTTTGTGTATTACAAAGCCCAACTATCATCAGTAAGCTGGACTTTTCAAATATCTATAAAAGTATCTTAAAGCACTAACCTTGTGATAATAACGTCTTTTTTAGAGCTTATCCACCCTGCTAGGTCGCAATTGCATTGCGACCTCAATCTAAGCCTGCATTTACAATGCACTAAAGTAGTGATTAGTACCAATCACATTCCTAGACTGACCTGACAAGCTGAAAGCTTAAATCATAAGACCCACAAGTTACGCTGCGCTAAACTTGCGGGATTGGGGGGTCTCCTTCTCAGACCTCTAATTTTTGGACTTCTCAATTTCAGAGTTTTGCTTGTTAGTTTTCCTGTTCTTTAAAATCTCTTTTTTGACCTTGCTCTTTTCTCCATACTGATTTAGTAAAGAGTCTCTGTCTTCAGCCATTTCATCGAGTTCCTTCTTCGAAAAGCCTCGCAAGTCTTTTCCTGTTACATGGTAGCTTCTTGCCATTTAGTTTCTTCGGTTCATAATGCACGCCAACGCCCAGATATGGCGCTGTGGCCTCCGAGCTTAATTAATAACGATAAAAGTAGCTTATCTGCCGGTGCATTCAAAGGATCAAGTACGCACTGCGTTATCACAGTTAAAAAACTCCCACGAACGGAAGAAAATAGAAAGCACATCAGTTTTTTGGCGGCAGATAAGCGGGATGTTGAGCAGACACTCAGCAGAATACTAATTAAGGCCATGCGCCATCATCGTTTGTTAGAGACTTTCTTTTCGATGAAATTTCCAACTAGAATTGTTGATTCCCATATCAGTATCAAAGACCATATGCTGAAAAGAAAGTAATGTAGAAGTCTCCGTGATTCACTAATTCTGTTGAATGAATGTAGGTTAATTGACTCATTTACTTCAATTTTTAGAATTAGTAAGGCACACCAAATTGAAATTACTGCTCCTACCTTCAAGTATTGACCAAAGCTTCGAGGCTTAATAATTCTAATTCCCATATCTATTGGAAACTTGATTATAACGACAATGAGTAAAGCAGCAGCTATCAGGGTCATTGGGCGATTTCCAAATGTGTTAGAAAGATGGATTAATAGAATTGATGCAACTAGCGAAAGGACGTAGATGAATGTTGCCTTAATGTAGATTCTGAATCTATTTGAAATGCTCAATTTATAGTTCCTCAATTGTCTCTAACGACCAGCTATCGGGCGTATGTCCCGAACTTTGCTGATGGAAAACTAAGCTAGTAAAGCTGCGCCACTCGCACAACTGTTTCTTATGAAAAACTGCGCTGAGAAGTGAATATCCAGAAGCACAAAAGCTCCGCAAAGAGCTGAACTTTCAGAAGGCGCAGCTTTACGGTTTGGTCGCAGAAAAGTAGGCTAGAAGCACTAAGACATATGCCCGATCAGCGTCTGTTGGCATCCGTCTTTTTTAGCCGTTTTAGTAGTTCAAAAGTTACAAATCCAATAGCGTTCCAAATGAGGAAGTATGTCCAGAAATGTTCCATGAATTCAGTTCGGCACGGAGGACATGGAGAGTTCGGAAGGCAGGGTTCGCAGTTAATGGTGTTCATGTCCCAGTAATATTTGATGGCGAGCAAAATGTTACCAATTGTACCAATTACATAGACCAGTTTCTTTATGTTCATGGGTTTTACCATTTGAGTCTTGATAAGGCTCGGTGTTTTAGTCCCGTTTCCCTGAACAATTGAAATAATTGGTTCTCTAATTCATGAAGTCTCGACATTTGTTGTTCGTTCTCGACCCAAACATCAATTACTGAGCCCGATCCTCCAAGGAGTTCGTTCGACAAAACTAGATTTTTGAAGCGTTCAGAATTACGATCTTTGGCGCTATCAAGAATTCGAGTAAGCCAACCTGCTTGAGCGGGATTATTCGATTCTTCCAAGATTTTAGCAGCCTCAGCCAAAACCAATTCCAGCTGTTCAAGGAGTTCGTCTGTAAATTCAATCTTCGTTTCTTTCTTCCGGAAAAGGTTTAACATGTTCTGTAGGTTTCTGCGTTCCGCCTATGGATGCCAAAGATCAGATATGGCGAGTGGCCATGTCCTCTCTAGAAAGCAGAAAGATAGTGAAACTGCCCAACCCCCACAACAGTATCCATGATGCACTGCGCTCTGAAAGTCTAAGTCCAGAAAGTAAAAAATAGCTAGAAGCACAAATGTTGCAGAATGGGCAGATTCACGGTCGAATTGCACAAAAGAATCAAATAGGCAGTTTGGCCATTCGCTATATCGCTTGTTACCAGCTTTATTTTTTAAGTATCGCTTTAGTTTCAAAGAGTTGCTGTCCACGGCGTTCCATGAGTTCATTAATGTTGCCAATGAAGAGATTGTTAAGCACTTCCATGTCACTTGCGTTCATACTGCCGTTCCCATTTTTGTCAAGGTTAGTAACAATGTCCAGGTTGCCAATGAGGTCAAAGTTGTTTCTAAAACTCATGAATTCTTTCCTCCAAATTGTTAGACCGTAACTGCCTAAAAAGTTAGGTTTAATCTCTGGATGAACTGACCACATATTCTCTAGTTGTTCGTTCGGATATTTGAAGTATTCATCTCGTCTATTCCCGATTCCATAAAATTTGGTGTCGATTATGGATTCGGTTATTGGTTTGTTCGTGTCACTGTAGTTGGTTGCAGCAAATGTGAAGTTATGAGGACTTGTTTCCTTGAATACGCTTGTGCAAAAAAATAATTTGAAATGACCATCAGATGCCTTAAAAGTTAAGAAGTCGCCTCGGTTCAGTTGAGTAATCTTTTTCGTCATGAAGGTATTGCTGGTAA
>CAYGOV010000061.1:0-9344 GCA_964351625.1 uncultured Marinoscillum sp.
AAGAAGCATCGTATAATTTTTTCGAGTGGAATTATGTGGAGACAGGTTCTGACCTAGGCGTGATCTTGGAAAACTATAAGGATGAAGACAAGGTATCGCTTTCCGGTATCGGGTATGCGTATGCCATTTATATCATAGCCGGCGAGGAGGGATATATTTCTCGGGAGGTGGCTCAAGCTAGAGTAAAACAGATGCTCAACTGGCAGAGGAATCAAAACTGGTTTGATGGCTCGGGCGGCTGGCATGGATTTCCACATCATTATTTCAAGCCTGATGGGAGTAATTTGTTTCCAGATGTCAGTACCATTGACTGGGCGATTTGTGCGGCTGGTATTAGGGTGGCTAAGCAGTTTTACATCAATGATTCTAAAATTACACAAATGGCGGATGAGCTCCTAGCAAGACCCGACTGGAAGTCAGCCTTGGCTGAAAACGATAAAATCGTCATGGGTTTCAAAGGGGATACAGGTGAAATGAATGACTACCGTTGGGCTTTGGCATTTTCTGAAGAAACAGAGATTGTCTATCTCGAGGCGGTGGCATCTGGTGACCTGAATCCATCTGTATTTGATGCAATAGTTAGAGAGGAAAAAGCGGGATTTTACCCCAGCTGGTTTGGCGCTGGCTTCACCTACAATTGGCTACAACTTTGGACGGGTGCTCAGGAACCATACAAAGCGAATGCCACTGCGGCCTACAGCATTGATGCTTCTACTTGTCTTGAAAAATTCGGCATTCCTGTTATGGGATTAACTGCTTGCGCGACCATCAAAGAGGCATCATCCGATGGATTTATCAATTGGGGGCAATATATCAGTAATCAGGGCGGGCTAGTTCGACTGGCGACTGGAAGTGTAATTCAGATTTCACCAGCTCCCTATGGCGCGGCATTAGCACTTCCTTTTACATATGACAAGGCCATGATGGCTTTGCGATCTTTTGTGGAGTTGGGTCATTATCATGAATACTTAGGTCTTCCTGACAATGTGAGGTTAAGAGATTTGCCTAAAGGTCAACAACCAGCACCCAATTGGAACCCATTCGATATCAATATTGGGCCAATGATTCTCGCCATTGAGCAGGTCCAGAATAATCGTGTGGGAGCACTTTATTTGCAAGACGAGGATGTTTCTGTTGCCTTGGAAGGACTTATTAATTCTTTTTCTAAATAGGAGATCATTAGTCTCCAGAACCATAGTCAACGTTTTTTTTAAGACGCGAAAAATATTTTTTTATTACTCAAACTCATGAAAATGAAACTTACACTGTTGAAGAGAAATTTGTTTTTATTGATTCTTTTATTGGTCAATTCCCTCAATTCTTGGAGTCAAGTTGGAGGACTTCCCAATCTAAAAAACAACCAATTAATCGTCGATGGTAAACCCTACCTGATGATAGCCGGAGAGTTACATAATTCTTCCGCTTCGTCCATTCTACATATGGAGACTATTTGGCCTAAGCTGAAAAGTTTAAATCTCAATACTGTATTAGCTTCAGTGTCTTGGGATCAGTTCGAGCCTGAGGAGGGCAAGTTTGATTTCGAGTTGATCGATTATCTGATTGCCAATGCAGAGAAGAATGACCTCAAGCTAGTTATCATCTGGTTTGCTTCTTGGAAGAACGGCCAGTCGAGTTATGCTCCAGTTTGGGTAAAGCAGGACACCAAGAGGTTTCCTAGGGTCATGACCAAAGAAGGCAAACTCATTGAAACACTTTCAGTCTTCAGCGAGCAGACCAAGCAGGCTGATACCAAGGCATTTGCTGCATTGATGAAGCGAATCAAAGAAGTAGATAAAAACAATACGGTCATTATGATGCAACCTGAAAATGAGGTAGGGATTTTTCAGGATATTGATTACCAACCATTGGTATTGAAGCAATATGAGCAGCAGGTTCCAAAGGCGCTTATGACGTATCTCCAAAAAAACAAAAGGAACCTCAAACCAGAAGTAAGCACCATTTGGAATAAGGCAGGAGGGAAGACATCTGGCACATGGAAGCAAGTCTTTGGGGACACCCCGCAGGCCAAAGAGTTTTTCATGGCGTGGAATTATGCGTCATACATGAACCATGTTGCTGCGGCGGGAAGAGCAGAGCACAACCTTCCAATGTTTGTCAATGCATGGATTGTACAAAAGCCTGAGGATCTTCCAGGAATCTACCCAAATGGAGGACCAGTTTCCAGAGTGATGGACATCTACAAAGCTGCTGCGCCGAGTATTGATATTATTTGCCCTGACATCTACCTGCCCAACTACAAAGAGATCTATGCCATGTACAATCGAGCGGACAATCCATTGCTGGTACCTGAGTCTTCGCTAGATCCTGCAAGAGCATTTTATGCATTCGCAGAGCATGATGCGATATGCTTTTCTCCTTTCGGAATAGAAGATGCAGCTGGAGATATTTTATATGGGGAATCCTATGCAGTCTTGAATGAGTTGATGCCTATCATTACCGAATTTCAAGGTATGGGTAAAATGAAGGGAGTACACTTATCTAAGGACTTTCAGAGGGAGCAATTTACTTTAGATGGTGTGACTGTGTCAGTAAATATCCAAGATGCTACTCAGCCTTGCTTTGGTCTGGTGATTAAGACTGGTGAGAATGAATATCTGATTTCAGGTTTGAATTTCAAGGTTACCTTTAACAGAGTTGCTAAAGATAAAATTGACTACATACATAAAGTCACAGAAGGTCAATACCTAAATGGAGAATGGGTAGAAGGAAGATGGCTAAATGGTGACGAGACCTACCACCACGAGTTAGTCAGAATTTTCGGTAGAGAAAAAGCGCTAGATAGCCAATTCAAAATGGAAAAAACCAACCTAGATGTAGGAGAGGGGGATCAGTTCGTTTACTCTCCGGGTAAGGTTAATTCGGTATTCACACCGGGTATTTATAAGGTGGAAACTTACGTGAGAGATAAATAACTAAGCTAGAAGTGGGACTGATTTAATATTAGCAAGCACCAGCCCTTTTTTCTTACAATTGAGAATCAAATAATCTTCAAATTATACTTAACCAATAACCCAGGCAGGTCACCAAGAGCAAACATGGCCTTTTGAATACGATTGTTTTCTGGGTCTATATTGAAATTGGAAGCTGAGCTAAAGTCTGCTGCTTCCAGATTAGTTTGGTGAAATATCGCAGATAGGAGGTCACAAGCGTGGAATTGCGCTTTGTAAAGATTGCATTCGGTAAAATCTACTTCATGCAGAATGCATTTCTTAAAAAAAGTGTTTTTGAGGTTCAGTTTGTAGAATGAGCAAAGGTTGAGCATGCATTCTTCAAAATGCAGTTCTAGCAAAAAGCTATTACAATCTTCAAAATGAAGCCCCAACATTTTACATGAATTGAAGGATACGTTTTTGAAAGACGTATTGGACAGCTTGGCTGTCGATAGATCGCATGTTATGAACTTACAATCTACAAAGACCACTTCTGCCAGATTACTATTCGCGAACTGACAACCTTCGAAGGTGCATCCTTCATATTCACCCTTGGGTAAAGGATCTAATGTGTAGTTCTTGGACTTGAAGTGTTCCTCTACGGAATATATTTCCCCCATTTTACTTTTTCAGTCTATTAGAGAATTGAAGTTAATGAACTGAAAACGGTTTCGAGTTTGATCTAATCAAAAAGTATCTTTTAGATTAAAGAAGAGGTTTTTTAGCTTAAAATCATTTGATTCGTTGACCCTCGTCATATCTGAATGAGTATAACATCAATACCTTCACTCCATGATACAGCAATTGTCAATCCCAGTAGCCAATCTGAAATGCAGCGGATGTGTGCATTCAATAGAAAAGGCACTTTCCAAAAGGTCAGAGATAGTCGAAGTGCAAGTTGATGAGCAATCTGCGATTGTGAGCATCTCTTATGAGTCAGCTCAGGTGGCCTTTGGATTTGAAGAGGAGATAGGGACTTGTTGATTGGTTTGGGCTATCCACCAATCGATGGAGATAATAGTATGATGCTTCGCGCCAAGTCCTTTGTTAGTTGTGCAATTGGTAGAATAGGAACTGCGAAGTAGTAGTAGGCAAAAGTTAGGATGACTGAATCAACTAAACTCGAGCATATACTCTATGAGGTTAGTGTCTCTATTGATAGCTAGCTTCTTTCTTAGTCGGTATCTGCTGATCTCCACACCACGTACTGATATATTAAGTAGATTAGCTATTTCTTTAGAGCTCATATTCATTCTTAGGTATGCGCATAACTTGATTTCCTGAGGTGTTAACGTTGGGTGTTCATTTTTAATGTTGGACAGAAATTCTCCGTGAACTTGATCGAAATGCTTGGTGAACTGTTCCCATCCTTCATCTTCCGATAAGTTTCGGTCTATATCACGTATAATCTTTTTAAATTGGTCTTTTACGCCAGTTTTAGCACTCTCTTTCAATGTTTCCCTAATCGTCAGCATGAATTCATTTTTATTAATGAGATGCATCGTGGTAGTGGCCAATTCACGGTTCTTGTGATCAATCTCAGCCCTCAATTTATCGTTCTTGAGTTTTGTGATCGCCTCTTCGGATTTTTTAGAGACCTCTACTATTTGGTGGTCCTTTTTCAAAAGTTCCCGTTCTTGCTTTATTGTGAGGTGTTTCTTTTGCTTTCTGAATCTCTTCTCAAGTATGTACATATAGATACCGAAAATAAGGAAAAATGCTAATCCATAAAGCCCATATGCCAGCTTGGTTCGGTACCAAGGAGGGTAAACCGAAAAAGAATAAGATTCGATCTCGCTGACCTCTTTGTGGGTGTTTATTGCTCTTACTTTGAAGGTGTAGGTACCTTCGGATAGGTTGGTATATTCTTTCACAGTAGAAGTCGTCCAATCCGACCAATGCGTATCAAAATTTTCTAGTTGATACTGATACTGGAGTTTGTCCTCATCCTCAAAGTATGGCGATGCATATTGGATTCGTAATGAGCTAAAATAAGCTGGCAATGATAAATTAATTGATGAGAGATCACCAGTCCCGCCATAAATATTGAAATCTTCATCAGTAGTTGTATTGATGGATCGTATGAAAGTACGAAAGGGTTGGTCCTTAATTATTGGCATACTAGGGTTGAAGTGGATAAAACCTTCTTTTGCCCCAAACAACACATTTTCATGATCTAGTGCACTTATGTTTTCTAAGTCATCAGAGAGGTATTGCTCGATTCTTGAAAAGTAGTCTGTGTGTTTTATATAGTCTCCATGAGCAGTGAGCTCTAAATAGCCAATTCCTTGATCACCTATGAAGTATATATTACCCATGATATCTTGAGCCATTTCTGTAATGTGGACTTCTTTTCCAAGATGTTTTTCGAGGAGATCATCGTGGATAAAAGTGTTAGATTCAAGGTCATAAGTGTAAAGACCTCTGCTAGCTGCAAAAATTAGTTTACTACTTCCTAAAGAGAAGACGTTGATGAGTATATCGGACGGTAAGCCATTTTTTAAGCCATAAAAATCCACATGCTCTACTTTATCGAAATCCTTGTTTAATTCGATTTTAAAAATACCCTTATAGCCATGGGTCATGAAAAGAGTTGAATCACTGCTGAATTCTAAGACCCGACTAGATTCTGAAAAGCCTTCCACTTTTGTGAATGAGTATTTACCATTGATTTTTTTTGCTCGTTGGAAACCTTGGTAGGTACCAACTATAGCTTCTTCCTTTTTTATTTTTTCTAGAAACTTCCAGACGCCTGTTGCTCCAAAAATATTGGTGGCTTTATTGTTTTCTATTATAAAAGCACCGCTATGGTGGGACAACATAAGATCACCATCTATCGGTTGAATATTGTAAACCTGCCCACCAGTGTTTTCTATTAGCGTATAATTGGCCTCAGGAGATAGAGGGTCAGCATTTGCTCTTTGGTAGTATAACCCATTAGTTGTTCCAAGATATAGCCCATTGTCATAAATAAGGGCACAATATCCCGTTCCTGGTAAGCCTGATTGTTCATTTATGATGGAAAAAGGCGAAGCAAGTTCGATTTTAGTAATCCCATTATTGAGCCCAGCCCATAGATTACCAAACTGATCTTCATAATGCGATAGTACTGTTCTATTTCCTAAACCTCTACCTATGGTGAGGTGATGCAACGTATTTCCTTGCTGGTTGATAATGAGCGATCCATTGTTTTGTGTCCCAATGGCTATATTGTTGTTTTTTAGAAGAAGCACATCGTTAATTAGACCTTGAGAGAGAAAATCATCTAAATGATTGAACCAAGGTTGAAATTTTTGATTCTGATACCTATAAACTTCTCCAGTTTTGAGGAAAACAAGGAGGCTGTTGCTTTGGAATGGAATAATACCCCTTATTTCCTTTGCTTGGAAAGCAGTACCAATATTAATTGTAACTGGCTCAAGGTTGTTTAACTTAAAAAATCCATATTCTTGAGAATAGCCATATATGTCTTGTGCAACCTTATAGAGTAAACCAAGCGAACCGGACTGTTTGATTTTTTCTACTTTTTTACCGTCATAGGCTATAGTGTGTTTGTAAGTGGAGAATAAAATCACATCATTGTATCGCATGATTCGCCAGACATCTTCCAAGTCCCTATCTTCCAATGGGAGGGAATCATACAAACTATTGAAGGTTAACACTCCTATTTCGTTTGGTTCGAAATATCCAAACTGATTTTGTCCACCGATATAGATTTTCCCGTCATTATCGGTGAAAACGGACCGAACCTTTGTGTTATTTTCTACAGAGTAGATTTGCCAAGTACTTCCGTCGTATTCTAGAAGTCCGAAGTTATTAGCTATGTACATATAGCCTCTTTCATCCTGACACAATCCCCAATTTTGAATTCCGCCCTTGTAGTCCTCTGTAGAATAGTTTTTTGTAAGAGGGATTTTAGCGAATCCAAAGGAATCTGACTGGCTAAATAAATGGGAACTGTGTGAAAATAACACAACAGTGCATACAGCAATACTACTTGAAAAGGTGAGTTTTAATCGCTTTGTTGTAAAATTCATAATGTATAGTTCGAGAAAATGAAGTTAAATACAAAATCGTTAAAAACAGCTCCTATGTTATTTATTCACTCATTCAATATATCATTGATGTAGTATTGATGTAATGTTTTCAAACCTGTGATGTGGTATTGATGAGGTAGAAACTCTTTTATTTGTCTATTTTTATTATCAGTTTTGATCAATTCGTAATGAATAACGATTTCATTTGCGAAGGTTTTAAAATAATAATCCTAATAACACTTAAAATTAAGAGTATGAAAAAGATGAAGATGTACAGTAAGGGTTTCTTGCTGTTTACGACAATGCTTGCGTTACTGGTATTCGTATCATGTGATGAGGTTGCCGATGCTGTTGATAATGTGGCGGATCCAATCGCTAGTTTTCAATTTGAAGTAGATGAAGCTGACTTTTTGAAGGTTACGTTTACAAATTTCTCTCAAAATGCAACTAGCTATAGTTGGGATTTTGGTGATGGAGAATCATCTACAGATGAGAATCCAGTTCATATATTCGCTGCAGCTGGTTCTTATGATATAGTTTTGACAGCAATCAATGACAAGGGTGAAGCGACTTCTACTAAAAAGGTTGCACTTGAAGATCCTCTTGCTGCTTCTAGAAATTTAGTTGGTGATAATGGTAAAGTTTGGCAAATGATCGCTGATCCTACTACTGGGTCTAACGCATATGAAGTTGGACCAGAAGATTATTCTGCTATTTGGTGGTCGCTTGGAGGAGTAGAGCCTTTGTGTGTAAGAGAATGTATCATGGATGATACTTGGACTTTCAACACAGATGGAACTTTCACGTTTGACAATCACGGCGATGCTTGGGCAGAAGGTATCTTCAATGAAGGTATCAATGGAGGTTGTTTTGATGCTACAGTTGCTGCCAATTGGATAGGAACAGGTGGAGAAGATTTAAGTGGTTGGGATTCAGGAACGCATCCTTTCACTTTCGATCCAGTACAAGGTAAATTGACTATAGAAGGTGGATTTATCGGTATTGCAAAAGCTGCTGATAATGCTGAGGTTAACGTTCCACAGGCTTCAGTGACATATACTGTTGTGAAATTAGTAGATGCTGATGTAGATACGCTTGTATTGGAGACATCTACAGGAGCTGGTGGATACTGGAGAACTACTTTGGTAAGCTATGACAATGAAGCGGATAAAATTGTAATCGGTGAATGTGCACCTGTGGAGAAAGTAAATGTTACTTTCAAAGTTAACATGAATGACTATTCAGGATCTTTCACTCAAATGTATGTGAGTGGAACTGTAAATAATTGGAGTGGTGATGCATGGCCAATGAGTGATGGTGATGCTGATGGAATCTGGGAGGTTACTCAAGAAGTAGCAGTTGGCGACCATCAGTTTAAGTTCACTATGGACAACTGGGCTATTCAAGAAGAATTTACTGCGGCTGCTGAAGGATGTATCATCGAAGATGGTGGTTTCTTCAATAGAATATTAACTGTTGGTTCTTCTGACATGACTGTTGGTCCTTTCTGCTTCAATGCTTGTGAAAACTGTGCTGGTGATGCATTCGGTGGAGCTGCAGATCTTGTAGGTGGCTGGAAATTTGCACCAGTAGCAGGCGCAATGGGTGTAGGTCCTGCTCAAGGAAGCACAGAGTGGTGGTCTAATGACGAAGCTAGTGTGACTACTGCTAGAGCATGTATGTTTGATGATGTTTGGACTTTTGACGATGCTGGTAATTTCTCCATCCAAATGGATGGTAGCACATACCTAGAAGCATGGCAAGGTGTCGCAGAAGGTTGTGGAACTCCAGTAGCACCATTTGATGGTTCTGGTTCTTATACTTTCACAGCTGATGGTTCATCAATCACATTAAATGGTTTAGGTGCGTTTATAGGTCTACCTAAAGTGAACAACGCTGGTGAATTGTCTGATGCTGCAAACGCTGTAAGTTCTATTACCTACATGGTAACAGAATACTCAGCAGGTGCTACTAAAGCGTTAACTTTAGATATCGAAGCTGGAACTGGTGTTTGGTGGAGATTTAAATTGGTTTCTAATTGATTCTGATTTTTTGAATCAACATTTTATTGAATATTCTTTTAAAAATTACTGGGTTGCAATGGCAACCCAGTAATTTTTCTCAAAAACTTTCCGCATGAATTATCCTAAAAGATTTCTCTTAATGCTGGCATTCTGCCTTTTTGCTTCATTGGTATTGATCTCATGCAATGAAGAGGATGATGCCCAATCATCTAATCCTGGCAATTTTGAGGTGACTGTTACTATACCAGAAGATGGTTCTGGGTCTATTTCAGTCCAAGCAAGTGCAACTAACACTACTCAATTCTCATTTCATTCAGGGGAATTAGATTCGG
>CAYGOV010000062.1:0-9039 GCA_964351625.1 uncultured Marinoscillum sp.
CGCCAGAAGTAGTAGAAGTTACATTGACTCCTTCTTCACCAGTGAGACTTAAAGCGCCAGCTGTTGTTGTGATACTCGATGCACCCCCAGCATCAACGATTGTTCCGGTCGTAGAAGTAACTAATAATTGATCTCCTGCATTGATGTCTACATCTCCAGCTGTTGCCGTGATGTTCGTATTCGTAGCGCCCGTAATCGTCACATCATTATTGGTGGCACTGATACCTACTCCATTGTCTCCCCCAAGGGTCAAGGTTCCACCACCTGCATTAAGATTTGCGGCTCCAGTAGCATCCAAACTCAAATTCCCAGCGGTCGCATCTATTGTGACGTCCGTGCCATTAATGTCTACATCACCAACAGTAGCATTCAGTTGTATGGCGTCTGCAGCATTATTAGTACTAGAGATTAAGGCTTTATTGGTTCCAGTTACTGTAAAGTTGCCATCATCTGTGACAATGTCTGTACGATCTAGACTAGTCAGTCCATTAACATCAAGGTTTGTCGGTGAGAAGGTTCCTGCAACATTAACATTTGGAGCATTCAGGTCAATTCTGTCATTCGCAGTAAGTGCGATATCACCACCTACAGCATTGGCATTCAAATTAATATTTCCAGAGGTTGCCGACACATCAACATTGGTAGCACCCGTGATGTCCACATCATTTGTTGTTGAGTTGATCGCTACGCCTGTTGCACCATCTATATCTACAACTGCTCCTGCTGAAATATCTATATCATTGGCTGTAGATGAAATACCTACTCCAGTACTACCATCTATGGTCACATTAGTCCCTGCATCAATATCTACCTGACCAGAATTAGCACTTAAATCAAGATCTCCTGAAGTCGTTGTTAGATTGGATGCTCCTCCCGCATCAATCTTTACTCCACCCGTTCCCGCATTAATATCCAAACCAGTCACACCCGTATTATTTCCAAGGGTTATAGTTCTAGCAGCTGCTCCTGTACCAATATTAATAGGTCCCGCATTTGCATCTGTCCCTATTCCAATCGCCCCACCGCTGGCATCTATGTTCACACCGCCCGCACCATCGAGATCCAATGAACCACCTGCCGTGACATTTGCATTGTTGGTAGCATCAAGACTTATTGTAGCACCATCTACGATTAGGTTTCCATTCAAATCAGTGTTATTTGCAACTGTTAGGTCACCGCCGATCACATCGACACCATTGATTACATCGACATTATTATTAAATGTTGCTTGTTGAGCCACATTTAAAGTCCCTCGTACATTTGTTGCTATTCCAGCTCCTGCTAAGTCTGTTTGTCCTGCAACATCCAGCGTGCCATTCAAATCGGTACCATTAGTAACCTGAAGTCCTCCTGTATTGGTAAGCTTTACTTGTCTATTACCATCAACCACAAAATCACCATCACTGGTATTGATAGTTGTTTCATTAAGCTCGGTTAAGCCAGAGACATTTAGATTTTCAGGAGAAAATGTACCAGTAATGCTAATGTTGGTTGCATTAAGGTCAATATTATCGGTCGCAGTGAGCGTCAAATCTCCATTTCCCGCTTCGATATTAACATTGTCAGAAGATAACAAGTCAAGATCACCGCCCGAAGCATTGATTTCCAGGTCCCCATCAATATCAATCACTGAATTTCTATTTCCAGTAATTTCAAGTGCGTCCACTTCTGCGATCAAATCCCCTCCATTGGTAACGGTAATATCTCCTCCGTCTATAGTGACATTGTCATTTAATGCTGTCACACCATCTACTGTTAAGTCTCCTCCAATAATCGCATTTTCATCTACAGTCAGATCTGCGCCAGATACATCCAGTCCATTGTCTGCATCTACATTACCACCAATGGTAACCTGTCCAGTACCCAAATTCGTATTTATGCCAGCGGCAGTGTTCAAAGATCCCCCAGTAATATTCACGGCTGAATTGAATGTTGCCCCTTGAGCAACACTAAAAGAACCCCTTACAATTGTTCCAAGCCCTGTCGATGAAAGTCCTACTAATCCTTGTACATCCAAATTGCCATCAAGGTCTGTTGCATTGGTTACTTGTAGACCACCGTTATTTCCAAGAATAAATTTATTGAAGCCTCCAACTGTGAAGTCAGAAGTGGTGACATTCAGGTCGTTTCCTTCCACCGAAGCATCTTGGATGGTTGTAACCCCTGAACTTGCCATGAAAACGTCTCCAGTCATAGGAATTGAATTAATACCTACGCCGTTACCAATTATTATATTTCCAGTTCCATTTACAGGAAATTGTTGCGAAATGTTGGATGCATCTCCAATGAAAATACTTCCATAATTAAGATTGTTTGTTGCAAATTCTGTCAATGGCTTTTGAGTGATCCCACCACCTGACCCTGTGATTAAAACTTGACCGGCACCAGGCTCGAACCAAGTCGCCGTATTACCACCTCCTGTTGAAATTAGAAAGGAATTGACTCTTCCTTTTGGATCAATTTTGAATTCATCAACAGCCTTATTAGCAATCTTTGCATTTGTAATTCCCAAATCCTTAACCTGAAGCTCGTCATTATCAACTTCAAGGGTTGCATTATCAACGACAAGATCTAGTTCTCCATTAGTGACATCATGTATTAGCCCATCTCCATCTATATCATCCAAGTTCACCTCAACAGCATCACTATTTATCGTAATCCCGTTACCAGGATTAACCTCCAGCGTGCCGTCCACATTTTGAACAATTCCCTCGCCCGCTACATCGGCATTAATTTTATCCTTAGTTACAGCATCATCAGCTATTTTGCCAGTGGTAACATTCAGATTCGCGATATCTGAAGTTTGTACTGCTTGAGCACTAATTTTATCCGTAGTGATGGCGTTTGCAGCCAATTTGGCATTGGTTACTTGCAATCCTCCAATGTCTGCTGTTTGTACTTCGCCATCTAAAATCTTATCAGTAGTAATCGCATTATTTGCTATATCCTGATTAATGATTGTTTCATCCCTTATTTCTGAAGTAGTGACCGCACCAGTGCTAATATCTTCTGCGATAATAGTTTCATTCAGAATGTTTCGAGACTCCACCGCTCCAATACTAATATCTGCGGATATAATGGTTGCATCAAGAATATTAACGCTCGCCACCGCTCCAGTATCTAGGTCTTCTGAAATGATGGATGCATTTTCTATTTTACTAGACACCACAGCATCATCAGCGATATCAATGGTTTGAATATCACCATCGATAAGCTCATCTGAACCAACTGAGCTTGTGGCAATGTCGTCTACACCAACAGCTCCATCAGCTATTTTTTCAGTGGTTATTGCTGCATCAGCAATGTCAACTGTAGCAATTGTTTTATCTAGAATGTTAATTGATTCAACAGCGCCTTCTTTAATATCTTCTGATAGGATCGTTCCGTCAAGGATGTTGATACTTTCTACTGATCCTGTATCTAGGTCCTCAGAAATGATAGATGCATTTTCTATTTTGCTCGACACCACGGCATCATCAGCGATATCAATGGTTTGAACATCACCGTCGATAATCTCATCTGAGCCAACCGAGTTTGTGGCAATGTCATCTACACCAACAGCTCCATCGGCGATTTTTTCAGTGGTTATTGCCGCATCTGCAATATCTTCTGTTGCTATCGTTAGATCTAGAATGTTAATTGATTCAACAGCCCCAGTTTTAATATCTTCTGATAGAATAGTTCCGTCAAGGATGTTGATACTTTCTACTGATCCTGTATCTAGGTCCTCAGAAATGATAGATGCATTTTCTATTTTGCTCGACACCACGGCATCATCAGCGATATCAATGGTTTGAACATCACCGTCGATAATCTCATCTGAGCCAACCGAGTTTGTGGCAATGTCATCTACGCCCACAGCTCCATTGGCAATTTTTTCAGTGGTTATTGCATCATTAGCGATATCTTCTGTTGCTATAGTTAGATCTAGAATGTTAATTGATTCAACAGCCCCTGTATTAATATCTTCTGATAGAATGGTTCCGTCAAGGATGTTAATACTTTCTACAGATCCAGTATCTAAGTCCTCAGAAATGATGGATGCATTTTCTATTTTGCTGGACACCACGGCATCATCAGCTATGTCAATGGTTTGAACATCCCCATCAATTATTTCATCGGAACCAACAGAACCTGTGCCTAAGTTATCCGCACCGATTACGCCTTCAGCAATTTTTTCTGACGTTATTGCTCCATCAGCGATATCCGCGGTTGCTATCGTTTGATCTAAAATATTGATGGATTCAACAGCGCCTTCTTTAATATCCCGAGACAGGATGGTGGAATCAAGAATATTTTGACTCTCGACTGCATCATTATCGAGCTCGTTATTGCCTACAACTTGACTTTGGAGTTGGAAATTGGCTCCACTACCATCATTAGTTATTGCTATATCGCCAGTTGCCGGTAACCCTTGAGCCGTTCCTGTGTCATTACCTATATAAATATTATTCTGATCAAGAGAAGAGCTTGTAAACGCAGCTCGATCTTCCCAATAAATCATCCCAGAAGCATCAATCGCCAAAACTTTGTTCTGGTTTCCTTCTGCATCCAATTTAACGATGGTCATAGTGCCATTCGCTATATCTTCATTTATTAAAGAGAGGTCTTCAACATTAGAACTGTTAATAGATATTGGCAATTCTATGATATCACGAACCCGTCCGTCTGCATCAAGTGTAATTGTAATCACAGTACTATCAGAGCCGAATGCTGTTGCCCCTGTGATGAGATTCCCTAGTACCTTATCAAGTGCAGCAATGTCCACCACATTGTCTCTAAGTTCTACATTCGGGAAAGTGCCCTGAAGATCGCCAGCAGCTTGAGTATCACTTAAAATTCCCAATCCAGCACGCCAACCTTGAGTATGCCAATAAAAAAATTGGTTGAGATCACTGTCATAAACGATCATGCCAAGTTCCGTCTCTCTCATATTGGCTTCCATACTACTTCTTTGCAGTGTAGTCAGTTTAGGAACAAGAAGGCCTTGGTTATTGCCAGGAGAGACCAGTTCAAGTACCGCATTAGCATTCGGATTACGAGTGTTAATACCTACTGAGTTCTCTTGACCATAAGACGTACTATGTATTAAACCTATGGCGAATAGGCCGATCAATACGGATTTTCTCATTGTATGATAACAATTATTGTTTTTTAAAAGGCTTTAATAACTGCTATACCCAACTAAAAACCCATTTGAGTTTAAAATTAGACTTCTTCTTATCATAGCGGTGATTAAAAGACTACAGTTAAAATTTAACTCAATCTCTATACAAGATAAACATCCTTGAGTTGTCTGTCAATCTTTCACAGCATAGTTTAGGGGTGAGCTGTGGAAGTGTTACTAATGCCATACACTCAGGTATGTTTAATCTTTTTCTTTTCTAATTCTCAGTTTCTAATTGAAAATCAGGTAGATATAGTTGGGGTGAAAGCTAATTATGCTTTTGCTGGAATCCTAATATTTTTAGGTGAAACACTGTGATTTGACTACTAAATTCTATTATTTTATTACTAACTGAAGAGAATTGATAATGATCCTTTAAGATGGGAAAGAAATTAATACTTTCGCATGTAATTTAAAGTTCGGTGAGCCAAAAAGGAGTAAAATGATATATAATGTATATGCTATTGGTAATGCACTTGTTGATTATGAAATCAAAGTAGATGATGCATTTTTGAATGCATATAATATCGAAAAATCGTTGATGACTTTAGTGGATAGTGATCGTCAAAAGGAGTTGATTGAAGCTGTTCAGGGTCATATCAGTGCTAAACAAGGTGGGGGTTCTGCAGCTAATACCGCTGTGGCATTGAGCAAGCTTGGCGGTAGCGGATATTACTCATGCAAAGTAGCCAATGATGAAGATGGTATCGTTTACCTCAAGGATTTAACTGACAATGGCCTCAAAACTAATTTGAAAGCTGACGCACTTCCTGAAGGAACTACTGGCAAATGTCTTGTGATGGTTTCACCAGATGCAGAGCGAACAATGAATACCTTTTTGGGAATTACTTCTGATTTTTCTGTTGCCGAATTAGATGAAGATGCTTTGAAAAGTGCTGAGTATCTATTTATCGAAGGTTATTTAGTTACATCAGAAAATGGACTTCAAGCCATGAAAAGGGCCAAAAGTATTGCCGAGGAAAATGGAGTTAAAGTAAGTCTAACCTTTTCAGACCCTAGCATGGTGAAGTATTTCCGAGCTCAGATGATGGAGGTTGTGGGGGCTTCAGTAGACCTGTTGTTTTGCAATGAAGAGGAAGCCTTACTTTTCACAGAGAAAGATACCCTTGCTCAAGCAAGAGAGGCTTTGAAATTGGTTGCGAAGAAGTTTGTCATCACTTTGGGCAAAAACGGGGCGATGATTTTTGATGGTGATACGTTCGTCAGTATTGAGCCATATCCTACTACAGCCATAGATAGTAATGGGGCGGGGGATATGTTTTCAGGAGCATTCCTCTATGGTATCACTAATGGTCATTCTTTTGCTTCTTCGGGTAAGTTGGCGAGTATGGCTGCTTCTGCAGTTGTCTCCCAATATGGGCCAAGATTGACCTTCAGTCAGCTTCAAACTATTAAGAGAGATATTTTGGGGTCATAAGTTTTAAGAATTAATAGACTTGTTTTAGATAATTATTTGGTAAGAATTAATCTTTATCTATCTTTGCCCTCCGTTTCGAGAAATAGAATAAAGCTATGAGCAAGAGAACATTCCAGCCCTCAGTAAGAAAGAGAAAAAACAAGCACGGTTTCCGTTTAAGAATGGAATCAGCCAATGGTCGTGCTGTTATCGCAAGACGCAGAGCAAAAGGTCGTAAGAGACTTACCGTTTCTGACGAGACCTACAAGAAATAAAATATCTCGGCCTATGTCTGAGAGAGGCCTTTCTTTTACTTTTCCTAAAAAGGAAAAGTTGACTGGTAAAAAAACTATTGAGGAGCTGTTCAAGAACGGTTCCTCTTTTTATTTACATCCAATGAAGGTCAAATACATCAAGGAGTCTGATCCGACCATCGATTACCATCGCATACTTTTTTCAGTACCAAAAAGATCTTTCAAAAGAGCTGTCGATCGCAATTTGCTTAAGCGTCGTATGCGTGAGGCATACCGTCTGAACAAAACAGCCATCCTTGATGGTAGATTACCAGCCTTCTATCAAATAGCATTCATTTATTTGGACAAATCGGCGTTATCATATGCTGTAATTGAGGAGAAACTAACTGGCTCACTTCAGCGTTTAGTGTCTCGTGAGTCAAGTCAGCCCTCTTCTCTGACTTAATATTAGATTTACCATCACAATTTGAGTAGATACTATGAGCAGAACTGTCAAATTAGTCTTAATTCTTTGTGTTCTTTCCTTAGGGACTTTTGGATTTACCACTTCTAGTTACGGTGACCGTACTTTCGAAATCGTCAAAAACCTAGATATTTTCGTTACACTTTTCAAGGAGGTGAATGCCTATTACGTAGATGAGATTCACCCTGATGTTTTAATGCGAACTGGCATCACTGCCATGTTGGCATCTCTTGACCCATACACTAATTATATTCCAGAGGATGATATTGAAGACTATCGAACTATCACCACAGGTGAATATGGAGGTATCGGAGCGATCGTTGATAAGAAAGGCGGGATTAGTACAATTGTGCTTCCATATGAAGGCTATCCTGCTCATCGAGCTGGTCTACTTGCGGGGGATCAGATATTATCGATTAACGGTATAGATATTACTAATCAGCCTTCCGATGCTACTAGCAAACTATTGAAGGGTCAATCAAAAAGTGATATTATTTTGAAGGTAAAGCGTTTCGGGAAAGAAAAGCCTTTTGAGGTCACACTTAATAGAGAAAGGATTACGGTTAAAAACGTTCCATATTCTGGTTTGGTAACTGACGAGATTGGATACCTAAGGCTTACAGATTTCACGACTGAAGCAGGGGCAGAAGTGCGAAGGGCAGTTGTAGATCTAAAGGCCCAAGGAGCACAAAAGATAATATTGGACCTTCGCGGAAATCCTGGTGGATTACTTGAAGAAGCCATTAATGTCTCTAATGTATTCATTGGAAAAGGCAAGGAAGTAGTTACGACTCGGGGAAAACTTAAGAGCTCGACGAAAACATACACTACCTTGAATGATGCTGCTGATGAGAGCATACCTTTAGTTGTTCTTGTCAGTGGTTCCAGTGCCTCTGCATCGGAGATAGTGGCTGGTGTAATGCAAGATTATGACCGAGGTGTTTTAGTGGGTCGCAGATCTTATGGAAAAGGGTTAGTCCAGCAGACTATGCCGCTTGCATACAATTCGCAGCTTAAAGTGACTACAGGCAAGTATTATATACCTTCTGGAAGATGTATTCAAGCAATTGATTACAGCCATAGAAATCCTGATGGAAGTTTAAATAAGATTGCCGATTCACTTAAAAGTGCTTTCACTACACAGCTAGGCCGGCCTGTTTTTGATGGAGGTGGTGTAAACCCAGACATTCCTGTGGATGAGCAGGAGTATGCACCCATTACTTATGCACTCATGTCTTCCGACCTTATTTTTGACTTTGCTACTGAGTATTATCATACACATTCCGAAATCCCATCTGCCAAGGAGTTCAGCATTTCAGATGAAGATTATACCTTGTTTAAAAAATGGCTGGATAGTAAAAACTTAACTTATTCAACAGATATCGAAGAGGAAGTAGAGCTATTATTGGCCTCAGCCAAATATGAAGAATATTTCCCTGCCATCAAAGATCAACTCTTAGCGTTACAAAGAGCTACCCTACATAGCAAGGAGGATGATTTAACCAGATATAGTGCACAGATCAAGCAATTGCTGGAACAAGAGATTGCTGGCCGTTATTATTTCCAAAGCGGAATGGTTGAAACAGGGTTTGACAATGACCCTGATATTTTAGCAGCCGTAAAAGTGCTCAGCGACAATGATCGCTATTCACAAATTCTTAAATAGAAAAATCAGCGTGATCTTAAGTATTGAGACTTCCACAAAGGCATGTTCAGTTGCTTTACATGACAATGGCCA
>CAYGOV010000063.1:0-8251 GCA_964351625.1 uncultured Marinoscillum sp.
TCTCCAAGCGTAATATTACCAGTGGTCATAGTCAATGTGCCCGTGACTGTGGTATTTGACATAAGGGTAGGGTTGGCTCCATTAATTGAGATATTGCTCATTGTACCACCTAGCATAGGGGTACCGGCAGTAAATGATAAGATACCATCACCAACGATACTTCCATTGTTGATGATATTGCCTGCTACCGATAAGGTTTGTCCTGAAGCGAGTGTGACCGTAATTCCATCAGCGATGTTTAGCATTTTAGCACTGAGGTTAGCATCTAAGGTGATATCATGATTAATACTCAAAACAGCAGTGCCAGCATTCGGTACAGCACCTGACTTCCAGGTAGATGCACTGTTCCAATTTCCTGCTGATAGCGTTTTGAAAGGCTCTCTAGCAGCTGCGCTTACCCAGTCAGTAGCAGCATCCATATTGGTCAATGTGCCTGTATTGCTATTCGTGGACTCATCAGGTAGGGTAGTGGAGCCAGCAGCCTCATCGAATTTGTAATAGGCTACTAATCCTGCTTCATCTCCATTGAGCTCTTCAAACATATTGGCTTGGATCTCCGCAGCGGTACGAGCAGTGTTCCAGATGCGTACTTCGTCTATTAAACCAGAATAGACACCAAATCCGTCATCTATTCGAAATTTACCTATTAATAGGTCTCGAGCACTGTTACTTGTAATTGTCCCATCATAAGACGTAGAGCTAATCAAAATTCCATTGACGTATAGACGAACTTCCGAACCATCTGCCACACCAGCGATGTGAGTCCATTCACTTGCCGAAATCGTAGAAGTAGCTTGAACTAAATTATTGTCACTCTCATTTATTGCCCAAATCAACGTGCCAGCATTGTGATAAAATGCAAAAACGTTTGAAGCATCTCCACCTGAATAGTATCTACATAGATAACAACCGTAACCGGTAACAATGTCCGGGTTAACCCAAGCTTCAACTGTTATTAGAGAGCTTGTTTCCATGTTATTATTGTCAGAAACTAAAACATAATCATCCGTTCCATCAAAATCCAAAGCATTGCCCGGACCAGCAAGCGCTGATGCAGAAGCGGCATCTACTATGGTGGCAGTTGAGCCTACCCAGTTGGAGGCTGTGGATGCCAACGCGAAATTGGTGAGTGTTCCTGAGTTATTGTTTCCACTATGATCAGTGAGAAGGTTGACTCCTGTATTCGTTCCCTCAGCTATTCCCTGATCAAATTTGTAATAGGCTACAAGATTGGATTCATTGGCGACATCCAAGGTACGGTACATATTTTGTTGGATTTCGTCTTTGGTTCTAGCTTTTGACCAGATTCGAACTTCATCAAACTGACCATCCCAATACCCTGCAAAGCCATTTGCTAGGTAAATTATTGCTGCATTTGCACTATGCGTCAAACCACCGACATAATTACCAACTTCTATTCCATCCTTAAAAAGTCGCCAGGTAGTACCATTGTAGGTTGTTGCAATATGATGCCAAGTTCCAGCAGTTAGTGGCGTGCTAATTCGATAATCGCCATCTACATACAATCTAAATGTGCTATTTTCATCATTGAAGTAAACAAATGGGGTACCTGCATTTAGAACATTAGCCCATTGAAAAATACCCTTACTTTGACTCACTCCTTCATTAATCCACATTTCTATTGTTAGCGTAGTTAGTGCTGTGCCATTAATTGTTGAAATAACATAATCATCCGTCCCATCAAAATCCAAAGAATTACCCGCTCCAATATTTGATCGACCCAAAGTGAAATAGTTGTCACTTGTAAGCTGAGCACCGTCTATGGTGAATGCTATGCTGTTTCCATTATGTCGAGAACCGATGGTTTTTACCACAGAGAAATTACCAGAAGTGCCTGTTCGTGTGAGTAGATAATAAGTGTAATCAGCATTCGGCGCTGTACCCAGATCAAACGCGAACGTCAGGTTGCCATTGTTTGAACTCACATCGTTTTTCGATACACGCCAAGTTTTGGTGATTCTGTTAGTCACCAAAGTGCCTGTAGGGACATCAGCGGTGGTTTCTGTGAATTCACCGTCATCGTTACCCCAAATAATCTGATCGCCGGTATCTTGAAGGAAGTCAGCTGTGGTACTCGTGATGGTCAATTCACCTGATGTGTTGGTAAGTACATCGGTTGTATTGTTAACTATATAGGCCAAGTCAGCAAAAGTAGATCGACCAGCAGTGACATAGTTGGAAGAGGCTGTCGCTGAATTGAGGTTATCAAAATTGGTAAGTGTTCCGCCATTTCCATTTCCGCTAAGGTCTGGCAGACTGGTATTGCCATTACCTATACCATTGTTCATGCGGTAGTAGGCAACTAGGTTGGCTTCAGTGCCAGCTAGGTTGGAATACATATTGTCGATGATTTCGGCTTGGGTCCTGATATCAGACCAAATTCGTGTCTCGTCAATTATTCCGTTAAAGTAATATCCGGCACCTTCTGGTTCTCTTCCAATCCATATAGTACCCGTGCCTCCTGAAAAAGCAGATGAAGATCCGACAAGTGTACCGTCCAGATAAATTTGGTTTGTGCCAGATGCACCCGTCATGGCTATATGATGCCAGTTTCCATCCCAGGCATTTGTGCCGACGGCCACATTTGCTACGAATCCATTGTCCTCAATGCCTATATCGCTCGTGCCCGTACTCTTGCCTAGAAAGAAATTAGTACTGTTACTCGCAAATATTGGAGTGTATCCATCGCCTATCAAACCATCGAACCTAAACCAAGCTTCCATGGTAAAAGCAGTAAGACTTTCACGAGTTATCGAAGTTGCGACATAATCATTCACCCCATCAAAATCCAAAGCATTACCCACACCAGCATCTGATCTACCTATCGTATAATAGGAACCATTGTCTAGCTGAGAGGCATTGACTGTGAAGACGACACTGTTGCCACTTGGATTGCTTTCCACCATAGGAACTATGGAGAAATCACCAGAAGTACCTGCTCGCTCTAGTAGATAATAGGTATAGTCGGCATTTGGCGTAGCACTGAGATCAAAAGAGAACTGGACATTGCCATTGGCAGTGCCTACCACATCGATTTTAGTCAGGTGCCAGTTGCGACCATAGCGAGCTGTGACTAATGTACCAGAAGGCAGTTCGCTAGTTACTTCTATAAAGTCACTATTTTCATGACCTACGAGTAAGAAGTCATTATTATCATTAAGGAATGCTACATCAGTAAATGTGAGCTCCCCAGAGGTACCTGTAGAAATATCACTACCTCCAGACTGAAGGATGGCTGTGTTTTGAGTATAGCTATTCCATGCCGCTGATACCCAATCAGAATTGTCCATGTTAGTAAGCACACCATCATGGTCACCCGCAGTAAGATCAGGCAGGGTAGTGCCGCTACCTTGATCAAAATTGTAGTAGGCTACAAGATTCGATTCAGCACCTGTGAGCGTTGTAAACATATTCTCGAGGATTTCTTCTTGAGTTCGAGCGTCACTCCAAATCCTAATTTCATCCATTTGTCCATTGAAATACCCCAGAGTTCCTAAATCAACAGAATTAGATGAACTGCCCAAATAGAATTTGGTGAAAGAACCAAGATTGTTAATAGGTTCAGTTGTAGTTTGTAATATTCCGTTGATGTACATACTGATGGATCCACTATTTACAGCAGTAATAGCCACATGATCCCATTGGCCTGTTACAGCAAGGTCGTTCGCGGCTATAGTATTTAATGAGCCATCGTATGTGAAATGAGAGTACCTTCCGCTTGCCACGCGCAATTGATGAGTCCAAGAGGTAGCAGGTGTAGCTACGGTTCCTACAATAATATTTTGATTGCCAGTAGAATTAAGTTTAAACCAACCTTCAATTGTATAAGCTGTGACATTAGTAAACCCAGTACTAATTACGTGATCATCTACCCCATCAAAATCAAGCCCATTTCCACTTTGAGGTGTAGATGCAATAGTATTTGCCGCACCTAAACTGGCTGCTACTTTAGCGAAATCAGCATCATCTGCACCTGTATCTGTTCCGTTCGGTATTCTAGCAACTGCCTCGTCCGATGCACCAGCAGCGGCTCCACTTGGCGCATCACCCGCTCCTCCTCCAAGTTTTACTTGGTCGATGATGGTGCCTGAAGCGTTTTTTAGAGTGAGTTGAACACTGTTATTCATACTTCCTGTTCCTATAAGATTGCCTAGTATCAAATAGTCACCAGCCACCGTTGATAAAAAACTGCCAGAACCCAAATAATTAGAAATTGTAAACGCACCACCTGCAGTGAGACTTTGATCTATTAAATCATCACTACCATCTACTACACTAAGTGTCCAGTTTGTGAGATTGATTCCTGTGGTTCCAATATATAATTCCACCCACTCATCTATTTCGGATACTGTTCCACCAGCTATAGTACCAATGAATCCATTTGTGCTCCAATCTTGTTCTGGATCAGTGACTACTTCATTAATTACTACAGTGCCAGTTGGTGAGTTCGTTGCACCAGGTGAAGCTAGTGTTTGAATAAAATCTACATCGTCGGTATTTGTGTCTGAAGCGTTGACATAACGCGATACCGATTCATTGTTTACCGAGGAGGCGTTTCCATCCGGTGCTTCGCCAGCGCCACCACCGAGCTGGACACTGTCGACAGCAGTCCCCGTTGCATCTTTAAGTATTACTAAGACGTCATTATTCATATCTCCAGTAGGGTCACCGAGTATGAGATAGTCACCAGCAAGGGTGTTGATGAATGTCCCAGATCCACTACTGATATAATTGACTGTGCCAAAAACGCCACTACCTGAGGTGGTCAGTTGTCCGTTGATATCACTACCATCCTGCATCTCAATCGTCCATCCTGTAAGGTTGATGCCATCCGACGCTACATAAAGCTCTATCCATTCATCATTATCTGCGCCTGTGCCTCCTGGGGCTGCACCGCTGAAAGCTATAGAACCCCAGTCTTGCTGAGGATCGGTAATGACCTCATTGATTTTCACTGTACCTGCTGGGGAATTCGTAGTTCCGAGTGTTGCTTTAGTTTTTGAGAAATCTGCACTGTTTACATAAGTGTCTGTGCCATTTGGAATCCGAGAAACAGACTCGTCAGTAGTACCTGTAGAGTTGCCATTAAAACCAGTGCCTGGTGTCGTAGAGATGATTACCTGATCAATGAGACTTCCGGCATTATCTTTCAAATTGATGGTGTCTGCACCTGTAGCATTCATCTCTCCCGAACCGTCAACATTACCTAATATGAGGTAGTCACCCACTTTTGTGTTGGTAAATGTACCTCCAGTCAAAGAGAGATAGTTGGAGACGTCAAATGCTCCTGTGGAAGTTAGATCACCAGAGACTGCCGTTCCATCTTTTAACTCTATTGTCCAACCAGTGAGGTTGAGCCCTGCTTTGGTTATATAAAGCTCCACCCATTCGTCATCAGCTCCCGCAGTGCCGCCAGGTGCAGCATTGTAGAAATTGCCTATACTCCAGTCTTGCTGAGGGGTAGCTACTACTTCATTGATCAATACACCCTTAGTAGCAAGGTCCGCTGAGGATGCATTTACGAAAGTAAAATAGTCACCATCTTCGAAATCTACGGTAGCCTCATAATCAGTACCACTGTCAGTCATTTCGATCACACGTCTTTCAGCAGTGAAACTCAAACTTGGGTCGGTAGGGTGGATGACCAAAGAAACAGTGCCAGTAGCCAGTCCATTGCCGAAACTGACTTCTACATTACCCACAGTTCCGGTTTCATCCACTTTCCAGACACGAGTCATTCTGTTTGTTGACGAGCCGTCTCCTTTACTATAGCTCGTTCCAAAGGCAATAGCGCCATTTTCACTACCCCAGATCAACCACGAGTCGTCTCCGCTGAAAGCCGCAGGAGTAGTGATGTCTCCATTGGCGATGGTAAGGATAGCGTTACTGTTTACGCTCTTAGATTTTTTCTGATTGAGCGCAGAGTAATCATCTCTACCTATACCAGTGATGTCTGTTTTGTAAGAAGCATTGGCCGTAGCATCCCAGATGGTACCACCATCAGATGCGAGGTAATTAACGGGTGATGTTTGATTTAGGGTAATACCGTATTTGATAGATAAGTAAGATTCTACCTTCTGGCGATCTGTCGCTGAGAGGTTGGAAGAGTACACAATGATCTCGGCGATTTTTCCATTGAAATACTCGCTCGGAGATGAATGCTTCCTAGCTATGGCAAACGCATCCGCTCCAATATTTTGAGTGACAAAATTTAAAGCTTGAGAAGTAGATGCCGCATTGTGATAACCAAATACATTGGTTCCATCCAATATTAGACTTGAGACAGCAGGAGTATTTAAGCTATAGTTGAGTATGTTATTTGCGTCATTAGATTGTCCATTGAACCCATAGGTGTTATCAGCAAAGGTGATCATCGAAGCCCTTTGTCCAGTCACTTGGCCATTGCTGTTTTGTTCAAAAATGGAAGCCAACTTTGATTCATCAGATTGCCAAACAGCGATGTATGAAAAGGTATCATCACCAGCGCCCAAAACGGCTGCTCCGTCTAACCAATCATCAGTACCATCAAAATCAACTGCAGGATTAAAATTCAATCCATCTGCAATTAGATCAGGTTGATTGGCGGTTGAGCCATTGGACATATCTCTAGCGCCATTGCTAAGCACTTGATCGGCCCATGTGGTCACATCACTGCCTGATACTGTAGTGCCTAAACCAGCTTTCAACCAAAGTTCGAGTGTTGAAGTCACACTACCTGGACCTACAGAGTTAAGGACTGCAGGGGATGCATTCACAAATGAAAATAAATCTCCATCATTGAAATCTACAATGGCTGTATAATTCGATCCATCGTCTGTCATCGCTACTACAGTTCGCGTACCAGCTCCGAATGTGTTGTCACTAGGATCTATGACAATCGAGACATTTCCTGTAGCAAGGGCATTGCTAAAGCTAATTTCCACTTCACCTACGGTGCCCGTTTCATCTACTTTCCAGATTCTGCTCATTCTGTTGGAAGTAGAGCCATTCACATTGCTGATATTTCCAGAACCAAAGGTTACGGCAGCATTGTCACTTCCCCAAACCAACCAAGAGTCATTTGCACCGAAAGCCGTAGGAGATGTGATATCGCCATTGGCGATAGTGAGAATGGCATTGGAGTTTACGCTCTTAGATTTTTTCTGATCGAGCGCAGAGTTATCATCTCTACCTATACCAGTAATGTCTGTTTTGTAAGAAGCATTGGCCGCAGCATCCCAGATTGTTCCTCCGTCTGAAGCGAGGTAGTTAACGGGTGATGTTTGATTTAGGGTAATACCGTATTTGATAGCGAGATAGGATTCAATTTTTTGACGATCCATAGTTGACGAAACCGTCTTGAAAATGATTATTTCGGAGATCTTGCAAAGCCGGAAGGCATTATTGTCAATGCCAATATTAATGAATTTTGTACTTGGTCTGAGTGAGCTTCCTGGAGCATTTTCTGCGGTTCCAGCGAGACCATTTCGGTACGATTGCAAGGATACACCTTGATCAAAAGTAAGCGTATGCACAGTTGGGGAATTAGTTGATGCCGCCCCTGCTCCAGTAGGAAATTTATTTAGAGTTGATGGTGACATTATGACAATGGAGTTCATTCCTCGAAATGACCAGCCACTTCCGAAACCATCCCGTCCTCTTGTTAAGGCAGTATTAGAATTTGAAACAAAATAGGCTGAGAAATCATCCGAATTTAAGAGCGGATCTGAGATGGTCGATAAGATATCATTTACCCCATCAAAAGAAATGACGGGATTGAAGTTCAAATTATCTGTAGCATTATCTTTAAAAAGAGGCCTATTGGTAGCTTCGGTAGCATTAATGCCATTGCCGCTTTGATCACTCCAGGTACTAATGGTAGTATTGTTTGTGGTCGTAGACGTTCCTACATCTGCTTTCAGCCAGAGTTTAAGGTTAGAAGACACATTCCCAGGATAAGTTTGCGCTTGGGCAATAGCGGCAAATGCAAAGCATAAAAGGACGAGTGTCCTCTTAATATTGAAGTACATATGGGTGGCGGTTTAGGGTTGGAAGATACTCATTAAACCGCCTGTGTTTCATGTATTTTTTTAACGTATCCGGATTACTAGGTAAATTCTTATCATTAATGAAATAAGCATAAAAAAAAGGCACTTAATGGATTTACAATAATCCGTCAAGTGCCTTTTAATTTGGATATTGAGGATTAACCCAGTATCTGTGCCGTATGGTCTTTGGTATTCACCTTTTC
>CAYGOV010000064.1:0-7892 GCA_964351625.1 uncultured Marinoscillum sp.
GCAGGGTCATCTATAGTTCCTGTCAGTGCCGGGGTTTGATCATTGGTATAGAGGGTATCTGCCGTCACTACCGGAGGCACATTATCAAAGGTGATTACCAAAGGTGTAGTAGCGGTATTCGAGTTGTTGGCGATATCTACCGCCTTACCTGCTAGGATTTCGATAGAAACATCACCTAAACCATCAGGGGTAACAGTAGCTGTAAACACCTTCGCGTCTGCTCCATCTGGTTGTAAAAAATTACTAAGTGTGGCATTGTCAACAGTAATACTATCCGCAGAAAACTTACTTGCAATAATTTCTTCACTAAAAGTGACAGTCAGCGTAAGAGGATCTGTAGAATTAATTTGTAAGTTTGGCACAGTAAGATTTGCGGTAGGAGGCGCATCGTCATACTGGAGTGTGTATTCTCCGCTTTCACTCGCATTACCTGCTATGTCAGTAACTGCGCCAGCCAATACCAAGATAGAAATGTTATTTCCAGTACCGTCTGGGGTTACATCTATAGAGTACTGATCATTTCCGTTGGTTTGATTGATCCCATAGCTCAGAACGTTGCTCTTAGATCCACCTTGTACTTCCACTCCATCAAGGCTAAAACCCTCTACCTGCTCATTGAAGATTACACCAGCTCGGAATGTATTGTTGCTGTTGACATACGCTATAGATTCGGTAAAAATGATATTACCAAACTCATCAAGGTTGGTTACATAAAACAATACAGCTGGGGGTGTGATATCGTAAAAGACAGACGAAATGGTGCTTGCAATGTTGGGATTCCCTGCTAGGTCGGTCATAGCACCATCGGCCAGGCTGATGGTATTCAAGCCCTCTTGAGATGTAGAAATATCAACTGTATAGGTGACGAAATCAGCCGTATTAAGATTAGCCGCTGTTCCATTTGATACTACTAAATCATCCAAAGAAAGCCCATTTACAGGCTCACTAAATGTAAAAGTGATAGGCACAGTAGCAAGGTTTGTAGTACCCGTAGTAGAAGTATTTATTAAAGGTGCAGTGGTATCAAAAATGAAGCTAAAAACCTCAGACGCCATTGCATTTAAGTTTCCAATTTCGTCTTCCACACTAAGCTCGGCAAGTTGGATAGTAACCAAGCCTTCTGCTTCCGATAAAATATCAAATGTGAAGTTCAGGTTATCTGTTGTGCTAATGTTCTCTACTGTCCCATTTCCAACTATAAGATCCTCGTTCGTAAAACCAAAGGTGGATTTGTTGAAGGTGATAGTAGCAGGGATAGGTGAAGTATTCCTAGCTTCAATATTCCTTTCAAATGCAGTAATGACAGGCCCGGAAAGATCATAGGTGATTACCTGAACACTTTCCACACTGGCATTGCCTGCCAGGTCTGTGGCTGCCCCCTCCATAATCGTCACCGTAATTACCTGACTGACTTCAGGGTCGGCAAGTGTCAGTGCAAGGAGATGATACCAGTCTCCTGTTCCTTGATCCTGAACATAGGTAAGTGCTATAAATTCAGGTACTACATTGCCGTCTATATTTATACCTTCTAAAGAAAGACCGACCGTCTCCTCGCTTATGATATTGATAATTAGTGGATGACCATTCACTGGTTTGTCAAATAAATTAAAACCCGTCAAAGCTCCATTGACAAAGAAAAATTCTGGTGCAGTTAAGTCTATTTTGAGTTGAGTAATCACTTCCACACTTTGATTGCCTAAAACATCAGTAGCAATCACCGAGATTTCATAAGTACCCTCTGACAGTTCTGGAATTGTATTATCTGTCAATGTCCATGTGCCATTGCCATTATTGATAGCATCATAGAATTGGCCATCTAATGTCACGCTTATCATAGCCGCAGGGTCATCTATAGTTCCTGTCAGTGCCGGGGTTTGATCATTGGTATAGAGGGCATCTGCCGTCACCACTGGAGGCACATTATCAAAGGTGATTACCAAAGGTGTAGTAGCGGGATTTGGGTTGCCCACCAGATCTTGTGCTTTACCGTCTTGTATTTCAATAGTGATATCACCTGCACTAGCTGGAGTAACCGTGGCTGTGAATAATTTTTTGTTGCTTTCATCAGGTTGTGCCAGATCACTTATGGTCGCGTTACTTGCTGTTATACTATCAGATGTAAAATTAAATGCATTGATTTCCTCACTGAAAGTGACGGTCAGTGTAAAAGGATTTTCGGAGTTTATTTGAGTGTTTGAGACACTAAGTTGTGCAGTAGGAGCTTCATCATCATAGGTGATTATGACTTGAGTTACAGCAACGTTACCGTTTCCTGCAGCATCTGTTACTGAGCCGGCAAATATGTCTATCGTGACATCACCCTCACCATCCGGGGTAATGAAGAATGAGTATGCATTTGAAATAAACTGTGACGATATCACTTCAAGATCGCTTGGCATTCCATTTTCAACGATGATATCAGTGAGTTCAAAGCCATTGACTGCTTCAAATACAGAATTATCTGGATCAAGGAATACGATCAAAACCTGAGCACCTGATGGCCCAATGGATCGATTAAGTTCAAACTGAACTATTGGACCGACAACATCATAGGCTATGTCAACTTCTACGCCAGAAGCATTGGCATTGCCCGCAAGGTCATTGAAAGTGTTGGCTAGCACTTCTATTTTAATGTTTCCATTTCCTGTTATATCTGCGCTGTAGGTATCAGCATCTACCATCTGGAAGTTGGATATGTTAGCATTAGTCAGCGTCACATCTGTTTCTATAAAATCAGTTACGTCCTCACTAAATTCAAAAGTGACGGTAAAAAGATCGCCGTTGATCACAGAGGGAGCATCTAGTATATCTACAGTAGGCTCAGCGGTATCATAAGTAAAAGCTAATGTGTTGGAAACCTCGTTGAAATTTCCCGCCGCATCTTGCGCTTGTCCGGCGGCTACAAGAACGGTGACTTCACCATCTGCATCAGGAGTGATGTCCACTGTATAGTCTTTACCGCTTCCATTAAAATTGCTTTTCGTCCCAGTATTTATAGTGATACCATCTATTGTAAATGCTGTTACGGGTTCATTGAAGGTAATCGAAACGGTAACTGGACTGGAGTTAGTAGGGGTATTTGCTGTTGCTACAACTACTGTTGGTGAGCTCGTATCTGCCACGCCAAACTCGAATAGCCTTACTTGCCCTGCGCTAGCACCACCGCCACTGTTTGATGGAGCACCCATCGCAACGATACTTCCGTCACTGGAGATAGCCACAGAAGTACCTGCCGCATCATCGCTTGCCTCACCTGTTAGATCATCACCCACTTGTCCCCAAGCTAAATTGTCGAGGTTCCATATTTGTGCTCGGCCATTGGGATTATTCGTATCGAAATTGCCAGTAGCACCTATTACAATATGCGTTCCATCTCCAGAAAGTTGAATTTTAGCTCCAAATTCATCACCGTCGTAATTTGAAACAATATCATTTCCTACTTGTGTCCAAGTTTCGGCTGTATAATCCCAAACTTGCACATGACCAATGTATGTAGGACCAGAACCGAGAAAAAGGTCATAAGGTGCGCCAATAGCCAAACGGTTACCATCGCTGGACAAACTTACTGAAGCACCAAGCCGCTCTTCCGAGTCACCTTCGAACGTGCTTAAAGTACTGCCTTTGGCCTCCCAGGCTGAGCCGCTCCATCGATACACATGTACCTGTCCATTATAGGTGAATCCACCGCCCGTAAAAGTAGGATTGCCCACTGCGAGTGTAGTTCCAGTCTCATCCAAGCTTACAGCTGATCCAAAAACTGAAAAATCTTCATTCCCGGCAATTTCAGTTCCAAGGAGGTTCCAGTCTGTGGTAAATTCATAGACCCTCACAGCACCAGTTTCACCTCCAGCTGTCGCTCCGTTAGTGTCTTGCCCGGGTATTCCAATGGCCAGTCGATTGCCATTGCCCGAAAGGCTTATTGCCTCGCCAAAGTTTTCAAAATCATCCACACCGTCGAGATTGCTTCCTTTTTGAACCCAGGAAGAACCCGACCATTCATATACTTGCACTCTTCCATTTGGGGCAAAGCTGCCAGTGAGATCCTTAACAAAGGCTCCAATGGCGATGCTGTTACCGTCATCGCTGAGGCTTATAGATGATCCAAAGGAGTCTCCATCAGCTTCTCCTAACAGGTCACCCCCTTTCTGCATCCAGGAGGAGCCCGCTTTGGTGTAAACTCTCACCAAACCTTTGTTGGTTGCATTCGGTCCGAAACCTGACCCGGTCGCCATGGTCTGTCCGTCGGAGGATAAACTGACAGTTGCTCCAATTCCATCCCCAGATGTCCCGGCTAGATCGGCACCTAGCTGGTTCCAGGAGGACTGGGCATAGGTGAAAGGTTGGATGAGCAATAAACAAATGATCAATAATACGACCGATCGCAACGAGATTTGATGGGTTCGGTCATTTAAGGAATGGAGAGTTTTCATAATAATTGAATTTTTGCGCTAATTAATTGAACATATCAAAGAGAGCTAAATCATTATAATCCTACTATCAGGTTTCTGCCAAAGTCTATTAGATAACTGCCAATTAGAATGAAAAGTGGATTATATCCTCTAATAATGCATGTATTATATACCTTAGATTAGCGATTAGTGCTACTGTAATTATGAAATTCCGAATTGAGTTTATTCTGGTATTATTGTTTCTGGGCTTCCGGTTAAGCGTGGAAGCTGCCAGTATTTTTATTTCCGCAGATCAGTTTTTGATTCATGTGGATACTACCAACCTGACATTTAGGGAATTGAGAGAGCAGGAGCGGCAGGGCCGTATTATATTCAAACCCTTTGAGGGAAATTCGCCTAAAGTGCCTGTCATATGGCTTAAAATAGAGGAGGAGGTTCTTGATGATTCGGATTATCTCTATCTATCTAATTATATGGATCAGATAGAGGTCTTCTATGCAGATAGTGCCGGGTACTACTCAATTGGGGGGCGTATTATTGATTATGATCAAAGGTCTTTCCAGCGTGGTTTCTACCGAAATGTCGTAGCGATCTACCCAGAAAAAGGCACTACTTATGTGAAGATATCTTCCTTTCACGGGTATAGTATTCAAAATCAATCTCTATCTCATATTGAGTCAGTTGCTGCCGAAGAACTCGATGCACACGCTACGGAAATATTTACCTCTACTACGCTCATTACAGGCATGGAGATTATCATCCTCATTATCAACTTGGCACTCTGGTGGCTGAGCAGGGATCGTACGGTTGCATTTTACATTGCCGTAGTGGCTACAGGCACGGGAATGGCCATCATCCAAAACCAAACATTCATTCACTTATTTGATGTCTCCATGCAAATGATGGGTTGGGTAGAAATCATGATTAACTTCATGCTAGTCTACTTCTTCCATGCCTTCAGTGCTCATTATCTGATAGGTAAATCGCATTCCCCGAAAATCTACCGGGCGCTCACACTTCCTTTCTTTCCTTTTGTTCTATCTCTGGCGTTTATTCAGGATGGAGTGTTATTTCCAAAAGCGGCTACTGCTTACTTTCTGATTTCATTTCTACTTATATTCATCCTGATATATCGAGCGTGGCATGAGCATAGATCCAGGGCCATTGTTTTCCTGATTGCGAATTTCGTACTCGTTATACTTGCCTTGATCCTGATATTGGCATTAAATGAAGTGATACCACATAGGTACTTGACTACTAACCTTCCTTTCGTGACCTTCTTGCTTCGAGATACCATCTTCACAATTGACCTTATCAGGAATCATATCATAGTTTCTAAAGATGCTTTTGAGCGGAAGCTGACCATAGACAAGCTCACAGCTGAGAAAGAGCAGTTGAGTCATATACAGGAATTGAAAACCCGGTTTTTTAATAACGTGTCACATGAATTGAGGACCCCACTTACGCTTATTATCTCTCCGCTCGAACAGAGTATTCAGAGTGGGAAGATTCCGGTGGAGATACAAAATGAACTCAACCTCTCCCTAAAGAATGGAAAGTATCTGCTCCAGTTGGTGAATGAAATGCTTGACCTTGGTCGCTTAGATAAAGGGGAGCTGCCAACTGAAAGGATCAAGCTAGAGGTAATTGGAATGATCTCTGAGATTAGAGAAAACTTTCAGCCTTATGCTAAGGAAAGAAAGCAGAGGCTGTTGATAACCCATGCATCTAATGAGCTATTGGCCCGTCTTGATCGGGATAAGTTTGAGAAGATAATCAACAACCTTATCAGCAATGCTATAAAATATAGTGATGAGCCTGGACATGTATCCATAGAGATTATCGAAAACGGTCACGACCTTGAAATCCAGGTTAGTGATGAAGGTATAGGAATCGAAGCTAGTGAAATATCGAAGATCTTTGATCGCTATTATCAATCAAGAACGATCAAATCCGAGGGAACAGGGATAGGTCTTTCTATTGTCAAGGAGTTTGCTGAATTGCATAATGGAACTGTGGAATGTACCAGTGTAGTCGGTCAGGGCACAAAATTTACTGTGAGGTTTCCCGGTGCATTGGTCATAGAGGAACACGCCGATCCAGTTCATAATATGGTCATGCCCATGGATACGGCCAAGTCCACAATCCTCCTTTTGGAGGACAATACGGATCTTAGGACTTACTTGAAAACCAAATTTTCTAGGCACAACCTATTGGCTTATCAAAATGGTCTGGATGGTTTTCGGGCCATGCAAGATGGACTGCTTCCTGATATGATTATCACGGACTACAACATGCCCAAAATGAATGGATATGAGTTTGTATCGGAAATCAAAAAACACTCGAAATGGGCAAGTATTCCAATAATATTTCTTACTGCAAGAACATTGATCAAAGACAAAATTGAAGTCTTTAATCTCGGTGTGGATGACTATATAATTAAACCATTTGATCTTGGAGAACTCAAGGTACGTGTGGAAAAATCACTGGAGATCTCAAAAAAAATTCGTGAAGCGGCTCAAATAGATTCATCCGATGATGATTCTGTTTCTTCATTTAAAAAAAGTTTGGATGGATATATTCTTGCAAACATCTCCAATGCTAATCTCGATAACATTGAGATATCAAATCATTTTTCTTTGAGTGAAAGAAATCTGTATCGCAAGGTAAAGAAAGCAAGCGGACAAGCGCCGGCAAGCTATATTCGTGATATTCGTTTGCAGCATGCCCGACATCTGTTGATTCATAATGAAGAACTCACAGTTGCTGAAGTGTCCTTTCAGTGTGGTATGGATAACGTTTCGAACTTTACTCAATTATTCAAAAAACGATTTGGTACTACACCAACTAAAATTCGTTTGGCTAACGCTGAGTCTGCTTCCAATGATTGATTAATACAGTTGTAGAATTCAATATAATTTTTCTGGGCTCTAATGACTATTTCCTCACCGTCAGTAACACCACATTCTCAACATGATGTGTCTGAGGAAACATATCGACAGGTTGGATTTTTTGTACCACAAATGATTCACTTAGCAGCTCCAGGTCTCGCGCTTGTGTGGAAGGGTTGCAACTTACATATACCAACTTAGCAGGTTTTATTCTGTTCAGCATTTCCACTACTTTGTCATGCATGCCAGCACGAGGAGGGTCTGTGATAATTACGTCTGGCTGTCCATGTTTTTTCACAAAAGCTTCCGTAAACATGTCTTTCATGTCTCCAGCGAGAAATGTGGTATTATGAATATTGTTTAATTCAGAATTTTTTCTTGCATCTATGATTGCATCTTGAACTGATTCCACGCCAATCACTTTTTTTGCGTTTTTTGCGACAAAATTAGCAATTGTACCTGTGCCTGTATATAAATCATACACTACTTCATCGCCAGCAAGTCCTGCGAATTCACGTGCAACTTTGTATAATTCATAAGCCTGCTTTGAATTAGTCTGGTAAAAAGATTTTGGTCCAATTCTGAATTGAAG
>CAYGOV010000065.1:0-2898 GCA_964351625.1 uncultured Marinoscillum sp.
ATGGCGAAACCATTGGAATTATTGATTGCTCCGTTGGTGACTGGGGTCTTGTACCATTCTTAACCATCTATGACAAGCAGGGTAACAAGATTGATTCAACAAGTTTTTACAAGAAGAGCGGTGGTGATATGGGTTATCAAGCAATCGAGTATCTAACTCTTGAAGCGAACAGACATATCATTGTATTAGATACAGTTAAGCGTTGGGACCTGAACGAAGATGAATCCGACATTATAGAGAGCAGCATGCGACAGACTGTCGGACGAACAGAATATCAGGTTTTGACGAACGGAATGATAGAAAAACAGTAAAGCAAGCAGATAACAGACGCTAAAAATCCATAGACATATGAGCTACTTGCAAAGAGCGGTTGGGTCGGATATTTTTATAGAAATTAACAAAGGCCGAGCCTACGGATTTTAGGTACTGTGTACAATCAGAGATCATTGCTTCCTTTTTATGAAAGAGAAATAATTGAATTTTCATTGGAAGTTAGATTCACCTCCAAAATCCAATTTTCCCTCAATCAGCTTGAACTCAAAAAAATATTTGTATTAAAGTTGAATATTTTTTTGATTAACACAATTAAGAAAAACATGTACACTTTTATGTAAACCGCTAACAAAAAAAGCACTCACGATTTAACGTAAGTGCTTAATTATCAAGTGATTGCACAGGGACTCGAACCCCGAACCTGCTGCTTAGAAGGCAGCTGCTCTATCCAGTTGAGCTATGCAACCGTCCGACTATTGCTAGCCCAATTCCTTTCCAAAAGGCAACCCACTTTAAAATAAGCGGAGAAGGGGGGATTCGAACCCCCGGTACGGTTTCCCGCACGCATGTTTAGCAAACATGTGGTTTCAGCCACTCACCCACCTCTCCTGGTAAATTCGTTAGCCTCTCTGAAAAGGTCTGCAAATATAGCATTTCAATGTAAAAAGACTAACTCACCCCTTAAAAAAATGGGAATATCATTCATCCTTAAAATACGTTAAATGAATGCACTTAAGATTGGGCATTCTCACATGCTTATGTAATTTTGACCCCCTATGACCTGGGCCTACTCTGTTGGTACATTCGAGTTGATGATAATTGCGGCCTTTGCTGCATTTTATGTGCTATATGCATATCGTATTTACCGTATCAAATCCAAATTAGGCATCTCCGTCAGCAAGTGGTTGATCAAATTCACTTTGAGGACAGTTTACTTCTCATTGTTGATCATGGCATTATTAGGTCCCTCCTTCGGTGAAACTTCACGAGAAATTAAATCTGTCGGGAAAGATTTATTCGTTTGTGTAGACTTATCACAATCCATGAATGCATTCGATGTTCAACCTACCCGTCTTGAAAAAGTCAAATTTGAATTGAAAAATATCGTAGAGGCATTTTCTTCCGATCGCATCGGCTTGATCATGTTTTCTAATGAATCATACATGCAATGCCCCCTCACTTATGACAAGAATGCGCTAAATCTCTTCATTCAAGCAATGAATACCAACCTTGTACCAAATAGCGGAACTGATTTTGGACCTCCATTGAAAATGGCCCTAAAAAAGCTTTCGGATGAAGAAGCAACCAAGTCTCGTCAAAAATCTAAAATCATTATTCTAATTAGTGATGGAGAAGACTTTGGAGAGGAGACAGAGGAAATCGCTGAAGAAATAGAAAATTCAGGGATCAAATTGTTCACATTGGGCGTTGGTACGCAAATGGGTAGCAAGATCATGACCAATAGAGGGTTTAAGAAAAACAATCAAGGCGAGGAGGTTGTTAGCCGCATCAACAATACCTCGTTGAAAAAACTTGCAAATGATACTGGTGGCAAATATTTTGAAATCAATGAAAGTCAAAATGACGTTGAGAGATTAATCAATTCTATCAACGACATAGAGGGTGAGATGAGAGATAGTAAGCAAATGGATACCAAAGCCAATAAATACTACTACTTCTTATCCGTAGCGCTTTTGCTAATGCTATTTGATGGATTAATAAGAGTGAAAGTGATAAAATTATGAAGTCAATATTGATTCTTTTGTTGCTCCTTATTGCTGATCCTACAGAGATTGCGAAGCATAATTCTTTAAAAAAGGAAGCAGAGAAAGCATTTCTTAAAAAGGATTTTGCGAAAGCGGCACAAACTTACAGCGAGCTATATGACAGTCTCAATGTGCAAGACCCTAGCATAGGCCTCAATCTTGCGCATAGCTACTTCGCCATGGGAGATACGGCAAATGCGCAGCGATATTATCAAGGAGTAGCCTCAGGTAATGATAAGATTAGCAAGTCTGTGGCTTACCAACAACTCGGTGTGATTGCTAAAAATCCTAAGACGCTAAAGGAATCACTGCAATACTTAAAGTCTTCTCTGAAAGCCAACCCTATGAACGAAGAGGCGCGCTACAATTATGAGGTGGTGAAAAAGCTCCTAAATGAGCAGCAACAAAATCAAGAGCAAAACCAAGATCAAAATCAGGATAGCGACGAAGAAAATAAGGACAAGCAAGACGAGGAAAATCAGGAGAAAGAAAAGCAAGACCAAAACGAGAAGGGCGAGAAAAGCGAAGAGGAGCAACAGGAAGATTCTGAGTCTGAAAAGAAAGAAGGCGAAGATGGTGAGCAGTCGGAAGATCAGGACGCCAAGGATGGAGAGCAGAAAGAAAATGAGGAAGATCAAAAAAACCAGCCTCCAAGTACGCAGGAAAAGCTAGAAGAAATGAACATCACTGAGGATAAAGCCAGAATGATCCTTGAAGCAATGAAAAACAACGAGATTCAGTACATTCAACAACAAAAAAGGAAGGCAACAAAACCGCAAGATTCGGGAAAACCAGATTGGTGAGTTGGGTATTGGGTATTGGGTATTGGGTATTGGGTATTGGGTATTGGGTATTGGGT
>CAYGOV010000065.1:2998-7422 GCA_964351625.1 uncultured Marinoscillum sp.
ATTGGGTATTGGGTATTGGGTATTGGGTATTGGGTATTGGGTATTGGGTATTGGGTATTGGGATGAACTTAATTATGTAGCGCGGGTTTCATTTTAAAGGTTTATTTAAAGAATATTATCGATGGAGATCGAAAATTCATAATCACAAAAAACATTTCTTAACTACATTGAGAATAGAACAGTAACAACAACATTAATAATATGGAAGAAGTATATATCGTTTCAGCTGTACGCACCCCTATCGGCAGTTTTGGAGGCTCATTATCAGGATTTACCGCTGTAGAACTTGGCAGCATGGCAATCAAAGGCGCATTGGAAAAAGCTGGTGTTGACCCAAAAGATGTCAATGAAGTTTTGATGGGCAATGTGGTGAGCGCAGGCTTAGGACAGGCACCTGCTCGTCAGGCGTCTATTGGAGCTGGTATTGGGTACAATGTGCCTTGCACTACAGTGAATAAAGTCTGTGCTTCAGGCATGAAGGCAGTCATGTTTGGTGCACAGTCGATCATGCTCGGCATGAACGATATCGTGGTAGCAGGTGGTATGGAAAGTATGTCCAACATCCCCTACTATGTGCCTAAAGCAAGATTTGGCTATAAATATGGTCATGGCCAAATGCTTGATGGTCTGATGCACGACGGACTTTGGGAGCCCTATCATCAGTTTCCGATGGGGAGCTGTGCAGACAACACCGCAAAAGAGATGAACATCTCACGTGAGGAACAAGATGAATATGCCATCAACTCCTACAAAAGAACCTCTGCTGCAACTGAGTCTGGTAAGTTTAAGGATGAAATTATACCCGTTGCTATCCCTCAGCGCAAGGGAGATCCGATCATGATGGACACGGATGAGGAATTCAAAAATGTTGATTTCGCTAAAATACCAGGATTACGACCTGTATTTAATAAGGACGGATCAGTCACAGCAGCCAATGCCTCTACCATCAATGACGGTGCTTCTGCTTTAATATTGGTTAGTGCTAAGAAATTGAAAGAGCTAGGTCTTAAGCCTCTTGCCAAAATTCGTGGATTTGCTGACGCTGCTCAAGAGCCTATTTGGTTTACCACCGCTCCTTCTGAAGCGATCCCAAAAGCAATCAAACATGCTGGATTGAAAGCCTCAGATGTAGATTTCTATGAAATCAATGAGGCTTTCTCTGTAGTGGCACTTGCCAACAATAAGAAATTGGGTCTCGATGCTTCAGTAGTCAATGTCAATGGCGGAGCAGTTGCTTTAGGACATCCACTTGGCGCTTCTGGTGCAAGAATTATCACTACGCTCAACTCGGTTTTACATCAAAACAATGGAACCATCGGCGTAGCTGGTATCTGCAATGGTGGTGGCGGAGCTTCTGCGATTGTGATTGAGAAAGTATAGACAGCAATGATTTTGTGGCCGCTGCGTTGAGTTTAAAATTTAATAAATGAGAAAGTCATTATTCTTCGCTGCTCTTTTCATAAATGGCCTTTGCTACGCACAGGAGAAGGTATTTACTTATTATCCTGAGTCACCAAGCATCGTAAAGGAAGAGTATTATCTCCTGGATGGAGATAGTTCCACTATCGACGGGCCGTACAAACAGCATAGCCTTACGGGTAAAGTAATCGTCACAGGTGATTTCAAAGAAGGTAAGAAAAATGGCCTTTTCACCAATTTCTATGAAAATGGAAGTATCCAGAGAGAGACCACTTACATTGATAATTTAAGGCAGGGACCAACCTCTGTTTTTGATGAGCAAGGCAATAAAATCCAGGAGGCGACTTTCCTCAACGATACCTTGGTGGGTGAGCTTAAGCTCTTCAATGCTCAAGGTATACTCATAGGTAGTTCCACTTTTGAAAATGGAAAACCAGAGGGCCCTGTAAAGGAATTTTATCCCAACGGCACCTTAAAGGAAGAGATCGAGTATGCATCAGGCAAGCCCAATGGCTATACCCGTCACTACTATACCAATGGAAATCTTAAGCTAGAGGCTGAATATATAGGTGGCTTATTGGATGGCTCATACAAGACTTATTACACTTCAGGTAAGCTAGAGATGGAAGCCCTCAATGAACGTGGGAAGCGATCTGGATATATCAAATATTTCTATGAAGACGGTCAGTTGAGATCTCTTGGCACCTATGAAGATGGCAACCTCAATGGCGATTACACAGCTTATCATGCAGATGGTAGCATTTACAAAGACTTCAAATACCAGAATGGCTATCGCATAGGCAAAAACACAGAATACTTCGAGAATGGAAAGGCTAGCTATGTAGCTCAATTTACAAATCGAGGATTGGATGCCAAAATCAAAGAGTATTATGAAAAGGGTGATATCAAAGCTGAAAAGGAACTTCTAAACGATCTGCCTCAAGGGTTATGGGTGCTCTATGACGAAAAAGGGAAAGTAACTAACAAGCAAAATTATCAGAACGGAAAACTGCATGGTTTGTCTTACACTTATGAAAAAGGCAAACTGATAGAAGAAAAAAACTATGGATTTGGGATACAGCAAGGAGTCTCGAAAACATATTTCCCTGATGGTGACCCTTCAACTATAGAGAACTGGAAGTTAGACATGCTTCACGGCACCTTCACCAAATTCCATAAAAATGGGCAGATAGAATATGAAGGTGAATACATCCGCAACAAACGACATGGCGTTTGGACATTCTATGACAAAAAAGGAGAAGTCACAGAGAAAATCACCTATGTGAATGGAATTGAGAAGACCGAATAGCAATCAGTCTTCAGCTTTCGGTTCCCTGCACTCGGCTTTCATTCATCAATCTTATTGAATTAGATTTTAGTCTACTTGAATAGCCCCAACTAAGTGGAAATAGCATTTATTAGCCTCCGATTTTATTCAATTATGGATTCAGCACAAATGACAACATAGTTGTCGCCACATCAAATGTAAAATAGATGGAGATGGCTATATTTGCCACCCATGTATCAAGGCATAAAATTCACAGATTTCAGCTTCCCGAATCAGACCAATAGATATGTTGGCAAAGTGAGGGATGTCTATACGATCAAGGACTATTTGGTGATGGTGGCTTCAGATCGCATCTCCGCATTTGATGTGGTACTGCCAGAAGCTATTCCTTACAAAGGACAAGTGCTCAACCAGATAGCAGCGATCATGCTGGAAAAAACAAAGGATATCGTGCCTAATTGGGTATTAGAAGTTCCTGATGAAAATGTGACCATTGGTAAAAAATGTGAGCCGTTCCCTGTGGAGATGGTTATTCGTGGCTACCTCACAGGTCATGCATGGAGAGAATACGCTGCTGGTCGAAGAATACTTTGTGGTGTACCGCTACCAGAAGGACTCAAAGAACACGACAAACTTCCAAACCCGATCATCACTCCTACTACCAAGGCCCACGAAGGTCATGATGAAGATATTTCGCGAGAAGCGATCATCAGTCAATGCTTGGTAAGCGAAGAAGATTATAGCCAACTAGAAAAATACACTTTCGCACTTTACGAGCGAGGCACGCAGCTAGCAGCAGAGCAAGGATTGATTTTGGTGGACACCAAATATGAATTTGGGAAATACAAAGGCGTCATCACGTTAATCGATGAAGTACACACGCCTGACTCTTCTCGATACTTCTATGCGGATGGCTATGAAGCCAGACAACAATCAGGTGAGCAACAAAAGCAGCTTTCCAAAGAGTTCGTAAGACAATGGCTCATTGCCAATGGATTCCAAGGAAAGGACGGTCAAACCATCCCTGTGATGTCACCAGAGTTCGTTACGTCGGTTTCAGATAGATATATAGAGCTTTACGAAAAAATCACCGGAAAGGAATTTAGCAAAGCATCAGCTGAGGATGCGCTGAATAGAATAAATTACAACATTAATAAGACAATAGAAACATTATGAAATTTTCGATAGACAGACAAGATGCATTCACAATCGTCACAATTGATGAGGAAAAACTAGACTCTACAATTGCCCCTGAGGTGAAATCTGAGTTTGTAACCCTTCAGGCGGAAGGTGTGAAAAATCTAATTGTAAATATGGAAGTAGTAAAATACTCTGACTCTTCAGGGTTGAGTGCGCTACTTGTAGGCAACAGACTATTCACGGAACGTGGTTCGTTTGTACTTTGCAAACTCAATGAGCATGTGGAAAAACTCATCACGATCAGCCAATTGCATAAAGTGATCAATATTCTCCCAACTGAAGATGAGGCAAAAGATGCTGTGTTGTTCGATGAAATCGAGCGTGGACTGAGAGCAGCGGAAGAGGAATAGTCATTGGCCCTCGAATTACAAATATTAGGTTCTAATGCTGCCGCTTTCGCTAACGGCAGACATCATACGTCGCAGCTACTTCGGGTACAGGACAAGTATTTCCTAATAGATTGTGGTGAGGGAACGCAGCTGCAGATCAAAAAATACAAGATCAAACTCAGCCGCAT
>CAYGOV010000066.1:0-6649 GCA_964351625.1 uncultured Marinoscillum sp.
GTTGACACTTCCATTTTTACTTGATTAGTGTCAACCTATTTCAGGACAAGACAGAGTGTTATACTTTGAGAGCACTTGAAAAAAGGTGAAATAAATTACTCAGGCTCTGTTCCGCGCAATTTGTGCTGTAGCCCCATAAGGAAATTGCGAAGAAACTGATCCTTACACACACGATATTGACTTTGGGTTGGCTTCCTGAAAAAGGCACTCAGCTCATGCTTGCTCATGGGAAGATCGATTAACTGCATGATATCTAGGATATCCTCGTCTTTGTAATTGAGAGCAATTTTGAGCTTTCTTAAAATCATATTGTTGTTGAGGCTTTTCTCAGGCTTTGGTTGTTCGGCATCTCGTGCGCCTCTTTTTTTGATAATAAAGCCATTTAGGAAAGCCGCTAGATTTTTATCCACAAGTGGCTTTTGCTCTGGATTGTCTGCTGCCTTTAGCCAGTCGCTCACTTCCGCTCTGGTAGCCGCATAGCCGCCCAATGCAAAAGTTGCCATCATCTTGTCATCATTGAGATCAAAAGTGAACCTAAGGCGTCTGAGAATGTCGTTGTTATCCATGATGTCTTGCTTGGCGCAAATATAAGGAAGCCAACTGTTGTACTAGTCCAGAGACCGTTGGTAAGTTTTGCTGTATTGAGATTGAATGACTTTTACTTGTGCATTACAAGTTGTCTTCAGCACTTAAAGCGAAACGTGCAGCTTTTATTCACTTATATTTTTCCAATATAATCTCTCCACCTCCAGTTAAATATAACAGATTTCCCTCCATGTGATAGTCTGTTACCTTATCTAATACTTTAGCCAAGCTTTGAGCGAAATCTGAGTCACAACAAATTTTGGTACAACCCATTACACCAAAATCAATTTTATCTTTTCCAGTGATCTTATAAGAAGTGAAACACGAATTTACGTCGAGCTTGATCGTGGATGAAGAATCATTGCTAAATCTAAGAACAAAACGCTCATCTGCTTGACTGCCTAAAGGCACATTTTCTACTGATTTTACCTTCCAATCATAATCAATGAGATCCAGGCTTGCGTCAGATTTCTCACAACTAAATAGTAGTGTAGCTACTATGAAATAGATTCCTAAGGTTACGATTAGATTTTTCATAATTATCATGTTTAGGTCAAGTCTTGCCTCAGGTAATCTTCCCTTTTGCTCTTATGAACAATTGAGTAGTCAATTCACCTTAGACAAATATAAGAAAGCCAATCAGTGCACTCGTTCAAAAACCGATGGTAAGTTTTCTGGGAATATCAAGGTTTATTTTTTTAAGAATTATTTATTTAGTCGGGACAACAATTTCTTCTAAAATGATACATCGGGTAGCAAAGCGATTTATGGAGACCAACACCTTTCGTGGTGCAGTGGTCTGGGCAATCATTTCATGTTCTGTAATTCTAGGAATCGAAACCTATTACCCAGCCAGTAATGAGTTTTTCGTCTCATTTGACGTCTTTTTCTCCATCTTTTTCCTTGCAGAATTGCTGGTAAGAATTTTCGCCTCGGGTAACCTATTTAGCTTTTTCAGGCTGTTCCGAACAGTTCAAAACGATGAAGGCCACAAGCAAATCCGTGTCGACGAGCTGGGATTTTGGAATTGGTTTGATTTCTTGATTGTCCTTTTTACGACCATCAGTTTGTTTAAGCATCTCGTGGAGCATCCGGAGTTTTTGATTGTGAGTAGGTTATTTAGAATCTTACGAATATTTCGATTGCTCGAAATTAGCAATGAGCTAAAAAATGTAGAAAAACGCATTCTAAGCATCATACCGACTATTTTCTCTTTCGTCTTATTGCTTGGCATCTTATTATATATATATTCTATTATTGGGATTTATCTCTTCGAGCACAAAGATTTTGGTGCTGCTGATTTCTCTACGCTTCCAGGAGCTTTGATGACATTGTTTCAGTTGACGACCTTGGATGGATGGACAGAAGTCATGAATGCTACTAGCTCCACCTTGTATCAGGATTGGCTGGTGAAAACCTACTTTGTGACGTTTGTTATCTTTACGGCCATCATCAGCTTCAACATCTTCGTGGCGGTGCTTACCTCTCAAGTGCATGAAAAAATGATCGCTGAAACGCTAAAGCTTAAAAAGGAGCGAAAGAAGGTTGCAGTGAGTGGCTCCAATAAGATTCCGGAAGGTCAAATGGATGAAATCCTTAGTGAACTGAGGGCTTTGCGTAAGGAAGTTGGGGAGTTGAGAAAGGATTGAATTCAACGATAGCTAATCTATACTAGCAGGTTAATAATTTGAATAATACTCCTTGCCAATACCACTCTGATAAACTTGGGGATTTGAGCAGTGTCTGCATTCATAGATAAAGTAAAAAGTAATACGATTTCTCTCACGGCGCTGTAGCTTTTTTTGGCTGATGTGGCAACCTGCTACCATCCATCACAAATTCTGTGATCATCAAAACAATAATGGGCATTCTATTGTCTTTGGGAGGATTCGAAACTTATAACAATGAAGTATTTGCTTAAGGTAATAACGCTATTGATCATATCAGCTTTTAGTACTAATCTCTCTCTTGCACAGAGGCCCTCAGGTCCACCATCGGGATATGGAGGTGGATCTGCTCCTCAGATTGGGTATGGTAAACTCAGCGGAATCGTCATGGACGAGGCAGGACAACCTGTTCCATATGCAACGATCAGTGTCCTGAAAGTATCAGATGAAAAGCTCGTGGAAGGTACCATCGCTGGGGAAGATGGAAAGTGGATGATAAAAAATATTCCTGAAGGGGATTTTAAAATCACCATCTCATTCATTGGTTATGAATCAATCGAAAAAGGTCCTTTTAAGATCACTGGTAAGGGGGAGTCATATGATTTAGGAAAAACAGTACTTACATATTCCTCTACAGTATTGGATCAAGTAGTGATAGAAGGTAAAAAAGAGTTGATCGAAGACAAGGTAGATAGGATCGTCTACAATGCCTCTCAGGATCTGACCACCAAAGGTGGAGACGCCTCTGATGTATTGAGAAGAGTTCCTTTGCTGTCCGTAGATCTGGATGGAAATGTTTCGTTACGCGGAAGCAGCAATATTACGGTTTTGATTGATGGTAAGCCTTCCACCATTACGGCTGGCAACCTTGCAGATGCTTTGCGACAAATTCCAGCTGATGAGATTGAATCAGTAGAGGTGATCACCTCACCTTCGGCAAGGTTTGATGCAGAGGGAACTGGAGGGATCATCAACATTATCACAAAAAAGAACAACCTAGAAGGCGGTACGCTTTCAGTTAACACTTCTGCGGGGTACAGAGGATCTAGTTTGGGTCTTAATGCCGGCTACAGGAGAGGTAAGTTGGGTTTGTCCTTGGGAGGTAATGGCTTTGCTGGTTACAATATTCTTGGTGCATTGGAAAATGAACAAACCGTCACGGATGGAGCTGGTAATGAGTTATCAAGTACAAATCAATTTTCTGAAACCGTGAGTTCCCGGATTTCTGGGCGCTATAATTTTGGTTGGGATTACACTTTCAATAAATACCATTTCATCGGAGGCGGGGTTAACTATAGGATCTTTGATTCACGAAATAATCAGGACGACAGGCTCACTGAAATAACTGATGGAAATGGCTCAAGGTCTTTTGTTCAGGATGTTTTTTCATTGAGCAATTCAAATAGCGTTGATATCAACTTTAACTACATCAAGTCATTTGAGAAAAAAGGTAAAGAGATAAGTCTGATCTCACTTTATAGTATCGACAATCGTAATAATGACTTTACGATTGAAAACGTGTCTGGAGCAAATCCATTTGATACTAAAAACGAAAATATTAGCTACAATGAGGAATTCACTGTTCAGTTGGATTACGTAGAGCCAATAGGGGAGAAAGGACGGTTTGAAACAGGCCTCAAGAATATCTCAAGAACTGTCAATAGTGACTTTCAGCTTTATCAGCGTCAAGACAGTGATCCTTATGAAGAGTTACAGGGAGCAGGAATCAGTAATTCTTTTAAATATATTCAGAATGTTTCTGCGGGATTCGTTTCGGGATTGGTAGAGCTACCTTATGAGGTCAGTCTTCAGGCAGGTGGTCGATATGAATACACTACAATCACAGCTAATTTTGCTGAAGGCGCAAATCTCGATATTGCGGATTACGGGACATTCGTTCCTAGTATAAACGTTTCCAAAAAACTTAAAGAAAACCGTACGCTCAAGTTCGGTTACTCCAGAAGAATCGCTCGTCCTAGTTTGGAGTTTTTGAATCCAAATATTGATGCCGCCAATCCTTTGGATATTTCTCAGGGTAATCCTAATCTACTTCCTGAGTACACAGATCAGATAGAGCTTTCTTTGAGTAAGTTCAAGCAAGCAACTTCAGTCAACATTTCAGCATTTGTAAGGTCAACCAACGGAAGTATTCAGTCTGTAAGAGAAACGATAGGTCAGGATACAGTTTATACCACTTTCCAGAATATCGGTGAAGAGGATGCCTATGGTATCAATGCTTTTGGAAGCATCAGAAAAGGTAAGCTTACGCTCAATGGAGGTGTTGATGCTTTTTATTCAGTGTTAACCAATAATATTGATAATCCACTCTACAATGCACAAAACGAAGGTTTTGTATTCAATACTCGTCTTTTTGGTAGCTATAAGTTAAATGACCTTTGGGTCTTGCAGATGTTTGGTTTTTACAGAAGTGCTAGGGTTCAGTTGCAAGGATTTTCCAATCCATTTTACATCTACAGTTTGAGCATCAATCGAAATTTCAAAAATGACAAAGGAAGTATTGGTATTGGTGCAAACAATTTTGCAACCCCTACAAGTTATCTTAATTCTGAAGTTACCACGCCATTCCTCACTCAAAGGAGCACCAGAGAGCTACAGCTTTTGAATTTTCGGATCAACTTTAGCTATCGCATAGGTACGCTCAAGCAACGCGCTCCTAAAAAAGTAAGAAATATCTCTAACGACGACCTGAAAAATGGCGGTGGAGATGATGATGGTAGCAGTTAAGGCGAGGTGAGAGAGATGATTTTGTTAAGTCTAGATGCTCTTTCAATTAGCTGTGTTGAAAATGCTAGTCTCCAAAGTCTCCAATTCAACTAAGGGTTGGTTGGGAATTTCTACCAAGAATACCTAACCGCAAGGAAAGGCATGAATTCCATGTTTCTGAAACGAGAATTTCCTTGTTGCAGCTCGTCTTCAGTCTTGTACTCAGCCACAAAACTGCTCATACCTCCACGGATCATCCACTTATTAGTCACTTGAAAGCCACTATAAAATTCAGATTTTAGCATTCCAATATCACGAGATCCAGAAAGTAGTAATGAAGGTCCTAGTGTGCTACTACTTACATCCACAGCATTCGAATTAGGATTATAATTGCTGCTCTTTTTCGGGCCATAGGTAAGGCCTATTAAGTCAATATTGAAGCCCATCTCCAGTCGACTAAAAAACGTAATTGCCGCACTTGCAAAGATGGTAGAATTGAAATGTAGTGGATTTGATACAGAAAGCGTATCACGTTTGGTCTTGTCACTCCAATACTCAGGAGGGGCAGAATAGTAATCGGATTGATTACCAGACAGCAAGGAATTGCGCCATCCCAGAGAGAAATACACGTTAGGGTGTGAATCACAATACCATTTATGGCCAAAAGAAGCACTTAAGTGGTTGTCGAAGGAATTACTACCTCCAGCAAAATCTAAGAAATATTTATGTTTAGTTGATTCAACGGAAGGTGATTGAGCCGTAGCTTTTCCACAAAATAAAAGGAGTAAAATTATACTAGAAGTGATTTTCATTATTAGAGTTTTTTAGACTTAATCGTCCTAGAAACAATTACAATTTCTTTTTTCCCTTAACAAGATTTATTATTTCTGCTGGTGTACCCACCATCTTCTTTTGGCTTGTTACGAGGATCCCAGTATTCAGGTTCGCAATATGAATAGGATTTTGCCTCTCCTCGTTTGAAACGAGGATGCAAGTGATTAATGTTTGTAACAGTGAAATTAGTAATTACAGCCATCATTTAGTCGCATTGAAAATACGGATCTCAAAAGTCCGCGATGCAATCGAGGACTAGTTTGGGGAGCTTCAGCTTTCAATGATTTGGCATTTGTGTTTCAAATATTACGCTATAAGCGAAAATTGCATAGAGGGCTTCAAAAAGTGCTTAGGGATAATAAAAGGGTCATTTTTAAAACAATAGCGGATGGAGCCCGTTCGATTACAAGAACCATCTTTTTAAGTTTTAAATAAATTAAAAAAATATGAGCGCAGGAAAGACAGTATTTACATTCATTTCCGGAGTGGCCGCTGGTTTGGCACTAGCATACTATGCTGACCCTAAGGCTAGCCAAAAAACAATCAAAAAACTGGAGAAAGAACTGAAAAAAACCAAGAAGACGGTGGATAAAAAACTGGATGAATACAAGGCGAATTACAATGGAGCCTTGGAAAAATACTCAGATAAAAGCAAAAACCTGATAGATCAAGCGAAAGGTCTAGTAGATCAAGCTAAAGGTTCGGTAAAAGCTTAGAACTTATCTCTTCCTCGTTTTTAACGAGGATGCCAGTGACTCACGTATGTAATATAGATATTAGTGATTTCAGCCATCATTCGACCGCAATGAAAATGTGGACTTCAAAAGTCCGCGATGCAA
>CAYGOV010000067.1:0-6135 GCA_964351625.1 uncultured Marinoscillum sp.
CGGCAAAGGCAATGAGACCTTCTATGATTTGCCTGTGCATCTATATCATGGTGAAGCATTCATAACAGAACAGATGGAAGGTCTTCAATTCAGAATTGGACCAAAATCTTTTTACCAAACCAATTCAAAGCAGGCTTATGAATTATACAAGGTTGCAAGAGAATTCGCAGGACTTACAGGCGATGAAGTAGTGTATGATTTATATACAGGCACAGGTACAATTGCCAATTTTGTCGCAAAAAACGCAAAAAAAGTGATTGGCGTGGAATCAGTTCAAGATGCAATCATAGATGCAAGAAAAAATTCTGAATTAAACAATATTCATAATACCACATTTCTCGCTGGAGACATGAAAGACATGTTTACGGAAGCTTTTGTGAAAAAACATGGACAGCCAGACGTAATTATCACAGACCCTCCTCGTGCTGGCATGCATGACAAAGTAGTGGAAATGCTGAACAGAATAAAACCTGCTAAGTTGGTATATGTAAGTTGCAACCCTTCCACACAAGCGCGAGACCTGGAGCTGCTAAGTGAATCATTTGTGGTACAAAAAATCCAACCTGTCGATATGTTTCCTCAGACACATCATGTTGAGAATGTGGTGTTACTGACGGTGAGGAAATAGTCATTAGAGCCCAGAAAAATTATATTGAATTCTACAACTGTATTAATCAATCATTGGAAGCAGACTCAGCGTTAGCCAAACGAATTTTAGTTGGTGTAGTACCAAATCGTTTTTTGAATAATTGAGTAAAGTTCGAAACGTTATCCATACCACACTGAAAGGACACTTCAGCAACTGTGAGTTCTTCATTATGAATCAACAGATGTCGGGCATGCTGCAAACGAATATCACGAATATAGCTTGCCGGCGCTTGTCCGCTTGCTTTCTTTACCTTGCGATACAGATTTCTTTCACTCAAAGAAAAATGATTTGATATCTCAATGTTATCGAGATTAGCATTGGAGATGTTTGCAAGAATATATCCATCCAAACTTTTTTTAAATGAAGAAACAGAATCATCATCGGATGAATCTATTTGAGCCGCTTCACGAATTTTTTTTGAGATCTCCAGTGATTTTTCCACACGTACCTTGAGTTCTCCAAGATCAAATGGTTTAATTATATAGTCATCCACACCGAGATTAAAGACTTCAATTTTGTCTTTGATCAATGTTCTTGCAGTAAGAAATATTATTGGAATACTTGCCCATTTCGAGTGTTTTTTGATTTCCGATACAAACTCATATCCATTCATTTTGGGCATGTTGTAGTCCGTGATAATCATATCAGGAAGCAGTCCATCTTGCATGGCCCGAAAACCATCCAGACCATTTTGATAAGCCAATAGGTTGTGCCTAGAAAATTTGGTTTTCAAGTAAGTCCTAAGATCCGTATTGTCCTCCAAAAGGAGGATTGTGGACTTGGCCGTATCCATGGGCATGACCATATTATGAACTGGATCGGCGTGTTCCTCTATGACCAATGCACCGGGAAACCTCACAGTAAATTTTGTGCCCTGACCGACTACACTGGTACATTCCACAGTTCCATTATGCAATTCAGCAAACTCCTTGACAATAGAAAGACCTATCCCTGTTCCCTCGGATTTGATCGTTCTTGATTGATAATAGCGATCAAAGATCTTCGATATTTCACTAGCTTCGATTCCTATACCTTCATCACTAACCTGGATTTCAAGGTCGTGACCGTTTTCGATAATCTCTATGGATACATGTCCAGGCTCATCACTATATTTTATAGCATTGCTGATAAGGTTGTTGATTATCTTCTCAAACTTATCCCGATCAAGACGGGCCAATAGCTCATTAGATGCATGGGTTATCAACAGCCTCTGCTTTCTTTCCTTAGCATAAGGCTGAAAGTTTTCTCTAATCTCAGAGATCATTCCAATTACCTCTAGCTTGATCCTTTCAGTTGGCAGCTCCCCTTTATCTAAGCGACCAAGGTCAAGCATTTCATTCACCAACTGGAGCAGATACTTTCCATTCTTTAGGGAGAGGTTGAGTTCATTTTGTATCTCCACCGGAATCTTCCCACTCTGAATACTCTGTTCGAGCGGAGAGATAATAAGCGTAAGTGGGGTCCTCAATTCATGTGACACGTTATTAAAAAACCGGGTTTTCAATTCCTGTATATGACTCAACTGCTCTTTCTCAGCTGTGAGCTTGTCTATGGTCAGCTTCCGCTCAAAAGCATCTTTAGAAACTATGATATGATTCCTGATAAGGTCAATTGTGAAGATGGTATCTCGAAGCAAGAAGGTCACGAAAGGAAGGTTAGTAGTCAAGTACCTATGTGGTATCACTTCATTTAATGCCAATATCAGGATCAAGGCAAGTATAACGAGTACGAAATTCGCAATCAGGAAAACAATGGCCCTGGATCTATGCTCATGCCACGCTCGATATATCAGGATGAATATAAGTAGAAATGAAATCAGAAAGTAAGCAGTAGCCGCTTTTGGAAATAACACTCCATCCTGAATAAACGCCAGAGATAGAACAAAAGGAAAGAAAGGAAGTGTGAGCGCCCGGTAGATTTTCGGGGAATGCGATTTACCTATCAGATAATGAGCACTGAAGGCATGGAAGAAGTAGACTAGCATGAAGTTAATCATGATTTCTACCCAACCCATCATTTGCATGGAGACATCAAATAAGTGAATGAATGTTTGGTTTTGGATGATGGCCATTCCCGTGCCTGTAGCCACTACGGCAATGTAAAATGCAACCGTACGATCCCTGCTCAGCCACCAGAGTGCCAAGTTGATAATGAGGATGATAATCTCCATGCCTGTAATGAGCGTAGTAGAGGTAAATATTTCCGTAGCGTGTGCATCGAGTTCTTCGGCAGCAACTGACTCAATATGAGATAGAGATTGATTTTGAATACTATACCCGTGAAAGGAAGATATCTTCACATAAGTAGTGCCTTTTTCTGGGTAGATCGCTACGACATTTCGGTAGAAACCACGCTGGAAAGACCTTTGATCATAATCAATAATACGCCCCCCAATTGAGTAGTACCCGGCACTATCTGCATAGAAGACCTCTATCTGATCCATATAATTAGATAGATAGAGATAATCCGAATCATCAAGAACCTCCTCCTCTATTTTAAGCCATATGACAGGCACTTTAGGCGAATTTCCCTCAAAGGGTTTGAATATAATACGGCCCTGCCGCTCCTGCTCTCTCAATTCCCTAAATGTCAGGTTGGTAGTATCCACATGAATCAAAAACTGATCTGCGGAAATAAAAATACTGGCAGCTTCCACGCTTAACCGGAAGCCCAGAAACAATAATACCAGAATAAACTCAATTCGGAATTTCATAATTACAGTAGCACTAATCGCTAATCTAAGGTATATAATACATGCATTATTAGAGGATATAATCCACTTTTCATTCTAATTGGCAGTTATCTAATAGACTTTGGCAGAAACCTGATAGTAGGATTATAATGATTTAGCTCTCTTTGATATGTTCAATTAATTAGCGCAAAAATTCAATTATTATGAAAACTCTCCATTCCTTAAATGACCGAACCCATCAAATCTCGTTGCGATCGGTCGTATTATTGATCATTTGTTTATTGCTCATCCAACCTTTCACCTATGCCCAGTCCTCCTGGAACCAGCTAGGTGCCGATCTAGCCGGGACATCTGGGGATGGAATTGGAGCAACTGTCAGTTTATCCTCCGACGGACAGACCATGGCGACCGGGTCAGGTTTCGGACCGAATGCAACCAACAAAGGTTTGGTGAGAGTTTACACCAAAGCGGGCTCCTCCTGGATGCAGAAAGGGGGTGACCTGTTAGGAGAAGCTGATGGAGACTCCTTTGGATCATCTATAAGCCTCAGCGATGACGGTAACAGCATCGCCATTGGAGCCTTTGTTAAGGATCTCACTGGCAGCTTTGCCCCAAATGGAAGAGTGCAAGTATATGAATGGTCGGGTTCTTCCTGGGTTCAAAAAGGAAGCAATCTCGACGGTGTGGATGATTTTGAAAACTTTGGCGAGGCAATAAGCCTTTCGGGCAATGGCAATCGACTGGCCATTGGAATACCCGGGCAAGACACTAACGGAGCGACAGCTGGAGGTGAAACTGGTGCTGTGAGGGTCTATGAATTTACCACAGACTGGAACCTCCTTGGAACTGAAATTGCCGGGAATGAAGATTTTTCAGTTTTTGGATCAGCTGTAAGCTTGGATGAGACTGGAACTACACTCGCAGTGGGCAATCCTACTTTTACGGGCGGTGGATTCACCTATAATGGACAGGTACATGTGTATCGATGGAGCGGCTCAGCCTGGGAGGCCAAAGGCAGTACTTTAAGCACGTTCGAAGGTGACTCGGAAGAGCGGCTTGGTGCTTCAGTAAGTTTGTCCAGCGATGGTAACCGTTTGGCTATTGGCGCACCTTATGACCTTTTTCTCGGTTCTGGTCCTACATACATTGGTCATGTGCAAGTTTGGGATTATACAGCCGAAACTTGGACACAAGTAGGAAATGATATTGTTTCAAATTACGACGGTGATGAATTTGGAGCTAAAATTCAACTTTCTGGAGATGGAACGCATATTGTAATAGGTGCTACTGGCAATTTCGATACGAATAATCCCAATGGCCGAGCACAAATATGGAACCTCGACAATTTAGCTTGGGGACAAGTGGGTGATGATCTAACAGGTGAGGCAAGCGATGATGCGGCAGGTACTTCTGTGGCTATCTCCAGTGACGGAAGTATCGTTGCGATGGGTGCTCCATCAAACAGTGGCGGTGGTGCTAGCGCAGGGCAAGTAAGGCTATTCGAGTTTGGCGTGGCAGATACGAGCTCACCAACAGTAGTTGTAGCAACAGCAAATACCCCTACTAACTCCAGTCCAGTTACCGTTTCGATTACCTTCAATGAACCCGTAACAGCATTTACAATAGATGGTATCACTATAAATACTGGGACGAAAAGCAATTTTAATGGAAGCGGTAAAGACTATACAGTGGACATCACTCCTGATGCAGATGGTGAAGTCACCGTTCTTGTAGCCGCCGGACAAGCGCAAGATGCGGCGGGAAATTTCAACGAGGTTTCCAACACATTAGCTTTTACTTATGATACCGCTGAGCCTACTGTAGATATACTAGATGCTCCCTCTGTGATCAACGGCGATCTTTTTACCGTCACTTTTGAATTTAGTGAGGACGTAACTGATTTTATAGAAACAGATGTGACGCTGACTAATGCTAACATATCCAACTTCCAGATGGTAGATGCTGATACCTACAGCGCAGATATAACAGGAAATGGAAACATTAAAATAGAAGTGCTAGCCAACACTTTCAATGACCTTGCGGGCAATGCCAATGCTTCTGGCGTAGAAGTTGACATAGCCTATGATGTTGTCGGTCCAATAGTTCAGTTTGAACTTAATCGATCCATTGGGCCATCAGGTGCTCAGGTTTTGATCGTATTCCTTGATCCAGATAATTCTGTATTTGAAGCAGTCAATGGCTTTGAACTCACTGATATCATCGTTGAAAATGGAATGCCAAGCGATCTTGAAGTGATATCGTCACAGTTTATTTCAAATGCATACTCATTCTTCATTACCCCGGATGGTGAGGGTGATGTCACGATAGACATATTTGCCGGCTCAGTAACAGATGCTGCAGGAAACGGTAACGTTGCTGTAACTCAAGTCATAATCACCTATGATGATGAAGCTCCTACTGCACAACTTAGTGTCTCAAACACTCAAATAAACTCCGAAAATCCTTTTACACTGACCGTCACTTTCAGTGAGGAAATCAATGCATTTAATTTTACATCTGATAGTATAACAGCAAGTAACGCGACCATAAGTGATCTGGCACAACCTGATGAAAGCAACAAAAAATTATTCACAGCCACGGTTACTCCAGCTAGTGCAGGTGATATCACTATTGAAATACAAGACGGTAAAGCACAAGATCTGGTGGGCAACCCAAATCCCGCTACTACACCTTTGGTAATCACCTTTGATAATGTGCCTCCAGTGGTGACGGCAGATGCCCTCTATACCAATGATCAAACCCCGGCACTGACAGGAACTATAGATGACCCTGC
>CAYGOV010000068.1:0-6124 GCA_964351625.1 uncultured Marinoscillum sp.
CACAGCTTTCAGAAGCTGAAGTAGATGATTTTGTAGCCAATAATGGATATTTAACCGAACAATCAGATGATCAAGCATTAAGCCTTTCATCAAACACTCTAACCTTAGAAGATGGTGGTGATGTTGATTTATCTGTTTATTTAGACAATACAGATGCTCAAGATTTATCCAATGTACTTGGAAATGGAGCAGATGCTAACGCTATATCCATCACCAATTTAGCTGATCCAACAAATGATCAAGATGCGGCAACTAAAAAATATGTAGATGAGATGACAGCCATTAATGGTTCAGGAAAAATTGATCTACAAGGTAAAGTAGAGGCTGAATTAATTGATCAGCAGCAGACAGTAAGTTCAGGCGGAGGAAGTATCATTACCAATGGATCAGGTGGTGATTCTGGTGCCGTAGGTCAGTCTTTTACAGCGAGTAAGTCAGGAGTATTATCTCGCATAGAAGTAGATGTTAGATACGGTGGTTTTGCTTCTGGTGTTGAAGGGGTGCTCACTCTTTTTGAAGGTGAAGGGTATTCAGGGAACGTTCTGGCTACAGCTACTTTTACTTCTAGTTCTAATGAAACACGAACTGAGGATTTTGTAATGCCGAACGACGTGGAGGTAGTCGCAGGCAATCAATACTCTTTTAGAATTCAGCATCCTAATAACATAGTTCTCCCGCTTGGAAATCCAAATCAAATAGACGGTGGTGTAGCGCTAAATGGCACCCTTCCAAATAAATTGAATGATTATGATGCTGTATTTACCACGTTTGTATTAGGAGATGTTGATTTTCCATTTTTAGTACAGGGAGATAATAAAAATCTAGGTATTGGAACAGAAACTCCAGATGCAAGTGCAGCTTTAGAAGTGAACTCAACATCACAAGGTATTTTACTTCCTAGAATGACTTCCACAGAGAGAGATGCCATCTCATCCCCAGCAGCTGGATTGATGATTTTCAATACAACAACAAGTAAATTCAACGGGTATGACGGCACTAGCTGGGTGGACCTACATTAAAGATCACCGCTTTTTAACTAAGGCAGAATTGGCTAGCCAGATTAGTTCTGGCTGGCCTTTTCATTTTAGTTATGTAATTTCAAAGTAACAATGAAAGGATACATTTTAACTTTCCTTATACTTAGCTGTTGCCTCTTTGTGCAAGCACAATCTATCAAGCTTAGGATGTATTCTAATGAGGATGGTCTTTCAAATAACATCATCCGCAATATCACTCAAGATAAATTTGGTCAAATATGGATTGGGACAGAAAATGGCTTAAATAGGTTCGACGGGCATCAATTCACCTTTTTTCTGAACAACCCGAGTGATGATAAAAGTATTTCCAATAATCTCATTTTCGGGTTAGACTCAGATCAGGAAGGCATTATATGGGTTGGGACTGATTTTGGGCTAAATGCATATGACCCATCTACAAACACATTTACTTCTTTTAAGCAATCAGAGGATCTGGCTTCCCTTAGCAACAATCATATTCGATCAATTTTTGTGGACAGAAATAATAGTGTTTGGGTAGGGACGGAGGATGGTCTCAATCTGTTTAATAGAAATGATAGCACATTCAAGCGATTTACAGATCATAGGATTTTCTCTAATACACTTGAGAAAAGGGATTTATCTTTCAATCGGATCAATGACATTTCACAAACAGCAGACGGAAAAGTATGGGTAGCAACTGACGGAGGTGGGATAAAAGTATACAGTGACACTACAGATAATTTCTTTCCAATTCAGTTACCAAGCAGCCAACGAAATCGGCTATTTAAAATCGTAAGAACCATTTTTGAAGATGGCGAAGGTGTCATTTGGTTAGGATGCGATGGAGGGCTCGTGAGCTATGATACACATGGTAATTTCAAGGAATTTTTACCATCTTCTAAATCAGATAGTCTCGGATATGAATTTATTTGGAGTATAGTTGAACCCAATCCCGAAGAATTATGGCTTGGTTCATATGGGGGAGGGTTGATTGTATTTGATAAGAAAACAGAAACATTTTCTTCGCATTTACACACAGCAAATAGAAGTTCGGCATATGAAGACAATCTAATATGGCCTCTTTTCAAAGATCAATCTTCAAATATTTGGGTTGGGTTTGATGGAAATGGCGGACTTGGATATTTCAATCACAACTTGTACAAGTTTCAGCATCTTCTTGGAGTAGGCATCAATGAAGAAAAGAACAATGTATGGGATATTATTGAAATATCTGAAGACACTTTACTTATTGGAACTACCAAAGAGACTTTTCTCTGGATAGAGAGAGATAAGAAATTATCTTTAAATCATCTTAGTGGAGATTATAAGTTGGAGCCTAAAACCATCCAATTACATGATGGGTATCTATTCTCAGGGCGTGATCAACTCATTTTTGTGGACAATAATTTTTCCATAAAATTCAAAATGCAAGATGATAGATTCGGGACGGTCACTTGTGGAGTTGAAGACTCTAAGGGAATTTTATGGCTAGGGACCATTTCAAATGGGTTGATCCGATTTAACCCTGAAACCAAAGAAATTAAACCATATTTTACACAAGGTCACTTGAATATTTATCATGATTCAAGATCTATTTCATCTTTATATCTAGAATCAGATACTTTACTTTGGGTTGGGAGAGTTCGGTATGGCTTAACAGCACTCAACACGAAAACTGATAATTCAACACAATACTTATACGGTTCAAAACAATTTCTTGAGCCAACCATCAACTGTATAGTGCCATTAGAAAACAAGGAATTGTTATTGGGAACAAACGAATCAGGTTTAGTTCATTTCAATCTAGAAACTAGGTCGGCAACCATTTCACCTTATTTAAATAGTAATTCAATCCAATCTATACTTATAGACGATCAATCAAGATCTTGGATCTCTACTATTAATGGCATGATAATGCTTGACTTCAAAAGAGATTCAGTAGTGCGTTTCGGAATGGATGATGGACTTCAAAGCATGATTTTTAATAGGTCTTCATTCGCAGGGAAAAATGGATCCTTTTATTTTGGAGGCGAAAATGGAATTAACAAATTCAATCCTAATCAAATCCAGCTCGATTCGAAAACCACCCCTGTTAAAATTGATGGAATCAAAATCAATAACAAGCAATTAGATTGGTCACTAAACAATCCAATATTTGACATTAAAGAACTCTCTCTCAATCATTTCGAGAATGATGTGAGTTTCTCCTTCATTTCTAATAATTACTTGCACCCAAACTCGCATCAATTTGAATACTCCATCAACAAGGGTTCATGGAAGTCATTAGGTAATCAGCGTACACTAAATCTCTCCAATCTTTCTCCTGGTGTGTATTCTATAGATATAAGGAGTTTGAATCATGATTATTTCGTGAGTGAACCTAAGACCATTCGATTAAACATAGCACCACCTTGGCACAAAACGTTATGGTTCAAAATCTTGAGTTTATGTGCAATAGTAATAAGTGGGATTTTCATTTATATTTATAGGCTTAGATCTATTAAAAGACAAAATAAATATCTTGAAGAGCAGGTAATTGAGCGAACTAGGGAACTTGAGTTGAGCAAACACCAAGTGGAAGAGGATAAAAAGATCATTGAAAAATCTCTAGCAGAACGAGAATCGCTCCTTAAGGAAATTCATCATCGAGTAAAGAATAACCTCCAAATCATTGCATCATTACTTTATCTACAATCAGGAAAATTTGAAGATGAGGATTTTAAAAAAGTATTGGAAGAGGGGCAAGGAAGGGTGCGATCAATGGCACTCATCCATCAAAAATTATATGAAAATGAAGATTTAAAGAGCATTCCTTTTGGTGAATATATGAAAGAACTGGTAAGTGAAATACGTGCTTCTTTTGGAATGAGAAACATTCAATTAAAGATAGAAGCCGAGAATATTCATTTTGATGTAGATACAGCTGTTCCACTAGGATTAATTGTCAATGAAATGGCAACTAATGCATTTAAATATGCCTTTCTTAAAAAGGAAAACGGGTCAATAAGTATCTTCTTGACAGAATCGAATGGAGAGTATATCCTGAATATTAAAGATGATGGATCGGGTATTCCTGAAGAAATTGATATCCGTAAAACGAAATCTCTTGGTCTTAGATTGGTACGTATGCTTAGCCAGCAACTAGAAGGAGATTTTGAATTTAAATCAGAAAATGGAACAAGTTTCAAATTAAAATTTGCTGCATGACACCTCTAAAAATTGCTATAGTAGAAGATGAAATGATCACAGCAGAATCCATTAAGGATATGTTGGAGGATTTAGGGTATGAGGTGACGGGAATCTACATAAGAGCTACAAAGGCACTAGAAGCTATACTGCGAGACAAGCCTGACTTGGCATTGCTTGACATCAATCTTAAAGGCGAAGAAACAGGAATATGGCTAGCTGAGGAGCTAAAAATGAAATATAATATTCCGTATGTATTCCTTACTTCCTATGGAGATAAGGCCACTATAGAAATGGCCACTGAAACCAATCCCTATGGCTACCTTTTAAAACCAATCGAGAAACAACATTTGTTTGCTTCAATCGAGGTAGCCATTAAAAAATTTGGGGAGTTGAATGCCAAAGAGGAATTACCTGAATTTGAGGGTGCAGTCTTAAAGGATGCATTATTCATAAAGGATGAGTACCTCTTAGTAAAAGTCCAGTTTCAGGACATTCATTTTGTGAAGGCTAATGGAAATTATCTTGAGGTTCAAACAGAAAGTAAAAAGCACCTAATCAAAGGAACACTATCCTCTTTTCTGGAAATATTACCTCGTGATATTTTTTTTCAATCGCATAGATCTTACCTCTTGAATATTGAAAAAATAGAAGCACTTGGTGGAAACTATGTAAAAATGGGTAAGACCGATATACCCATCACCCCTCAAAATAAGGAAGAGTTAATGAATCAACTTAACCTATATAAATATAATAAGCCCTAGGTGATTTTTAGTTCACATTAAAAGTGTATTCATTAATCATATAAAGGTGTTTACTTATTTGGAGGATTTTTCGCTTAACATTCGTTGAATATCTTCTGGGATTTCCATCGGTCTGAGAGGTGGGACATTGGCCCCACCTGTGTTGCCTACTGGGATTTTCCCAACGAAAGACTTTACGCCACCAACCAAAAGTCGAGGGATCTGTCCGAGTATTTCGCGGATATCTTTGATGTGAAATCCAAACTGTAGCATTTTCCAATGAACATAGCTGTGAGCAACAGGAAATGTTTGACCTATAATGTGAGCTCGTTCGAGATGATTCCAAGCAAGCTGTAGTTGACCTTTATCAAAAGCATTTCGGTATTTTGATAGCTCTTCTTTGTAAAATGATTTTAAGTTTTCGGGTAACGAGGTATTGATTTTCATTTCTATCAAATCACAAAGAGCATCCACCCAGCCATGCCCACCATGGTCAGATCTTCTATGATAGTGACAGTGCTCATAGGTAGATTAAATACATCACCGAGGCAGGCACATTTGATTTTACGCTTGTTGATGTTGCTTTCGATTACGCCGATGCTACTCACACCGAGTACGATCACTGTGGCGATGTTGGTGTAGAATGGCATGAAGTTGATCAGGTAGGCAATTCCCAAACCAAGCTCCACGAATGGGTAAATGAAACCCCATGCTTTCCACTTCGCTGCTACGATATCATACATGCGATAGGAGCCAGCAAAGCCTTCAAGATTGAGCAGTTTGAAAAGGGAAAAGACTAAGAAGAAACCCGCCATGAAGTGGCGCATCCAGAGCATCCCCGAAAAGTCCGTGAGTGGATATTGAGCCAAAAGACTCACACCTGATATGAAGCTCACAATGATGATTAATGGCTTATAGGTATTTATGGAAATCTTAGGGAGTGAGCTGGTTACTTTTGGTTGAGCCTGAGTTTTAGCTTTACCAATGGATGGAAGTGGGGCTAGATCCGCTTCCTTCTTTTCTTCCGAGATGGCATATTTTCCTTTTGCTTTAAGCAATTCGTTGATTTCGTCGAGGTTCAATGCTTCGTTTGATTTGATGGTGGCTTGTGGGTAGGCGAGTTGCACCTGAGCTTCCACTATGCCTTTAGTGTTTTCCAACACTTTCTTCACGGATGCCACACAGCCATCGCAGGTC
>CAYGOV010000069.1:0-5673 GCA_964351625.1 uncultured Marinoscillum sp.
TCAAAATTATACTCAAAGTAGGATCAAGCACATACCGTCCTCACGGTATATTGTGTTTGTCTTGATAAACATTTTTGTCATTCGCTATCATTTTCACTTACTTCCAAGCTGGTTTTTATTGATTTGTCAGATTTGCCGCAGGCATTTCTATTTTGCCATTGTCATTCTTTCTATTTTTAAGGAGCCTAATAACTAAATACTCTATGAAAATACTATTCACCAGCCTTATCGTTGCTTTCGCAGTATGCACCAGCTGGGCGCAGGAGCTTACACTCCAAGGGAAAGTCCTCGATAGCGAAAACCAACCAGTACAAGGCGCAATTGTCAAACTAAGTGGTTCTGATGCATCTACCACAACCACCTCAGACGGTACCTTTAAAATACCTGTGGCAGATGGGTATGAAACAGTCACCATCAGCGCTCCAGGATTAAAAACTCAAAAGATTTTTCTCGCGGGAAAAACATCTCTAGATGTAAGAATGAAAAAAGGCGGCAAAGAAGATAATGAAAGCTCAGTAGGTTTTGGTACACAGCCCAAAAGTGAAATGACTAGCAGTGTGTCTTCCATCTCCACAGACAATGTGAGTCCTTCGCCTTTGATCAACCTGGAGCAATCCAACCAAGGTAAGACCACTGGTATGTTTGTGCAAAACAGTAGTGGCAAGCTGGGAGAGGGCACAACAGTACGAATCAGGGGAGGTTCTTCTCTTTCTGCTTCAAATCAGCCACTTTATGTCATAGATGGTGTGCCACTAACCTCTGGCAATCAATCCAACATCAACCCATCAAACATCGCAAATATTGAGATTTTAAAAGATGCCTCAGCTGGAGCTATGTATGGAGCAAGAGCAGCGAATGGAGTAATCCTAATCACTACCAAATCTGGTGGATCAGGCAAAATGAAAATAGATGCCGACTATCAATATGGTATTAGCCAAACACCTAAAAAACTAGATCTCTATACTCCACAGCAATACAACGAGCAGGTAATCGAATTTACTTTGAGATCACTCTCGCTTGATCAGCATATCACCAAAGAACGCTTACAAGGATGGGCAGCCCAGACAGGTCCTGATAGAGACATTATCGTTTTGCCGGGAACGGCAGGAAGTGTAAACATGCCGAACTTCTACGATTCTTTGAAATACAATACCGACTGGCAAGACGAAGTGTTCCGTACAGCTGCTTCGCATCGTGCAAACCTTAGTTTACAAGGTGGTACAGAAGCCTTAGGCTATTTCGCATCTGTATCTTATACCGGTCAAGAGGGTATCCTTATCGGTAATAAATATGACCGTATCAACGGATCTTTATCATTGGACAGCAAAATTTCAGAAAAACTCAGTGCTCAACTGAATGTAAATTATTTCTACTCAAAAGATTTTAGACTGAAGGAAGATCAAGACTTAGGTGCTCCACTACAGGCGATCGTACTGCCGCCATCAGATAGCTACAATGCTGCAAACAACTTCCAGTTGATTGTGAGAAGTCTGGAATATAATCCTCTGACTGAGGTCAATTTCTCAGACAACCTTGCTTTCAATAATAGTGTGGTAGCAAACCTTGGATTGAAATATGAAATCACTGATGCGGTTTCTTTGGAACTGAACGGAGGAGCTGATTATAATGCTTCTCGCCAAGAAATCCGTCAAGGACCTCAAACCAGAGATGGTTCGCTCACAGGGCGCTCGCAGTATGGTGAGCAAAATGTCCAAAACTACATCTTCAACGGTTGGTTCAATTTTGAACCAGAGCAGATTGGTGACAACAGTTTTTCTGCTATGCTAGGAGCATCCTATCAGCAATCTGAAGCACTCTCTGATTACAGAGTAGCCAATATCAATAGCGTAGCGGATCTGCAGAATTTACCTGAGTCAAACCCTCTTCTAAATGTCGTGGATATACCCGGTCAGGCCAGCAGATTCATTTCATCTTTTGGAAGGGTCAACTACTCCTTCAAGGAAAAATATCTAGTCCAATTTAGCGGCCGTGTGGATGGTTCATCCAAGTTTGGGACAGAAAACCGCTATGGCTTTTTCCCTGCTATTTCTACTGGCTGGAATGTTACGAACGAATCTTTCATGTCTGGCGTAGCTCCTATAAGTTTTTTGAAATTAAAGGCTTCTTACGGATTAGTAGGAAACACGCCTGATGATGATTTTCTCTACCGTAGCAATTATTTCAATGTGAAATATGGGTCGGCTGAAGCGCTCCGCTTGGCCAATCTTTCCAACCCAGCCCTCAAGTGGGAGACCACAGCCCAGCTCAATGTTGGACTAGACTTTGGATTCTTCGCAGACCGTATTTCTGGTTCTGTTGAGTATTACAACAAGACTACTACGGATCTTCTTTTCCCTGTGCCCGTGTCACAAACAAGTGGGTTTGCCTCGGTATTGAAAAACGTGGGTTCAATGGAAAATAAAGGGGTTGAAGTCAATCTTAGCACCATAAATATTGAGACAGACGACTTCTCATGGTCTACAGATTTCAACATTAGTTTTAACAAAAACACGGTAACTGACCTTGGTGGAGCAGACCTAGTAGTAGGCGTAAATGCCTTTCGTGAAAACGAATCAGCTGGGGTTTTCTATATGAGAAAATATATGGGTGTTAGTCAATTGACTGGTGAGGCCCTTTATGACAATGGAGTAGGAGGAACTACTACGGATTGGGAAAGTGCTCCTCGCCAGATCGTGGGTGATCCAAACCCAGACTACTATGGTGGTTTGACTAATTCACTACGCTATAAAGATTTTGAATTGTCTGCAATGTTCCAATTTGTTGGTGGTGCGGATCTCTATTTCGAAACAGGCGAGTTTCTTGCCAATAGCGGTATCCTTAACCTTGGTCAGCTTGCTACACAATATGATAGATGGTACGCGCCAGGTGATGTATCAGATTATCCAGCTCTAGATCCTTTTCAGGAAAATACATTTCCGTCTACCAGATGGCTGCAGGATGGTAGCTATATCAGATTGAAGACAATAACATTGAGCTATAACCTCCCAGCAATTACCGTATCCAATTGGGGAATGCAATATGTAAGTGTCTATATAGGTGCTACTAACCTTATCACAATTACAGACTACACGGGATATGATCCGGATGTAAGTTATTTTGATCCGCTAGATGGTGTTATCGGGCAAAACATCAGTCGTGGTATCGACAATTTCACAGCCCCACAGCCTAGAATATTTATGACAGGAATTAAAATAGGACTGTAATCATGAAGACTTTGATCATAAAAAATACCGCCATGAAATATTTAAGACTGATCGTAATCATGCTTTCTTTAGGAACCATGATATCATGCGAAAGCCTGCTAGACATAGATGCCGAAAATACCATTAGCGGAGATATCCTGACAGATGAGGCGTCAATTCAAAAAGTGCTTAATAATGCTTACTATAACTTAATGGGAATCTATGATGGATCTAATGGAGGAGAACTTCTCGGTGGAGATTTCAAATTAATACCGACGTTATTAAGCAGAAGAAATGCAAACGAAATCTCATGGGACGATGTAAACGCACCACCCTATTCGGATTTTATTGATAAAGATATCTTACTCACCAACCTCCGTGTTGAAGCCAATTGGCGCAGAGCGTATGAAGTATTGAATGTAGTAAATAACATCTTGGAAAATCTTGACAAAATAGCGGATGCCTCTGCAAAGGCCCGCATTGAAGGGGAGTGTAAAGCCATTCGCGGAATACTTTATTTTGAAATGGTGCGCCTTTGGGGTCCTCAGTATGAAGAAGGAGGAAGTTCTCTCAATGTTCCTACAATTCCTTTGCTCACCAAACCCATAGTAAGCGTTGGTGAAATCAAGACTCCCACATTGTCAACAGTCGCTGAAGTATATACGCAAGTGGATATTGACTTGACCAATGCGTCTTCTTTACTTGAGCCTTTCGGAAAAAATGGAGTAAACATATCATACTACGCTTGTCAAGCCTATTTGATGAAAGTAGCCATGCAAAAAAGTGATTTTGAAGCAGCTGAAATACATGCTGATAATGTCATCGAATCTGGAATGTTCTCATTGGTGAACTCTCCTTTGTTAGCCTTCAACAACAATAGCAATTGCTCTGAGGATATCTTGGCCGTACAGCAAACTCAGGCCAATACCACAGGGGACAAATCAACAGGTACTGGGCTTACCAATCATTTTTCATCTTTGACTGAAAGTGGTATCGGAACCATGAGAATTCTTGAATTCTCGCTTTCTTCAAGCTTTGTTGACAATACTCCATTTTTCAGTGACGCAGACATTCGTGGAATGGTAGATGATCAAGTGGACGAACAAACAAGAGCTACAGACATCAACACAGCTTTTTATACCAACATACTGAATACAAGCACGATTTCGTCTTCCAAATTCATGACAGCTGATAAAGTGATTCCTGTGATTCGCTTAGCAGAACTACATCTTACGCGTGCCGAAGCAATATTTGAGCAAACTTTGGATATTAACCCTACTGCACTTGAAGATCTCAATTTAATCCGAACAAGAGCTGGACTTACAGAACTAGTAGTGGCCGATTTTGCAGGAGATCCTTATGCTTTCTATGATAGCTTGGTACTTGAGAAAACAAGAGAGTTCATGTATGAAGGTCTCCTTTATCACGACTTGAAGCGAAGAGCTACTTACCTTGACGGAATAAGAATGGCGAATAGCGATCCTTTGGATGATAAATTTATCCTTCCAATACCTCAAGCAGAAACAGATACTTGGACCGATTAAAAAATCAATGAACCATATTTTAAAAGGCGCTTTACCGTTCGGTAAAGCGCCTTTTTTATCCACTTCTTTTATTCATCTATTTTACTACAATTCACATCAGTTGAAATCTGCTTTGACTTTTAAAAAATCTATCTTTTTTAAATTGACCTTATGTATTTAGCTATTTGCGGAAATATCGGATCAGGGAAAACTACTCTGGCCAAAAAACTAGGTGACCATTATAAGTGGGATGTTGCGCTCGAATCTGTGGATCAAAATCCATATTTAGCTGATTTCTATGAAGACATGGCCAAATGGTCTTTCCATCTTCAAATCTATTTTTTGAATAATCGGTTTAGTCAAGTTAAGGAAATCCAAGAAGGGAGTATTTCCACTATTCAAGACCGAACCATATATGAGGACGCTTACATTTTTGCAGCAAACTTATATAAGTCAAAGTTTCTCAATGAGCGAGATTATGAAACATATCTCACTTTATTCGACTCGATGATACAGCATGTACAGCCACCTGATTTGTTAGTCTATCTGAAAGCTGATATGCCGAAGCTTGTAAGTCAGATCCAAAAGCGTGGGCGTGAATATGAAAACGCCATTCGGCTTGACTACCTTAAAAATTTAGATGATCATTATACTAACTGGATTAGTGAGTATAATCTTGGAAAGCTATTGGTGGTAGATGTGAACAATATGGATTTTGTGACAAATCCGGAAGATTTTTCAAATATCGTGGAGCGCATTGATGCGCAGATTCATGGTCTTTTTTGAGATAGTCGAAAACACTAAAAAAGCCAGTCATTCTCTCGAATGACTGGCTTTTGGTTTTTAGTGTGTGTTGTGGGTTTAGTGTCTTACATATACTTTGTATGTAACCACCGTCCCTTTGCCTTCCAGCGTGTCTATGAAGTGCAGTAGATATACGCCCGATG
>CAYGOV010000070.1:0-1912 GCA_964351625.1 uncultured Marinoscillum sp.
GTGGTGAGGGAACGCAGCTGCAGATCAAAAAATACAAGATCAAACTCAGCCGCATCAATCACATTTTGATATCACATTTGCATGGAGATCATTATTATGGACTCATAGGACTGATCTCCACTTTGCATCTGTATGGCCGCAATGATGATCTTGTCATCACTGGACCTCCTGGCCTACGGGATATTCTTACGCTTCAGCTGAAATATTCTGAAACAAGGTTATCCTTTGATATCAAGTTTCATGAATGGGTACCCAACGAAACTACGGTAGTATTTGAAGATGATAAAATGGTGGTAACTACCATCCCATTGGATCATCGCGTGCCTTGCTCTGGCTATCTCTTTCGAGAAAAACCAAAACTGCGCGGTATTAATAAGCAAGTAGTAGACATCAAACTCACCCCTATTCAAGCCAATAAACTTCGACATGGAGAAGACCTGTATGATGATGAGGGCAACTTGATTTACAAAAACGAGCTTGCTACGTTCCATCCAAAAAACCCTTATAGCTACGCTTTCTGTTCAGACACAAAGCTGATTCCAGAATTGGCAAATACATTGGAAAATGTCGACTTGCTATATCATGAAGCTACCTTCATGGACGACATGGCAGATAGAGCAGAGAGCACTTTTCACACCACAGCCAAACAAGCGGCTAGATTGGCCAAAGAAGCCAATGTAAGACAATTGCTACTCGGGCATTTCTCTACGCGCTATCGTGATTTAAGGCCTTTGTTGAAAGAGGCTCAGAGTGAATTTCCAGATAGCTATCTAGCTGAGGAGGGTAAAAGCTTCGTAATCAATCACTAAGAGATGCAAAATAAGAAGCAAACGCTCTTTATTATCCTCTCAGCCATTTTCCTGACCAATGCGATATTGGCAGAAGTCATCGGTATCAAGATATTTTCCGCAGAAGCTACTTTGGGCCTATCCCCTGCGAATATCCCGCTTTTCGGTGATTTTGTGCTTGACTTCAACCTCACCGCTGGTGTGGTCATTTGGCCTGTTGTCTTTATCCTGACTGATGTTATCAATGAATATTTCGGCAAGAAAGGCGTTCGCAAGATCAGCTACATCGCCTCAGCCTGCATTCTCTATGTCTTCTTGGTTATCTATTTGGTAACGTTACTCAGTCCCGCTGATTTTTGGCTTAATGTGAACAGTGTAGATACTCAAGGCAATCCTTTCAATATCAACTTTGCGTTCAATACTATCTTCCGACAAGGACTAGGCATCATCGTTGGTTCTCTTACCGCATTCTTAATAGGTCAGTTTTTAGATGTTTATGTTTTTCAAAAACTAAAAAAACTAACAGGCAACAAATTCATCTGGTTGCGCGCTACAGGATCTACACTTATCTCTCAGCTTGTCGATAGCTTTGTTGTTTTGGGGATCGCCTTTTACGTAATGGCCCCAGCAGGAAGCGCCTGGAGTTTGGAGCAACTACTATCTGTAGGTACCATTAATTATATCTACAAATTCGGAATTGCCATATTACTCACGCCACTCATCTACGTGGCACACAATCTCATTGACAAGTACCTAGGTAAAGAGCTCTCTGAGGAAATGATGGCTGAGGCATCTGAAGGAAGCGAAGGTTTCTTTTAGCCCAAATTATGCAATAGGCATAATTTGTCCAGACGCTATGGTCTCGGTTTTTGACCCGAAGGGGTCAGACGAAGCAAAACTTGTCTGACTGTGACCGAAACGTCATCAGCAGACGAAAGCTTTGCTTTGTCTGGGTTAACCCAAATTTCAGGATTTGGATGTACCGCTTTCCGTGTCACCTTGAGGCGGCTGACATACTGAGCCTGTCGAAGTGCGGGACTCGAAGGGTAGACGCGGTGTAGCATTCTATTTCGTTTCGATACTCACAATTAACATCATTCCGATTTTTCATGACTGAAAGTAAG
>CAYGOV010000070.1:2012-5484 GCA_964351625.1 uncultured Marinoscillum sp.
ACTCACAATTAACATCATTCCGATTTTTCATGACTGAAAGTAAGGAAAATACACTTCCGTCATTCTGGTTTTGTACGAATGCAATGAGTTCAAATACCGGAATCTCTCGGTGCGGTTGATAAAGCAGATGCTGGTATTCCTTCGCTGCGCTGCGAAAACCGGCATGACGTGGTTTGCACTCGCCAATTCATCCCGTCTTCCAAAGGCGGCTGATAAGCCGGGACTCGAAGGGTACACGCGGTGTAGCATACTATTTCGTTTCGACGCTCACAATTAACATCATTCCGGTTTTTCATGACTGAAAATAAGAAAAATACGCTTCCGTCATTCCGGCCTGCCTGCCGGCGGGCAGGTTTTGTGCGAATGTAATGAGTACAAATACCGGAATATATACAACAATTCAGATTCCAGCATTTCTCTCGGCTGCACCCCATTCGAACAAGAATGACAGTTTGATACCCCATGTTATACACAAAAAAAACCTTCCCGAATATCGAGAAGGTCTCACCCAGAATAATGAATCGACAAGCGATTACGCTTCTGGTTCTGGCTCTGAAGTACTACCATTGGCTACTTTATCAAATTTCACATTGGACAATCGAGCTGTGAGCTCCGCACTAGGGCGGAAGTTCACTCGCAGCTTGCGAATAGACGACCTGCTCACATCCTCAGGAAGATCCTCTCCACTGCTGCTCAGCGTAGGTGAGAAAGTTCCCAACTCTCCGAGCCTCACGATTCGACCTTCTTCCAGATGCACGTGCAGACGATCCATAAAGGACTCCAGCACAGCATAGACATCTGTAGTCGTCAAACTACTCATATTGGCAATCTCTGTGGCAAACTTTCGGATCACCACAGGGCGCTCTCGCACGATACCAGCGTAATACTTAACAACACCACCGCCAACCACTCCCGGCTGACCTTTGGGTACGGATTTATACATAATGGACATAACATTTACATTTAAAGGGTTTAAGAATAAAACAACAATGACAAGCCGTCTGCCGGTAAGAAAACACCGAACCCAATGCTGTATGACGCTGACGAAAGCTGGCATAACCTGCCTGGAGCTTCGCAATTAATCATGCGTAAGAAGGATGCTTGGTCTGGACTGAGCAGAGCATTCTGATTTCGGAAAACCGAAACACTAGCGCGTCCCTACCGTGCGTAAGCTTGCTAATAAAACTGTCGATACCTAGGAAAAGACAGGGTACCGGAAGTACGGATATCCGAGGTACATTCCGGTGTGTCTCAAGACAATTTTTGGAAAACAAATACCGTTCCAAAAATCAACCAAATTGCATTTTAATGTAACTTTTTATGAAATAAAATTTAGGTTGGAAATCCGTCTCAAAAAACCCGCGCGGGTTTAAGAAAAAACCCCCGCAGGTTTGGTGCAAAACCTGCGCAGGTTTGAATATGAACCCCCGCAGGTTTGAGGTGAAACCTGCGCGGATTTTAGATGTCCTTTAAAAGACCTTTAACTGTTGGGGATGCACCAGCCAAAATTGTATAGTGGGCTGACCCTCCTCCGAGTAGTGAATTGCATTTGAGGGGTGGATAGATTAATTTGTTTCATAAAACTGAGTGTCATCATCCTATTATAACCGTTTACTTCCGTTTGCAGACGGGTAAATATTAGATAAACCGATGATTAGGCCATAGATATTGAATAAAATAGAAATAAAAACAGAAAAGACATAAGGCAAATATGTGACATTGCGTCACATATCCGGTTGTTACCTTTCATGACCTGCTAAATGGATAAACACTTCAAATACAAATATGACGACCTTTTTAATCCAACTCTAGTTGCTCTCCGAAACTTGGGTGGTTCCGGGGCAGTAAGCGAAATAGAGGAACAGGTTACATCAATTCTTGGACTAACTGAGGAAGCAATTAACGAAATCCACAGGGAGAGTACAACTAAACTCACCTATCGACTTGCTTGGGCTAGAAACTATCTAAAGAGATTTGGACTCCTAGAAAACTCTTCGAGAGGTGTGTGGGCACTAACCGAAACAGGACAAAACACAAAAGAAGTTGATCAAGAAAAAGTAAAGAAGGCAGTTGTCAAAAAAGACAAAGCAGAACGTTCAAAGAAGGAACAGAAACCAAAAAGCGAGCCTGAACTAAATGAAAAAACAGAAGAACTAGAGGACTTCAATTGGCAGGATACGCTAATTGAAACAATGAGGAATATTCACCCAGATCAATTCGAACGTCTGTGTCAACGGCTACTTCGGGAACTTGGATTTGTAAACGTTGAGGTGACTGGTCGAACCAACGATGGAGGAATTGATGGAAAAGGAATAATTAAGCTTGGAGGGGTACTCTCTTACCATGTTGTATTTCAAGCTAAACGTTATCAAGGTTCCGTATCTTCATCCGTCATTAGAGACTTTAGAGGAGCAATGAGCGGGAGAGCAGACAAAGGTCTCATTCTAACAACCGGAAGTTTTACACGTGAAGCTAAAAAAGAAGCAACACGTGATGGTGCAACTCCAATAGATTTAATTGACGGTAACGAATTTGCTGAACGATTAAAAGAGCTTGGATTGGGTGTAACCGTGGAAATGGTCGAGGAAGTGAAAATAAAAACTGATTGGTTTAAAAATCTTTAATCTGATGGCTGTTAGTGTTCATGAACTTTGTGAAGAATTTGGCCTTTCCTACACAACACCTGCAAAGTGGGGAGAAAAGATCAAGGCTAAATTTAACGGCATCTATATCATATCTTTAACAGATGACCCACATTCGAAAACCGCACATAATCTCCCGTTACAAATAGATTCGGAGACATTTGAACGGTGGAGGACGGAAGCCACGGAACTAGAAATAGAAGGAAAGAAAGTAAGAGATATTGAAGAAGTAACGAAATATCTCAAACAATTCTGGAAACCGGATGAGAACATTCTCTACATAGGCGAATCAACATCTAAAACGAACCCATTAGAAAAAAGGATAAATCAATTCTATCAACATAAGGTGGGACAAAAAGGTCCTCATTCTGGTGGGTATTGGTTAAAACTAATTTCCTGCCTTAGTAAAACGCATATATTTTTTGCTCAAAGCAATTATCCGAGAGAAACAGAATTTAAACTACTTATGAAATTTGTAGAAAAACATGAAGGAAGAAGCTTTTATGAGATAGATAACTTTAGCTCTTTTTTCCCTTTTGCAAACTTGAAGGTGGATGTACTTAAAGAACATTCAATTAAGAAGCCGACTAATAACAATAAAAAAGTGAAAAACGAAAGGTAACAAATGCTATGAATGAATGGGGTTTTTTATCGGTCAGGATACTTTTGTGTTTCTTGGAAAGTCCGCCACAAGTTTTAAATTTAAATCAAGGCGTGGCTATGTGCGAGAGGAAAGGTTAGTGCTTTCTAATCCCCACTACATCATAGCAGGTCGTTACCAGCAATACCTTCATGACGAAAAAGATTACTCAACTGAACCGAGGCGACTT
>CAYGOV010000071.1:0-5277 GCA_964351625.1 uncultured Marinoscillum sp.
GGGTGGGAAATGGTTTGCGCTGAAGCATAGACCGCTTACGCAAAGAAGTCATTCTGTAGGATTCCTCTCATTGTACCACATCTAAACAAAGAAGTCATTCCGTAGGAATCTTATCCTTCCAGCAAGTCATTCACGATCAGCTTCACTCCTATGCTGTCGGCTTCAACTACCTCACTCACTTCACCAAGAGCTACAAAGAGCGCTTTGGGAAGCAGCCTTCTGAGTATTTGGGTTAATTTTATCTTTCTGTTTTGATATGATTCGATCCATTTCTACACTTCTATTTATTTACTTTATCGGACTTGCTGAAATCTCCGGGCAAAATCCTACCATCAAGCGTATAGGTATCCCTTTTATTCAGTCATACACACCTGCTGACTATGGTTTGAGCCACCAGAATTTTGATGTACTTATAGGTGATGATAAGAAGATGTATTTCGCCAATATTTCCGGAATCTTGGTTTATGATGGTACCCATTGGATAAATGTGAAGCTGCCTAATAACGATGGAGCATATAGTCTTACAAAAACAGCAGATGGTACTATCTATGTGGGAGGTGTAAATGAAATAGGCTACCTGAGCAAGACTGCAAATGGTGAATTGACCTATGTATCACTTGCGGAGAAATTGGAAGGTCAAGTTGGTTCTGGTTTTACAAGTTGGAACAATTGGCCAGCAAATGATCAGGTAGTGTTCTCTACTTTCAAACAAATCTTTGTTTACAATCATAAAACAGGGGCAATGAACGTGGTGGATTGTCCCTTTGCCTGGGCCGGAATGATGGTGAATAACGACATTATTTATTCCTTTCAAGCAGATACGCTCTACACACTAGAGCAAAACAAATGGAAAGCTCTCAGGTGTTCCAAATTACTCAGTGAGGGTCTGTATTCCAGAGTCCTTTTAATCCCTACAGGTCAAGAGCACACACTGGCGATAAACAACGATGGCTACTTTGATTTCCAAACGGAGACTCGTTTGGAAATCTCCGAAGATGTAAGCGAATTTTTGAAGAGCACAACTTTGATAGGTGGAAAGTTGCTTTTCGATCAGTACATCGTTCTTACAACATGGAGTGGTATTTTGATTACTGATTTGCAGGGTAATGCTGTACAGCTTTTTAATAAAAATCGGGGATCCATAGATGAGCTAATGTTTCATGTTGATTTGGATAATCAGGGCGGTTTGTGGGCGGCTTCTAATGGAGGTATTTATCGCTTTGAAATTTCGACTCCTTACTCCATAATAGACTCGGAGGGACAACTAGATGGACTAAGATCGGGGGCAGCATTATTGGGTAATCAACTTTATATCAGCACATTCACAGGAATATCGAGGACTGATTGGGATAAACTTCAAAATCCACTTAAAACAGCTGTTTTCGATAAAGTCAACTACAATATCACACATGGTTTTATAAAAAGTAGCAATGAACTTATTTCATTAACTGAAGGAACGAGTAATATTTTCATTAATTCAGAAGGTAAATTATCTGAAATTGAAGAGACTGAAGTTAAGCTCTACTGGAGAGGATTCATGAGTGCCACTAATGACCATGCATTCCTTGGATCAACAGACGGGTCATTATTGCATTTAAAACGAATCAATGATAAATGGGTGCCTGCAAAAAAAATGAATCTGAAAATACCCCAAATACAATATATCGTGGAAGGTAATGGCAATGATATATGGGTGAGCAGTATCGGCCAAGGCTTATATAAACTCAGCTACAACAAGCAATCGCTAAAACTAACATCAGAGATCGAGTATACACATACCAGAGGGCTACCTGATGGCAAAGACGTTCAAGTTTTTAATGCGGGCGAATTGACATTATTTAATACAGAAAAAGGCATTTATGAATATGTGCCCGAACAAGATACATTCGTAATTAATAGGCTCTTCGACGGTAATAATGAAATGGCAATACGACCATTTTTGAATAATCATCAGGGTGATATTTTTTACATCTCTGATGCATTCTACACATTATCAAAAAACGTGGATGGTTATCAAAAATCGACTATTCCCTTCCTTGACCCTAAGATGTACCCTACAAATGACATCAGCTTTATTGATGATAATAATATTATAGTAAGTACCAATAATGCAATCATACATATTGATCCAAAGCAAAATGCACCCAATTCTGAGTTTGAGGTGATTTTAACAAAAATATGGTCATTGACAAAAGAATCTTTGATTTTTGGCGGATTCGGTGATTTCCAGAGTGAACTAATCACAGCGCCAGATGAAAATTCCATAAGATTTGAATTTTCGAGCACCTATTTTCAAAATATTGAGCAAAACGAATTCAGCTGGCGGTTAAACGGCAGTAACTGGTCGGCCTGGTCAAGGGAGACCACTAAAGACTACACCAACATCCCTCATGGTAATCACACATTCGAGGTAATGAGCCGAAATTATATTGGTAAGCAAAGTCAGCCAATGAAATTCTCCTTCACAGTAGGTACACCTTGGTACTTCACTTTACCAGCTTATCTGCTTTATTTGGGAATCATTACGTTAATCATTTGGTTGATAGTAGTGATTTATACGCGCAAGCTGAGACATGATAGGGATCGGTTGGAAAATATCATCACTGATAGGACAAAAGAGATTAGCCAACAAAAGGACAAACTTATCCAGCTAGACAATCTCAAGAGCAGATTTTTCCTAAACTTATCACATGAGCTAAGGACTCCCCTCACCCTATCCATGGGTACTGTCTCTCAAACATTAAAAGAGAAATACGGGCCAATTAATGAAGACCAAAAGCAACACCTCAGTACCTCGCTTCGCAACAGCGAGCGACTCATCAAAATGATCAATGAGATTCTCGACATCTCAAAGCTTGAAAGTGGTAAAATGGAGCTACAACTATCACAGGTTAATATTGCTCATGTTGTAAATAGAATCTCAGAGCTCTTCAATTCTAAATTTCACGGTAAGCAAATCACATTCAATAGGCTGATTAGTTCCGATTCAGAGCTACTCGTAGATGTGGCTAAAGTGGAGACGATTATTGTTAACCTCTTATCAAACGCCTTCAAATTCACACCTGATCAAGGGCAAATTAATATCACGTTGACTGAAGATGATTCACAGATGCTAATTAGCATTCAGGATGATGGTGTTGGCATTCGTGAAGCAGATCTACCATATGTCTTTGACCGTTTTTATCAGGTAGAAAATAGTGCCAGTCAGAGTGGAACTGGTATTGGTTTGGCACTTTGTAAAGAACTAATGGAGCTCCACCATGGAAGTATCAAGCTACAAAGCAAGCCAAATGATACGCGTTTTATCTTGGTGTTTCGCAAAGGTCAAAAACATTTTACCAGTGACCAAATTGCCAACATAGCGACACCAATAGAAGAAAATGAACATAGCCTTTTAATTGATGCTTCTCCCAGAGAAAGCTCGAATAACAATACGGAAACTCAAAATGAAGCATTAACATCTGGAGGTCATATTCTAATTGTAGAGGACAATCCAGAATTGAAAGACTTTTTGATTGAATTGCTTAGCGATACTTATCATGTATCTCATGTTGGTGATGGGCAGCAGGCGTTAGACTTTCTTCATAAAACTCATCCAGACTTGATCTTATCAGACTATATGATGCCAGTGATGGATGGTTTGGAGATGACAAAGATCATCAAGCAAACAGATGCCCTTGCTCAGATTCCCTTGATATTCTTAACGGCTCGTGCCGAAGAGCGGGATAAAATATCGGTGCTAAACCTCGGAGTAGATGACTATCTCTTTAAACCTTTCAACCCCGATGAGCTGGCAGCTAGGGTAAGGAATCTACTACAACGACAACAGCAGCGACAAGACTTCATCGAAGAAACGATCATAGATTCGAAAGACATTGAGTGGAAGGAGTTTTCATTAGATTTAAAAGCATCTGTAGATGCATACATCGCTGATCACCTCAAAGAAGAAATCACAGGTGAGCAACTTGCCTCTGCCACCAATCAAAGTGAAAGGAGCCTTTATAGGAAAGTAAAAGCCAATACTGGCCTTTCTCTGATGAACTATGTGAAGGAATATCGATTAAGAGAAGCTCGATATTTTTTAGAAAATGGCACCTTCAAGACCGTCTCTGAAGTCTCTTATGCTGTAGGCTTCAACTACCTCTCTCACTTTACCAAGAGCTACAAAGAGCGATTTGGCAAGCAGCCTTCGGAGTATTTGGAGTGAAGGAGTATAAAACAAGAAAGGCTGCCCTCAAAGAAGGCAGCGTTTCGTTCATTATAGCGGGGATATTTTACTTGATCTCTACAGTAAAATCTGTGTAGCCAAAGCCATCCATATCATTCCAACTCCACAAAGCGAAATTGATATGATCCCCAGAGTGGAATGGATCTCCATCCGCATCTGCAGCGGGTACAGTGACAGTAAAGCTTAGTGCTTCTTCTGACTTACTAGAACTCACCATATCTAGCACTTTATAGTAAGAATCATCCTCTGCAGTCAGTCCAAAAGGAGTACTTGTACTAAACTGATACTCACTCAACTGAACACTACCAGAAGTAGCTCCATTTCCAAGAATGAGTGTAGCAGTTACAGTCAATGACTCTGACGGATCTGCATAGATGTATCTCCAATTAGAGAGTGAATCTCGTGAAATAGCCACCGAATTGATCTTCAAATCAGTAACTCTTGCTGTCTTGGCAAACTGGGCTTCATGGTCGCGAAGTACCTCGCTATCGTCATTTCCAGTCACGCATGAGGTCATCAATACCATCATTGCGCCAAGAATCATTATATGTGTTTTTATCTTTTTCATGATTTTATTGTTTAGTCCATGTTATCGGTCCAAAATTTCCACAACAGCTGATGAATACGGTCCAGTTGAACCCAGCAGCGGTCAAAGTAGCACTGGTTCCTGCTGCCGTTGTATTCACGTTCCCGAAAGGTCCTGGCTGATCCGGTATGACTATACCATTGCCTCCTGTATGCGCGAAAATCGCCACGATGTTGTTACCACTTCCAATTACATCAGGACATCTGTACCAGCCCGTAGCTACTTTGGTAATAGCTTTGGGTGTAGGTGCACCGGTAAATCCAGTGCCTAGATAACTTCCTGATAAATCAGTTCCCGACAGGTCTTCAGAGGTGATATTAACAAACCTGCTGGCAGAAACTGTGCTTGCCTGATCTAAAGAATTGATTGTAGACACTGAGTACACGAGGGAATAAACTCCAGGTGTGTTCACATCGACTGTACCTGTCACCTCTACCATGGTACTGATATCCTCAGCACCTAA
>CAYGOV010000072.1:0-4507 GCA_964351625.1 uncultured Marinoscillum sp.
ACCCTTTGGAACACTCATTTTCATGAGCTAAATTCACCATTCAAGGCACACACAGATGCTAAAATCCATAGGCTAACTGAGTTATTTGCTAAGATTTGTGGAGCAAGATACTTTCCCGATATTTACAGGTCTCCAGCCTACGGATTTTAGCTGGTCGTTAGCATCAATTTTCTACATGAAGAACCTTCTGATTTTCGTAATACTTCATGGCCTTGTCTTTTCATCTTTAGCTCAAGAACCAACAAGAAAAGATTGGAAATATAAGCCCGTTGACTTAGAGGATGCTATCAAACATCTGAACAAACTAACTGACGATTCAAGTAAGATTTGGATTATGAATCTCGAAGAGAATGAATATGTCGGACAAGTTCATTTTTCACAAGGAAGGTGGATTAGAAATAAGTGGCATTTATGGAAGGGAGGAGAACTTTCCGACTATTTCAACTCACTTGGGATTGAGCATCCAGATGACATGTCACGAATAATTTTTAGAAGCTTTTATCGTGAACTAAAAGGGATTCCTTGGAATGTTGAAGAGCGGGTAATTGAAAACCAAAACTACTGGAGTGAACAAGACGAACAATTTTTTAAAATGATATCAGAGACAGCTTACTCCCGTGTAAACTTTGGGGAACAAGAAAGGCAACGTTTTCAATACTACGAAGAAAAAATATCCGGACTTTCACCTGGATCTGAGGTCTATGCTTTCGTTCCTCGAAACTGCGGATTATATGCCTTGTTTCATGTTCATAAAGCCAAGGTTTATGGAACTGTCCTTGAACACGGAAGCTGGAAGGTAAAGGTATCGATAACATCTTTCGATGATATTAAATACAAAAAAGCGGTTGAGCGGTGCAATGATATTGAAGGTAATTCCTATTGGATACCATTGGACGATGTAGTGAAAGTAAAAGATGCTAACAAACGCTGATCCACCATGTGTCTAGGTGCTTTCTGAAAGTGCATCTGGAACTTGACCGCTGTACTGCCCATTCTGCTACTTCACCTCCCTTCCCTCCTTCTTTGGTTCTGGACTTAGACTTGCAGAACGCAGTGCTTCGTAGTTACTGTTGTAGGGGTTGAGCAGTTCCGCTATCTTAGTACTTTCTAGCTATCTCGGGACACACGGCGGATAGCTGGTCGTTAGCTGGCATGACTGCACAATGAAAATGAACATACTGAACAAACTTCCAACTGAGCCAAATAAACGCCGATGGATTGCAGTAATACTAACTGTACTCCTAGCAACGCCTCTAACTGCATTGGGTATTTATGGAATTGGTGAATACGGTGTTGCCCTTTTCATTTTAACTCCAATGCTTATTGGGATTGTATCAACAACCCTCTTTGGACATGGGAGAACTTTAACCAAAATGGAAGCGACAAAAATCAGCTTCTTAACTCTTTTGGTCTTTACCCTTGGGTTGATAGTTTTTGCTATTGAAGGTTTGATTTGCATTGCAATGGCTGCTCCAATTGGCATCTTCTTGACTTGGATTGGTGGGTTGATTGGCCGAACAACAGTAAACAAGTCTCCTGATAACTCCTTAACAATTATTCTATTAGCGATTATAAGCGTACCAATAACAGCATACACTGAGAAAGATTCAAGAACTCAACTTTATTCTGTTTCAACTAGTCTTGTAATTGACGCTGATATTGAAACTGTTTGGACCAATGTCATTGAATTTCCAAGAATGGACGAACCAACAGAATTCATTTTCAAAGCTGGAATCTCATACCCGATTGACTCGGAGATTAAAGGAACTGGTGAAGGAGCTATTCGCTATTGTAATTTCAACACTGGGAGTTTTGTCGAACCAATAACCGAATGGAGCGAACCAACAACATTACGATTTGACGTTCTCGAACAGCCAGAACCAATGACTGAATACAGCCTTTGGGATATCAATGCTCCTCATCTTCACGACTATTTTGTCTCTGAACATGGAGAGTTCAAACTATCTGAACTTCCCAACGGACAGACGAAACTAGTGGGAACAACTTGGTATAGACATGACATCAAACCAGGTGCGTACTGGAAAATTTGGAGCGACTGGATAATTCATAGCATCCATGATCGTGTGTTGAATCATATCAAAGTGAACGCTGAAAACGCCAGCTAACAAACGCTCAAAGTGCATATGTCTGAGTGCTTCTAGCCTATTGCTCTGAGACCAAACCGCAAAGCTGCGCCTTCTGAAAGTTCAGCTCTTTGAGCGACCTTTGTGCTTCTGGATATTCACTTCTAAACGCAGCTTTTCATAAGAAACAGTTGTGCGAGTGGCGCAGCTTTACTAGCTTAGTTTTCCATCAGCAAAGTTCGGGACATACGCACTTTAGCTGATCGTTAGGCTTAATACTTTAGAATGAAGAAAATTATCACTGGTCTATTAGCAGCCTTTGGAGTTATCTCAGGTATCGCATCAATTATTTCTCTCCCGGAAGAACTAGCCCAACTCAAGCTTCTTTTCATTGTTTCAACCATTCTTTTATTGGGAACAGCTCTGATTTTATTTATATCTGACTCTATTGATTTATATAACATTTGGAATATTGCTACCAAATCCAAACAACTAGGAATCCAACGAATTCATAAAACTGGAACAAGTGGAGAACACACAAACAAGAGAATTCGAAATGCCAAAACAATTAAGATCTTTTCAACTGCTTCATTAATACTTTTTCGAACTAAGGAGGAAGAATTCATTGAAGCCCTATCTAACAACTGCAATATACTAGTGATCATCTCGGAGGCGGGCTCACAATACCTTGAAGAAATCGAAACTTTGGAGAACAGGCGAGCGGGGGAAATTTCCGATGAATTACAACAGGTCTTTTCAATATTTGAACGACTTAAAAAAGCTGCAATTGAAAAATCTAACAATCAGAGTATTGGAAAAATAACTTACAAACAATTCAATACTCAGTTAAGAGTTCCTATGATTATTTGTGATGATGAATATGCTTGGGTAACATTAACATTATCGCCCAAAAGATCAACCCAATCTGCTTCATTCGAACTTTATCGAAAACCACAAAAATCTCTTATTGATGATTTCATAAAGCATTTTGATGAAATATGGGCTTATTTAAGTAAGAGTGTTAATTCCAATCAAAAATTATTGCAAAGTGCCAATGATCTTTTCTCTTCTTCTCCATGGAAATTAGAGTTTAAAGTTGGCAATCAACTTAGGAGTGAAATATTCACAATTAAGAACGGGATTGAATATTGGGTTAATGGAAAGCATTACTTCAACTTAGATCAGTTCTCAATTGATGCAAGCACAGGAAAAGTGACATTCAGAAAAGTGCCAACTGACCAAACAAGAAATAAAATGGTGAACGAACTACAAATGATAAGCCCTGCTAAGCTCATTGGAACTGAGGACGGTCATATCAATGTAACCTATTATAAAATGGACTAATAAGCCTAACCATGTCAGAACTAGTTAAGAGACAACATTTTGTGCCTCGAACGTACTTGAAACATTTTGGCTATGAAAGTGGGGATGAATCGTTCATTCACGTTTTACCACGTCTCGAAAAAACACCTGACAAAATATTCGAATCCAATGTAAAAAACGTTGCTCTTCAAAAACACCTCTACACCCTCCCAGGTGAGACGGTTGAACAAAAAATGGCAATTGAGAAATTCTATTCTGATGAACTTGAAAAACACTATGACCAGATATACGGGCTTCTGACCAATTCCAAACAGAATTCAATTACAGACGAACAACGGGAACTTGTGATTTCTACGGTAATTACAATGTTTTACAGAACAGCAAAGTGGTTAAGTCAACACAATGGATTCATGAATGAAGTATTTCGGAAGGCTTACTCTTTGTGTGAACAAACAGGAAAAGATTACTTCTTTTTCGGGGAACGGAAAATATCCATTGAAGGAAAGAGCCTTGACCAACTAACCGCTGAATACAACTCAGAACAACAGCCCTTTATGGTAATGACTCAACTAGAGACGGCATTCAAGCTAATAACTTTACGCATTAACAATTTTGACGGTATAGTTGTATCTAAACTTGGAGATGAGAGTTCTGAATTCATTACCAGTGATAATCCAGTTAGTGCTTCTAATATTAATCATGATCATGTCATGCCATTTGACCCAACCAATCTATTGAAGCTTCCACTCGATTCTAAACATGTAGTTATGATTATGCCTAATGGCGAAAAAGATACTAGAAACACAATTTTTAGGAACGAGCTAAAAGGGACGATGTGTGAAAGCCAACGACTTTCATCTAATTATCAACAAATCCAGTTATCAGAACGATTTCTCTTTGGCCAAAAGTCAGCTCTTGAAGGGTATTTGAGCACCAAAGAAAAAACTGAAAAACCTTTAAGCGCCGAGGAGCTGGAGGTATCAACAAGAAAACTGGAAGCGCTAAAAAAACAAATGAAAGACTTAGGATTGATCTAAAAATAAGCCTAATTGAGTAGACGGCCGTGAGCCATAAGCCCACGGTGCGCCTCTCACACCACC
>CAYGOV010000073.1:0-4254 GCA_964351625.1 uncultured Marinoscillum sp.
TAATCCGTAGATAGTAAGACCATAAGTATTTGTTCTTGTTATATCTCCTAATGCATCATTTTTCATCTTTGTTCTACTTGATGTGACATTACCGGCAATACCTAACATAAACTCATCAGTTATTTTTCTATCAACTCCTATAGTTCCTCCGTGCGCCTTAGAAAAATATCCAGAAGAATCTTTATATTCCAATTGTCTTGTAGTTGAGATTATTCCTTCTGCCCATACTCCATTTTGTTGTTGTGCATTATCTTCATCACCTGCTGATATTCCTTCCATTAGTCTTGAGTCACTAAATTCTGCTGCTGCTGTAGTAATAGTTTTCATCTGGCGATTTGCAACAATAGTACCAATTACTTTTACATTATTTGCTACAGAATTACCTATTTCCTTATTATTATTGTTAAAAAATGCACGCTGCATGATTTCTGCGACTTTTGCCTTATTTCCTTCTTCAGAAAGACGGAAAATAGAATCCAGCATCTCTCTTGCTCCTCCGGTAGTATTCTTATAGTCTGATGCAAATTTTTCTATCTGAGCAGAAGGGGTTTTTTTAGAATTTTTGGTTATTGATGGTATATTTTTTATGGTTTCCACGAGTTTATTAGCAATATTATGCCTCAAAGTAACAACTCCCTTTGAGTATGTGTAAATATTATCACTATTTGCAATATCAACAATAGATACAGAAGCAGGAGTGCCGGAGATATTGTTAATAATTCTGAATATCTCACCTTTATTAGGCTGATGCGCACTTGAATCTACTTGGATTGCTAGTGTACTTAGATTTACTGAATTATGTGCTCCTACTATTTTACCGTAAGTATTACCATCTACAAGATTTGTGGTAATAGATAATACGCCATTTGCTGTGAAATTATTCTCTACTGTTAATGTATTCTCTCCTAGATTAATTGATCCTTTATCAGTAAGTGTAAGATTGCCGTGGCTTGTTGTGTTACCTATAAGAACTAGAGTTGCACCTCCACTTAATGTTGTATTATTTGCATAAATATCTCCAGCAAGAAGGTGAGTTCTGCGCGCGCCTTCCATATTAAGCGCAGCAAGATTAAGGCCGGCGCTTCCTACTTCTTTATGCGCTCCTCCTATTTTATTAGTATATGTTCCAGTATTATTAATGGTAGGTGCGATCTTTCCTGTGATTTGTATATTCCTTGCATTGCCTGATTCTATAATAAAGGTAGAATTATCTACTATATTCAGATCTGCAACTTTTACTTTTGTATTACCATCTCCTGTTATTTTGCATGTTGTTTTAAGTGCTGATCCTACATTTAGAGTTTTAGTAAATATATCATATTGATTATTACCACCAGAACTTGCACTAGATAATGTAAGTGAGTTAATTTTATGAGATTCAGATCCTACATTACCATATAGAGATTGGTGTAATATTACATTACCTGTTTCATTATTTACTGCAGTTGAGATATTGCCTAAAACAGCACTAGCTTTTATTGTTGCATCATTACCTGCAAAATTTATATTACCATATATTCCCGCTACAGCTCCTTCTCCTATATTAAGTGTTCCGTTTCCTGTAAATATCACATTAGAAGGACCTTGTGTTATATTACTTACATCACTTGTGATTTTTAGAGTACCAGATCCTATAGATATACTACTTGCATTTAAGGAAGAGCTTGATGTTAGTTTACTACTACCTTCTAATATTAGAGATTCTATATTCGCTATTTTTGATATAGTAAGATCTGCAGCATCTGCTAATGTAAGGCTTTTAATAGCACTACCTTTTGCTCCTATTGTTTCTAACACAGAAGTACCTGATATTGTAACCCCGCCCTTATATGATCCTACTTCAAGAGGAGATGAGAATATATCTCCTACAACATTTCCTGATTTAATATTTAAAATACTATTATCTTGATTATCAAAATCAACAGAGCCGGTTATTTTACCTTCTAGATTCACAACTACATTATTTGTATTATATTCAATATAAGAATATATATTCTCCTTGATATTTATAGTTCCCTCTTTTACGTAAGTAAGAGCAAGAGGGTGATCCCGCGATCCTATTTCTGCGTTTAAATTGGTCTCTTTGCCCGCGCCAGGAGATAAAATAAGAGTAGAATCAGATCCACCCCCTGCTGCATTTATTTTAGAATTATATGTAGTATTTCCTTCTAATGTTAGAGTTGAGTAATCACTAATGGTAGTATTGCCATTATTTATTGTAGAGGAAAGAGTAGTTTCTCCTGTTGCGATTATAGTAGATAAGCCACCTCCTCCTTCTATAGCTTCTGCATAAATTGATGCATCGCTAAGAATAATTGCCTTATTATCTAACCATTTTAATGATTTAATACTATTATTAAGTCCAATATCACCAATAATAGTAGTATCAGAGTTATTTATTATATCAATAATACCTATATTATCTAATGAAGCAGTATTAGAAGTAGATTCAATGCGTAATACCTGGCCAGATACTGTAAGAGTAGCATCTGGATTATCATTATTATATTCTACTTTATGTGATTTTTGTGCTGTAGCCTCATTTATGGTAGCACTGGGCGCTACTATAACTGATGTTAATATAGGAGACGTGTTAGTAGTATTTCCTGTAACTTCTCCTCCATTTCCAGTATTAATTGTTATATTAAACCAGTTACAATCTATATCTCCATTAAATTTATGCCCCTGAAGATTAAGTGTCGATGATCCTGTAAACTTAAGTGAAGTAGCGCTGCCATCAAGATTATTTACATCTCCTCCAAGATTAATAGTACTTCTTCCTGCTGTAATAAGGGAAGTATTTATTATAGATGATGTATTAAGAGAAGCTCCTGTTTGGAGTATTAGCTTATTTGCTATTATAGATCCTGTATTCGTAGTTGAGTTACTCTTTAATATTAGCTGCGATAATGGCTTATTTACTTCTCCTATATTATTAATGCTCGATACAGAACCAATAGTAAGATCCCCAGCTGGAGATGCATTACTACTTGCGCTTGAGATAATATTACCTTCAACAGTAAGTCCGCTTGATGCTTCAAGTAAGCCTAACTTACCTTTAAAATCAACTTCTCCTTTTATTTTAATATTAGAAGGATAAATATATGCTTTATCATCTCCATAAGTAATATTTGAGTAAATATCCTTAACTACATATATATCTCCTTCACTCACATTAATATTATCAAGCCCTTTTACATCAGTACCTATCATACCAGAAAGATTTATAATATTACCAGCTCCTGGCACTATATTTAAAGTAGCATCTCCTGCTCCTGTCCCCACTCGTAATATAGGAGAATTCACAGAAGTAGAATTGCGTAGAGTAAGCCCGGTCCCACTAGATAAGTTAATAGAAGAAGCATCAATATTGCCAGCTGAAATAGAAGATGCACCAGATATATTCCATATAGGAGATGTTCCTGCATTAAAGCCTCCCATATAAATAGTATCAATAGAGATATTGTCTAAATTATACTCATTACCAGGAAGACCAAAGAAATTACCAATCTCATTACCAGTATCTCCAAATTTACCAGAAATATTTGCCCCATTAGTAGAGAATAAAATATTACTTCCAGCACTATTTATTGTTGATTTAATATGAATATTAGAGCCAAATAATTTAAGAGGAGCAGAAGGGCTTATATATAAAGAAATAGAGCCAGCACCAGAACCAACATCGCCTAATATAGAACTTATACTAGTTGAGGTCTTGATAATACCATCAGCTCCATTACTACTATTTACAACAGAACCAGTAACTACGCCTCCACCAAGAGATAAACTAGCGCCATTACCTGCAAAATCAACATCACCGGCAAGAGTGTTACTAGCAAGATTCAAAGTACCATCTCCAGTAAAACTCGTACTTGCTGCTGTAACATCTGCTCCTGGAGTAAATATTCCAGAGCCAATTGATATACTACCTGCATTAGCAGTAGAGGAAGTAGTTAATGAGGCATTACCCGATAAATTAATAGAAGCAAGTGGATTACTAGTACCAACACTACCTGTTATACTAGAAGTGCCAGAAGTAAGATTTAAAGCTCCATTTGATGATATAGTAGAATCAACATTACCTACTATACTTCCTCCTGATAACTCAAGAATCCCATCATTACCTGCAAAATCTACATTGCCTGTTAGAGTGTTTGCGCTAAGGGCCAGAGTGCCTGTATCTGTAAAGCTTGTAGTTGTTGCTGTAAGATTTGCTCCTAAATTAGTAGTGCCACCGCCTACAGAAAAACTACT
>CAYGOV010000074.1:0-3949 GCA_964351625.1 uncultured Marinoscillum sp.
TTGTTGACACTTCCATTTTTACTTGATTAGTGTCAACCTATTTCAGGACAAGACACCAGGCTTAGGGGTGGGTTTTTCATAGTTTTCATCCAATGCCTTTTTGAATTGCTTTTGAATCTAGAGGATTGTTATTTGACAACCCACCTCTAAATCTCCTCCCAAGAGGAGACTTTTACAGATTCAAAATTTAAGGCTCCAAAGACTATTCCTTTTAGTCTTTCAGAAGCTTGCTATCTTGCGAATGCAATTACATTTTGGTTCTTTTGGAACCTCACTCAACTCAACAACACAAAAATGATAAAATCTACAACCCTCGCTTTGCTTTTATTCATGCTGATAGTAAGCGCATGCACCCCCCCAACACCCAAAGAAGAAATGCCAACAGAAAATCCAATGACTTCCAAATTAGATGATTACAAAAAGGTGAAACTCACCACTGACATTTCTACCCTTTCTGAAAACGAAAAACTGATGATCCCGAAAATGATTGAGGTTGCCAAAATCATGGATGAGCTTTTCTGGTACGAGGCTTATGGGGATAAGCGCACATTGCTTCGTTCCTTGGAGGATCGTTCCACTAAAGAATATGTAAAAATCAACTACGGTCCTTGGGATCGCCTCGCTGGAAATGCTTCATTCATTGACAGCATCGGCGCAAAGCCAGCTGGGGCTAATTTCTATCCAGTGGACATGACCAAAGAAGAATTTGAGGCGGCTGATCTAGCTGATAAGAAGAGCGCTTACACCTTTATCAGAAGAGATGAATCTGGTGCTTTGATCAGTATTCCATACAATCAAATGTTCCCTGAGCAACTCAAAAAGGCTTCTGACTTACTAAAAGAATGTGCTGAATTGGCAGAAGATGCTGGATTAAAAAAATATCTAAGCCTACGAGCTGAGGCGTTACTTACAGATGAGTATCAGCCATCTGATATGGCTTGGATGGATATGAAAACCAATGGACTAGATTTCGTGGTTGGCCCAATCGAGAACTATGAAGATGCGCTCTTCAACTACAAGTCAGCACACGAAGCTTATGTGCTCGTAAAAGATAAATCTTGGAGTGACAGACTAGCGAAATACGCGGCTTTCCTTCCTGAGCTACAAAAAGGACTACCTGTAGCTGCTGCATACAAAGCAGAAGTGCCGGGTAGCGATGCTGACTTGAATGCCTATGATGTGGTCTATTATGCTGGAGATTGTAATGCTGGATCTAAAACCATCGCCATCAATCTACCAAACGATGAAGAAGTACAGTTGGCTAAGGGCTCACGAAGGCTGCAATTGAAAAACTCCATGCGAGCTAAGTTCGATGGTATCTTGCTTCCGATATCTAAAGTATTGATCGACCCTTCACAACAGGATTATATCACTTTTGATGCATTTTTCGCAAATACTATGTTTCACGAAGTGGCTCATGGTCTGGGTATCAAAAACACGATCGATGGTAAAGAAACCGTGCGCGATGCATTACTTGAGCACGGATCAGCGCTTGAAGAAGGCAAGGCAGATATTCTTGGTCTTTACATGATCACCCAACTTCACGCCAAAGGAGAAATCGATGGTGATTTAGAGTCCTACTATACCACGTTCATGGCTGGTATCTTTCGCTCTGTACGTTTTGGAGCGTCAAGTGCACACGGAAAAGCTAATATGATACGCTTCAATTTCTTCCAAGAATATGGCGCTTTTACTAAAAATGAAGATGGCACTTACAAGGTGGATTTTGATAAACTCAAAGATGCCATGAATGCTTTATCTGAGCTAATCCTCACCCTTCAGGGCAATGGCGACTATGCTGGAGTAGATGCTTTGGTAAAAGAAAAAGGAGTGATTGGAGCGGAACTTCAATCAGATCTTGACAAGCTCGGGGCTCAGAGTATACCTGTTGATATTGTATTCGAACAAGGTGTAGAAGTATTGGGATTATGAAAATGAACATTCGTTGGGGAGAGCTTTTGGTACAAATGGTCTCTGTGAGTTTTGGTGTTCTCTTTGCGCTTTGGATCAATCAAGCCATTGAAACAAAACGCAATAAAAATGACGTACACATCGTACTCCAAGGTCTCTCCAACGAACTTGACTTTAACTACAAATTTCTCGAAAGAAGATTGGATTATTATGAGCGAATGGTTGCAGAAATTGACTCTGTTATCGAAATTAAAGGGAGTGTCACTTCTATCGATGAGCTACCAAGCTTCAATGGACTTAACCCTCCATTTTTAAGAAGATCTTCATTTGACCTCAGTCTGAGCACTGGGGTTTTGAAAAATGTAGATTATCAATTAGCAGAAAGAATTTCAACGGTTTATGCATTTCAAGATTTCTATCTAAAGATGATTGAGATGTTCATCAACAAACTTATGACCTCCTCTGGAAAATCTATGCTCGGGGAGAATGGTGAAAATATTGGAATGATCCGTGGCACTTTTAGAGAATGGTCACAAGTGGGTCAAGAGCTGAATAGATCAATCATTGAACTTATGGGAACATTGCCTCCACCAGCCGAAAATGCTATTAAAGACTGAAATATTTTAACCGTGATAATCTAAAAAAAAGCAATCCAAGCAATAGACCTCTTTGATCTATCTTCGCATAACTTAAAAATATAAAGAATTTGAAATTCTCAGAATTGAATCTCAATCTAAAATTGCTCGAAGGAATCGATGCGATAGGATTTGAAAATACTACCCCAGTTCAGGCTGCTACTATTCCCCTTATTCTAGAAGGCAAAGACATCATCGCTGCAGCGCAAACCGGAACAGGTAAAACCGCAGCATTCCTCCTTCCCATCATTCACAAAATATTGGAGATGCCGGAGGATGGCCATATTAAGGCTTTGATCATTGTGCCAACACGTGAGCTAGCTGTACAAATCGACCAACAACTAGAAGGTCTCTCCTACTATACTTCTGTGAGTTCCTTGGCAGTGTATGGCGGTGGAGATGGACAGTCTTTTGACCGTGAAAAGAAAGCATTAAGTGAGGGAGCTGATATCATCATCGGCACACCGGGAAGGTTGATTGCTCACTTGAATATGAATTACGTAAAAGTTCAGCAACTAAACTTCCTAATTCTCGATGAAGCTGATCGCATGCTAGACATGGGCTTCAATGAAGACATCACCAAAATCATTGGTTACCTACCCAAAACAAGACAAACGCTTCTCTTCTCGGCTACCATGCCTACAAAGATCCGCGCCTTATCTAAAGCCATTCTGAACGAACCAGAGGAGATCAGCATTGCTATCTCAAAGCCCAACGAAAATATCATTCAGGCTGCATTCATCGTTCATGATGGACAAAAAATAGAGCTGGTCAAACATATCTTGAAACCCGATTTCCTGAAAAGCGTGATCGTCTTTTGTTCTACAAAAGATAACACCAAAAGACTCGCTCGTGAGTTGAAGAAAGCCAAAATGTCTGTGGAGGAAATTCACTCCGATCTGGATCAAAAAACCAGAGAGGATGTGCTCAGCCAGTTCAAAAGCAAGCGCCTGAAAGTACTTGTAGCCACCGATATTTTATCACGTGGTATTGATGTAGAGGATATAGAGATTGTGATCAACTATGACGTTCCGAATGATGGCGAGGACTATATCCACAGGATTGGTCGTACAGCGAGAGCAGCTTCCAAGGGTGCTGCCTTCACTTTCGTTAATGAAAAGGAGCAATCAAAATTCCTAGCCATCGAAGAGCTATTGGGCAAGCCCGTACCAAAAGCCAAAATCCCCGCCCACATAGGTGAGGGCCCAGTTTATGCCCCAAAACCCTACCGTGGAGGTGGAGGTGGAGGTAAAAAAGGTGGGTTTAAGAAGAAGCATTAGAAAAACCTGAGAGTGATTTGAGTAAATACACACCCCCGACCCCTCTCAAGAGGGGAGAATCGGCGGAATGTCTTGTCCTGAAATAGGTTGACACTAATCAAGTAAAAATGGAAGTGTCAACAA
>CAYGOV010000075.1:0-3585 GCA_964351625.1 uncultured Marinoscillum sp.
CACTTACCGTGGAAAATGCCTCTGCTAATGAAGGGGACGCAATTGAATTTATCGTTACCCTCAATAATGCAGTAGCTGGTGCATTTACCGTCGATGTTGCCTTCTCAGGAGGAACTGCTACTCCTGGTATAGCAAATGACTATACGAATACCACGCAGACCATCTCCTTTTCAGGGGTGGCAGGTCAGCAAATAACTGTAACAGTACCGACTACTGAAGATGCTATTTTAGAAACCAATGAAACATTCAATGTGTCGTTAACCGCTTCCAATACATTGATCAACGATGATGATACCGCAATTGGTACCATCACCAATGACGACAATGCCTCACTGACTATTGAAGATGTAAGTGCTGCTGAAGGTTTAGATTTAGACTTTGTAGTCACTTTGGATAATGCAGTTCAGGGTGCTTTCACCGTATCGATTTCAACCACAGATTTGACAGCCCTTGGCGGAAATGCACCGCTTTCTGGCTTAGCAGATTACGAAAACGATCCAATTACTTTGAATTTCAGTGGAACAGCAGGGGAGACACAGGACTTCTCTATAGCTACGCAAAACGATGCTGTGCTGGAGGCTACTGAAACTTTCCGAATCAACATGAACGCTTCCAATCCACAAGTAGGTGATAGCGATGTGGCCGTTGGATCTATTACTGATAATGATGATGCCGCGTTGACTATTGCAAATGCAAGTGCTTCGGAAGGGGACGGAATACTCTTCACTGTTACGCTCGATAAGGCTGTACAAGGCGGGTTTGATGTGGCCGTTTCTTATACCAACGGAACAGCAATAGGAGGTACCGATTTTGATAACTCTCCTGTAGTACTCTCTTTCAATGGTACAATAGGTGAGGCTGTTCAGTTTACTGTGGCAAGTACTGAGGATAACATTAGAGAAGCAACGGAGGATTTCGTTATTTCTCTAGTTGCAACAAACAGTTTGGTTGATGATTCAGATCAGGCTACCGGTTCAATCTTGGATGACGATATGGCAGCAGTTTCGGTCACTGACTATACGGTCAATGAAAACGCTGGAACACTTACAGTTTCTGTTCAATTAGACAATCAAGTCCAAGGTGGAGTAGCTGTTAATTATAGTTTAGCCGATGAGACGGCCATCGCTGGTGAAGATTATACTGCTAATAGCGGAACACTCAATTTTGTTGGAACCCAAAACGAACAAAGGACATTTACAGTGGCCATCACAAATGATGTGATCCGAGAAACAAACGAAACGATCAACATCAGTTTCACTACGGCCAATGCTTTGGTTGATGCATCCGATGAAGGTACCATAACCATCACTGATAATGATGCTGCAGCTGTTACTATAGAAAATGCCAGTGCTACGGAAGGTTCGGATATCACTTTCTCAGTCACTTTAGACAATGCAGTTCAGGGAAGTTTCACTGTTCAAGTAGACTTGTCAGATGTGACAGCTTCAGGTTCAAATACTGATTATGATAGTGATCCAGTGATCTTGACTTTTGTGGGTACAGCAGGAGAGGTTCAGCAATTCACGGTAGCTACGAACGACGATGCGATCGCAGAGGGTACGGAATCATTTAGCCTTACACTGACAGCATCAACTGCACTTGTCGATGATGCAGATGTTGCTACAGGTACGATAAATGACAATGACATCACGGCAGTTACCATAGAAGATGTGAGTGTTGCCGAAGGTGGTACAGCGACTTATGAGGTTACCCTCAATAATGCAGTTGCGGGATCATTTACAGTGACGGTCAATTTTAGTGATATTAGTGCAACGCGAGGTGTTGATTACGAAAACAAAGCAGTGGTCTTAAACTTTGCTGGTACTGCCAATGAGGTTGAGACATTCACCATCACAAGTACTGATGATGATGTGCTCGAAGGCTCTGAGACCTATACATTGAGTCTCTCTGCATCAAGTGCTTTGGTAGATGATAATGACACGGCAACAGGATTGATTACGGATAATGATGCCGCTGCGTTAACAGTTGAAAATATTACTGCGACTGAAGGTTTAAGTTTGACTTTTGAAATTTCTCTGGATAATGACGTTGCTGCCGCATTTTCGGTGACTGTTAATTTCGGGGATGTGAATGCAACAGGCGGTACTGATTATTCGAACAGCGTTCAAGTCGTAAACTTTGCAGGTACAGCGGGCGAAACACAGACTTTCAGTTTGACAACCACGGATGACGCAGTTCTTGAAGGTGACGAAACATTCACTGTACAGTTAGAGTCTTCTAACTCATTGGTTAATGATAGCGATCAGGCAATTGGTACTATTGAAGATAATGATAATTCCACATTGACTATCGCAGATGTATCTGTTGTGGAAGGTGTCGGAATGGTATTTACAGTATCATTGGATAATGCAGTTAGTAGCGCTTTTGATGTTGAGATTGGTATTACAGACGTCACAACTACAAGTAGCGATTATACCTTCACTTCGGTTACCCTCAATTTTGGAGGTATGAATGGTGAAACCAAAACATTCACGATTCCTACAGTAGATGACGCTATTTTGGAAGGCACCCAAACCTTTACCGTTGGAGTGACTTCTTCCAACAACCTTATTGGAGATTCGGATACAGCCACTGGAACAATCACCGACAATGACTCTGCTACTTTAACAATTGATGATCAGTCAGAACCAGAATCAAACGATCAGGTTTTCACGGTTACATTGGATGCTGCTACTGAAAGTGGCTTTACGGTAGACATTTCTTTCTCGGATGTTACCACAGGTAATGGCGATTTCGACCACACCACACAGACCATCACATTTGTAGGAACAGCTGGAGAAACCCAAACTGTAATAGTTCCCGTCGTGAACGATGGTGACGTTGAAAGTGATGAAACTTTCACGGTGAGCATGGTAGCTTCAAATGCACTTGTCACGGATTCGGATCAAGGCCAAGGAACCATCGAAAATGATGATTTCAAAGCAGATCTTGAGATCGTTAAAACGGTAGACAACACTACCCCGAAAGTAGGCGAAGACATTACGTTCACGCTGACAGTCACCAACAATGGCCCAAGCGCAGCGACGAATGTGGTAGCGACAGACAACCTACCAACAGGTTATACTTACGTGAGTTCAAGCACCGCAACGGGTACTTTCGACAACACAACCGGATCATGGGCGATAGGCAGTATGTCCAATGGCGCAACAGCGACCTTAGAGATCACTGCGACCGTACTAGCAACAGGCGACTATGAGAACACCGCGAGTGTAGCTGGTGATGAAGAAGATCCAGAAACACCAAATGACGAGGACACACCAGATGTACCAGTGGTACCAGTACCACAGGCAGATCTTGAGATCGTTAAAACGGTAGACAACACTACCCCGAAAGTAGGCGAAGACATTACGTTCACGCTGACAGTCACCAACAATGGCCCAAGTGCAGCGACGAATGTTGTAGCGACAGACAACCTACCGACAGGCTACACATTTGTGAGTTCATCAGCGAGTGTTGGAAGTTTTGACAACAGCACTAGTGCTTGGACCATTGGCAACATGTCCAATGGTGCAACAGCAACATTAGAGATCACTGCGACAGTTAAAGCAACAGGTGACTATGAGA
>CAYGOV010000076.1:0-3495 GCA_964351625.1 uncultured Marinoscillum sp.
TTGCACCATCTCTTACTGTTGGGCTTGATCCATCGGCCATATCAACACTTGTTGCTAAAACAATTCCATCAGTATCAACATCACTTGCACCCACTGTGTATCTAAACACAATATCAGTTGTTCCTGTACCGGATTGGTAGTCAGCATAAACGGTTCCACTTGTAAGTGTGATTGGAATACGTGGGTTATTAACAATATTAACAATTTCATTATAACGTAGAGTAAAATCTAAGTTTGATCCTGTTGAATAAACTCCATCAGCAGGAGCCACAACTTCAGCAACCATTGGTGCACTTGATGCTGGAGCCTGAGTTGGAAAAGCGAGCGTAGGAACATCAAAGTCTTGAGTATATCTAGCTGCGCCTTTTGTAAGGCGAACTTCATCTATATAACCTGATTGCAAATCGTAATTGGAGCCACTAAAGTATCGTCCCATTACAAAGTCATCTGCATCATCAGTAAGAGTTCCAGCGACAACGGTCTCAAAGCCCTTTACACCGTTAACAAAACCTCTATAAGTATTGCCATCTCGGGCAACAGCAAAATGGTACCAAGTATTTATTGATATTGAGCCTAAGCTTGAACCATTAATAATATTATAAGATGAACCGTTAGAACTGGCATAAAACTGCAGTTCTCCTGCTTGAATAAGTACCGCATAAGAGCTTGGATAAGTGTGTTTTTTAGTAACAACTCCTTGCAAAGTTGTTACATCACTAGCATAAACCCACCCTTCTATTGTAAAATCACCGGCCCCTACTTCTAGTGAAGCATGGTCTCCTATTGTTAAATAATCTCCCGTTCCATCAACAATAGCACTTGATCCCCCACTAAAAGACTGTGTGGTTGATATTTGAGTATCACCATTAGCTGTAATGGTATGAGTATTTATTGATGAATCTGAAAAAGTTGTGGATGTACTTACTCCATTCATTTTTGCTAGCAAAGATACATCCGCCCAATAAGGATCCGCAAACACTTGTGTACCATCAACGTTTACACTTGCCGTACTAAAAGCAGTTAATGTTAATGCGGAATCATTTCCACCAGCATCTTTAATAGTTGGGCTTGATCCATCGGCCATATTGATAGTACCTGTTACACTAATACCATCAGCATCTGTATCAGGTGCAGCGACCGTGTAACGAAAAACAATATTTGCAGTTCCTGATCCTGATTGATAATCAGCATACTTAGTTGCTCCACCAATATCTAAAACCAGTCTTGGGTTATTTGCAATTGTAACCGCTTCATCAAATGTCACTGTAAAATCTAAATTATCATTAAGACTAAATGTTCCTGCACTTGGAGGAGTTACACTAGATACTGATGGTGCAACACCATCAACTAAAACTGATCCTGTCGCAACGGCCGTAAAACCAAAACTAGTTTGAGCATTACCTGCAACATCTATAATGGTTGGGGCAGATCCATGTGCCATATCAAGTGCTGTATTATCAACAGCAATTCCATCTGTATCAAGCTCTGCTGCACCCACTGTATATCTAAAAGTATAAGTAGCGGCAGTTCCTGAAATTAAACTTGCATATAAGGTTGAAGCTCCCACTGTTAATTTTAGCCTTGGAGTTCCTGTAATCGTCACTGACTCAGTAAAGACTACTGTAAAATCTAAATTATCTCCCACTCCATAGGTAGCATTTGCTGGAGCACTAACTCCACTGGCAGCAATTGTTGGAGCAGTTGTATCGACTAAAACACTTGTTGTTGTAAGAGCACCAAATGTAAAATCTGTTTGAGCAGTTCCTGGAGCATCTGTAATAGTTGGTGTTGAGGCATCACTCATATCCATAGTTGTTGCGACAGCAATACCATCTGTATCAGTATCTCCAGCTCCCACAGTGTATCTAAAAACATAAGTTGTTCCTGAGCCACTAATTTTATCAGCGTATTCTGTTGAGCCACCTACTGTAAGAACAAGTCTTGGAGTTCCCGTAATTGTTACAGCTTCAGAAAACGTCACTGTAAAATCTAGGTTTTGAGCTTCTTTATAACTAGCATCAGCTGGCCTTGCGATTGATTGAATAGTTGGAGCAGTGGTATCTACAAAATGCGCTAATGTATTTGGCGCAGTTAAGGCAAAATTTGTTTGAGCATTTGTTGAAGCATCTGCAATAGTTGGAGTCGATCCATCTGTCATATCAAGTGTTGTAATAATATCAATTCCATCACTATCATCAACTCCAGCTCCCACTGTGTATCTAAAAGTATAAATAGATCCTGTTCCTGAATTTAGATCTGCATAAACTGTTGAGCCTCCAACATCAAGCTCTAACCTTGGTGTTCCAGTGATCGTCACTGGCTCTGAAAACGTCACCACAAAATCAATATCATCACCTTGTTTAAAAGTGTCAGCTGTTGGCGGCGTTACTCCCGCAATACTTGGCCCAAGAGAGTCTACATTAATATTAGAAGGATCATTTGTAGCAAGAGCAGTCTTTGCATTTTTTCCATCACCATCTTTAACAGTTGGAGCCGATCCGTGGGCAAGATTTAAATCAGATCCCACAGTAATCCCGTCTAAATCCTCAAGACCCGCAGCCACTGTGTATCTAAAAGTATAAGTAGCACCCGAACCTGAATCTAGATCTGCATAAACAGTGGTTCCACCAATAGTAAGAGGAATGCGAGGAGTTCCCGTAATTGCGACTGCTTTATCAAAGGTAATTTGAATATCAATATTTTGAGTTTCTGTATAAGTTGCATCAGCAGGCAAAGTTACTGTAGAAATCTTAGCAGCGGGAATACTTGGAGTGCTTGATCCTCCACCTGATGAAGAGCCTGAAGACTCCGAAGATGATCCTTCGCTAGATTCTTCTGGGTCCGATCCACCACCTGCTACTGGGTTTGAAACACTAGACTCTTCACTTTCAGCGCTGTCTTTAACAACAACTTGCGCCTGCGAAGTTTCACTATCTCCACCAGAGCTTGAACTAGAACTAGAATCACTAGTGCTTGCAGTTTTTCTTTTAACGGTTTTCTTTTTAGGCTTTTTACTTGGAGTATTTGATGAGGCAGTACTTTCTTTTGTTTTCTTAGCACCAGCTCCTCCGCCGCTACCAAAGATAGGAGTAGATTTTGCAGCAACAGAAAGCACAGAGGCAGGAGCGCGATCAATGCCTGCAGCAATTTCTTCTTGTCCTTTAGCGAGTTCTAAATTTAAAGAATCAGATTGAGTCTTGCCTTTTATAACACTAAGCTTAGACTTATCAGGAGCAAGTCCAACAATCGAGGCGACTTTATTTGTGATCTGCTCAACAGTGATATTACCCTGTTGAATCTGGACACCCAAATAGCCAACACCTGCCACGACTCCCGTAATGGCAGCATACTTTGCTACTTCATCTCCAATTAGATCCTTTATAAACTTCATGAGTTGCCTCTTATCTATAGTTTAATATCGGATCATTTCGCTCAGGAGTTTAATTAAAAATGCCCACTCTCTTGTATAAAAACAGGTACTTGGGAAAGAGCTAT
>CAYGOV010000077.1:0-3347 GCA_964351625.1 uncultured Marinoscillum sp.
GTACTTCCCACAATTCATTCTCCACAAGATTTTCAGAAGCTAGCATTTAGAGCATAGTCAAGACAGGGCGGGGGTCGCTGCGGTTCGTCGCTACGATTCGAATAGTGACGAAGCTTTGCTTGTCACCATGCAGGCTGAAGCGCCTGCATCCAGTACTTCCCACACATCATTTTCCTTCTTATCTCTTTATTACGCTTGGTTTATGTTCACAAGGCGGGAACAGTCGGAGTGCAAGAGTAATTGAATGCTTTTCGGTCAATTTCTGAGTCGGCAAGCATCGCCAAATGTCTATCGGTCTTCTTTTCTAACTCTACTAATTCATGAAGCTTGCCAGCGTCTTTATAAAGGCCGATTACATTGGCGTAGGTTGCTACTGCACCATATGACGCAATCTTGTAATGGATGATATGCTGTATACCAATGATGATCGCAGCATCTTTAACTTCATTGGTCTTGCATCTGTTGATTATTTTGTTCGATTGGCTCTCCATGAGCCGAATCGCTTCATTCTTTGCACCCCTTTTCTGGGTGAATAGGTCGTTAAATACCTGCTTGAGCACCCACTGGTTGTCTTCAGAGGTTTTTTGATATTTTTCAATCAGTTTTACCAGCTGATGGTCGACAGCTTGCAAACGCATTTCACCCAAAAATTCTGAGAGATGAAGTTCCGCATCATAGAGCTCTCTTAGTTGCTCTATCATCAGGTCGTTGAGGTCTAGTATAGGATTCATTTTGCGACTCGTTTAATTGTGACATGAAGCTAGTTTAACCCCCTATTATGTGAAATGATGCTTGTTAGCTACGGTTATGATTAAGACTCAAAATGGTAAAGAAGGATCATGGTAGCTGTGTATGCAGGCTTATTATTGCCAACTATTTCCATACGCGCACCAACTTCAGCCTTAGTGATTCCTCTTAAGTTTGTCACCTTTTCTAAATGAGCTTTTAATAAAAGTTTACTTCCTACTGGCACAGGTTGGTTAAACTTCAGGTTATTCAATCCATAGTTTACCATCATTTTTAAATTCTTTGCCTGAAGTATCTGTGCCCACATGTGAGGAACTAAGGAAAGCGTTAGATAACCATGTGCTATTGTAACACCGAAAGGACCTGCTTTGGCTTTTTCTTCATCTACATGGATCCATTGATGGTCTAGTGTTGCCTCAGCAAAAAGATTGATTTGATCTTGTGAGATTTCCAATGGTTCGGATTGTCCCAAGTCTTGGCCAACATACTTTTCAAATTCTTCAAAACTACCGATTTCAATTGCCATGATAAAAAAGTGAATGATTGAGGCGTGAAGTTAATCATCTTAGGACTTAGTAAAAAAGGCGAGTTAATAAAACTAGTGATGTGAAGTGACGTTACTGATAGTAAGTAAAGCCAATCATATCTATTAGTATTTCATCATGAATCCTTAGCTTTATCTAAACCTAAAACACCCTATAAAATGAAAATTCGTAACATACTTGTCCCTGTTGATTTTTCAGAATGTTCGAAAAATGCATTAAGAATTGCTATAGATCTTGCTACTCGATTAGGCGCAAAAATTCACATGGTAAATGCCGTTCATGCCCATCATCCCAATGCAGAATTTGTAGGTAGTGGGTTGATTGACTCTATCGTTGCAGATTATGAAGCCCAGGTAAAGGAGAGTTTTAAGGAACTAGAGTCGGAAATGGTAGAGCTCCAGAATGTGCCGCATGAGGCAGATCGGTTTTTAGCATATCTCACTGATGCAATCTATACGGTTACCAAGCAAAAGGATATTGATTTAATCGTGATGGGTACTCGGGAATATCATGACGTGATAGAGCAGGCCATTGGCACACGCACTACAGATATTATGCAAATGTCTGAGGTGCCTGTTATTGTGATACCTGAGAATGTAAAGACCTTAAACCTTATGAAAATTGGGCTAGCGATAGATTTAAAGGGGATTAAAAACTTTACAAGACTCAAGCTTATTGGAGAGCTTGCCAAGCAATATGGTGGAGGGCTTCAAATATTTACTGTAGTAGATAGCACCACACTGCTTACAAGTATGGATCAAAAAAGGATCAAAGAAGTTACGGCTGTTTTTGAAGGCATTGAGGTCTCTGCACGTTCCGTAGCAGCAGATTCCGTAGTACAAGGGATTACTGATTTTGCTAAAGCGCATTCACTAGATATGATTGCCTTGATCCCACGAGAGCATTCATTTTTCAGCAAGCTATTTAGAACCTCAGTGTCTAAAAGTGTAGCGATCAAGGCAGATGTAGCGATTTTGAGTTTTCACGAGTAAGATGGATGCAACTGAAGACGGAGAGTTATTCACAAAAGCATTTAGCTGATTTACATATTTCCTTTAATCGTGCGTTCTCAGATTATCTTACAAATTTTCAGCCTACTCTTGAGCAGTTTGAAAGGCGAATTCATAATAAGCTCAATATTTTTAATGATCTGAGTAAAGTTGCTTGGCAAGGATCAGAAATTGTGGGTTTTGTCCTGCATACTCTTAATTATTACCAAGGAAAGCTCACATTGTATAATGGTGGGACAGGGGTGATTCCGAGCTTTCGTAAACAGAAAGTGGCGTCTATTCTTTTTGAGGAAACGATGAAAACTGCGCTGAAGTGGCCAGATAAAATTGAGTGTGTCTTGCTGGAAGTAATTCATAATAACCACAAAGCTATCTCGCTTTATGAATCGTTTGGATTTGGTTTTAATCGTGAGCTGCAATGCTTTATGCTTGATGGCAAAGTCAATTCTCAAAACTCTCAAATCATAATCAAGCAGTCTTTTGAGTTCAAAGAAGAATACAAGGCACACTTAGCCTTCGAGCCTTCATTTTTGGACAGCTCCAATCAAGTCGTTCACAATCTAGTTAATGAAACAATCCTAGAAGCTTGGCGAAATAGCCAGCTCGTAGGACACATAATATTTAACTCAAACCTTGGCCGGATTAGCCAACTCGCAGTGAATCCAAGAGATAGAAATCATGGAGTAGGCAAAAGAATGGTGGCAAAAGCGCAAGAGTTGTCAACTAATAAATTGTCATTACTCAATTTGCCAAGCGATGAAATAGAAACAATCACTGCACTTGAAGCTATCGGCTTCAGAAATGATCTCACGCAGTTCGAATTACAATTATCTCTTTGATTCATTATTATTTCCACCAGCTTCTACTCAACACGGACTAATTTTAAGACATGCTTCTTTCGAAGATTTATAACATACTCAAAATAGAGACTCCAAGTCATTTTCACGATCGTGAGATCAAGTCGATTCTTTATGATTCTCGCTTGGCTAGTGGTGACCAATCTGAGTTGTTTGTTGCAATAAGAGGGAGTAAGCAAGATGGTCAT
>CAYGOV010000078.1:0-3344 GCA_964351625.1 uncultured Marinoscillum sp.
CCATCAAATTCCTGATACCAGGAAATCGGGTGAAAATCTCCCATCGCAGTGAATCGATTATTATCGCCCCAAGTCCGATCCGGATCATAGGTTTTTTCATCTACCGTAAGCAGTAGTTTTTGATTTTTAGTAAGTGCCGGCCCAAAGGAGTACCACTCATCTGTCCAAATCCAGGAGTCCGATAAATGCATGGTGGCCGGATGCGTTTTATCTGCTACGGTCATCACTGCGGTTTGCTCCTCCGGATGATCGGTAAACACTCTACCGACTAACTGTTGAAACCACAGCTCTTGTTCTTTATTGGAGGAAGCAGCATGTATCCCGACAAAACCACCTCCATTTCTGATAAACTTCTTAAAGGCCGCATCCTGTTCATCTATGAGGTCATACCCCCGACTGTGTAGAAAAACCACTACATCTACTTTACTGAGGTACTGGTCTGTAAATACGTCCTTGATTCCACCACTTCCGTTTGATTGAGCCCAGGTAAGATCAAAATCATGCTTATCAGCCAATTTTCTGAACTGCTCCATTGCTCCAGGAATTGTCTGATCGTGCCATCTATCCGGACTGGTATACACCAATACTTTGAACTGTTGAGCAAAAACCTGGCCTGCTATCAATACCAATAGGACAAAAGCGAAAAGGATTTGATGATGGATGTTGTCTCTCATTTTCCTTCAATATTTTTTATTCCAAATGCTTCCGCAGGATTGCTCACCATCAATTGTGTGATCTCTTCTTCCGTAAAACCCCGACTTTTCAATGCTGGAATCAAATCATTCATTATGGCAACATATGGCCTAAGTGCGCCTCCAATCGTAAAACTGTTGCCATCGTGAGAAAGCAATACTTTGTGAAGCAAGCCAGCCGATTTGAATTGATCAAGCCTTGCGATATAGTTATTGATATTGTTAGCTTTTACACCGTCTAGAGAAATCCAAGCACCCTTTTTAGCTAGTGAAATCTGGTAATCGATCTCTTCGGATTTATCAGCATGCACCCAGACCCAAGCTGAAAGTGATAAATTCTGCTTTTCCAAAAGTTTGACTTGGGCATTCACAGCAGCCTTATTGTCGCCAGTATGCACTGCCATGGTCAATCCTGTGGCTTTACTTGTGATAGCACCGGCCTCCAATAACTTCAAGTCAAGTTTAGAAGGTTTGCCCTCATCGAAAGCTAATTTGATAAAACCAGGTTTGATGGTAGTGCCATCAATTCCGTTTTCAAATTCATCAATCCAGATATTGGCGATTTCCTGAGCTGTTGTTGCCGCTTTCACCAAGTCAGGAACATACCGATCATTTACTGCTCCATAGAAACCTGTATTCGTGACAATCTGAACTCCTGTTTGATCAGCGATTTGTTCCAGCAAGTCCACTCTCCTACCAAAGTAGGCCGTGGTACAATCAAAGATCGTCTCAACACCCATCGACTTGAGATTTCTTAGATAAGGAACTACCTGAGCCAACAGTGCTGTCTCATCATAGATATGCGCAAGTTCAGGTTCCTTTCCAAAATTGGAAAAGATGTGCTCATGAGTCAATGTAAATCCAAGTTGTTCTTTTGTTCTTACTCCCTGTACGGTATTGATGGTGCCTGATCCCTGTGGAATTAAAGCATCTCTTATAGGTGTAAACCACTCATCTTTATCCAGATCATAGACTATAAAATCTGAATCAAACTGCCAGTAACTCCATGACCAATCTCTGGCCTCCGCCTGTCTGGCAACATAATCTGTCCATAATGTACGATACTGTAAGTCAGCTTTTTCGTAAGCGCCAAATTCTCCCAAAGTCAATGGTCGATTATTCTCCTCCTCCCACTTAGATGCGATATCGAAATCTTCATGCACCGCTTGTTTTTCAGCATCAGTACCCGTCCAAGTGATACCGCTCAAATCTTTGTTATTCTTAGACCAAGGCGCTCCCTGATGGGTGAACTGAATCGGCGAGTAGTAATGAATCGCTACTATGATATTTCGATCCTCTTCAGGCAAGGTGAGGTCTTTGAGAAACTTGATCTGGTTGCCATAGATCGCTCCTATGAGTAAAGTTCTATCTGGGTTGGATTGGCGAATGATTTGATAAGCTTTAGCATGCAAAGCATTCCATATTTCCGGTTTCATGTTTGGCTCATTGGCCACTTCAAACAAGACTTCTTGGGGCTGATCCTTCAGATATTCAGCGATTTGTTCCCACATGGCTAGGAACATCGGTTCCGTTCCAATAGGATCGCTTCCCATTGCGCCATGCTCATGAAAATCCACAATAGCCATCAAATCATTGGCAAGTGCCTGATCAATCGCCCAATCCAAGGTGGTGAAGAAGATTGGGTCAATGGTAAATTGCTCATCTGTAGAAAAGCGAAATGGTGAGATTTTGATCCGTACATTGTCAAAGCCAGCCTCTTTGATCAGCTTGTAATGCTTTTCTTTCATCCTTGCCAGAGAAGCATCTTTCCAGATAGGATCATATCCAATTATATTGACACCTCTACCCAATCGCTCGTTTTGAGTGAAAGCAAAATCTGCATCAATAATCTTCTGAGCTGTTGCGATAGTTCCAACTAAGCCAATCAAAATCAGTCCAACAATTCTTCGATATTTCAATAAATATTTCATCTATAATCAGCTTATTTTAGCTTAAAATCAATGAAATCGTAATTCATATGCCCCTTGATGAGCGTGTGCAAAGCGAGAATATGGGTCCCCTTTTCCAGCGTGATTTCTCCTGCCTCCACAAGAAAGTTCCAGTGGTGCCATTGTCTCCATTTGATCGTGTCTGCTGCATTGTAAGTCGATGGAATGTTGATCTTAACAAGCTCTTCAGAATCATCAATGGCGAGCCCAATCTGACCATCATCATAGGCTGTGTACATGATGCTGAGCTGATACACTCCCGAGGATTTTACTTCGACTGTATATTTTGTCCATTCGCCTGGTTCCGTCCAGCCTAAATAGAGATGGTTCTCTTCTGGCTGCACAATACTGTATGGCGAATTGTCTATCTGATCGTGAAACTTTGTAAACGAAATATCCACGGCTTCATTGATTCTAAATATGCTCAATGAGTCCGTCCCTTTGTTCAAGTTACCACTGCCACTATTGGACGAATCCTTGTCATGATAGGTGATACCTTCTCCTCCCAAATCGTAATATTCACACCGTACTCTTCCAGGAATAATCTGTGATTTTTGAAAAGCCTTACCATCATACTGTCCGCTCACAGTAGTGCTATTACATGCTCCTACTATAAAACCGACAATCAAGTTGTAATATGACAATGACGCTTTCATTATTACTTTTTATAAACAGTTTCTATGGCATCATTGAGTGAAGTCAT
>CAYGOV010000079.1:0-3292 GCA_964351625.1 uncultured Marinoscillum sp.
TTGCATTATCACTATCTCGCGAGTCGCCGACTTGGAATGTTAAGGTGATTAACTCGGCAGGAGGTATATCGACGATAGCATTTGAGAAGAAAGACTGTGACTATGTTTCTCGAGAGGGTTCCATAGAGGTAGCTCCTACAGATTTAACATATTCAATACCTGGCCAGTACTTAATAGAGCTGACGGCTATTCATGCCAATGGTAACAGAGATGTGAGTTATGATACAATCACGGTCTCAGATCAGATAGCTCCTGATGTTCGCTTCACGACTACTAACCAATGTGTGAGTAATGCAAACGCTTTTACGATAGCGAATACTAGTGGTGACATTGTGTCGTACAGCTGGGACTTTGATGGAGATGGGATAGAGGACAGTACGGAACCTAAGCCAGTGTATCAATTTGCAGGAGTGGGCAGTTATGTGGCGAAGGTGAGTGTGACCAATAGTAGTTGCACCAATACTTTTTCTGATACGGTCAAGATCTATTCTGCTCCACAGGCTGGTTTTAGCATTCCAACGGGGAGTTTATGTAGCCAGACCCCTTTGATTTTCACCAATTCGAGTATTTATGATGTAGGAAGTCCTGTAAGTTTTAGTTGGGATCTAGATGGAGATGGCATAGAGGACAGTGCTGAGGAAAGCCCTACTTATACCTATCTCACAGGAGGCGTTTATAATGTGGCATTGATTGTGAGCTTACCGGCGGGTTGCTATGACACGCTCAAGCAGGAGGTCACTGTTAACGAAGGATATGCGGTTGCCTTTGATTGGGACAATCTGTGTTTTGGGGAGCAGATTCAATTTGTAAACCAGAGTGCCAATGATGCATCATATGTTTACCAATGGAATTTTGGAGATGGCACAGGCACGAGTAGTATTCGCAATCCTAGCTATAGCTATTCAGCAGCAGGCAGCTATACGGTGAGTTTGACGATAGACAATGGGACGTGTTCGATTCCCTTTAGCCGAGAGGTGGTGGTGAGTGATCAGCCGCTGGTGAGTGCCAGCTTTGGAGCAGGCGTACAGAATGTGCCCACAACTTTTAAGGGCAATGACCTGACCTTGTCGGGGGACTCTATCGTGAGTTGGTTGTGGGACTTTGGGGGCTTGGGAATCTCAACCCAGCGGAATGCTGTATTCACCTTTTCGGCGATCGGGAGTTATACGATTGGTTTATCGATAGGGACTGCACAAGGTTGTACGGACAGTTACAGCAACATCTTAGAGGTGGAAGTACCACAGAATGCTTATCCCGCATTTGAGGTAAGTGGTCCAGTCTGTCAAGGGGAGCGCTTGGTATTCGATAACACCTCAGTGAATGCGAGCAGTTATCTATGGGATTTTTGTTTGACGAGTTTTGATGGAGTTCCCGATGCGAGTGAGAGTTTGGGGTCGATAGCAGGGACATCATTACCAGAGGGAGTTGAGATGGTCAATGATGGAGGCATTTGGTATGGATTTGTGAGCAGTACCAATGGTAAACTCTTCAGGCTGAAGTATACGAATGGTCTTAAGTCCGCTCCAACCGTAACTGAGGTATTGGTTAGTGGCGTTACTACTGTTAGTTTGAAAGATATTCGATTTATAAGAGTAGGAAGTGATTGGTATGGTATTTTGTCTGGCTATACTTCCAGTAAGCTATATAGGTTAAGTTTTGGCAGCTCATTATCCAATGATCCGACGGGAGTCGATCTTGGTAATCTGGGAGGTTGGAGCACTTTGCGAGGGATTGATCTAGCCCAATCGGGTAGTGATGTGATAGTTATCGTTTCCAGTTTTAATAACAATCAGCTTACCTTGGTACGCTTTGCCGGAGGCATTATGAATATGCCTGATCCAATAAGTGATATTTTGCAGGTGAGCGATGTGGGTTTATTGGCCAGACCCATGGGAGTAAGCTTGATTGAGACTTCAAGCGGATGGTACGGTTTGTTAGCGTCATTCAGCAATAACAAGTTGCTAAAGCTCAATTTTGGGCAGACCTTGTTTTCTGATCCCATGGTAACAGAGCTTAATACAGGCACAACATTGTCTTCACCTACGTCAGTATCCATCCAACGCGAGGGACTTGGATATTATGCGTTGGTGATGCAGCGTAATTCAGGATTAAGAGGGTTGAGTTTTGGCAATTCAATGGCCAATTCAATTACCAAGGAAGATAACATTGGCACATTGGGTGAGTTGAGTAATGTATTTGCATTTAGGCTGCAGAAGGACAGTGTGAGTTGGTCTGGCTTGGCCATCTCGGGGACTAGTAAATTGAGTTTAATTTCCTACGGGGAGGGCAATTGTGAGTCAGTGAGTATTGGTTCCTCCACTGAATTTAAACCGACAGACCTTAGCTTTAACGCTGCAGGAGACCATCCGATAGAGCTGACGGCCTATCATGCGAATGGCAACAAGGCTAGTTATTTAGGGAGTGTATCCGTTTCAGATCAGATAGCTCCAGACATTAGCTTCACTACCACGAACCAATGTTTGAGTAATGCAAACACTTTTACAATAGCGAATACTAGTGGTGACATTGTTTCTTACAGTTGGGACTTTGACGGAGATGGGATAGAGGACAGTACCGATCCTAATCCAGTATATCAATATGCAGGAGTTGGGAACTATGTGGCGAAGGTGACGGTGACCAATAGCAGTTGTACCAATACTTTTTCAGATACAGTCAAGATTTACAATGCCCCACAGGCCGGTTTTGATCTTCCAGCTGAAAGTCTGTGTAGCCAGACCCCTTTGATTTTCACCAATACGAGTATTTATGATGCAGGGAGTCCTGTAGGATTTAGTTGGGACTTGGATGGCGATGGCATAGAGGATAGTGCAGAGGAAAGTCCTACCTATACCTATCTCACAGGAGGCGTTTATAATGTGGCATTGATTGTAGGCTTACCGGAGGGTTGTACGGATACACTCAAGCAGGAGGTCACTATAAATGAAGGATATGAAGTAGCTTTTGATTGGGATAACTTGTGTTTTGGAGAACAGATTCAATTTGTCAATCAGAGCGCCAATGATGGATCGTATACTTACAATTGGGATTTTGGGGATGCTACAGGCACGAGTAGTATTCGCAATCCTAGCTACAGCTATTTGGTAGCAGGCAGCTATACGGTGAAGTTGACGATAGCCAATGGGACATGTTCGATTCCATTTAGCCGAGAGGTGGTGGTGAGTGATCAGCCGCTGGTGAGCGCCAGCTTTGGAGCAGGGGTTCAGAATGTACCCACAACATTCAAGGGCAATGACCTGACCTTATCGGGAGATTCTATTGTGAGTTGGTTGTG
>CAYGOV010000080.1:0-3110 GCA_964351625.1 uncultured Marinoscillum sp.
CCAATATTCTTATGGCTTTGTGTTTAGAATATGGCGAGGCGGAAACCTGCTGGGAGCCGGTTTTAGGTAGAAGGTCACTAATATTGCAGCCAAACGCCAGTGCCAGCTTTTCTAGCTGTGCTGACTTGAGATTCTGATCGCCGGCCTCGATCTTCGAAACAGCGGAACTTCCCTCATATCCCAATAGGTCGGCGACCTGCGCCTGCGTAAGCTGGGCAGTCTTCCGTAAGCGCCGAATATTTGCGCCAATTTCCGCATTCCTGTCACCCATGCGCGGAACGTGCCACAGCACACATGACCCTATCACGTTCTTAATTGGAAAATTCATCTTGCAAACAATTTGCCATTATGGAAAACTGCGCCCAGTTTGAAACAGTGAGGCACCCGATGGATTTGGACAGCTACCTTTCCCGAGAGGGGATAAGTAACGCGACATTTGCGGAACAGATCGGTGTCGATCCGTCCTCTGTGTGGCGTTTCCGACAGGGGGCGCGCATCCCTCGCCGCGAAACCATGCAGAAGATTGTTGATCTGACTGGCGGGGACGTGACCCCGAACGATTTCTTCCGAGAAGACGCGGCTTAAGCCATGTCCACACGGACACAGATTGCGCGAACCTCCCCCGCGCATAGCGGCACGGACGGCGGCAAGATCCCCTACCGTCGTCCGTGTCCGCCCTCTTGTGGTGCGCGGCTAGTCCGGCCTGCGCTTCGAAAGTCGTTTCATAATTGTCTCTGCCAGTGTCCCGACCGTCACGGGCTTCCCATTGCGCTCTGCAAAGCGTTCGGCGTCCTCGGGTCTGCGGTTTCTGGTCTTCATGTTCGGTCCTCTGTTCAGCGCCTGTGCGCCCCGTTTCCATGCATCAAATATGGCGCATGGAGAAACGGATGTCTTCCGGACAGCAACGCAAGAAGTCACACAAAATGCCAGTAGCGACGGCACAACTACCGCTTGCCCATGTGGTGAGCCTCGCTTTGCAAAGAGCGCACGAAGGGCAGACGGCCCCGGTCCAGCGCATTTGCCAGCGTATGCGGAAACACAAGGACGTTGTCGGCAACTGGTGGCGCGGGAAGTTCGCGCCTCGCGGTGACGACCTCATAACGCTGATGTCGGAATACGACGAAGTATTCGAAGCGGTCATGTCCATGACGGGCCGCGACATCAAAACAGAAACACAGAAAGCCGCGCTCAAGGAGTTGCTGGCGATGATGGAGGGCGAGGGATGAGCGACCCAATTGATTCAGGTTTCGTTGTGGAAGATACAATCGCAATGAGGGCGCGCTGGAAGTTTGAATCCGCAAAGGGTGAGGCTGTGCGCCACTGGCGGAATTTCTGTGACTGGCTCAAATGGCTTGGTCACAAACCGGGCAGGATTGAAACCTACGCCCGTGAAGAACTTCGCCGCGCCGGATGGTTCGATGAAGATGCCATGTACGGCGACATGATGCCCAATGCGGTTCTTGCGATGGCTCGGCAATTTGCGGATGAGGGCCATTCTGGGATGAGCGCAAGCATTGCTGTCGCGTTGTTCAAGGACGTGGCGATGTTCAAGCCTTTGACACCGCTCACTGGCGACGATGACGAGTGGAGCGAATGCGGCGAAGGCGTCTTTCAAAACAAACGCTGCAGCCACGTCTTCCGCGAGAACGGGCAAGCCTACGACATCGAAGGCCGCATTTTCCGTGAGCCGGACGGGTGCTGCTACACGAGCCGTGACAGTCGCGTCGATGTTGAGTTTCCGTACACGCCGACGCGCGAATATGTCGATGTTCCGGCCCCGGAAAGCGTCGACTGATGAAAGACCGCCGCCCCAATTCCATCGGCATCCGCCTTCACTGGTGGCGCGGTATTGAGTGGGAGTCCGGCCTTCTCATTGCACGGGTAACGTTCGGCTTCGTGACTCTGTTCGCCGATGACGTGGACATGATTTTCCGGCTCAACGCATTGAAGGACCAGCTAGAGAAGCTGGCGGGAAGGAAGCCATGAACAACTTTATTTCAACTCTGGCCGTTGCGGTAGCGATATCTGCGGTTTTCGGTCCCTACATCACGCATATCGTCTGGTGCATCGACAAGGCTTCTGAGACAGGCAGCGCAATCGCGTTGCTAATCGTTGGGATCGTTATAGCGCCGGTTGGTTGGCTGCATGGCGTCTGCGTGCTTCTCGGCTTTGGGTGGGTCGGATGAACAACAGAACCCTCACCGATCTAAGCAGGATCGTTTTCTGGTTCGTCGTCATGGTGCTCTGCGCTGGCACGGCGGCTGTCGCGGCATATCGGGACGGCTGGGAAATGATGGCGCTGATGTGCCTCTTCGCGGGGCTGTCCCTGGTGAAACTCATTAAAGCCGTTCGGAGGTTGTGATGAACTGGGCGGGTTTCATTGGGTGGACCAACGCAACGATATGGATGTTGCTTTTCTGGTTTGATGTCACGCCATCACTCCCGGACTGGATGTACATCGCGCTTATCCCTGTGCTGATTTTTAACGCGGTGTGCTGCCTTTTTGAGAGGAAGGCATCGTAACCCAACCACCCACACGGGACTCATCCCCCATTGCCCGGAGCCTAACAGGTGGCCGGGCTTAAGGGGTGTAGGCCCAGTGGGTCTTTTTACGAGGGAACTCGGTTCTAAAGGAGATGAGCCATGCACCCAGCAGGAGAAAGCCCTGCCCCATAACAAAGTTTGGCCCGCGTGAGCCTACCGCCCCTCCCGGCAACAATCACGCGCCTCCCTGTTCAACTCCGCCGGGGAGACTCCGGTTTCTCCGGCGGGCTTTTTTAGAGGTGAGAACATGCCTGACGACTTCCAAGCAACAGACGCCACGCGGAACAGTACTGGCGAGCGCATCCGGTCCTTTGTGGAGCGCGCGGAACGGTTGAATGAAGAAATCACCGCGTTGAACGAGGACAAGTCCGAACTGTTCAAGGAAGCGAAGGGCCAGGGCTTCGACGTGAAGACCCTCAAGCGCATCATCCAGTTGCGGAAGCAGGACGTGAACGAGCGCAAGGAGTCCGACGCGCTGCTTGAGACATACATGCACGCCATGGGGATGATCTGATGGTTGGCACGCCGGTTGCTACGCGTGCGGGTGCGCGATGTTTTGCAACCTT
>CAYGOV010000081.1:0-2992 GCA_964351625.1 uncultured Marinoscillum sp.
ACCCTTTGGAACACTCATTTTCATGAGCTAAATTCACCATTCAAGGCACACACAATATGTATAGTGCATAGCACCCTACGGGATGCTACGACACCATACACGGAACGTTACCAGTCATATGCGAACCCTGATCACATTTCTGCTCATTCTAACAGTCTCGACTGCTTTCGGTCAGACCATCAAACAATCGCCCAACTGGTTTGATGCCATTGAAGGATCATATGATCTGAAGAGCTTGAGTAACAACTTCAAAACATCAACTGAAATTGAACCTCAACTCAAAATAAAATCAATCACTCAGAATACGGCCTACTTAGTAACTCCAGAAGATGGGTTGACTCTTTTCAAGAGTAGCAATCCAACATCGACAACTGACGTAGCAGGACAATTAATATCAAACTCTCTGATTGAACTCTTGGAAATTGATTACCGAAAGACCTTTCAAAACCCTGATACAACCTGGAAATTCACTCACGAGGTTTGGTATAAGTTTCGAATGAACGACAATATCTTCTACACAGACTTTAAGATCCACAATCTAACTGTGAACAGGCCATTGACGAAACTAGATCAAGTTGTTACAGTTGCTTCTCAGGATACTGGGTACGACAACTATTATGATGTGGGGTATCCAGAATACTTTCATATACTAGTCTTCAACACCAACACAGACGGACTAACTCTCATTTATGATAGTCAAGAACTAGATTTAGAGTGCAACTGTGAATTCTGGGAGCCTGAATCAGAAACATATTACTGGAAGGAACTTGAAAACGGGTCAATATACATCAAACTAACAGGCCTTGAAGATACATATGAGGCAACTTGGAACGGTAAAGCGTTAATCGAAAAGTAACAGACTGGTAACAAGCGCTAGCACGAATGCGCCAACTGCCATTTTACAGAATTCAGTGCGAACTTCACCATGAATCAGCCGCTGGGAAAGTTCAACACTTTCTACTTGGCGCATCTCGCAGGATTTTTCATCTTTCTGAACGCAGTGGTTCCTTGATACTTTGGAAGCACCGGCAGATTCATTAGTTTTATCGGAACTTGCTAAGCTCGGGGCGCACTCCTGCTAGCTAATCGTTATCAGCAATATGCGCAACTCTTTCTTCATATTTTTTCTGCTAACTCTGAACATCTGCTATTCTCAGAAGGGAACTGTAGTGCTGAACGATTCTGCTGCACTTGCCAACATTTCAATGATTTATGAACTCTCGAACCTGACAACTTTCGAACTCTCTAACCCAGAACTTGATGAACTTTTGATCCAGATTCGGTCATTTATCAAACAGACTAAGGCAGAACTTAGGAACCGATCTGATGAATATGGCGGATGGAACAACGCAAAAAGATATAAAATCAAGAACCTTGGAACCTATAAACTTCAAATTGTGCCGTTTGTGAACGAACAGGGCGAACAGGAGGTTTGGATCAACGGGTTTTGTAGCAACCACTCGAACTGGAGGAACGAGGTAGTGTGGGTATTCGATGGTGGCAACTGCTATTTCACCATGCGCATCAACTTAACAACAGGTGAACTAATTTCTGCAGGAACGAACGGATATGCGTAACACAGAACTTGCAGATGAACATCGAGTAAGAACATCTCTCGAATTCCTTAAAGATGAACAAGGTTTTAAAGTGGGAGGGCTATATCTATCTCCTAGAGATGGCGAAATTTGGGCTGTTGGACAAACCAACTACAATGATCCTGACAACCTGAACAAATCTATAGCTTTGGAGGAATTGAATTCAGTAAAATATGAACTGCATCATTATTTCAGTCTTGTACCGGAACTTGAGGAACACTTAAACGAACGAGGTATTCGATACTGTTTAGCTTACGACTATGGAATGGGAGGAATTGAACTCTGCAACGAACAAGATGGCAAAATAACTTGGACGTACAACATAAAGGATTAAAAAGCTGATAACAGTCGCTCATCCGCCATGTGTCTTAGTGCTATTTGAAACTGCATCAGTACTCGACCGCTACTCTGCCCATTCTGATATTTTATAGCCTTTAGAAACTCGAATGCTTCTGGATTTTGACTTTTTAAACGCAGTGCTTCGTTGACACTGTTGTGGTGGTTTGGCAGATTAGCTACATTAGTGCTTTCTAGCTATCTCGGGACACACGGCGGATAGCTTGGCGTTACATGCAAGTGATCAAATAGCCCATGAAGTACCACATAGCAACTTTTCTTCTTCTCTGCCTCACCAACTTGCAGGCTCAACAACCCTATCCACATTTAGAAATAATTCAAATACCAAATACCTACTGTGGTAATGAACACTTTTTCCGAATTCATTACGAAGGAACACTCGGCGAAGAGATTTACCTAAAGAGAAGTGAATTGCCAAAAGATCACAAACTTTTTGTGTCGGATGATATGGAAGAATCTGATATTGTAGTTCTAAAGTTGAGGTTCAACGCAGCTGAACTAAAAGGCCAGTACTATCTATTGTTCTCATATGGCCCAAGTTGTGATCCAGGTTTTTACATTATCGATGAGATAACTGGGAAGTCAGTTGGCAGTACTGACGGCATGGAGATTTATATTCCAGGGGGCAACTCAGTTTATACAACGGGTCACATAAACACAACATTTAACAAAAGAAGGAAATACGCATTCAATGGATCAGAATTCAAAGAGGTTGTGCCAGAATTCTACTATGTCGGTCTAAAAACAAAAACCCTGAAGCCAATAACTCTTTACGCAGATGAAGAATTAACAACGCCTCTTGCAAATCTTCCAGAAGACTACAATGTAGAAGTGGTTGCTGCTAAACGAACGATGAACTATGCAGATAATATCAAATATCTAATAAAGACTGAACTTGGCTTATTAGGTTGGTCAACCATTGAGACAACCGCTTTTCAATCACTTCAGATTGAAGGAATTATGTTTTTGGGGGACTAACCTGCATGTAATTGAGTAGACGGCCGTGAGCCATAAGCCCACGGTGCGCCTCTCACACCACC
>CAYGOV010000082.1:0-2941 GCA_964351625.1 uncultured Marinoscillum sp.
AATCAACGCTACCAAAACTCAATCGCTCGCAAATGATTACTCCTGAAGGCTTACAAAAATTAAGGGAAGAACATGATCACTTATGGCGAGTTGAGCGTCGAGACGTTACTGCTAAGGTTACATGGGCCGCAAGTTTGGGAGATCGTTCAGAAAATGCCGACTACCATTACAACAAAAAACGTCTTCGAGAAATTGATAGTCGTATTCGTTATTTGAGTAAGTGCATTGATGACTTTAAAGTAATTGACTATCACCCCAGCCAAGAAGGAAAAGTGAGTTTTGGTGCTTGGGTAGAAATTAAAAACGAAGCGAAAGGTCTTCAAAACCGTTTTCGCATTGTTGGTTACGAAGAGTTAATAGGCAACAAAAATTATATCTCTATGGACTCCCCAATGGCTAAAGCGCTTCTTGATAAAACTGTTGGAGATGAAGTGATCGTGAAAACCAAATTGGGTGATTTTGTATGGAAAATTCTTAAGATAGAATATGAAAAGTAGTGTGTTTGACCATTTTGAGGATGATTTTCAGAAGTTGAAAATTGCATTTCTTCAAAGCGTTAAAACGCTGCGCTAGCATAAGATATGAAAAGGTATCACTCTCCATATAAATTGATGTGATCACCTATTGGCCATCGCCCTGCGATTAAACTTTACTCAGCGCTATTTCAAGCTTTCTCTGGATCAAAGCTGTTTCATTTTCCTTCTTGACTAGTTTCAGCGCCTTGTTCAAATGATTGATTTCTAGGTCTATATTATCGTCCATACGGTACAGCTCTGCCAATAGGCAGAAGTAGTGTCCATTGTCTTGAAGCCCTAGTTTCAGCGCTTCTTCTATAGCTTTTTGTGGAGATTGTGCCTTGGCTAAGGCATAAGATCTATTCATGGCAATAATGGGTGAATACTCTATGGTCAGTAGTTTGTTATAAAGCATGAGTATTTGTTCCCACTTCCCTTCTTGGTTTTGTGTATGCCAAAAGGCCATGGTAGCTTCTAGATGATATTTAGAAACTCGCTCTCCTTTTGAAGCCATTTTTAGATATTGTAACCCTTTTTGTATGAGCTCCTGATCCCACAGCGTTTGATCCTGTTGGTCATAGAGTAAATCACCGCCTCCTTCTGATTGACGGGCCTTAAGTCTGGAGGCTTGAAAACACATGAGCGCAATCAAAGCCTGGACATGGTCAACCTCAAAGTGTTGTTGATTAGATAGGAATATCCCTAATCTCATGGCTTCCCAGCACAGTTCATTTCGAATATTTTCTTCAACCGTACTGCTATAGTAGCCCTCATTGAACAGTAGGTAAATTACTCTCAATACATTATCGAGTCGCTCTTGATAATCTGAAACAGATAATTCCTCTTCTATTGAGAGACTCTTTTGTAGCGTTTTTTTAGCTCTATATAGTTTCTTATTGACCGACTCTTTGTTGGATATCAGTGCTTTAGCAATCTCTTCAGTACTAAACCCACATAGAATTCGAAGGGCAATGCACAATTGTGCCTCACGATTGAGTTCTGGATTGCAGAGCAAAAAGATCATTCTCAACTGACTATCCTCGATGAGTTTTTCGGTAATCTCAATGGATTCAAATGCTTCCAATCTAGTAGCAACTTCTTTGCTGATGTTATCCTTAAAGTTCTTCTGTCGACGATAGTCTTCGTAATAAAGGTTTTGCGCCACCTTTCTTAACCAAGCCCGTGGGTACTGAGGAATGCCCTTGTGAGACCAAGCCTTCATAGCCTTTAAAAAGGTCTCTGAAACTATGTCTTCTGCTAATTGAAGATCTTTAAGACCATAATAATTGCTGAGTACAGCAATCAGATTACTGTACTCAGTTTTAAAGATCTCAGATAGTTTCTGCTGATCAATCACTAGGTAGATCTCCTGTTGGCATCACTTCTCTGACTTCTACTTTCCCACCATTTTGTAGTCCTGGGCAACCTTTGGTTAGCGCCACAGCTTCTTCTAGATCTTTAGCAGTTACGATAGTAAAACCTCCCACAATTTCTTTAGTCTCTGCGAAAGGACCATCTGTGATAGATCCATCGGCATGCACGGTCTTGCCTTCAAATCCTAGTGCTTCACCAGCATTCTTAAGTTTTCCTTGCGCTCCGATCCCTCCGATCCAATCCATCCATAATTTGATTTCAGCTTCTATTTCTTCAGGTGTTGGCTCAAAATTTGGATTTGGTTCACTACGGAAAAGCATCATAAAATCTTTCATGTCTTTTTGTTTTTAAGTTATTAATATTTGATTTCAATTCTTTAATGATTGAAGTCTATTAAATAGGACAAGCATTGAAGATTTTATTTAAAAATAAATTTGAAACGGTTGTATGAATCTTCTATGACCACTTTCTTCCCCGGTATTTTTTGTAGTTCTGAGAACAAACTCAAAAGATCACAGGGCAGTCTTCCCTGAAATATTCACATTTTGCTTGGCAAGTAGACTGATTTATAAATGGTTAGAGTAGTTGAATTAGTACCGCACACCTGCCTGCAGCAGGCTGGCATTCACCTTTCCTCTCCCCTTTTGCCAACCCGAGAAAAGCTGAAAGAGTGCTCGATTTCTGCAAGGAACAAATAATTACGGTATTAGAAATGAAAAAAACGCCAACCCATACTATTACTAACCAAGACTCTCAACCCGAAGCTATATTAATCCCGCTATGCAGCGGGACAGGCTATAGCGCAGGACATTATATAACATCCTTATGGATTTGTAGTCAGCTTATTGATTACCATCGTACCGGATCTATATAAAGCTTGCCTGTTGTTGATTGTCAAGTATTATGTTAAAGTAAATCCATAGTCTACAGGCCAATGCCCATTAAGCCTTTGTCTGTTTGAGCACCAGTTTCTAGAGAAATAATAACCATAGCGACTTAACTCGTTTTGCTATAATTAAGTACAGCCCATGTGTTAAAGAAAATAGCAAATC
>CAYGOV010000083.1:0-2913 GCA_964351625.1 uncultured Marinoscillum sp.
GAACACTACTTCTTATTTTTAGATTGGTGCAATAGTTTTATCTCCTCTGGTGATAAGCCAGTTACATCTAAAACTATATCCATAGGAATCTTTTTCCTGAGCATATTAATTGCAACTATTTTCCTTCCCTCAAGTTTTCCCTCAAGTTTTCCCTCAAGTTTTCCTTCAAGTTTTCCTTCAAGTTTTCCTTTAACGATACCATCTTCATATATGCATTGTGCTGCGCTTTTCATAATTTTCTCCCCGCTATTATCTCCTAAACTTTCTTTTAGTAAGTAATCTAACCTAATTTTATCATCACTCTCCATGTTAGTCAAAGAATATGATATAAAACTAATTATATACTCAAATCCTCCATCTTCTTTCGAGATCTCAGGTAAATGCTCTATCACTGCTTGCCATAAGCCTATTATATCGGAGTCCCTTATATGTTTCATGAATAATTCTAACATCCCTAGCCACTTGCCTTTCTTGATAACTTCATCAGGTATTTTATTTAAGTGCACTAAATCATATCCTTGTAATATAATCTCTTTTGCAAGACTCTCATCGCTACTCATCTCCCATAGGTTTCTGGGTGAGTTATATGCTTCCTTTCCAGTGTAAAAGACAAATGGATATATTACAGGTAGCTTTGATCCTGGATTATCTCTTAGGAATCTCTGCCAGATAGAGAGTTTATATTTCATCATCCTTATAGCCATATTTGGGTCTGGCTTTGATTGCTGCTCAAGTAAAAAATAGATGTAAGCCTTTGCTTCCTTACTATTTAGCTTTACACTCATTAGCACATCGCATGCAGATTTCTTCAGCTCCCTTTCTACAAAACTATCTTTGTTATCTACGATAATATCAGATAGATCTAATCTATCTTTGATGTGAATTGGCAGATGGATCTCCAGCAACTCCCTAGCTGCTTGTTTGTTCTCTAAGGCTTTTCTAAATAGCTCATCGTGCCTCTTATATTTACTTAGCTTCTTCATGATTACTTGTAGTTTGATTCCTAAATATTCTTAATTCTAACTATTTATAGCCCTATAATTACTGTATATCAAGGGATAGGTCTTTTGCTTAAATAATATCAATCTTGTTAGAACCTGTCTTCATAGTTTATCCAATCCCTTTAGCAGTAGAATAGAATGAGCTATCATTACAATATTCTCTGCGGCACTTACCGCGATTTCGTAATTTTTCGATAATCTCCTGAAATAATTGAGCAAGGCAAAAGTAGGTTCTACTATCCATCTTTTAGCAAGAATAGCCGGGCCAGGTGTGATGCGCTCAGAAATCTCAAATTTCAGGAGTTTTATTTAAAAAAGCTTTAATAATTTTATCAGATGGGACGCAGAAGAATATGAGGCAATGGTAGAAGTAGAAAATTCACAAAGAAGTTGTTTATAAAAGTATATAAAAGGTAAAAAGCTATTTCTGGACGTAGGTAATTTATGGACGTATTTTAGAGACAGGTTTTTGGGTGTAATTTTACAAGGCTGCACCTAGTCCAAGAAACGGCCATTTTAGAGATGCAGTCTTGTTGCTTTATTTAATTAAATGATGTATTATGATAAATGACAAAACTTAAAACTCATATTTGAGATAAAACATGGAAAAATTAGTAACAAACATGGATCAACATGGTAGAGTATTGATTCCATCAGAAATAAGAGAAATGCTTAATATACGCCCTGGCGATAAAGTTAATTTAGAAGTTTATGAAAACGAAGTCAAAATCATTAATGCCAATAAAATAATAGATGAGATGTATGAAATCTTTACCAAGAATCAAAGTGAGGGAAAAGATTCAGTGGTAGATGATTTTATAAGTAGAAAACGTGAAGAATACAAAATAGAGGAAATAAGAAATAACAAAGATGGCCAGTAAAATAGTATTTGATTCTTCTGCCCTTATAATGCTATTTGCAAAAGAGGCGGGGTATGAATCTGTAAGACAAAATTTAAAACATGCCATAATTTCAAGTGTAAATATTTCAGAAGTATATAAATACTGTATTACAGTACAAAATCTAACAGAGGATGATTGTAGGAATTTGGTAAAGCTTTCTGGTATTAAAATTATAGATTTTTGTGAAGAACAAGCGTTAATAACAGCAAAAATAATAAAACAAACAAAACAATATGGTCTATCCCTAGGAGATAGAGTGTGTATTGCTTTAGCAATGTTCAAAAATTACCCTATACTTACTTGTGATAAGATCTGGAAAAAACTTGACCTTAATGTTGAATTCATAATGGCAAGGTAATGACTAATATTTTGGGATATGCGCGTGTGTCGACACAACAACAAGAGTTAGATTCTCAAAAGGCTCGCTTGACTGCCGCCGGTGCTATTCGGATTTTTGAAGATGTCATAAGTGGCAAGATCTTTGACAGACCTGGACTAGAAGCCTTGATTGCTTATGCAAGACCAAATGATTTACTTTGTGTGGTAAGGCTTGATCGTTTAGGTCGTAGCTTAAAGGAATTGCTTGAAACTGTAGAATATCTCAAAGAATGTAAGATTGGTTTAATGTCCCTAGAAGAAAAGATAGATACATCTTCGGCTGCAGGAGAGTTGGTATTCCATGTATTTGGTGCTATTGCGCATTTTGAAAGAAGATTAATTTCAGAACGTACTAAGGAAGGTATAAACGCTGCCCGACTAAAGGGTAAAATACCTGGTCGTCCTACTTTTGACAAAGAAAAATTCAATTCAGCGCTAAAGTTAATTGAATCAGGCCTTTCCCCAACCGCTGCTGCTAAGCAACTAAATATTGGGCGCTCTACAATATATCGTGAGCTTAAATATGCAAGATAGGTAATCATTTTATCAAATCCATTATATCTTACTATATTTTATTGTTTTGCTGAACTGCTCTTTGATAATCTGCTGAACCCTACTTTGAAAAATGACAC
>CAYGOV010000084.1:0-2872 GCA_964351625.1 uncultured Marinoscillum sp.
CACTTGATACACCTGCTGTTTTTACAATTTCTGCGATCAAAAGTGGATTGGCGCTGGATACACTAAAAGAAATCGGATCGTTCTCAGGATCACTGAAAGTCGCATCCAAATCGGCAATGATGGTGATGGCCGCTGCATCTTCCGAGAAGCTGAAGTTATCTATAGGTAACTCAATTACTGGTGAAAGATTGAACGGAACCACTGTTACCTCCGCACTTGCAGAAGCAGAATTTCCGGCTGCATCGGTTGCGGTAAGAGTTACAATCTGAACACCCAGTTTCGAGTCATTAAATGTGTCCACATCAATTGCCAATGTCACCGCACTACATGCATCTGATGAGCCATTGTCTATATCCGCTGCTGTAATAGTGGCCGTACCATTCGCATCCAGTTGGACAGTTTGGGTACTAACAAGGACGATTGGTTCCAGATCGTCTACAATCGAGATGATGGCTGTAGCAGTAGCCTCATTTCCTTTGGCATCCGTGGCGGTCAATGTCACGGTGTTATCACCCAGATCGGCACAGGTAAATGAGGTTTTGTCCAAAGATAAAATCAGGTTTTCGTTCGAAGTACAATTGTCATTTGATCCATTGTTCACCTGCATGGCTGTAATGCTTGCGTTCCCGTCACTATCCAAAGAAGCAGTCACATTTTGTGTGATGACAACAGGTGCCGTCTGATCATCTGTGACATTTATAGTTACTGTTTGGGACATGGTAATTCCACAGCCACCTAGAGGACAAGAAGGACTCACCACGGATTTCCAGTCGCCAGGCTCCATGTTTTGAAGCAGGCCATTCACTTGGCTCGTTGATCCATCAATTAATGTTGTGCCTTGTCCTTCGTTGAAATCAAACTGGGCAACCAAATCCTGTGGTCGTGGCTCTTCGCACGTATTTGTTACAAGACTTTGAATTTCAGTATTGGAAAGTGCCACCTTCCACATTTTGAACTGATCCACTGTAAAGTCGTTTCCTCTGTCATAAGCTCCTATCTTGAGATCACCCGTATTGTCAAAGGTGCCATTTCCACCAGACCAGCCACCGGTGCGTGAACCATCCAACACACCATCTACATAGACATGCGCTTCAACGTTGGCGAGTGCTTTGGCTGTGATCAAATGCCACTCCCCGTCGTTCACCGAAGTGTTACCATTAATTATGATTTGATATGCACGAAAGGAAATACCAGGGTAGACCGTATTGTCAAGCATTCTGAAATCAATTTTTCCGTTTACGAGCCAGAGCTCAAAATTTTTGCTCCCGGCAGTTTTGTATAAAATCTTCTGAACTCCATTAACCTCTGTTTTAATCCACAATGAGACGGTAAAAGCTTCTGAAATCCCTCGGTTATTAGATGAAAGAGAGGCGGTTTCTGAGGCAAAACTTGCAACATTGTCGCTACCAAATTCAACTGCATCTATGCTAGCACCAATTCCCGGTATTTCCGCAAAAACGGAAAAGGTTTCAGAAGTTGTCAGCGGCTCAGAAGTGAATTCAAGTATGCCTGAATTTCCCGGCTTTGGTCCATCTATGAGGGTTCCTGCGGCATTTTTTAAGGAATAAATCGCCCCTTCGCTGGTGTTTCCTAAGGAGATAACCGCTGGTTCTCCTTCACAAACCAAAGTGCTTGCAGCTGTGATTGTCTCGTCATGGATAAAGTGATCCACTGTTATTGTGGCTGTGGTTGTAGCCGAATTTCCTGATTCATCTGTCACGGTCAGGGTTACAGTATTGTCACCAACATCTTCGCAACTGAAAGTAGATTTATCCAGACTGATGGTAAGTGCTTCGTCGGCTGTGCAGTTGTCTGTAGACCCATCATTCACCTCACTAGCCAGGACTGTAATCTGACCGTCAGAACCGAGGGTAACTATGATGTCCTGCGCTGTAGCGACAGGTGCTTCTGAATCACCTACTGCGATGGAGACAATATCAGACATAGTTCTTGAGCATCCGGTAACACAATCAATATGACCTGTCACCCAATCACTAGCCGCATCCATGTTCAACAATGTTCCATGGTTGTTATTTACAGAATTGTCCTCCACGATTGTTGAGCCTACGGCATCATCAAATTTGTAATAGGCGATCAAGCCAGTTTCGTCACCATTCAGACAGACATCCTTTGAAGCGGTCAAGTCAATACCAGGTTTTGCTACATTCCATATCCGAACTTCATCCATCATTCCATGGAAAAACTCAGGTGTAGTTCCTCCTCTATCCTCGCCAATCACCCAGACTTGAGCGTTTACAGATAATGTCGTTTGTCCAAAATCTCCCGATTGTACTTCTGTGCCATTTACAAAAAGCTTCATTGTGCCATTGTTGAAGGTAGCTGCAACGTGATTCCACTGATTTAACTCTACTACGTTATCAACAGATATAGATGTTCCCGCTCCATTTGATTTGGCCATATACAATCTTAATCCACGACCATTCATCAAAGTGGTCCCAACCAAGTCAAATACAATATCACCCGGCAAACCGGACGCACCGCTATAGTTGGTGAAAATCCTTTTGTAAGTAGTGGCTTTAGGATAAATCCAACCCTCAATGGTAAAGGCAGTTGAAAGTGCCATAGATGCATGGTAAGGAATAGTAACTTTGTCATTTATTCCATCAAAATCCAAAGCCCCCGGACCTGAAGTAGAAGGTGGCAGATTAGATTCCGATCCTAGTACATTAAATGCAATATCAGCATTCAGCGAACCTGTGTTAAAAACTATCGGATTCCCATCACCAGTAATTGGGCCTTCTAAAATTTCTCCAGTTGCATCATTTCTTAAGAAATAAAATATTCCTGATTCTGATCCTGATGTTGTAATGGTGGTACTACCTCCCATCGTACAAATTTCATTTTCACCAGC
>CAYGOV010000085.1:0-2857 GCA_964351625.1 uncultured Marinoscillum sp.
CTTCTAAGCAGCAGGTTCGGGGTTCGAGTCCCTGTGCAATCACTAAACCTTCTTTATGAAAATAGAGAAGGTTTTTTGTTTTTAAACTAGGCGGCTGTTTTCGAATTAGCAGGTTCTGGTCGGATGGACGCTTCCATTCGAGTCCCTGCCTAAAAGTTACCATCACTTATGAATCAAGCACTTGCGTTAACTCGTGGGTGCTTTTTTTTTGAGTGGTTTACATAAAAGAGTACATGTTTTTGGCTCAGTCATAGATCCTTGGATTAATCTATTTCTATGTAGAAATTTCTCCTGAAGAGATGTAGCAGCAGTGTTATGCTGGATGATTCCAAAATAGGATTTTTGAGTTTCTGAAAAATTCAAATTTATCCGAATTTATAATACTGGGATTCTATCAAAATCTCTAAACCAAAAACAGCAACTGGTTGCTCCTTTTGCTTTCTAATTACTAATCTTTCTTTTACTGCAACACTTATTCAGGATTAGTCTCCATTTATTTTATCTGAAAGTTTGTTTGGGACTAGTCTGACATTAAAAAAATATTACTTCCAGTTTATTGAAATTTGATTCAATCCTTACATTCTGCTTCAATATCTAAAGCCATGAATTGATAAATGAATAATATTTAGACTCGAATACGTGCTAAAAATGAGATTTTCACAACAATTCAAAATTGTATTGATGAAAACACAATTAATAGATACAATAGTGATATCAGCCTCTTTTCACCATTCATAACTTGCTATCAAATACGACAGCAAATGAAAGGGATTAAAATTTTATATTATTCTATTGTAGTAGCGCTAGGGGGATTTCTCTTCGGCTTTGATACTGCTGTAATTTCAGGTGCAGAACAAGCCATCGAACGCGTTTGGGAACTTAATGTATTTCAACATGGTCTAACGGTTTCTATTGCTCTTATTGGAACAGTGTTTGGTGCCATGTTCGGTGGTATTCCCTCAGATCTTATAGGTCGGAAATATACGCTTTTTTGGATTGCAGTTTTATACTGGATATCTGCAGTGGGGTCAGCACTTGCAACTGATTGGAATCTCTTTCTATTTTTCCGATTTATAGGTGGAATTGGAGTTGGAGTATCGTCAATTGCAGCCCCTTTGTATATAGCAGAAATTGCACCATCCCGATCAAGGGGAAGATTGGTTGCATTGTTTCAATTCAATATAGTCCTTGGTATCCTAATAGCTTACTTATCTAATTATCTACTAGCAGATGCTGGATCGATGGCTTGGAGATGGATGCTAGGAGTTGAGGCTTTACCAGCCATGGTCTTTCTTATTACTGTCCTGTTCATACCTAAAAGTCCGCGATGGCTAATTGTAAAGAAGGGTCAGATAGATGAGGCACGTGATATTCTGCAAGCCATCCGCGAACCCGAGGAAGTGGAACTCGAAGTGAAGGCCATTTTAGAAACTCGTCCTACGGGTGTTAAATCAGATGCCAACTTGTTTCAATCGAAATACAAAGTGCAAATGCTGTTGGTTATCGCCTTTGCAATGTTTAATCAGTTATCGGGTATAAACGCCATCATCTATTACGCACCAAGGATTTTTGAAATGGCTGGCTTGGGACAAAGCTCGGCTTTGCTATCTACTATTGGGATTGGGATTGTGAATTTTTTAGCTACTCTATTAGCATTTAACTTCATTGATCGTTTTGGACGCAAGTTCCTGATGTTCATAGGATCATTTGGACTTATTGTCACATTAGGCATGGTTTCGAGAGCCTTTTATGTGGATTCTTTGAATAATCTGCCTGTCTTCTTCTTTGTCTTTATCGCCTTTTTTGCATTCTCTCAGGGAGCAGTGCTTTGGGTATTTATATCAGAAATCTTCCCCAATACTGTGCGAGCAAGTGGACAAGCCCTTGGTAGTTTCACACATTGGATAATGGCCGCTATTATCGCTTTTGGGTTCCCATACATAGCACAAACAATGGGTGGAGGGAATACTTTTCTTCTGTTTTCAATCATGATGGTCTGTCAACTAGTCTTTGTGTGGAAATGGATGCCAGAAACGAGGGGAATAAGTCTCGAAGAAATCAATAAGGAGATTGCTAAGTCTCCCAGCAAAGTGAACGCATAAAATCAACGACTAAACAATAATACAAATGATCAATAAATTACTAGGATTCTTTTTCATGATCTGCCTGATTCCAGTGCTGACTTATGGTCAATCTCGGATCATTACTGGGCAAGTGACAGATGGGGCTAATGGTGAACAATTACCAGGAGCCACAGTGTACATAAAGGGTACCACTGAAGGTACGGTTACAGATATTGATGGCCGCTTTCAATTATCGGTAGAACAGGATGTAACCTTGATATTTTCGTTTATCGGCTATAAAACTATCGAAACGAGTACTGTAGGAAAGAGCAGTATTACGGTGGCACTTGAGGCTGACATGACATCATTATCAGAGGTTATAGTTGTTGGTTATACAACGGAAAGAAAGAAAGATCTCACAGGTGCTGTAGCGATTGTTGACTTGAAGGATGTGGATGATTTGCCTGCCGGTAACATCATGAAAAACATCCAAGGTCGCGTGCCGGGGGTTTCGATCACTGCCGATGGTTCACCTGGGTCTGGTGCCACTGTTCGAATTCGCGGTAATGGTACGCTTAACAATAATGACCCACTTTATGTGATTGACGGAGTACCGACCAAAGCAGGAATGCATGAAATCAATCCTGCGGATATCGAATCAGTTCAGGTTTTGAAGGATGCGGCTTCTGCGAGTATTTATGGTGCGCGCGCGGCAAACGGTGTGATCATAGTGACCACCAAACGGGGTAAAAATAAAGGGGTAACCATTAATGTAGACGCTAATTGGTCTCTGC
>CAYGOV010000086.1:0-2829 GCA_964351625.1 uncultured Marinoscillum sp.
GGGCAAAGTGTGGCAAGTAGATATAACCTATTTGCGGACAAATAATGGCTTTATGTATCTCGCGGCCTTAATTGATGTATATAGCAGGATGGTAGTAGGCTGGCGTCTTAGCAATGATTTGCGTACTGAGCCTTGTCTGTTAGCTCTTGAAGACGCGATTGCTAAATACGGTAGGCCAGAGATAGTTAATAGCGACCAGGGTAGTCAATTTACTAGCGATGACTGGAGTAAAAGGTTGAAAAATAATAATATCCGGATTAGTATGACGGGTAAGGGGCGTTGTAACGATAATGCTAATATTGAGCGTTTATGGCGCTCATTTAAGTATGAGGGATCATATTTATATAAATGGAATAGCGTTTTTGAGTTAAAGCAAAATATTCCGAAATGGTTAGATTGGTATAATTGTCAGAGGCCACATCAGGCGCTGAGCTACCAAACGCCGCAAGAGAAATATCGTGAATTTATGGATAAGTCAAATAACTTACCCACAATTTCACAATATCAACTACATCATCATGATCTTAATTTTGTAGTTGTTTAGGAAAAAATTCTCTCTCTTTTAAAGAGATTTTTGGTCTACCCAATGGGGGCACTTCAGAGATAGTAACATGTTTGCAGGTATTTCTAATAAAATATTAGCGCCTTATACAGGAACAGTAAAACATATTGGAGTAAAAGAATTTATTGATCACTATCAAGATAAATGCAAGGTAAAAAGATTTTTAGTTGAGCAAAGACAAAAACATCAAGAACCATGGGAACCCAACACTAACACCCCTCTTGCAGGCTCAATTAGAACTGATATAATTACTGTAGATCACAGCACAATTTATGATGTAAAATTTGGAGATGCAATTTTGACCACAAGGCAGTTTAATTCAATTATCAATCAGGGGATAAAGCCTTTAGATTTTTTAGAAAACGGAGCCAAGTCCGAAACTAGACTTTCCCAACAAATTTGTGAGGCAAAACCTTCTACCTCAGGAGGGATAAATTGCTCAAGAATAATAAAACAACCAGATCATACGTGGATAAGACAATTAGAAGACACATGGATAATAGATGATGAATCAGGCAAATAACAAAAATAAAATACAAGCACCTTACATGTCTTTGTATGAAGACTACTTAGATAAAGAGCAAAAAGAACAAATTGAAACAAGAGATAATCAGGCTAAAGGAATATATCATATTCCTTTATATTTAGCGCACCGAGAGAAACGATCTGAAAAATGGAGAGAAGAACAAGCCTTTAAAAAGCAATGTAAAGAAGAAAATAGGATTGATGATTATTATAATTATATATTACCTACCAGAAAGTTTAAATTCACCGCCAAAGAAAAAAGAGAATGGATGAATAAATGTAACAAATATTTTCCGAATATGAATATGGTAGACCATAGAAGAATGGGGCAGTTCATAGGCCCACTTTATGTAGCTATTATATTTGGCGATGATAATAGTGGGTATGCAGGTTTGAAGCCCCATTTATACTCAAAATCTTTAGTTTCATGGAATATTCAAGATCAATGGTCAATAGGATTTTCATCATCATGCCCAACAGTAGAGCACCACTGGCCAGATGATGTTTTAGAAGAAGTAATGACCCAATTACTCAAAAAAAGATTTCCCCTAAAAACCGAAGGCCCAGTTAAATTAGAAGATATATTCCTTGCTTATTATATATCAGAAAGAGTTGAAAAAGAGGGCGGGCTTCATATAAACCACGTCCGTTTTCCTGGCTTGATCGCCGCCTGGGCAGGAGATGAGAAAATAGCCGAAGAATATTTCCAGTGGATTTTATCCTCAAGGCAACTATCTCATGATAAGATCAATGCAATAAGAGATAAGCTAGTTGAAGAAGGAATTATGCCAGATCATACGATAAATTATTTGTTAAGACCTCTACCAGATAATGATACGATGAATGCACTAAGAGATGAGCTAGTTGCAAAAGGAGTCACAGACGAAAAAGAGATAGATGAAGTGGTAGATAAACTATATGTAGACAATCCTGATTTCCGTGATAAAGATTACTCCAAAGTATTTCTTAAAACTGGAGTATTCATAAAATATCCAGAAATACTAAGACAGAACTTTTTTGAAAGTGTAAAAGCTTTAAGCACAAAAACTCTGAAACTATATAAAGCCTCTTACCAAGATATAGAAGGGGTTCCATATAAAGCAAAAGATGAGTTTGAAAGACTATTCCGCTAATGTGGGGCAACCCTAAGAAACGTCCTGAAATGCGAAAACCTCAGACCTAGAAGCCCTAAAGGCAATAGCAACAGGATATGCTATCCAAAGAGAAGAAGCTAATATGAATGCTAATATAGGTAACAGCAAGCGCTGGGAGGATCATCTAAATCAGGGAAGAATGGATGCACAAGCCCGGGGTCAATCTATGTATAGCTCTATCTTATCAAACGAGGGAACTCATAATAACCCATTCGATATATTCTCTAATAATTCTGCCTTTATAGCAAGAGAGGGGGCTGTAGATATAACGCCACCAGGATTTACCCCTCATCCAAATATTGATACAATATTACCAGGATTTACTCCTGCGCCAAAAATAGGCGCTGATATCGAAACTTTCCCAAAAATGCATGACAAGACCTTTAGAGAAGATGAAAAAAGACATGAAGCTGCTTTTAGAAATGAACAATCTGGAGCAATTGCAAGATCTCGGTCATACGTTGATTCGGCCAAAGGAGAGGATGAATCAGGAATTTGTAAAGTAGCTGTTCCTTATGATGCTGATGCGGAGAATTTTACTGTAAAAGCAGATTGGATGTATCCAAAGGCTAAAATGTCAGGTAAACA
>CAYGOV010000087.1:0-2657 GCA_964351625.1 uncultured Marinoscillum sp.
TAGGTTTGGTTTCTACAAATGAATGAACAATTTACCAAGTCTTTATGGATGAATCGTTGTGTTGCTTTCGCAAAAAGCTAAACGCTTTTACTTGTCACAATCTCAAATCCAACAAACAAATTAACATTTGGTTCGCTAACTATGAAAGTATCCAAGGGCAAGATCTTTATCGTGCTGTAGCGATTAAAGGCTAATAGTATTTCAGAGAGAAAGCATATCAATCAAGTTTATTTCATGTATTCATCTTAAATTGGTAGGATCAATTCCATAAAGGATCAATTTTTTGCATTTGTTTTAAATATAGTCGTCTATTAGGCCAATATCATAATCATGAAACATCAAGGGCTTTCAAAACAGCAAGTAGTAGAATCTCGTCAAAAGCACGGTAACAATGAATTGAGTGAAATTCAAGTTGAGGGCTTTTGGGCTAAGTTGGCGGCCAATTTTAAAGACCCCATCATCTATATATTGCTTGTAGCACTTGTAGTGATTCTTGTGCTTTCCTTTTTTGGAATGACAGAATGGTATGAAGCAGTAGCCATTGGCGTTGCGGTGCTTCTTGCTACAGGAATTTCTACGTTTTCGGAGCACAAAAATGAATCTTCTTTTCAGCAGCTTCAGGAAGAAGCCTCCCAAATAAAAAGCAAGACTTTTCGTGATGGAGAGTTGGTGGATATTGCTGTTGGTGAGATTGTGAAAGATGATTTGATTCTATTGCAGGCTGGAGACAAAGTGCCAGCGGATGGGATCATCATTGAAGGTGATATAAAGGTGAATCAGGCGTCTTTGACAGGCGAAACCGAACCCATTGAAAAAATTGTTAAGCCTGTAGGTATCGATATTGATGAGACGGATCTCGCCAATCATTATAACCTCTACCGAGGAACAGTGATAGAAGATGGTGAAGCTATCATGAAAGTGGTTACAGTTGGGGACAAAACTTTCTATGGTATGTTGTCGCAGGAGCTTTCGCTTGTAGATGATAGGCTCTCCCCTCTTCAGGTAAAACTCAAAGATCTAGCTGACATGATTTCCAAATTTGGCTACATCGCGGCTGTGAGTCTTTTTGTGATTTTCATGTTTCAGAAAATCTGCATTGCTAATGACTTTGACAGTGTAGCAATGGGCGAATACTTGTCACAATGGGATCTAGTACTTACTGACACACTAGATGCATTGGTACTAGCCATCATCGTGCTCGTGGCTGCTGTGCCTGAAGGACTACCTATGATGATTGCTATAGTGCTAGCGCTCAATATGCAAAAGATGCTAAGAGAGAAAGTATTGGTTAGAAAATTATTAGGAATAGAAACAGCAGGGAGTTTGAGTATCCTCTTTTCAGATAAAACAGGAACACTCACTAAGGGTAAATTGGAGCCCAGATTCTTCATTACAGGTACCAATCAAATTTTCCAGAAGTACGAAGATATCTCTCCACAACTTCAAGATTACGTCAACATCGCTATAGGCGGAAATACGGCAAGTCATCGCACGAGCGATGGAGAGATTACAGGTGGCAACTTTTCTGATCGGGCGCTGTTGGGCTACTTAAGCCTAGAAGCAGATTTAAGTCAGGTAGAAAGTGCAGAACTTATTCATTCCATACATTTCAATAGTACTAGAAAATTTTCTGCCAAAGAGGTGAAATTTACCAGTAAGCTTAAGGCCTTTGACGCTGACCAGTTGGTATTAATAAAAGGCGCACCCGAGATTTTGATGAATGATATATCCCTCACCATTTCGGGTGAAGGCAAGATTGTGCCAATTACTGAAAAGGAGCATATCGTTACCTATATGGACGGATTAGCAGATGCTGGGATCCGCTTGTTGGCCATTGCTATTTCTAAAGAGAGTTTAAATCAAAAGGATGAGCTTCCTGGCGGGCTCGTATTGGTTGGAGTGATTGGCATGCAGGATTCTATTAGGGAAACGACTAAAGAGTCTGTCGAGCTAGTAAAATCTGCAGGTATTCAGGTGATCATGATCACGGGTGACCGGAAAGGTACAGCTGCCTCCATTGCTCGTGAGGCTGATTTGCTAGAGAATGACACTCAATTGGTATTAGAGTCATCAGATCTTCAAAAAATGTCGGATGAAGAAATAGCGCTTATACTTCCAAATCTTAGGGTTATCGCTCGGGCACTTCCTACTGATAAAAGTAGAATGGTAAGAATCTCTAAGGGATTGAATAAAGTAGTAGGCATGACCGGTGACGGAGTAAATGACTCTGCGGCACTCAAGCAATCTGATGTAGGGATAGCTATGGGTAGTGGCTCAGAAGTAACCAAAGAAGCCGGGGATATCGTGATCCTCGATGATAATTTTAATTCTATAAGCAATGCGATTCGCTACGGAAGAACGATTTTTCAATCTATCCGAAAGTTTGTTGCCTTCCAGCTGACAGTAAATGTTGCTGCAGTTTCCATTACCATATTAGGTCCGCTGATCAATGTGGAATTTCCCCTCACCATCATTCAGCTTCTCTGGATTAATTTGATCATGGATACACTAGGAGCTATCGCTTTGGGAGGTGAACCAGCCCTCAAAAAATACATGAAAGATGATCCCATAAAGCGTGGAGACAATATCTTAAGCAAAGACATGATTTCATCCATTTTGGTAAATGGCTTTTTCATTACCATTTTTTCTGTGATGTT
>CAYGOV010000088.1:0-2474 GCA_964351625.1 uncultured Marinoscillum sp.
ACAGCTATCAGGTAATCTCCCAGAAGTAACTTCTCAAAGCTGAATGCTTGTGGGTTAGACCCTGCTCCGCCAGCTACCACTTGGATAGTATCATAAGGCGTGCCCGGTACCGTCACTCTCAGTGCATACGCATTGCCATCAATATAGAAGTTGCCACTCAGGTCTATCGCTCGGAACGTCAGGTCTGCATACCCCATCACTTGCTGCGACCTACTGGTCAACGTCAGGCCTGGTACCAATCCACTAGTCGTTTCCATCACATAGTTACCCATAGACTCATAGCTGATTCCTGTGATTTGATAGGTGCTCCCTGTTGCTGCGGTGATCACAGAATCTGTCGTAATGTCATTGGTCAACTTCCACTTGTAGCTATTAGAACTGCCGCCTACTGATACCATGATCTCTTTGTTCGTGCCCACTCTGATTGTATCTCGGGTTGTAAGACCTATTCTTCTTTGGGCGCTGTAGTCTATCGTACCTGTCAAGTCCATATTCGGCTCTAGGTCATCAAACTCTAGATTGTTGCCTGATACATTCACACTCGTCAAAATTGGTAATCCACTGAAGTCAGGGATGCTAGTGATCCTATTCCCTGAAAGGTTGATCGTCTGTAAGCCTGCAATGTCCAATATGTCTTCTGGTAAGTCTCCGATCATGTTATTGCTCGGTAAGGTCAGACTAATCACTCTGTCTTGGTTGGCAGTCAAGCCAACGCCTGTCCACGTCGGTACCGTCTGAGTCAGCCAGTTCTTAGATTCACCTGTCCAACTCGCTCCATCCATTGCTTCATAGATCGCTCTTAGTGCTGCAAAGTCTCGCTGTAGGGAACTCACTTTCACTACTACCTCTGTTGTAGTGATTGTCAACCCTACTACTTTACTGTTCATCACTTCTGCATAGTAACCACCTTCATTGTTGAAGTCTGTGATCTCTAGGCTGTAAGTGCTTCCTGTATTGGTGATAGCCGTCACCGCATTGGTCGTTAGGTTGCGCTTCTTCCATGCATAACTATTCGCTGTGCCTGTTACTGCCCTGTCCATCTCATAGATCGCCCCTTGTTGCTGTAGGGTAGACACTCTTGTCAATGCCTTTTGTTGTGGACTATATACAATCCCTGGTATGCCTACATTAGGCTCTATGGTAGCGAACATCAGTTTGTTGCCTGATACATCCAGTGAAGTAAGTGATGCTAAGTTTGTAAACGTTGGGATGCTTAGTAGTTGATTGTCCTTCAGGTTGAGCGTAGTAATAGCACTCAGACCTGTGCCTTCTATTCCTGGAAGATTTCCTGTAAGATTGTTACTAGACAAGTTCACCGAGGTGACTCTGGTGCCGGTCATCGTTACATCTGTCCATTGACTCAGCGGTAAGCCTGCTTTCCAGTTACTTGATCTGGTCCACTTAGCTCCTCCTGTGGCATCATAGATAGATAGCAAAGCTGTCATGTCAGCTACTGTGCCTGCATCTAGTGGGGTCTCCACTGTAATCACATTGGAATTAGGGGATACATCGCCACTTGGATAAACTGCTCGAACTCGGTAGTAATAGGTCGTGCCATACGTTACGCCAGTGGTGACTGTCACTTTAATTGCTGTGGTTGTTAGGTTGTCATAGCTGCTCAATAGATTGATAAAGTCTACATCTCTACTCACGTCTAAACGATAGCTACTCACCCCTGTTCTCACTTGCCAATTGGCATCAAAGCTGAAGTAATCAACATTGTTAGCTGCAATAGCTCTCGGAGCACCAGGAAGAATTTTTAATACATTACTTGACGCATCAGTGCCTATGTTGCCTGCTAGATCTGTAGCTGTTGCTACTACTTCATAGGTGCCTACTGCTAAACTATTGATCGTATTGTCTGCCAAAGTCCAAGTGCCATCAGCATTGTTGCTAGCTGGGTAATCTGTTCCTAATACATTAACACTGATAGTCGCTGTAGCATCATCTATAGTTCCGCTTAGCGCTGGACGATCATCTAAGGTCTCTAATAAAGCTATTGCAATTGTTGGGGCGGTCATATCTGATGTAAGTGTCAATACATTCGAAGCTTCTGAAGGATTGGCTGATGCATCAATCGCTTTGCCTGATGCTATAGATACTGTGAAGTCTCCATCTGCAATAGGGATAACATCTACTGAAAAACTCGTGCCACTTCCCGCAAAATTGCTAGCCGTGGCATTCGCTAACGTCAGACTACCTACCGTAAAGCCCGTGACCTCTTCACTGAAAGTTATCGTCACTGGGATACTCGTCGCATTCGTTGGACTCGTCGCAGTGGTGCTAATCACTACTGTTGGAGAAGTAATATCTTCATTCACATCTGCAACCGTAACTGTCAACACCAAGTCTGAAGAGTTGCCCAAAGCATCTGTAGCTGTGACTGTAACTTCATATACGTTATCAGTATTGGAATCCGTAGGAGCCTCAAAGTCTGGGGAACTTAGAATCGTCAAGTCGCCTGTCGTGCTGTT
>CAYGOV010000089.1:0-2437 GCA_964351625.1 uncultured Marinoscillum sp.
TAACAACTTCTGCTCTTATAAGTTGGACTGCAGCCACTGATGCAACAGCTGGTATTAGTCATTACGAATATAAAATTGGAACAAGTGCAGGAGCTTCTGATGTACTAGATTGGACATATACAACTGACCTTTCAGCACAACCGACTGTTGCAACCATGACTCAATCAAATACTTATCATGTCACTTTAAGGGCCGCTGATAATGTTGGTAATTACTCTGCTGAACAAGCAGGAACATTTGTTGCTGAAATTCCTATCACTGATGATAAGTTTTATGCCAATACACTTTTAATGCATTTTGATGGAGATAATAATGATGATGGCTTTAATGATCAATCAGGAAATTCTTTAGTTACAACAGTTAACGGAGATACATCTCTTAGTGGATTCAGCCCGTATGGTGATAGCAGCGGTAGTGTTTATTTTGATGGAACAGGGGATAGTATTACTATTTCTGATAACTCTGTTTTGGATGTTGATGGAGACGATTTTACAATTGAAGGTTGGTTTTATCCGACAGCGTTTGCAACTACTTACCAAGATCTTTTAATTAGATGGGCCGGTGGTCAAAGAACTTATTTTTTAAATATTCAAACCACAAGTGATACTTATTATACAAGTCATTCAACTGACGGTTCAACCAATCTTGATATGAGCTCTTCAAGTAATGCTTGGGACAGAAATGCATGGAACCATTTTGCTTATGTAAGAAGTGGCAGCAATCTTTATATTTACTCAAATGGAAATCAAGTGGGAACTGATACAGTTTCAGGAAATCTTTTTAGTTCTTCATCAAGTATAAGTATTGGTAATAATTTTACGGGTTATATGAAAGATCTACGTTTAGTAAAAGGAACAGCTCTTTACACAGGAGCTACTTATACAGAACCGACTGAAGGCTTAACGGCAGTTGCAGGAACATCTTTATTATTACCGTTTACAAATATTTATGATCGTAGTGGACATGAGCATATTGCTAAACCAAATGGTGATGCGAAGATCTCAACAACAGCTACCAAGTTTACTAGTCATGTGAGTTTTGATGGTACAGGTGATTATATAAGTATTGCTGATAGTGAAACTTTAGATATCGGTTTAGATGGTAAACCTTTTACAGTAGAAGCATGGGTGAAATACAGCTCAGCTACTCCTGCTCAAGGAGTTTTAGGTCGAGGTGGTGGTACTGCTGGTTGGAATGGTACCAATGGAAATCAGTATTTATTTTATATTTATAGCGGTGATATTTCTTGGTATTTTTGGAATGGAGCGAGTTTTACCAATATAAGTACAACCGCACCAGCAACAGATACTTGGCATCACCTTGCTGCCACTTATGATGGAACCACAACAACTTTTTGGGTAAATGGTGTAAGTGCAGGAACCACGACAGCAAGTTATGCTAAACCTAGTGCAAGTAATCTTACAAGAATTGGTGCTGTTGCCTCAGGAGATTTTTTAAATGGCTCAGTTGATGATGTGAGAATCACAAATGGGATCGCTCGTTATACAACAGCTTTTACACCGCCTGTTGTGGCATTTCCTGATTATCAAGACCCAGATGCTCCTTTAACGATTTCAACTTATGGTCAGTATGGAGTTCGATATCCAAGCTCTACAACAATTAAAACTAAGATGTGGGGTGCCGGTGGTGCAGCAGGTGGTACATCAACTTATGATGGTGTTGGTGGTGCCGGTGGATTTGTAAAAGGTGATGTAGCAATTACTGCAGATACTCTTTATACAATTATTGTAGGACAAGGTGGTCAGCAAGGTGCAAGTCCTGGTGGTGCTTCAAATTCTGCCTTTGGTGGTGGTGGTGCTTCAGGAAGTGGTTATACCGGCGGTGGTGGTGGCCTCACAGGTTTATTTAATGGTGGATCTAGAATTAGTTTTGATAGTAACGGACAAGCAGGTGCTTTAATATTGGCCGGTGCCGGTGGTGGTGGTGGTCGCGATGGTGATGGCCATACAGGTGCCGGTGGAGCTGGTGGTGGTACAACTGCTGAAGATGGCGCAACTGCCTATGGTTATAATAGTGGTGGTACTATTGCTAATGGTGGTGGTGGCGCTGATCAATCTTCTGGTGGTAGTGCAGGAACAGGAAACTTTAATGGTGGTATTGCAGGTACTGCTTTGTCTGGAGCAAATTCTCCAAATCCAACATCTGGTCCAGCTGGAGCTGGTGGAGGAGGTTATTACGGAGGTGGTTCTGGTGGGCATGCTGATGGTACAGGTTCATCTGGTGGTGGTGGTGGATCCAGTTATATCGGTGGCACTGGAGTAAGTAATACAACGAATACTATTGGATCAGGTGCTACACCTGGTAACGATAGCGATATAGATAGATTAAGTACTGCAGCTATTGGTGGTGCTACTTATGGAAGTGTTGGTGGTGATGGACAGTTTGTAGTGTGGTCAGCTTATTCAGTTAACTCAAC
>CAYGOV010000090.1:0-2344 GCA_964351625.1 uncultured Marinoscillum sp.
CGTTAGGGCGCATACCGCTATGAAATATCTGATCCTTTTACTCCTACCTTTTTCACTTTTCGGCCAGTCCGAAGAGGAGTTTCATTCGACCGAAGAAGATAACTATTACAAGAATTTGAATCGGGATTACTCATTCAAGCCAACACCAGTCAATATTGCTTCCAAGAACTGGTTTGATCATGTCAGAGTTGTTGAGACAACTAACAAGTATAAAGCTCCTGATATCAACGAGAACATTATGGAGAAAATTGGTCGAGATATTGATTTGTTAGATCCTGCAAAACTTCAAACCATAATTCGAGAATCTCAAATTATTGATCATGAAGAGCGAAACGGAACGACCGTAATCCTTTACATGGACTCCAAATTTGATGAATTTATGTGGGGTGAACCTGGCTACTGGATCGAGCTTAACACAAATGGCGAGAGTAGATACTTCTACACTGGACTTACTAAAAACTATTACTACAACCTTTATAAAAGTGAACTCCCTGTATGGAAGAACGACTCAATTCTCCAATTCAGAGCTCTGAATGTAAGAATGATTAAACCCTTTATTCATCCTGTAGAAGCTCCAAAATATGAGACAATCAGGGACAACCTAATTATTGAACTCAACTTAAATCAGCTTATGAAAGACTCAGATGGTGATGGCTTGACTGATGTTGTTGAGGATAAAATGATGACGAACCCAATGTTTCGTGACACTGATGAAGATGGTATTTCAGATTTAGAAGATACCAATCCAAGATTCAGAAGCATTCGAACTAACAGAACATTAATGTTTGCTGGCCTTCTTGATAACTACATAAACGACACTTTGAAAATCCGGGATAACCAAATAATCAACTCACGGCGACCATCCCGAATTCATGATCTTGAACCAAGAATTTATCTCATCATTTCTGATGATCCTGATGTTCAAAGAACACCGTTTGATTATAACAAACACATCATATTGACAACTTCTGAATTTGAAGAATACCAGAAAAAATATCCGATTTCATTTAATGACATAACTATTTCACGAACATTCAAACTGTACAACTTTCCGAACGCATTTAAGATTTCAACTTCCACGAACCTTGGGGGTGAGGAATACAAAGTAACCGAACAGCAGAACGGATACGACATAACGATGTATTCAACTTGGATACATTAACAGCGCCCTAACAGTCCCCCCCCCCATGGCATGGAAGTTATTTCCGTGACCTTATCCAAATAGTGCTGAATAATATTTTCCGGTAAATCAATCTGACAGTAATCATCTGAAACACTCAAGTAGAGGCTAGTCTCATCTGCTGGTTTCAGTGCGAACCTCACCATGTACCTGCCGCTGGGAAACTGAGGAGCTTACTACCGAGCGCAGCTCGCAGAAGTTCCTGCCTCGCCGGCAGGCGGGTTTATCTTTTGGAACGCAGTGGATATTTGAACCGTTGTGAGCTTCGGTAGATTTCACTAGATTGTGCCCTTTACAAGCTGGTGGGCGCACAAACTGCTAGCTTGGTTAGCATCAACTTATGGAATCGAATCTTAGCCAAAGAATTGAAATCCTAAAGAATGATATCCGATTATTTAAAACTCGAAGTGCGGACTCTCAGGAAACCTCGAAAACAGAATTTGAGAGTTTAATTTCATTATTACAAACTGAAATAGCTTCAATTCGAACCTTTGTTAATCTAAAAGACATTAGTGATCAACTAGATTCTATTAGACAATAGACAAAAATAATTATACTGCGTTTGTCATGCTTTGTTCAATTATTGACTGCCTTTAATTTATATCTTTCGTTCAGTTACACTATATTGAACACAAGCGTCAGATATAGTATAAAGTACTATGAGCAATTTAATTAAAATCTCAACCCTTCTAATCCTTGGTTTATTGGCCTGCGATGATGACAGCAGCATGAACACCGTAATTGTTGACCCTGTAATACCACTTGAAAAAGGAGATAGAGAATTTGGGGTAAATATATCAACTAGCCCCATATGGCGCGGAAGTTATTTCCGTGACCTTATCCAATAGTGCTGGATAAAATATTCCGGTAAAGCAATCTGACCACAAACTAGTGCAAGCGTCCGCTTGTACTCCAGTTTCCATATCGCTTTCTTTTAGGTGAGGCACAAGTGGACTGGGTTGCATAGACACTTGCGCCATATAAGAGAATAGTTCTTGATTGAATGGTCAGTCTGGGCTTGATCTAAATTGCTCACCCTCAAACTCCGCTGAGTTGTAAATTCATTGCGACCTAGCACATTACGTCAGATACCGGTATTTCTCCGCTGCGCTTCGAAAACCGGTATGACGAAAAGGAAAAAGTGCTTCGAAAACCAGTATGATG
>CAYGOV010000091.1:0-2308 GCA_964351625.1 uncultured Marinoscillum sp.
TTGCTGTAAGATTTGCTCCTAAATTAGTAGTGCCACCGCCTACAGAAAAACTACTCAAAGATTTAATAGAACCTACAGCGCTATTTAAGGCAATAATCTTACCAGAGCCAGGCGTAGATACTAAAGATCCATTCCCACTATTTGCAGCATCTATTGTGGAATTATAAGTAGTATTACCTCCTAAAGTAAGAGTTACTCCGTTATTAATAGTAGTTGCTGCGTTTGAGCCTATAGTTCCTTCAAGTAGGGTGTTCCCTTGAATCTGTAGGCTAGAGCCAGAACCAAGCCCATTTATATTGTTTACGTAGTAGGAGTTAGTAGACTTAAGTTGCAGAGGAGACGTATCCGACCATAAAATAGATTTTAGTGGATGAGTATTTGTTCCTATATTTGCTGAAAGCTCAATAGAGTTCCCAGGTCTATTAAATGTAATAGACCCCTCTCCGGGATTATCTGTGGTAATATTAGCTGCACCATGCCGTGGTCCCTGTGTTGTTAGCATATAATCACCTGTAAAATTTAGTAATTTCAAAGGATTAAGAACGCTTCCGGTAAGGCCATTAATCTTTGAATTACCTTCGATTGTTACAGTACCTCTATCAGAAGGCGCAGAAAAAATACTCGATCCTATAACACCATTCTCACCTATTATAATATTTCCATTAGCACTAAAATATATGTCTGTTCCTGAGGAGATTGTTTGAGAGCCAATGTTTAACACTGCATCGCTACCTGCAATATAGATATTTTTGCCAGAGACACCGGTATAAGTACCACCTAAACTTACTACCCCACTATTGAGATAAGAATGGTTTGCTGTATTCACAGTAGAGCCAAAAGTAGTATTACCATTTAAAGAAATATCATATGCATTTACAGCTCCTGTAATTGTAACATCAGAATTAGCGCTTGTTGTAAGGCTTGCAAGACGAGTAGTGGAACCTACTGCATTATTTATGGTAATAGTACTTGCATTACCATCTCCTATTACAAGAGCTCCATTATCTGCAGTAGTAGCATCTATTGTGGAATTATAAGTAGTATTACCTCCTAAAGTAAGAGTTACTCCGTTATTAATAGTAGTTGCTGCGTTTGAGCCTATAGTTCCTTCAAGTAGGGTGTTCCCTTGAATCTGTAGGCTAGAGCCAGAACCAAGCCCATTTATATTGTTTACGTAGTAGGAGTTAGTAGACTTAAGTTGCAGAGGAGACGTATCCGACCATAAAATAGATTTTAGTGGATGAGTATTTGTTCCTATATTTGCTGAAAGCTCAATAGAGTTCCCAGGTCTATTAAATGTAATAGACCCCTCTCCGGGATTATCTGTGGTAATATTAGCTGCACCATGCCGTGGTCCCTGTGTTGTTAGCATATAATCACCTGTAAAATTTAGTAATTTCAAAGGATTAAGAACGCTTCCGGTAAGGCCATTAATCTTTGAATTACCTTCGATTGTTACAGTACCTCTATCAGAAGGCGCAGAAAAAATACTCGATCCTATAACACCATTCTCACCTATTATAATATTTCCATTAGCACTAAAATATATGTCTGTTCCTGAGGAGATTGTTTGAGAGCCAATGTTTAACACTGCATCGCTACCTGCAATATAGATATTTTTGCCAGAGACACCGGTATAAGTACCACCTAAACTTACTACCCCACTATTGAGATAAGAATGGTTTGCTGTATTCACAGTAGAGCCAAAAGTAGTATTACCATTTAAAGAAATATCATATGCATTTACAGCTCCTGTAATTGTAACATCAGAATTAGCGCTTGTTGTAAGGCTTGCAAGACGAGTAGTGGAACCTACTGCATTATTTATGGTAATAGTACTTGCATTACCATCTCCTATTACAAGAGCTCCATTATCTGCAGTAGTAGCATTTATCTTAGAATTATAGGTAGTACCATCTCCTGTAAGGGTAAGAGTGGCACCTGAGTTAATAGTAGTTGCGGCATTTGAGCCTATAGTGCCTTCTAAAGTAGAATTACCTGCAATAATTAGGGTAGAGGCAGCATCTCCTCCATTAATAGATGAGCTATATATAGAAGAGCCAGGAAGAGTAAGAGCTTTAGCAGAAGTCCAGCTAACAGAGGAAAGAGGAACGCTAGCACTAGCAGCAGTACCGGTAAAACTCATACCGGAGCTATTTGTTAAAGAAATAGTGCCAGTATTTGCTGCATTTGCATTTATATTTGTGATCTTGATACTACTGCCCGCAAGTGTTGCTGCAAAGTCTCCTGCCAAATTAAGAGAAGCAATAGAGTTAGTAGAGCCAATATTGCCCGAGATACTACCAGC
>CAYGOV010000092.1:0-2255 GCA_964351625.1 uncultured Marinoscillum sp.
TCATAAATCTGACCAATGTTCATCCTTGAAGGTACACCTAGTGGATTCAATACGATATCTACAGGAGTTCCATCTGCCATGAAAGGCATATCCTCATCACGAACGATTTTCGCAACAACACCTTTGTTACCATGACGTCCAGCCATCTTATCACCAACTTTCAGCTTACGTTTCTTAGCAACATATACTTTAGCTAATTGTACGATACCAGCTGGCAACTCATCTCCAACTTCAAGCGTGAAACGCTCTCTTTTGAAAATACCTGCTACTTCATTACGAGCATTGATATAGTTTTTGACCATTTTGAATACCAAATCATTCATATGATCATCAACAACCCAATTCTCTATAATCAAATCAGAAATTAGATTAGCCTCTTCTGGAACATTGTAGTTAGACTCATCACGATAAACATTTCGCGCTGGGAATAGACCAGCCTCAATATTTTTTCTATTGAACTTGGTTCCTTTTGTCAATACCTCCTCACCAAACTTATGTCTGATACCTTGGCAAGTTTTACCTTCTAGCAACTTCACCAACTTATCAACCATCCTGTTACGGATTTCAGTTAGCTCACCGCTATATCTATTTTTAAGTATTTCTACTTCTTTCTTAGTTCTTGAACGTAAGTCCTTATCCTTCTTAGGTCTTGAGAAAAGTTTCGTATCGATAACAACTCCAACAAGTGAAGGAGATGCTTTCAATGAAGCATCTTTTACATCCCCAGCTTTATCACCGAAGATCGCTCTAAGGAGTTTTTCTTCTGGAGTAGGATCAGTTTCTCCCTTTGGAGTGATCTTTCCAATCAGAATATCACCTTCCTTGATATCAGCACCAATTCTTATAATTCCGTTTTCGTCAAGATTCTTTACAGCCTCTTCACTTACGTTTGGAATCTCAGAAGTTAGCTCTTCCTCTCCTCGTTTGGTATCTCGTACTTCAAGATCATATTCATCTATGTGGATAGAAGTGAAAATATCTTCACGAACTACCTTTTCAGAGATTACGATCGCATCCTCAAAGTTGTAACCTTGCCATGGCATGTAAGCAACCATAAGGTTTCTTCCAAGTGCTAACTCACCATTTTCTGTTGCAAAACCTTCACAAAGTGGTTGACCACCTACTACTTTATCTCCTTTTGTTACTATAGGCTTAAGGTTGATACAAGTGTCTTGATTTGTTCTTCTGAACTTAGTCAATTCATATGTATAGCTCTGGTCTTTGAAATTGATTAATGACTCCTCCTCAGTTCTATCATATGTAACCACAATCTTTCGAGCGTCTACATAATCAACAACACCTGTTCCTGCGGCTATAACAAGTGCACGAGAGTCAATTGCAATTCTCTTCTCAAGTCCAGTTCCAACGATTGGAGCCTGTGGTTTCAACAATGGAACAGCTTGACGTTGCATGTTTGATCCCATCAAAGCTCTGTTTGCATCATCATGCTCCAAGAAAGGAATCATTGATGCCGCAACCGAAACAATCTGATTTGGAGCAACGTCCATGTATTTCAGATCATTTGGACCTACTACAGGAAAGTCACCTTCAAAACGTGCCTTAACTTTATCGTTAAGGAACTTTCCATTATCATCAAGAGGTGCATTTGCCTGAGCAATGTTATAAGTATCTTCTTCCTCAGCTGTTAGATAGTTGACAGATCCAGTCATATCAACTTTACCATCCTTAACATCTCTATAAGGAGTCTCGATAAAGCCCATTTGATTCACTTTGGCGTGAACGCAAAGTGAAGAGATCAAACCAATGTTTGGGCCCTCTGGAGTCTCAATGGTACAAAGTCTACCATAATGAGTGTAGTGAACGTCACGTACCTCGAAACCTGCTCTTTCTCTAGAGAGACCTCCAGGTCCCAAAGCAGACATTCTTCTTTTGTGAGTAATCTCAGCCAGTGGATTCGTTTGATCCATAAACTGAGAAAGTTGGTTGGTACCGAAGAATGAGTTGATAACAGAAGAAAGCGTACGAGCATTAATTAGGTCAACAGGTTTGAAATCCTCATTGTCCCTTACGTTCATTCTTTCTCTGATAGTTCTAGCCATTCTAGCTAGACCTACTCCGAATTGAGCATAAAGCTGCTCACCAACCGTTCTTACTCTTCTATTACTCAAATGGTCAATATCATCAACAACAGCTTTGCTATTAATCAGACCAATCAAATATTTTACGATAAGGATAATATCCTCTGTGGTTAAGGTTCTTTTGTCGTATCCAACATCGATTCCTAACTTCTTATT
>CAYGOV010000093.1:0-2153 GCA_964351625.1 uncultured Marinoscillum sp.
CGGTGGTGTGAGAGGCGCACCGTGGGCTTATGGCTCACGGCCGTCTACTCAATTGGCGGTAGTTTTTAATTTATCAACTGTAATTTCCATTGTCTTCCAAAAATCAGTAATCAAGTCAGGTAATATTTCATTGAGTTTGATATCTGTGCTGAAAAACCTATTTCGGTTTTTGAATGAATCTAAAACTCCATTTGTGCTATCTGGAATAAATATGAATTTCTCAATCTGTTTACCGTCCTTAAAAACCTGATAAACCTTAGGTATATTTTCAAACGAGGCATTATGAATAATTTCGTTTCTTAAGCTCAAAATCAATCGCAGGGAGTCTGTATTATTAAATACTGTATCGATCTTATCTAAGTGTTTTATTCTCTTGGCATCACCATATAGAATTGAATTAGACTTAAGTTTTGGATAATCAGTGAAGGCAGTTGTTGGGTTTTCTATTTCAAAACCAACTTTCGTGATAAAATCTAGCTGACTGGCTAGATTGATGAATAAGTGATTAACCTTGGAGAAAATACCAGTGACAATTTGGCCCGATGCAAACATGACTATGTTTGGTTCGTGTGGCTTATCCGCCAGCATAAAAGTATTTGCGTTTAGAGTTTTATAGAAGTCACAAAATAAGAACTTGGATTCACTTATCAAGTTTTGAAGAGACCCAACTAAGTTCTGAATATCGTAGTAGAAGAGTATTTTATGATTGTCTACTGACTTGTGAGAAGCTATCCATTTTTCGAACTCCTTTTTTGAAATTTTGATTTCTGCATCTACACCAGCATATGGAAAAACCGTAGATAAAAAAGGTAATTTATTATATAGTTTCTGAACACTTCCAAATAGCCTATCTGCAAACAAATGAGTCAATTCAATTAATTTAAAATCGAGTTCAGGAGTATTGTCACCTTCTTTTAGAGAATAAGTATTCTGCCATTCACAAACCCAAAATTTCTCCGTGGGCTTATCCGATGAAATTCCATTTGTGTTCAGATATATCATTAGCTTTTGGAGAGTATAAACTCAATTATTATCTGCAAGTATGCCATTTATTAAAGCTTAATTATCTGCTGGTTTTACCAATTGTACAATTCTTTGTTTTCTACATCTTCATAAGGGAGATTGTTAATTTCTCTGATTGCAGAAATTGAAGCTGTATCATCATAAATTGAACTAAAGATATTTAGCCCTTCACTTGGGTACAAAACATTAAAAGCATAGTGCTCAAGAATCTTTTCTATTCTCAATTTCTCATCTCGATCAATCATCTCTTTTGTCATTGCAGAAATTATTGATCCGGTTTCTACTCCTTTCTGATTAAAGACTTTTCTTATAAAAGCTTTAAAAGTTTGAGGTTTAACGTCACTCAATTTCGTTGGAAACTCTTGTTTCGGAGGAAGTTCTTTAAAGGAATTAAAGATTTGAACACCTGCATGAATCATTCCTTTATGAAGCCTGTCTAAATCAATATATGGGTCATTAATCGAAACCATGGTATGCCTTAATTTATCAGCAATAATTAAGTTATCATCGTCTTTTATAAGCACGTACCTAGTGTTCAAGTTTTTTAATATCTCAATATGTCTCATTATAATCTTTCTTAGGAAGTTTGTGTATTTATGTCAAAAGTTATTCTCTTACTGGCTCTAGGAATTATAACAGATTTGATTTGAGGTGAGCCCTGTTTTTGCGACTGTCTTAACCAATTAATATCATGAATGCTTGGTTTAGGAGTGCCTCCTGGATGCGTGTGATTGAGCAGAATTTCATCTGCACTAATTGGTAAGTCGACACTGTTCTGATCTCCAGCGAACAAGTAATAACTTCTGTTCGTGATTGAAAAAATTACAGCAAATTCAATATGAAATCTGTAAGTTAAAGCCCTAATTAAATTGTGCGTAGGATAGAATTCAAGACTTAGGCCATAACTCGGAATTCCATGCCGTTCAAATTTTGCAATTATATTTTCAGGTGTAAGGTTCATCCAATTATCGCCAACGTCCAGATATGGCATGTGCCTCTGGACTTTTTAAATATCTGCTAAAGTATCAGTTTTGCACATCAGTTTCAAGTAACTCAGTAGAGGCATATGCTATATCATTTGTGTGTGCCTTGAATGGTGAATTTAGCTCATGAAAATGAGTGTTCCAAAG
>CAYGOV010000094.1:0-2146 GCA_964351625.1 uncultured Marinoscillum sp.
CCATCACAACAATATTCTAAGCCGTAGGGAGCCTGAGAGGCTTCTATATTTGTTTGCGAAGGTTGCGCTTAGTTCTGCTCCGAGCTCTATTGTTTCTCTTGTTTTGATTTTTATTGATGGGGCAATATTGAGTTTTGTTTTGGTTTGTAGTTTTGGTGATGTAACAAAAGCAAGGTTCCTATCTTGTTCTATATATTTAACTGAGTTACCTTGTTTTGATCCTATTGCAGTTTCTATCTTGATTCCAAGTGCGGGCGTGATGAATGTATGATTTGTCATTTGGTAAGGTGATAGTGAAGTTACTATACCTACCCCCATCTCAGTTTTGTTTGAGTATCTTTTTTGGACATTCATTGGTATATAATTAGATATTTGAGTATATGGATTATCTATTGTTACTGCGTGTCTTATTAGTATTTCTGGATTTATTATTATATTAGTTTTTTGGGTGATATAATTTATACCAAATGCTACTTCTCCTGTAATATTTTGGGATGCGTATTTTGATGTAGATATATGATTTACTTGGTTTATATAATCTATATGTTTTTCTTTTTCTTTAATCTGAGATATTGCATAAGAGAGGGATCCTCTTATATAGGGAGTAAATGAGTGTATTGCTGGGTGATTTATTTGATGTATTCCGTATAATCCAGCAGCAAATGTGGTTGCCTTTATTGCATCTCCTTGTTTTATACCTTTGATTTTTGTTTTTGAAGATGAAAGTAATGCTGCTATTCCTATAGTATTATTCTCAGATATTGCTTTATCAAGCCCTATAGAAACACCATTTGCATTATTATTAAAAGGAGTTTGTGTATTTGTCTCTCCTGCTCTTACTTCAGATGTAACTACTTCTATCCAAGGAGAATATGAAGTATTTTTCGTGCTATCTTCATCTCCTGATGAGACACCTTCTTTGAGATTTGTATTATCATGTTTTGATACATAAGAGGGTGATGTAATTCTTCTGCTGATAATATTAAGTAGAGATTTTGTTGTTACTTCTGTGTTTGTATTTACTATTTTACTATTAGATTCTGCTATTTTTGATACATATCGTATCCGATCTGATTGTTTATTTTGATCTGATAAATATTCGATATTATCCACGAGTCTTTTTGCTGCATCACTAACATTTGCATAATTTTCCACTACATACACAAGAGGGTTGTTGATTAAGTTCATACTCCTTTGTAGATCACTTGTAATATTATTTACTATATTTATTTTCTCTATCTGACTTAGCCCTAATTTTGGGACCGTTAAAACACCGTTAATAAATTGATATTTAGTGCTTGGATTAGCAAGATCTGTAATATTAATGCTAGAAGCTATTCCACCGGCATTATTTATTATAGTAAGATTCTCCGATTCTTTTAATTGATAAGAAGTAGAATCTATATTTAAATTTAAGGTTTTATTTGATAGATCTATAAGATTCTCTGATTGTATATTGCCGTAATCATTCTTGGATGTAAGTATGAGCGATAAGTTTAATACATCAGATAAGATAGTTAGATTCTCTACCATAAGAGTTTTATCTTGTAGAGTAAGAGTTGTATTATCTTCTAGAGAAATATGACCTTCTACTATATTTGCATTATCTTTAAGCTCTAATTCCACATCTTTTTTGACTAAAATATTTGATGTATATAGATTGCCTGAGATTTCATGTTTTGTTTGACTATCTCCATCTAATATAAGATTACCTAGATTATTACTAGTAGATTCCCCAATCTGAGGTACTAACCCTCCTATTTTATTAATATATGTAGCGCTACTTCCTGTAATCTTTCCTGTAATTTTTATATTATCTATATTACCCGAATGAACAGTAAATATAGAGGCTGATCCTATATTCACATCTGTGATACTAATTTTTGTATTATCAGTTCCAGTTAGTGTATATTTCTGACTTGCTCCTATATTTAGGGTTTTTGTATGTATATTATAATTATTATTACTTATATCATTTGATACTCCAGAGAATGTAAGTGCCTTAATTGAGGCAGAATCAGATCCTATATTTCCATATAATCCTTGTTGCAATACTACATTTCCCGTTTCATTTTTTGATGTAGTAATATCTCCTAAAATAGCCGACATTACTACAGTTGCATCATTGCCTACAAAATTAATGTTA
>CAYGOV010000095.1:0-2007 GCA_964351625.1 uncultured Marinoscillum sp.
GGGCAGAATATGCTACAGTTGTGCTTACTGTGGTACCTACATTCAATGCTGCATCCGTTAACGTCACATCGATGGTCAGCGTGCCATAGTTTAAGCCAGCAATATTGATCGCTCCGAAGAACTCTGTGCTGTTACTAACTATACCGCTTTGGCTGACTGGTGTTCCGCCTCCATCGCTGCTTATTGTGTAATCATACGTAGCACCGATCTCTGCGCCATCTATCTGGAAGTTCAACTCATCATTGATATTATCTACACTTACGCCTGAGATACTATAGCCTGTTGGGGCAGTGAGGTCTGCATTAACCGTTACTCCAGTGAGGTCACCGATGGAATTAAGTGTCAGCGTAGCTGGATTACCCGCAGCATCGGTTGCCGTGCCTCCCTGTAAGTCTAGTGGACTTAGTACGGCTACTGACCCTGCATCTCCACTCTGTATGACATAACTATAAGTCAGCGACGAGGTACCACTGCCCGTTACACTGGTCAATAGCTTTGTAACTCCTCCGATGGTGATATTCATAAACAGGTCGCCTGATATCGTTACCGCTTCATCGTAATTGACCGTAAAACTTAAGGTCTGCCCATCTAAATAGTTCCCACTAGTTGGTACGCTTACCGATTGTACCGATGGCGATACCAAATCCTTCGTAACTGTAGCCGTAATTGCCCCTCCCACGTTTGACGCAGCATCTGTCAAAGTAACAGATACAGTTAAAGTACCATCTCCTAAGGTGGAGACATCAATATTGTTAAAATCCTGTGGACTTCCAGAAATACTTCCCGTACCATTTAATGGTGTACCACCTCCATCACTGGAAATCGTGTAATCATAAGTAGATCCAACTTCTCCATCATTAATCTCAAAGGTCAACCCTGTGCTCGATGTATTGATGTAAGTATCGTTAATCGCTAAACTGTAGCCACTCGGTACTGTCGCATCATAGTCTATACCGAACTGGGTAGCAGAACTATTCACATTACCTGCAGCATCGCTGGCAACTCCTCCAGCAACATCTACCGTATAGGTTCCATCAGAGACAGTCTGTAAGGTGAAGGTATAGACAATATTGTCTGATGTACTAAACCCATTGACACTACCTGCACTTAACACAATGTCTGTGCTCACAAAATCTGTAACTGCTTCACTGAAGGTAACAGTCATTGGAATAAAATCATTGCTCGTAGGGTTGCTCTCCCCCGTACTGATAACTACAGTTGGTACTGTCGCATCATAGTCTATACTGAACTGGGTAGCAGAACTATTCACATTACCTGCAGCATCGCTGGCTACTCCTCCAGCAACATCTACCGTATAGGTTCCATCAGAAACTGTCTGTAAGGTGAAGGTATAGACAATATTGTCTGATGTACTAAACCCATTGACACTACCTGCACTTAACACAATGTCTGTGCTCACAAAATCTGTAACTGCTTCACTGAAGGTCACCGTCATCGGGATAAAGTCATTGCTCGTAGGGTTGCTCTCCGTCGTACTGATCGCTACCGTTGGACCAGTCGCATCATAATCAATACTAAACTGCGCTGCAGCTTGGTTATCATTTCCTGCTTCATCTTGCGCTGAGGCTGCCGCTATGTCAACTGTGACAGGACCATCTGCTGATGGAGTGATAGTGGCTACATATTGACCTGATAGACTGAATTTTTGAATTCTATTGCCTAAATATTCGCCAACATAAATCCAGCCGTTAGCATCGTCTACTGCCACTCCGTAAGGAGTCTGGAATTGACCGTCTCCCGTACCTGCAGTTCCAAAATCGTACAAGTAATTACCCGCATTATCAAACACCACAACTCGACTATTCGAAACATCTACCACGTAAATATTGAGGTTAATATCTACCTCAATTCCGTACAGGGTAGTCATTGGGAAACCGGCAGCTGTACCAGTGAAAGAGCGTATGAAAGTTCCAGTATTATCAATAATATCTACCTTATCTGAACCTGCTACAAGATAAATATTGCCATCCGGGCCAGTAGTCATTC
>CAYGOV010000096.1:0-1849 GCA_964351625.1 uncultured Marinoscillum sp.
TGTGTGTGCCTTGAATGGTGAATTTAGCTCATGAAAATGAGTGTTCCAAAGGGTGAGAGTCCCTTAAGCGCTGGGGTCGTGCCCGGAAGCTAAACAAGTGGCAAGGTGGTTTGGAGTGATCCATGCACTGAAGTAAGCCAGACTGTGGTGTCTGTACTGACGAACAGAAACTGCATAAGAGGCTATTAGGTCGGATGAGGTAGCACATCATACTGAAGTCCAACGCTCGAAAGAGACAGCACCGAAATAGTAGATGCAGCAGCGATAGACGCAAGGATATTCACCTTACCAAGGGAGATCTTCAAGCTTACGAGATAGGCTAGAAGAAGTCAGCAGAGGTCATAGTAGTTGATTGGAAACGAGCCGATAGAGATAATCGGAGGTCTCACAAGTTGACGAAGGACCGAACATTAAGTAGTTCCAAATACCATGAGGAGCGCTCCGATTATGGAGGTAGCCTTTTGACAAGCGGAACAGAGAAGTAAAAGGATGATAGAGCAAATAGTAACGAGGAAGAATCTGCTAAAGGCACTCCGACAAGTCGAGAAGAACCGAGGTTCTTCAGGAGTAGACGGTATGCCCGTAGGTCAACTAAGGAAACATCTGGATCAAACCAGAGAATCCCTAATGACCAGTATACTCAACCATAGTTATACTGCCCAACCCATTCTAGGAGTGGTGATACCAAAAGGGAACGGAAAGACAAGGCAGCTAGGTGTACCTACGGTCACAGATCGAATGCTACAGCAAGCAGTTAGCCAAGTGTTAGCTCCGAAATTTGAGCTTGAGTTCAAAGACCATAGTTACGGTTTTCGGCCTCAAAAGAACGCCCACCAAGCGGTGCTTCAGGCACAGAAATACATTGAGGAAGGATATCAGCACATTGTTGATATTGACTTGAAGAATTTCTTTGACGAATTGGAGCATTATATCATTCTCCAATTGATTTACCGCAAGGTGAAGTGCCCAACAACCCTACGTCTGATCAGACTTTGGTTACGAGCTCCGATGCAAATCGGAGGCAAACTAACCAAGCGAAGAAAAGGGATACCACAAGGAAGTCCACTAAGCCCACTGCTATCCAATATCATGCTACATGAACTGGATAGGGAACTGGAACGAAAGGAGCTGAAGTATGTCCGTTACGCAGATGATTTTAGTATTTACACTAAGGACAAAAGCGAAGCTCGAAAGGCAGGAAATAGCATCTATGAGTTCCTCAGGGATAAGTTGAAGCTGCCTATCAACAGAGCAAAAAGTGGCATACGCAAACCTGTTCATTTCCAAGTGTTAGGCTTTGGTTTCGTACCAACCTACAGAAAGGGTGAACGTGGTAAATACCAAATGGTAGTAGGAGAGAAGGGTTGGCGTAAACTCAAACAAACCCTCAGAATGATCACAAGGAAAACAATACAGATGAGTTTACAGGAGCGTTTCCTAAAGCTAAAAGAAGTCCAACGAGGATGGCTGAACTACTTCCGTATGGCAAGTATACAGGCCAAACTCAAGGAGATCGACAGCTGGATACGCAACAGGCTCAGGTATTGTATCTGGCATGATTGGAAGAAGCTGGAACGGAAAAGGAAAAACCTGATTCGTTTAGGCATTCCGTATGGTCAAGCCTATGCGTGGAGCAGGACTAGGATGGGAGGCTGGGCGGTAGCTCAAAGCCCAATCCTTAGGACTACCATCACGCTAGATCGTCTGAGGAAGCGTGGCTATCAATCTCTTAGTGAGCACTACGCCAAAGTATCTCCATTACTTAATGAACCGCCGTATACGCGACCCGTACGTACGGTGGTGTGAGAGGCGCACCGTGGGCTTATGGCTCACGGCCGTCTACTCAATT
>CAYGOV010000097.1:0-1841 GCA_964351625.1 uncultured Marinoscillum sp.
AGGCGCGTGTTGGGTGGCGCCAGCGATGTAGCTCCACGTACACGTGCGAGGCGGTGTGTTCAGCTGTTCGGGGCCCACGTGCTGCTGGCCACAGACGACGCCAACGCGCAGTGGCCGCTGTTGGACGCGCCGCCCACCCCACCGGTGTGGCGTGCGTGGGCGGTGAGTGCCGCCGACCGCGCGCGGTTCGCCGCCGCCGACGACGACGACGACGACGACGACGACCAGGTGGAACCACACGGCGTGCACGCCGAGCGGTGCCACCAGTGGACACTGCAAACGCGCATGCGAGCGGCGGTGGTGCGGCGGTGGCGCGCGATGGCGCGGCTTGTCGTCGGCGTCAACGAGTCGTCGCCGACGTCGTGGAACGTGCACGACGAGCACGACTGGCGACACATGCGCACCACCCTCGAACAGTGGGACCTCGGCGTGCGCCAGTGGCGTCGTCACCAGTGGACCGGTGGCACGGAGACGCCGCCGCCGCCGCCGCCGCCGTGGCCAGACACGACACCGGTGGCGGCGCGCGACGTGCCGCCACCGTTGGCCCGACGGCGGCTGCCGCCTCGCGCGCGGGTGTACCCGCTGCACTGCACGCCGGAGCTGAGCGCGCGGTACGAGCGGCACGTGCAGACGCGGTGGACCGTGCGACGTGGGGTGACGGCGGCGGAGAAACACTCGGAGATGGCGCGCCTCGCCGCGCTGTACTACACACACGGCCTGGAGATGGCGCTGCGCCGCGTGCGACGGCACATGCACCAAGACCGCGAGCGACACATTGACGTGTGGACACGCGCGATGCCGCCGGCGACGAGCGAACACGGGGTGCACGACCTCGGCGCGCTCGTGCCGGGCGGCGAGCAGGCTCGGGCCGTGGTGAACGCGTACTACCACGGACACCGTCAGGCGGAGGTGTGTCGAAACCTGGCGCATGTGCAGCGGTGCCTGTTACCGCGGCTACTCGACGTGTGTGCACGTGTGCGCTTGGTACGGGAGTGGTACGCGTGGCGCGAGCAGCGACGTGTGGACGCGGCCCTGGTGCGCCGTGTCGAGCGCCATCTGGTGCTCAGCGACACGCCGCCGGCGGCACGACGTGCCGAGAACGACGACGACGACGACGACGACGACGACGACGACGACGACGACGACGACGGGCACAAGGAGGACGCCATGGACACCGGCGTGGAAACGGAGGCGGAGGCATTTAAGCGGGCGTACGACCGCCACTACCAGCGCGCGGCGTACGTGCCCGCGCGGGCGCTGCTGCCCGAGGAGCTGGCACGCCGGCACGCCGCCCGGCACGCCGCCGGCACCGCCGCGGACGTCGACCGAGTGGCACATCAACGCGATTTGTGGCGCCGTCGCCAACGACGGACGTACGTGCCCGTGTCGGAGCTCGACGCCGCGGCGGCACAGGAACGACGCGCCGCTCGGCGTGCACATCGGCACCACGTGCCCGTCGCTGAGCTCGGCGCGGAGCAACTGGAGGCGCGTCGCGCACGCGAGGCCGAGAAGAAACGCCGCCAACGGTGGCGGCAGCGGCGGCGACAGCCACACTCAGAGTGAGACCAACGCGTGCATACATTGTGTTCTGACACCACCGCCAACCACGGTGCCACTGCCCCTGCCACTCCGTGTCCGAGTTTGGCGCCAGGGGTCCGCCACTGCCGTTCGGGGTGTGCGCACTTTACGAGAACGTGAGGTCGGGGACACCTCGAGTTTGTCCCACGTTCCCTTTCCCGTGCAAAATTGTCCCCGACCTCACGTTCTCGTAAAGTGCGCACACCCGGTGTGGCAGTGGCGGACCCCTGGTGCCAAAGTCGAACACGGAGTGGGAGGGGGAG
>CAYGOV010000098.1:0-1792 GCA_964351625.1 uncultured Marinoscillum sp.
TACCAATCAAATGTATATTCTGATAGATCTCTAGTGTTTCCAGCAGGAGCCTCGACGATTATTGAAGCTGTTCCATTTCCGCCTGTGCAGTAGGTGTCGGATGTTACGGTGGCAGAAAGGATTGGCTCAATAGTCTGGGTTGTTACTTTTACTTCAGTCAAATCAGTTTGACATCCAGTATTGTAAGTTCCTTGAAGATAATAAGTACCATCAGCCAAATCTGAGAATACAACGTTTGAGCCAGCATTTACAGTTTTAGTACCCGCATTTGCCATTGATGTATCAAATAATTCCACATTGAAGTCATCGATACTTGTACCTCCCGGAGTTGTAATGTTGACGTCCGAAACAGTAATTATTCCAGAAGAAGATCCATTGCAATCACCAACTGGCGTGATATCAACGTCGTTCGTCAAGTCAAATGATAATGTTGCGAAATTGGATTTAATTTCAATTTCAGCTTCGGAAACGCAGAGATTGTTAGGATTTCCATTGTCAGTTATTTGTACCCAATACGTACCATCGATAACAGCAGCGATTGAGCTGGTGGATGCATTTGTGATGACTCCCCCGACAGGGTCAGTAGTCACACCGATCGCACCTCTGTACCACTGGAAGTCGTAATCAGTAGCAGAAGTATTAGTTACTGTTACAGTAGCACCACCAGTATAAGGTATTGAAGCATTATCACATACGGTATTATCAGCGATAGCAGAGAAAGTGACAGCCGGATCAGAAGTATCGGTATCAACGACTACTTTTTCGAAGTTTGAAGAACAAGCTGATCCAGAATTAGAGGTAGCCTGTACATGGTAAGTACCATCCGGCACTCCAGAGACAGCAGCACCTACGAAAGCATACGTACCGGAGATATCAGCAAAGTCTTTATCATAAAGGATGAAAGTATATCCACCCACAGCTTCGGTAGCAAATGCTGCGCTGAGCGTACTTCTTAGTACGTTGTTTACTGTAATGGTAGCATTAGCAGGATCACAATCAGTAATAGTTACATCAGGGACCAGGCCAACAAGAGAGATTTCATCTACATCATCTACAACAGTAACATTTACGGTAGTAGAGCAACCTAGACCTTTACCATCCAAGTTACCTGTAGTACCTGGGTCTGTAGCTTCCACGAGGATAACATAGTCACCAGCTGGCAGATTAATTTCACTATTGTTTCCAGTAGTTTTTGCTGTATAAATAGCATTGTCTTTATACCAGGTGAACTCAAATAGGGAAGCTGCTAAAGTACCACCATCAGGATCGTTGACAGTTAATGTAATCGAGGCATCACCACCAGTACAGTAGGTATCAGTTTGCGTGCCGCTGACCACCACAACAGGTTCGATATAGCTTTCACCTACAGTGACAGGTATCAGCGAACCAGCTCCAGAGTTACAGTTTGTGATTGTACCTAGATTTCTATCGATATAGATAAAGTAGTCACCAGCTTCCAATCCTGTGAATTCGACATCATCAGTAGCACCTACTTGAGTCGCAGTAGCATCTGGGGATCCAACTGAGGCAGGAGAGGTATAAAGTTCTACAGTAAAGTTTGCGAAAACGTCGTTTTCAGTAGTAACCACACCATTTTCATCAGTAAGAGTTACTGAAGTGATGGTAATGATACCAGAACCACTAGAAGTAGAACAGTCTTCATCATTGAAGATATCCACCTGAACTGCATTAGTAACATCCACAGAAGGAGTGGAGAAGTTGGATGGTATAATAACCTCAGCTTCGGAAACGCAGAGATTGTTAGGATTTCCATTGTCAGTTATTTGTACCC
>CAYGOV010000099.1:0-1764 GCA_964351625.1 uncultured Marinoscillum sp.
CTCTCAAGCTGTCAGTAATGTCAGTAGTTCCAACTACGGTGAGGTTCTCATTGATGTTAGCAGCTCTGATGTTGATAGAGTCAGCACTGATGTCATCAGTTACAATAACATCATCAGCTACATACAGGTCCGTACCAATGCTGATACCATTGGTAGTACGAATACTATCCCCAATGTTCAAGATGCCATCTACCACAGCATTACCAGCGATGTTCAAGCTATCCTGCGAGGAGAGCACATCACTAGCCGTGATAACACGAGCACCCACACTGTCAGCGGTTACATCTTGTAAGTCTAAGTTCCCAGCGAGATCGAGGTTACCACCCACGGTAAGGTCATTGTCAATATTGGCATCCCCATCCACATCCAAGTCAGAGATCCTAGCACCACCGGCTACTCTCAAGCTGTCAGTAATGTCAGTAGTTCCAACTACGGTGAGGTTCTCATTGATTAATACTTCTGGCCCATCTAAGATGATATTTCCAGCCGTACTCAATCTTAAGCTGTCACTACCAACCCTAAAGAAACTTGCATCAATACTCGTGCTATCCGTTGCTTCAAGGTTAATATCATTGACTGCTGTGACGGCAAAGTGATCAGCATTAATGTCCACACTGTCTGTAGTGTTCAATCGCACATCAGGCACAGCCACAGTAAGAATTCCACCGTTTATATTGGTTGTACCTGTGAGGTCAATCGCATCTGAACTGTTATTACCAAGGTTAATGGTGTTATTAATAATATTGGTTTGGGTATTCCCATTAGCCACAGTAAAGTTTCCTCCGCTAACATCGAGACCACTGTTTGCATCTACATTGCCGCCGAAATCTACTTGACCATTACCCGTTGTAATCGTTCCATTCCCTATGGTTGTATTTACTCCATTGGCGATTGTGAATGTACCACCATCTACATCTAAACCATTGTTCGCATCTACATTGCCAATAAAGTCTGTTTGGTCAGTGGGGTCATCACCAATATTGATGTCATTACTATTGACATTGAAAGGCTGATCATCATTAGCATTTACTATTCTTCCTGTACCATCAGTAGTTAAGGCCAAGTCATTGTTGAGAGTAGCCCCACTTGAAAGGACAACTGTACCCGAAGCATTCGGTAGCGAGATAATGTTGTCAGCAGTAGGATCAACGAGTGATATAGTAGTTTCAAAATCATTGTCATTAAGACCTTCCAAAATGATTGGCTGAGCTCCTTGAATCTCACCATTGAGACTTATGTCATCTGTAGCATCTGTACCTAAATTGATCGCACCGCTATTGATAGTAGTCGTAGGTGCATCCACAGTAAGAATTCCACCATTTATATTGGTAGCACCTGTAAGGTCAATTACATCCGCATTGTCATTTCCTAGGTTGATGGTGTTATTGTTGATATTGGTAGTAGAATTACCATCAGTCACAGTGAAGTTACCAGTTACATCCACTGCATCGGTAAGGGCGTTACCGATGTTTATGTCATTATTGTTAATGTTGGTTTGAGTAGCCCCATTAGCCACAGTAAAGTTTCCTCCGCTAACATCGAGACCACTGTTTGCATCTACATTGCCGCCGAAATCTACTTGACCATTACCCGTTGTAATCGTTCCATTCCCTATGGTTGTATTCACTCCATTGGCGATTGTGAACGTACCACCTGTTACATCTACTCCATTTTCAACATCCAAATTTCCAGCTACTGTTACCTGATCGCCAGTTGCATTACCCAGATTGATTTCATTACTCCTCGCATTAATTACCGTGGCAT
>CAYGOV010000100.1:0-1751 GCA_964351625.1 uncultured Marinoscillum sp.
CTAAAAGATAGCTAATTGGTAGTTTACAAGTCTAAGGAACCGATAGCTGATCGTTGTGGGTAATGCCCGAACCGCATATGAACAAGATAATCCAACTAACTATCATACTAACAACTGGGATTAGCTTAACAGGCTGCTTCGGTTTCTTTGATAATGGTTCAGACAAGATAACGGGTAATTATTATGTGCTTTGGATTGACATACAAGAGAATCAAGGAATTTATGAAGAAGAAGGGACGGATGGCCCATTAATTGGGTTAATTCCAGAATACGTATTTGAGATCGGACACGATGACAACTTTATAATTGCGAAGCAACACCCAACTTCAGGTTTTCAATCAGGATACCAGATTAACACTGAGATCACCAACTATTTTCTCATTGACATGAACGCTCAAAAAGACAAGGTAACAGGGCCTCTATCACTTTCGGAATTTGAACAATTAAGGAAGCAACTTGGAATCTCGAACATCGGATTTAACCTGACTTATCCTGAAACCTACAAATGAGACAGAAACGAATACTAACGGCCATTTTGTTCATCGTAACGGGGTGGATTTTAAACGCCTGGGCTTGGACAACTTCACTAGGACATCCATTGAACACAATCATGCTATTAGCAGGAATTGGCGGAATAATTGCAGGAATCATTCTTCTGATTAGGGCATTGACGAACAAAGCACATACCCACAACAAGCGCTAGCACGAATGCGCCAACTGCCACTTTGCAGACTTTGGTGCGAACTTCACCATGAATCAGCCACTGGGAAAGGTTAGTGCTTTCTAGTGAGTGCGGCTCGCAGGATTTTTCATCTTTCTGAACGCAGCGCATTCTGATACTTTGGAAGCACCGGCAGATTCATTAGTTTTATCGGAACTTGCCAAGCTCGGGGCGCACTCCTGCTAGCTAGGCGTTGTGCTCCATATCCCCCAAGAGAATGTTACGCGGTAAATTGACAGATGAACAAAGGAAACAACTACTTGAAATCGAACCTTCAAGAGATTGGAATCTAAACTATCGCCCTGCATCTGTAACACTTGTGAACGGAGAAGTAATTGATAACGTCTACATTGTCGAAAAGGAAAGATATTTACCAGTCTGGGGTATGATGCCGTCCAAGGACAAAGCAAAGAATGAAGTTTTAATTGAAGATATAATTTCCATTGCTGAGAGCCCTAACAGAATACCTGCACAGCTTGCGAACAAACTGTATCAAGCAGGAGAATCTGGAATGGGATATTGCGTTTTCAAAGTCAAGTATGATAACGGAACAACAACGGACATTCTAACTGGAAACGCAATAGATTTCATCCCAATGCCAGATGGTTTAACTAACAAGAACGTAGTAGATGTGCTCCCTCACAAAGGTTCAAGAAAGGAACACAAGAATGGACTTCCTTACTTTTGGTGTCTTGTGGACGAACATTTGGACAACTATGAACAACCTCACCAGAACTTGCCAACGGAATCCAAGAGCGGCGGATTCTGGAACTGGTTAACTGGCAAATAATACGAGAGCACAACAGGCGCTATCGGTTATATGCCAAAGTGCTTTCTGGCTGATTTTAGTGCGAACATCACCGTGAATCTGCCTCTGGGAAATTTCAGTGCTTTCTACTAAGTGCAGCTCGCAGGAGTTTTCATCTTTTGGAACGCAGTGGTTATTTGAACCGTTGTGAGCTTCGGTAGATTTCACTAGATTGTGCTCTTTACAAGCTGTGGGCATACGAATTCTATGACTCCACCAACT
>CAYGOV010000101.1:0-1720 GCA_964351625.1 uncultured Marinoscillum sp.
TCATTATAGCATTTATTATAAATGGTTGCTAATATTATTTAGTAGGATTTATTCTGATGTAATTTTATTGAGGTTGTTATTTCATCTCCTTTAGTTTTTTTGCAGAAATCCTTCGTTTTGATCCTTTTTTTTATCTTTTTGTATCTCTATTTTAGATAATCTTACCTGCGGCTCTGGGAGTAATACATAGCACTCTCCCACTCTTAAAGAGGCTAGATCATTGAGTTGGACTATAGGCTGCTTTTGCTGATGTTCACTGTAACTAATGCCATCTCTAAAAGTATTTGCACCAAAGCTCGTATTTTTCTGTTGTCTTGTAACAGTTTCTGTTCCGCACATATCGCTAAATAATTTAGCAATTGCGGGTTCTGTATTTCTGAAGAAGAAGCTTGTGCCAAATTGACCAAATATACTAGAGCCAGCATAATGACCATAATTATCGTATAATTGGTTTAAGCTCTGAAGAGCAGCAACTACACATGCTCCGTATTTTCTTCCTTCTGCCATCAGAGGAGGTAGCGCAGGAAGCGTGCCAAGACTTGCTAGCTCATCAAATATACACCATATTCTTCTATCTTTATTTATGCCAATATCCATTAGATGGGTTAGACTAAGTTCGCTAATGCAGGCAATAAGTGGTAATGTAAGCTCTCTACTACTTGGCTTTGTACTTAAGAATAGCCATGAGCTTGATCCTTTTTTGATATTTTGGAAATATTCCTTTAGTGAGAACATGCCGTTTACACTATCTTCTGATAAATGAATCATTGGCTTTACTGTAGTTGCAACCATTGAAAGTACAGAAGTAGCAACTCCCTTACCATCATCTGTTAAATATCTTTCTGCTGATGTTCCCTTTAAGATTTGCTGTAAAGTTTCAAGATTTGCATCTAGAGTTATTTCTTTTAAAGCCCTTAATGTCTTTTTATCATTCTTACCTAGATATTCTACGCAGGCATTAAAGACATATTCTGCTGATTGTTCCCAGAAAGGGTCTGAATGTGATTTACTACGTTTTCTGTTAAAGCCAAATAATATCTTTGAGAATCTTTCTAACTCTTCTTGGGTAGCACAATCTTCAAAAAAGTCCCAATCCTTACGCCTAGCATCAAATGGATTAAAGATGATATCACCACGCTCTTTATTATAATATCTTGCTATCATCTCTCCTGTTTGGTCAATTATAATAGAGGGGTCCTTTTTTTTCTCTATCTGAGGAAGTAACTGATGCATTAAATTAGTCTTACCAGAGCCAGTAGCACCTGTTACCAAGAAATGTCTTGTCTCAGTATCTTTAACAAGAGGCATCTTGCCTACATTAAAGGTGCTTGCTTTATTTAAAGAAGAGAGTTTGGCTTTTACTTGCTTGTCACTTAATATTATTGCGCTACCTTGTTTTTTCTTTTCGGTATTAAGCCCCTTGCCAAATTTGCTCCATATAAGAAATATGATACTAGCCGAAACAAGGCCAAAGGCCAGTGATTGTAAGATTAAAGACTGAATCGTTGTAATAAGGATATTCCAGGCTGACTTAAAGCGATTATCGGATAAAACCCTACTTGCCATCATATTCTTCTTAAGAAGCCTTCCCTTTGAATAAGCATGAACATTAGCTGTGGTCTTGTGAGTTAAAATGCCTGATATAGAAGGATGTAGAGTTAATATTATTCTAGCTTTTGCATATGTTACTGCCCCGTCCATATCTAATTTTGTATATTTA
>CAYGOV010000102.1:0-1645 GCA_964351625.1 uncultured Marinoscillum sp.
GTGCTTCGAAAACCAGTATGATGAAAAGGAAAAAGCGCTAAGGAAACCGGTATGATGAAGAGGAAAAAGCGCTGCGAAAACTGGTATAACGAAAAGGAATTGGGCAAGTGGTTTTAATCCGTACTTATTATAGTGCAAATACCACATTGAATTCCGCTAGCGCACGTTTTTTGCAACGCGTGCCTCGAACCTACCACCACATTCCGAAACAACCACATCTCTCAACCCTGACTATGTGTCGATTATATTTATCCTTCCATATTCATTATTGCAAGACTTCTTTGCTTCATCATAAAATATGGAAAAGGTCACGCGTTGCGCTCCGCTAAACGCGCGGTTGCGGAGAGAGACTGTAGGACTAAATAAATTCATACCTCCACACTAAGCACACCTCCTTTCTACTTTTCACTAATATGTTTAGCTGATGAACAGCAACCTCAAACAGGTCGCGGAAAATCATCCATAAAGCTGACGAAACAACTACAAACAGGTACAGCCGACTCCTATTTTGAGGATTACACCACATAAGTTTGCTATTAGTTGTTTCCATTAAATTCATTTTTTCGTATCCTTGTAATCATCAACCGATAAAACCACTAACAATGAAGCATCAACAGCTAACCCTAGCCTTACTGGCATTATCTATTGCTTGTTCTTCTCCACAAAAGGAAGAGAAAACTGAGTCAGAGATAGTTGAATCAACTCAAGAAGAAGTAGCAGAAACAATTGAAGAAAAACCGGCTGTCTGCATCTGGGACAATATATCAGTGAGAGAAACCCCAACAGCAAAAGGCAAATGGCTTACCTCGATTAGTTTGGGTGAATCATTGACTTCTTTGGGATTAGAAGCTATAGATAGTGCTGACAAGGATCGGCAGTATATTAAGGTAAGGCTCAATGATGGAACTGAAGGATGGTCCGCTGCTGATTTTGTGATAACTGAAGGGAAGATAGGCGTATTCTTAGAAGAAACCTTCATTTACAATCGGCCCGATTTGCTCACTAAAAGTGATAAAATGTTTGAGAGACTTGACATCATTGCTGTAATGTATATACAGGGGGATTGGCAGGAAGTTATAGGCAAGCGCTCAGAGGGGAATTGGATTGATAGTGGATGGATTAAGAAAGGGAAGCTTTCTTTCGAATCAATAGATATTGCAACGGCCAAATTTTTAAAAGATGCACTTTCAAAAGATTCAGATGAAGACCAATTGAAGTCACTGGAAACAATTCTAGAAAACCCTGACCTTCAGGAATCTGCCATTATGTTGGATGTCAAGACAGCTATCAGTCTATTGACTGGTCCAGAAGAAGAAATCACAGCATCTGACACATTGACTGAGGTAGAGGAAGTAATCGAGTAATCAAATAGTCTAAATACATTCAAAAAAGCCATGCTGATTTCAGATCAACATGGCTTTTTTTTTAAGACAAATTGCTTGATAAAGCATCAAAGATGCCCCCCATGGCGCGGAAGTTATTTCCATGACCATATTAGAGAATATTTCTTGATTGAATGGTCAGTCTGAGGTTGATCTAAATTGCTCACCCTTAAACCCCGCTGAGTCACAAATTCATTGCGAATTAGGGCATTACGTCAGATACCGGTATTTCTCCGCTGCGCTTCGAAAACCGGTATGACGAA
>CAYGOV010000103.1:0-1619 GCA_964351625.1 uncultured Marinoscillum sp.
CTTGTGTTTACCATATCTCTAGACAATGCGGTACAAGGAGGATTTAATGTTGCGGTGACTTTTGCAAACGTTACAGCGGATGGAGCCGACTATATAGCTACAACACAAAATGTATCCTTCGTCGGAAGTGCAGGAGAAACACAGCAATTTTCTGTACCTACTACTAATGATGCAATTCGTGAAAACAATGAGACGTTTACTGTAAGTATCGAAGCAAGTAATACGGGAATAACCGACAGTGATCAAGGAACAGGCACGATCTCAGACAATGATGCTTCGAGCCTCTCCGTAAATGACATCACTGTATCTGAAGATGATGGTACAGCTACTTTCACCATTACGCTGAATGGGGCTGTACAAGGCGGAACAGACGTAGATTATACACTGGCTGGTGGCACAGCGCTTATCAATAGTGATTATAGCTACACAGCTTCAACGCTCAGTTTTACGGGAAATGATGGCGAAACGAAGACTTTCGTAGTAACTATCACTGATGATGCTTTGGCAGAAAACAATGAAACGTTCACAGTTTCGCTATCAGCAAGCAATCCTTTGGTAATTGATTCTGGTACCGGTACGGGAACCATCACTGACAATGATAACGCCAGCCTATCTATCAATGATGTGTCTGTAGATGAAGACGCTGGCAATGCCGTATTTACGGTCACATTGAATGGTGCACTTCAGGGCGGAACAACTGTTAGCTACTCCTTCACAAACGGTACGGCTAATGGTGGTTCGGTTGGAAGTTTCGATTTCAACAATACCGTGGGAACGCTCAACTTCACGGGTAATGATGGAGAAAACTATCAGATTACTATACCAATCACAGATGATGCAATCTTAGAAAACGATGAGACTTTTAGTGTTACCCTATCCTCATCAAATGCACTAGTAGATGATTCGGACATAGGACAAGGTACGATTAATGATGAAGATGCCGCTTCAGTTACAGTTGAAGACGTTACAGTTAATGAATCGGTTGGTACTGCCACCATTACGGTGAAATTAAACGGAGCAGTACAAGGAGGTACCAACGTGACATACACGCTTAGTGGTGTTTCAGCGACAGACACAGATGACTTCAATGCGACAGGTGGAAGTTTGACTTTCGCTGGTACTGACCAGGAAACTGAGACCTTCACAGTATCAATAGTTGATGATCAGATATTAGAAGCTTCGGAGACATTCACGATTTCTTTGGATGCCTCCAATGCGCTAGTCGATGATTCGGACGATGCGACAGCCACAATTACAGATAATGACGATGCAACCTTGACGATAGCAGATGTTTCTGTCACAGAAGGAGCGACGTTCACATTCACAGTGACCTTAGATAAAGCTGTTCAAGGTACGTTTGATGTGGATGTTATGTTGACCAATGGTACCGCTACAGGAGGATCTACAGATTTTGTTTCTACACCGATCACCTTGACGTTCGCAGGCACTGCTGGTGAAACGCAGACGTTCACAGTAGCTACCAATGATGATGTACTTGTAGAAGGTACTGAGTCTTTCACAGTCAATATCTCATCTCAAAATGCTCTTGTAGATGATAGCGATGATGCATCAGGTACGATCAATGACGATGATGCAACTTCACTTACCGTGGAAAATGC
>CAYGOV010000104.1:0-1579 GCA_964351625.1 uncultured Marinoscillum sp.
CCCCTACTTCTTATCTAAATTGTCTGAAGTGTACTTTAAATAGGGAGCCTTGAATGCCGTTACTCTTTGCTTCTACTACCCATCCATGTGCATCTGATATTTTTCTTACTACTGCAAGCCCTACACCTCTTCCCCCGGCTTTGCTTTTAGTTTTACTACTTACCTTAAAGGGTTCGAATATCTCTATAACCTCATTAGGAGGTATTCCTATACCTTCATCCTCTATTCTTAGGAAGATTCTATGTGTATCTACCTCTCTTGTTAGGGTGATAGTAATTTTACCTGATGAACTATATCTTATTGCATTATTAATTAGGTTATCAAGTAATTGTGGTAGATATTTCTTATCTGCGGGGATAGTGATATTCTCCTCTACTGCGAGGATAAATTCCCTTGGATTTTTTTCTAAGATATGTTTATTGAATTTCTTAGATGATACTATTCTTTCAAGTAGAATATCAGATAGATTTACAGTCTCTTCTGTTATTATATAGTTTTTCTTAGCAAGCTTTGCAAGAGTAGTAAGATTATCATCATACTGAGTAATTCTTTTGGCGCTTTCTAGTATCATAGAGATACTATCTAGTCTTTTTTGGTCTGTTAAATGCGGATAAGCATCTATTAAACCATCAGCAAGACTAATCACTCCTGTCATTGGTGCATTATATTCATGCTGAATATTCTGAATAAATTCTTGCTTTAAAGCTAGTGCCTCTATTATCTCATCTTCTTGATGATCGACTAAATCCTTCAGATGTGTGGTTTGTTCTTCGAGTAAATCTTGATATTCTTCTTTTGGTCTAAAAACTACTACTATTATACTTGTAATTAATAATAATACATATCCAAGTTTAAGTTGGGTTGAAATATCAGATAATCCTTCTACGTAAGACGGGCAGTTGTTAAAGTAAAGACCAGCAAACAAGTTACCAAGTAGAATAGAAGCAGGAATACAGATAAGGGCAAGTTGCCATCTTAGAAGTCCTGATATAATGATAATATTAATCATTAATACCATGAACTCACCCTGATTAAAGCGAGTCAATACAAGAAATGATACTGGGATAATAATCAGTACAGTAGAAATTACAAAATGCCATAATATACTTGAAATTAACATATTTTCCTTCCATGGCCATAAAGGCTTTGATAGGAGTAAAGTCGAAATCATCAAAGAAGATAGAATTAATATCTGAGTCTCTTCGTAATAAGCAACCCTTATATCTTGAGGCAAACTATACATTATACCATATATGCTTGCCATACAGTAAATACCTACTACCATAAAAGAAGCACTACCATGAGGTACGCTTTTAATAAAGAGCTTCTTTAAATCAAAAAAGCCTTTAAACATATCATATATTTTTTTTCTAAGTAAAAGAGAATCGCCAGAATCTTCTGGCTTTATTTTCATCCATCCTCCTTCTACACCAAGTAGATAATGGCTAGACATTAAGAATATCAAATTAGCAGCCATACCAGGAACTACAGGATCAAATATAGTAATACCATTATAATACCAGCCAAGTACTAAAATAAGCCCTGCGCTCATACCTATAATTACAGGCTTTGTAGTAGT
>CAYGOV010000105.1:0-1506 GCA_964351625.1 uncultured Marinoscillum sp.
TTATTGCAAATGCATTGCCTGAATTTCCAAACGTGATGGCATATGACAATCCATCTCCATTAGGATCGACAGCAATCACTTGACCAACCACTGTACCATTAGGGCTGTTTTCCAAAAGATCAGATAAAGTTTGATCAAGAATCTGAGGTGCCTGATTGACTGTTTCGTCTACATCATTGATATCAATAGTAACAACCGCCTGCGCAGTGAGGAAATTGTCTGACACCTGAATTGTCAATTCAAATTTGGCCTGTGTCTCAAAATCAAGTTGCAATCGGTCTGCTACCGAAATCACTCCTAAATCATTTATGGCAAATGCATTGTTGGTATTGCCTGAAAGAATAGAAAATGTAATTGAATTTCCATCTGGATCAGATGCATCTACGGTTCCGACTATTGTCCCCTCTATCTTGTTTTCATCAATATTAAAAACCTGATTGGCAGTGATCATAGGCGCATTGTTTTGAGGCAATGGCGTGGTAACTACTTCAGTTGAAGAAAAATTGGATTCATTTTGACCAGCGACCACTTTAATTCTTGCATAATAAGTTGTGCCTTCAGTGAGTGTCGTAAAATCATAGGAAGTACCAACTTCCTGTACATCAACAATAATATTTGAAAAGGCTTCATCAGTAGCCAATTGAACCGAATATCCTGTAGCAAAATCAACGGCATTCCAATTGATTGTAAATGCATCGGTTTGTAAATTAGTAACCGAGGAAATTATAGGAGTTGCCAGATCAATCTTGATCGTGGCATCTGTGCCAAATTGTAGATCATTTCCATTTCCTGATAGATCTGGGGTTGAAAATAATCCAGCACCTAAATCATTCACAGAATTAAATGACCAATAGCCTGTAAGGCCAGCTTGGGGCATGATCAATTCCTCAGTTATATTTGGAAATAGTTCATCCGCATATCTGGCATAATTCCAAATTTTTACCTCATCCACATCGGCAGATTGGTTTGTAATCACTTCAAGGAATTCATCAGCCACTGCGACAGAGTTAAAATTTGATATGCCAGAGTGAACCACCTTGCCATCCAGATAAAGATTCATTGACCCGTTACCAACAACCAGCGCAACATGGTGCCATACATCAGGTGCAAATTCTGATAGCTCCACTTTATTGCCAACATCAGAGTCATTTCTATTATTATCAGGGTCGCCAGTAGCCGTACCCCTTAAATAAATATCTTCATTTATATCATAGTCGACGTAAATGTTAAAGTAGTTGGAATGAATAAAGGAATTGCAGCAATCATTAGGTCCACTGAATCCTTTGTACCTCACCAATGCTTCAGCCGTAAAAGCACCTGTAGAAGTTAAGGTGTAAGTATCCGAGAAAAATCCTCTGAAGCTTACTTCGGTAAAAGTGTATGCACCATAACCATTTATAGGATTGACCTGAATAGCCGGTGCTGCTCCCTCCCCTGACAATCTGACGTTTATGTTCATTTCACCATCTAGGTTTTCATCCAGAAAAACACCATCTATTCCTTGAA
>CAYGOV010000106.1:0-1487 GCA_964351625.1 uncultured Marinoscillum sp.
ATAGTCGCTCCTTATCAACCTCTTTTTGGGATTCAAATTTTGTATTTGCATTGCAATTTGAGAGGGAAAAGCAAAAAGTAGTTGAATCGAAAAAAGATAAAAAGAAACCCTTGTTTTAGTTTCTCCATGAATTTCTTGAAATTCCAACCCGCAGCAGCCAATAATGCATTGATTTTTGGACCCTGAGCCCCATGCAGATAGTTCTGTCCCATCCTAAAGTGTTGTTTTAGATGTCCTATTACCGGTTCTATGGCTGCCCTACGTCTGAACTTCTTGCGCTTTGCTCGCTTTTGATAGGCGGTATCGGTTTTTAGTGGATGCCCTGGTGTGCTGATAAGCGTGTCATTGATTTGCTTTTTACCTCGCCCGCCTCGGTCGTAGACTACTTCTTTGGGTTGGTAGCCGAAGTTACGCTGGGCTTGTTCTAATAATGGGCCTATGGTTTTACTATCGTGAGGGTTGCCTTTAAAACTTTCTATGGCTTGGATTACTAATGTTTTTGGATTGACCATTAAGCCGATCTTATTGCCAAATTCATACTTCTTGTGGACCTTGCCTTTGGCTATGCAGGCCGTGTGAGGTTTGTGTAGACTGTAAATCTTGTCTTTGTCTGTGCGCTTTTGAGTAATGGCTTTGTGGTAAATGGAGAATATGGGCCGGTAGATTTCTAAGAGTTTAGCGGGCAACTCTCGTTCTAGTTCTCGTAGTTGACGCCCTGCCAGGGTTCGGAGTTTCTTTTGGGAGGCCCTTGCCTTTTTGGCCCGTTTGGGATGCTTGCTGTTGTAACAGTCCCTAAGAAGCTTCTTGCTCACCCGCTTATAGCTTTGACGTTGTTTTACTCCTTCGCCTTGGGCTATGGCATTGCAGTTGTCGATTACCTTTTTGGCTAGCTTAGCATCAGTGGGATAAGTGATATTGTTCTCTTGTACTGTGGTGTCTTGAAGAGAAGTTTTGGAAAAGGCCTCTGGCCCATGAAGCTTTACCGAGTAGGCAAATATTTGCTCTATGCCTTCTTGGCCTATCCTTTTGCGAAAGTGGGCAAAGTCGCTTGGATCACAGGGAAAACGGTGCTTAAAACAACTCTCTCCTGTGAAATACTGCATGTAGGGATTCATCTCCCAAGCTTTGGCCAGTGTTTCATCTCCTAAATCGTACAGACGTTTGAGGATCAAACATCCCACCATAAAGCGCAGGGGCATGCTCTTTTGGCCGGTATGGGAGTACAAGTCGCGGAAGGATGCTTCAAAGTAATGCCAGTCTATTTTATATGCCAATAGTACCAATTCATGGCGAGTATCTATGAAATCTATGAGCATCGGGTTGAACAAATCCCGCTGTCCTTGATTGGGTGACTTTCCTAACATCTTTTGCAAGCTTTTGGGCCGCAAATTACCTTTTCCTTGCAATTTAAAACACCCGTTTATGCCCTTTTTATTAACATAATTGTCTATAAGTTAATGGGTTAAATGATTCATAAGGAGCGACTA
>CAYGOV010000107.1:0-1447 GCA_964351625.1 uncultured Marinoscillum sp.
AATGTCCGCTTTGGGTCGGAATCTGATATTTACCCTTAAATTAACTTATAGGTTAAATTTTAGCAGTAATAATTAACCTATAAGTTAATTATCTAATTTAAAACAGGCTATTAAACTTCAATAGATAAACTTTACTAAGTAGGTAACTAATTAATAAATTTTTTAAAACATAGTTAGCCTAAAATAAAAAAGGAACTAGCTATGAATAAATCATCACCATGGAACAAAGGCAAACTTGTGGGGCAAAAAGCTCCTCTTAAATTACACGAAATATGGTCTATCCGTATTAGATTAGAACTTTCAAACAACATTCGTGATTTAGCATTATTTAACCTCTCTATAGATAGTAAACTAAGAAGCTGTGATTTGGTAAAGATACGCGTCAGAGACATCTCACACGGATCACAGATTGAAAAAAGAGCAATGATAATGCAGCAGAAGACTGCACAGCCTGTACGCTTTGAAATCACTGACAAGACTCGTAGAGCCTTATCTGCTTGGATTGAACACGCTGAACTGGCAAGCGATGATTTTTTGTTTAGAAGTAGAGTTAATAAAGCTAATCATATTTCAACACGCCAATATGCCAGAATAGTAAAATCGTGGGTTGAAGATATAGGCCTTGATCCAATAACTTGTGGAACACATTCTATGCGTAGAACCAAAGCAACTCTCATTTACAAACGCACCAAAAACATCCGAGCTATTCAGCTTCTTCTTGGTCATACAAAACTTGAGAGTACTGTTCGTTACCTTGGCATAGAAGTTGATGATGCTTTAGAAATGGCTGAAATGACCGAGGCGTAAACAATGAAAAAACAACTTTTTTACAACTTTTATCGTAAATAGTTGCTTTTTAACCCATTTTAGATATATAATAAATTTATAAGGAGATTACACATGGCTACTACAATTAAACTTTCAGATGATATAGTGAATGAAGCAAAGAGATATGGAGAAGTTTATAGTCGCTCTACTCCTAAACAGATAGAGTATTGGATGAATATAGGAAAAATTGCAGAAGAAAATCCAGACTTGTCATACAGCTTCATTAAAGAGATTCTTCTCGCTAAGGCTGAGCTTGCAGACGGACAAGTTACGCCGTACGAATTTGGTTAATCAAAATGAATATTGTTCAAACCTCAAGCTTTAAAAGAGCCGTTAAAAAACTACATAAAAACCAAAAACAAGATCTAGATAAAGCCGTAAAAGCCATTGTCGACAATACTGATATTGGTGATGGAAAAATTGGTGATTTGTCAGGAATATCTGTTCATAAATTCAAAATGGTCAATCAATTAACCTTATTGGCCTATAGCTATGAAGATAACACAATAACGCTCACATTGCTCGCTCTAGGTACTCACGAGAACTTTTATCGAGACTTAAAAAAGAAGTAGAACATAGTTAAATTCTTATAAATTAAATAGTATTTCCCCCTTCTCTA
>CAYGOV010000108.1:0-1427 GCA_964351625.1 uncultured Marinoscillum sp.
AATGAAGGCCAATTGGCAAGACCTAATGTTTCACCGTAAATTGCAAAGGCATCGACACTAGTGGCAGGGCAAAGGATAAGGTAGCTTTCCGACTTTAAGGTGTAGGCTGGTAGGTTCCGGCTTGAAGTAGCGTCACTGAAAACGACGTTTTGCAAGCTTAGCGCTTGGTCTGAAGTGTTATAAATTTCCACATACTCACTGCTCGGCAGTCCAACCAAAGGCTCAGGGTCTGCCATGATCTCAGTGATGATTAGATCCCCAACTGATGGTTCTTCTCCTAAAATCAACGTGATGGTAGTTGCCTCCATCACATTGCCGGAGCAGTCCGAAGCATTACTTATCGTAATCTCAATATCTTCACCTTTTGGTAGTGCCGTCGCTAGGGCCACATCAAGTGTTGTCAGTGCGGAATTGACTGAGCGAGTAGCAATAGTACCTGCTCCGATTAGGGTTGCATTTGCTAAAAGCACACTGTCCATCGTTTCCGAGAAGGTGAACTTTAGAGATTGTGGGTCTATGACTTCATAGGTGAGTAAAGTCGGCACATCACTATCAGGATTCAAGCTATAAATGGAATTGATCTTGCCAGGTGTACCGCCTGATACATCCGTACTTGCGGACCAATTGGCACTGCTCGGACAATCGCTAGTTGGGTTGATGAGCTCTAGCGAGTAACCACCATCTTTCTTTTCTTGGTCACCATACCAGTCAACACTATAAGTCACTTTGTCCAGAAGCTCTGTCGTATTAATCGATAGTTCCTCTCCCGTATTTGTCAATGATGGCCAGCTGGAAAGACCTAATGCTTCCCCATAAGTAGCAAACGCTTCCAAGCTAGTTGCAGGACAAAGGATGAGATAATTACCGGCCTTCAAGGTGTATTTGGGTAAGTTCCTACTTGAAGCTGCATCACTGAAAATGACATTTTGCAAGCTCAACGCCTGATCGGAAGCATTGTAGATTTCTATATACTCACTGCTAGGCAGGCCAACCAAAGGTTCAGGGTCTGACATGATTTCTGTAATGATCAGGTCACCAATCGTCGGTTCATCTCCTAAGATTATAGTGATAGTAGTCGCTTCCATAACATTGCCTGAACAGTCTGCTGCATCTGAAATGGAGATCTCAATATCTTGACCTTTTGGTAATGCAGTCGCTAGGATTACATCAAGCATTGTCAGTGTGGAATTGACTGAGCGGGTGGCGATGGTGCTTGCTCCAGTTATGGTTGTATTGGATAATAGCAAACTATCCATAGTCTCTGAAAACGTGAACTTGAGCGCTTGTGTATTGACTAATTCATAGGAGAGCAAAGTCGGTGCTTCACTATCAGGGTTCAAGCTGTAAATGGAGTTCTCTTTTCCTGGTGTGCCGCCTGATACATCTGTACTCGCTGACCAATTGGCACTGCTCGGACAATCACTTAT
>CAYGOV010000109.1:0-1416 GCA_964351625.1 uncultured Marinoscillum sp.
AAGCACTAAGCTTACAAAATGTGGTGTTCAGTGATGCTACTTCAAGCCGGAACCTACCAGCCTACACCTTAAAGTCAGGAAGCTACCTTATCCTTTGCCCAGCGACCAGTGTGGATGCTTTCGCCGCTTTTGGAGAAGCACTTGGACTAGCCAATTGGCCTTCATTGACCAACTCTGGTGAAGAACTATTGATCAGTACCACAGAGCTTCTAGACAAGGTGAACTACAGTGACGTCTGGTATGGTGACCAAGAAAAGAAGGATGGAGGTTATTCGCTAGAGCTTATCAACCCGACAAGTGATTGTCCTAGTAGTGCCAATTGGTCAGCAAGCGTCGATCCCATTGGTGGAACACCGGGTAAAGTCAATTCTTTATATAGTTTGAATCCTGATAGCGAAGCACCGACTTTCCTCTCTTACGAAATAGTAAACGCTCTGGCGCTCAAATTAACCTTCTCGGAAACGATGGATAGTGTGCAATTGGTAAATTCAACGATAGCTGGAGCAGGCACCATTGTTACTCGCTCGGTCAATTCCGCACTGACAACACTTGATGTGGCCCTAGCGACAGCACTACCAAAAGGTGAAGATATTGAGATTACGATAAGTAATGCTTCGGACTGTTCTGGCAATGTAATGGAGCCAACAACCATCACGTTGATTTTAGGAGAAGAACCATCAGTTGGGGATCTAATCATCACAGAGATCATGGCAGACCCTGAGCCTTTGGTTGGACTGCCGAGCAGTGAGTATGTAGAAATATACAATGCTTCAGACCAAGCGCTAAGCTTACAAAATGTAGTGTTCAGCGATGCTATTTCAAGTAGGAACCTACCAGCCTATACACTAAAGTCAGGAAGCTACCTCATCATTTGCCCAACGACTAGTGTGGATGCATTTGCTGATTTTGGTGAAGCACTTGGACTCGCCAATTGGCCATCGTTAACTAACTCTGGAGAAGAAATCTCCATCAGCACATCGTTACTTCTCGATAAAGTCACTTACAGTGATGCCTGGTATGGCGACCAAGAGAAGAAGGATGGTGGTTATTCGCTAGAGCTCATCAACCCAACTAGCGATTGCCCTAGTAGTGCCAATTGGTCAGCGAGTACAGATGTATCAGGCGGCACACCGGGGAAAGTCAATTCAATATATAGTTTGAACCCTGATAGCGAAGCACCGACTTTACTCTCTTACGAAATAGTAAACGCTCTGGCGCTCAAATTAACCTTCTCGGAAACGATGGACAGTACGCTTTTAGCAAATGCCACCATAACTGGAGTAGGCAACATTGTTACTCGCTTGGTCAATTCAACACTGACAACTCTTGATATAACCCTAGCGAATGCACTACCTAAAGGACAAGATATTGAGATCATGATAAGTAAGGCTGCAGACTGTTCTGGCAATGAGATGG
>CAYGOV010000110.1:0-1408 GCA_964351625.1 uncultured Marinoscillum sp.
TGAACCCCATCCACTCTCCACAGCTGCTTGCGCCAAAACAATACTATTGGGGTGAATTTGCATTCGTACTATGAGATCTTCAAGGTCCGAAGCTTTGAATCGCTCAGTTTGCGCATTGTAAAAGATGGAATCATCTGCGGTCCAAACTGCTTTATCAAGCAATTCTTCAGCACGACCTCTCATGCGTCCAATCCTATATTTCGAAACTAAAACTGCAGGTAACACTGCTCCAATGAATTTAGCTTTTGAATCCGGAACTGGTAATCCATCAAAACTTGGCACATTAGAATACAAATTAGGCTTAACCAATACTGAGTCAATAACTTCTATGTCATCTAGCACTTTGACTTTTATGGAATTGGTGCGTAATATCAAGACAGGCTCTTCTACAGGGGCGGGCTCTGTGCAGCTCGATACTATAATCAACAGCACCAAAAAGGCATTAATAACCTGATTACTTGGTTTCATATTGGGGTTTTGGGTTACTATTTTTTAAACGTACGCTTTTCAGACTTGAAATACTATCATGTTGATTTATCTCACATTGAATCCTAATCCAACACTAAATAGGGTGTTGAGTTTCACTTCATCGTCATGCTTACCTACGAAAAAAGAATATTCAGGCATGATTGAGAATTTATTACCTAGTTTGAGACCCACTGTGTTACCCGCAGCAAGCGATGAATTATTGAACTCTCTTTCCAGTTCATCTCTCAAATCCAAATAATAGAATGCACGTGGGTTTAAGTAAAGTGTTAATTTTTGATTTGGTGAATGAAAACTGAAATAAACTGGAAGATGGACGGCCAATCCCAAATCATCGGCCATAACACTAGAAAGCCCCACACCCACCGCGGTATGAAAATTAGGGAGTTTGTTGCTCATCTCTTTCTTCATATCTAGCATAAAGTGAGCACTCCCAAATCCTGTATAGTTGAACTTTGCGCCAATATCTATACTGTCCCCCAAGCCAGCCCGCAAAGCGATATCCACAAAGCTCTCATCTCCTAGATAGTTGTACCCCAAACCAGCTGAACCAGAAACCTTACCAGTGGGAAGTGTCCTTGCCGTCTGATAGCTTGAATAAGAAACGCAATTGATCAACAGCAGTGGTGCGAGCAACACGGAAATAAAAAGGCAAGTTGAATAGGTCTTCATTGTATCTACGAAAGATAAAAATACTGCTTTTGTAGCAGTTTAGATTAGTCACAATTGCCAAAACACAAATTCTCAGATAAATGCCGCTTAGAGTTTACGTAATTTTATTCCTTTAAGATCTAAATACATATGAAGTTCCCTTCAGGTAGTTTTTTAATTGAAAAAAGCGGTCAAGCTCTCCTCCGTTTCCCTCTGGTGATTTGCTCAGCAATGGTAGCTGTAACCGCTGGGATCTACCTAATTGAGTTTG
>CAYGOV010000111.1:0-1405 GCA_964351625.1 uncultured Marinoscillum sp.
AGGTCACAATCAGCAATTCAAGATAGTTTAGCTATAGAACTTATAGGAAATGAACCTGGTCTTGTTGCCTATTATAGATTTGATGAAGGTACGGCTTCAGGAACCAACACAGGTCTAACCACACTTCCAGACTATGCTGGTGCTAATGATGGAACGTTATCTGGTCCATTTGCTCTCACAGGCACAACATCCAACTGGGTGACTTCCGGGGCTCTGGCAGATGTGATTGCGCCAACAGGTTACTCTGTCACAATAGACCAGTCGAGCATCAACAATACGAATCAGAGCGCAGTGAGCTTCACGTTTGCAGGAGCAGAAGTAGGAACTACGTATGATTATACCTTCAGCACAGATGCTGATGGCACAACCGCTACCGGATCAGGAACGATAGTTACATCGACAGATCAGATAACAGGCGTAAACTTAAGTGCCGTTACCGATGGAAATATCACTCTAAGTGTGACATTGACTGATGGATTGAGTAATGTGGGCACGGCTGTCACGGATATTGTTGTTAAGGATGTGGTTGCCCCAATTGTAAGCAGTGTTACGCTAGTGAGCGCTTACGTTCCGACGGATGTCCCTGTAGAATATAATGTAATATTTAGTGAATCGGTACAGGGAGTTACCACAGATGACTTTATTCTGACGACCACAGGTACCGCATCGGGTACGATCAGTGGAGTCGTTGGTAGTGGAACGAGCTATACAGTGACTGTAAGTAGTTTGTTAGGCACAGGTACAATCCGATTAGATGTGAATGTTAGTGACATCACTGATGATGCAGCGAACGCGTTATCTGGGGGATTCACTTCAGGAGAAGTCCATACGTTAGATTTTGATGCTCCGAGTGTAAGCAGTGTTACGCTAGTGAGCGCTTACGTTCCGACGGATGTCCCTGTAGAATATAATGTAATATTTAGTGAATCGGTACAGGGAGTTACCACAGATGACTTTATTCTGACGACCACAGGTACCGCATCGGGTACGATCAGTGGAGTCGTTGGTAGTGGAACGAGCTATACAGTGACTGTAAGTAGTTTGTTAGGCACAGGTACAATCCGATTAGATGTGAATGTTAGTGACATCACTGATGATGCAGCGAACGCGTTATCTGGGGGATTCACTTCAGGAGAAGTCCATACGTTAGATTTTGATGCCCCAACAGGCTACAGCATCTCAGGCGTGATTGTAGACAATATCAATAATGAGTTGAACTTCCAGATAGATGGCGCAGAGATCGGAGCTACTTATGATTACACGGTAATCAGTGATGGAGGCGGCACACCAGTCAGCCAAAGCGGTATAGTTAGTAACAGCACAGAGTTCTTCGGAGCGATCAATATTATCGGTTTAAACTATGGCACGCTGACCATCGATGTGACGTTAACGGATGCGGCATTAA
>CAYGOV010000112.1:0-1397 GCA_964351625.1 uncultured Marinoscillum sp.
ATGAAGGAGGTGCGATCGCCCTGGCGGCTGGGCATCACCTGGCCACAGGAAAAATGCCATTTGTCTACATGCAAAATTCGGGTTTTGGAAATACTATTAATCCTTTGACTTCATTGACAGACCCGGAAGTGTACAGTATTCCGATGCTTCTCATGATTGGCTGGAGAGGGGAACCAGGCGTAAAAGACGAACCACAACATATCAAGCAGGGAAGAATCAATGAAAGTCTTTTGCTTGCACTTGAGATACCGTATGCCATTCTTGCTGATAATTTTGAAAAAGCGAAAAGGCAGTTAGAAGAGGCTGTAGCATATATGATCTCTAATCATGCACCATATGTACTGTTAGTAAGAAAAGATGTTTTTTCTGATTACAAAATGAAAAATTCCACGAGTGTCCCACACTATGAGATGAATAGGGAAGATGCCATAAATCTAGTTTTGGATCAACTAGGCAAAAATGATATTATCGTTTCAACTACGGGAAAAACTTCACGAGAAGTATTTGAAAAGCGTGTTTTGGATCAAACAGGTCACGATCGAGATTTTCTGACTGTAGGTTGCATGGGACATGCTTCACAGATTGCATTAGGTATAGCTTTGGAAAAACCCGACAAACAAATTTATTGTCTGGATGGTGATGGTGCATTTCTAATGCAGATGGGTTCTGTGGCAATCATTGCCGATCAAAAACCAACAAATTTCAGGCACATCGTCATCAACAATGGGAGCCATGATTCGGTAGGAGGGCAGCCTACAGTGGGTTACAAGGTGAGTTTCCCCAAAATCGCAGAAGCTTGTGGCTATAGGAAAGGTTTTTCAGTTTCTGATGTAGAAGAATTCAGGAAAATATGGCCTCTATTTTTGGGTGAATCTGGACCGGTGTTATTGGAAATAAAAACTAGAAAGGGTGCACGCGAAAATTTGGGAAGGCCAACCATCAAACCGATTGACAATAAGGTTGATTTCATGCGAAACTTAGCCAATAATTCATGAGAGGAAAAATCACACACCAAAAGTCTATAAGGAGAAATATACTGCTCAATCCTGGTCCTGGAACCACCTCTCAAAAGGTGAAAGAAGCCATGATCTCCGAGGATATTTGCCCACGCGAGGATGAGTTCGGGCAATTGATGCACACCATTTGTGAAGGAATACTTGAAATTGGAAATGCCAAAGAAACACACGAAGTGGGCTTATTTGTGGCGAGTGGCACTGGCGCAATGGAAGCCACTCTTGTATCTGCCATTGGTGAAGAAGATAAGATACTGATAATTACCAATGGCGCCTATGGTTTGCGCATGGAGGTTATTTGTAAAAGCTACGGATTAGAATATGATACTGCTTTTGGTTTTGGTGACTTTCCTGAGCCAGACAAAGTGAAGACAGTCTTAGAAA
>CAYGOV010000113.1:0-1397 GCA_964351625.1 uncultured Marinoscillum sp.
ACATAAAAGATGCAACAGATGCAAGAAAAGCTTCTTCTGAAAAAAAAGAAGAAGGTAGACAGGTCCCTCCACCTCCATCTTCACCATCACCAAGACAAAGAGCGGAAGCAGCAGCAGCAGAATCAGAAATACAAAGAATTGCAGCAACCAAAATTCAGGCAATGGTTAGAGGATTCCAGGCAAGAACAAAAGCAGCAGAATTAAAAAGACAAAGAGAAGCAGCAGAAGCAGAAAGGCAAAGACTCGCAGCAGCAGAAGCAGCAGAAGCCCTACGCAAAGAAGCCCTACGCAAAGAAGCAGCACAGACTCGTAAAAACATATCAGCCAATCAGCAAAATATGCATAAGATGAGTATGGCAATATCATCTCTTGCTCACAATGCTATATCATCAAGAATTGATTCTATCTCTTCTAATGCAGGAGTAGCATCTGGTGATAATGATAAACATAATAGAATATGGACATCTGTATCTATGGGAAATGCATCTGAAGGCAAAGTTAAATCACCAGATACTGATTCATCAAAAGGTTTCAAAGCAAATTTAGCAGCCTTTTCTGTAGGTGCTGATTTTGATATTACAGAAGATCACAATCTTGGAATTGCAGGAACATATGCATCAGCAAATCTAAAATCTTCAGATGATAAAACTCAGAAATCTAAATTAGATAGTTATATATTCTCATTATACTCACATTCTAAATTATCTGATAATATAGTTTGGGATAATGTTGCATCTACGGGATTTGGTAAGATGAATATAAAAAGAACAGAGAATGAAGAAAAAATCACAGGAAAGTCTAAAACAAGCTTCTACAAGCTTGAGACAAATCTTGGATATGCAATTTCTTTATCTCCTGAAAATAATATATTCCTAACACCAAATGCTGGCCTTAAATATGTGCATCACAAAATAGGTGGATATAAAGAAAAAGGCGGTACTAAAAATCAAAATCTAAATGCAGTAAGCAGTATCTCAAGTAATTCACTTAGTGCAGCTCTTGGAATAAAATTATCATCCAAACATAGAATTGCAAATGATTTTGATATTATGCCATCTATCAATATTTCTGTAGAAAAGCAATTATCAAAAAAACAAAAAAGCCTAACTACTCATCTTATTTCTAACGAAGAAGATAAATTTATCCTAAATAACAAGAAGAAAAATACTTCACTAAACTTAGGAGCAAATCTTGCAATCGCTAAAAATAACATAGAAGTAACAACAGGATATAATATGCAAAAACAAAGCAAATTCATATCTCACCAAGGAAGCATCAAACTTAAGATAATGATGTAATCCTCCTATACTAGGGGTATAACAAACAACGATCTAGTAGCAACAGCCTTAGCAAACCTATTATATAGGAGCGCTAGGGCTTTTTGCGTTAGTGCTGAT
>CAYGOV010000114.1:0-1347 GCA_964351625.1 uncultured Marinoscillum sp.
TGTATCGTCCTAAAATAAGTTGACAGGTTAAACATATACTACTTAGATAGATTTACACATATTCATTATTCCTGCTATAGCTTGACATATTGTACTTTCCTAATATTGATTGCCCAGACTCATGGATTGTTTCTGGCACCATCATGTTACAGCTCATATGAGGTCTTTGGTTGTTGTACCTGTAAATCACTTGATCGACTACCCTTTGTGCGTGCTTAAAATCCTTTAGTTTGAAGTGTCTCAGGTATTCATTTTTAATAATTCCATTTACACGTTCAGCTTGTGGGTTTTCAAGCGGATCTCCTGATTGAGTCATACTGATTTGTATTTGATTCTCATTGAGCATACGGATGTATTCATACGTACAGTACTGAATACCTCTGTCTGAATGATGAATAAGTCCTGCCAGAGGTTGCTCCATGCTATTTATAGCCATCTTGAGTGCCTCGAGACTACTTCTTGACTCCAAGTTGGTGGATAATTTATATCCTACGATTTTGCGACTATAGGCATCTGTAATGAAGGTCAGATACCAAAATCGATCACCAACTTTCCAATACGTAATATCACTTACCCATACTTGATTGGGGTGCTCTATCAACCTACCTACGATGAGATTCTGATACTTCCTGAATGGATGATTGGAATAGGTTGTTCTGATAGCCCTGCGTCGCTTTCTTAACAACATTCCATTTTCAGAGAGTAATCCGTAAAACTTGTCCCTGCCAAGTTTAATTTGATGAGCTCTTAAATGTGGTGCTATCATCAAGTATAGCTTCCGTGTACCAATAGCTGGATGATCCGTTCTGATTTGTCTTACCAAATCAATGATAATTTGATACTCATATCCTTGAGTGGACTGGTTATTCCAATACTGATAGAATGCCTGTCGGCTCACACCAAGCAATCGACAGAATACACTGACTGGCGCATGTGTGTACTCTCTCATTTGTGAGATTACTTGGTGGCAGACTTTTTTCTGATTGGAATCTTAAAGGTCTTCTCAGCGATATCAATCATCGTCGACTGAGCCATTGCATTCAACTTAGCAATCTGTAGATCTCGCTCCAATTGCTCAATACGCCTCTTTAGGACAACAGGGTCATCAGGCAATCCTTCTCCTGTTAACCTTGTTTTGTATTTGGCCATTGTGCGTGTATGAGTTGACTCTTCTGACATCTTGTTCTCATAACCAAAGCTACGCATCCATTTCTGAATGGCGCTCTTTCCTCGTATACCATACTTTCGCCTAGCACCTTCTTTACTGATTCGACCACTTAATACTTCTTGGATTATTTCACGTTTCTCCAGATCACTGAAAAATATTAATCCACTTGTTGACACTTC
>CAYGOV010000115.1:0-1329 GCA_964351625.1 uncultured Marinoscillum sp.
GAAAATTAGATAAGGAGCCTTTGTGTAGCCTTATCTTAAAAGTAGCGGAAAGCAATTACTGGTGTAAAGAGCGGTAATTGTATGCTTTACGATCGGGGACGCCTAGTCAGCCGTATACGTCCGTACGTACGGTGGTGTGAGGGGTGCACCGTAGGCTTATGGCCTACGGCCATCCACTCGACTGTGGTGCGTATTAAGTTTTTAAAGAAAGGTTAATCCAATTCGTCGGTTCAAACCTTGTTCGAAAATTCGGATTAAAGTAGAAAGTTGGATGTTTCCTTTTCCGTTCTCAATCTTTGAAATGTAGCTCTTTTTCGTGCCTGACTTTTCAGCGAGTTGCTCTTGGGTCATGTTTGCTTCTTTACGAGCGGCCTTTAACATTTCACTCACAATGAACATCTGTGCACCCTCCTCATATTTGTTTCGAGTTTCAGTGCCAATTTTCCCGTGTTCAAGTTCGATCAACTCGTCAAACGTTATTATGTTTTTATATTCTTTCATAATCTATTTTTTGTTTTCAAAATACTCCTTCATCAGTTGTTGAGCTTTGTCAATTTCCTTTTTAGGAGTTTTTTGAGTCTTTTTCTGAAATCCGTTAAATAAAACAACCAGTTGACCTTCGTCGAAACAACAGAAAACCCGATAAATATTTGATTGATATTCTATTCGGATTTCATAAAGTCCGTTAATCCCTGTCAGATGCTTTAAAAACTTTTCAGGAACTTTTTCAACCTGCTTAATCAACTCGAAAACGTATTGAATTTTTCCTTTGACTTTTTGGTCTTGTTGTTGGTAAAATTCTATGAAGTAATTCTCGTAGAAGATTATTTTTCTGTTCACAAAGCAAAGTTATCACAAAAGATAACTTCGTAAGAATTTTTTCTCATATCATTTTAGAATATCCAAGAGATAGTTGTTCCGAATCCGATGAGTGCAAACACAATAATTGATATCAGAATCGCAACAATTCCCCATTTGTCCATTTGTCTCTGGTTGTTTCTTGATTCTTTGAGTTTTTCCGTTCGCTCTTGTCCTGCTTTGGTTGGAAAGTTGGGACGTAGTTCGACTTCACTTTACTGTCCGCTTCAAATTCAGTCAGCTTGGTTCTGGCGTATTCAGGGAGTTCGTCCTTGTTGCCTCGAAATGTAATGTCTTGGAGAACCTGAGTTCCAGAATTGTTTACCGATTTAAGATAGACCTCTATTGCTTTTTTTATTCGTTTGTCTGTTGGTTCGGTTAATACCCAGTATCTACCTGCTGCATCTAGAAAACCTGATTCGTAATAGAGTTCAGCCAATCGTTCCCAAATGCTGAGTTCGTTCGGGTACT
>CAYGOV010000116.1:0-1218 GCA_964351625.1 uncultured Marinoscillum sp.
AGCTATCGGTTCCTTAGACTTGTAAACTACCAATTAGCTATCTTTTAGCTAAAGATAATTTTAAAAATGATGACTTGGGAGAACCATCTATCGGTTAAGTTTCAAGGACTACCATACGAATTGGTCCCAAGCCATCTTCAGTTGAAAGCATTAGATAGAATTACAGGCTTTTAGGCCTATTAAGGGTCCCAATGCATCAACATAAACATTACTCTATGTATAAATTAATTATTGGTGTTGATGTTTCCAAGGGAAGTCTCGACATGACAGGTATCCAGACAGAAACTGGTGAAACCAAACATGATTGTTTTCTCAATAAAGCGTTGGGATTTATGTCTTTTAAGGACTGGTTCACAGACTTTGAGGTAGATCCAGAAGAAACCGTAGTATGCATGGAACACACAGGGCTTTACATTGTTGCTCTCTGTGAATACTTGCGCAAACAAGGGATCAAATTCGCAGTGGTTAACCCACTACATATTAAACGAAGTATGGGAATCCAGAGAGTGAAAACTGATAAGAAAGACTCTTGGGTAATCGCTCAATATGCACTGAAATTCACAGAGCAGCTGACTATGAACTGTCTTGAAGATGAAGATCTGCTAAGGCTCAAATTACTCAGTGCGCATCGCGATAGGCTATTGAAGCAGGTTTTAGCAGTTGAGAAGGTAAATATTGAACTCAAGAGTACACTTGAAAAAGCAATGATTAAGGAAATCATCAAAGACAATGATGTGGTCATCAGAGAATTAAAAAAAAGACTCAAGAAGACGGAGCAATCTATCATGGCAATGATCCATAAAAACGCACAAATGAAAACCAATTTTGAGCTACTCAAAAGCGTACCAGGTGTGGGCGAGCAAGTGTCAGTACATATGCTTCTGGCTACATATAATTTCACACGGATTACAGATCCTAGAAAGTTTGGAAGTTACGCAGGTGTGGTGCCCAATGCTCATGAGTCAGGAACAAGTCTAAGAGGAAGGCCAAGGGTAAGCCCATTTGCGAACAAAAAGACAAAATGCCTACTTCACATGGGTGCTCTAACAGCAATTAAATATGATAGCGATCTAAAGACCTATTATGAACGAAAGGTAGCAGAGGGAAAGCCAAAAATGAGTGTGATCAATGCTGTAAGAAACAAACTTGTCCATCGGATGTACAGTGTAATCAGACGACAAACACCTTACTTTAATCAGCAAATAATAAATAGTAGAA
>CAYGOV010000117.1:0-1217 GCA_964351625.1 uncultured Marinoscillum sp.
TAAGTATTGAGACTTCCACAAAGGCATGTTCAGTTGCTTTACATGACAATGGCCAATTGGTAGGTTTACAGTATTATTATATTCAGAAATCCCATTCTGGGCTTTTGCCAGCGATCATCAAAGAGTTACTTTTCAATTCAAATGTCGAAATGAAGGATTTGGATGCAATCGCGGTTTCCGCCGGCCCAGGTTCTTATACAGGATTACGCATTGGGTCTTCGGTGGCAAAAGGTCTGGCGTTTACATTAGAGCTCCCTCTTATTTCTGTAAGCTCTTTGGATACAATGATTTCTCAAGTCGAACCTTACTTGAAGGAGGGCCATTACTTATGCCCGATGATTGATGCGCGCAGGATGGAAGTTTATTGCAAACTTATCAGCGGAGGGGGCGAAAGCCTTTGGGACACAAGCCCATTAGTTGTAGATGAAAATACTTTCAATGATTTCCTCGATAAAGAACTTTACCTCTTCGGGGATGGTTCAGGTAAATTCAAGGATTTGTTAGCAAATACAGGAGTGAACTTTTTAGATGATATCACACCTTCTGCCAAATATATGGGCATGATTGCCCTTGAGAAATTCACCACAAATTCATTTGAAAATCTAGCTTATTACGAGCCAGATTATTTAAAAGAGTTTCAAACCAAAACAGCAAAAAATTAAGCAATGGACGAAATAGTAAACAGAGTAAGCCAGAGCCCACTTGTCACGATTGACTTGGAAGACTATCTCGATCAATCAGAAAAAGTCTTACTTGATCTCGCACCAACATTATTTCAAGGTCAAATTCTAAGGGAGAAAGACTTCAGAGATTACATTAAGTCGATAGATCTTGAGCAATATCGAGGCAAGAATGTTGCGGTTTTTTGTTCAGCTGATGCGATTATTCCTTCATGGGCTTACATGCTCCTAGCCTCCAAATTGTTCTTTGTGACTAATTTATTAGTATTTGGTCATGAAGAAGAACTTGAGAAAGGCCTCGTTGATCAGGCGATCACGAGCTTATTAGACACAGACTTTACAGGAAAGAAAGTAGTTATCAAAGGTTGTGGAAGCATCTCAAATAGGGATTATGCTTATTTCGAAATAGCCAAAAAACTAGTTCCTCATGTTTCTAGTTTGATGTATGGCGAGCCGTGTAGCACTGTTCCTGTTTATAAGAGGAAATAAACTATAATTCTTTTCAGCAATTAATTTTTCTATTGGGGTATTCTATTA
>CAYGOV010000118.1:0-1206 GCA_964351625.1 uncultured Marinoscillum sp.
TTCCTACTCGATGATCTCAACCACCACACCGGCACCTACGGTACGTCCACCTTCACGAATCGCAAAGCGTACTCCAGGTTCCATCGCAATCGGTGAGATTAATTCAATCGTCATCTTAATGTTATCCCCCGGCATCACCATCTCTACTCCATCAGGCAGCGCCACCGCACCGGTCACATCGGTCGTTCGGAAGTAAAATTGAGGACGATACCCATTGAAAAATGGCGTATGACGACCACCTTCTTCTTTTTTTAATACATATACTTCTGCAGTGAATTTCGTATGCGGCTTGATCGTTCCTACTTTAGCAACCACCTGCCCACGCTCCACATCTTCTCGCTTCAAACCACGCAGCAATAAACCTACGTTATCACCCGCTCGACCTTCATCTAACAACTTACGGAACATTTCTACACCCGTACAAGTGGTCTTTTGCGTATCCCGGATCCCCACAATCTCAATCTCTTCACCCACTTTCACAATCCCTCGTTCAATACGACCCGTCACTACCGTTCCACGACCAGAAATCGAAAATACATCTTCAACCGGCATCAAAAAGGATTTCTCAATATCACGCTCTGGCTCTGGAATGTATTCATCCAATACCGCCATCAATTTCTCAATCGCCGGAGCACCATACTCACCAGCATCTCCTTCTAACGCTTTAAGCGCAGAACCCACCACAAATGGAGTTTCATCTCCAGGGAATTGGTAAGAACCCAATAAATCTCGCACTTCCATTTCCACCAATTCAATCAATTCCGCATCATCCACCATGTCGGCTTTATTTAAAAATACTACTATATAAGGAACTCCCACCTGACGCGCTAATAGAATGTGCTCTCGCGTCTGGGGCATCGGACCATCCGCTGCACTCACCACCAAAATCGCTCCATCCATTTGAGCCGCTCCCGTAATCATGTTTTTTACGTAATCCGCATGCCCTGGACAATCTACGTGCGCATAGTGACGGTTTGCCGTCTCATATTCCACGTGAGAAGTATTAATCGTAATCCCACGCGCTTTCTCTTCCGGCGCTTTGTCAATCGAGGCATAATCTAAAAACTTAGACTGACCTTTTTCTGACAATACCTTAGTGATGGCAGCCGTTAACGTCGTCTTACCATGATCCACGTGACCAATCGTCCCAATATTAACGTGCGGTTTCGTTCGCTCAAATTTCTCTACCATGTCTATCCCCCCTTT
>CAYGOV010000119.1:0-1193 GCA_964351625.1 uncultured Marinoscillum sp.
AGAATCTTACCTACAACTCCTGCTCCTACTGTTTTGCCTCCTTCTCTGATAGCAAAGCGTAGTCCTGATTCCATTGCAATAGGTGCTATAAGCTTTACGACAAGAGATGTATTATCACCTGGCATTACCATTTCTTTGCCTGCAGGTAGCATTATTTCTCCTGTAACATCTGTTGTTCTGAAGTAGAATTGAGGTCTGTAGTTATTTAAGAAAGGAGTATGTCTACCACCCTCTTCTTTTGATAAAACATAGATCTCTGCTTCGAATTCAGTATGAGGAGCTACTGTTCCTGGTTTTCCTAGAACTTGACCTCTTGTTACATCTTCTCTTTTTGTGCCTCTGAGTAATATTCCTACGTTATCTCCTGCCATACCTTGGTCTAGGAGCTTTCTGAACATTTCAACACCTGTACATGTAGTTTTTTGAGTTGGATTTAGTCCTACTATTTCTACTTCTTCACCTACTTTTACAATTCCTCTTTCTATTCTTCCTGTTACTACTGTACCTCTACCTGAAATAGAGAATACATCTTCAATAGGCATTAAGAAAGGTTGGTCTATAGCTCTTGCTGGCTGAGGAATATATGAATCTACTGCTTCCATTAGCTTTGTTACAGCATCCATACCTTCTTGCTTTCCTTCTAAAGCAGCAAGGGCTGAGCCTTTAATAACTGGTATTTCATCTCCTGGGAAATTATATTTAGATAGTAATTCTCTTACTTCTAACTCCACTAGTTCGAGTAACTCAGGATCATCTACCATGTCTACTTTATTTAGAAATACAACTATAGCAGGTACTCCTACTTGACGTGCAAGCACAATATGCTCTCTTGTTTGTGGCATTGGACCATCTGCTGCAGATACAACAAGTATAGCTCCATCCATTTGAGCAGCACCTGTGATCATATTCTTTACATAATCTGCGTGTCCTGGACAATCTACGTGAGCATAGTGCCTTGCTTCTGTTTGATATTCTACGTGAGCAGTAGATATTGTAATACCACGCTCTCTTTCTTCTGGAGATGCATCAATATCATCATATTTTCTTTCTGATGCTCCGCCTTTCTGGGCTAAAACTTTTGTAATAGCAGCTGTAAGGGATGTTTTTCCATGATCAACGTGACCTATAGTTCCGATATTACAGTGCGGCTTATTTCTTTCAAATTTATCCTTAGCCATAATTGTTACTCTTTA
>CAYGOV010000120.1:0-1182 GCA_964351625.1 uncultured Marinoscillum sp.
GCAGATTCATTAGTTTTATCGGTACTTGCCAAGCTCGGGGCGCACTCCTGCTAGCTTGGCGTTAGCCTTAATTTTTGCAAAATGAAAAGAAGAACTTACTTGATCCTAACCTTTATAGCTATTAGCTGGAATATTTCACTCGGTCAAACTCATTTTTTCACTTTAAGTGATCAACAAATTGAGCTTTCGAATAAACCTTTCAACGTAACAAAAGTGATTGATGAAAGAATTGACAAAACTAATATCGGTTGGACTCAAAAAGGAATGGCAAATGTGAAAGTCAACGCTAGCTTCACTAACCCTCTAGAAAAGGAAGTTTCAAATTTTCTTAACAACAATCTAGCCTCTGGTGGCCAAAATATTCAATTGGTAATTAGAACCCTGAAAATCTCAGAGAAAACAGGTTTTTCTAAAGAAACAGGTTTTTGTGAACTATCAATTGATTTTTTATTGGAGAAAGAATCCCAATTATTCAGAGTTCTACAAACCTCGTCAACTACTGAGATAACAGGAGCAGATGTTACCAAGAAACATACAAAAAACATTGCCAACGCTTTTAAAATGAGTTTCGAAAAGCTTGCTATGGTTGATTTGTCCAATACTGAAAAATTTCTCGCGTTATCTCCTGATGGATCATCTGACGAAATTCCAGATTCACTGAAGTACAATTTCCCTATTTTTCTAGAGAAAATTAAAACAGGCATTTATGCGGATTATGAGGAACTAAAAAGTAATTCCCCATCGAACACTGAAGATTTTTACGTAGAAAAAAAGGAAAGGACGAATGAACCTTGGAGCGGAACCTTCGAAATCATTCCAAAATTTCAGGATTCAGATCAAAAAGTTAAAAAAGTATGGGCAATTGCTCTTGATGGTCAAGTTTATGTTTATCATCAGAAAGAGTTTTTTCCGTTAACCATTGAAAACTATGAACTCAATTTTTACGGTTATGGGATTCCAAGTAATCAAAGTGTTTCAACTGGTGCAATAATCGGTGGATTAATTGGAGCTGGAATTGCCTCTGGGATTGAAAACACTAACTCTAAGAAGCAAAAAGTCAAATATTACCTTGATCCGAATACTGGTGGATTTGGCGAAACAATACTAGAGGAAGAAGTAAAATAAGGCTAATTGAGTAGACGGCCGTGAGCCATAAGCCCACGGTGCGCCTCTCACACCACC
>CAYGOV010000121.1:0-1155 GCA_964351625.1 uncultured Marinoscillum sp.
AATGGCTAAAGAAAAATTCGATCGTTCAAAACCACACGTAAACATTGGTACAATTGGTCACGTAGACCATGGAAAAACCACGTTAACAGCAGCAATTACTATCACTCTTGCAGAGGCGACGGGAGGAGTAGCAAAGTCTTATGCAGACATTGATTCAGCTCCAGAAGAAAAAGCAAGAGGGATTACAATTAATACTTCTCACGTAGAGTATGAGACGGCATCTCGTCACTATGCTCACGTAGATTGTCCGGGTCACGCGGATTATGTAAAGAACATGATTACGGGTGCGGCACAAATGGATGGAGCGATTCTAGTTGTTTCAGCAGCAGATGGACCAATGCCACAGACTAGAGAGCATATTCTTCTAGCACGTCAGGTTGGTGTGCCAGCGATTTGTGTTTTTCTAAATAAGGTAGATCAGGTTGATGATGAAGAGCTTTTAGAATTAGTAGAAATGGAAGTGCGTGAGCTTTTAAGTTCTTACGACTTTCCGGGAGATGATATTCCAATTGTAGCGGGTAGTGCACTTGCGGCAGTAGAGGGAAATAAGCCAGAGATTGGTAGAGAGAAAGTGCTTGAGCTAATGGCGAAAGTGGATGAGTACATACCAACTCCAGAGCGTGATATTGATAAAGATTTCTTGATGCCAGTTGAAGATGTTTTTTCTATTTCAGGTAGAGGAACAGTTGTAACGGGTAGAGTGGAAAGAGGAATAGTTAAGGTTGGAGAGGAGATTGAGATAGTAGGAATCAGAGATCCTCAGAAGACAATCGTAACAGGAGTAGAGATGTTCCGTAAGCTTCTTGATGAAGGTCGTGCGGGAGATAACGTTGGTATCTTACTTCGTGGGACGAAGAGAGAAGATGTGGAGCGTGGTCAGTGTTTAATCAAGCCAGGATCAGTGAAGCCCCATAAGAAATTTTCTTGTGAAGTTTATATTTTAAATAAAGATGAAGGTGGAAGACATACGCCGATCTTTAAAGGATACAGACCTCAGTTTTACTTTAGAACAACAGATGTTACTGGAGATATAAAGCTTGCGGATGGAGTAGAGATGGTAATGCCAGGAGATAATACGTCTTTTGAGGTAGAGCTAATTACACCAATTGCAATGGAGAAGGGACTAAGATTTGCGATCCGTGAGGGTGGTAGAAC
>CAYGOV010000122.1:0-1145 GCA_964351625.1 uncultured Marinoscillum sp.
TGACTGTCAGCGTGAACGTAATGTCTTCGCCTACTTTCGGGGTAGTGTTGTCTACCGTTTTAACGATCTCAAGATCCGCCTGTGGTACTGGTACCACTGGACTGTCTGGTGTATCCTCATCATTTGGTGTCTCTGGATCTTCTTCATCACCAGCTACACTCGCGGTGTTCTCATAGTCACCTGTTGCTTTAACTGTCGCAGTGATCTCTAATGTTGCTGTTGCTCCATTAGCCATACTACCTATCGCCCATGATCCACTTGTGTTGTCGAAAGTACCAGTAACTGTATTTGAACTCACGTAAGTGTAACCTGTCGGTAGGTTGTCTGTAGCCTCAACATTCGTAGCTGCGCTTGGGCCATTGTTGGTGACTGTCAGCGTGAACGTAATGTCTTCGCCTACTTTCGGGGTAGTGTTGTCTACAGTTTTAACGATCTCAAGATCTGCCTGTGGTACTGGTACCACTGGACTGTCTGGTGTGTCCTCGTCATTTGGTGTTTCTGGATCTTCTTCATCACCAGCTACACTCGCTGTGTTCGCATAGTCACCCGTTGCATTGACGGTCGCTGTGATCTCTAATGTCGCTGTTGCGCCATTAGCCATGTTGCCAATGGTCCAAGCACTAGTGCTGTTGTCGAAACTTCCAACACTCGCTGATGAACTCACAAATGTGTAACCTGTCGGTAGGTTGTCTGTCGCCTCAACATTCGTAGCTGCGCTTGGGCCATTGTTGGTGACTGTCAGCGTGAACGTAATGTCTTCGCCTACTTTCGGGGTAGTGTTGTCTACAGTTTTTACAATCTCAAGATCTGCCTGTGGTACTGGTACCACTGGTACATCTGGTGTATCCTCGTCATTTGGTGTTTCTGGATCTTCTTCATCACCTGCTACACTCGCCGTGTTCGCATAGTCACCTGTTGCATTGACTGTCACAGTGATCTCTAATGTTGCTGTTGCGCCATTAGCCATACTACCTATCGCCCATGCTCCGGTTGTGTTGTTGAAAGTACCAGTTGCAGTGCTTGAACTCACGTATGTGTAACCTGTAGGTAGGTTGTCTGTAGCCTCAACATTCGTAGCTGCGCTTGGACCATTGTTGGTGACTGTCAGTGTGAACGTGAGGTCTTCGCCTACTTTCGGTGTAGTG
>CAYGOV010000123.1:0-1094 GCA_964351625.1 uncultured Marinoscillum sp.
CTATGGCACGCTGACCATCGATGTGACGTTAACGGATGCAGCATTGAATGTAGGTTCCACAGTAAGCACCACTGTAGCATATTCTGCCCCAGACCTCACTGCCCCTACAGGTTATAGTATCTCAGGCGTAAGTGTAGATAATATCAATGATGAGTTGAACTTCCAGATAGATGGCGCAGAGATCGGTGCTACGTATGATTACACAGTAAGCAGCGATGGAGGCGGCACACCAGTCAGCCAAAGCGGTATAGTTAGTAACAGCACAGAGTTCTTCGGAGCGATCAATATTGCTGGCTTAAACTATGGTACGTTGACCATCGATGTGACGTTAACGGATGCGGCATTAAATGTAGGCACGATATCAAGTCAAACGGCTAGCTATTCAGCCCCAGACCTCACTGCCCCTACAGGTTATAGTATCTCAGGCGTAAGTGTAGATAATATCAATGATGAGTTGAACTTCCAGATAGATGGAGCAGAGATCGGTGCTACGTATGATTACACAGTAAGCAGCGATGGAGGCGGAACCCCAGTCAACGTAAGCAGCATAGTTAGTAACAGCACAGAGTTCTTCGGAGCGATCAATATTCTTGGTTTAAACTATGGTACGTTGACGATCGATGTATTCTTAACCGATGCAGCATTGAATGTAGGTACCACAGTAAGCACCACTGTAGCATATTCTGCCCCAGACCTCACGGCCCCAACAGGCTACAGTATCTCAGGAGTAAGTGTAGATAACCTTAACGATGAGTTGAACTTCCAGATAGATGGAGCAGAGATCGGTGCTACGTATGATTACACAGTAAGCAGCGATGGAGGCGGAACACCAGTCAACGTAAGTAGCATAGTTAGTAACAGCACAGAGTTCTTCGGAGCGATCAATATTGCTGGACTTAACTATGGAACGTTGACGATCGATGTATACTTAACCGATGCAGCATTGAATGTAGGTTCCACAGTAAGCACCACTGTAGCATATTCTGCCCCAGACCTCACTGCCCCTACAGGTTATAGTATCTCAGGCGTAAGTGTAGATAATATCAATGATGAGTTGAACTTCCAGATAGATGGAGCAGAGATCGGTGCTACGT
>CAYGOV010000124.1:0-1091 GCA_964351625.1 uncultured Marinoscillum sp.
GTAATTCCTCCACGCGCCGTAGGTTTTGCTTCATATTGTTCTTGAACTTGACCTGACTCTGGCTTTTTAGCGCGCATGATCATATTAGTGCTTTGCTTTAAATTAAGGCCGGCTTTACCAAATTTTACATCATAAATTTTTGTATAATCATTTTTTATTATATCAGTCCTAATTGTGTTGTCTAGAGGATCTCCGGATTCCCATAATCTTGTGTTTATATGTCTTTGCTCTACCAAAAATCTGTGATCACCACACGCCCTCTGATATTCTTTTAAAAAATTTGCAACTCCTTGATGTTTTACCACTCCTTGTACTGTCTTTCCGTAGGAAAATATATGCTGATATAAGGCAAAATGATCTGGATATAAATTATCTGCAGTATCTACAACAAGCTGAACAAGTCCATGATCTGATAGAATAACTCTTTGAGCGCATTTATCTTTGATTTCTGCTTCTGCTTTTAATGATTCGTAATATCTCTCTCGTGCTTCCGCTCGTTCTTGAGCCGAGCCTCCCACTGAAACATTCATAGCAAAAGAGACTGGGTCAAAGTTCAGATGACCTACATCAAAATTATATTTTGATGTTGCTTCTCCATTGCCCACTTCTCTTCTTGCGGCGCTTGCTTGTGCAAGATGATTTAGCGCTGCAAGATCGTGCTCGTTCTCAAGATCAAATATACCAAGCCTGTTGGCATATGCAACATCTTCTGTTGTAGGAGTTACATTTTGATATAATTCTCGATGATCTTGTTTTACTTGGTTAAGGCTTTCTATATCATTTGCATAAGAGTGATGAACAGAAGCTGCTCCATATACACTAGATAATAAGACTGCAGAAGGCCCGAGTCCTAAAGCAAAACCTCTGGTTGCTGTAATATAAGACCCTCTTAAGAATAATGGCATAAGTTCAGGAATTTCTAAACTAGGGGGCACTACTCCTCCAATTGATGCGCTTGATGCAAGTGCGCTAGGTATGAATGTGATGTTTGGGTAAGTATAGGGCATATCTAGAGTTGTAGTAGTATCAGTAGTCGTGATGTTGATGAATGGGTCTGTTACCTGAGTACTATTATTTGCGGGGCTTCCAAA
>CAYGOV010000125.1:0-1076 GCA_964351625.1 uncultured Marinoscillum sp.
TATTCTAGCTTTTGCATATGTTACTGCCCCGTCCATATCTAATTTTGTATATTTAACCTCAGTTTGACGTAAGCGCTTTAAATTCTGGTGATAATTTGTTGTTTTTAATCGAGGGTTTGCGAGGTTTAAAAAAATATGCAATTAATCCTGAGACTAGGTTCACAAATGCATTCTCAGGCTTTCTATGACGAGTATGCTCTATCTGACAAATATTCTTCAACTGGTCATTTACAGTTTCTATTAACCCCCTTTTGCCCAAGAAAAATTTTTGATGAATATTGATCACTCTCTCCTTCATATTCTTCTTCACTTTTGTAAAAATTTCTAAAGATTGAGCTTTCAATTTTTCTAATAATTCTTTGCTCAAATATCCTTTGTCTCCGAATAACCAACCACTTAATTTATCGACAAGATCAGGGACAGGTTTCCTATCATCTATGTTTCCTGGCGTTAGTTTTGCTGCCATAATTTCTCCTAAATTATTTATTACCAAATGAAGCTTAAATCCAAAAAACCATCCCATCGAACTTTTAGCTTTGGCAGCAAGTCCTTTGAATACTTTATGTCTTTTTTCTCGTTTGATATGACAAACTTCTATCGTTGTAGAGTCGACATAATATATACCTGTTTCTCTTCCTTTAAGGCCGCTAAAGAATACTGAAAGAGGCATAAGGGCATGTTCTATTAGCTGTATAAATCTTGAATAACTAACGGCCTTTGGGAAATAGGGTTTCAGGTCTTTTAGAACGCATAGTAAGTAAAAGTCTTTGAAATTTCTATAGCCACTCATATGAAATAATATCACGATAGTCATTATCTCTGAAACGCTAATGGAGCAAGGCTTTTTACGTTTTGCATTAGAATTGCTGGCTAAGAAATAATGAGGTTTGTTGTAAAAGTTATTGCAAAAATCATCAATTGAGCAGAAAATGTCGGCTAGGAACGCTATCATAAATTACTCTTTAATTGTTAGTTAAAATCGTAATTTATAGCGTTCCGCTTAAAATTCAAGAGCTTTTTGCCGCCAACACATTGATATATATGACTTGTAGCCTTTCCTTATATCAAACTCAGGT
>CAYGOV010000126.1:0-1058 GCA_964351625.1 uncultured Marinoscillum sp.
AAACCTGTTAGTTAATTCTAGCTGGTTTTTTCCGTCAATATTCTAAAGAGTGGAACACTACTCCGAACAGTGACTAATCACTCACAAATAGTCGTTTATCGATATGTGAAAAGTAGAGTCTCTGTTAAAAAAGACACTTTACTCTGCGAGAATTGCCTCAATTTTTTTCAATTCAGTCTCGTCAAAACTCAGATTCGAAAGTGCTTTACAATTCTCAGCAAGTTGCTTAGCAGAACTCACACCAACCAACACGGAAGTCACTCTTTCATCTTTTAAGAGCCAAGCGATAGCCATGTCACTCAGCGATTGGTTTCTTTCCTTTGCTACCGTATGAAGAGATTTGATTTTAGCTAAGTTCTTTTGAACCGTTTCTTTCTCTAAATAAGTCATCCCTTTTGCCGCACGACTATCCTGAGGAATTCCATCAATATACTTATTGGTGAGCTGGCCTTGAGCGAGTGGGCTAAATGCGATACAACCTACTCCTTCATCACCCAAAACATCTAGTAAGCCATCCTCAACCCATCTGTCAAACATAGAATATCGAGCTTGATGTAGGAGACAAGGCGTACCCGCAGCTTTTAAAAGTTCAATAGCTTGCTTGGCGGTATCGGCTGGGTAATTTGAAATGGCAGCATATAGTGCCTTTCCGCTCCGCACAATATCGGTAAGTGCTTGCACGGTTTCCTCAATTGGAGTATCTGGGTCTGGTCTGTGATGATAGAAAACATCAACATAATCCAAGCCCATTCGCTTTAAACTCTGGTCAAGTGAAGCCATTAAATATTTCCTCGAACCCAAATTCCCATAAGGCCCAGGCCACATGTCATAACCAGCTTTGGACGATATGAAAAGCTCATCTCTGTGGTTAGCGAAATCTTCTTTTAAAAGTCTTCCAAAATTGGTTTCAGCAGAGCCATAAGGCGGTCCGTAGTTGTTGGCTAGATCAAAATGTACGATTCCATTATCAAAGGCAGTTCGTAGTATCTTCTGCCCTTCAAGTAAGTCATCAGAAAATCCGAAATTATGCCAAAGCCCTAAAGACAAAAGTGGCAACT
>CAYGOV010000127.1:0-1045 GCA_964351625.1 uncultured Marinoscillum sp.
AATCTAGTTGGAAGAAGCCATATTCAGATCGAGGGATCAGAAAAATCCTAATGAATTATACAAAAGAAGCTGGTATAGATCACTCAATATCCCCTCATACACTAAGACACTTTCTTTTTAGTTGGATGAAGAAAAAGGCGTAGATGATGCATTGATTCAGCCTTACTCGGGTCATGAGAGTCGTCAATCACTTGAGATATATTCAAGCCCAAACTTCCTGGAGTTAATACGTAACAGGCAGGCTTAACTTAGTTAATGTTTTAATATTTTTTGAGCTCGTTTCACTTGTATGCCACTCATTATTAATTTTTACCTTATTTATTTTTTGTAATATAATTAAAATATCCTGCGGACTTATTTGCCCCTCCATATTCTTGCTCTTGATCAAATTCAATAGTTTGTAGTATAGGCCTATCAGCAACATAGGTGCTAAAATTCCCATTAGCATATTATACGAACAATGTTTTGTAAGCCTTGATATATCTACTAGGGGTTCTTTGCAGGAAAGGACAAATTTTCTCACAAGCTGCTATAGGCATTGATTTATAAGGGATGTAGAGAGTTGGGTTTTTTGAACGTGCGATATACGACCCCCTTAAACCCCTGTTGATTCAAGGGTTTTTAATTTTCTTATTTTTCATATTTTGTATTGAGGTGCTTTAGTTATGGATTATTTCAATAGCTTGTCGTTAATAGCACGATAATATACTGAGCGCGTAATTCCCGTCATAGCACACATTTCAGTTACTGAAAAATCATTTGATTTTATAAGAAATTTTAGTTTTTTTAGCTTTTCAGGCGTAAGTGATTTAGGCCTACCACCTCTTCTTCCTTTCTTGTGGGCCAGAGTTAATCCAGCTTTGACTCTTTCGGTAATTAATATCCGCTCCATTTCAGCAAAAGCTGCACACATAGTAAAAAGCAGCATTCCCATTGGATTTGTAGTATCTATATTATTTTCTAATGAAACAAATTCTATATCGCGCGCCCTAAAGTCATTGATTAATTCTACAAGTTTTGACATTCTTCGTCCTAAACGATCTAG
>CAYGOV010000128.1:0-1039 GCA_964351625.1 uncultured Marinoscillum sp.
TGATGTTGATGAATGGGTCTGTTACCTGAGTACTATTATTTGCGGGGCTTCCAAATAATTCCTGAGCAATTTCATAATAATTTGAAGTAGAGTTAGAGGTATTTATCATACTACTCTTATTATCTGAGGTGCTTCTTTTGAGATCAAAGATTTTGACTTCTTTATTTTGCTGGTATAACTGGTCTCTTGTCTCATTTTTTGCTTTATTCTGCATGACAAGAGCTTCCCATGTAAGCCTCATAGAGTCTTGCTCGTTTGGAATATTAGAGCTAGGGGGAGTTTTGGATTGTTTGTTTATTGGATCCGTGTTTGTTTGTTGCGAAGCTGGTGGATTTACTTCCCTTTGTGTTTGTCGATGTTTTCGTGGCTTTTCGTCTGGGTTTTTCCAGGATTGTGTTTTACGGACTTTATCTTCATATGTTTTTTGTTCTTGCTCTATGTTTTCTGGAGCCTCTGTTTGCGACTCTTGCTGCGATGGCATTACAGAATTTTGGAAGATCTGAGATATTTCATTAGAAGTTAGAGGTTGATAATGCGGATTAGCTGCTATGTATTTGTCATGAAACTTACCTGCAATATGTTCTGCTGAGGAGTAAGCAGCTGCTGCGATCTTGTTAGTAATGTCGCTTACTCTGGTTATATCAAGTAAATCAGATGCTATTGCTCTAAAATTACCTTCTGATAGTGCAGCTACTTGATTGCCAATTTCTTGAGATATAGAGAGTGCCTTATTACCTGGATTTATTTTCTTTTGAGTTTCTGACAATTTCTCTAGAATCAAACCTGTCTTAATTATCTTGTTCTGATCATTATCGAGTATAGCTAATATCCTTGTCTCATTTTCTGTTAGCTGATTCTCTGATGCTGAATTTGTAATATGAGCTAAGGCTTTATTGTTATTTTGTTTTTTTCGTGCTTTTTTTAGAATATTATGCTCAGATTCATTGACGATACATTTGTGATGTATCAAATCAGTATTAGTGAGTGTGTGCGATAGGCCTACTATAGATGCTTCATATTCTTCTTGCGACTCCAGAAA
>CAYGOV010000129.1:0-1036 GCA_964351625.1 uncultured Marinoscillum sp.
TCAAAGCGCCAGTTGCTCCATCAATAGCAAAAGCATTGTTTGTATTGCCACCAGTGATAGCATAAGTCAACATATCTCCATCTGGATCAGAAGCAACTATTGTTCCTACTGACGTACCATTCGCACTGTTTTCATCGATACTAAATGTCTGATCAGAAATAGCAGGTGCCGAATTTTCATCCAAATCATTCAAATCAACAGTAATAGTAGCAGAAGCATTCAAAGCTGCATCCGTAACTTGTACAGTCAAAGAGAAACTTGGTGTAGTTTCAAAATCCAAAGCAGAAACATCCGCTACTGTCAAAGCGCCAGTTGTTCCATCAATTGCAAAGGCATTGTTTGTATTGCCTGCAGTGATAGCATAAGTCAACACATCTCCATCCGGGTCAGAGGCAACTACTGTTCCTACGGAAGTGCCATTAGCACTGTTTTCGTCAATGGAAAAAGTCTGACTAGTGATTACTGGTGGCTGATTTGTATCTAAAAGATCATTCAAATTAATAGTGATCGTAGCAGAAGCATTCAATGCCGCATCCGCGACTTGTACGGTCAGGGAGAAACTTGGTGTAGTTTCAAAATCCAGCTCAGACACATTAGCGACTGTCAAAGCACCGGTTGCTCCATCAATGGCAAAAGCATTGTTTGTATTGCCGGCAGTGATGGAATATGTTAACACATCTCCATCCGGATCAAAAGCGTTTACTGTACCTACTGAAGTACCATTCGGACTGTTTTCATCAATACTAAATGATTGCGCTACTATTTGTGGTGCCTGATTTACAGTCTCATCCACGTCATTTAGATTGATAGTGACAGTTGCCGAAGCACTAAACTCAGCATCATCTACCTGCACGGTCAGTGAAAAAGTAGGTGTAGTTTCAAAATCCAGCTCGGACACATTTGATACGGTCAAGGCTCCTGTTGCTGCATTTATTACAAAAGCATTGTTCGTATTTCCTGCTATGATCGAATAAGCCAGAACATCGCCATTTAGATCACTTGCAGTTACTATCCCAACTGAAGTGCTATTTGCACT
>CAYGOV010000130.1:0-1022 GCA_964351625.1 uncultured Marinoscillum sp.
ATGGAGTTCTGCTTTCCAGGTGTACCGCCTGATACATCTGTACTCGCTGACCAATTGGCACTGCTCGGACAATCACTTATAGGGTTGATAAGCTCTAGCGAATAACCACCATCCTTCTTTTCTTGGTCGCCATACCAAGCGTCACTGTAGGTCACTTTGTCCAAAAGTTCTGTCGTACTAATCGATAGTTCCTCCCCAGTATTTGTCAATGATGGCCAGCTTGACAGACCCAAAACCTCTCCATAAAGGGCAAAGGCATCTACACTCGTCGAAGGGCAAAGGATGAGGTAGCTTCTAGACTTTAAGGTAGAAGAAGGCAGGTTCCGGCTTGAAGTAGCATCACTGAACACCACATTTTGTAAGCTTAGTGCTTTATCAGATGCATTGTAGATTTCTACAAACTCGCTACTCGGCAGTCCAACCAATGGCTCTGGATCTGCCATGATCTCTGTGATGATTAGGTCACCGACTAATGGCTCCTCACCTAAAATCAAGGTGATGGTTGTTGGCTCCATTAAATTGCCAGAACAGTCTGGAGCATTACTTATGGTGATCTCGATATCTTGTCCTTTCTGTAGTGCAGTCGCTAGGGTTATATCAAGAGTTGTCAGTGTTGAATTGACCGAGCGAGTAGCAATGGTGCCTGCCCCAGCTATGGTTGCATTTGCTAAAAGCGTACTGTCCATCGTTTCTGAAAAAGTAAACTTGAGCGCTTGAGGGTTGATGACTTCATAAGCGAGCAAAGTGGGCGCTTCACTATCAGGATTCAAGCTGTATATGGAGTTCTCTTTTCCTGGTGTGCCGCCTGATACATCCGTACTTGCAGACCAATTGGCACTACTAGGGCATTCACTTGTCGGGTTGATAAGCTCTAGCGAATAACCACCATCCTTCTTTTCTTGGTCACCATACAAAGCGTCACTGTAAATGACTTTGTCCAGAATTTCAGTAGTGCTAATTGAGATTTCTTCACCAGAGTTGGTTAGTGATAACCAGCTTGTAAGGCCTAATACCTCTCCAAA
>CAYGOV010000131.1:0-1004 GCA_964351625.1 uncultured Marinoscillum sp.
AGGTAGTATTACCGCCTAAAGTAAGAGTAGCTCCATCATTAATAGTAGTGGCTGCGTTTGCAACAGAACCTTGTAAAGTAGAGTCACCTGCAATAACTAATCCAGAACCACTCCCGCCATTAATATTAGTAGCATATATAGAGCTTCCAGGAAGAGTCAGGGCTTTACCCGAGGTCCACTGGATAGTAGAAAGAGGAACAAGAGAACTACCGGCTATACCTGTAAAACTCATACCAGCAGCATTTGTTAAATTAATAGTACCAGTATCAGAAGCATTTGGATTTATATTTGCAATCTTGATAGAAGATCCTTGAAGCGAGATGTTAAAATCCCCTGTAAAATTAAGTGCTTTAAGTGCATGAGTATCGCCTATGTTGCCTACAATAGTACCAGTAGAGTCATAAAAAGAGAGAATACCTGCGCTACTAACCGTAGAATCTACAGTACCTGTAATAGTACCCTCAGACATCTCCATAGTCCCATCATAACCTTGAAAATCTACATTACCAGTTAGAGTTCTTGATCTAACACGGAGTAGACCTACTCCAGTAAATATAGTATTATTTGCGCTGACATTAGCTCTAAAATTAGCTTCCGCCCCCTCACTAATAATAAGGGTAGCCAGAGGATTAGTACCCCCTACTACTCCATCTAACTTGGGATCGCCAGAAGCTATTCGAAGAGTCGCTTGGCCAGGATTTGCACCATTGATAGTAGAGTTATATTCAGTACCGCCGGTTAAAGTAAGGGTTACTCCGTCATTAATAATAGCACCGCCATTATTAATTTCGCCTTCCAGGGTAGAATCACCTGCAATAACTATTTTAGAACCACTCCCCCCCTTAATGTCAGTAGCATATATAGAAGTCCCAGCACCAAGTGTAAGAGTCTGGCCTGCAGTCCACTGGAATCTATTAAGAGGAACAAGAGAACTACCAGCTATACCTGTAAAACTCATACCAGCAGCATTTGTTAAATCAATAGTCCCCGTACCAGCAGAATTT